>NZ_CP187588.1:3370000-3765000 GCF_049860605.1 Aeromonas sp. INTO2
GTGACCGAAGGGGCGAACAGCGACAGCATGCCAAAGGTTCCAGCCACCCCCATGCCGATGATGACGAAGCGGTGGCGCTTGTTCTGATGCAATGCCAGGTAACCATCCTGACAGGCGAGCACCAGCTTGTTGAAGACGAACCCCAGCACACCAAAGCAGCCCCCCATGAAGAGAAACAGCCAGAGCGCCTTCAAGGCCGGAGCGTCGTAGTGGGGCAGCATGATGACGGGGGATTGCCCTTTCATGTTCTGCAGCATCAGGGTCGCCATGACGGCCGAAATCCCGACCGCCTTGATGGCGAGGAAGGAGTAGCGAAATTGCGGTCGCATCTCTTCCATGACAAACAGTATCCCTGCCAGCGGGGCATTGAAGGCCGCAGCGAGACCACCCGCCGCACCGGCAGCCAGCAGGGCATGGCCATGCTCCTTGGGCAACCGGAAGATATCCGCCACCATCTTGCCGAGGTTGCCCCCTATCTGCACCGAGGGCCCCTCCCGCCCCAGCACCATGCCGGAACTCAGGGTACAGACCCCGCCAAAAAACTTCACCGGCAACACCCGCCACCAGCGTACCGGGCGCAGGTCGTCCATGGCCCCTTCAATTTCCGGGATACCGGATCCCCCTGCCTCTGGGGCAAAGGCATGAGTGAGGAAATAGCCGACCAACCCCAGCAGGGCGCTGAAACCAAAGCCGAGCAGGCCGAGCTGCCACCAGGGGCGATCGGCCAGCAAGTCGACACGCTGCTGGGCCAGCCAGTGAACGCAAGACTCGAACAGTCCGCACACCAAGCCTGCCAGCAGGCCGACCAGGGCCGCCAGCAGGAGCACCAGCAGCGGCATCTTGTCCCGCCGTATCAGGCGCTGCAAGACTGGAGGACGACGCAGCGAGGCCGCGTCGGCGGAAGGAATGGCTTGTTGCTCCATGGATAATCACGCTCATCTAACGAGGACCAGACACACCTCGGCCTCGGCTGCCCAGCTCTGGGCCTTTCTGCTATAGTCGGCACGTTTCATGTTTCACGGGCGAGAGTCCGGGGCGAGAGCGCAAAGCATACTCCTCCCGCCATCCCCTGCCGAGCCGCAATCGGCAGCCTGCGCCCGGGTAACGACCAAAATCCCATTAAGGATGATCCATGTCAAAATCAGATCAGCTGTTTGAACAGGCCCGCCAGACCATTCCCGGTGGCGTCAACTCACCGGTCCGCGCCTTCAACGGGGTCGGCGGTACACCCCGCTTCATCGATCACGCCGATGGCGCCTACCTCTATGACGTGGACGGCCAGGCCTATGTGGATTACATCGGTTCCTGGGGCCCCATGCTGCTGGGCCACAACCACCCGGCCATCAAGGCCGCCGTCATCAAGGCGGTGGAGAAGGGACTGAGCTACGGTGCGCCGACCGAGATCGAAGTGCTGATGGCCGAAAAAGTGCGCCAGATCGTCCCCTCCATGGAGCAGGTGCGGATGGTCAACTCCGGCACCGAGGCGACCATGAGCGCCATCCGGCTGGCCCGCGGCTATACCGGTCGCGACAAGATCGTCAAGTTTGAAGGCTGCTACCACGGCCACGCCGACTCCCTGCTGGTCAAGGCCGGCTCAGGCGCCCTCACCCTGGGTCAGCCCAACAGCCCGGGCGTACCCGCCGATTTCGCCAAACACACGCTCACCTGTGTCTTTAACGATCTGGACTCGGTGCGCGAAGCCTTCACCCAGTACGGCAGCGAGATCGCCTGCATCATCGTCGAGCCGGTCGCTGGCAACATGAACTGCATCCCGCCGGTGCCCGGCTTCCTGGAAGGGCTTCGCGCCATTTGTGACGAGTTCGGCGCCCTGCTGATCCTGGACGAAGTGATGACCGGCTTCCGCGTCTCCCTGCGCGGTGCCCAGGGTCACTACAACATCGATCCGGATCTCACCACCCTCGGCAAGATCATCGGTGCCGGCATGCCGGTAGGCGCCTTCGGCGGCAAGAAGAAGGTGATGCAGCACATCGCCCCGACCGGCCCCGTCTATCAGGCTGGTACCCTCTCCGGCAACCCGGTGGCCATGGCCGCCGGCCTCACCATGCTGGACCTGCTGCTGGAGCCGGGCCTCTATGAGCAGCTGAGCACCAAGACCGCCCGTGTCGCCGAGGGGCTGAAAGCCGCCGCCGCCAGGCACGGCATCCCGCTTGCCATCAACTACGTGGGCGGCATGTTCGGCTTCTTCTTCACCGACGAGCCCGAGATCACCCGCTACGAGCAGGTGACCCGCTGCGACATGGAACGCTTCAAGCGCTTCTACCATCTGATGCTGGAAGAGGGTGTCTATCTGGCGCCGAGCGCCTACGAAGCGGGCTTCCTGTCGCTGGCCCACGGCGACAAGGAGATTGAACACACTCTGGCGGCCGCCGAGCGCAGCTTCGCCAAGCTGGCTGGCTGACAAGCAGCAAGATGTGCAGAGGGCCCCGATGGGGCCCTTTTTTGTTTGCTCGTCCCGACAAGGCACCGTAGTGGTGCATCTTTAAGTCCCTCACCGGAACCTTGCCACCTGCTGGTGCGCCGCGCCGTACACGGGCTGTCATAAATCGGGCCCACAATTTGCAGGCCCCTGCTCAGGAGCCCATTGGACCGAGGTGTATATGGCAGAGATGAGCCCCATCGATGTGCTGCGGCGCTATCAGGAGTACGAAACCGAGCTGGCCCCCCTGCTGCTGGGGCTGCTCACCCTCCCCGAGGCGTCTCTCAAGACCTATGCCTTCGTCGAGGAGGTGAAGAGCCTGGCCCCCCAGATCAGGCCAGCCATACTGGCGCCCGTTCCGGCGGCCCAGGGGCAGCTGCGCCTGCTGGTGCAGGGCCATGGCCGGGAGCTGGAGATCAACCTGCACCAGCTGATCGCCTGGCTGATGGGGGACAGGGAGCGGCGGCGCGCCATTCCCTGGTTCAGGGCCGTCTACGTCGTCCTGAGTCTGGCCCTGTTTCTCATCGTCGGCACCCTCATCTGGCACGGGCTGGAACAGCTCTATCTGCTCCTGTGCGGCACCCAGCAGAACCGGCTGGGGGCCTTCAGCGCCATCATCTTCCTCACGCTCGCGCTGGCGGTGTTCGATCTCGGCAAGACCATCCTCGAAGAGGAGGTGCTGCTGCATAAGGACATCTTCCGCCACAGCGCCATCCGGCGCACCATTACCCGCTTTATCGCCGCCATCCTGATCGCGGTCTCCATCGAGGGGTTGCTGCTGCTGTTCAAGGGATCCCTCGGCCAGAGCGAACTGCTCTGGCCTGCGGTGGGGGTGATGGGGTGCGCCGTGGGGTTGCTGCTGGCGCTGGGGCTCTATGTGTTTCTCGGTGCCAGGGCGGAAGCCGCACTGGTCGCCTCCAGCCAGCAGACTGCCCACTCGGAGGGGGCTGCCAGAGGCATCAGAAGATGCGCCAGGACCGGGCGAGCGGGATGACATACCAACACGGGGCGCCCGTGCAGGCGGGCTTCGCCGACGCCAGCTAGCTCGTCGCCTCTGCCAGCTCGGGCGCTGGCTGTCGCCGCGCCGCCCGCCAGGAGGCGTACATGGTCCAGGAGGTATAGATGACGATGAAGGCCACCAGCCATTTGAGCATCTCCATCTCCATGGATTTGACCAGCATGGCCGCCAGCACCACGCCGATGGGGCCGAAGATGGCCACCGCCAGCACGGCCCGCGCATCGAAAGCCCCCTTGCGAATGAAGGTCCCCGCCGAGAAGACGCTGAGCACGGCGGTGGATCCCATCATGATGGGGAAGGCCACCAGCGGGTTCATGCCGAGCAGATAGACCAGGGTCATGCAGGGGGCGAACAGGCCGATACCGACATTCATCAGGGCTCCGAACAGGAAGTTGCCAGCAAGGGCGATCCCCAGCTTGTAACCGCTCAGCCCCATGGCCTCGCCACCGAGGGGGAAGAGCCCGAGCAGACCGGCAAAGATGAGACCGGCGACCACCAGCAGGGAGACCGCCATGACCAGCCGGATGGTCTGGCGATCAAAGGAGGCCACGTAACGGGCGCCCCAGGCCGCACCGGCCGCCGCAGCCGCCATCATGCTGATGAGGGTGACGGGATCCACGTTGACCACGCCGATGAAGATGAGAGCCTGGGTCACGGTCGGCAGCACGCACTGGCCGTTGAGGGTACCGGGCAGCACCCGATCATCGATCAACCTGAACTGCTTGTAGCAGGCGGTCTTCACCGCAAAGCTCCCCACCCCCAGGGTATCGAGAAAATTGGCCACAAAACCGATGGCCGCCACCGGCCAGAAAGGGGTGGCTTCGAGCTGGCCATGACGCCGTTTGTGCCACCAGGCACGGACCAGCATAAAGAGAAAGACCAGGGCACAACCGATAAACAAGAGACGCAGAAAAGTGACAAGCATGGGGAGACCTCCAACAACGGGCGGCGATTCTAAGGCAGCGGAGGGAAAAAATCCTGGCCAGGATCATGAGACGACGGGTGCAAACGTTTGGCCGCGACTATTTTGGCTGGCAGAACCCGAATGGGGCTATCCATACTGGTTGGGAGGGCGACAGCCCGGGCTCATCGGGCGTAGTCCTGGTCATTTCGCGACGACCACAGCACCGGTGAGGCGTAAACGAAAGAAGGCGGGGTGACCCGCCTTCTTTTTTCATTCTCCGTCAGGCAATCCAGCGTGGCAGCCGGGGAGCCAGGCGGTCGATCAGGCGATCCGACACGGGAGTGAGCAACAGCAGCGGCAGGCAGATCAGGGAGAGGCAAAGAGCGCCAACATAGACGTCCGTCATCCAGTGCGCACCCGCCAGGATGCGGGGCGCCGAAAACAGGGGCACCATCACCACCGCAACCACCCCGGCCCAGCGCGGCAGATAGCGCAGGGCAAAACCGGCGAAGATCATCAGGAAGAGGGCGTGATCACCGGGGAAGCTGTCACCGGCGGAGTCCTTGGTGGGAATCGCACTGATCTCGGTCAGGCGCAGTGCTCCGTCCACCATCAAGGTGGGGCTGGGACGGCTGACCGGCAACAGATGCCCGAGCTGATTGATCACCAGGGCCCCCAGCAGCATCACGACCCCCATGGCCACCAGACGACGGCGCTCCTGCCCGTCGGCACGGAAGAAGCAACTGGCGAGGATCCCGCCCATGCAGGCCAGCGCGGCCAGATCGAACAGGCGGTTGTTGGTGATGGCCACCAGATCGGCCCAACGGGGGGAGTGGCCAATCCAGCCATTGACCAGCTGGAAGAGGGCGAGATCCCACCCATCCCAGGGGCCGTGCTCAGGCAGGGCGCCCCAACTGAAGGCGATGAGGCCCCCGGCCAGATAGAAAGGAATGAACTTGCTCATGCCGACGTGTCCTTCGAAAAACGCTCATTCTAGGCCAGCCGCAAGATGACTTGCATCACAAAAGTGTAAGAATTCGTGTAACAAAGGTATTCCATCGGCTCTTTTTTTGGCGCCACCGACCGGGTGGGCAAGCGCGCCCCCTCCTTGGCTCTCCCACCGGTTGCGGCTAGTATGGGCGCTCCCTTCGTTCAGGATGATGATGATGCGCAGCTACCTTCGCATGATGTTGTTTGCCCTCGGTTTGCTGGCAGGTGTACAGATCCCCGGGCTGGTCGATCTCTACTTCCAGCGGCTGGATGCCCGGCTGCAGCAGGCCGGTCTGGCGCTGGTCCCCTTCCAGCGCACGGCGGACCAGCACTTCAATGGCGATCTGCAGGCGCTGGTCGCCCATTACGGTGCCAGCCAGGATCCCGTCTTCACCCAGGATGCCACCAGCCTCCAGCAACTGGTGAACCAGCAGCAGCACCTTCAGGGGGAGATCGCCGTGCGGGAGAGCCCCTGGTACCAGCAGCTCTCCCACCTGTTGCTGCGCGCCGATCCCGCCCTCTGGCAGGATACCCTGCACAACTACGGCTATGTGGTCCCCCTCAAACAGGCCGCCATTTTCTGCGGCGTGGCGGCGGGTCTGCTGGCCTCCCTGGCGGGGGATCTGCTGCTCGGCCTCCTGCTGCTGCCATTTCGCTCCCGCCAGCGCGTCCCCCGTCACGGCCTGCGCTGATCCCCTCTCACTGCCAACCGGGGGGCCCGCCCCGGTTGGCGGCTACTCGAAGGGTTCGAGATAGGCTTCTATGGCCTTCTTCAGCCAGGCCAGCACCTTGCCGTGATGGGCGTTCTCCGACAGATAGACTCCGTAATCACGCCACTGCAGGCTGAACTTGTGCTTCAGGGTCAGCAGTTCCCCCTGGCGCAGCTGGCTCTGGATAAGGGGTGAAGGCAGCACCGCCCAGCCCAGACCATCCAGCACCGCATCCCGCATCAGTTCGAAACTCGACAACCCGATATGCTGCCCCCCGATGGGCAGCAGGCTCTTGACCGAAAACGCGTCCACATAGGAGAGAGTGACCTGGGTGTGATCGGTCAGATCCTGCTGCAACACCCGCTTCAGCCCAGCCAGCGGGTGGCTTGGCGCGACCACCATCAGGGTGCGGATCGGGTTGAGCACGTCGATGCAAAGACCGCTGCGCTCCTGTTCCTCGGTGATGAGGCCGAAGGCGGCATCCACGAACCCCTCTTCCACCAGGGCCGGCAGCTCCGGCGGTGAGGCCAGCACCAGGGAGATGCTGGTGCCCGGAAACTGGCGACGCAGCGCCCCCAGCATCTCGCGCCATACCACCTCGGGAATGGCGTCGTCCCGGGCTACCCGCAGCGCCACTTCGGCACCGGAGGCATGGTGCTCGCACTTGAGCTTCAGGCTGTTGGCGGCCTGCAACAGCCGCCGACAGTCGTCCAGCACTTGCTCGCCGATTTCGGTCAGCCGGCTCTGATTCGCCCCTCGTTCGAAAAGTTCGACGCCAAGCTCCACCTCCAGGGTTGCTATCGCCGAGCTCACGGCGCTGCGACTCTTGCCAAGTCGTCTGGCGGCATTGGCTATCGAACCACTGTCTGCTGTTTCTACAAAGAGTTGTATCTGATTTAGCTTCATGGCTTCAAACTGGCGGCAGATTATTCCATCACCACCTTATCCCCTGCCCCGCCCCCAAGGCAAACTAGCAGCGACAGCTTTCTCGACGCTCAGCGATAACCTTGCCCGTTTCGGGTGCCGTTATCCTCTCATCGTCGCAGCAACAGAAGGAAACTGCATGTCATCCCGTCCCCTGCTTTTGGCCCGCCTCTTCCTGACGGGGGCCATCCTGACCGAGGTCGCCGGCACCTCCTCCATGGCCCTGATCCCAAAGAGCGAGAGCGGCTGGATCCACTATCTGCCGATGTGGCTCCTCATCACCCTCTCCTACCTGCTGCTCGCCAAGGCCGCCAGGACAATCTCCATTGGTATCGCGTTTGCGCTGTGGGAAGGGCTGGGGATCGCCCTCATCACTGCCGTCTCCGTCCTGTTCCTCGGCTACGAGCTGAGCATCCAGGAGTGGATCGGACTGGCGCTGGCCATAGTGGGGATTGTCATGGTGACCCTGGGCGAGACCCATGATGTACCAGCCCCCACCCGCCAGAGGAGGGAAGCCCCATGCACCCGTTGATCATCGTACTGGGCGCCGCCCTGCTGGATATCGGCGCCAACATGGCGATCAACCGCTCCATCGGTTTTCGCGACAAGGGGTGGGGCGTCCTCGGCATTCTGCTGGTGCTCTGTGCCTTCACGCTGCTCAGCGAGGCGGTCAGTACCGGCAAGATCGATCTGGCCGTGGCCTATGCCACCTGGGGCGCCATCGGCATCCTGGGCACCGCCCTCGGGGGCCTGCTGCTGTTCGGCGAGCGCCTCAGACCCGTCGGCTGGCTCGGCATGGTGGTGATGGCGGTGGCGGTCGCCCTGCTGACCACAGCATGATCCCCTCTCCAACCCCATGAAAAAAGCCGCCCTGTTCCCAGGGCGGCCTTTTCATGGTCAAACCGATCACCCAGATTGCAACAGGCAGCCTAACGCGCTGCCTCGTACAGCTCCAGCGGCAGGCCGTCGGGGTCGGCGAAGAAGGTAAAACGCTTGCCGGTCAGCTCGTCCACCCGCACCGGCTCCACTTCCACCCCGTGCTGCTCCAGGTGGGCGATGACCCGGTCGAGATCCGCCACCCGAAACGCCAGGTGGCGCAACCCGCACGCCTCCGGCCGGGAGGGGCGCGGTGGCGGCGCCGGGAAGCTGAACAGCTCCAGCTGGCTGCCGTCCGGCAGCGCCAGATCCAGCTTCCACGACTGGCGCTCTGCCCGCAGGGTCTCGGCAATGATGGGCAACCCCAGCACCTGGTGATAGAAGTGGCGCGAGCGCGGATAGTCGCTGGCGATGATGGCCACGTGATGGATGGCCTCAAACAGGGGATGGGTCATGGCAATCCTTGCAAAACGGGCAGCCTGCGCTGCCCGTCTTCGTCAGTTGAAGAAACCGTTGAACCAGTTGTCCAGGGCATTCGCCGGGTCCGAGACCGGGCTGGCACAGCTCATGGGCTCGGCCAGATCGGCCAGCTTGGCCGGCACCTGGAGACTGCCGGGACAATCGCTGGCCACCCGGGCACCGCTCGAGCGGGAGAAGTTGGCCCAGCTCACTCCTTCGGGCATCTTCAGCCCCAGGCTGTTGACCCCTCGCTGGCTCATGTAGCCGCTGAACAGCTGCAAGGCGCCACTGGCACCGGTCAAGCCGGCCGGGGTGTTGTCGTCACGGCCGACCCAGACGCTCACCAACTCGTTGTTGTCCATCCCGGCAAACCAGGAGTCACGCAGCTCGTTGGTGGTACCGGTCTTGGCGGCCATGGTGGCCCCGGGGAACTTGGCACCGAGCGCACGGGCCGTCCCCTGGCTCACCGTCTTCGTCATGGCGAACAGAGTCAGCCAGCTTGCCTGGGGATCCGTCACTCGCTTGGCCGCTTCGTCATGCTGGTAGAGCTGGCGCCCCTCGCCATTCACCACGGCCCGGATGGCCGACAGGGGCTGGGTCAACCCCTGGTTGGCAATGGGCAGGTACATCTGGTTCACCTCCATGGGCGAGAGCGCCACCGCCCCCAGCACCAGGGACGGATAGGGCTGGATCTCCTGCTGCACACCCAGCTTGTGCAGGGTATCCACCACCTTGTCCAGGCCTATCTGCATCCCGAGGTTGACGGTCGGCACGTTGAGGGAGCTGGCGAGCGCCTCCATCAGGGGCACGCTCTGGCGGAACTTGCGGTCGTAGTTCTGCGGCGTCCAGATCTGGCCATCCTGGCCGCGAATGCGGATCGGCTGATCTTTAAGCGGCGTGCCCAGGGTCAGGCCGTTGGAGAGGCCGGTCAGGTAGACCGCCGGTTTGACCAGGGAGCCAATCTGACGGCGGGCATCCAGCGCCCGGTTGAAGCCGGCGTAGCGGGGATCCCGTCCCCCCACCATGGCGACCACCTCGCCCTTGTGCCAGTCGGAGACCACCATGGCCGCCTCCAGCTTCTTCTTGCCACGCTGCTTCTCGATGGTGGCCAGACCCGACTCCACCGCCTGCTCGGCGGCGTGCTGGGCGATGGGATCCAGACTGGTGAAGATCTTGAGGCCGGACTGCTTGAGCAGATCCGGGCCGAAGCGGTTCTGGATCTCCCGCTTGAGCAGCCCCATGAAGGCCGGGGTACGGCCATAGCTCATCTGGCCGCGGGCGATGATGCCAAGGGGCTGCTTGCTGGCCAGGTCATACTCGGCCTGGGTCAGGCTGCCGTGATCCGCCAGCAGTTTCAGCACCAGATCCCGGCGCGCCTTGGCCCGGTCGGGGAATCGCCAGGGATCGTAATAGGAGGGGCCCTTCACCATGCCCACCAGCAGAGCCACCTGATCGATGTCCAGCTCGTTGACCGGAATACCGAAGTAGAAGTAGGAGGCGAGCCCGAAGCCGTAGACCCCCTGGGAGAAGTTCTGCCCCAGATAGACCTCGTTGAGGTAGGCCTCCAGGATCTCGTCCTTGCTGTAGCGGTAGTCGATGAGCACCGCCATGTAGGCTTCCTGCAGTTTGCGCCACAGGCTGCGCTCACGGGTCAGGAAGAAGTTCTTGGCGAGCTGCTGGGTGAGCGTACTGCCCCCCTGCACGGTGCGCCCCGCCAGCAGGTTGGCTGCCATGGCGCGCATGATGGCCACCGGCGAAACGCCGCCGTGCTGGTAGAAGTCCCTGTCTTCCGTGGTGAGCAGCGTCACCAGCAGGCTGTCCGGCACCTCGGAAAGGCGCACCAGCAGGCGGTCTTCCCGATCCTCGGTGTTAAGGCGATCGAGCAGCACCGGGTCCATCTGGGCATAGCCGAGCTGGCGCTGGTTCTCCAGGGACTGGATCCCCTCGAGGCGCGCCCCGTTGAAGGTGAGGCGCAGGCCACGGGCACCGTCGGCACCGTCGTGGAACTCGAACGGCCGGCGCACCAGCTCGATGCGGTTGCCGCTCACCGCGTACTCACCCGGGGTATGAGGCTGACGCACCTGCTTGTAGCTCAGCATGTTGAGCTCGCGCAGCATCTGGGTCTGGGAGAGCCGCTGGCTGGGATAGAGCTCCAGCGGGCGGCTGTAGACCATCACCGGCAACTGCCACTTCTCGCCGTCGAAGCGCTCGCGCACCTTGGTGTCGAGATAGATGCCAAACACCACCATGAAGGCCGCCACCACCAGAGAGAGCTTGAAGCCCAGCCAGAACAGGGTGCGCCAGATGGTGCGTTTGGGCGCTGCCTTCTTGGGCGTGCGCTTGCGTCGTTGGGTTGCCATAAATCCTCTTGTCGTTCTCCTCGCCATCCCGCTGATGCGAGCGGCCTGCGATGCCTGTTGTGGAGGGGACTGTGCCACCGCCATCTTGTTCTGATCGTACCGACCGATCACTGCCCCGTCGGCTACTCCTGCAATCCCATCTTTTTCTTGGTCACCCGGGTCGGCATCGCCTCCAGCGGGTTGTCCGGCCAGTAGTGACGGGGGTAGCGCCCCTTCATCTCTTTTTTCACCTGCTCATAGGATCCCGCCCAGAAGGCGGCGAGATCCGCGGTGATCTGCAAGGGGCGCTGGGCCGGGGAGAGCAGCTCCACCACCAGGGGGACCCGGCCATCGGCCACGCATGGGGTCGCGCCCAGCCCGAACATCTCCTGGATGCGCACCGGGATCGCCGGCGCCTGACCAGGCTGGTAGCGGATCCGTACCCGGCTGCCGGTCGGTGCGGTGAAGTGGCTCGGCAGCGCCTCGTCCAGCCGCCTTGGCAGGGGCCAGGGCAGAGACTGGCGCAGGATGTCGCTCATGTCGAGCCGCTTCAACTGCTCCAGCCGGGTCATGCCGCTCACCGCTGGCAGCAGCCACTGCTCGAGGTCGGCCAGCAGGCTCTCCTCATCCATGGCGGGCCAGGCTTCGTCGGGCAGCCAGTCGCGGGCGCAGCGCAAGCGGGCCAGCAGCCCCTCGCTGCTCTCGTCCCATGGCAGCACGTGCAGCCCCTTGCGCCGAATGCCCTGCAGCAGGCAGCGCCCCTTCTGTTCATCGGAGAGATCCGTCAGCGGCCGCTGGCCGAGCACCAGCTCGCCGAGCACCTGCTGGCGCTCCGCACGCACCCGTTCCTCCCGATCATCCCAGTCGAACCACTGGCGCTCACCGACCAGCTCGGGCAGCTGGCGCACCAACTCATCCAGCGCCACCGGCTCGGCGATGAAGATGCGGCTGCCGCGCTCGTTCTGACCCATTTCGACGGCCACGATGGCCCCCAGCCCCTGGCAGGGATGCCCTTCTACCAGATCGCAGCTCACCCCGCCACTGAGCTGATAGCGGCTGCCACTGCGCAGCTTGCCGATGCGATCGGGCCAGGCGAGGGCGCACAGCAACCCCAGCCATTGACCCTGCGGGCTGCTTGCCCGCACACCGAGCCGCTCGAACCAACGGGCCGCCCCCTGGCGCAGGGCGCCCTGACGGCGGTGGAACAGCACGGACAGGCGCTCCGATCCTCGCAGATCTTCTTCCAGCAGCGCCACCAGGAAAGCCGCATCGGCGACAATCCCTGTCAGACCCTCGGATTCCAGCTCCCGGGCCCGCAGCAGCATGCGGGCAAGGCGGGGATGGGTGCCGAAGGCCGCCATGGCACGGCCTGCCGGGGTAAGTTGTTGCTCACCCTCCGGGGCCATGGCACCCAGGGCCATCAGCAACCGCCGGGCGCTGGCCACGGCGGCAGAGGGCGGCATGTCCAGCAGGGGCAGCGCCTCCACCCGGGCCCCCCACTGAGCGGCGTCCATCAGCAGGCCGGTGAGCTCTTGCGTCAGGATGTCGGGGGGACTCTGCTCGGCGAGGCGCTCCTGCACCTCGCTGCTCCAGAGCCGATAGCAGACGCCGGGGCCAAGCCGCCCTGCCCGCCCCGCCCGCTGGGTGGCGGAGGCTTTGGCGATGGGCCGGGTCTCCAGCCGGGTAACGCCGCTCTTGATATCGAAGGTGGCGCGCCGCTCCAGTCCGCTGTCGATGACCACGGAGATCCCCTCGATGGTGAGGGAGGTCTCCGCCACGTTGGTGGTGAGCACCAGCTTGCGACGACCCGCAGGCGCAGGCTCGATGGCCGCTTGCTGGGCCGCGAGGTCAAGACGGCCATAGAGGGGAGCCAGGGTCACATCCCCTGGCAACCGCCCTTCCAGCCACTGTGCCAGCCGCTCTATCTCCCCCTGTCCCGGCAGAAACACCAGGGCACTGCCAGCCTGACTGGCGAGCGCCTCCAGCACCACGGCACCGACCTGGGGCTCCAACCACTGCTGGCGATTGGCGGGGCGATAGTGGTACTCGATGGGAAAGCCGCGCCCCTCGGAGCGCACCACGGGGGCACCTGGCAGCAGGCGCTCCAGGGCCATGCCATCCAGGGTGGCGGACATCACCAAGAGCTTGAGATCATCGCGCAACCCCTGCTGGCTTTCGATGGCGAAGGCCAGCGCGGTATCGGCGTGCAGGCTGCGTTCGTGGAACTCGTCAAAGATGACGAGCGACACGCCGGTGAGCTCAGGATCCTGCTGCAGCATCCGGGTCAGCACCCCCTCGGTCACGATCTCGAGCCGGGTCTGGCTGCTGGTGCGGCTCTCCCCGCGCACTCGCAGGCCGATGCGCTCCCCCACCTTCTCCCCCAGCTGACGCGCGAGGAAGCTCGCGATGTTGCGCGCCGCGAGGCGCCTGGGCTCCAGCATGATGATGCGCCCGGGCAGCCGGTGCTGGCGCACCAGCTCCAGGGGCAGCAGGGTCGATTTACCCGCGCCGGGGGGCGCCTGCAGGATCACGCTGGCATGGTTGTCGAGGGCTGCAAAGAGTTCAGGCAACACCGGGACGATGGGGAGGGAAGACAAAGCGATGGGCACCTTCTGTGACACTCCTGAAAAGGGGTCCATTCTGCCACAGCCTCCCGGCCATCGTAAGCGCCCCTGCCGGACAGGGGCAGGAAGCGTCAGGTGCAACACGGCAAGACATCCCGGGAGCGGCTGCCATAGAATGGCCCTTATCCGATGCCCATCACGAGGACCGACACGCCGCATGCCCAAACTCTTCTTTGCCCTGCCCCTGCCAGAGCTTGCCCCCGAGCTTGCGACCTGGCGAGACCAGCGCCCCTGGCCCGGCCAGCCGGTGCCCGAGAGCAACCTGCACCTGACCCTGGCCTTTCTCGGGGAGGCCGACGAAACGACCCAGGCTCGCCTGATCGCGGCCGCCGAGCGACAGCACTGCCCCCCTTTCAGCGTCCATCTGGATCAGACCGGCTGGTTTCAGCGCGCCAAAGCCGCCTGGGTGGGACCCGGTGAGTGGCCGAACGAGCTGACCGTGCTCGCGAGGGCACTGCGCCGCCACGGTGAAAAACTCGGGCTGGGCAACGGCGAGCAGGGCTATCGCCCCCACGTCACCCTGTCGCGCAAGGCGGGCGAGGCCCCCGGCGAGCTGCCTGCGCCGGATTTTCTGCTCAGGGCCGATCGCTTCTGCCTCTATCAATCCGTCAGCACGCCGGACGGCGTCCACTACGAACCGCTCGCCTGCTGGCCCCTGCGGGCCCGCGTCAAAAACCCGCACCGCGAGGAGCTCACCCCATGATCTTCGATCCCCCCCTGCAGTCCGGGCAGCTGATCTCCCGCTACAAGCGCTTCCTGACGGATGTCGCGCTCGACAACGGCGAGGTGATCACCATCCACTGCGCCAATACCGGCGCCATGACCGGCTGCGCCCTGCCGGGCACCCGGGTCTGGTACTCCACATCCGACAACCCCAAGCGCAAGCTGCCAAACAGTTGGGAAATCGCCGAGAGCCCGGCGGGTCACTTCATCTGCGTCAACACGGCCCGTGCCAACCAGATCGCCCGGGAGCTCATCGAACAGGGCGCTCTCGCCCCCCTGGCAGGCTATGCCAGGCTGCGCACCGAAGTGAAATACGGGGAAGAGAACAGCCGCATCGACCTGCTGCTGGAAGATGACCACAGACCGGATTGTTACATCGAGGTGAAATCCGTCACCCTGCTCGACGAGCGGGAGCAACCCGGCATGGGGTACTTCCCCGATGCGGTCACCACCCGCGGCGCCAAGCACTTGCGTGAATTGATGGCCATGAAGGCGACAGGGCACCGGGCCGTGCTGCTGTTCATGGTATTGCACTCCGGCATCGCGAGAATGCGCCCTGCAGCCCATATCGATCCGCACTATAGTCAGCTTGTTGAACAGGCGATGGCGGCAGGGGTTGAAATTTTATGCTATCGCCCCCATGTTGGGGTGCAGGGCATGGTGGCTCAGGATTTTATCCCATTTGAATCTGACCATATGCTACCCGAGGGCAGAGAATAAATGCAGAAGTGGGTAACATTATTGATAAGGCTTGTTTGCCTCCCGTTGACCCTTCTGCTATAGATGTCGCCCTCAATTTATGGATGGCACGGGTAGCGTGCTGAATTAGGAGACAGGGCATGCCAACAGGCGAAAACAGGAAATCTCTGGGCCCCCTGGCCATTGCGGGTGTAGAGCCTTACCAGATGAAAGCCGGTGAGGAGTACATGAATGACCAACAGAAGGTACATTTTCGCAAGATCCTGGGAGCCTGGCGCAACCAACTGATGCAGGAAGTTGACCGCACCGTCGACCACATGAAGGATGAGGCTGCCAACTTCCCGGATCCCGTGGATCGCGCCGCGCAAGAAGAAGAGTTTGCTCTCGAACTGCGCACCCGCGACCGTGAACGCAAGCTGATCAAGAAGATCGAGAAAACCTTGCTGCTGCTCGAAGAAGATGACTTCGGTTACTGCGAGCATTGCGGCATCGAGATCGGCATCCGCCGTCTGGAAGCCCGTCCGACCGCAGACCTCTGCGTGGACTGCAAGACGCTGGCCGAGATCAAGGAAAAACAGATGGCTGGCTGATGCCGCCCATCCACAGAAACGAAAAGGGAGCCCAGGCTCCCTTTTTTATTGAGCTTTTGGTCGGGCCGTCCCAGAATGCAGCCTCAATGCATCGCCTACCCGAATTGCCATGGTCATGACATCCCCCCCCTCCCGACGCCCCTATGTGGGCCGCTTCGCCCCCTCACCGTCCGGTCCGCTCCACTTCGGCTCCCTGGTCGCCGCCCTTGGCAGCTTCTTGCAGGCCAGGGCGCAGCAGGGACGCTGGCTGGTGCGCATCGAAGACATCGACCCCCCGCGGGAGATGCCGGGAGCGGCTGACCTTATCCTCACCACCCTGGAGGCACACGGTCTTGGCTGGGATGGGGAGGTGATGTTCCAGAGCGCGCGCCATGGCCGCTATGACGAGATCATCGATCAGCTCTATCGGGCCGGGGATCTCTACTGGTGTCGCTGTACCCGACGCGAAATCATGGCCGCAGGGGGGTTCTACAACGGTCATTGCCGCACCCTGGGGCTGACCGCCGAGGGGTGTGCCGCCCGTTTGCGCCAGCACCACCCGGTCTATCGGTTCGAGGATGCGCTGCAGGGAGAGATCACCGTCCCCGCGGCGCTGGCGGAGGAGGACTTCATCGTGCGCCGCCGGGACGGGCTCTACGCCTACAACCTGGCGGTGGTGGTGGATGACATGGACAGCGGCATCACCGAGATCGTCCGCGGCGCCGATCTGCTGGAACCCACGGTGCGCCAGATTGCCCTCTACCAGACTCTGGGGGCTGCCGTCCCCGATTGGGTGCACCTGCCGCTGGCGGTGCAAGCGGATGGCAACAAGCTCTCCAAGCAGAACCATGCGCCGGCGCTGTCGCAGGACGAGGCACGACCGGCCCTGTGGCA
Source organism: Aeromonas sp. INTO2 (assembly GCF_049860605.1). Classification (NCBI taxonomy): domain Bacteria; kingdom Pseudomonadati; phylum Pseudomonadota; class Gammaproteobacteria; order Aeromonadales; family Aeromonadaceae; genus Aeromonas; species Aeromonas sp. INTO2. The sequence goes on from NZ_CP187588.1 coordinate 3,386,167, forward strand.
GGCGTTGCACTTTCTCGGTCAGTGCCCGCCGCCCGAGCTGATGGCGAGCCGGATCGACGAGATCATCGGCTGGGGCATCGCCCACTGGCAGCTGGCCCGGGTGCCCCGCCAGCAGAAGATCCCGCAAGGGCAAAGCTAGCCCCGGCTGCATTTCTTGCCCCAAAAGGACCAATCAAGGGGAAGCAGGCCACACCGTTTCTCATTTGGTTGGGGCTGAGCTATGATAGGCCGCTATTTTTTTGGCCTCCCGTCAATTTGAAGTCATAACGAGGTGTACCATTTTTTCCCAGATCGCAAACTTTTGCCGCAAAGTGCTCGGCAAGGAAGACGGCGAGCAGTCGGTGGAGTCCCCCATTCCGGCCCGTGTCGCCGGACAGCGCCGTACCTTGAGCCGTGACCAGCACCCGATTTCGCGCAAAGAGATCAGCGAGAATGCCCTCAAGGTGCTCTATCGCCTGAACAAGGGGGGCTATGAGGCCTACCTGGTCGGCGGCGGTGTCCGTGACCTGCTGCTCGGGAAGACCCCCAAGGATTTCGACATCGCCACCGACGCGACGCCGGAGCAGATCAAGGCGCTGTTCAGCAACTGCCGCCTGATTGGCCGCCGTTTCCGCCTGGCCCACATCGTCTTTGGTCGTGACGTGATCGAAGTGGCCACCTTCCGGGGTCACCACCATCAGGTCAATACCAGCAAGCATGTGTCGGCCCAGTCCGATGAAGGCATGCTGCTGCGGGACAACGTCTACGGCACCATCGAAGAGGATGCCGAGCGTCGCGACTTTACCGTCAACGCTCTCTACTACAGCGCCAAGGATTTCACCCTGCACGATTTCGAGGGTGGGCTGGAAGACCTGGCCGCGCGCAGACTGGAGCTGATTGGCGACCCCGAGACCCGCTACCGGGAAGATCCGGTGCGCATGCTGCGCGCCGTGCGCTTCGCCGCCAAGCTGGACATGACCATCAGCCCGCGCACCGCCGCGCCCATCCGGGAGCTGGCCCCGCTGCTGCAGGACATCCCGGCCGCCCGCCTGTTCGAGGAGACCCTCAAGCTGTTCCTGGCGGGGGATGGGCTGGCCACCTACAAGCTGCTGCGGGAATACGGGCTGTTCCAGCCGCTGTTCCCCCAGGTAGCCGCCCTGTTCACCCCCCACGGCAACTCGCCCTACGAGCAGTTCATCGAGCAGGCGCTGATGGACACCGATGCCCGGGTCCGTGAAGAGAAGCGCGTCACCCCCGCCTTCCTCTACGCCACCCTGCTGTGGGGCGCCGTCGAGGCCCGCGGCCGCGTGCTGGAAAACGAGAGCGGTCTGCCCTGGTACGATGCCTTCATGCTGGCCATCAACGAGGTGCTGGACAACCAGGTGCGGATCATCGCCGTGCCGCGCCGCTTCACCACGGACGTGCGCGACATCTGGGCCCTGCAACAGCGCCTGACCCGCCGCCAGGGCAAGCACCCCGAGCGCGCCATGGAGCACCCGAAATTCCGTGCGGCCTTCGACTTCCTGTTGCTGCGCAACCGGGTCGAGCGCGGCCTCGGCGAGCTGTCGAGCTGGTGGGAACGCTATGTGGCCTCCAACCCGGATGTGCGCCCGCAACTGCAACGGGAGGCGACCCGCCGCCCGGCGAGCGGCGAGCGCGCCGACTCCCGCAGCGGTGATGGCGAGAAGCGCAGCGGCAATGGCCGCAACCGCCGTCGCCCCCGTCGCCGCAAGCCGAAGTCTGCAGAGTAAGGATCCGCCGATGATCGAGGTCTTCGTCGCCATCGGCTCCAACCTCGCCGACCCCCTCGGCCAGGCTCGTCGCGCCATCGCCGCGCTGGCGACCCTGCCCGAGTCCGAGCTGCGGCAGACCTCCCGCCTTTACGGCAGCCGCCCCATGGGCCCTGCGGATCAGCCGGACTACGTCAATGCCGTGGCGCGCCTTGCCACCCGCCTCAGCCCTCTGGCGCTGCTGGACGAGCTGCAGCGCATCGAGCAGGCACAGGGGCGAGTGCGCAAGGATGAGCGCTGGGGCCCCCGGACCCTGGATCTCGATCTGCTGCTGTACGGCGACGAGGTCATCCGGCATGAGCGCCTGACGGTGCCTCACTATGGCATGAAGGAGCGGGAGTTCGTCCTGCTGCCCCTTGCCGAGATAGCCCCCTCCCTGGTGCTGCCCTGCGGCACCCCGCTCACCGAACTGGTTGCCCGCTGCCCGCGCAATGGACTCGCGATCCTGGCCGGTGCAGCAGGCGAGTAGAGAAGAGTAGGAACAACGTAATGAGCAAGATCACCATTACCCACCTGCAGAAGATGAAGCAGGACGGACAGAAAATCACCGCCATCACCGCCTATGACGCCACCTTCGCCAAGCTGTTCGACGACGAGGGCGCCCAGGTGCTGCTCATCGGCGACTCCCTCGGCATGGTATTGCAGGGCGGAGACGACACCCTGGCGGTCAGCATGGACGAGATGGTCTATCACACCCGCTGCGTGGTGCGCGGCACCACCAATGCCCTGGTGGTGACCGACATGCCGTTCATGAGCTACGCCACCCCGGAGCAGACCTACCAGAACGCGGCGCGCCTGATGGCGGCCGGTGCCCGCATGGTGAAGATGGAAGGGGGGGACTGGCTGTGTGACTCCATCCGCCACCTCACCCGTAACGGGGTGCCGGTGTGCGGCCATCTCGGCCTGACCCCGCAATCCGTCCACGTGTTTGGCGGCTTCAAGGTGCAGGGGCGCGACGAGTTCCACGCCCAGGAGATCTACCGCCAGGCGCTGGAGCTGCAAGCGGCTGGCATCCAGTTGCTGGTACTCGAGTGCGTGCCCGTCTCTCTGGCAGAGCGCATCACCAAGGCGCTGCGCATTCCGGTGATCGGCATCGGTGCCGGCCCTGCCACCGACGGCCAGATCCTGGTGATGCACGATGCCTTCGGCATCACCTCCGGTTATGTGCCCAAGTTCACCAAGAACTTCCTGGCCGAGACCGGTGACATGCGTGCCGCCATTCGTCTCTACGTGCAGCAGGTGAGCGAGGGGACCTTCCCCGGCCCCGAGCACTGCTTCAACTGACTTTCTGTCGTCATGAGCGCGGGGGCCTGTGCCCCCGTCTCTCACTCCCCCCTGACGACCCCCTCTTTTATTGATTCATCTGAAGGTGAACTGACGATGTTGGTTGTGAACAATCCCGCCGCGCTGCGCGAGCAGATCGGTCAATGGCATCGCGAAGGCCGCGCCATCGCATTCGTGCCCACCATGGGCAATCTGCATCAGGGTCATCTCACCCTGGTCGAGGAGGCCCGCCGCCATGGCGACAAGGTGGTGGTCAGCATCTTTGTGAACCCCTTGCAGTTCGACAAGGCCGAGGATCTCGCCAACTACCCCCGCACCCTGGAGCAGGATTGCGCCGCCCTGGAGGCCGCCGGTGTCGACCTGGTCTTCACCCCGACGCCGGAGATCATGTATCCCCAGGGGCTCGCCAGCCAGACCTTCGTCGAGGTGCCCGGCATCTCCAGCCTGCTGGAAGGGGCGCTGCGTCCGGGGCATTTTCGCGGGGTCAGCACCGTGGTCACCAAGCTGTTCAATCTGGTACAGCCGAACGTGGCCTGCTTTGGCGAGAAGGATTACCAGCAGCTCGCGCTCATTCGCAAGATGGTGGCCGACATGGCCATGCCCATCGAGATCGTGGGCGTGCCGACCGTGCGGGCCGAAGACGGGCTGGCCCTCTCTTCGCGCAACGGCTATCTGACCGCTGCCGAACGGGCCATCGCTCCCGAGCTCGCGCGCACCATGAACTGGATTGCCGGGCAGATTGAAGCGGGGAACAGTCACCTCCCCTCCCTGGTTGCCCAGGCCAGCCAACGCCTCGACAACGCGGGATTCAGGACGGATGCCATCGACATCGTCGATGCCGACACCCTGGAATCCGCCAGCGCCGAGAGCCAGCGCCTGGTGATCCTGATGGCCGCCTATCTGGGCAAGGCCCGCCTCATCGACAACCGGGTCGTCGCCCTGCGGGGTTGAGACACGGCAAGGAGACCACGATGTCCAAGAAGGTTTACTGCATCGCCCAGTTCCAGCCAAAACCGGGCCAGGAGCAGGCTCTGTTCCGCGTCCTGCAAGGGCTCGAACCCGACACCCTGCGTGAAGATGGCTGCCTGCAGTACATCGTCACCCGCCATATCCAGAGCCCCTTTGCCGAGGGGGAGAGCTTCCCCATCGTCTTCAACGAGATCTGGCGCGACATGGCGAGCTTCGAGACCCACTGCCAGCGCGCCGGTATCAAGGCCTTCTTCGAGCGCTACTGCCTCGCGGATGATGGCCTCGCGGCCAAGTGGAACGTCTGCGTCTACAGCGACGAGCCCGCGGACTACGATGCCCCGGCGCTCTGAGACCGACATGTGCAAATAAAAAGGCGCCCGAGGGCGCCTTTTTGCTGGCAGGTGCTGCGCCTCAGTGGCGCAGACCGGTGCCGCGGGAGATGAGCCACCAGGCCATCCCGTAGAGCACCAGGATGAAGCCGATGATGATGAGATAGGCGGTGCCCAGGGGCACGTCCGAGATCCCGAGGAAGCCGTAGCGGAAGGCGTTCACCATGTAGATGATGGGGTTCACCTGGGAGACCCCCTGCCAGAACGGCGGCAGCAGGGTGATGGAGTAGAAGACGCCCCCCAGATAGGTCAGGGGAGTCAGGATGAAGGTCGGGATGATGCTGATGTCATCGAACGACTTCGCGAACACCGCGTTGATGAGCCCCCCCAGGGAGAAGAGGATGGAGGTGAGCAGCACGGTCACGCAGACGCTGAACAGGTGATGGATCTGCAGCGGCACGAAGAACAGCGACACCAGGGTGACGATGAGGCCGACACAGAGGCCGCGCGCCACGCCACCGCCCACATACCCCGCGATGATGATGTAGTTGGGCACCGGCGCCACCAGCAGCTCCTCCACGTTGCGCTGGAACTTGGCGCTGTAGAAGGAGGAGGCGACGTTGGAGTAGGAGTTGGTGATGACCGACATCATGATGAGGCCGGGCACGATGAACTCCATGTAGCTGAAGCCCCCCATGTCACCGATGCGCGAGCCGATGAGGTTGCCGAAGATGACGAAGTAGAGGCTCATGGTGATGGCGGGCGGCACCAGGGTCTGGATCCAGATCCGGGTGAAGCGGCTCACTTCCTTGGCCAGAATGCTCTTGAAGGCGATGTAATAGGTCATGGGGTTCATGCTTTGCGACCCTCCTCTACCAGATTGACGAACAGCTCTTCCAGCCGATTCGCCTTGTTGCGCATGCTGAGCACCTTCACCCCCTGGGCGGAGAGCTGCTCGAACAGGCTGTTGAGGGACTGGCTCTTCTCCAGCTCCACTTCCAGGGTGTTCTCATCCTGCATCCGGCCGTTGAACTCGGGCAGGGCCGGTACGCTGGAGCCCGGCACCAGATCCAGCAGGAAGGTCTCGCGACCCAGCTTGCCGAGCAGGCTCTTCATGCTGGTGTTCTCGATGAGACGGCCCTTGTCGATGATGCCGATGTTGCGGCACAGCATCTCGGCCTCTTCCAGGTAGTGGGTGGTCAGGATGATGGTCACCCCCTGCTCGTTGAGATCCTTGAGGAAACTCCACATGGAACGGCGGATCTCGATGTCCACCCCGGCGGTCGGCTCATCCAGGATCAGCAGCTTGGGCTCATGCATCAGGGCGCGGGCAATCATCAACCGGCGCTTCATGCCACCGGAGAGAGTGCGGGCCGCCATGTCGCGCTTGTCCCACAGATCGAGCTGACGCAGGTACTTCTCGGCGCGCACCTTGGCCTCGGCCCGCGGCACGCCATAGAAACCGGCCTGGTGAGTCACTATCTGGCTCACCTTCTCGAACTGGCTGAAGTTGAACTCCTGGGGCACCAGGCCGAGCTGGGACTTGGCCAGCTCCAGATCGGTATCGATGTCATGACCGAATACCTTCACCTTGCCGGCGCTCTTGTTGACCAGTGAGCTGATCACGCCGATGGTGGTGGATTTGCCCGCCCCGTTGGGACCGAGCAGGGCGAAGAAATCCCCCTGTTTGACGGTGAGATCGATGCCCTTGAGGGCTTCGACGCCCCCCTGATAGGTCTTCTTCAGACCGCTGATTTCCAATGCGTTCATTGCAACCCCTGTGATGGATGAGCCCATCTCGAGACAGAAAAGGCGGCTGTGACGCCGCCTGAAGACAGTCGATGGCGGGCCGGCCAGCCTGCCTTGCTACTTCGGACCCGGCTTACTCTTGCGGTACGACCTTGCCGATGAAAGGCAGGTTACGGTACTTCTGGGCGTAGTCAATGCCACAGCCCACCACGAACTCGTCCGGGATGGAGAAGCCAAGCCAGTCCACCGGCACCTGAACCTCGCGGCGGGACGGTTTGTCCAGCAGGGTACAGATGGCCAGGGATTTCGGCTCGCGCAGGGAGAGGATCTCGCGCACCTTGTTGAGGGTGTAACCGGTGTCGATGATGTCCTCCACGATCACCACGTCCTTGCCTTTGATATCGTCATCCAGATCCTTGAGGATGCGCACGTCACGGGTGCTGTGCATGCCGGAGCCATAGCTGGAGGCAGTCATAAAGTCCAGGGTGATGGGCAACTGGCACTGACGGCAGAGATCCGCCAGGAAGACGCAGGAGCCGCGCAGCAGGCCTATCATGACCACTTCCTCGGAGCCCTGGTAACGGGCGGTAATCTCTTCACCCAGCGTGGCGATCCGGGCTGCAACCTCGGCCTCGGGGATCATCACCTCGACAATGTGTTTCATCACATACTCCAATAATGACCAAAGGGTTATTGGCCGTTCATTAACGTCAAAACCGAGGATTCTACCACTCCAACCAGTGGGCGTCAGGCATACGTGATGCTTTTATCGGCTTATTTTAATTGATAGAGTTAGCAAGCCTTCGGGCATTATCGGTGACAATACTATAAACACCATAATCAATAACTATTAGATGAAAAAACTATGGAACCACGCGCAGAAATAAGACGTCGAACCCGGCTTTCACCGGAGGCTCGCCGTGATCAATTGATGGAGTGTGCCGTCGAGGTATTTTCCCGTCGCGGTATCGGCCGTGCGGGGCATGCCGAGATAGCCGAACAGGCAAAGGTCTCGGTTGCGACCGTTTTTAACTATTTCAATACTCGTGAAGATCTGGTCGACGAAGTGCTGACAGAAATCGAAGCCTTCGTACAGCAGATCCTCGAACAGGCCTACAACGGTCAGGGCTCCGCCAGGGAGAGCATTCACCGCCACGTGAAGCTGTTCGTTGACGCCGCCTATGATAAGCCCGATCACGCCAGCATCTGGCTGGAGTGGAGCTCCTCGGTGCGGGAAGAAGTGTGGCCTCGCTACACCCGGCTGCTGGACAAGGCGCTGGAGCGCATTGCCCCCCACCTGCAACGGGCCATCGACAACGGCGAGATCCAGAGCGTGCTGTCGGCGCAGGATCTGGCCCGCTCCCTGACCGGTTTTGGCTATGTGATGATGCAGATGATCAATCAGCCGCAACGCCCGAGCCGGGAAGAGGTGACGGATTTCCTGTTCAAGTACGTGACGGCCCCCATCCAGGCCAGCTGACTCGTGCAGATGTTGACAACGCGGCGCCGGGCTTTACAGCCCGGCGCCGCTTTTTTGTCCGCTCCCCGCCGTATCAGTGGTTTGCATAACCCCAGCGACTGGTCAACTCATGCTCGACACCCAGGTGGTCGAGGATGCGGGCGACCATGAAGTCCACCAGATCCTCGATGCTTTTGGGTTCATGGTAGAACCCTGGTGCCGCCGGCATGATGGTCACGCCAAGACGGGCAAGCTTGAGCATGTTCTCCAGATGGATCGCCGAGAAGGGGCTCTCCCGGGGCACCAGAATCAGCTGGCCCCGCTCCTTGATCACCACGTCCGCCGCCCGCTCCAGCAGGTTGTCCGAGGTGCCGTTGGCAATGGCCGAGACGGTGCCCATGGAGCAGGGGCAGACCACCATCTGTTTGGGGGCCGCCGAGCCGGAAGCCACCGGCGAGAACCACTCCTCCTTGCCGCAGGCGACGATCTGACCCTCTTTGGCACCATAATGGCGACAGAGGTACGCCGACAGCTCCCTGGGGGAGCCCGGCCAATCCTGCTGCTGCTCGGTCTTGAGCACAACCCTGGCCGCCGAGGAGGCAAGCAGGAAGACCCGATAGTCCGCCTGCACCAGGCATTCCAGCAGGCGCAGGGCATAGGGAGCGCCGGAGGCGCCGGTCAGCGCCAGGGTGATGGCCTTGTTCATGATGCGCTCTGCAGCTCCTTGAGGCGGGCGATCAGCTTGTCGTGAATGCCGCCGAACCCGCCGTTGCTCATGATCAGAATATGATCCCCTGGGCGGCTCTCGGCCACCAGGGCGCCAATCAGGGCATCAAGGGCCTCGAATACCCGGGCAGGCCGGGTCATGTGGGCCGTCACCTCCCCCAGATCCCAGCCGATGTTGGGGGGCTGGAAGAAGAACACCTCGTCGGCACCGTCGAAGCAACCGGCCAGCTCCTCCTTGTGAACCCCGAGCTTCATGGTGTTGGAGCGGGGCTCCAGCACTGCCAGGATGCGGGCCTTGCCCACCTTGGCGCGCAGTCCGCCCAGGGTGGTCTCGATGGCGGTGGGGTGGTGGGCGAAGTCATCGTAGACGCTGATGTCGGCCACTTCCCCTTTCAGCTCCATGCGCCGCTTGGGGGACTTGAACTGGCAGAGGGCGTTGATCCCGTGCTCCACCATGACACCGGCATGACGGGCGGCGGCGATGGCCATCAGACCGTTGTTGACGTTGTGCTCTCCGATGCACTCCCAGTGCACCTCCCCCTGCTTGACCCCATCCAGCCACACCTCGAAGGCGGAGCCGTCGTCCGCCAGCTTGACCGCCTTCCACTTGGCGTCGTCCTGACCCACCAGCTCCACCTCGCTCCAGCAGCCCATCTCGCGCACGGCGGTAAGGTTGTCATCACCTTTGGGGAAGAGCACCCGGCCGTTGCTCGGCACGGTGCGCATCAGGTGGTGGAACTGGCGCTGGATGGCGGCGAGATCCGGGAAGATGTCCGCGTGGTCGAACTCCAGGTTGTTCATCACCAGGGTGCGCGGGTGATAGTGGACAAACTTGGATCGCTTGTCGAAGAAGGCGCAGTCATATTCGTCCGCTTCAATCACAAAGAAGGGAGCCGAGCCGAGACGGGCGGAAACCGGGAAGTTGCCCGGCACGCCGCCGATGAGGAAACCGGGTTCCAGCTTGGCATACTCCAGCACCCAGGCCAGCATGCTGGCGGTGGTGGTCTTGCCATGGGTGCCCGCGACGGCCAGCACCCAGCGATCTTTCAGCACGTGCTCCAGCAGCCACTGGGGGCCGGAGATATAGGGCAGATTGCGGTCCAGCACATATTCCACACAGGGGTTGCCACGGCTCATGGCATTGCCGATCACCACCAGATCCGGCGCCGGATCGAGCTGGGAGGGGTCGTAGCCTTCGGTCAGTTCGATGCCCTGTTGCTCGAGCTGGGTGCTCATGGGGGGATAGACGTTGGCGTCAGAGCCGGTCACCCGATAGCCAAGCTGTTTTGCCAACACCGCCAGACCACCCATGAAGGTGCCGCAGATCCCGAGAATGTGAATGTGCATACCGCTGCCTTTTCCAGTAAAGGGAGTGCGCATTCTAGGGTCTGTTGACCCGGTGGCACAAGCCGCGCCCATGGGGAGCGAAGGCATCCGCGCCCGCACACGACAGAAATCGGGCAAGCGCGGGTAAAAGCCACCCTCCAGCACGCCACCCGGCCCTTGAAATATGGTCATTTGACGGGACATCGCTATAATGTCGGCCTGCAAACTTGACTCCAACACTCAAAGGAAACGTCATGAGCCTGAACCTGGTACCGGCCGGCAAGAGCCTGCCTGACGACATCTACGTCATCATCGAAATCCCGCAGAACGCCGACCCGATCAAATACGAAGTCGACAAGGACAGCGGCGCCATCTTCGTTGACCGTTTCATGTCCACCCCGATGTTCTACCCGTGCAACTACGGTTACGTGAACGCCACCCTGTCCCTGGACGGGGATCCGGTCGACGTGCTGGTTCCGACTCCCTACCCGCTGCTGGCTGGCTCCGTCATCCGCTGCCGCCCGGTCGGCGTGCTGAAGATGACCGACGAATCTGGCGAAGACGCCAAGATCGTGGCCGTACCCCACTCCAAGCTGACCAAGCAGTATGATCACATCCAGGATGTGAACGATCTGCCCGAGCTGCTGAAAGCCCAGATCCAGCACTTCTTCGAGCGCTACAAAGAGCTGGAAGCGGGCAAGTGGGTCAAAGTGGAAGGTTGGGGCGACAAGGCCGCTGCCGAAGCCGAAATCAAGACCTCTGCCGAGCGTTACGCTGCAAAATAAGCGTATTCCTCGCAAAAAAGGCGCCTTATGGCGCCTTTTTTATTGGTCGTTGCGGGGACGCTCCGGGGGGATCCCCCTGGATATAGAGGTCGCGCCCGTTTTGCCGATAGGGGCGGTAATAGTCATCACCGCAGCGATATTCCTGACCGGCACCTCCCACCAGATCGCAGTTGACCGGCAGCACCTCCAGCCACTTGATGGCCTGCTGGAAGCGCAGCCACTCCTGCCATTCATGCTCCCGGGCCAGCTGATCCCGCAGGGCGAAGGTATCCGCGCTGGACAATCCCTGATTGACGATGACCTGCCCCGCCAGCGCCGGCGTGGCCACCAATATCAGCAGAAACCGTGAAACAAGCTTCATGATGATTTCCCCCATGACTTATTTCCTGAATTAAATTTAAAGTCAGATCAGATAATTACCAATATATCTGTCACCAGACCAATCCAAATGCCGGTCACTCACCTAGTTGTTTATTATCAACCCAGGCGGAGGCGCACCATGAAACTGGCACAAGGCTTTCTGTGCAGTCTGCTCTTCGGCACCATGGCGCAGGCCAACGAGATCAACCTGAGCTGGCAGTGGCAATCTGCGGATGGTCAGCAAAAGCACCTGCAATTGACGGCGGATGAGCGCACCTTTTCAGCCAGCCGTCACGAGATGACACAGCTCGACACCGCCCTCAACTTCCCGCTGGAAACACTCTACTCCTACATCAGTCCGCGCCTCTACAACAGCATCAACCAGATCAACCAGCACAGCCCGGAGACGGCCACCAAGTTCTGCAACCTGGAACAGGCCTTTACCCTGCACGACAGCAGCCTCGAATCCGCCCAGTTCTGGCAGGCCTACCGGCAATATCAGGAGGACGCCTTCTACGAGATGCGGGTCCAACCCTGCGTGCACCCGGCCAATCAGAAGCTGCCCTGTGTGCGCCCCAACTACTCCCAGCTGTTCTATCAGTTCAAGGGAGACCTCAAACCCCTGGCACAGCAGTTTTCGGCCAAGGAGCTCGCCACCAGCGTCACCCTGCTGCAGGAGTGGCTGAGCGGCATCCCCACCCCGCCCGAGCAAATGGACCACTTCGCTCCGCCCTTGCAGGCCCTGCAGGACAACAAGGCCGACAGCGACGAGAAGGCGCTGCTCATGGCCAGTTTGCTGGCGGAGCTGGCGCCCCAGTACAGTCTCAGCATCATCTATCCGAACATCAGCATCGGCAGCGTCTCGCCGGCCTGGCTCGCCATCACGGCCGACAGCGGCCTTGAGGGAGACACCCTGGTGATCGGCAATCAGCGCCACGTGCTGCTCACCGGTTCTCCCCTGCTGGCCCAGCAGATGACCATGGCCCAGATTCCCCTGATCAGCGAACCGCTCTACTAGCCTCTTATGACCATCACTTGCTTTTGATGGATGACATGCCATCCTTGCCGCCGTCATTGGGGGGATGGCGCCCATGTTGACAAGATCACCGTCGCACCCTGCATTATTTAACACTTTTTAAACAGATCCGATCAGTTTAGGATGTTCAGGGTCCCATTCCCTCGACCCAAAAATCGTTATAACATCACAAAGGAGTGTCATCCGGATGAAACATCTCGTGCTTACTCTGGCGCTGCTGCCAACCCTGGTCATGGCCCACAACATCAAGGAATCAACCCAGGTGCCGCTGGTCAACATCAGCGACAAGGGGGAGCTGGTGCTCAAGGAGAAGGAGATCAGCTATCAGCCCTGGCAGAGCAAGGTCCTGACCGGCAAGGTCTTCCTGATCCAGCACATTGCGGGTCGCTCCAGCGCCAAGGAGCTCAATGCCCCCATGATCGAGGCGATCAAGGCGGCCAAGCTGCCCCACGACAAGTACCAGACCGTCACCATCATCAACAGCAATGACGCCATCTGGGGCACGTCCGGTTTCGTGAAGAGCAGTGCCGAGGACAGCAAGAAGGAGTTCCCCTGGTCCGCCATGGTGCTGGATGCCAAGGGGATGGCCCGCAACGCCTGGGCGCTTACCCCGGAAAGTTCGGCCATCATACTGCTGGATAAAGAGGGCAAGGTGCTGTTTGCCAAAGATGGCCAGCTCGATGCCGCCGAGATAACCAAGGTGATGGGGCTCATCCAGTCCCATCTCTGAATCAGAGAGAAGGGCGCTGATGGCGCCCTTTCCACAAGGGTCTATGGGTCGTTCCACACTGACAATCTGGGTGTTGCTGCTGGGCTGGTTGTGGATGCAACCGGTGCTGGCACAGCACCCTCTTGAAGCTGCCCTGCCCGATCACGGTCATGCCTGCACCCTCTGCGTCCTGCATCTGGATGGCAAGCTGGCACTGACGCCGACCCCCGTACTCCCTCCCCTCTCCTTTGGCATCGACCGGTATATCGGCACTCCCCAACCGAGGGCGGCCACCGGCACCACGGGACATCGCCGTATCCGCGCCCCACCGCCCCTTCATTGTTTCTTTTTTTGAACCAATCTTTTCTCTATTTATTCAAAAGGATTAACGATGAAAGCAGTCACCCTGTTGCTGGCCGCTGCCGCCTTCGGCGCCCAGGCCAATCACGACGAACACGAAAGTCACAGCCACGGTGCCCATGAGCACGGTCACGGTCACCTCAACCTGGTACTCGACGGCAACCAGCTGATGATCGAGTTGCAAGCCCCTGCCGCCGATCTGGTGGGCTTCGAGCATGCCGCCAACACCGATGAGGAGAAAGCGCAGTATGCCAAGGCGGTGGCCCGCCTCCAGCAGCCCGACGCCCTCTTCCGTTTCGACACTGCCGCCGGCTGCAAGCTGACCCAGCAGGAGCTGCAGGCCGCCAAGGAAGATCATGACCATGAGCACAAGCACGAGCACGAGCACGAGCACGAGCACGACAAGGCTGATGGCGCTCACGATGAACACCATCACGACGACGCGGGCCATGCGGACATGGGAGCCATGTACACCTACACCTGCGCTACCCCGGCCAAGCTCACCGGTCTCGAGGCCACCCTGTTCAGCCTCTACCCGAGCCTGGAGAAGCTGAGCGTGCAGGGCATACTGCCCACCGGCCAGACTGCCGCCGAACTGACTCCGTCCGCCAACAAACTGGGCTGGTAACACCATGAAACATGCCGTGGTTGAGATCCGTGATCTGGCCTTTGCCTGGCCGGGTCACGAAGCCGTCCTCGATCTGCCCGCCCTTCGCATCCACGAGGGTGAGCGCGTCTTCATCAAGGGCCCATCGGGTTGTGGCAAGTCCACCCTGCTCGGGTTGCTGGCCGGTATCCAGACCGCCAACCACGGCACCCTGGAGGTGCTGGGCCAGCCCCTGGCCCGGCTTTCCGGCCGCGCCCGTGACCAGTTCCGGGCGGCCAATCTGGGGTACATCTTCCAGCAGTTCAATCTGCTGCCGTTTCTCTCGGTGCAGGACAACGTCACCGCTGCCCTCACCTTTTCACCCGCCAAGCGGGCCCGCCTGACAGGGAGCCCCGAGCAGGAGGCGCGCCGCCTGCTGGCAGAACTGCAACTGCCGGATGAGGCACTCCATCGCCCCGTCCACGCCCTCAGCATCGGCCAGCAGCAGCGAGTCGCCGCCGCCCGCGCCCTGATAGGCTCCCCTCCTCTGGTGATCGCCGACGAGCCCACCTCGGCCCTGGACACCGACAACCGGGCCGCCTTCATCCGGCTGCTGTTCGAGGAGTGCGACAAGCAGGGGTCTACCCTGGTCTTCGTCAGTCACGATCCCTATCTGGAGCCCCTCTTTCCCCGGGTGGAGAACCTGCAACAGCTCAACCGGAGGGCGGCATGACCACACGCCATCATCTCGCAGCCCGTCCGGCCATCTCCCCTTCACTGCGGAGGCTTTCATGCTGAAACTCGCCCTGCAAAGTCTCTGGGCCCGTCGCCTCACCGCCGGGCTCACCCTGCTGGCCGTCGCCATCAGCGTCACCCTGCTGCTCGGGGTGGAGCGGGTGCGCAGTCAGGCACGGGACAGCTTCGCCAACACCGTCTCGGGTACCGATCTCATCGTCGGCGCCCGCTCCGGCCAGGTGAACCTGCTGCTCTATTCGGTGTTTCGCATCGGCAACCCCACCAACAACGTGGGCTGGGACTCCTACCAGGCCATCAAGGCCAGGCCCGGTATCGCCTGGACCATCCCCCTCTCCCTTGGTGACTCCCACAAGGGGTTTCGCGTGCTCGGCACCAATGGGGACTACTTCACCCACCTGAAGTACGGCCAGCAGCAGGCGCTCGTCCTGCGCGAAGGTCGCCCCTTCGAAACACCGTTTGAAGCAGTGCTGGGTGCCCAGGTGGCCGAAAAGCTCGGCTATCACCTGGATCAATCCATCGTCATCGCCCATGGCGCCGGCAACACCTCGTTCAGCCAGCACGACAACATGCCGTTCAAGGTGGTGGGGATCCTGGCCCCCACCGGCACCCCCATCGATCGCACCATTCATGTGCCGCTGGCGGGCATAGAGGCGATCCATCTGGGCTGGGACACCGGTCGTCACAGCAAGAACGTGACCCCGGAACAGGCGATGGCGCTGGATCTCACCCCCAAGACCATCACCGCCTTCATGGTGGGGCTAAGCAACCGGATCCTGGCGTTCCAGTTGCAGCGCAGCGTCAACACCTATCCCAGAGAGCCCCTGATGGCCATCCTGCCGGGAGCCGCTCTGCAGGAGCTCTGGGGGCTGATGAGCGTGGCGGAGACCGCCCTGTCGGTGATCGCGGGCTTCGTGGTGGTGGCGGGCCTCATCGGCATGCTGACCACCCTGCTCGCCGGCCTCAACGAACGGCGCCGCGAGCTCGCCATTCTGCGCTCCCTGGGGGCGGGCCCTGCCCACCTCTTCCTGCTGCTGGCGCTGGAGGCGATGGCGCTCACCACGGCGGGCATCGCCCTCGGGGTGGCCGCGCTCTATCTCGGTCAGGGGCTTGCTAGCCCCTGGCTGCTCAGCCACTATGGCCTGCAAATGAGCCTGGGTCTGCCGAGCGCCTATGAGTGGCAACTGCTGGGCCTGGTCTGGCTGGCGGGCATGGTGATCGGGCTGCTGCCTGCCGCCCGCGCTTACCGCTACAGCCTGAGCGACGGCATGAGCATTCGCGTCTGACCCGACGCATCCGACCAAGAGAGAAGAACAGATGATGAAGTGGAAAATAGTGGCGCTGCTGGCCAGCCTGCTGGTGCTGCCTGCCATGGCCGCAGATTACAAGACCATCGACTGGGATATCCTCATCCCGGAGGGGGAAAAACTGCTGCCACCGCCCCAGGTCAGCCATGATGGCGACTTCTCCTCGGTGCCGCAGCCGGTGGGGAGCGTCAACAAGAAGCTGGACAATCAGGAGGTGCGGATCCCCGGGTTCGTGGTGCCCCTGGAAGGGGATGCCAAGACCATCACCGCCTTCCTGCTGGTCCCCTACTTCGGCGCCTGCATTCACGTGCCGCCCCCGCCCACCAACCAGGTGATCTACGTGAGCTACCCCAAGGGGGCGCCGGTGGATGACCTCTGGGACGCCATCTGGGTCAAGGGCAAGATGCACACCGTCAGCTCCAGCCACGAGATGGCCACCGCCTCCTACTCCATGGACGCGGTCGAGGTCAGCGTCTACGAAGAGTGAGCCCCTGATGGCCTCCCCCGGGAGGCCATTTTTTATCCCGTGACGACCCCGGCAAAGGGATTGTTCATGGATCTGGTTGGAGTAACATTCACTACCAGACCTTGCCATCACGGAGCCAGCATGGCTGACCTGCCCCCCAAGAAAGAGAGTTCCATCCTGAGCAGCCAGGAGCAGACCCTGCGCCTGGCCCGCAGCCGCGGCATCGATGGCATGCTCACCCGCAACAGCGACAGCACCTTCGAGCAGCGCGCCACCTTTCGCCAGCTGGCGGAGCAGGCCACCCGCCAGCGCAATCTGGAATCCATCATGGTGATGGCCGCGCGCCACTGCGAAGAGACCGCCGCCGGCGGCGAGATAGACAGCGACTGGCTCACCCGCTTCCTGCAACTGGCCGAAGACATCAGCATGACCCCCATGCAGCAGTTGTGGGGCCGCATCTTCGCCCTGGAAGTCGCCACCCCGGGCCGCTTCTCCATCCGAGCCCTCAACACCCTCAAGGAGATGACCCAGCGCGAAGCCCAGCTGTTCCAGCGCATCTGCGCCCTCTCCTGCCACTACGAGGGCAGCGACGAGCAGCGCCTGCTGCTGGGCATGCACAAGGGGGCCAGCCTGCTCAGTCGCGCCAAGGTCACCCGGATGGGGCTCGGCAAATACCGGGTGCCCTACAGCGCCCTGCTGCTGCTGTGTGATCTCGGGCTGCTGCACCGTGGCGAGCTCGAATCCGGTCCCCTGCCCGCCGACGGGGTCGAGCTGGCCTTTGGCAACCAGCGCTGGCGTCTGCGCCAACGCCAGAGCAACCTCACCCTGCTCTATTACCGGCTCACCCCCATCGGCAACGAGCTTGCCCTGCTGCTGGACGAGCCCCCTCTGGAGGAGTACCTGCAGGATCTGAAGACCCTGCTCTCCACCCACCTGCAGATAGAGACCCAGATGCCGGCCCCGGTCAGCGAGCCGGATCTGCCCGCCTGAGGCTGGCGGAGGCCCCGGCCCCGCCTTGCCAAATTGCGAAACCCGCCCCGCCATTGCCAAAACGGCTCCCAAAAAGCGAATCCTGACAGCAGGGGCGGACGCGAGCCCGGGCCATGTTCCCCCCACTACGGGCTTTGAGCACAAAAGAGACATATAGAACGCAATTTAAGCGTTTTTGGGCACTCTGGTGTACGAATTGCAACCAGACTCTCTTTCCTCTGTCAGGCAGGAAGTACCATGAGAGTCAATCAACCCGTTACCCAGCGTGAGCGCCTCTACCCGTCGCACCAGAACCTGATCTCCACCACGGATCTGGAGAGCCGCATCACCTATGCCAACGACGAGTTCTGCCAGATAGCCGGCTTCACCCTGGAGGAGCTGCAAGGGGCCCCTCACAACCTGGTCCGCCACCCCGACATGCCGCCCCAGGCGTTTGCCGACATGTGGCGCCATCTGCGGGAAGGCAAAAGCTGGATGGGCCCGGTCAAGAACCGCTGCAAGAACGGGGATCACTATTGGGTCAACGCCTTCGTCACCTCCATTCAGGACGCAAGCGGCAAGGTGGTGGAGTACCAGTCGGTGCGCACGGCGCCGGACGACGCGATCAAGCAGCGTGCGGAGCGGGTCTATGACGAGATGCGCCGCGGCAAGACCCCCCGGGCCCTGCGCCTGCCTCCCTGCTGCCACACCCTGGGGATCCACCTCTGCCTGATGGCGCTGCTGGCCAGTCTGGTCACCCTCGGCTATCAGCACGGCCCGGGCTGGCCTCTGCTCATCGGCGCCCTGCCCCTGGTGGTTGCGCTCGTCATCTGCCAGACCCTCTCCCGGCGCCTCGCCCGGCTGGAGACCCTGACCCGCCACCGTTTCGACAACCCCTTGATGCAACTGCTGTATACCGGCCGGGTCGATCGTCTGGCTGCCGTCGAGCTCGCCATGAAGATGAACCAGGCCGAGTTCAATGCGGTGCTGGCCCGCACCCAGCAGACCTGCCAGCAGATCGTGCAGGCGGCGCAGACGGATCTGAACAATGCCGAGTCCATCACCGGCAACCTGCAGCAACAGCAGGCCCAGACCAACCAGGTCGCGACCGCCATCACCGAGATGACGGCGTCCATTCGCGAAGTCTCCCACAGCTCGAGCGCCTCCTCGGACAGCCTGGACAACACCGCCGTGCTGTTTCGGGAGGGTAATCGCAGCGTGCTCGATACCGTGGCGGCGGTGGAAGGGGTTCACGGCGAGCTGCTCACCTCCCGCGCCGTGATAGAGGCGCTGGCCAGCCAGTGCCGCGCCATCGACGGCATCCTGGACGTCATCAACAACATCGCCAACCAGACCAACCTGCTGGCCCTCAATGCGGCCATCGAAGCGGCCCGGGCAGGCGAGTCCGGTCGCGGCTTCTCGGTGGTGGCGGACGAAATCCGCACCCTGGCCATCAAGACCCAATCCTCCACCGGCGAGATCCAGCAGATGATAAGCCTCTTGCAGGCCAGCGCCGACGATGCCCAGCAGGCCATGGCGCAAGGGGAGCAACTCTCCGCCAGTTGCCGCCTCAAGGCCGCCGCCACTGGCGATATCCTGCAACAGATAAGCGAACGCCTGTTGCAGGTGACCGCAGGCAGCAACCAGATAGCCCAGGCGGTGCAGGAGCAATCCCTGGTCACCCAGGACATCCACCACAGCGTGCTGGACATCAAGCGTCTGGCCGACGACTCCAGCCAGGGCAGCCGCCACGCCGTGCAGGGCATCATTGCGCTCGTGAAGCAGCTCGGGGATCTGGAGCGGCTGGTACGCCAGTTCCAGCAGCATCCCGCCACCCGGCCAACCAGCACCGCCCTGACCAGCGGCCAACCCCTGCTGGCCCGCTAAGCCTTCACGGAGGAAACCAGACCCAAAGACCGTGCGCTAACAATAAAAACGGGCCCCTGCCGTCACCGGCAGCGGGCCCCTCTTTTGGGTGGTGCATGGGTGTCTGAGCGGGTTTCAAATTCGAGTCCTCGACTGAACCCGCGGCTCTTTCGCCCCCTCCCAACCACCTGCTCGCCCGTGCCAGGCCACCCCTCTCGGCTGCACCGCATGGCCCTCGGCAGGGCAATGACCTCACTCCCCCATCCATACACCGTGAATCGTGGGCCTTGAGCGTTGAACGTTGAGCGTTGAGCGTTGAGCGTTGAGCGTTGAGCGGGAAAGCGTTGCGCCTTGAGAGCCTTCTTATCCAACCTGCCGCAGGCCCCGCTGTCCCCCCAATTTATTGATCTTGCCCGAGAAATCACCCGATCCCCCTTCCCTAACCAGCTCCGTTCGGTAACATGGCAATCGGGATCACCTCTTGTCGGAGTCAGCCATGAACCAGACCGGAGCCACAGGGAAAGCGCAGCAGGCTGGAGGCTGAGATTCAGGGGCGGTAGCGTGGTTTTTGCAGGTGGGCACAGAGCCTAGCCAAGCCCAACAGGTGAGCATGATGACCTCAACCAGAGCGGAATAAACATGTGTTGGGTCGATCGGTTAAAACAAATGTGTAGATACGTTGCACGGTAAACGTTGGGCTTCACTGCGTTCAGCACCAACCTACGATTTTTAGCCCAACATACGAGATAAATGGAAATTTAGGTATGAAATTGAATAGCCTTAGCGATATTTTCGAACGGCGGTTATTGCGTATTCCTGATTATCAGCGTGGATATGCATGGAAGGCGCACCAAATTGAAGATTTTTGGGAAGATATTCTTCAGCTAGAAGTAGGTCGGATTCACTATACTGGTGTAATCACTCTTGAACCAGTGAAGTCCCATTTATATCAGCGCTGGGAAAAAGACCTATGGCTAATCGAAGGTGTAGGGTTTCGCCCATTTTATGTAGTGGATGGTCAGCAGCGTTTAACCACGTCAATGATCCTTTTGCAAGCGATCCTAGAATCAGTCGATAATGGTGCAGAACTGAACTATCAATCTATTGCTTCTATTCGTAAGCAGTTCATATTTTTTGAAGCAGACAATAAATTACAGCAGAGTTTCATTTTTGGGTATGAGAAAGATAATCCCAGCGATGAATACATGAAAACCAAGATCTTTGGTGAACATTCCAGCTCAAATCAGTTTGTGGAAACACTCTATACACGCAATCTCAGCTTTGCTAAAAGCTACTTTATGGAGCGGTTAGCTGTAATGCCAATTGATGAGATAGCCATAATTTATAAGAAACTAACGCAGAAACTTAAATTTAATCTATACGAAATTGATGAGGATATTGATGTTTTTGTTACTTTCGAGACAATGAATAATCGTGGTAAGCCACTGACCAGTTTGGAGTTGCTTAAGAATAGGTTAATCTATCTTTCTACATTATTTAAAGACAATGATGGTCGAGAGCAACTAAGGGCTAATATTAATGATGCATGGAAAACGATGTATGAGTACTTAGGTAAAAACCCAGATATACCCCTCAGCGACAACCTCTTTTTACGTAACCATTGGACAATGTTTTTCAAATATACTCGCAAAAAAGGGGATGATTACATCAATTTTCTACTGAATGAGAAGTTTAATGCGCGAAATATTACTCACTCCAAAAACGTAGAAGATGAACTTAAAATTGAAGAGATCTCTGACTATGTAAAAAGTCTTCAGCAGTCTGTTGTCTACTGGTTCTTTATGCATGACCCTTATTATACGCAAGGCAACCAGCTTAACGATTCTCAGAAACTGTGGCTGGATCGCTTGGAGCGTTTAAGCTTTAGGTCTTTTAAGCCTCTGATCTTGTCGGCATTTGCATCTAGGCAAGATCCCGAAATGATTAGTAAGCTGCTGGCAGCAGCTGAACGCTATAACTTCACACTGTTCAATCTAAGCCAGCGCCGTGCTAATACCGGTGACACAGAGTTCTTCAGTATGTCGCGGGATTTATTGACTGGGGTTAGGTCGATTAAAGAGGTAGTTGAGTCCATAAATGCTTGGATTGATCGCTACTATGATTCTGATAAATTTCTAGCTCACATTGAAGAGAAGTACGAGTTGGACAGAAATGGATTTTACCACTGGGATGGGATTCGCTACTTTCTATATGAACATGAGTACTGGCTCAAGGAAAAAGGTAAACAGGCTGCCAGTAAACTCACTTGGGATGTACTGAAAACCAGTAAAAAAGATCATTTAACTTTGGAGCATATCTTTCCACAAACTCCTGATAATGCTTATTGGTGTGAGCGTTTCGGTCACCTGAATGAGCAGGAACGACGCTATTTAACCCACTCTTTAGGTAATCTGTTACCTCTTTCTCGCGCCAAAAACTCGGCATTGCAAAATGATAGTTTTCCTCAAAAGGTCAATAACGGTACAGGTGTTGGTTATTACAACGGCTCTGTTTCCGAGAATGAGGTTGCTCAAAATACAAACTGGACACCGAATGAAATATTAGAGCGAGGACTGGAATTGCTTAGATTTATGGAAACCCGATGGAATATAACCCTTGGTGATTCCGAGTTTAAAATCAGATTATTACACGCAGATAAAATTTCGCTTAAATAAAATTAGGGATAGCCACCATTCTAATCGCCGCGTAGTGGCCCACAGAACCAAAATGGTGACTATCCAATTTTTATTTAGCTAAGCCCAATAGACGAGCATTATCATGCCAACCAGCACGGGATAAAGATGGATTGGATGAACGATAAAAAATTTTGTCGATATGTTTCGCAGTAAACGTTGGGCTTCACTTCGTTCAGCACCAACCTACGATTTTTAGCCCAACATACTAGATCGGTGGATGCTTTATTTGAAGTTGAAGATTTTACAAACAATGAAATCACTAGGAAAAATATTTTTCCAATGAGTTTCAGCTTCGATGAAGCAATTGAGCTAGATCAAAATAATGTTGAACGATAGTGCAATCGAATGCTAATTAGTCAATAAATTACACAGCTTTAGGTGCTATAAGTCGCATAACTGCATCGGTTAATGATGCGTTGACTTCTAATGTCTGCCATGAAGGAACATATATGGATTATTCTGTAACTTATGAAGATGGGTTTCTTATCAGAGAAATTGGTTCTATCGCGACTAAGGCAGACATAGCGATAACTGAACTAATTGCCAATGCGCATGATGCCGGTGCTTCCGAGGTGAGAATATCTTTACCAAAAGATATTCAAGGATTACTTACTGTTTCTGATAATGGAAGTGGAATGACCGCAGAGCAGTTTGAGCAACGCTGGCTTAAACTAAGATATGACAGGAGAAAACATCAAGGTTTGTTTGTTGAAATTCCACAAGGGAATGAGATTACAAGAAGAAGGCTGGCATTTGGTCGCAACGGAGTTGGACGACATGCAGGCCTTTGCTTCAATGACAAATACAAAGTTGAAACTTGGAAAGATGGACGTAAAAATTCCTACGTTCTAAGTTTATCATCTGGAAAGCAGCCCATTCAGGTTGTTAATCATACAGAAATCGAAGCAGAAGGCCATGGAACTAAAATATCTGTTGTCATTAGTAGAAACCTCATTTCTTTAGAGGAATTATCTGAAATAATTTCAGCTAGATTTCTATTTAACCCGGAATTTAAAGTCTATATAAATGACAATTTAATCACTCTCGCAGAGCACCCAGGAATAGTAAAGCAAGTAGATATAAATCCTATCGGAGACATCAATATACGTTTAACGCTAGTTGACTCATCTGTAGCATCCAGAAATTCTAAACAACATGGAGTTGCTTTCTGGCTAGAAGGACGACTCCTAGGCAGTCCATCGTGGTCTGTTAATGGAATTCAGATTTTGGATGGCAGGCGAACATTTGCAAAACGATATACTTTGATCGCAGAGTCTGAAAATTTGTTGGATTATATAGAAGCTGACTGGTCTGGATTTAAATCAGACTTTTCTGCTATTTCATTAGTTTGTGAAGACATCTCAAAGTTTGTTAAGGCTTGCTACTTAGAGTTTTCTAAGGCTGAGCTGGCTAATACTAAGCGCCAGGTCGTTGCTAAACACAAAAATGAAATGAGTGAGCTTCCAAGCTTGGCGAAGAAAGAACTATATGATTTTTTAGATCAGATACTTACAGAAAACCCAGATATAAAGTTAGAGCTATTAGAACTTGCATTCAAAGCTGCAATAAACATTGAAAAGTCAAGAGCAGGAATCCCACTTCTTTATAAATTAACGCAGTTTTCAGCAGCCGATGTAAAAGCATTAAATGATTTTCTTGAAGATTGGTGCATCACCGATGCGATGACTATTCTTGCTGAAATAGATTCAAGAATAAAGATCGTGGAGGCTATTGAGAGGCTAAGTGGTGATCACTCTGTTGATGAATTGCATACTCTTCATCCATTAATTGAAAAGGCTAGATGGATATTCGGACCAGAGTTCGATACACCGGAATACTCGAGTAATCGAGGACTAAGAAAGACTATGGAAATTGTCTTCAAGAGAAAGTTTTCTAAAGACCAGTTTGTGAACTCTGCGAAGAGGCCAGATATTGTGGTAGGAGAGAACTCATCCATTAGTGCTCTCGCTCTAGAAGAGTTTAGCGGAGAAATAAAAACAACTAAACGCGTTTTACTCATAGAACTCAAAAAAGGTGGATTTGAAATTGGACGAGACGAAATGGATCAAGCTAAACGATATGTGCAAGATATCTGGCACGCGGGTGTTGATTCTTCTAGACCCTATATAAAAGGATATGTTGTTGGTGATCGTATCGATGCCTTCACCGGAACATATGAATCTATTGGGCGAAGTAGAGATGAAACATTTGGAGAGATCTACGCAGTCACTTATAACGAACTTGTTAGGTAATCCCCCCGAAAAACTGAGGTGCTCATAAGTAGAATTTTCTCGTATCTTGAACGCAGGAGGTTCTACATGAAAACATCACGCTTTAGCGATGCACAGATCATCGCCATCCTCAAGCAGGCCGAGTCTGGTTCACCCGTCCCTGAGCTCTGCCGTGAGCATGGCATCAGCTCCGCCACCTTCTACAAGTGGCGCTCCAAATTCGGTGGCATGGATGCCTCTCTCATGGCGCGCCTCAAAGAGCTGGAAGAGGAAAATCGTCGCCTTAAGAAGATGTATGCCGAGGAGCGCCTAAAGGCTGAGATCATCTCCGAGGCGATGGCAAAAAAGTGGTGACGCCATCTGCCCGCAGGGAGATGGCGACCAAGGCTGTGGCTCATTACGCCATTTCTATCCGTCTGGCTTGCCAGGTGTTCAAGGTGAGCGAGGGTTGCTACCGTTATCAGCCCGTGCTGGCTGATGAAAACCAGGAGATTGCCGACTGGCTGCTGCGCCTCACCGCCAACCAGCGCAACTGGGGTTTCGGACTGTGCTTCCTGTACCTGCGTAACGTCAAAGGCTTTGGCTGGAACCACAAGCGGGTCTACCGGATCTATCGGGCGCTAGAGCTCAATCTGCGGATAAAACCCAAGAAGCGGCTAGTGCGGGCCAAGCCGGAGCCGTTGGCAGTCCCTGACCAACCGAATCACTGTTGGTCGATGGACTTTATGCATGACCAGCTCAGCGATGGTCGTTCGGTGCGGTTGTTTAATGTGATCGATGACTTCAATCGCGAAGCACTGTGCATCGAGGTGGATTTTTCCTTGCCTGCCTCGCGAGTCAAACGGGTGCTGGAGCAGGTCATCGAGTGGCGGGGCAAACCAGCCGCAATCCGCTGTGATAATGGTCCGGAATACATCAGCGAAGAGCTCAAGCAATGGGCGCAGCAGAAGAGGATTGCGCTGAGGTATATCCAGCCAGGCAACCCGCAGCAGAATGCCTACATAGAGCGATTTAACCGCACTGTGCGTTACGACTGGTTGGGCCATTACCTGTTTGAGTCACTGAATGAGTTACAGGAATTTGCCACGAACTGGCTGTGGGTTTATAACCATGAGCGGCCCAATATGGCGCTGGGCGGCTACACGCCGAAACAGCGCTTGGCACAGGCCGCATGACCTCTACTTTTGAGTGCTCCAAAAAATGGGGGGATTACCGTTAGAAGTGCTGAAGCAAGGCTTTTTTCTTTAAGAGAGAAAATTGAAAGTAGATATCAAGGAATACAGGAAGACCATCTATTGAATGAACTTCTTGGCGAGCCTACTCAACACTGTTTGAATTTTGCTGTTGGAGAGTAGAAGGTAGGAAAATTAGGGCGCTCCACCATGCAGGTCGTCATGTGGTTGTCGCCCCCTCAGGACACAATATTTCCCCGTGATGCGACGAGATAGGCCACGACAAATGACAGTGAGACAGGTATTTCGAGCAAGCGGTGCGGGGAAGGCTTTTAGCTATGTAATACACTGCGCGTATTGCACACTACATATCAAAAGCACCAGCTGAAGAAATAACAGGACTCCCGCCAGCAATAAACAAGGGGGGCAGACGCCCTCCTTTGTTTATCAATATTCGGTTTGCACAATCAACCTCAGTCAATCAGCCCCCGCAGCCGCAGTGCGGTTAGCAACTCATCCACCAAGGCTTCCACCGACTTGCCGGCATTCAGCAGATGGATTTCCGGCTGCTCGGGTGCCTCATAGGCGGAGTCGATACCGGTAAAATTGCGGATCTCCCCTGCCCGCGCCTTCTTGTAGAGCCCCTTGGGGTCGCGCTCTTCACAGACAGCGAGCGGCGCATCGACAAACACCTCGACGAACTCCCCTTCACCCACGAGATTGCGCACCAGTTGCCGCTCGGCACGGAACGGCGAGATAAATGCGGTGAGGACGATCAGGCCCGCATCCACCATGAGTTTTGCCACTTCGCCGACCCGGCGGATATTCTCCTGGCGGGCGGCGTCATCGAAGCCGAGATCGCCGCACAGGCCGTGGCGCACATTGTCCCCATCCAGCAGATAGGTGTGCTTGCCCGAGGCGGCCAGCGCCTGCTCCAGCGCCCCCGCCAGGGTGGACTTTCCCGCCCCGGAGAGCCCGGTAAACCAGATCACCAGCGGCTTTTGCCCCTTCTGCTCGGCCCGGCTCTGTTTGTCGACGGCATGCTGATGCCACACGATATTGCTCATCCAACACTCCTTGATTGGCGCTCACGCCTCAAAACTGACACTGTCCGTTACCGCAGGGAGCCGCCTCGCGATGAGGCGGCAAGGTGCTGATGCCCTGATATTGCGCATGCAACTCCCCCTGATTGGCGCTCACGCCTGGATGCCAGTGCCCTGGCACTCCCCTGTATCATAAGCAGCCTTGATAAAAGCCGCGTTAATATAAGCAGCCCTTAACACATCCCCCGGTATCAGACCTTAAAACGGAAACAGCAGGGGCACCATGACGATCACCCCGATGCTGTAGGCCAGGGAGACCGGCAGGGCCAGCTTGAGATAATCCGGCATCTTGTAGTTGCCCGCCGCATAGACCATCAGGTTGGTCTGGTAGCCGTAGGGCAGGATAAAGCTGGAGCTCGCCCCGAACAGCACCGCCAGAATGAACGGCATGGTGGAGACATCCATGCTGAGCGCCAGCTGGAATCCCATGGGGAAGGCCAGCGCCGCCGCCGCGTTGTTGCTCATCAACTCCGTCAGCACCAGGGTAAACAGATAGATCCCCACGAAGGCGATAAAGGGACTGGCCCCGTTGAACTCCCCCATCAGCCAGTCGGCGATGAGCTTGGCCAGGCCGCTCTTCTCCAGCTGATCGGCGATGGCGAGCGCCCCGCCCACCACCAGCCAGATATCCAGGGGAAAGCGGCGGCGGATCTCGTCCAGGGTCAGGATGCGGGAGAAGAGCAGCACCACCAGCATCACCAGCAGCCCCTTGAAGAGCGGCACCAGATCGAGCACCGACAGGGTCAGCACCCCGAGGAACCCCGCCACCACGGCGGCGCTGCGCGTGGCATCGAGCCGGGTGGAGGCCTCCAGCCCGCTCACTACCACGAACTCCCGGGAGAGGGACTTGTTGCCCGCAAACTTGGGGCCTGGGGCCAGCAGCAGGGTGTCCCCTGCGTGCAATTCAATCTGGCCGAGGCCGCCGGTGAGCTGGGTCTCGCCCCGGCGCACCGCCAGCACCACCGCATCGAAGTGGGTACGAAACTCCGCATCCTTGATGGTCTGACCCACCAAGCGCGAGCTGTGGCTGACGATCACCTCCACCAGGTGCTGGCCGTTGAGGCGGTGCTGGCCGTAGAGATCCAGCCCTTTGAGCTCCTGCAACACGCCGACGCTCTCCACGTCGCCACAGAACAGCAGCATGTCCCCCTCGTGCAGCTCGTGTTCCGGCTGCACCGGGCAGATCACCTGGTTGCCCCGGATGATCTCGGCGAGATAGAGGCTTTTCAGGCTGCGCAGGCCGTTCTCCTTGACGCTGCGCCCGGCCATGGGGGAGCCGGGGCCCACCTTGGCCTCGAGAAAATAGCCGGATTCCCGGCTCATCTCGGTGTCCTGCTCCGGCAGGTGGCGGGCAAACAGCAGCACGGCAACCAGGCCGGTCAGCAGGGTCCCCGCCCCCACCATGAAGAAGTCGAACATGCCGAGCGGCTTGGCCCCCATCTTGATGAGGAAGCTGTTGACGATGAGGTTGGTGGAGGTGCCGATCAGGGTCAGCACGCCGCCAAAGGTCGCCGCGAAGCACATGGGCAACAGCAGCCGGGAGGGCGCATGGTTGGGGTTGCGCTTGACCGCCCCCAGCATGGACGCCACCACGGCGGTGTTGTTGACGAACGCCGACAGGAAGGCGGTGGAAAACCACACCTTCACCAGCACCTTGTTGAAGGAGCCGGTGCCCACCAGGTTGGCAAACCAGCTCATGACCCGGGTCTTCTCCACCGCGAGCGACACCAGCAGCAGCAACACCAGGGTCAGCAGGGCGCTGTTGGTGTAGCCCGCCACCACGGCGTTGATGTCCGCCAGGCCGCTCAGGTAGGTGATGAGCACGGCGCCCGAGAAGAGCAGCGCCGGCCGGAGTTTGCCCTGGATCAGCAGGGCGACGAGGGCAGCCAGCAGACCCAGCACCAGGGATTGTTGCCAGGTCATGGGCTTACTCCTTGCCGGAATCGTTGCTGATGGTCAGCGCCTGCCAGTGGGGGAAGTGCTTGCGCACCAGGGCGTTGAGTTCCACTTCGAACTCGCTGTATTGCCCTGCCATCACCTTGGCCGCCAGCCCTTCCACTATCATGCCGGCACCCACGGTGACGTTGGTCAGCCGGTCGATGAGGATGAAGCTGCCGGTGTCGCGGATCTCCTTGTAGGGGTCGAACGCCACCGGGTCGGTCAGGCTGAATTCGCACAGGCCGATCTCGTTGAGCTTGAGCTCGGAGGCGGGCAGCTCGTCGAGCTTGTTGATCTCGATGCGGTGGCGGATGGCCTCCACCTGGCCACGGCTCTTCTTGGTGGCCAGCTTGACGTCATAGACCCGGCCCGGTTGCAGGGACTCTTCCCCCATCCAGACGATGTGAGCCAGCACGTTCTGGGTCACCTGGGGCTTTTTCGCCGCATCCACCAGCAGGTCGCCCCGGCTGATGTCGATTTCGTCCGCGAAGGTGACCGTGATGGCCTGACCCGGCAGGGCGTACTCCAGATCCCCGTCGAAGGTGACGATGCGGGTCACCGTGCTCTCTTTGCCGGACGGCAGCACGGCAAGCTTGTCGCCCACCCGCAGGATGCCGGAGGCGAGCGTGCCAGCGAAGCCGCGAAAATCGAGGTTGGGGCGGTTCACGTACTGCACCGGCAGGCGCACCGGGTGACGCTCCAGCTCGCGCTCCACTTCGGCAGACTCCAGCAAGGAGAGCAGGGTCTCGCCCTGATACCAGGCCAGCTTGTCGCTCGGGTTCACCACGTTGTCACCGTCCAGGGCCGAGACCGGCACGATGTGGATGGTGTCGACGCTGAGCTTCTTGGCGAATTCGCGGTACTCCAAGCTGATGCGCTCGAACACCTCCTGGCTGAACTCCACCAGGTCCATCTTGTTCACTGCCACCACGAACTGCTTGATGCCGAGCAGGCTCGCGATAAAGCTGTGGCGACGGGTCTGATCCAGCACCCCCTTGCGGGCGTCGATCAGGATGATGGCCAGATCGCAGGTGGAGGCGCCGGTGGCCATGTTGCGGGTGTACTGCTCATGGCCCGGGGTGTCCGAGATGATGAATTTGCGCTTGGCGGTGGAGAAATAGCGATAGGCCACATCGATGGTGATGCCCTGCTCGCGCTCCGCCTGCAGGCCGTCCACCAGCAGGGCCAGGTCCAGCTTCTCGCCGGTGGTGCCGAGCTTCTGGCTGTCGGACTCCAGTGCCTTCAGCTGATCTTCATAGATCTGCTGGGAGTCGTGCAGCAGGCGGCCGATGAGGGTGCTCTTGCCGTCGTCCACGCTGCCGCAGGTGAGAAAACGCAGCAGGCTCTTGTGCTGCTGGGCGTGCAGGTAGGCTTCAATGCCCTGTTCGCTGATGGCGGTCTGAATGTGGTTGTTCATGATGCGATTCCTTAGAACATTTTTTTAGAAATAGCCCTGACGCTTCTTCTGCTCCATGGAGCCGGCCTGATCGTGGTCGATGAGCCGCCCTTGCCGCTCGCTCGAGGTGGTGATCAGCATCTCTTCGATGATCTCCGGCAGGGTGGTGGCATTGGATTCGATGGCCCCGGTCAGCGGGTAGCAGCCGAGGGTGCGGAAGCGCACCAGCTCCTGCTTCACTTCGTCTTCCGGGCCGATGGGCATGCGATCGTCATCCACCATGATCTTGATGCCGCCGCGATCCACCACGGGGCGCATGGCCGCGAAGTAGAGCGGGACTATGTCGATGTTCTCGAGATAGATGTATTGCCAGATGTCCAGTTCGGTCCAGTTGGAGAGCGGGAAGACACGGATGCTCTCCCCCTTGTTGACCTGGCTGTTGTAAACGCGCCACAACTCCGGGCGCTGGTTTTTCGGATCCCAGCGGTGGGACTTGTCGCGGAAGGAGTAGACCCGCTCCTTGGCACGGGATTTCTCCTCGTCGCGACGGGCACCACCGAAGGCGGCGTCGAAGCCGTATTTGTTGAGCGCCTGCTTGAGCCCCTCGGTCTTCATGATGTCGGTGTGCTTGCTGCTGCCGTGCACGAAGGGGTTGATGTCCATGGCCAGACCGTCCGGGTTCTTGTGGACGATGAGATCCAGCCCGAACTTTTTGGCGGTCTCGTCCCGGAACTTGATCATCTCCTTGAACTTCCAGTTGGTGTCCACGTGGAGCAGGGGGAAGGGGATCTTGCCCGGGTAGAAGGCCTTGCGGGCCAGGTGCAGCATGACGGAGGAGTCCTTGCCGATGGAGTACATCATCACCGGGTTTTCAAATTCGGCGGCCACCTCGCGGATGATATGGATGCTCTCGGCTTCCAGTTGCTGCAGGTGAGTCAGTCGCTCGCGGGTGACACCTGCACGGATGCTCTGTGCATCGGATGGCTGCAGTTGGGTCAGTCTTTCACGGTCCATGTCTGGGTCCTCGGTTCATTGCTAACGCGCCTGGTCAGGGCGCGGTGTTGGTTCAGTTCGGTGCCGCCTTGGCCGCACCGTCAAATCGATTCGGGTCTCGTCTCTCAGGCCAGGCTCACCAGCTTGAGCTCGTGGCCGCTTTCTGCCTCCTGCCCTTGCCCCTGTTCGCCAAACCAGGCGAGTTGCTGGCGCAGGGCCACCACTTCACCGATGACGATGAGGGAGGGGCTCACCGCCTGCTGGGCCAGCTCGGCCAGATCCGCCAAGGTGCCGGTCAGCACCCGCTGACGGGCGGTGGTGCCCCGCTCGATGATGGCGATGGGGGTGGCGGCGCGTCGGCCATGGCTCACCAGTTGCTGCTGGATATGCTCGGAGCGCATCAGCCCCATGTAGATGACCAGGGTCTGGTTGGTGGCCGCAAGCTGCTGCCAGTCGGGCTCCTTGCCCTCCTTCTGGCAGTGGCCGGTGATGAAGACGGCGCTCTGGGCATGGTCGCGGTGGGTGAGCGGAATGCCCGCATAGGCGGTGGCACCGGCGGCGGCGGTGATGCCGGGCACCACGGAGAAGGGAATGCCCTCCTCGGCCAGCACTTCCAGCTCCTCGCCGCCACGGCCGAACATGAAGGGATCCCCCCCCTTGAGGCGCACCACCCGGTTGCCCGCTTTGGCGTATTCCACCAAGAGGCGATTGGTCTCTTCCTGGGGCACGCTGTGGGCCCCCGCCTTCTTGCCGACCGACACCAGGGTGGCGTCGCGGCGCACCAGGTCCAGGATCTCGGGGGAGACCAGCTGGTCATAGAGCACCACTTCGGCCTGCTGGATCTGTTGCAGCGCCTTGAGGGTCAGCAGGCCAGGATCTCCCGGGCCCGCCCCCACCAGCACCACTTCGCCCACTTCGGTACGGGCCTTGTCCAGTCCCTCGTTCAGCCACTGCTCGGCCCCCTGCCAATCGGCTTTCTCAATCAGACCGGCCAGGGTGTTGGAGGCAAAGGCGCGCTCCCAGAAGCGGCGACGATCGGAGAGGGAGGCCAGCACCTGCTTGGCCCGGCTGCGCACCCGGCCGGAGAGCTCCGCCAGACCGCCAAGATGGCGGGGCAGCAGGCTCTCGAGCCGCTCGCGCAACAGACGCACCAGCACGGGGGCCTTGCCGCCGCTGGAGACGGCCACCACGATGGGGCTGCGATCGATGATGGAGGGGAAGATAAAGCTGGAGCGCTCGGGGTCATCCACCAGGTTGACGAACAGACCGCGCTCGGTGGCGCTCTGGTAGACCAGGGCATTGACCTCGAGATCGTCGGTCGCGGCCACCACCAGGATTTGCCCTGCCAGGTGGGCCGGGTCGAAACGCGCCGCCACATGGGTGAAGCGACCGGCAAATTCATGGAATTCGGGCTCGAGCGCGGGAGAGACCAGGGTGATCCGGGCACCTGCCGCCAGCAGCAGGCGCGCCTTGCGCAGGGCAACCTCGCCCCCGCCCACCAGCAGTACCGGGCGGCCTTCCAACCTGGCAAACATAGGTAAATAATCCATCAGGGCCCGCTCCTCGGCATCGCGACATCTGGGGCGACTATAGGCAGGAGCGCTTATCCCTCAAAATAATAAAAAATGCTCTTTAATGCGTTTTGGTAATTAGTAAAGCCGTGTGGCGGCAATAGAGAAGCGAATCTGCTTGTGGTGGATGGCACCAGATCCTAGGCTAGTGAAAGTGTTTCATAAGGAGCTTAATCATGAATGAGTCATTGATTGTATTGGGGATCTTCATATTCCTGGTACTCGCCACCCTGAGTGCCGGCATCAAGATAGTGCCCCAGGGTTACAACTGGACCGTGGAGCGCTTCGGCCGCTACACCCGCACCCTCTCCCCGGGCCTCAACCTGCTGATCCCCTACATCGACCGCATCGGCCACAAGATCATCATGATGGAGCAGGTGCTGGACATCCCGGCCCAGGAGGTGATCTCCCGGGACAACGCCAACGTCACCATCGACGCCATCAGCTTCGTGCAGGTGGTGGATGCCCGCAAGGCGGGCTACGAGGTCAACGATCTCACCAGCGCCATCCGCAATCTCACCATGACCAACATGCGGACCGTGCTCGGCGCCATGGAGCTGGACGAGATGCTCTCCCAGCGCGACACCATCAACGAGAAGCTGCTGCGCACCATGGATGCGGCCACCGCCCCCTGGGGCATCAAGGTGACCCGGATCGAGATCAAGGATGTACGTCCGCCGCTGGCACTGGTCGAAGCCATGAACGCCCAGATGAAGGCCGAGCGCCAGAAGCGGGCCGAGGTGCTGGAGGCCGAAGGGGTGCGCCAGTCCAAGATCTTGAAGGCCGAGGGGGAGAAGCAGTCCCAGATCCTGAAAGCCGAGGGTGAGCGTCAGGCCGCCTTCCTCGCCGCCGAAGCGCGGGAGCGGGCCGCCGAGGCGGAAGCCAAAGCGACCCACATGGTCTCCCAGGCGATCGCCGAGGGCGACATGCAGGCCATCAACTACTTCGTGGCCCAGAAATACACCGAGGCCCTGGCCCGCATCGGTGAAGGCCCCAACAGCAAGATCATCATGATGCCCCTGGAAGCGGGCAGCCTGATAGGCTCGGTGGCGGGCATGGCCGAGCTGTTCAACAAAGACGGCAAGGCGGGCAAATCATGACAGCCCTGTTCGAGGGGCTGACCCACTGGCACTGGCTGGGGCTCGGCTTCGTGCTGCTGGCCATCGAGGTGATGGGGTCGGTGGGCTTCCTGCTCTGGACCGGCATCGCCGCCCTGGAGGTGGGACTCTTGCTGCTGGTCTGGCCCTTCGGCTGGCAGGCGCAGTTGCTGCTCTTCGCCCTGCAATCCCTGCTCACCACCTGGGCCTGGTGGCGCTGGCAGCATCGCCGGGATCGCTCCGGGCTGGATGCCGCCGCTCCCATCAACGAGCGGATGCAAAGCTACATGGGCCGCGAGCTGATCCTGCTGGACGAGGTCAGCCAGGGGATGAGCCGGGTGCATCTGGACGACACCGTCTGGACGGTGCGCTGCAACGCGCCGCTGCCGGCCGGCAGCCGGGTCAAGGTGGTGGGGGCCGACTCCCACATCCTGCTGGTGGAACCCCTCGGCTGACCGGGCAACGCCCCGCCATGGCCATAAAAAAACGGGCCCGGCGCGAGTGCGCCGGGCCCGTTTTTCAATGAGGTGCTGGCTTAGTTGGCCTTGGCATCGCTCACGGCAGCTTCAGCCTTGGTGGCCACGTCAGCGGCAGCCTTCTCGACAGTAGCGGAAGCTTCGGAAGCAGCCTTCTCGACGGTAGCAGACGCTTCGCTAGCGGCTTTCTCGACAGTGGCAGCAACGTCTGCGGCCGGGGTCGCAGCCGGAGCGGCAGCTTCTTCTTTCTGACCACAGGCGGTCAACATCAGACCCAGGATACCGGCTACCAGTACTTTGTTCATGTGCATACCCTCAAAAAAAGATGGAGAGATGGTGCAGGGACCATCACTGTACGCCCCGGCTCCTGTCGACACACCGGCCGCTGGAGCCCGAAGGCGCGCGAAATATATCCCCATATGCGGCCGATGAAAACGCGTATCACAATGATATTTTCTCGTTGGCATGATAAGAAACACTGCTGCAACGACAAATATTAATATAAAACACCCATTCACCACCATATTCGCACAACAAATCGCCAATTACCTGACGATTGCCAGTCAGCCATTGTCTTTCTGTAAGGCTCTCGGCGCTGCCGGATTACGCCGTCAGTCAGACAGCTTCTGACAAGGCAGGCGCCGCCCCTGCTGGTCGCTCTCCCGGGCCAGGTCCAGCAAGGCCATCACCGCCAGGGCCTCGTCGGCCGGCACCGGGTTCTCCCCTTCTCCCCGGATGGCGGCGCAGACACCGCGATAGTAGGCGCCGTAGTCCCCCGCCTCGCCAGCCACGGTCTGCTGCAGGAGCTGACCGTCCCGGATCTGGCTGAGCTGGCCGGGGGCGGGATCCACGCCCCAGTCCGCCGCTGGAGGCCGCTTGCCCTCCTTGAGCTGCTCCTCCTGCACGTCCATGCCGAACTTGATGAAGGAGCCCTGACTGCCGTGCACCACGAAGCGGGGCATCACGGCCGACACCAGACAACTGCCGTGCAGAATGACCCGCATCTCGCCGTAACCCAGCACCACATGGAAGTAGTCGTCCGCCAGGGCCCCGGGGCGCTGCTTGCCCAGATCCGCCTGCAACCAGTCCGGCTGGCCGAACAGCTGGAGCGACTGATCCAGGATATGAGGGCCGAGATCGAACCAGAGACCGGAGCCCGGGCCGCCTGCCTCGCGCCAGCGCTGGCGCACCTCGGGGCGATAACGGTCGAAGTGGGATTCGAACTGGGCGACTTGCCCCAGCACCCCCTCCGCCAGCAGACGGCGCACCGTGAGGAAATCCCCGTCCCAGCGTCGGTTGTGGAAGATGCTGAGCAGCCGCTGCTGCTTCTCCGCCAACTCGACCAGCGCCTTCGCTTCGGCCAGATCCAGGGCAAACGGCTTGTCGATCACCACGTGCTTGCCCGCCAGCAGGGCCTCGCGAGCGATGGGGGCATGGGTGTCGTTGGGGGTGGCGATCACCACCAGATCGAGGCTGTCATCGGCCAGCACCTGCTCCAGGGTGCCGACCCGGGTGCCGGGCAACGCGGCCTGTACCTTGGCGGCATCCCGGCTCACCACCCAGCGCAGGGTCAGGCCCGGGGTCGTGGCCAGGAAGGGGGCGTGAAAGGTCTGTCCTGCGAAGCCGTATCCCACCAGGGCGGCGTTGATTGTGTGGCTCATCCGGTTTTCTCCACGGGTCTGTGATCATGCGAGGCAGGCGGGTCGCCTGAAAAAGAGAAGGGGGCTCAAGGCCCCCTGAGTGTGCTCATCAGAGCACAGGATTTATTGCAAACACAAGCGCCGGCCCTGGCGGGTCATCAGCATCACCAGCGGGGGCAACAGCAGCCACATGTGCAGGGCCAGTTGGCTCAGGGGATCCGGCATCAACCAACCGGTGATCCCCACCAGGGCGCCGGAGCCGCTCATCTGGAACAGGCCGAGCAGGGCGGCCGCAGTCCCGGCGCAGTGGCCGAAGGGGGCCAGCGCCATACCGGCGGCGGCGCCCAGGATCATCGCAAAACCGATGCTGGAGAGGAACACCGGGCCCATCATGGCCAGCGGGTGCGGGATGTGCATGGCCAGGGTCAGGGTAATGGCGGAGAGCAGCAGCACCAGCAAGCCGATGCGCAGGGTCCGCCTTGGCCCTACCCGGGCGATGAAGCGCGGGGCCAGGAAGCAGGCCAGGATGTTGAGGGCCGCATTGGCGGTGAACCAGTGGCTGAAGCCACTCATGTCCAGCCCCAGGGTCACCATCAGTTGTACCGGCGCCGCCGTCACGTAGGCGAGGATCACCGCCATCGCGAGCATGCACAGCGCCGCGTTGAACAGGAAGCTCGGGGAGCGCAGCACCGGGCTGTAGCGGGACCAGCTGATGAGCGGACCAGCGCTGCTGGTCTCCTCAGGGCGGGTTTCCGGCATACGCCACAGCAGCCAGCTGCCGACCACGACGGCATAACCCGCCATGAACCAGAAGTTCGCCGACCAGCCCGCCTTGGCGGTGAGCCAGCCACCCAGCAGGGGCGCCAGTGCAGGGATGAAGCAGATGGCACCGTTCAGATAGGAGATCATCTGACCGCTCTTCTTGGGGCCATAGCTGTCACGGACCACCGAGAAGGCGGCCACCGAGGTGGCGCAGGCCCCGAAGCCTTGCAGCACTCGCGCCAGCATCAGTTCGCCGAGGCTCGCGGCAAAGCCGGCTGCCAGGGCGCTCAGGCCGTAGAGCAGCACGCCCCCCAGGGCAATGGGTTTGCGCCCGTAGCGATCGGCCAGCGGCCCCACCAGCAGTTGCCCCAGCCCCATGCTGAACAGGAACCAGGTGATGGTGCCCTGCATCAGGGTCACTTCGGCCCCCAGCTGCTCGGCCATCTGGGGGATGGCTGGCAGATAGATGTCGATGGCCAGCGGGCTGAACAACACCAGGAGTACAAGCAAAAGAATCAATGGCATCAGTCACCTCAAGCCCTAGGAATATCGATTGGGCCGCGAGTCTACTGACTCAGAGTAATGAATTGAAATGGTATTTAATCACTTCGGTTATTCCCCACTGGAAACATGTATCTCTTCTACCTCTCAGGGGGTGGAACCAGGATCCCCCGTTGGCACCGGATCCCGGGCAATTGGCGCTTTTACTAAACCCCTCCCCCGCATAGAATGCGCAGATTATTTTTGCGGAGGTGTGTGATGAACAAGCTTGTCCTGGCAACAGGGAACCAGAAAAAGGTGAAGGAATTGGCCGCCATGCTGGCCGATATGAAGATCCAGGTGATCCCGCAGAGCGAGTTTGCAGTCTCCGATGCCGACGAGACCGGCACCACCTTCGTCGAGAATGCCATCATCAAGGCCCGCCACGCCGCCCGCGTCACCGGCCTGCCCGCCGTGGCCGACGACTCCGGCCTGGAAGTGGATCTGCTGCACGGCCGCCCCGGCGTCTACTCCGCCCGTTTTGCCGGTGCCGGTGCCAGCGACAAGGAGAACATCGACAAGCTGCTGGCCGAGCTCAAGGGCGCGCCGGATTACCTGAAAAGCGCCCGCTTCTGGTGCGTGCTGGTCTACATGCGCCACGCCGACGATCCCACCCCCATTATCTGCCAGGCCAGCTGGGAGGGGATGATCATCGACGAACCCCGCGGCCAGCACGGCTTCGGCTACGACCCCGTGTTCTTCGTCCCCGACCACGACTGCACCTCGGCCCAAATGCCGGCGGAGCTCAAGAACCAGCTCAGCCACCGTGGCCAGGCCCTGGCCAAGCTCAAAGCGGCCCTGGCGGCGGTCAACTAAAGCGCTGTCTCCCGCCGCGTTGTCATCTACAATGGGGGCCGTCGGCCCCCGTTTCGTTCGCGGCGCCCCGCCCGTTGTCACCGGCAACCAGGGCCACCCGACCCCTTTTGATTGTTGAATACTGGAAATCCCATGCTGCAACTGCCGCCCCTCTCCCTCTATATCCACGTGCCCTGGTGCGTCCAGAAGTGCCCCTACTGCGACTTCAATTCCCACGCCCAGAAGGGGGAGCTGCCCCACCTCGAGTACGTGGCAGCCCTGCTGGAGGATCTGGAGCAGGATCTGCACTGGGCCCAGGGGCGCCCCCTCTCCTCCATCTTTATCGGTGGCGGCACGCCGAGCCTGCTCTCCGTCGACGCCATGCAGGCGCTGCTGGACGGGGTGCGCGCACGCATCGCCCTCGCCCCGGACTGCGAGATCACCATGGAGGCCAACCCGGGCACGGTGGAGGCGGACAAGTTCGCCGGCTTCCAGCGGGCCGGCATCAATCGCATCTCCATCGGGGTGCAGAGCTTCCAGCAGGAGAAATTGACCCGGCTCGGCCGCATCCACGGCCCCGAGGAGGCGCGCAAGGCCGCCGAACTGGCCCACGCCATCGCGCTTCCCACCTTCAACCTGGATCTGATGCACGGTCTGCCGGATCAGAGCCTGGACGATGCGCTCTACGACCTGCAGCAGGCCATCGACTGCGCGCCGCCGCACCTCTCCTGGTATCAGCTCACCATAGAGCCGAACACGGCATTCGCCTCCAAGCCCCCCACATTGCCGGAAGATGACACCCTGTGGGACATCTACGAGCAGGGCCACGCCATGCTGACCGCCCAGGGCTATCAGCAGTACGAGATCTCGGCCTATGCCAAAGAGGGGTATCAGTGCCGCCACAACCTCAACTACTGGCGCTTTGGCGACTATCTGGGGATCGGCTGCGGCGCCCACGGCAAGGTGACGGATCTTGCCAACCAGCAGATCCTGCGCACCGCCAAGGTGAAGCATCCGAAAGGTTATCTGGATCCGAGCCGCCCCTATCTGGACAGCCAATGGCAGGTGAGCGCGGACGATCTGCCCCTCGAGTACTTCATGAACCGGTTCAGACTGTTTGAACCCGCCCCCAAGGCGGAGTTCGAGGCCTTCACGGGGCTACCGCTGGAGCGGGTAGAGACCATGCTCGCCATCGCCCGGACCAAGGAGCTGATCGAGGATCTCGGCGACAGCTGGCAGCTCACCCCCCTCGGCCATCGCTACCTCAACGTGCTGCTCGAACTCTTTATGGACGAGTGAGCACGGGTTCACTCTCTTGCGTCAAGACCGCAAGTCAGCACCAGCGAATAGAAAAACAATCAGGGCGCCATTGGCGCCCTGATTGTGTTAGCTGATGCCTTGCGGCAGAAACCCGCTCAACAGCAGACGCATTGCATCCGCTGTTGGCCGGGCTCCCACCGCTTGCCGTGCTTGGCCTTGCGTTGATAGCTGCCCTTGCCCTTCTTGCTCGGCTCGACCCGGGCCTGGAACAGGGGGGAGGTCACCAGTGCCTTGAGGTGGTTGTCCTGAATGATGCCGCGCTGATGTTCGCAGGCGGGTTCGGCGGTGACACAGGTCACCTTCTTCTTGGCCATATGGGCTCCTTGATGGGGTTGTCGTGTTTGCCTATCGTCCCTGCCTGGAAGGGCAGGTGGCGAAAAACGCGCCGATTGTGCGCCTCTTGCCTCCCCCGTGCAAGCTGTCAGGCGGGGTGATAGATAACCCGCACCAGGCCGCTTGGCAGCACGGCGCTCGACACCGGTCTCAGCGCGCCGGGCAGGGATCCGGTAAAGAGCGGGATCCCGCCCCCCAGGGTGACCGGTACCCAGAACAGGGTCAGCTCGTCCACCAGGGCACCCTGCAGACCCTGCCTCACCAGCTCCCCGCCATCCAGATAGAGGTGACGGCTTCCCCCCTGCCACAACTCGTCCAGCACCTGCGCCAGCGCCCCCTGCCTGAACGCGACCCGAGGACGGGGGTCGGCGGGCCTGTGGGTCAGTACCACCAGCGGCTTGTCCCCGTAGGGCCACTCGGGAAAGGCGCTCACGATATCGTAGGTGTTGCGCCCCATCAGCAGGGTGTCCGCGCTCGCCATCAGGGCGCTGTAGCCGGTCTCCTCCGGCCCGTCGCCACCATAGGGGGCCAGCCATGCCAGATCGCCCCCCTCCCCGGCGATGAAACCGTCGAGGGAGAGGGCGAGAAAGGCGGAGACCCGGGGCCGACGCAGCTCAGTGCTCATGGTCGTGATGCTCGTGGCGGGAAGGGGCGCCGGACTCCAGGGTCTCGAGGATGGCGCAGTGCTCCGCCGAGCGCGGGCCGCCGCAGCAGATGTCGGAGAGGGCCTTCAGGTTCTCGCGAAAACGGGTCAGCTCCAGGAGCTTCTGCTCCACCTGTTCGAGCTTGGTGTCGGCCACCGCCTTCACCTCCTGGCAGGTGACCTTGGCCTTGTTGGTGTCCAGGGCGAGCAGCTCGCCGATGTCCGCGAGGGAAAAGCCCACCGACTTGGCGCGGATGATGAACTCCAGCCGCCGCTTGTCCTGCTCCCCGTAGAGGCGATAGCCGGATTCGTTGCGAATGCCCGGCGAGATGAGGCCGTTCTTCTCGTAAAAGCGCAGGGTGTCGGCCTTCACCCCGCACGCCTTGGCCAGTTCACCGATCCGATACATGGTCCTCTCCCCCCGCATGACATTCCCGACATGGTACTCAATATAAACCGGCCTCCACTATCACCTCTTTGCCCGGCGATTGCCAGTCAAAGGCAGGAAAGCAGCAGCTAACCCCTCACTTGCCGGCCATTTATCCCCAAAACACTGAAAAGACAAACGTTTCACAAAAATTCACCAGAAAACGTTTAACGCCGCATCCCACAAGGGTTTGTCTCTTTAAAAAATCCACCACAGGTCACATTTTTTGTGTAGAATACGCGCCCACAAGAGAGCGTCGCGTCAAGCGGGCATTTCCTAAAACGCTTTTGCCAACGGCCGCCCCGGGCGAGAGTGGTTTGCGAAATCCCCCACTTCCATTTATTTGGGGACTCTCTGTGTGTTGAGCCTCGCCTCCCATGGAACGGTCCCCGTTATGCTGAGGACGATAGTGTGATGGAACAAGCTCGACCCATTCGCCGTGCACTGCTGAGTGTGTCTGACAAGACTGGCATCCTGGAATTTGCCAAGGCACTCGACGCGCGTGGTGTGGCCCTGCTCTCCACCGGTGGTACCGCCAAGCTGCTGGCCGATGCGGGCCTGCCGGTGACCGAGGTGTCCGACTACACCGGATTCCCCGAGATGATGGACGGCCGGGTCAAGACCCTGCATCCCAAGGTACACGGCGGCATTCTCGGCCGTCGCGACCGGGATGACGCCATCATGGCCGAGCACGCTATCTCCCCCATCGACATGGTCGTCGTCAACCTCTATCCCTTCGCCGCCACCGTGGCCAAAGCCGGTTGCACCCTGGAAGACGCCGTCGAGAACATCGACATCGGCGGCCCGACCATGGTCCGCTCCGCTGCCAAGAACCACAAGGACGTCACCATCGTCGTCAAGGCCTCCGACTATGACCGCGTCATCGCCGAGATGGATGGCAACGGCAACAGCCTGACCCTCTCCACCCGCTTCGATCTGGCCATCGCCGCCTTCGAGCACACCGCCGCCTACGACGGCATGATCGCCAACTACTTCGGCACCCTGGTGCCCTCCTACGGCGAAAACAAGGAAGGCGACGAAGAGTCCCGCTTCCCCCGCACCTTCAACAGCCAGTTCATCAAGAAGCAGGACATGCGCTACGGCGAGAACAGCCACCAGGCTGCCGCCTTCTACGCCGAAGAGCAGGCCGCGCCGGGCTCGGTGGCAAGCGCCATCCAGCTGCAGGGCAAGGCCCTCTCCTACAACAACATTGCCGACACCGATGCGGCACTGGAGTGCGTGAAGGAGTTCAGCGAACCGGCCTGCGTCATCGTCAAGCATGCCAACCCCTGCGGCGTCGCCATCGGTGACGACCTGCTGGCAGCCTACGATCGCGCCTACCAGACCGACCCCACCTCGGCCTTTGGCGGCATCATCGCCTTCAACCGCGAACTGGACGGCGAGACCGCCGCGGCCATCGTCGCCCGCCAGTTCGTGGAAGTGATCATCGCCCCCAGCATCAGCCAGGCAGCCCGCGAGGCGGTCGCCGCCAAGCAGAACGTGCGCCTGCTGGAGTGCGGCCAGTGGACTGCCCCGGCGCAAGGCTTTGACTTCAAGCGCGTCAACGGCGGCCTGCTGGTGCAGGAGCGCGATCTGGGCATGGTGACGCTCGGGGATCTGACCGTGGTCAGCCAGCGTCAGCCCACCGAGGCCGAGCTGCAGGATCTGCTGTTCTGCTGGAAGGTCGCCAAGTTCGTCAAATCCAACGCCATCGTCTACGCCAAGAACGGCCAGACCATCGGCGTGGGCGCCGGCCAGATGAGCCGCGTCTACTCTGCCAAGATCGCCGGCATCAAGGCCGAGGATGAAGGGCTGACCGTGGCGGGCTCCGTCATGGCCTCCGACGCCTTCTTCCCGTTCCGCGACGGCATCGATGCCGCCGCTGCCGCGGGCATCTCCTGCGTCATCCAGCCAGGTGGCTCGATGCGCGACCAGGAGGTGATCGACGCCGCCAACGAACACGGCATGTGCATGGTGTTCACCAACATGCGTCATTTCCGTCACTGACAGCCCAGGGCCGCCGATGGCGGCCCTGCCTCTTTAGCACCGGATCCTTTCCACTGGCAGTGCCACCGCAGCGCCAGTGAACTCAGACAGAAGCGAGCGAGACGATGAAAGTACTGATCATTGGCAACGGCGGCCGTGAACACGCCCTGGCCTGGAAGGCCAAACACTCCCCCCTGGTGACCCAGGTCTTCGTGGCACCGGGCAATGCGGGCACCCAGCTTGAGCCGGGCATCGAGAACGTCGCCATCCAGGCCACCGACATCGAGGGCCTGCTGGCCTTCGCCAAGGCGAACCAGATCGGTCTCACCATCGTCGGACCGGAAGCCCCCCTGGTGAAAGGGGTGGTCGATGCCTTCCGCGCCGCCGATCAGACCATCTTCGGCCCGACCGCCGCCGCCGCCCAGCTCGAAGGCTCCAAGGCCTTCACCAAGGACTTCCTGGCCCGCCACGCCATCCCCACCGCCGATTACCAGAACTTCACCGAGGTGGAGCCGGCGCTGGCCTATCTGCGCGAGAAGGGCGCCCCCATCGTCATCAAGGCCGACGGTCTGGCCGCCGGCAAAGGGGTGATCGTCGCCATGACCCTCGACGAGGCGGAAGCGGCGGTGCGTGACATGCTCTCCGGCAATGCCTTCGGCGATGCCGGCGCCCGGGTGGTGATCGAGGAGTT
Organism: Aeromonas sp. INTO2; assembly: GCF_049860605.1. NCBI lineage: Bacteria > Pseudomonadati > Pseudomonadota > Gammaproteobacteria > Aeromonadales > Aeromonadaceae > Aeromonas > Aeromonas sp. INTO2. Next base: position 3,428,785 of record NZ_CP187588.1, read on the forward strand.
CCTGGACGGGGAAGAGGCGAGCTTCATCGTCATGGTGGACGGCGAGCACGTGCTGCCCATGGCCACCAGCCAGGATCACAAGCGCGCCTTCGACGGTGACACCGGCCCCAACACCGGCGGCATGGGGGCTTACTCCCCGGCGCCCGTGGTGACCGACGAAGTGCACCAGCGCGTGATGGAACGGGTGATCATGCCGACCGTGCGCGGCATGGCTGCCGAGGGCAACGTCTACACCGGCTTCCTCTACGCCGGCCTGATGATCGATGCCGAGGGCAACCCCAAGGTGATCGAGTTCAACTGCCGCTTCGGCGACCCCGAAACCCAGCCCATCATGCTGCGGATGCAGTCCGATCTGGTGGATCTCTGCCTCGCCGCCTGTGCCGGCCAGCTGGATCAGAAGGAAGCCGTCTATGACCCCCGTGCCGCCATCGGCGTGGTGCTGGCGGCGGGTGGCTATCCCGGCGACTACGCCAGCAATCACCCCATCAGCGGCCTGCCGGTGGACGAAGTGGCAGGGGAGAAGGTGTTCCATGCAGGCACCCGCCTGGAAGGACACACCAGCCTGACCCAGGGTGGCCGCGTGCTGTGCGCCACCGCCCTCGGCCACACGGTGCAGGAAGCCCAGCAGCGGGCCTATGCCCTGGCTGGTCGCATCCAGTGGGACGGCATCTTCTATCGCAAGGACATCGGCTGGCGTGCCATCGAGCGCGAGCAGGCCGAATAAGGGCCGGATCCCGATCACTCAAAGGGCCTGCGGGCCCTTTTTTTGTTGCACGGCGTCTGTGCGGGCAGTGGAATCGTCCATGGGTGGTGGCTTTCAAAAACAAAAACACCTGAAAGACTCACCTGACTTTAAAAAACCGATGTGTGATAAAAAAAATGGCAGCATGATTCACTGCCTGCGGACCCCTTCCCGGGCCAGATGCGCGCCCTTGTATCCCCTGCAGGAGGCGAGATCCGGTGGCCGTTCTCTTTCGGCTACATTCCCACAGCAATCCCCTGCACAATTCGTCACAATTGGTCGCACTTTCTTCATACAATGATCGCCCTTTCATGGCATCATGATGCGTGAAACCGCACTCAAATGAGTGCTATAACAACCTGCAATCTCGTCGTCTCATAAGGAAATCCCATGCTGAAAACTGTGCGTCCCCTGCTGCTGCCCCTGATGTTCGGCCTGATGGCCCTGCCTGCCATGGCCGGCGATCTGGAGCAGCCGATGAAGAAGATCGGCTTCAACTACAAGCAGGCCGTCAAGGCCGACGACGCGGCCACCATGGAGAAATACATCAAGGAGATGAAGGCCCAGCTGGACGTCGCCAAGGGCAAGAACATGCCCGCCGCCAAGAAGGAGAAGTTCCTGGAAGGCATGACCGAAGTGCAGACCGAGCTGGATGCCAGCCTGGCAGCCCTCCAGGCCGGTGACGAGGCCAAGGCGCGCGAGCACCTGGCCAAGGTCAACGACCTGAAGAAGGAGTACCACAACTATGCCAAGCAAAAAGGCTGATCCCTTCCACTGGGATGCTCTGGTGCGCCTCACCCACTGGGGTGTGGCGGCCATCTGTATCGGCAACCTCTGGCTCAACGAGACGGGCGAGGAGTGGCACGAGCGGATGGGATACGCCGTCATGGTGCTCATCGGCATACGCCTGCTGTGGGGGCTCACCTTCGCTCGCGGCCACGCCCGCCTGCGCGCCCTCATCCCGAGCCGGGAGGATTTTCGCCATCAGGCCGACGCCCTTCGCGAACGGACCCCGCCCACCCCTGGCCATCACGGCAGCGGCAAGCTGGCGGTCTGGGCACTCTGGCTGCTGGTACTCGCCACCGCAGGGACCGGCTGGTTCCAGAACACCGAGACCGGCTTCGATCTGGGGGCGGACGACTGGCACGAGTGGTGCACCTGGGCACTCCAGGGCATGATAGCCCTGCACCTGTGCGCCATCGCCTACACCTCCTGGCGCCAGCGCAGCAACCTGGTCACCCGCATGCTGCCAGGGCGTCGTGCCCGGGCCAGTGCCGGGCAGCAGCAGGAACCCAACGTCTGAACGTTCACGGGGCCCTGCGGGGCCCCTGTTCATCCCCTTCGCTACCTGCTTGACGGGAGCTCGCACCGATCTGCCCCCCTCTGCCCCCTCCTGCTGCCACCGAATGGCATGAAAGCATTTTCATTCACATTTCTTAATTAATTCAGCTTGTTCGATTTTCAACCACATCGATTTCATGAATGCTACGGAGCTGAACGAGGTTGTTTGTTGTCCGTTCGACTACACGACAGTGATATGTCAATAACAAGATCGAAGGGAAAATCGTCATGCACAACACACTGTTTCGAACCGCCCTGCTGGCGGCGGCACTCGGCTCTTTCAGCCACACTGCCAGCGCCGAAGGAGTCATGGTTCACCTGTTCCAATGGAAGTTCAACGACATCGCCAACGAGTGCGAGACCGTGCTCGGGCCCAAGGGGTTCGGTGGCGTCCAGATCACCCCACCCGCCGAGCACAAGCAGGGCAGCCAGGTCTGGTGGACCGTCTATCAACCGGTCAGCTTCAAGAATTTCAACAGCTTCGGCGGTAGCGAGGCAGAGCTCAGGAGCATGATCGCCCGCTGCAACGCGGCCGGGGTCAAGGTCTATGCCGACGCCGTCTTCAACCAGCTGGCATCGGGTTCGGGCACCGCCACCGGCGGCGGCAGCTACAACTCGGGGCAATACCAATATCCCCAGTTCGGCTACAACGACTTCCACCACAGCGGCGACATCACCAACTACGGTGACAGCAACAACGTCTGGAACGGCGCCCTCTACGGCATGCCGGACCTCAATACCGGCTCATCCTACGTCCAGGATCAGATCGCCACCTACATGAAGACCCTGCTCGGCTGGGGCGTGGCGGGCTTTCGCATCGATGCGGCCAAGCACATGGCGCCGGCCGATGTGAAGGCCATCCTCGACAAGGCAGGCAGCCCCAGGGCCTACCTGGAGGTGATCGGCGCAGGCGGGGAGTCCCCCGACATTCAGCCGGGCCGCTACACCTATATCGACACCGTCACCGACTTCAAATACGGCACCGATCTCGCCGCCAACTTCAACGGCCAGATCAAGAACCTCAAGACCCTGGGCGAGAGCTGGGGCCTGCTCCCCTCCAACAAGGCCTTCGTCTTCGTGGTCAACCACGACCGCGAACGCGGCCACGGCGGTGGCGGCATGCTCACCTTCATGAGCGGTGCCCGCTACGATCTGGCCAACACCTTCATGATGGCCTGGCCCTATGGCTGGAAGCAGGTGATGTCGGGCTATCGCTTCGAAAACATGGGCACCTATGAAACCGACAAGGGGGCGCCGGGCAGCACGCCCTGCACGGACAGCCAGTGGAACTGCGAACAGCGCCGACCGACCATCATGAACATGGCCCTGTTCCACAACCGGACCGAAGGCCAGCCCGTCAGCAACTGGTGGGACAACGGCAACAACCAGATCGCCTTCAGCCGCGGTGACAAGGGCTTCGTCGCCATCAACAACGAGAGCGGCAGCCTGGTGGCCTCGGTGCAGACCAGCCTGCCGGCCGGCGAGTACTGCAACCTCCTGGGGGGCAATGACTACTGCAGCGGCGGTTATGTCACCGTCGATGGTAGCGGCAAGGCCAGCCTGAACGTCCCCGGCATGAAGGCGGCCGCCATCATCGCCGGTTGCACCAAGGCCAGCCCCTGCGGCGGTTCCGTCCTGCCGGGCAACAAGTTCAGCAGCATGAACCTGCGCGGCACCCACAACGCCTGGGGCAACACCCCCATGACCGTCGATGCCAACCGTGTCTGGTCCGCCACCCTCACCCTGACCGGCAACGGTGACGCTACCGGTGCCCAGCGCTTCAAGTTCGACGTCTTTGGCAACTGGGCCGAGAACTACGGCGACAACGAAGGGGATGGCATCGCCGACAAGGGCAGCAGCAAGGATATCCTGGTCAGCGGGGCGGGCACCTACCGCATCGCCCTGAGCGAGAGCGATCTGCGCTACACGGTCACCCCCCTCACCAGCAACCAGGCGCCGGTCGCCGCCCTCTCCCCCAAAACCCTCAGCGTCAAGGCGGGTGAGAGCGTGGTGTTCGACGCCTCTGCTTCCAGCGATGATGGCGGCGTGGTGAGCTACAGCTGGTCCAGCGGGGGCACCGCCGCCACGGAGACAGTCCGGTTCGATACCCCGGGTACCCATACCGTGACGGTCACCGTGACCGATGCGGAAGGGTTGACCGCCAGTGCCAGCGCCACCGTGACCGTCACCGATGACAACGGCACCTACGCCAGCGTATTGCCCACCCTGAACTTCCGCGGCACCCCCAATGCCTGGGGCTCCCTTGCCATGACACTGGTCGCCGACAATCAGTGGGAAGCCCTGGTCACCTTCGACGGTCAGACCAACCAGCGCTTCAAGTTCGACGTCAAGGGGGACTGGACCCAGAACTACGGCGACACCAACAAGGACGGTGTGGCCGAACTGACCGGCAGTGACATCCTCACCCCGGTCATCGGCCAGTACCGGGTACGTTTCAACGATCAGACCCTGCAATACAGCCTGACTCCGGTGAGCGTCATCTATGCCAAGAATGTCGCCAGCCTCAACATTCGCGGCACCACCAACAACTGGGGCACCACCCCCATGTCCCTGGTCGGGGATCACCTCTGGCAGGCCAGCGTCACCTTCACCGGCAGCGGTGATGGCAACGGCAGCCAGCGCTTCAAGTTCGACGTCAAGGGGGACTGGACCCAGAACTACGGCGACACCAACAAGGATGGCGTGGCCGAGCTGGCCGGGGCAGACATCACCACGGCAGTGGTCGGTGCCTATGTGGTGCGCTTCAACGACCAGACCCTGGCCTACAGCCTGAGCGCCCAGTAAGGCTGGACACACGCCAGGGCCATTGCGCCCCGGCGCCGAACCAGGCCTCCCGCCATCGGCGGGAGGCCTTTTTCATGGCCCCATGACCCGTTCCCCGCCAGCCTGCCGGCAGGCATACTGATCCTTCATCCCCATGCAGGAGCGCATATGAAACAGTTGAACACCCTCAAGGCCGAGGGACGGCTCGAGGAAGCCCGTCAGCACGGTCTGCTGCAACTCATCGAGCAACCAACCCACGCCGAGCTGCATTACGAAGTGGCCGGACTGCACGACATGCTGGGGCGAGAGGCCGAGGCCATTCCGCTCTATCAGAAGGCCGTGTCGCTGGGGCTTGGCGAGGCGTCGCTGCGCGGGGCCCTGCTTGGACTAGGCAGCTCCTATCGCACCACGGGCCGTCATGCCGAGGCGCTGGTCACCTTTGACGAGGCCCTGTCCCGCTTCCCCGATGCCATGGAGTTCAAGGTGTTTCGTGCCATGACCTGCTACAACCTGGGGCGCAGCAAGGAGGGGATGGAGACGCTGCTGGGGATCCTCGCGGCCACCACCACGGATCCCGCCCTGCTCCCCTACCGGCGCGCCATGGCGCTCTATGCCGAGGATCTGGACAGGCGCTGGTGAGCGCCAGAAACGACAAAGCCGCTTAAAAGAGCGGCTTTGTCTGAAAATGGTGGCCCCTGGGGGACTTGAACCCACGACCAATCGATTATGAGTCGACTGCTCTGACCAACTGAGCTAAGGGGCCATTGATGCTGGTTAGCGGCGTGGATTATAGGGGATGGCGGATACCCCGTCCATAGTCAGATCAACCACTTGGCGAGATTTCATCCATATTCAAGCGGTTCCATGACCCCTCTTCACGCCCATGCCACCACGGATAAAACAAAGCCCCGCATGGCGGGGCTTTTTGTTGCAATGTCAGACTGACAGAACCCGCGACTACTCGTCCAGGAAGCTGCGCAGCACTTCCGAGCGGCTCGGATGGCGCAGTTTGCGCAGGGCTTTGGCTTCGATCTGACGGATACGCTCACGGGTGACGTCGAACTGCTTGCCCACTTCCTCGAGGGTGTGGTCGGTGTTCATGTCGATACCGAAGCGCATGCGCAGTACCTTGGCTTCCCGTGCGGTCAGCCCGGCCAGCACTTCGCGGGTGGCGTTGCGCAGGCTCTCGCTGGTGGCCGCATCCGCTGGCAGAGCCAGGGTGGTATCTTCGATGAAGTCGCCCAAGTGGGAGTCTTCGTCATCACCGATGGGCGTCTCCATGGAGATGGGTTCCTTGGCGATCTTCAATACCTTGCGGATCTTGTCTTCCGGCATGCCCATACGCATGGCCAGCTCTTCCGGGTTCGGTTCACGACCCATCTCCTGCAGCATCTGGCGGGAGATACGGTTGAGCTTGTTGATGGTCTCGATCATGTGCACCGGGATACGGATGGTACGGGCCTGATCCGCGATGGAGCGGGTAATGGCCTGACGGATCCACCAGGTGGCATAGGTCGAGAACTTGTAGCCGCGACGATATTCGAACTTGTCGACCGCCTTCATCAGACCGATGTTGCCCTCCTGGATCAGATCCAGGAACTGCAGACCGCGGTTGGTGTACTTCTTGGCGATGGAGATAACCAGACGCAAGTTAGCCTCAACCATCTCTTTCTTCGCACGGCGGGCTTTGGCCTCACCAATGCTCATGCGGCGGTTGATATCCTTGATCTGGGCGATGGACAGACCGGTCTCTTCTTCGATCTGCTGCAGCTTGCCGATGGAACGCAGGACTTCTTCGTCCATCTCGAGCAGGCGGGGAGACCACGCCTTGCCGGCCTGCTTCTGGTATTCGAACCAGGCAGTTTCGCACTCGTTGTTGGTGAAGGCCGCGACGAAGGTCTTCTTCGGCATCTTGGCCTGCTCAACGCAGAGCTTCATGATGATGCGTTCCTGCACGCGGACACGCTCCATCATCTCCCGCATGTTGTTGACCAGGCGATCGAACTGCTTGGGCATCAGGCGGAATTGACGGAAGACATCGGCCAGCTGGGCGATGGCATTCTGGGTGTCGTCGTGGGCACGGCCATTCTGCTGAATGGAGAGACGAGTCACCTCGTACTGGGCACGCAGTTCGCCGAATTTCTCGCGAGCGACTTCCGGATCCGGACCACCGTCGCCATCATCGTCGGAGTTGTCGCCGTCTTCGTCTTCGTCTTCGTCCTCATCTTCGTCTTCGTCGGCGAGGTCGTCCTCGCTGAGCTCGGAGCCGATATGAGTGGCGGTCGGTGCCACGTCATCCACTTCGTTCGGATCGATGAAGCCGGAGATGATGTCGGACAGGCGAAGCTGCTCGGCTTCGTACTTGTCGTACTGTTCGAGCAGGTAAGTGATGGCTTCAGGGTACTCGGCGACGGAGCTTTGTACCTGGTTGATACCGTCTTCAATCCGCTTGGCGATGTCGATCTCGCCTTCGCGGGTCAGCAGTTCGACGGTACCCATTTCCCGCATGTACATGCGGACGGGATCGGTCGTGCGACCAATCTCAGATTCAACAGATGCCAGAGCCTGGGCCGCTGCTTCGGCAGCGTCCTCATCGGCGGTACCACCTTCAGCCATGATAAGGTCATCGGCATCCGGAGCGTTTTCAACCACTTGAATGCCCATATCGTTGATCATCTGGATGATGTCTTCGATCTGGTCTGAATCGACAATGTCTTGCGGGAGGTGATCGTTCACCTCGGCATAGGTCAGGTAGCCCTGTTCTTTACCTTTGGCAACGAGGAGTTTAAGCTGAGACTGCGGGGTTTGCTCCATAGAACTCATCCGGTTGGTGTTGCTAGGTTGCGCGTACAGTGCGCTGCTGCGCAAATAGCCAATTCTAATAGAAAACCGCCAGACATGCTATGTCTGGTTGCGGCGTCGGTCATGAGAAACCCCTGCCCGCAGTGTTGTCGGGGCCAGGTGGTTATAAAGTGTTTGCTTTCAATCCCGTCTATTCGGGCAACGCTATTCATATTGGGACTGCTCACTCAAATATCAAGCCCCACTCTCATTTCTTTTCTCAATCTGCACCTCTCTGATCAGCATCATCAGCTCCTGAGTTTCCTCAGAGCTTAGCCCTTCCTGCGCCACCTTGGCCTGCAATTCTTCGATCCGTTGCTTCAGGAAAAGGTTGATGAAACCGACAAAGGTATCCTGCAATTCTCCCAGAATATCGGGCTCCTGGTCGAGCTTTACCTCTTCAAACAGGTCATGCATCGCCAGTTGGGCAAGTATTTCTCCCTCTTTTGTGCCACGCCAATGCTCCAGCAGGATACCCGTTGTCACTCCCGGCTGGATCAGGATCTGCTGGTGCAGTTGCAGCAGGAAAGGGATCCCCTGCAGGCGCAGCCCGGCCAACTCGGGCATGGCCGGCAGCTCGGCGGTGATCGCCGGATATTGCACCATCAGGGCCAGAGCCCTGCGGATCGGCGTCAGCTTGGTCGCCTTGGGTTTGTTGACTTCCGCCTTGGGCTGGCTGTTGCGGGCAAACAGCTCGGCAATCCGCTGCTTGTTTTCTCCCCAGCGCATCATGCTGGAGAGTCGGGTAATCAACCCCTCGCGAGTGAAACCTTCCGGTACCCGACGAATCAGCTCGGCGGCCTTGTTGGCCACTTCAAACTTGCCTGCCTCACCGGAAAGAGCCGCATCGCGCCCGAGGCGTTCGAACATGAAATCCGCAAACGACTGGGCCTTGTCGAGCAGCGCTTCGAACCCCTTCTTGCCGATCTGGCGTACCAGCGAGTCGGGATCCTCACCATCCGGCAAAAAGACGAACTTGAGTTCACGGCCATCCTGCAGATGAGAAAGCGCGTTATCCAACGCCCGCCAGGCCGCTTCCCGACCGGCGTTGTCGCCGTCGTAGCAACAGACCACCTCTGCCGTGGTACGGAACAGGGTGTGGATGTGATCGCTGGTGGTCGCAGTCCCCAGTGCCGCCACCGCGTAGTCGATGTCGTACTGGCCGAGCGCCACCACATCCATGTAGCCTTCCACCACCAGGATCCGGCGCGGATCCTTGTGTGCCTGCTTGACCTCATAAAGGCCGAACAGCTCTCGCCCCTTGTGGAAGATGGGGGTTTCGGGGGAGTTCAAGTACTTGGGCGTGCCATCCCCCAGCACTCGGCCACCGAAGCCGATGACCCGGCCGCGTTTGTCCCGGATCGGAAACATGATGCGATCGCGGAAACGATCGTAGCTGCCCGGGCCGCTGTCACGGGGGATCAGCATACCGCCCGAAATCAGCAGTTGTTCGTGATCCCTACTGGCGCCAAAGCGGCGACGCACCTGATCCCAGTCCCCAGGGGCATAACCGATGTTGAAGCGCTTGACCACCTCGCCAGTCAGGCCCCGGCCTTTCAGATACTCCACCGCCTGAGGCGCGTTCTTGAGATTGCTCTCGTAGAAGCGCGCAATCTGGTTCATCAGCTCGAACAGATCCTTGCTGACGGCTGGTTGGCTATGGCTTGATCCACCCGCCGTTTGCTCACGGGGGACCTGCATACCGTGCAGGCTTGCCAGCTCTTCGATGGCATCGGGGAATTCCATGCCGTCGTACTCCATGACAAAGCCGATGGCATTGCCGTGGGCACCACAACCGAAACAGTGATAGAACTGCTTCTCCTGGCTGACGGTAAAGGAGGGGCTTTTTTCGTTATGAAAAGGGCAGCAAGCCTGGTAGTTCTTACCGGCTTTCTTCAACCGCACACGGGAGTCGATCAACTCGACTATGTCCGTGCGTACGAGCAGATCATCGATAAAGGATTGCGGGATCCTGCCAGCCATAACCGTCCTGTTTCATTGCATAGGAAATAAAAAAGCCGCGCATTCCAATGGGAAGCACGGCTTCTTCGACCAAACAAGAGAGTTGCCTGTTACGCCAAGCGGGTTTTCACCTGAGCACTGACGGCGCCGACATCGGCACGCCCCTGAATTTTTGGCTTCAAGACAGCCATGACTTTACCCATGTCAGCCATGACGGCAGCACCACTTTCAGTGATGGCTTGCTCGATCAGGGCGGCAATTTCGTCTGCGGTCAGCTGTTGTGGCAGGAACTCCTGCAGCACAACGATCTCGGCGGACTCTTTGTCGGCGAGATCCTGGCGACCGGCAGCTTCAAACTGGCTGATGGAATCGCGACGCTGTTTGACCATTTTGGTCACGACAGCGAGGATCTCTTCATCATTGAGCTCGACACGGGTATCGACTTCACGCTGCTTGATTTCTGCCATCAACAAGCGGATAGCACCCAACCGAGGCTTGTCTTTGGCAAGCATGGCGAGCTTTTGCTGATCCTTGAGTTGATCCTTCAGAGACACGGCATGATCCCTTGATTAGTACAGGCGGATACGACGTGCGTTTTCGCGGGACAGCTTCTTGGCGTGACGCTTGACAGCGGACGCTTTGGCACGCTTGCGAATGGTAGTCGGCTTCTCGTAGAACTCACGGCTACGAACTTCGGACAGGATACCGGCCTTTTCGCAAGAACGCTTGAAGCGACGCAGAGCAACGTCAAACGGCTCATTTTCACGGACTTTGATTACTGGCATGTGCCTTTCACCTCAGTGATAAATTGTTAGCTGACCTTCAATCGATCAGCATGTCTTAAAATGGTGCGAAATTATACTCTGGACAGGGAATGAAAGTAAACCCGCAGAGATCGCTCTGGTTTAAAAAACCCGCGAAGGTTACCATAGCCGTCTCATTTTAGCAGTGAAATTTTTTAGCAATGCGTGTATTGGGCATAGAGACATCCTGTGACGAAACCGGGATCGCGATCTTCGATGATCAAAAAGGGATCCTTTCCCACCAGTTGTACAGCCAGGTCAAGCTGCATGCGGACTACGGCGGCGTCGTTCCCGAGCTCGCCAGCCGGGACCATGTACGCAAGACGATCCCCTTGATCCAGGCGGCGTTGCAAGAGGCTGGACTTGGCAAGGATGACATCGACGGCATCGCCTATACCGCGGGGCCGGGTCTGGTTGGCGCCATTCTGGTCGGGGCCACCATTGGCCGCTCACTGGCCATGGCATGGAACAAGCCGGCCATCGCCGTGCACCACATGGAAGGCCACCTGCTGGCGCCCATGCTGGAAGAGAAGGCCCCCGAGTTCCCCTTTGTGGCGCTCTTGGTCTCCGGCGGCCACTCCATGCTGGTGCGAGTCGACGGTATCGGCAGCTATCAGCTGCTCGGGGAATCCATCGACGATGCCGCCGGCGAGGCGTTTGACAAGACCGCCAAGCTGATGGGTCTGGACTATCCTGGTGGTCCTCTGCTCTCCCGCTTGGCTGAGAAAGGCCTCAAGGACCGCTTCACCTTCCCACGTCCCATGACCGACCGCCCCGGGCTCGACATGAGCTTCTCCGGCCTCAAGACCTTTGCCGCCAACACCATCGCCGCCAATGGCGACGACGAGCAGACCCGTGCCGACATCGCCCGGGCGTTTGAGGATGCGGTGGTCGATACGCTGGCCATCAAGTGTCGCCGCGCCCTGAAGGAGACCGGTCTCAATCGCCTGGTGGTCGCCGGCGGCGTCAGCGCCAACCGTCACCTGCGCGCCCAGCTGGCCGAGCTGATGGAGAGCCTCAAAGGTGAAGTCTTCTACCCGCGCACCGAATACTGCACCGACAACGGCGCCATGATCGCCTATGCCGGCATGCAACGCCTGAAGGCGGGAGTCTTCGAACCCCTCGTCGTCAAGGCCGTGCCGCGCTGGCCGCTGGACACTCTGGATCCGGTATGATCCGGAAGATCCACGACAAAAAGAAAGGGGCCTGTGGCCCCTTTTTCATCTTGATGACGGTATTCATACCCGTTTAGTTGGTGCGGAACAGCGCCTCAATGGAGAGCCCCTGCCCCAGCAGGATCTCCCGCAGACGGCGCAACCCTTCCACCTGGATCTGACGCACCCGCTCGCGGGTCAAACCAATCTCGGCGCCCACGTCTTCCAGGGTGGCCGGTTCATAGCCGAGCAGACCGAAACGGCGGGCCAGCACTTCGCGCTGCTTGGGATTCAGCTCCTCCAGCCAGTGCACTATGCTGCTGCGCATGTCGTCATCCTGGGACTCCAGCTCGGGCCCCATGCCGCGCTCGTCGGAGAGCACGTCCAGCAGCGCCTTGTCGCGATCGCCACCAATGGGAGTATCCACCGAGGTGATCTTCTCGTTGAGCTTGAGCATGCGATTCACATCGTCCACAGAGCGATCCAGTGCAGAGGCGATATCCTCGGCGGTCGGCTCATGGTCGAGACGATGAGAAAGCTCGCGCGCAGTGCGCAGATAGACGTTCAGCTCCTTGACCACATGGATGGGCAGACGAATGGTACGGGTCTGGTTCATGATGGCCCGCTCTATGGTCTGGCGGATCCACCAGGTGGCATAGGTAGAGAAACGGAAGCCTCGCTCGGGGTCGAACTTCTCGACGGCGCGGATAAGGCCGAGGTTGCCCTCTTCGATGAGATCCAGCAGCACCAGGCCGCGGTTGTTGTAGCGCCGGGCAATCTTGACCACCAGGCGCAGGTTGGATTCAATCATGCGCTTGCGCGCCGCTTTGTCGCCACGCAGGGCACGGCGGGCGTAGTAGACTTCCTCTTCGGCCGTGAGCAAGGGGGAGAAACCAATCTCCCCCAGATAGAGCTGGGTGGCGTCCATTACCTTGTTCAGCTCGGGCGCCATCAGTTCATCGGAAATGGTCTCTTCGGCTTCGGCCGCCACTTCCTGAACCTCTTCTTCCTCCTGAACCTCCAGCTCCTCGTCGAACTCTAACTCTGCATCCTGCATTACCAGTTGTTCTTGGCTCATGATATCTCTCCCTGACCTGCACCAGAGTAAGACTCAGCTCTCTGAGTTAACGCTTTGGCAAATAGCCCATCGGGTTGATCGACTTGCCTTTGTACCGGATTTCAAAGTGCAAGCGCACATCCGGCGCATCCGTGCTACCCATATTGGCGATAACCGCCCCGCCCTTCACGGTGTCTCCCTCCTTGACCCTCAACTCATCGTTGTGAGCGTAGGCGGAGAGGTAATCATCGTTGTGCTTGAGAATTATCAGCTTGCCATAACCTCGCAGTGCACTGCCCGCATAGACCACTTTGCCGCTGCTCGCAGCGTAAATGGGTTGGCCCTTCTGGCCGGAAATGTCGATGCCCTTGTTGCCTTGTTCCGCAACGGAGAAGCCTTCAACGATCCGCCCTTTGGTCGGCCAATGCCAGGAGAGTGTTGACGAGGAACTGACGGTTTTTTGTTCTTTCGCCTGAGCGTATGCTGTTGACGAGGCAGGAGCAATCGTTTTCTGAGCAATAAATGGTGTGGTCGTACCTGCCGGAGCCGTGGCCAGGGGTTTGGGCCCCGTGCTGGTCACAACCGGTGTGGTTGCTGCCACCATCTGACCACCCGAGGAACCCGAGCCCCCTACATTGAGCACCTGGCCCACGTGCAATGCATAAGGAGCCTGGAGGTTGTTGCGCTGGGCCAAGGCCTGGTTGGAGAGACCGAACTGGCGACCGATGCTGATCAAGGTATCGCCACGGCGCACCTCGTAACTGCCAGACCCCGTCACGCTGCCACGACTGACAGGGCTGCCGACGGTTGCCACCGCCATGGGGGCGGAAGCGCCATCGAGCCTGAGCTGCTGGCCGGGATAAATGTTATAGGGGGGAGTGATGCCATTGATGCTGATAAGCGAAGCCACATCCATGCCAGAACGAAATGCAATGGAGTAGAGAGTGTCTCCTTTGACCACGGTGTACCCGTTGCCTGCAATGCCGGGCTTGGTCATACCTTGACGCACGGGGATGGTCGAAGCGACCTGATCATTGCCCAGGCTGTGCACCGGAGCCGCAGTCTTGCTGGAGGAACAGGCAAGCAGCAGCCATGACAACACGACGACACCGCTACCTTGCCAAACACGCGAACACATAGTGGATCCTTAACGACTAAACCAGAAATAGGCCGCAACGGCCAAACCAATACAGAGCCAGCCCAGCACATCCACATAGTGCATCAGCTTGCGCTCCATCTTCTCGCCGCCCCAACGCATCAGACCTGCAACCAGGAAGAAGCGCATGCCACGACCGATCAGCGAGGTCAGGATGAAAGGCAACAGTGCCATGTGGAGCAAGCCAGCCGTGACGGTAAACACCTTGTAGGGGATCGGCGTGAAGCTGGCAATAAAAATCACCCAGATACCCCACTGCTGGAACCACTGCTCGGCCACGGCAATCTTGTCCTCATAGCCAACCGAGGTCACCAGCGGCTGCACCACAGGCTCCCACAGGGCATAGCCGAGCAGATAACCAAACAGGGCGCCCAACACCGAAAAGAGGGTAGCCAGCGCGGCATAGTGCCAGGCGCGATGAGGTTTGCCGAGCGCCATGGGCGCCAGCATCACATCCACCGGGATGGGCCAGAAGATGGATTCAATAAAGGCGGTGATGGCCAGATACCAGGGGGCATACTTGTGACGCGCCCACTGCATCACCAGAACATAAAGGCGGGAAAACAACTTCACTCGACATCTCCGTCAATCAGGGGAACGAAACGTACCGGCTCCAGGATCCGGCTGGTGAGCTGGGAGCCCGATCGCTCGATGAGCTGCAGAGTCTGCTGGCCATCACCCACCGGCAAGACCAGACGACCACCGTCAGCCAGCTGATCGGTCAGGGCCTTGGGGACCTCACTGGCCGCCGCCGTTACCAGAATGGCGTCGAAAGGGCCCTTGTTGGGCCAACCTAGCCACCCATTACCGTGCTTGGCCGACACATTGTGCAGATCGAGCTGGCGTAATCTGCGTCTGGCCTGAAACTGCAGCGACTTGATCCGCTCCATGGTGTAGACGTGCTCCACCAGGTGGGCCAGTACCGCCGTCTGGTAGCCCGATCCCGTCCCGATCTCCAGCACATGGGCCGGATCGTTCTGGATCAGCAGCTCGGTCATGCGCGCCACGATGTAAGGCTGGGAGATGGTCTGCCCATGGCCGATGGGCAGGGCCGTATTGTCCCAGGCCTTGTGGGCCATGGCCTCATCCACGAACAGCTGGCGCGGCACCTTCGCAATCGCCGCCAATACGCGGAAATCGCGGACATCCTGGGCAATCAGTTGATTCAACAGGCGCTGTACTATCACAACGTCATCCCTGCAGATCCAGCCACGCGCCCAGGGTCGACAGACTGCCGTAGGCCGTCATGTCGATGGTCAGGGGAGTGATGGAGACATAACCCTGCTCGATGGCGGCAAAGTCCGTTCCCTCTCCCGCATCCTGCTGGTTGCCGGGGGGGCCGATCCAGTAGACCGGCTGACCACGGGGATCCTCGGTGCAGATCACCGACTCCGCCCGGTGGCGATTGCCAAGGCGGGTCACCCTGATCCCCTTGATCTGCTCAAGCGGCAGGTCAGGCACATTGACGTTGAGGATCTGATCCGCAGGCAACGGATGCACCATCAGCCCCCGCACCAGCTGGGCGGCGTAGTGGGCCGCACTGGCGAAATGGGTCTTGCCCACCAGCGATACGGCGATGGAGGGGAAACCAAGATGACGCCCTTCCGTCGCGGCCGCGACCGTCCCCGAGTAGATGACGTCATCCCCCAGATTGGCCCCGTGATTGATACCGGCCACCACCATGTCGGGCTCGGGGCGCACCAGTTCGTTGACCGCCAGATGAACGCAGTCGGTCGGCGTTCCCTTCACCGCATGATATCCGGTTTCGGCGATGCGGGTGACCCGCAGCGGCACTTCCAGCGTCAGGGAGTGACTCGCCCCGCTGCGATTGCGATCCGGCGCCACCACGATGACCTCGCCGCAGGCGGCCAGCGCCTCGCTGAGGGCACGGATACCCTCGGCATGCACACCGTCGTCATTACTGACCAGAATTCTCATCGGACTGATTCCTGAAACCATGATCGGCCTCTTCGGCCTGCATTAACTCGCGCACCACGCTGGTGGCAAACGCCCCGGCCGGCAGGAAGAACGACAGGGTCAGCACGGCCCCCTCCAGCTGCCAGCTCATGGCCTGCGGCTTGAGCAGCAAGGGGCGGCGATCCTGATCCAGCCCCGCCTTCTCCAGCCCCTCGCACCACTCGTGATAAGGCGCCAGCACTGCCTGCTCGAACTCGGCGGCGGCGCCCTGGCTGGCAGAGCGACCACGCCCCCACTGGGGCGCGGTGAGCTGCACGTCGCCGGAGGCGAGACGCGCCTCCAGCTCGGGAGTCACGCTCTCTTCGCTGAAGATGGAGTGGCTGCCCTTGAGCATCACGCAGTCGCCTGCCAGCAGCTGATGGGCCAGTCCCTGCTCGATGCGGGCGCTGACGATGGCATTGAACAGCATGCTGCGGGCGGCGGACAGATAGAGGGAGCGCTTGTTGCGATCCTTGATCCGTTTGCCGGCGAACATCGCCTTGGCGGCCTCCAGGTTGTTGCCACCGCGGCCGAAACGCTGCTCGCCGTAGTAGTTGGGTACCCCCTGGGTTGCAATCGCCTGCAGACGGGATTCCAGCCCGTCGGCCTGCTCCAGCCCGGTGAGACGCAGGGTGAAGTGGTTGCCCTTGAGATAGCCGACCCGCAGCTTCTTGTTGTGGCGCTTCACCTCAAGGATCCGGATGTTGTCGTTCTCGATGACCGAGAGATCCGGCTCGCCCTTGCCCGGCAGATGGATGCCGAACCACTGTTCGGTCACCGCATGGCGATCTTTCAGACCAGCCCAGGTCACCGCATTGCGGGCAACCCCGGCCGCATCGGCCAGCAGACCAGCCACCCAGGCGGTATTCTCACCGGTTTTGCGTACCCGGACGAAGATGTGTTCCCCCTCGCCGCAAGGTGCAAACCCGAGATCTTCATTGACCACGAAGTCGGCGGCCTCGGCCTTGAGGATGCCGCGAGCAGTGGGCGTCCCGTGCAGATAGGCAAGTTGTTCAAGCATCATTGTTTCACCAGCAAGACGACGGCTTCGGTGGCGATCCCTTCCTTGCGCCCCGTGAATCCGAGTTGTTCGGTGGTGGTCGCCTTGACGTTCACCCGGTTCAAGTCACATTGCAGATCCGCGGCCAGCACGGCGCACATGGCGTCGATGTGAGGCGCCATCTTGGGGGCCTGGGCGATGATGGTCACATCCAGGTTGCCGATGGCATAACCGGCGAGCTGCACGCGGGCAAACACGTCCCGCAGCAGGATGCGGCTGTCGATGCCCTTGAATTCGGCGGCGGTATCGGGGAAGTGGCGGCCGATGTCGCCGGCGCCGATGGCCCCCAGCAGGGCATCGCTCACCGCATGCAGCACCACGTCGCCATCGGAGTGGGCCAGCAGGCCCTGTTCATAGGGCACCGCCACCCCGCCCAGCATGCAGGGACCAACCCCGCCAAACTTGTGAACATCAAAACCATGTCCGATCCGCATCATGCTTGCGCCCTCCTCAATACACGGAAATCTGTCTCATCAAAACCATGTCCGGTGCGGATCATGCCTGCTCCTCTGGGGATGAATCGGGTCGTGCCGACCGGCACGCACGTTGTTGCTGTAAATAGAGCCCGGCCAGGGAGAGATCTTCCGGCCGGGTCACCTTGATGTTGTCGGCCCGCCCTTCCACCATGCGCACGGGGAAACCGGCGCGTTCCATGGCGGAGGCTTCATCGGTGATGGCGGCGCCGAGCGCCAGCCCCTCCTCAAGCGCCCGCTTGAGGGGGCGGACCAAAAACATCTGGGGCGTCAGGGCATGCCAGAGCTGCTCGCGATCCACGGTGGCGAGGATATTGCCGGCCGCATCGGTGCGCTTCATGGTATCGCGCACCCGGCTGCCGAGGATGGCACCGCCAGAGGCCATGGCGGCAGCAATGAGCGCATCGAGATCCTCGTGGGTCAGACAGGGCCGGGCGGCGTCATGCACCAGTGCCCACTCCCCTTCTGCCACGTGCAACGCATTGAGCACGGAGAAGGCGCGCTCGCTTCCCCCTTCCACTCGCAGCACCCGCGGGTCAGTGGCCACGGTCAAGGTCTCAAACCAGCGGTCGTGGGGCGCCAGCGCCACGATCACACGGGCGATGGCGGGATGGGAGAGCAGACGCTCCAGGGTGTGCTCCAGAATGCATTTCCCTGCCAGGGAAAGGTACTGCTTGGGGCAACTGGCCCCCATGCGACTGCCAATACCGGCAGCCGGGACGATGGCGGTCAGGCCGCTCAGGCTATCAGTCATCGTAGGGGGCACCATCAGGCTCCGTCACCTGATCCTTTTCTTTGGGAATGATTCGGTAGAAGGTCTCGCCCTGCTTGATATAGCCAAGATCGTTGCGCGACAACTCCTCGATGGCCTCAAGGCCAGAGGTAAGATCGTCGATTTCCCGGTAAATCAGACTGTTGCGATCCTTGAGTACCAGGTTGTCCTGTTGCTGCCGCTCGATGGCGGTGGAGAGTTCCCGATAGTCGGAGAGGCCGTTTTTCCCCAGCCAGAGGTCATATTGCAGCCCTCCCAACAGGAGGAGCAGGATAAGAGTGAGTAGCCGCATGCACTGAGTCTCCTTCAAGCGGCCTAGTTTCCCATATTCGCAGGCAAGACAAAAGAAAGCCTGTGTGCCGGATGGGTTGGTCGGAATAAAAAATGCAGGTCACACACGCCCATAAGCGCAGAACGAAAAAGCCCCACCAGATGGCGGGGCTTTGTGAAGCATGAACGCAGGCGAAAATTAAGCCTGGTTCTTCACTTCTTTCAGACCACGGAACGGAGCCTTGGCGCCCAGGGCTTCTTCGATACGGATCAGCTGGTTGTACTTGGCAACACGGTCAGAACGGCTCATAGAACCGGTCTTGATCTGGCCAGCAGCGGTACCCACAGCCAGGTCGGCGATGGTCGCGTCTTCGGTCTCACCGGAGCGGTGGGAGATGACGGCAGTGTAGCCAGCGTCTTTGGCCATCTTGATGGCAGCCAGAGTTTCGGTCAGGGAACCGATCTGGTTGAACTTGATCAGGATGGAGTTGGCGATGCCATTGTCGATACCGCGCTTCAGGATCTTGGTGTTGGTTACGAACAGGTCGTCACCCACGATCTGGATTTTCTTGCCCAGTTCGGCGGTCTGGTAGGCAAAGCCTTCCCAGTCGGATTCGTCCAGGCCATCTTCGATGGAGACGATCGGGAACTTGGTGGTCAGGTCAGCCAGGAAGTCGGAGAAACCGTTGGAGGTGAAGATACGACCTTCGCCCTTCAGGTTGTACTCTTTCTTCTCTGCGTCGTAGAACTCGGACGCAGCGCAGTCCATGGCCAGGGTGATGTCGGTGCCCAGTTTGTAACCGGCAGCGGCAACGGCTTCAGCGATCACTTCCAGCGCTTCGGCGTTGGATTTCAGGTTCGGAGCGAAACCACCTTCGTCACCGACGGCAGTGTTGTAGCCCTTGGACTTCAGCACTTTGGCCAGGTTGTGGAACACTTCTGCGCCCATGCGAACGGCTTCTTTCAGGGTCTTGGCGCCAACCGGCTGGATCATGAACTCCTGGATGTCGACGTTGTTGTCGGCGTGCTCACCACCGTTGATGATGTTCATCATGGGCAGCGGCATGGAGTAGACACCCGGGGTGCCATTCAGCTCGGCGATGTGGGCGTACAGCGGCATGCCTTTGGCAGCAGCGGCAGCTTTGGCGTTGGCCAGGGAAACAGCCAGGATGGCGTTGGCGCCGAACTTGGATTTGTTCTCGGTACCGTCGAGGTCGATCATGATCTGGTCGACAGTGGCCTGGTCCTTGGCATCTTTACCCAGCAGAGCCTGAGCGATCGGGCCGTTGACGGCTTCGATGGCTTTCAGCACGCCTTTACCCAGGAAACGGCTCTTGTCGCCGTCACGCAGTTCCAGCGCTTCGCGGGAACCGGTGGACGCGCCAGACGGAGCGGCTGCCATACCAACAAAACCACCTTCCAGGTGAACTTCGGCCTCAACGGTCGGGTTACCACGGGAGTCGATGATTTCACGACCGATCACTTTAACGATCTTGGACATGTGTATTTCCTCAGGTTTCGTAAAAAAACAACAAAAATATGCCAAAAAAAGCGGCTGTGGCACAGAGCCCCAACCGCATTTATTTTCAATTACTTCAAATTACGCTTCTGATACTCGCCCGCCGCCTTCACAAAACCGGCGAACAGGGCGTGGCCATCACGGGGAGTCGAGGTGAACTCCGGGTGGAACTGCGCGGCCACGAACCAGGGGTGATCCGGGATCTCGATGATTTCCACCAGCTTCTTGTCGGCGGAGAGACCGGTCACCTTCAGACCTGCCGCTTCAATCTGCGGCAGCAGCTTGTTGTTCACTTCATAACGGTGACGGTGGCGCTCGTAAATGGTCGGGCTGCCGTACATCTGACGGACCTTGGAATCTTCCACCAGGTGGCAGAGCTGGGAGCCCAGACGCATGGTGCCGCCCAGATCGGACTTCTCGGTCCGGGTCTCGACGTTGCCTTCGTCATCCACCCACTCGGTGATGAGACCGACCACGGGGAACGGGCTGTCTTTCTTGAACTCGGAGGAGTGAGCCCCTTCCATGCCCGCCACGTTGCGGGCGTATTCGATCAAGGCAACCTGCATGCCCAGGCAGATACCGAGGTACGGGATCTTGTTCTCGCGGGCATATTTGGCGGCCAGAATCTTGCCTTCCACACCGCGTTCGCCGAAGCCACCCGGTACCAGGATCGCATCCAGACCTTCCAGCAGCTCGGCGCCACGGGTCTCGATGTCCTGGGAGTCAATGTACTTGATGTTGACGGAGAGACGGGTCTTCAGGCCACCGTGCTTGAGCGCTTCGTTGACGGACTTGTAGGCATCCGGCAGGGAGACATACTTGCCCACCATGCCGATGGTGACTTCGGCAGTCGGGTTGGCCTCTTCATAGATGACCTGTTCCCACTCGGCCAGGTCGGCTTCTTTGCACTCGATGCCGAAGCGCTCGGTGATGTAGCCGTCCAGACCCTGGGATTTCAGCAGCGCCGGGATCTTGTAGATGGAGTCGACATCCTTCATAGAGATGACGGCGCGCTCGGGCACGTTGCAGAACAGGGCGATCTTGGCACGCTCGTTGGCCGGAATGGCGCGGTCGGAGCGGCAGATCAGCACATCAGGCTGGATACCGATGGAGAGCAGCTCCTTCACGGAGTGCTGGGTCGGCTTGGTCTTCACCTCGCCGGCGGCGGCCAGGTAAGGAACCAGGGTCAGGTGCATGAACATGGCATTGTTGCGACCCACGATGGCCGCCAGCTGACGAATGGCTTCAAGGAACGGCAGGGACTCGATGTCACCCACGGTACCGCCCACTTCGACGATGGCAACCTGATGGCCTTCGGCACCGGCAATCACCCGCTCCTTGATGGCGTTGGTGATGTGCGGGATCACCTGGATGGTGGCGCCCAGATAGTCACCACGACGCTCCTTGCGCAGCACGTCTGCATAGATGCGGCCGGTGGTGAAGTTGTTGCGGCGGGTCATCTTGGTGCGGATGAAACGCTCGTAGTGACCCAAATCCAGATCGGTTTCGGCCCCGTCCTCGGTTACGAACACTTCACCATGCTGGGTCGGGCTCATGGTGCCCGGATCCACGTTGATGTACGGGTCCAGTTTCATGATGGTCACATCCAGACCACGGGCTTCCAGAATGGCTGCCAGAGAAGCTGCGGCAATGCCTTTGCCGAGGGATGAAACAACGCCACCAGTCACAAAAATATATTTGGTCGTCATGCTGAACCTGAAAGAAGTTTAGGGAATTTTAAGGGGTGCTTCGGGGATGAAGCAGGACGGGGAAACAGTATACCAAAACCCCCACTCCCAAACAATGAACAAAAATCTATCAGGCTCCCCGCCGCCCCGTCTTGCGCCAAATCAACTTTGCTCGGTTTCCTTGGCCCTGTTCCAGGCCTCGTCCAGCTTCTCCAGGGAGCAATCCGTCATTTTCAGACCTTCTGCGGCAATAAAGTGTTCAACCTGACGAAAACGACGCTCAAACTTGGTGTTGGCAGCCCGCAGCACCTGCTCGGGATCCTTGCCCAGATGGCGCACCAGGTTGACGGTGGCAAACAAGAGATCGCCGAGCTCGTCGCTCACCCGCTCCTCGTCCACGTCGACCATCAGCGCCTCTTCCATCACCTCCTCGATCTCCTCGTGGATCTTGTCCACCACGGGCCCCAGCGTTTTCCAGTCGAAACCGACGGTGGCGCAGCGCTTCTGGATCTTGGCTGCCCGGGTCAGGGCAGGCAGGGAGAGGGGGATATCGTCCAGCACGCTCTCCTTGTCGAGCGCGGCCCGCTCTTTGGCCTTTTCCGCCTCCCAGTTCGCTTTGACCGCCTGCTCGTCACCCAGGTCGGCATCGGAGAAGACATGGGGGTGGCGGCGAATGAGCTTCTCGCTCACGGTATCGACGATGTCGGCAAAGTCGAACAATCCCTGCTCCTTGCCGAGCTGGGCATAGAACACGACCTGGAACAGCAGATCACCGAGCTCCCCCTTCAGCCCTTGCCAATCTTCGCTCTCGATGGCATCCGCCACCTCGTAGGCCTCCTCCAGGGTGTGCGGCACTATGGTCTGGAAGCTCTGCTTGAGATCCCAGGGGCAGCCCCCGTTCGGGTCACGCAATCTGGCCATGATGTCGAGCAGTTGGGGAAGGTCGTAGCGTTGGGACATGGGCAACTCACTTTCGATTCAGTAAATGGGTTCATGAATATCCGCTCACGCCACTGCTCCACATGATGTGGAGCCATGGCGGCCGGAGATGGGGCGCGTGATATCCGTCTTCAATGCTCTGCAAGGAGGGAGAAAATGCAGACCGGCCACTGGGGCCGGTCGGTTGAGCATTACAGCCGCTTGGCGCTGATCACGTCGTTGAGCTGACTGAGCTTGGCCAACGCCCGGTTGAAGGCGTTGATGTTGTAAATCTCCAGCTCCATGTCTATTTCGGCGGTCTGCTCGCGCACGTTGGAGCGCGAACGCACTCCCATCACGTTGATCTTCTCGTTGGCGAGCACGGTGGTGATGTCGCGCAGCAGGCCGGATCTGTCGTTGGAGAGAATGCGGATGGTGAGACCGTAACCGCCGGAGTAGTTCTCCCCCCAGACCGCATCGATCAGGCGCTCCGGGTTGCGACGCGACAGCTCCTTGAGCTGCTCGCAATCCTCCCGGTGGATGGAAACCCCCCGTCCCATGGTGATGAAGCCCTGGATGGCGTCCCCCGGGATGGGCTGGCAGCAGCGGGCGATGTGAGTCATCAGGTTGCCCACCCCTTCCACTACTATGTGATCCTTGGGTTTGGGGCGGAAGGGCACATTGGCCTTCTGCTCCAGCTTCTCCAGCAGACGGCGATCTTCTTCTTCCGCCGTCGGCTTGTTGTAGCGGGTGTCCAGATAATTGAGCAGCTGGTTGATGCGGATGTCGCCGCTGCCGATACCGGCCAGCAAATCTTCCAGCTCCTCCGCATGGAAGCGCTCCAGCACCACCTTGTCCACCTTGGAGAGGGTGAGGTTGTGGCGGTCCAGCTCCTTCTCCAGCAACTCCTTGCCGGCGGCGATGTTCTTGTCCCGGTCCAGCTTTCTGAACCAGGTGGCCACTTTGGCCCGCGCCCGGCTGGAGCGCAGGAAGCCGGCGTTCGGGTTCATCCAGTCGCGGCTCGGGTTCGGCTCCTTCTGGGTGATCACCTCCACCTGGTCGCCGGTCTGCAGCGTATAGGTGAAGGGCACGATACGGCCGTCGATCTTGGTGCCGATGCAGCGGTGACCGATCATGCTGTGCACGTGATAGGCGAAGTCGAGCGGCGTCGCCCCTGCTGGCAGGTCGATGACATCGCCCTTGGGAGTGAAGACATAAACCCTGTCCTCGAACACCTGACTGCGCAGATCGTCCAGCAAGGAGCCGCTCTCCGAGAGATCCTCCTGCCAGGCGAGAAGTTTGCGCAGCCATTCGATCTTGTCTTCGAAGGTGCTGGTCTTGGCAGCGGCCTGTGCCCCTTCCTTGTAGCGCCAGTGCGCAGCCACACCGAGCTCCGCATCCTGATGCATCTGCTCGGTACGGATCTGGATCTCCACCGTCTTGCCCTCCTCCCCCACCACCACGGTGTGGATGGACTGGTAGCCATTGGGCTTGGGGTTGGCGACATAGTCGTCAAATTCGCGGGGAATATGGTGGAAATGAGTGTGAACGATACCGAGCGCCGCGTAGCAATCCTGCAGCCGCTTGGTGATCACCCGCACCGCGCGCACATCGAACAGCTCGTTGAATTCGAGGTGCTTCTTCTGCATCTTGCGCCAGATGCTGTAGATGTGTTTCGGTCGGCCATAGACCTCGGCCTCGACGCCGGCCTCGGCCAGGGCATCGCGCAGGGACTGCACGAATTCGCGGATGTAGCGCTCGCGGTCGAGCCGTTTCTCATCCAGCTGTTTGGCGATCTGCTTGTAGGTGTCCGGGTGCAGGTAGCGGAAGGCGAGATCCTCGAGCTCCCACTTGAGCTGACCGATACCGAGGCGGTTCGCAAGGGGGGCATAGATGTTGGTGATCTCCTGGGCCATCAGCACCCGGGTCTCCTCATCCGCCTTCTTCGCCTCACGCAGGCAGGCGATGCGCTCCGCCAGCTTGATGACCACGGCGCGCACGTCCTCGACCATGGCGAGCAGCATGCGGCGCACGTTGTCCACCTGCTCCGGCGAGGTTTCGCTGCGGTGAAGGGTTTGCAGGGAGCGGATGGCCTCCATCTCCAGCACCCCTTCCACCAGCTTGGCGATCTTGGGGCCGAAGTCCTCGTTCACCTTTTCCTGGCTGATGAGACCCGCTTCGACGAAGGGATAGAGAATGGCGGCCTTGAGGGTGGCGAGATCCATGCTGAGCATCAGCAGGATGCCCACCATCTCGACCCCGCGCACCAGCAGGCGGTTGGTGAGCGCTTCGTCACCCAGGGTCAGGCAATACTGGTAGACGGTTCGCAGCTGATTCTTGTCACTTTCACTCAGGGTAAGGGAACTGACCCACTCATCCAGAGTGAAATTGTCTTTCAAATGAATATCGCGCACCGCAACCATGGTATCAATCCTTAAAAGTGTGGGGTCGAAAGCCGATGCTCTCCTCATCCCCTCATCAACTGATGACTGCCTCAAATGGGGATGCATGAAAGAGTTTTCAAGGCATGTCACCGCGCAAGGTGACAGGGCTCTTCCCCGCATCCGATCCACTATCGACGACCTAGATTACCCTAATCACTCCCGCTCAAACAGCGCTGCCGCCGCTGGAAAACCAAGATAACCGCATGCTGCCCTGCCCGTTGAAGGCAGCGAGAAACACCTGTTTTACCTCACTCTGGCAGCATCATGCACATCGAAAAATCATCACGACCGCATCTTGATTCATCCAGAATAATGCGGTCGCCTCGACTCAGCCCCGTTCGAACAGCGCCATGGACTCCAGATGACCAGTGTGGGGGAACATGTCCAGCATCCCCAGACGGGTCAGCTTGTAGCCCCCCTGCACCAGCACCTGGCTGTCACGGGCCAGGGTGACCGGGTTACAGGAAACATAGACCACCCGTTTGGGGGAAAGTGCCACCACGTGGCTCATCACCTCCAGCGCCCCGGGTCTGGCCGGATCCAGCAGCACCAGATCGAACCCTTCCCGGGCCCAGGACATGCCCACGATGTCGCCGCTCAAGTCCGCCTTGTAGAAGCGGGCGTTGTCGATGCCGTTGCGGCGGGCATTCTCCTGTGCACGCGTCACCATGGCGAGCTCCCCTTCCACCCCCACCACTTCGCGGGCCTGACGGGCCAGCGGCAGGGTGAAGTTGCCGATGCCGCAGAAGAGGTCCAGCACCTTGTCATCCTTGCCTGCGTCGAGCCAGCTCAATGCCTGCTCCACCATGCGCTGGTTGACGGGCCCGTTGACCTGGATGAAGTCGCCGGGAGCGAATGCAAGAGACAGGCCATCCAGCGTGTAACTTGGCTGAGACTGTTGACGCAGAGGTTCGATCTGCTCGTCCGCCGCCTGCAGATAGAGGTCTATCCCCTGGGCGGTGGCAAACTCAGTCAAGTGCGCCCGATCCGCCTCGGTGGGGCGACCGGTGTGGCGCAGCAGCATCAGAATGCCCTGCTCCCCCTGAATGAGTTCCGCATGGCCCAGTTCGCGCTGGCTCTTCAGCCGATTGAGGCATTCGCGCAGAGGGGCGATAAGGGCAGAGAGGGGCTCGGCCAGCACAGGACAGCCAGCAATCTCTACCAGATCGTTCGACTGGCGACGACGAAAGCCCACCCGGGTGCAGCGACCGTTCTTGTCAAACTTGATGGCCAGACGGCAGACCCGGCGGTAGGCGCGGGACTCCCCCGTCAGCGCAGGTGCCAACGCTGGCGCCTGGATGTTGCCAAGGCGCTCGAACAGGCTGACCAGTCCCGCCTCCTTGGCCGCCAGCTGATCTCCCTCTCCCAGGTGCTGGGCACTGCAACCGCCACACTCGCGATAGTGGTCGCAGAAGGGGGCGACCCGGTTGGCCGCCGGGGTCACCACCTGTTGCAGGGCGGCGTGGGCATAGTGCTTCTTGTCGTCGATGATGCGGGCCTTGATGGCCTCGCCGGGCAGCGCCCCTTCGACGAAGATGGCCTTGCCCTGATGACGGCCGACGCCGACACAGTGGTGATCCAGACTGTCTACCGTAAATTCAATACGTTGGGGCTGGGTGGATTTCTTTTGGGGCTTGAAAAACTGGGCCATAAAACTTGGTGCCTATAGGTGGCTATGTCATGATTGTGGAATCTGCGGCAGACCATTGTCCCACAAGAATAATCGTATGACCAAATACGGCCTGAGGGCCCCAGCCGCGGCATCCGCCCCATCGTCCATTCTGACCAAAAGTGGCCCATTGATATGACCGGATACGGCCTGAGACCCCGTACAGCGACAATGACTGTATTGCCTGCCCGACCCCAGTGCCTGCATGCGCCCCGGGTCATGGCTTCTCTTGCGAAAGGCGGGGCGGCGGCATGACCAAGTACGGTCTCAGGGCCCGGGTGCTGGCCTTCACCATCTTGCCGACCCTCATCATTGGCGGCCTCATCGCCGGCTATTTCACCTTCCACCGCTATCAGCAGCTGGAAAACAACCTCATCGATCAGGGCATCAACATCATCGAGCCCCTGGCCATCGCCAGCGAATACGGCATGACACAGCACAGCCGCGAATCCCTCAAGCGGCTGATCGGGCTCACCCATCGCAAAAACTCGCCCTTCATCAAGTCCATCGCCGTCTTCACCCAGGAGAACCAGCTGTTCGTGACGTCCAACTACCACAGGGACTTCAGCCAGCTTCGTCTGCCGGACGGCAGCGTCATCCCGGCTCTGACCAGCGTCTCCGTCAACGGCGATGACATCATACTGCGCACCCCCATCCAGGCAGAGACCAGCCTGGACGGCTTCCCGCTGCCAAGCGATCTGGAGCCGCCGGTCATCGGTTACATCTCCATGCAACTTGCCACGGACAGGGCCATCGTCCTGCAGTACCGCGACGCCTTCTTCGCGGTCATCATCGTGCTCATCGGGCTGGCCATCAGCGCCCTGTTCGGCTTCCGTCTGGTCAAGAGCGTGACCCAGCCCATCACCGACATGGTGCAGGCGGTGCACCGGATCAGGGAGGGGCGACTCGATACCCGGGTCAGCGGCCAGCTCACCGGTGAGCTGGACATGCTCAAGAACGGCATCAACGCCATGGCCAAGGCGCTCTCCGAATATCACGAGGAGATGCAGCAGAACATCGATCAGGCGACGTCGGATCTGCGGGAGACCCTCGAGCAGATCGAGATCCAGAACGTCGAGCTCGACATGGCGAAGAAGCGCGCCCAGGAGGCGGCCAGGGTCAAGTCCGAGTTCCTCGCCAACATGTCCCACGAGCTGCGCACCCCGCTCAACGGGGTCATCGGCTTCACCCGCCAACTGCTCAAGACCAGTCTGACCCCGAGCCAGACCGACTACATGCAGACCATCGAGAAGTCGGCGCGCAACCTCCTTGGGATCATCAACGACATCCTCGACTTCTCCAAGTTGGAGGCGGGCAAGCTACAGCTCGAGCACATCCCCTTCAGCCTGCGGGACACCCTCAACGAGACCATGCACCTGCTGGGGCCGAGCGCCCACGACAAGCAGCTCGAACTCTCCCTCCAGGTGGATGCCGCCGTGCCGGACTACCTCACCGGCGACCCCATGCGCCTGCAGCAGGTGCTCACCAACCTCACCGGCAACGCCATCAAGTTCACCGAGCGCGGCAACGTGGACGTGCGTGTCGAGCAGACCGGGGAATCCAGCGGCAACAAGGTGCGCCTGCGGGTACTGATTCGCGATACCGGCATCGGCATCTCGGAAGAGCAGCAGCGCCAGTTGTTCCAGGCCTTCAACCAGGCAGACTCCTCCATCTCCCGCCGCTATGGGGGCACCGGGCTCGGGCTCGTCATCACCCAGAAGCTGGTGCAGCAGATGGGGGGCCAGATCCGCTTCGAATCCGAACTCGGCAAGGGGTCGGTCTTCTCGTTCCACCTGGATCTGGATGTCTCGCCCCTGCCCCAGAGCGAGCGGCTTCCGCTGGATCGCATCCAGGGCAAGCGGGTCTGGCTGCTGGAGCCGGATCCCTTCACTCACGCCTCCCTGCTCGCCCTATTGGGAGAGTGGCACCTGGATGTGCACTCCCTGACGGTGGACGAGGAGTGGCCCCCGATGAGCAGCCAGGACATGGTGCTCATCGGCAGCAGCACCCTGCACAGCCCGCAGCAGGTGATTGCCCGTCTCGACGGACTGGACGGCCAGCAGAACACCATAGTGCTGCTCAGCAGCCACGAGCCGGCCCTCTACGACGCCATGCTGGCCCACGGCGCCGTCCACTGCCTCTCCAAGCCCATCAACCATCGCAAATTGCTGCACGCTCTGCTCTCCCCCGAGGCGGTACGCCGTGCCCCCCTGCCCGCGCCGACGCCGCGCAGCGTGCAGGCGGTCAAGGTGCTGGCGGTGGATGACAACGCCGCCAACCTCAAGCTCATCGCCGCCATGCTCAAGGAGATGGTGACCGAGGTGGTGGTGTGCAAGAACGGCAAGGAGGCGGTCAACCTGGCCCAGAGCCAGCCGTTCGACATCATCTTCATGGATATCCAGATGCCCGTCATGGACGGCATCAGCGCCACCCAGGCGATCCGCCACCACTCCCTCAACACCGAGACCCCCATCGTCGCGGTCACCGCCCATGCCATTCCCGGTGAGCGGGAGCGCCTCATTCGCCAGGGCATGGACGACTACCTGGCCAAACCCATCGACGAGGGGATGCTGGCGCAGCTCATCACCGACTTCGCCCACCGGCGGCACCAGAATCACGGGGATCAGCAGATAGACTGGCCCCTTGCCGTGCGTCAGGCCGCCGGCAAGCCGGCCCTCGCCCGGGAGATGCTGACCATGCTGCTGGCCAGCTTCGACGAGGTGGAGCCCATCCTGGCGACGGCGCTGGAAGGGAGTGCCGACGATGCAGACGTGCTGGCCCAGCTCCACCGCCTCAACGGTGGCTGCGCCTACTCCGGGGTGCCGGGTCTGCAACGCCTGCTCTCCCAGCTCGAGCAGCAGCTGCGCGACGGGGTCGCCGTGAGCGATCTGGAACCCGAATTACTGGAGCTGCAGGATGCCCTGGAGCAGGTGAGGCAGGAGGCTCCCCGCTACCTGGCCCTGACCGACTGAGGCGCTTTTTCTGACTGGACAGGCGGCAGGTGGTAACATCTGCGCCGTTTCCACAGGAGTCAACATGACCAACAACGATATTCTGCGCCGCCTGCGCTATGCCCTCAGCATCAGCAACGACCAGATGGTCGAGATCTTTGCCAAGGGCAATCTGGCCATCACCCATGCCCAGTTGCACGGCTGGCTGATGAAAGAGGCCGAAGAGGGCGAGGCACAGGAAGCGGGCTTCGCCGCCTGCCCGGACTCGGCACTGAGCCAGTTCCTCGACGGCTTCATCGCCCTGCGCCGCGGTGTGCGGGAAGATGCCCCGCCCCAGGTGATCCCGAACCGGATCAACAACAACCTGATCCTGCGCAAGCTGCGCATCGGCCTCAACTACAAGGAAGAGGAGATGCTGGGCACCCTCAAGCTCGCGAACTTCAACCTCTCCAAGTCCGAGCTGAGCGCCCTGTTCCGCGCCAGGGATCACAAGCACTATCAGGATTGCGGGGATCAGATCCTGCGCAACTTCCTGATTGGCCTCACCGCCAAATACAGGCCCGGGCCCTGATGACCGCCTCCGGCCAGGTGCGAGGCTAGACCATGGGCTGGCGCCGCCTGCTGACTCCACGCCCGTCGGCGAGCGGCGGTGCGTGTCGGTTCGCGGCGCGCTGGTTCTGGTCACTGCCCCTCATCCTGCTGCTCGGCGCCTGCCAGCCTGCGCCCTATCGGCTCAATCAGGAGCATCATAGCGCCAGCCAGAACGAGCGCATCGCCTTTCTCATCCTGCACTACACGGATGAAGAGGATGCCCGCTCCCTGCGCCTGCTGACCGAGCCGGAGCACAAGGTGAGCGCCCACTACCTGATCCCCCGCGACACCGACGAGCAACCGTTCCCGGTCTACCAGCTGGTGCCCGACAGCCAGCGGGCCTGGCACGCCGGACGCAGTCGCTGGCATCACTACGCCGGGCTCAACGCCAGTTCGCTCGGCATCGAGATAGTGAATCTCGGGTATGACGAGAAAGACGCGGCCCTGCCAGCCCATCTGAGACACTGGCAACCCTATCCCTCTGCCCAGATCGCCGCCCTCGGCGCCCTCGCCCGGGATCTGGTCGAACGCTACCAGATCCCCCCCACCCAGGTGCTGGCCCACAGCGACGTCGCCCCCGAGCGCAAGCAGGATCCCGGCCCCCGGTTCCCCTGGCGCGAGCTCGCCCTGCGCTACGGTGTCGGCGCCTGGCCCGACGAGGCCCGGGTGGCCGAGCTGCGCCAGACGCAGCTCATCCCCTGGGATGCGCTGCAATGGCAGCAGCAGCTTGCCCGTTACGGCTACGGCCTCCCCCAGCACGGCGCCTGGGATGAGCAGAGCCGCGCCGTCCTGCGCGCCTTCCAGCTTCACTTTCGCCCCGCCCTGGTCACCGGTGAGCCGGATGCCGAATGCCAGGCCATCCTCACCGCCCTGCTGGAGCGCTACTTCCCGTAACCATGCTGAGACGCCCCTTCCCTTTCGCCCTCTGCACACGGATGCCCGGCCCCATGCCAGATGAGCACGGGGTTCACCCCGCCTTCCATTCCTGAAAACCACAAGGGACGCCGAAGCGTCCCTTGTGGTTTTCATACCAGCGAAGCGGCATCAGATCCCCTGACGGGCTTCCTGCATCAGCGCACGCATGTCGCTGACCGCCTTGGCCAGACCGTCGAAGGCGGCGCGACCGATGATGGCGTGACCGATGTTGAGCTCATAGAGCTCGGGGATGGCGGCGATAGCCTTGACGTTGTGGTAGTGCAGGCCGTGGCCCGCATTGACCTTCAAGCCCTTGCCAGCGGCGTAGGAAGCACCGGCGGCGATACGCTTGAACTCGGCGTTGCGCTCGGCATCCGTGGTGGCATCGGCGTAGCGGCCGGTGTGGATCTCGATGAAGGGAGCACCGCTCGCGGCGGCCGCATCGATCTGCAGCGGATCCGCATCGATGAAGAGCGACACCTGGGCGCCCACGGCGGCCAGGCGGGTCACCGCATCGGTCACCTTGTCCAGCTGGCCCGCCACGTCCAGACCACCCTCGGTGGTCACCTCGGTGCGCTTCTCCGGCACCAGGCAGACGAAGTGGGGCTTGATGCGGCAGGCGATGCCGATCATCTCCTCGGTCACCGCCATCTCCAGGTTCATCCTGGTCTGGATGGTCTGGCGCAGGATCTCCACGTCCCGGTCGGTGATGTGGCGGCGATCTTCCCGCAGGTGGACCGTGATGCCATCGGCACCGGCCTGCTCGGCCACGAAGGCGGCCTGTACCGGATCCGGATACTGGGTGCCGCGGGCGTTGCGCAGGGTGGCGATATGGTCGATGTTCACACCCAGGTAGATCTCGCTCATTGCTTACTCCTTGATACAGGTCATCTGTGAATGCCGGGACGGGTGGTGCCCGCCCCTCTGTCCATGTGCCGCCGCAGCCCGGTTATGGCCACGGCGACAGCATTATTGTTCATCAAAAGCGATGTCATAAACACAAAACATCACCAGATAATAAAAATCAGCTTGAAACACTGCCTTTTCGCTTCAAAAAGAGCTCCCTGCTCTTCAGTTGACGCTTGCCGAGATAGGGCTGCAGCGCCAGCCGGCTGAAACGCTTGGCCGCCTGCAGCAAGGGAGGCGTGTCGAAACGCCCCTCGGCGAAGGCCAGCAGGTGGGCGCCGAGGAACAGGGTACGGGGATCCGGCGCCCGCTCGCAAGCGACAAAGCCGAGCTCCCGCTCGAAGCCGTAGAGCAGGGTAGGGTCGATGGGGGAGTCGTCGTCTGCGGCATATTCGAAATCCACCGCGTAGCCCAAGGCCTGCAGCAGCAGGAACTCGAAGCGGCGCAGGGGCAGCTCCGGGGTCTCGCCGTCCGCCAGCGCCATGATGGCGCGGGCATAGGCGTCGAACACCTCGGGGAAGGGGGTGTGCGCTTCCAGCAGGTAGTAGACCAGCTCGTTGAGATAGAGGCCGTAGAAGAGACGATCCCCGCCGAGGCGCAACGAGTGATCCGGGCACTCCACCTGGGTGAGGTTCTTGAGATCCCCCTTGCCGCGCCAGGCAATGGTGAGCAGGGTGAAGGGCTGAAGCAGCCCCTTCAGAGAGGAGCGTGGCCCGCGGGAACCGCGAGCCACCAGGGTGAATCGACCGCTATCCTGGGTGAAGACCTCGACCAACTGGCTGGTCTCCCGATAGGGCCGACTGTGGATGACGAAAGCCGGGGTCAGCAATCAGTCGTCGCCATACCCGAGGCTGCGCAGGGCCCGCTCGTCGTCGGCCCAGCCGGACTTGACCTTGACCCACAGCTCGAGATGCACCTTGTTCTGGAACAGCCGTTCCATGTCGATGCGCGCCTCTGTGCCGATGGTCTTGATCTTCTCGCCCTTGTTGCCGATGACCATTTTCTTCTGGCCTTCGCGCTCCACCAGGATGAGCCCGTGGATGTGGTAGAGACCGGTCTCCTCCACCTTGAAGCGCTCG
Source organism: Aeromonas sp. INTO2 (assembly GCF_049860605.1). Lineage (NCBI taxonomy): Bacteria > Pseudomonadati > Pseudomonadota > Gammaproteobacteria > Aeromonadales > Aeromonadaceae > Aeromonas > Aeromonas sp. INTO2. Next base: position 3,461,836 of record NZ_CP187588.1, read on the forward strand.
ATCTCCACCGTCACCGAATAGGGCAGCTCCTCGCCGGTGAAGCGCATCAGCTTCTCGCGGATGATCTCGGAGGCCATGAAGCGGGAAGAGCGGTCGGTCACGTAATCTTCCGGGAAGAAGTGGACGTTCTCCGGCAGCAGATCCTTGGCCCACTCGCGGATCTTCTCCACGTTGGTGCCCTTCTCGGCGCTGATGGGCAGGATGTGGGCAAAGTTCATCTGCTGACCCAGCCACTCGAGGTGCGGCAGCAGATCCTCTTTCTCCTTGACGTTGTCGATCTTGTTGACCGCCAGCACCACGGGGCACTTGAGGTGGCGCAGCTTGCCCAGCACCATCTCGTCATCCTTGGTCCAGTGGGTGCCGTCCACCACAAACACCACCATGGCCACGTCCCCCAGGGAACTGGTGGCGGCACGGTTCATCAGGCGGTTGATGGCCCGCTTCTCCTCGATGTGCAGACCCGGGGTATCCACATAGATGGTCTGATGGTTCTCCTCGGTGTCGATCCCCAGGATCCGGTGACGGGTAGTCTGGGGCTTCTTCGAGGTGATGCTGACCTTCTGGCCGAGCAACTTGTTGAGCAGGGTGGACTTGCCCACGTTGGGGCGGCCCACGATGGCGACAAAGCCGCAATAGGTGGTATCTGTCATGACCGCGTTCCCAATGCTGATGGAGTGAAAAGAGCGCACAGTGCCGGATCCGTCATGGTGCTCATGACAGCCGTTCCAGTGCTTGCTGCGCCGCGGCCTGTTCGGCCTTGCGGCGGCTGGAGCCGATCCCGACCAGGGGGCCATCCAGCCCATCCACTTCGCACTGGACGGTGAACTCCTGGTTGTGGGCCTCGCCCTTGACGTTGGTCACCGTGTAGGTCGGCAGGGATTTGCGGCTGCCCTGCAGGATCTCTTGCAGACGGGTCTTGGGATCCTTCTGTTCGATCCCGGGCTTGATCTCGCCAAGGCGGCTGGCATACCAGCCGAGCAGGAGGCTGCGCACCCGCTCCAGATCCGTGTCCAGATAGATGGCGCCGATCACCGCCTCGACGGTGTCGGCCAGGATGGACTCGCGGCGAAAACCGCCGCTTTTCAGCTCCCCCGGCCCCAGGATCAGGTGATCCCCGAGGTCGAATTCCCGGCCCAGCTCGGCCAGCGTCTTCTCGCGCACCAGGGTGGCGCGCATCCGGCTGAGATCCCCTTCCGCCGCCTGCGGGAAGCGGTGGAAGAGGTCATCGGCAATCACCAGACTCAGGATGGAGTCCCCCAGAAATTCCAGGCGCTCGTTGTGACGGGACCCTGCGCTGCGATGGGTCAGTGCCCGGGTCAGCAGCTCAGGATCCTGAAAGACATGCCCGAGACGGGACTGCAGTCTGTTCATCTTGATATTCATTTACTTGATTCCGCCAATGCGGTTGAAGCGCACACCGGTCGGTACCCAGCTCGGCAAGCTGGACCCTTCCTCACGCTCGAATTCGAAACTGATCCAGATGGCGACCGCCTTGCCCACCAGGTTCTGCTCGGGCACGAAGCCCCAGAAACGGCTGTCGGTGCTGTTGTCGCGGTTGTCACCCATCACGAAATAGTGGCCTTCCGGCACCACCCACTCGTCGGGGTAGGTGCCGGGCTGGCGATAGTAGCGGTCCACCAGGTCCGGCATCAGCGGGTTGCGCAAGGTCTCGTGGGAGACATCGCCCAGCTGTTCGGTGTAGCGATCCAGCGGGATCCCCATCTGGCTGAACTCGCCGCGCTGCTCGAACTTGACGTCCAGCTTCTGGAAGCCGGGGCACGTTTTCCCTTCCTGCTCATCGCACTTGGGCCGGATCATCAGCTCCTTGTTGCGATAGATGACCCGATCGCCGGGCATGCCGACCACCCGTTTGATGTAGTCCACCCGGGTATCCAGCGGATACTTGAAGACCACCACATCACCGCGCTTCGGCTCTCCGGTCTCGAGGAACTTGGTGTTGGTCACCGGGTCCTTGAGGCCGTAGGCAAACTTCTCCACCAGGATGAAGTCGCCCACCAGCAGGGTCGGCATCATGGAGCCGGACGGGATCTGGAACGGCTCGAAGATGAAGGAGCGCAGGATCAGCACCAGCGCGATCACCGGGAAAACCCCGCCGGTCTGTTCGATCCAGACCGGCATGGGGGCCACCTTGGCCAGTGTCTTCTCGTCCACATCCGGACCGGCATTGGCACGGGCGGCGGCAATCTTGGCCGCCCGCTGCTTGGCCCAGACCAGCTTGTCGAGCGTCCAGATGATGCCGGTCAGCAGGGTGACGACGACGAGGATCAGGGAAAAGGTGCTTGCCATCGATTAATCCTTTCCGACGTGGAGAATGGCGAGGAAGGCCTCTTGCGGCACGTCCACACGGCCCAGAGACTTCATCCGCTTCTTGCCTTCTTTCTGCTTGTTCAGCAGCTTCTTCTTCCGGCTCACGTCACCACCGTAGCACTTGGCGGTGACGTCTTTACGCAATGCCTTGACGGTGCTGCGGGCGATGATCTGGTTGCCGATGGCGGCCTGAATGGCGATGTCGAACATCTGGCGCGGGATCAGCTCGCGCATCTTCTCCACCACCTGGCGACCACGATACTGGGCGTTCTCCTTGTGGGTGATGATGGCCAGGGCGTCGACCCGCTCGCCGTTGATCATGATGTCCAGACGGACCATGTCGGAGGTTTCGAAGCGCTTGAAGCCGTAGTCCAGGGAGGCGTAGCCGCGACTGGTGGACTTCAGACGGTCGAAGAAGTCGAGCACCACTTCCGCCATCGGGATCTCGTAGGTCAGCGCCACCTGCTTGCCGTGGTAGACCATGTTGGTCTGTACGCCGCGCTTCTCGATGCAGAGGGTGATGACGTTGCCCATGTACTCCTGCGGCAGCAGGATGTGACACTCGGCGATGGGCTCGCGCATCTCCTTGATGTTGTTGATGGCGGGCATCTGGGCCGGGCTGTCGATGTGGATGGTGGAGCCATCGTTCAGCTCGATCTCGTAGACCACGGTCGGCGCGGTGGTGATGAGATCCAGATCGTATTCACGCTCCAGACGCTCCTGGATGATCTCCATGTGCAGCATCCCGAGGAAGCCGCAGCGGAAGCCGAAGCCCAGCGCCGTGGAGCTCTCCGGTTCGTAGAACAGGGAGGCATCGTTGAGGGAGAGCTTCTCCAGCGCATCACGGAAGGACTCGTAGTCATCGCTGGAGATGGGGAACAGGCCCGCATAGACCTGGGGCTTCACCTTCTTGAAGCCGGCCAGCGCCTTCTCGGCACCGTGCTTGGCCAGGGTCAGGGTATCCCCCACCGGCGCACCGTGGATGTCCTTGATGCCGCAGACGACCCAACCTACCTCGCCACAACCCAGGCCGTCGGTGTCCACCTGCTTCGGCGTGAAGATACCGATGCGATCCACACCCCATACCTGACCGGTGCTCATCACCTTGATCTTGTCGTTCTTTTTCAGGGAACCGTTCTTGATCCGCACGAGCGACACGACCCCGAGGTAGGAGTCGAACCAGGAGTCGATGATCAGCGCCTGCAGCGGCGCCTCCGGATCCCCTTCCGGGGACGGGATCTTGGCGACGATCTCTTCCAGCACCAGATCGACACCGAGGCCGGTCTTGGCGGAGCAGCGCACCGCGTCCACCGCATCGATGCCGACGATGTCCTCGATCTCCTCGGCAACCCGCTCGGGCTCTGCGGCCGGCAGGTCAATCTTGTTCAGCACCGGCACCACTTCCAGATCCATTTCCATGGCGGTGTAGCAGTTGGCCAGAGTCTGTGCCTCAACCCCCTGACCGGCATCCACCACCAGCAGTGCCCCTTCACAGGCAGCCAGGGAGCGAGAAACCTCGTAGGAGAAATCCACGTGGCCCGGGGTGTCGATAAAGTTCAGCTGATAGGTGTTACCGTCTTGTGCCTGGTAGTTCAGGGTCACACTCTGTGCCTTGATGGTAATGCCGCGCTCGCGCTCCAGATCCATGGAGTCCAGCACCTGGGCCTGCATCTCGCGATCGGACAGGCCGCCGCAAGTCTGGATCAGACGGTCCGACAGGGTCGACTTACCGTGGTCGATGTGCGCAATAATCGAAAAGTTACGAATGTGTTTCATCGAGCAAGAATCACTCAAAATTAAGTTAGGGTCGGATATGAGGGCAGGATTTTACTGGATAACCCGGTCGACGGCCAATCTTTAGTCGGCGGGCCCCACAAATAGCGCCTTGTCTGGCGGGCGTTGGGCACCTGGATGCCCTCCGCCAGACCCGGCCCCTCAAGAGAGATGACGGGTATTGAGCACCACCCCGAGCATGCGGGGACCGTATTCCCCCTGCTCGAGCCGGTCAGAAAAGTAACGAACCAGTAAAAATCCGATGGCGCAGCCCAGCAGACAGCAGAGGATGGTCACCCCCTCTCCCGCCGACAAGAGCGGCACCAGCCAGAGCTGGCCGAGCAGGGCGCCCAGCAGCAGACAGAAGAGCGGCAGCACGTACACCAGGGCCGCACCGCGCAGGATGCTGGCCTGAGGGATGCCCAGGCGGATCTGCTGGCCCACCGCTACATCGCCGGTGAGGGCGACCCGCAGCCGCTGCGCCTTCATGGGAAAGGCCTTGGCGACGGTGCCGGTCCCGCAGCTGGATTGTTGGTGGCAACCGCTGCAGGCGGATCGCCGCTCGCACTCCACCCAGGCGTAGGCGCCATCGATGGCCACTACTGTGGCCAGCTCTTCACTCATGTTACTCACCTGATGACTCCTCACAGGGGGCGGTGGATGCACCGGATCTCAACACGGCGGCACCCTCAGGGCAAGTCTCACGGCAAAGACTCACTGCACCGCCTCGTTGCGGGCCAGGGGCTGCACTGCCTCGGCGATGCGCTTGGCGGTTTCGGCGGGCACCTCACCCACCACGGTGATCTCCACCCCGACCTCGTTGACGAAGCTCACCAGCGAGGTAGCCCCCTGGCGAATCAACTGCTGGCGCACCGCCTGCTTGGGATCGACCCGTGAGACGTAGACGGAGAGATCCACCAGCCCGTCGGAGAGCATCATGTAATCCACCGGCAGACTGGTGCTGACCAGCTGATGCCGATCCTGAGAGAGCACCTTGAAGCCATCGGGCAACCAGGTCAGGTGCCAGTTGAGGGTCTGCTGGGGAGCGGGATAGGCATCTTCCAGCGCCAGCGCATCCGGCAGCTTGCTGCGTGCCAGGGTGACCAGCCAGGGGGCCGGCGCAGATTGCCTGTCCAGATCCACCCCCAGCACCTGCTCCACCAGATTGCCCTCTCGATCCACCATGTCCACCCGCAGCAGCAGATGGCTCTGTTCGTCAATCCAGAGCACGAAGCCGTACTTGTCCGCCTCCTTGGGCACCAGCCGCACCACTTGTGCCACCAGGCCGGCCACCCGGCTGCGGCCCGCCAGCACGGGGTCATAGCTCTCCATCACCCGGGGCAGCGGCATCCTCACCAGGCTCGACCACACCCCGGGGAAACGCGCCCCCTTGAGGGTGTAGGGTTCATGGGTGTTTTCGAAGAAGGTGTATTCGTTCTGGCGTTGCAGGAACTCCACGGCCTTGCCGTCGAGATAGCTCAGGTGAGCCACCTCCTTGCCATCGATGATCCCGTGGCTGAAACGGATAGGCTCGAGGCGCCCCTGGCGGGCCTTGACCATGGACAATTCGAAGTTTTGTTGCGAAACGGCACTCTGCATCTGCTGCAACAAGGCCTCGGCCGACAGATCGTCGGCCGAGGCCTTGGCACAAATCAACAGGAGAGAGGCCAGCAGGATACGGCTGGACTGGCGCACGATCTGATCCCTAAAAATGCGTTATTCCTGAATCTGCTTGTCTTGCAGCAGACGCTGTTGCAGTTGATGGTCGCGCAGGAAGGCATTGATGCGCTCGCGCTGCTCCTGCATCTGCTGCTCGCTCAGACCTTGCTGACGCACACCGGTCCGGCTGCCATCCTGGGGATAGTGCACGCTCACCGGCGCAGCACTGCCACCCACGGGTATGGTATTGAGCACCGGGCTGGTCGGCACACCATCCTTGCCCTGGTACTGCTGCACGCCGAAGATGACGGCGGCAGCCACGGAGGCGGCAATGGCATACTGCCCCACTTGCTGGCCAAAGCGGCGAACGAAGGGGATCACCTTGCCAGCGGGTTGCACCTGGGGCGCAGCAGGCTGTGCCGGCTTGGGCGCCAGTATGGCGGGTTCATCCTCCAGCGCCAGCATGATGCTGTCGCTGAGATCCAGTTGCAGATTGACCGGCAGGTCACCCCGCATGGCATCACCGATCAGATGGTAACGCGACCAGGTATCCTGCAGAGCGGGATCCGTTCCCAGCTCGTTCAGTACCTCGATTTCGCTGAGGTCGCCATCCATCAGGGCTGAAAGTTGCTCTTTATTTGCCATAAGTTTGCCTGTCTTTCCCCAGTTAATGCTCGATCAGAGGTTGCAGCTTTTTATCGATTGCTTCCCTCGCCCGGAAGATGCGGGATCTCACCGTACCCACCGGGCAATCCATGATCTCCGCAATCTCCTCGTAGCTCAGCCCTTCCATTTCACGAAGGGTGATCGCCGTTCTCAAATCTTCTGGCAAGGCTTCTATGGCGGTAAACACAGTACGCTTGATCTCGTCGGTCAGCGCCAGGTTTTCCGGGGTGGCCACCTCTTGCAGGGCTTCACCACCACCATAATATTCAGCCTCGTCCGCTTCGACATCACTGCTGGGCGGTCTGCGCCCCTGTGACGTCAGGTAGTTTTTGGCCGTGTTGACGGCGATCCGGTACAACCAGGTGTAAAACGCGCTCTCGCCACGGAATGTCGGCAACGCACGGTAGGCCTTGATGAATGCCTCCTGCGCCACATCCGGTACATCGCCCGGATTGTTGACATACCTGGCCACCAGGTTGACCACCTTGTGCTGGTACTTGCGTACCAACAGGTTGAATGCATTTTTATCGCCACGCTGGACCCGTTCAACCAGCTGTTCGTCCAGTAGATTCTGGTCGCTCATCAGAGCCGTAAAACCCCCATCAGGTTATCGTTTTTCTTTTCCGGCCCCTTCTAAGCGCACAAGTTCAGACAGGAGGAATCAGGGAAAGTTCGCTTGCATTGAAAAAAATGTGATGCGGGCTGCATCACAACCCCCCTTGGGCTACCATGGGGCCAGTTCTTAATCCAGGCCAATGATACTTATGAAAGCAAGTGTTGAATACCTTTGCGACGTACTCATCATTGGCAGCGGTGCCGCCGGTCTGTCCCTCGCGTTGCGATTGGCAGACCAGGCCAAAGTCCTGGTTCTGAGCAAGGGGCCCATCAGTGAGGGGGCCACTCTCTATGCGCAAGGAGGCATCGCTGCCGTGTTCGACGAGACCGACAGCATCGAATCCCACGTGAGCGACACGCTCAACGCCGGCGCCGGGTTGTGCGACCCGGCGGTGGTGGAGTTCACCGCCCGCAACGCCCGCGACTCCATCCAGTGGCTCATTCAGCAGGGGGTCCCCTTCGATCAGGAAGAGGATGCCGAGGGGGAATCCCACTATCACCTGACCCGGGAAGGGGGCCACAGCCATCGCCGCATCTTCCACGCGGCCGACGCCACCGGCAAGGCGGTGCAGCTCACCCTGATCGACCAGGTGCGCGCCCACCCCAACATCCAGCTGATGGAGCGCTTCAACGCGGTCGATCTCATCACCACCCGCAAGCTGGGTCTGCCGGGCAACAAGGTACTGGGAGCCTATGTCTGGAATCGCAACGCCGAGCAGGTCGAGGTGATCCGCGCCCGCTTCGTGGCACTGGCCACCGGCGGTGCCTCCAAGGTGTACCAGTACACCTCCAACCCGGACGTCAGCTCTGGCGACGGCATCGCCATGGCATGGCGGGCCGGCTGCCGGGTGGCGAACCTGGAGTTCAACCAGTTCCACCCCACCAGCCTGTTCCACCCGGACGACCCCAACTTCCTGCTGACCGAGGCCCTGCGCGGCGAAGGGGCCTACCTGCGCCGTCCCGACGGCAGCCGCTTCATGCCGGAGTTTGACGAGCGGGCCGAGCTGGCCCCGCGGGACATCGTCGCCCGCGCCATCGACCACGAGATGAAGCGCCTCGGGGCGGATTGCATGTATCTGGACATCAGCCACAAGCCGGCGGATTTCATCATCAAGCACTTCCCGACCATTTATGAGCGCTGCCTCGCGGTCGGTATCGACATCACCAGGGAGGCGATGCCCATCGTCCCGGCGGCCCACTACACCTGTGGCGGCGTGATGATCGACAACAACGGCCAGACCGACATCCCCGGCCTCTATGCTATCGGCGAGGTGACCTATACCGGGTTGCACGGCGCCAATCGCATGGCCTCCAACTCCCTGCTCGAATGCGTGGTCTATGCCCATCAGGCGGGAGCCGACATCCTGGCCAAGATGCCCACCAGCGTGGCGCCCCCCAGCCTGCCGGCCTGGGACGAGAGCCAGGTGGATGACTCGGACGAGCAGGTGGTGATCCAGCACAACTGGCACGAGCTGCGGCTGATGATGTGGGACTACGTGGGCATAGTGCGCACCAACAAGCGCCTGGCCCGGGCCAAGCGTCGCATCGATCTGCTCAAGCAGGAGGTGCAGGAGTACTACGCCAACTTCCGGGTCTCCAACAACCTGCTGGAGCTGCGCAACCTGTTGCAGGTGGCCGAGCTCATCGTCAACTGCGCCCTGGAGCGCAAGGAGTCACGCGGTCTGCACTACAACCTGGATTATCCGGACATGCAGCCGGACTCCAAGCCAACCGTGCTGACCCCGGATCGGGAATGACGCCGGATCAGGAATAAGGTCGTTGCGTTCGATTCGGGCGTATGCCCTCTCCCAGATGACCCCGCCCAGGCGGGGTCATCTGCTATGAGCGGCAGATGTGGCAGGTAGAGAGAGACGCCCCTAGCGGACAGCGAGGTGGATGGCGCGGGCCAGGGCGCGGTAGTGTGCAGGGGCCAGGGCATCGGAGAAGAGCCAGAGCTGCCCCTCGGAGCCCTCCACCGTCTTCAGCCGCAACCAGAGCACCCCGGGCAGGATGCGGCTGCGGGGATCCAGCCGATAGCGCGCCCCTTGCCACTCGAGCCACTCCCCATCCCAGACGAGCACGCCGCTCGCCGCCGGATGGCGGCGCAACGCGCGCCACAGACTCAGCCCCCAGACAGGGAGGAACAGCCCCCATTGCCAGCCCTGGATCAGGCTGGCGACGGGCAAGAGCAGCAACAGAAACAGGATGCACAGCAACAGACGCTGCTGGCGGGAGGGGATCACGGGCATCACTACCCGCTGGGGAGACGCGAGGCTGGCCATGAGGGGTGGCGGTCGCGAGTCGGGCTCAGCGCAGGCTGTCGTGACGGGCCTGGTTGCGCTCGAGGATCAGGGGGATCATGGCGGCAAAATCGGGATCCTCGGGCACGCCGTGACCCATGCACCAGCGGAACAGCTCGGGATCCTCGCACTCCAGCAGGCGGATGAAGGTGCGCTGTTCGGCCTCGCCGAGGCCATCGAACTCGTGCTCAAAGAAGGGCATAAAGATCACATCCAGCTCGAGCATGCCGCGACGGCAGGCCCACTTCAGGCGGGACTTCTCACTTGGGTTCAACATGGAACTCTCCTTACAAAGACCGGGGAATGGTAGCAGCAGGATTTTCCGGCTGACAAACATTCCTTACGTCTTTACCATGCAGGTCACATACTTTCTGTCTCTGGAATCCCATCGTGAGCCTGCCGACCCCTCTTCTTCCTGCCGAGCCGACCCTGTTTTCCCTGACCAATCTGGCCATCACCCGCCTCGGCGGTCCGGATCGCGCCAAGTATCTGCAAGGTCAGGTCACCTGCGACGTCAACGCCCTGCAACCGGGCCAGAGCACCCTCGGCGGCCACTGCGATCCCAAGGGCAAGCTGTGGAGCGATTTTCGCCTGCTCTGCCTGGAAGACAGCCTGCTGATGCTGACCAAGCCCTCGGTGCTGGCCCGCCAGCTGCCGGAGCTCAAGAAGTTTGCGATCTTTGCCAAGGTCGAGATCGGCGAGTTTCAGGGCAGCCTGACCGGACTGGCTGGTCAGGGGACGGACGACTGGATGGCACAGCACTTCGCGCTGACCGGCACCGGTCTGGTGGAGGGCGGCATGGCAGTCAGGGTGGAGGCGGACCGCTGGCTGCTGGCGAGCGCATCCCCGCTGGCCCTGAACCTGCCGGTGGGCGACGAAGGACTCTGGTGGGGGCTGGAAATCAAAGCCGGTCTCCCCCATCTGGAAGCGGTCCATCAGGGGGAATACATCCCCCAGATGCTGAACCTGCAAGCCCTTGATGGCATCAGCTTCAACAAGGGCTGCTACATGGGGCAGGAGACGGTGGCGCGCGCCAAGTATCGCGGCGCCAACAACCGCGCCCTCTTCGTGCTGAGCGGTACGGCCGCAATGCAGGTGGCCAGCGGTGACACCCTGGAGATCCAGCTCGGTGACAACTGGCGCCGCAGCGGTCTGGTGCTCAATGCCTGGCAGCAGCAGGGTCAGGTGTGGCTCACCGCCGTGCTGCCCAAGGACACCGAGGCCGACGCCCGCTTCCGCCTCAAGCTGGAAGAGGGCTCCAGCCTCGGTCTGCAACCCCTGCCCTATGCGTTGATCGACTGAATCCCCCTAGCGAGGCACCCGCGCCAGCAGTGCCTCCTGCAACCAGCGCCCCGCCTGCCCGAGCGGGCGGGCGCGATACCACTGCAACTCCAGCGCCAGTTCCGCCTCGGCGATGAAGTCCGGCTTGAGCACCACCAGCTCCCCCCGCGCCAGGGGCCGGTGCAGCAGAAACTCGGGCACCGCCGCCCATCCCAGCCCCAGTTTCACCAGCTCCAGGATCCCGAGATCCCCCTCCACCCACCACACTTGCGCCGAGAGGCGGAAGCGATGGCGCTCCGTCCCCTCCCGCCGTCCGGTCACCATCAACTGGCGAGCTCCTTGCAGGTCGCTCTCCTTCAACGGTGTCTTGTGGGCCAGGGGGTGATCCGGAGAGACCACCAGGGGCATGGTGACCGTCCCCAGGGAGCGGGAGACCAGCTCCCGCTCGGGGTGCGCCTTCTGATAGCTGATGCCGAGCTGGGCACGGCCGCTCTTGAGCAGCTCGGTCACGTCCTCCATCAGCGGGAACAGCAGCTCCAACTCCACCGCCGGGTAGCGGCTGGCGAACTCCTCCAGCAGGGAACCAAGCCAGGGCAGGTGGGAGTCATCGTCGATGGCCAGGGTGAGGCGCGACTCGACGCCGTTGGCCAGCTCGCCGGCGATGGCCTGCAGTCGCTCGCTCTGGGCCAGCAGCACCCCCGCCTCCTGACAGATGCGGGCCCCCGCCTCGGTCAGCACGGGATAGCGGCCGCTGCGATCGAACAGCGCAAGGCCGAGATCGATCTCCAGGTTGGCGATGGCGGCACTCACCACCGACTGAGCCTTGCCCAGCCTGCGCGCCGCCGCCGAGAACGACCCGGTCTCGGCCGTCGCCAGCAATGCCTTGAAGTGTTCCAGTGAAGGGGTCATGAGCCTGCTCCGCCGTGCTGTTGTGTCGTCACATCTATCTATTTTAGCGATAGATACCAACGTGAATCTATCCGGTTTTGGCGATACATTGCCGCCATTCCCTGACCAAAGAGAGAGACAGACCATGCGTACGACCCGTGACCGCCTGCGCCACGCCATCGGCTTCGAATTGATTGGCCTGCTGATCGCCGCCCCGCTGGCCAGCTGGGTGACCGGCGTCGGGCTCAACCACATGGGCCCCCTGGCCCTGTTCTTCTCGGTGGTCGCCACCGTCTGGAACTATGTCTACAACATCGGGGTGGACAAGCTGCTGCTGCGCTATCAGGGCCACACCCACAAGGCGCTGTGGCAGCGGGTGCTGCACACCCTGGGGTTCGAGGGGGGCCTGCTGATCGTGGCCCTGCCGGTGATGGCCTGGTGGCTCGACATCGGCCTGCTGGAGGCGCTGGTGCTGGATATGGGCTTCGTGCTCTTCTACCTGGTCTATGCCTTCGTCTACAACTGGAGCTACGACAAGGTGTTCCCCATTCCCATGGGACAGGTGCAGAAGGCGCTGGGATAAGCGATTCGAGGGGTAAGGGCGAGGCACCATCATGCGATGGCATGATGGTGCTGAAGAGGGCCTCGCGGGGTCAGGCCTGGGCCTTGACCTCTTCCGGCGGGGTATCGTCCTGCCTGGTTTCCTGGCGCATCATGGCTTCGAGGTCGCTCTGGTACTGGTTCAGCATGCGCTGGGCCGCCACCATGTCCCCCTTGTGCAGGCGCTCGAACAGATGATGCTGCACCACGCCGTTGAGGTACTCCACCGTGATGGGTTGCTCCAACGCCGACAACAGCTCCTCTTTTTCCAGCTCCGCATTGATCTCGTCGACACTGGTACGCAGCAGACCGGCCAGTTGCACCAGCATGCGGCGCTCCCCTTCACGCAACAGGCTCAACATGCGGTTTCTCTGCTGCTCATTCTGTTGGGTCATACATTTCCTTACGTAGAATTGGAACAAGCCCGCTCATTCTGCCCTGTCCTTTTCGCAGCGTCCATCTCGGGCGCATGACTTATTCCGGGTGCGGGGGGCCGGGTGCTATTTGCCCCCCGGCCCGGTATAGTAACGGCTGATCCAGGGGGCCCGTGCGCCCCGTTGCCGAGACCGTCCATCCCTATGACCGACGCCATTCTGGTGCTCTGCACCTGCCCCGACAAGACCAGTGCAGACCGCCTCTGCGAGCAGCTGCTCGACCAGCGCCTCGCCGCCTGCATCAACCAGCTGCCCGGGGTCACCTCCGTCTATCGCTGGCAGGGCAAGACGGAGCGAACCCGGGAGATCCAGCTCGTCATCAAGAGTCGGGCCGCTCTGTTCGAGCCCCTGCGCCAGTGCATTCTCGCCCACCATCCCTACGAGGTACCGGAGATCCTGGCGCTCCCGGCAAGCCAGGGCCACCCTGCCTATCTCGACTGGTTGACACAGGAGACCTCATGACCGCCTCTCGCCCCCTCTCCTTCCTGCTGATGCTGCTGGGCCTGCTCTGCGTCCTGACGACGGCCCCTGCCCGGGCCAGCAGCCAGGATCTGCTCGGCAGCCTCGGCATCGAGACCCAGCCCAGATTCCTCAAGGTGGATCAGGCCTTCTCCCTCGAGAGCGAACAACAGGGTGATCGGCTGCTGCTCCGGATACGCATCGCCGACGGCTACTACCTCTATCGCCACAGCATCCGTGTGAAGGGAGAGAACCTCACCTTCGACGAGCCCGTCCTGCCCCCCGGCACCGAGCACGAGGATGACTTCTTCGGCAAGAGCCGGGTCTATTACCAGGAGGTGCAGATCCCCGTGGCGCTGACCCGGGTCGGGGACGCGGCCAGCCTCACTCTGAGTTACCAGGGCTGCACCGAGGGACTCTGCTACCCGCCGACCGACAAGCGGATCGCCGTCGAGCCCCTCGCCGCCCCCGCCCGGGCGGAAGCGGTGGCCAGCCTTCAGGGCACCGACGGGCCGGGCAGCCAGCAGGACAGGCTGGCGGCCGCCCTCGGCAGCCAGGGGTTCTGGATCAGCGTCGCCGCCTTCTTCGCCCTGGGTCTCGGCCTCGCCTTCACCCCCTGCGTCTTCCCCATGTATCCCATCCTGACCGGGATCATCGCCGGGGCCGGGCATCGCCTCTCCACCCGTCGCGCCTTCCTGCTCTCCTTCGTCTATGTGCAGGGGATGGCGGTCACCTATACCCTGCTCGGGCTCGTCGTCGCCTCGGCGGGCCTGCAATTCCAGGCGGCCCTTCAGCACCCCTATGTGCTCATCGGCCTCTCGGTGATGTTCGTGCTGCTCGCCCTCTCCATGTTCGGGCTCTACACCCTGCAACTGCCGAGCAACCTGCAAACCCGCCTCTCGGGCTTCTCCAACCGCCAGCAGGGCGGATCCGTGGCCGGCGTTGCCATCATGGGCATGATCTCGGGACTGGTCTGCTCCCCCTGCACCACGGCGCCGCTCTCCGGGGCCCTTATCTACGTGGCCCAGAGTGGCGACCTCTGGCTCGGCGGTGCGGCCCTCTATGCCCTCTCCCTGGGCATGGGGCTGCCGCTGCTCTTGCTCGGCACCTCTGGCGGCAAGCTGCTGCCCAGGGCCGGCGCCTGGATGGATGTGATCAAGCAACTCTTCGGGTTTGCGCTGCTGGCGGTACCCATCCTGCTGCTCTCAAGGCTCCTGAGCGATCAGGTGGCCACCCTGCTCTGGCTCGGCTGGGGGCTGGTGCTGTGCGGTTATCTCTATCACCACAACCAGCATCGCGCCCATTCGGTGGGCAAGAGCCTCGGCGGCTTCGTCCTGCTGCTGGGGATGATGGGTCTGGTGGTGGTGGGCAAGGATCTGCTGCTGCCACCCGAGGGGGCCAATGCCGCCGCCCAGACCCAGGCCCCCCGATTCATCCGCATCAAGACCCTGGACGATCTCAAGGTGCAGCTCGCCGCCGCCCGCGGCAAGCCGGTGCTGCTGGATCTCTACGCCGACTGGTGCGTGGCCTGCAAGGAGTTCGAGCACAAGACCTTCAGCGACCCCGATGTGCAGGCGCGCTTCAGCGAGATGGTGCTGCTGCAGGCGGACGTCACCGCCAACGACGACGCCGATGTGGATCTGCTCAACGGCCTCAACGTGCTGGGATTGCCGACCCTCATCTTCTTCGATCGCGATGGCAACGAGGTGAACGGCCAGCGGGTGACCGGCTTCATGGGGCCTGCCGAATTTCTCGGCCAGCTGGACAAGCTGCGCTAGATGGAGCTCCGGCGTCTGTCAGCGTTTCACCCAGAGCACAGGGGCTGGCTGGAGGAAGTTGTCATGGCAGCCCCAGCCTACAGCTGGCTGACCGAAAGCAAGGGGCCTGTCCCTGCGGATGCCGAAGAGATACTCAAGGTCTGTCCACCGGGGATGGGGCAAGAGGACAAGTTTGTGCTGGCCGTGCTGGAGGGGGAAGAATTGCTTGGCTGCGTCGATCTCATCCGTGGCTATCCCACACCGGATACCGCCTATCTCGGTCTGCTGCTGTTGAAGGAGTGCAGGCAAGGCTGTGGCATCGGCAGCCAAGTCGTCCTACGGCTCATGGAGATGGCGGCAAACTGGGGTTGCACCAACATGCGGCTCGGGGTCATAGAAACCAACCTGCCAGCCCTGCATTTTTGGACCAAGCACGGCTTCCAGCAAGTAGATCGCAAACAGATCGCTGGGTTCAGCGGCGATACCCTGGTCATGACCTGCATCGTTCGCCGTCCCCTTCCCTCGGACCTACCATAGACTGCTGATTTTTCTGGCTATCCCTTGTATCTGGCCCGTACCGTGGCAAACTTTGCCCCTCCTGTCTCGCATCATCCGGAGTTTTGATGAAAAAGTGGTTCATCCCCCTGCTGGCCCTCTGGCTTTATGGCTGCAACGCAGGTCCCGGTGAAGAGACCATCCAGAGCCAGGTCACCGCCAGGTTGCAGGCGGGCACAGATGCTGACCTGTTCGACATCCGCGACTTCGCCGTGCTCGGCAAGGAGGAGCGGATGGAGGGGGTCTATCTGGTCAAGGTGAGCTACCAGCTCCACTTCAAGCAGGGACTGGATCAGTTGCAGGTGCTGCACGACGAGGATCTCGTCTATGACAGGGTCGGCCCCTTCCAGCAGGAGATGGGGCTGATGGAGCTCGAGCGCAAATATGGCGACTTCGAGGCAGGCCAGGCCCTGGCGCAGGAGACCCAGGTCTGGATGATGAAGACGGAGCAGGGCTGGCGCCTGGCCGAGCCAGACGCGACGCAGCAGGGATAATCCCGAGCCCCCCTCCCCCTAGAGCAGATCCTTCAGCCGATACCAGAGCATCCCTAGCGCCAGCAACGGAGAGCGCAACGCCGGGCCACCCGGGAAGGTCATGTGAGGGACGCGGCTGAAGAGATCGAAGCCCCGGCTCTCCCCCTTGATCGCCTCCGCCACCAGCTTGCCCGCCATGTGGGTGGCATTGAGGCCATGGCCCGAATAGGCCTGGGCATAGAAGACGTTGGGATGCTGCTCGAGGCGGCCTATCTGGGGCAGCCGGTTGGCGCCTATGCCTATCATGCCCCCCCACTGGAACTCGATGGCGGTACCCGCGAGCTCGGGGAAAACCCGCAGCAGCTTGGGCAGCATGAAGGCCTTGATATCGCGGGGGTCACGGCCCGAGTAGTTGCAGGCCCCGCCGAACAGCAGGCGACCGTCCGCCGACAGCCGATAGTAGTCGAGCGCCACGTTCTGATCGCACACCGCCATGTTCTGTGGCAGCAAGCGCTGGCGCAGGCGCTTCTCCAGCACCTGGGTGGCGAGAATGTAGGAGCCCGCCGGCAGCACCTTGCCCCCGAGATCGGGCTGGAGGTCGCCCAGGTAAGCGTTGCAGCCGATCACCAGGTAGTCCGCGCTGACCCGGCCGTGGGCCGTGGTCACCTCGACCCGCTCGCCGTAGTCGATGTGGGTCACCCTTGAGTGTTCGAACAGGGAGACCCCGAGACTGGCTGCCGCACGCGCTTCGCCGAGGGCCAGGTTGAGAGGATGCAGGTGACCGGAGCCCATGTCGATCATCCCGCCGATATAGCGATCCGATCCGACCACGGTGTGCATCTCCTCCCGCGCCACCATTTTCAGTGCGTGCCGGTAACCCAGGCTAGCCAGGTGCTCGGCATCCTCCTCGAATCCCTTCAGGTGGCGCGCCTTGGTGGCAAGATCGCAATAGCCCCAGGTGAGATCGCACTCGATATTGAAACGCTCGACCCGCTCGCGCACCAGCTGCACCGCTTCGATCCCCATGAGATCCAGCTCCCGCACGCCCGCTTCGCCAATCCAGCGGGCAAACTGGCTGGTATCGTGGCCGATGCCGCGGATCAGCTGGCCGCCGTTGCGCCCCGACGCTCCCCAGCCGATGCGGTTGGCCTCCAGCAGCACCACCTTGTAGCCGGCATCGGCCAGGTTGATGGCGGTGTTGAGGCCGGTGAAACCGCCACCGATGACGCAGACGTCCGCATCCAGCTCACCACTGAGCTCGGGCCACTGCCGATGGTCGTTGCGAGTGGCCGCGTAATAGGAGGCCGTGTGTTCCTGATGTCCCTGTCTTCCTGTCTGCATGCTCAGCATCCTGCCTGGTTGCATTCGTTTACTAAATTAAACGGGTGTCATCGATAATACTCAGCCCCCCATCCCCAATCCAGCCCGTCAGGATCACAGAAATGCAAAAGGCGCCCCGAAGGGCGCCTTTTCATGCAATCAAGATGCTGCGAATTACAGTACGTCGATGGCGTTCAGGTCGGAGAAGGCCTTCTCCAGACGTGCGATCATGGAAGTCTGACCGGCACGCAGCCATACGCGCGGATCGTAGAACTTCTTGTTCGGCTTGTCGGCACCTTCCGGGTTGCCCAGCTGGCCTTGCAGGTAGGCTTCGTTGGACTTGTAGAAGTTCAGCACGCCTTCCCAGGTCGCCCACTGGGTGTCAGTGTCGATGTTCATCTTCACCACGCCGTAGGAGATGGATTCGCGGATCTCTTCCAGGGTAGAGCCGGAGCCACCGTGGAACACGAAGTCCAGGGACTTGGCAGGCAGACCGAACTTCTCGGAGACGTACTTCTGGGAGTTGTCCAGGATCTTCGGAGTCAGCTTGACGTTACCCGGCTTGTACACACCGTGCACGTTGCCGAAGGAGGCAGCGATGGTGAAGCGCGGGCTGATCTTGGACAGACGCTCGTAGGCGTAGGCCACGTCTTCCGGCTGGGTGTACAGGGAGGATTGGTCCAGGTGGCTGTTGTCCACGCCGTCTTCTTCACCGCCGGTGCAGCCCAGTTCCAGCTCCAGAGTCATGTTCATCTTGGCCATGCGGGTCAGGTACTCGCAGCAGATGTCGATGTTCTCTTCCAGAGACTCTTCGGACAGATCCAGCATGTGGGAGGAGAACAGCGGCTTGCCGGTTTCGGCGAAGTGCTTCTCACCGGCATCCAGCAGACCGTCGATCCACGGCAGCAGCTTCTTGGCGGCGTGGTCGGTGTGCAGGATCACCGGTACACCGTAGGCTTCGGCAACGGCGTGCACGTGCTTGGCACCGGAGATGGCACCCAGGATGGCAGCTTGCTGGCCTTCCAGCTTCAGACCCTTACCGGCGGTGAACACGGCACCACCGTTGGAGAACTGTACGATAACCGGGGCTTTGACCTTGGCAGCAGCTTCCAGCACGGCGTTCACGGAGTCGGTACCGACGCAGTTGACGGCCGGCAGAGCGAAGCCGTTTTCCTTGGCGATGGCGAACACTTTCTGAACGTCATCACCAGTGATCACGCCGGGTTTTACGAAGTCGAAAATTTTCTTAGACATGTTTAATCGTCCTGTCTCGTATGCCGTTAATAAAAAGTGGGGGGTTCATCATGAACCGGCACAGCGGCCACATGATAAACGAAACGGGAGGCTTTTGCCCCCCGTCCCGGGTCAATTAGGCTTTGGCGCGCTCTTCGAGAATCGCGACAGCCGGCAGTACCTTGCCTTCTACGAACTCCAGGAAGGCGCCGCCGCCAGTGGAGATGTAGGAGACCTTGTCGGCGATGCCGAACTTGTCGATGGCAGCCAGGGTGTCACCACCGCCCGCGATGGAGAAGGCAGGGGATTCAGCGATGGCGCGAGCGATCACTTCGGTACCCTTGGCGAACTGGTCGAACTCGAACACGCCGACCGGGCCGTTCCACAGGATGGTCTTGGCGTTCATGATGATGTCGGCCAGGGCCTTGGCGGAATCCGGACCGATGTCGAAGATCATGTCGCCGTCAGTCACGTCGGACACGGACTTGATGGTGGCCGGGGTGGATTCGGAGAACTCGGCCCCCACAACCACGTCGGTGGTCACCGGAATGTTGGTTTCGGCAGCCAGTTTCTTGGCGGTGTCGATCAGGTCGTGCTCGCACAGGGACTTGCCGACGTTGTGACCGGCAGCAGCGATGAAGGTGTTGGCGATGCCACCACCGACCACCAGCTGGTCAGCGATCTTGGAGAGGGATTCCAGCACGGTCAGCTTGGTGGATACCTTGGAGCCGCCAACGATGGCAACCATGGGGCGCTCGGGCTTGAGCATGGCTTTGCCCAGGGCTTCCAGTTCACCGGCCAGCAGGGGGCCTGCACAGGCAACCGGCGCGAACTGGGCCACACCGTAGGTAGAACCTTCGGCGCGGTGAGCAGTACCGAACGCATCCATTACAAAGACGTCACACAGGGCGGCGTATTTTTTGGCCAGATCGATGGTGTTCTTCTTCTCGCCTTTGTTGAAGCGGCAGTTTTCCAGCACAACCAGCTCACCGGCGGCGACGTCTACGCCATCCAGGTAGTCTTTGGCCAGACGAACCGGGCAGGACAGTGCGTCTTTCAGATAGTTGACAACCGGAGCCAGGGAGAATTCTTCGTTGTATTCACCCTCGGTCGGACGACCCAGGTGGGAGGTGATCATCAGCTTGGCGCCCTTTTCCAGAGCCAGCTTGATGGTCGGCAGAGTCGCAACGATACGTGCATCGGAAGTGACCTTGCCGTCTTTTACCGGCACGTTCAGGTCAGCACGGATCAGAACGCGTTTGCCCGCCAGATCCAGGTCGGTCATCTTGATAACAGACATATTCAGTCCTCTATATATTTTCAGGTAATGTTAAAAAAACAGTAACCTTGCGCCCGGTGCAGACTTTCAGCCTGCGGCCATCATGGCCCGGGTGGTATCCAGCATGCGGTTGGCGAAGCCCCATTCGTTATCGCACCACATCAACATCTTGACGAGGTTGGCATCGCTGACCCGGGTCTGGGTACCATCAATGATGCAGGAGTGTGCATCATGATTAAAGTCTACGGAGACCAGTGGCTCTTCCGTGTAGTCCAGAATACCGTGTAATGTACCTCTGGATGCCCGTTGCAGGGCTTGATTTACGTCACTAACTGTCACTTTTTTACGAACAGTAATGCTCAGATCCATGGCGGTTACATTGATGGTGGGTACCCGCACCGCGATCGCCTCGAACTTGCCGGCGAAGTGGGGAAGGATCCGCTCCAACCCCTTTGCCAGCTTGGTGTCCACCGGGATGATGGACTGGCTGGCTGCCCGGGTTCTGCGCAAGTCGCCGTGATAGGCATCGATGACTTGCTGATCGTGCATGGCCGAATGAATTGTCGTAATAGTACCACAATTTATCTCGAATTCTCGATGCAATGTTTCGATGACGGGGACCACGCAGTTGGTGGTGCAGGAGGCGTTGGAGACGATCCGCTCCCGCCCGGTCAGCACCTGGTGGTTGACCCCGTAGACGATGGTGGCATCCACATCCGCGTCCGCCGGATGGGAGAAGAGCACCTTGCCCGCTCCCGCCCCCAGATACAGCTCGGCATCGGCCCGGGAGCCGAACACCCCGGTGCAGTCCAGCACCACGTCCACCCCCAGCGCCCGCCACGGCAAGTTCGACGGATCCCGCTCGGCAAACAGGGCAATGAGATCCTCCCCCACCTGCATGCTGTTGCCCGCCAGTTGCACCGGATAGCGGAACCGGCCGTGACTGGTGTCGAAGCGGGTCAGGTGCACCATGGCCTCGGGGGCCGCCAGCTCGTTGATGGCCACTATCTTGATGGTCTTGTCGCGGCCGCTCTCGTAGAGGGCCCGCAGCACGTTGCGGCCGATGCGGCCATAGCCGTTGATGGCAATCTTGATCATGGAAACGTTGTGTCCTTAGCTGCGACAAAGGGATGGGAGGAAGGGGCGACTCACGAGAGCAGTGCCTCGCGAAAGACGCCGCGGGCCAGCAGTGCGGCACCGAATACCCCGGCGCTGTCCCCCAGAGCCGGCGCTACCATGGGGGTGGCGAAGCGGGGGTTGAACAGGAAGGGCAATACCGTTTCGCGCCCGGCGCGATAGAGGCTCTGCACATTGCCCACGCCGCCACCGATGACGATGACGTCCGGATCGAGAATATTGATCACGTTGGCCAGCGCCTGGCCGAACAACAGGTGCAACCTGTCCATGGTGAGCCTGGCGACATGATCATGGGCACTGGCCGCAGCAATCTGGGCGAGCGAGAGACGGCGTTTGGTCCTGGCCTCGTACCAGGCCTCCAGCGCCGGGCCGCTGATGAGGGTTTCGACGCAGCCGCGCTTGCCGCAGTAGCACTCTGGCCCCTCCGGCAACAGGACGTTGTGCCCCCACTCCCCGGCGATGCCGTGGTGACCGTTGAGGATCTGGCCGTTGATGACGATGCCGGCCCCGACCCCGGTGCCCATGATGATGCCGAACACCACTTTTGCATCGGGATGATGCTGGCGCACCGCCCCCAGGTGGGTTTCCGCCAGGGCGAAACAGTTGGCGTCGTTGGCGATGAGCACGGGGACGCCCAGCCTGCGCTCCAGATCTTCCTTGAGCGGCTTGCCGTTGAACTCGGTGGTGTTGCTGTTTTTCAGCAGCCCGGTCTGGGGGTCCCGGGCCCCCGGCGTCCCCATGCCGATGAGTGCAGGACGCTGACCGAGTTTGGCGGCACACTCGTCCACCAGTTTGGCGATCTGGCCCAGCATGTGCTGGTAGCCGCCGTGCCGTTCAGTGGGAATGCGGTGGCGCAGCAACACCTCGTCGCCATCGAGCACCACGCACTCGCACTTGGTCCCGCCAAGATCGATGCCCCAATCCCACGCCCGCTTCTCCATCCAGCCTCCTGCCCCTCAACGACCCCATCCCGGCAACGACTGCCAACATGGGGGTGCAGTGTAACCCGAGCCGCGACCAGGATGCAGCCCCCTGTGTCACGGACAGCAAAACGGGGCCCGCAGGCCCCGTTCATCACGCTGTTTGCCGCCCTCAGCGACCGTGGTACCGGGCGGAGAGCTCATGCACCGCGTTGACGAACACGCCAGCATGTTCCGGGTCCACATCCTGATGGATGCCGTGCCCCAGGTTGAAGACATGACCGTTGCCATGACCGAAACCGGCCAGAATGGTGGCGACCTCTTCGCGGATCCGCTCCGGGGTGGCGTAGAGCATGGAGGGGTCCATGTTGCCCTGCAGCGCCACCTTGTCGCCGACCCGGCGCTTGGCGTCCGCGATGTCGGTGGTCCAGTCCAGACCCAGCGCATCGCAGCCGGTGGCGGCGATCTGCTCCAGCCACTGGCCGCCGTTCTTGGTGAACAGGGTGACCGGCACACGGCGGCCCTCATGTTCACGGGTCAGGGCATCGACGATCTTGTGCATGTACTGCAGGGAGAAGTCGCGGTAATCGCGCGGGGTGAGCACGCCGCCCCAGGTGTCGAACACCATGACCGCCTGGGCACCCGCCCTGATCTGGGCGTTGAGATAGCTAATCACGCTGTCCGCCAGCTTGTCGAGCAGCAGGTGCAGGGTCTGCGGCTCTGCATACATCATCTTCTTGATCTTGGTGAAGGCCTTGGAGCTGCCCCCCTCCACCATGTAGGTGGCCAGGGTCCAGGGGCTGCCGGAGAAGCCGATGAGCGGCACGTCGCCCTTGAGCTCGCGGCGGATGGTGCGCACCGCATTCATCACGTAGCCAAGCTCGTCTTCCGGATCCGGGATGGGCAGGGCCTGCACGTCGGCCATGGAGGTGATCGGGCGCTCGAAGCGCGGGCCTTCCCCGTGCTCGAAGTAGAGGCCCAGCCCCATGGCATCGGGCACGGTCAGGATGTCGGAGAAGAGAATGGCGGCATCGAGTGGATAGCGGCGCAGGGGCTGCAAGGTGACTTCACAGGCCAGCTCGGCGTTGCGACACAGGGACATGAAATCCCCCGCAACGGCGCGGGTCGCCTTGTATTCCGGCAGATAACGGCCAGCCTGACGCATCATCCATACCGGGGTCATGTCCACTTCCTGGCGCAGCAGGGCACGCAGGTATCGATCGTTCTTCAGCTCTTTCATCCCAGTTCCTGAGTCATGTCACGCATAAAATGGCGGACATGATACCACTTTGTGCAAGGCTGAGGGCGACCCTGACGCCGCACATCGCCGCAGGAGTGCAAAGATGTGAGGGGGCGCATACAAGCGCCCCCGTTTTCCCTCAACGCGCCTCGGCGAGGCACTGTTCGATGAGCCGGCGCGCTATGGTGCCATGAGGGGGCAAGCGCGGCAGCCGGTCAGCCTCAAAAAAGCCTGCCGCCACCAGTTCGTCATCCTGCACCCGGATCTCGCCGTTCTCGTAGTCGGCGGTGAAGCCCATCATCAGGCTGTGGGGGAAGGGCCAGGGCTGGCTCGCCACGTAACGCACATTGGTCACCCGGATGCCGCTCTCCTCGAACACCTCCCGCGCCACGCACTGCTCCAGATTCTCCCCTGCCTCCACGAAGCCGGCCAGCACGGTATACATGGGATCATCCGCCTGATAGTGACGGCGGTGGGCTGCCAGCAAGATGGCCGGCCCCTTGCGCACCGCGACGATGATGCAGGGGGAGATGCGCGGATAGACGACATGGCCGTGATGACACCCCTGGGCCCACTCCCCTTCCCTCGGGGTCATGGGGGCGCCGCACTCACCGCAGAAACGATGGGTACGGCGAAAAGTGGCGAGCTGCCAGGCCCGTCCTGCGAGGCGAAAGCCCTCTTCGTCCCCCGCCACCATGAGCTGGCGCAGCGGGGCCATGGCCCCGGTCTCCGCCTCCGCGCCCAGATCCAGCAGATGGCAAGGCAGGCCGTCCCACTCGTCGAAGCGCTCGAAGGGGGCAGTGTGCAGATGGGGGGGCAAAACGGCGCGGGCCCCTTTTGGAATGCGCCCCTGTTCATCCAGCAGGACGAGGTGATCGCCCCCCAGCACGAACCAGCAGGCCTGTTTAGTTGATGACATATGATGAAGGCTCTTGTTGAGAATGCGCGCGGCACAGGATCGTTCGCCTCATCTTACGAGCGGGAAGGGCCGATGGCGACCCCCGACATGGCCCTCTTCTCGCCAGGCACGCCATGAAAAAAGGTCGCCTCTGGCGCAATGCTGTTCACTTAAGCGGAGCCGCATTGCGATTTACCGGAAAACGGGTCTTTGATATCTTCACCGCCCTGGGTCTCGATGGCCTGGGGCGTTTTTCTATGAACATGACGCCTATGCAGCCCCGCAACTCCGCCAACCTCCGTGGCGTATGGGCTGGCGATAACGCGCCCGCCATCACTGCCATCTGGTTCGCGATGAACTGACAGGCAAACTTAAAGCTCACCTCATTGGGCGCTCGCTGATGGGCTACGGCGGCCTGGCTGGCCTCCCGCCTGACCAGATTGTATCCAAGCAGCAATCCCCACAGCTCCTGATAGACCAAGTCCACTTTCTTGCTTCTCAGCGTGATGGCGTTGTGCTGCATCGCGCTTTTGATATCCCGGTATCCCAGCTCGATTTCCCAGCGCTCGTGGTACAGGGTCGCCACCTGAGCTGCACTGAATCGCGCCACGGGCAGGGAGGTAAAGACCGTTTTCTCCTTGCCTGCCACCTCATAGGTCACTGCGCGAACTTGCCAGTGTGTCGGCAACGCCGGGTTTTTCTTGCGAGCCTGAGGCGAGACCGTCATTTGCAACAGACGGTCACCGTCGCCATAGCGCTCAAGTTCCGTGTATACCAGCCCCTTGCGTTCCGGGATGAGCCAGTGACGGTCGGTGTCTTCGGCCTGAATACGCAGCAACAGGTCGGCACCGAAGAAGCCTTTATCCAGCAGGGTCACTGACTTGTCCGGCAATGAGTGAATGAACTCGCTGGCCAGGGGGATTTCCCCTTTGCGGTACGGGCTGATGGCCGCGTTGGCAATGACATGCGAGCGGACATTCATGAGCGTGACCAACCGCAGCATCGGGTAGGGTGTCTGCCGGTTGGTTGAGGTGTTACCCGAGCCGAAATGTGCTCTGAGTTCAGGCATATCCTGGGTTCGGAACAGGGCCCCATCGATGGCAAAGACCTGTAAACCGTGCCAATGGTCTTCAGGATAACGTTCCCGCCCCCACACATCGGCGCACTGTTTGAACAGCCACTCGAGCGGCTGTTTGCCGAGTCGCTGACGGGCCTGAGACAGGGCACTGTCCGCGAGCAAGGCATCATTGGCCAACCCTTCTGCACAGATGTTGAGGCGCCGAGCGACCTCGGAGATGGGCTCATTGCGGAAAAAGGCCATCCCCACGACGAGCCACAAGACCATATCAGAAGGTAAGCGGCGTCGGCGGATAGTGGCCTTTTCAGACAAGGTGGCAGCGGCAGTAATCCATTCGTCGGGAATATGGTCGGCAAAAATGGCCAGCCGAGCCAGCATGTCGCCAGATGCCTCAACAACATCGTTCAGATCGTTTGCAATAGACATAAAAAAATCCGGAACCAGTGATTGGTTCCGGATTGTCCTACAGCAGAAGGATCGGTCAATGGATCCTTAACTGATCAGCATTGCGCCTCTGGCGACCTTTCATCCTGTTGACCGCCGGGGCGATCAGTTCATCCAGCGCTCGCTGCTCTTGCGACGGCGCGGGAGCATGGGCAGGAGGATCCCGAGCAGGATGCCGCCCCCCACCATGGCACCACCGCGGATGAACCAGTCCATCTGCATGTCGTGCTCACGGTTGTCATAGCTCTGGGTCAAGGCGTCGTTCTGTTCCTTGAGGCTGCTCATCTCGGCGCTCTGGCTGTCCAGACGGGCTTTGAGGCTGGCGATCTCCTTGCTCTGCTCGGCGATCTTGCCATCCTTCTCGGCGAAGCGTTTCTCGTTGTCGCCATTGAGGTTCAGCAGACGGGCCTTGGCTTCGTCCAGCTCTTTCTGAACCTGGGGAAGGCGTTCACGCAGGCTGATCTCTCCCTGCAGCTCGCTGTTCTTGATCCAGCCCTCGCGGCCACGACCGTCCACCACCTGGGTGAATCCGGCCTCCTGGTTCACCGCCTTGACCTCCAGCGGCTCACCGGCCTTGACGCTGCCGAGGATCCGGTACTTGGTACCCGGACCGTTGTGGATATAGGTAAAGATGTTGTCTGAAACATAGCGGGTATCGGCCAGTGCCTGTTGGGCACACAAGCAGATCAGGATCCCGAGAAGGGCGCGCATGGTCGATCGATTCTCTTCGTTGGATTAGGTTGCAGGCCGAATGTTAAGCCGCCTGCGGGTCAAAGGACAAGCAAAGAAAAGCGCCATCTCCCCGAGTGAGAGCTGTCTCGCAGCGCCGCCGGTTTACGACGCGACCATTCCAGACGTCGTACCTACTTCTGTTTCAGCGCCTGCACCTCGGCGCGCAGGGCCTTGAGCTCTTTGAGCAGTTGCGCCTGCTGTTCGCTCTGCTGGCGTCGCCACACCGCGGTGTCGTCGTTGGTCTTGCCGGGATGGACGAACAGGCTGGCCATGAAGCCGCTGAGGGCGCCAAACAACCCCACACCAAAGAGGATCAGCAGGCTGGCGACGAAGCGCCCCTCCTCCGTCTTGGGCACCAGATCCCCGTACCCCACGGTAGAGAGGGTCACCAGCGTCCACCAGAAGGCATCGTAAGGAGTCTGGATCTGGCTGCCGGGTTGCCCCGTTTCCAGCCAGTACATGACGCCGGAGCCGACCCCCAGCAACAGGAAGAAGAGGAAGAGAATGCCGGAGAGGGTGGTTTCGTTGCGTTCACGACGGAACATGGCCAGCAGATCCGGTCTGTCCCGGAGCAACTGGTAGACCCGCCACAGCTGGATGAGCCGCGCCCAGCGCAGTTGTTCCACCATGGGCAGGCTGCCGGGCAGATAGAACCAGTTGCTCTTGAAGAAGGCCATCCTGTCGGAGGCGCGCGCCCAGCCATAGGCGAAGTGAGCGAGGAAGAAGTAGCAGATCAGACTGTCGACATCATAAAAGAGCTGCAAAGTCTGGGGGCTTAGTTCACCGTGCCCCAGCCAGCGAGCAGCCACCAGGCAGACCGAAATCACGGAGAGAAACCCCATCAGCAGATCCATGGTACGCAAATGAGTTAAGTGATGTCGCATACATTTTCCAACTTTAAGCACGGTGCAAATTAATAAAAAGGAAGATAATGCCGATAGCTATGACGGCAAAGGAATAATGGACGTTGAAAGGAGAAAAATTATGCAGTTGAACCCGCTGGAGAGGCGCATGAGCAACATCCGACTGGTGCCCAAGGTGGTGCTGCTCATGGTGTTCAGCACCCTGCTGCTGCTGGCCAAACTCTGGTTCGATGCCAGCAACCTGGAAGCGACCCTGCTCAGCGAGGGCATTGATGCCGCCATGGCCAACACCATCGCCGATCGCCTGCTCTGGACCGGGCTGGTGGAGACGGCGCTCATGGGGGTCGTCTTCGTGGTGCTGCTGCTCACCGGCTCACGCCTCATGGTCAAGCAGGTCCACTACCTGGTGGGGCTGCTGGAGCGTTTCGCCAACAAGGATCTCAGCCACAGCGTGCTGCTCAAGTCCCGGGACGAGTTCGGCGACATCGCCAAGGCGGTGGCCCACTCCCAGGAGAACCTCAAGGAGGTGTTCGGGACCCAGCGTGCCGCCTGCAAGGAGCTCAACGAGATCGCCTCCCAGGTGACTCTCTGCATGGATGAGGCGAACGAGGCCATCAACGAGGAGTTCACCCAGATTGAGCAGCTTGCCAGCGCCATGAGCCAGATGGTAGGTGCCATTCGAGAAGTAGCCAACCACGCGGAGCAGGCGTCCCACGCCACCGCCGAAACCAGCCAGCTGGCCGAGGAGGGCAGCCGCTGCGTGGCGGCTACCGTCAACACCATCGACACTCTCTCCGGCAACATCCAGCGCTCCTCCACCGTGGTCAACGAAGTGGAGCACGGGGTCGATCGCATCGGCTCCGTGGTGGACACCATCCGCAGCATCTCCGAGCAGACCAACCTGCTGGCCCTGAACGCTGCCATCGAAGCCGCACGCGCCGGTGAGGCGGGTCGCGGTTTTGCCGTGGTCGCCTCCGAGGTGCGCGAACTCGCGAACCGTGCCCAGGCCGCCACCGTCGAGATCCAGAAGATGATCGAGCAGCTTCAGGGCAACGCCCGCCAGGCCGTCGGCCTGATGGCCGAGAGCGTGCAGCAGGCGGACAAGGGGGTGGAGCAGGTGACTCAGGCTGGTACCCAGCTCGACACCATAGTGCAGCGGGTGCAGGGAGTGGCCGACATGAACCGCCAGATCGCCGCCGCCTCCGAGCAGCAGAGCTCGGTCGCCGAGGAGATGAATGCCAACCTGGAGCAGGTCAAACAGGTGGTGGAAGGCTCCGTCGTGGTGCTGCGGGAGCTGAAAGATGCCTCCGAACTGGTGGAACACCACAGCCAGACGCTGGACAGCCATATCCAGGCCTTCAAGCTGGCCTGATGCTGGCACCCATCGTCAAACCTTCAGGCTGGCCTGAGGTCGTGATTTGAGTACACTGGAAGGCCCCCTTAGGGGCCTTTCTTTTTTCATCACGGCAAGGAGCCAGGATGCAGACTACAGAACGTGCGCTTGAGATAAGCGACGACAAGGGGCGCCTCGACGTCCCGCTCATTCACCGTTTCCTCAGTGAAGAGGCCTACTGGTGCCTCGGCATTCCCCTCGCCACCCTGCAGCGGGCCATCAACCACTCCCTGTGCTTCGGAGCCTATCTCGACGGCCAGCAGGTCGCCTTCGCCCGGGTCATCACCGACAAGGCCACCTTCGGTTATCTCGCCGACGTCTTCGTGCTGCCCGAACATCGCGGGCGCGGTCACAGCAAGGCCCTGGTGGCAGCCATCCTCGCCCACCCGGAGCTGCAAGGGCTGCGCCGTCTCTCCCTCGCCACCTCCGATGCCCACGGCCTCTACGCCGGTTTCGGTTTTGTGCCGCCGAGAAGCCCCGGCAGCCTGATGGAAATCTACGACCCCGAGATCTACCGGCGTCCCTGAGCCCGGCCGATCGCCGGATCCGTCGCCGGATCACCTTCCGGGCAGCGGCGCTGTGACGCCAGCGCCCGGGAGTGCTAGATTGGCAGCCGGCATTTCACTCTCCCTGCAGACTCGTCAACCACAAGGATGGCAACCGTGGCCCAGCACTCTCCCTCTTTCTCCGCCTTCTCTCCCTTGCTGCAGGAGCAGGCCCTGCGCCACTGGCAGCGGCTGCTCGCCCTGGCGCCCCAGTATGACGCACTGCCCGAGCCCACCCGCCAGACTCTGCTGACCCTGCTCGGCCTCTCCGACTTTGTCGCCGACTCCCTCATCAAGCAGCCGGGGCTGCTGGCCGAGACCCTGGCATCGGACGCACTGACCCGGGCCGAGCGCTGGCCCGCCTATGAACCTGAGCTCGCAGCCCTGCTCGCCGAGGTCGCGGACGAGGAGGCGCTCAAGCGCATCCTGCGCCAGTTCCGCCGCAGCCGCATGCTGGTGATCGCCTGGCGCGAGCTGCTCGGGGAGTCCGAGGTCGAAGAGAGCTTCATCCATCTCACCAAGCTGGCGGATGCCCTCATCTGTGGTGCCCGCGACTGGCTCTACGCCAAACAGTGCAGCGAGCTGGGCACCCCCATGGACGGCGATGGCAACCCCCAGCCGCTGCTCATCCTCGGGATGGGCAAGCTCGGCGGCGGCGAGCTCAACTTCTCCTCGGACATCGACCTTATCTTCACCTTCCCCGAGAACGGCTACACCGTTGGCGGTCGGCGGGAGCTCGCCAACCAGCAGTTCTTCATCAAGCTGGGGCAGCGTCTCATCAACGCCCTCCACCAGCCCACCCAGGATGGTCAGGTGTTCCGGGTCGACATGCGGCTGCGCCCCTTTGGCGATGCGGGGCCGCTCGCCATCTCCTTCGCCGCCATGGAGGACTACTACCAGCATCACGGCCGCAACTGGGAGCGCTACGCCATGGTCAAGGCACGGGTGCTGGGCCCCCAGTGCGAACACGCCATGGCCCTGACCGAACTGCTGCGCCCCTTCGTGTTCCGCCGCTATATCGACTTCGGCGTCATCGACGGCCTGCGCCAGATGAAGGCGATGATCGCCGCCGAGGTGCGCCGCAAGGGACTGGAGGGCAACATCAAGCTGGGGGCCGGGGGCATTCGCGAGGTGGAGTTCATCGCCCAGGCGCTGCAACTCATCCGTGGCGGGCGCGAGCCCGCCCTGCGGGTACGCCACCTGCCCGAGGCGCTGGCCGCCATCGCCCAGGGGGGGGCCCTGGAGGGGAGCCAGTGCGAACGCCTGCTCACCGCCTATCGCTTCCTGCGCCGGGTGGAAAACATCTTGCAGGAGATCGGCGATCAGCAGACCCAGACCCTGCCCACCGAGGATCGGGATCGCCAGCGGCTCATCGCCACCCTCGGCTTTACCGACTGGGACGCCTTCATGGCCCACCTCGATGAGGAGATGGCCGCCGTCCATCAGGAGTTCGTCGCCGTGGTGGGGGAAGAGAAGGAGGCCCCCGCCCACCTGGAACAGCTCTGGCTCGATCTCTGGCGCACCGAGCTTGATGCCGCCGAGCTGGAAAAACTGCTGACCACGCAGGGAGTGGTGGAGCCCGCCCCCCTCTGCGCCGCCCTGCTGCGTTTCAAGGAGGAGTACAAGCGCCGTCAGGTAGGGCCCCAGGGGCGCATCGCCCTGGACTGGCTGATGCCGGAGCTGCTGCGGCTGGTGGTGGCGAGCCGCGAGCCCGCCCGCCTGTTCGAGCGGGTCTGCACCCTGCTGACCCGCATCTTCACCCGCAGCGCCTATCTGCAACTGCTGGCGGAAAACCCCGCCGCCCTGCGCCAGCTGGTGCGCCTGTGTGACGAGAGCAACCTGGTGAGCGAGCAGTTGGCCCGCTACCCCATCCTGCTGGACGAGCTGCTGGATCCCCAACACCTCTACCACCCCACCCCGCTGGATCAGTACAAGCCCCAGCTGCGCCAGTTCCTGCTGCGCATCCCCGAGGAGGACGTGGAGCAGCAGATGGAGGCGCTGCGCCAGTTCAAGCAGGTGCAGCTGCTGCGCATCGTCGCCGCCGACATCGCCGGCGCCCTGCCGCTGATGAAGGTGAGCGACCACCTCACCTGGCTGGCGGAGGCGATCACCGAGGAGGTGGTCAATCAGGCGTGGGCCCAGATGAGCGAACGCTACGGGGTGCCGCCCGAGGTGGCGGTGAGCGGCCAGCGCGGCTTTGCGGTGGTGGCCTACGGCAAGCTGGGGGGCATCGAACTCGGCTACGGCTCGGATCTCGATCTGGTGTTCCTGCACGGCGGCGACCCCAACAGTTACACCGATGGCCGCAAGCCCATCGACAGCCGCCAGTTCTACCTGCGCCTGGCCCAGCGGATCCTGCATCTGTTCAGCACCCGCACTCCGTCCGGCATCCTCTACGAGATCGACATGCGGCTGCGCCCCTCCGGCGACTCAGGCCTGCTGGTCTCATCGCTGTCGGCCTATGAGCAATACCAGCAGCAGGAAGCCTGGACCTGGGAGCATCAGGCCCTGGTGCGAGCCCGTCCCATCTATGGCGATGATGCCGTGGTCGCCGAATTTGCCCGCATCCGCCGCGACGTGCTGGCCAAGGAGCGGGATCTGCCCACCCTGGCCCGCGAAGTGCGGGAGATGCGCCAGAAGATGCGGGATCACCTGCTCAAGGCGGGAGAGGGAGAGTTCGATCTCAAGCAGTCCCCCGGCGGCATGGTGGACATCGAGTTCATCGCCCAGTACCTGGTGCTGGCCCATGCCTGCGGCGAGCCGGATGCACTCACCCGCTGGTCAGACAATGTGCGCATCTTCGATGAGTGCGTGATGGCGGGGGTACTCACACTGGAGCAGGCTGAGGGGCTCAAGCAGGCCTATCTGGAGATCCGCAACCTCGGCCATCGCCTCAACCTCTCGGAGATCTCCCGCAAGGTGGGGGACGATCAGTTGCCGCGAGAGCGGGGCCATGTGCTGGCGGTCTGGCAACAGCTGCTGGGAGAATAAGCAGAAGGGGCGCCATGGCGCCCCTTCTCGTTGACGAAAGGCTTGTTGAAGATGACCTAGCGCCCGCCCGCCACATCGATAAAGGTGCCGGTGGCATAGGAGGCCTCGTCCGACAGCAGCCAGGCGATGGCGGTGGCCACTTCGGCCGGCTGACCGCCCCGTTGCAGGGGAATATTGCCCTTGATCCTGTCCACCCGGCCGGGCTCGCCGCCGTCGGCATGCATGTCGGTGTAGATGAAACCCGGACGCACCCCGTTGACCCGGATCCCCTGAGCCGCCAGCTCCAGCGACAAGCCTCTGGTCAGCACGTCGACGGCCCCCTTGGCGGCGGCATAATCCACGTACTCCCCGGGGGAGCCCAGCCGGGCGGCGGCGGAAGAGACATTGACGATGGCGCCCCCCGCCGTCATGCGGCGCACCGCCTCGCGGCAGCAGAGAAAGCAGCTGGTGACATTGGTGGTCAGGGTCTGGTTGATGCGCTCGGCGCTCATCTCCAGCACCCGCATCTGGGGCTGCAACCTGCCGGCGTTGTTCACCAGATGAGTGACGGGGCCGAGCCGCGCGTCCATCTCCTCGAACAGGCGCACCACCTCGGCCTCCACGCTGACATCGGCCTGCACCGCGATGCACTCGACCGGATGGGTGGCCAGGATCTCGGCCACCACCGCCTCGGCGGACACCCTGTCCTGACGATAGTTGAGACAGAGATGGTAACCCTGCGCCGCCAGATAGCGGGCTGTCGCGGCCCCGATACCTCTGCCACCGCCGGTGATCAGCACCCGTTTGTTCATGAACCCTCCTGGTTCCTAGTTTCGAAGACTGTTTCGCATAGTACCTCATGTTGCCGACCACACCTCGTCCCGTGACGCCCGGCACCACAGCAAAGAGCCCGCACGGGGCGGGCTCTTGATGACAACAACGGGAGGCTGGCTATTTGAACAGGCCCTTGAGCAGCTGGTCCGCCACCCCCTTCACCCCTTCGTTGTCGGCCTTGTCACCCAGCAGCTTCTTGAGACCGCGCTCGGCCTCCTTGCGGGCCTTCTCCTCCAGCACCTTGTTGTTGCTGAGCAGTGCCTTCACGTCGAGCTTGTAGCTCGGCGCCTGCCAGTGGCCGCCGATGCGCACCGGTATGGTGATGTCCTTGAGCTCATCCACCGTCTTGCCCCCCTGCCCCTTGCTGCTCTCCACCACGGAGGTGAGGAACAGGAAGTCGAGGGTCTCCGGCACCAGGGCAGTCTGGCCCTGCCCCTTCACCCGCAGGGCGGGGGCAAAGAGCTGGATGTCATCGCTCCTGGCAATCCCGTTGGCAATCTGGAAGCTGGCGGTGAGGGCGCTGAAGTCGGTCTTGCGCACCTCCTTCACCTGATCCGCCCCCTTGCCGGTCAGGGTGGCCCGCGCCTCGCGGATCATCTCCGCCAAGTTGATGCCGTGCAGGGCGCCATCGCTCAACTTGAGGTTCACCTTGCCCTGCATCCGGCTGCGCAGCGCCTGCTCGGAGAGGCCTGAGCCCTGCGCCTCGACCTCCAGATCCCCCTTGCCTTCCAGCAGGTCGGTCTGGGCCAGGGTCTGCAGCAGGGGCCGCACATCGACCCCCTGCACCCGCTTATGCACCTGATAGCGGGCCGGCTGCTGACGGGCATCGAGCAGACCGCTCGCGGTCACCTTGCCACCGGCCACCCCGGCACTGAACTGCTTGAGGGTGAGCTGACCACCCGCCAGGGCCAGTTGCAGATCCACGGCGCTCAGATCCAGCCCCTTGAGGCGCAGGCTGCCCAGTTGCAGGCGGCCAGACAGGTCCACCGCCTTGAGGGCGGTCAGATCAGGCTCTACCGTGGAGAGCGCCTGCGCGGCGGTCTGTGCCGGTGCTCCGGCCGAGGCTGCGGCGCCCGACGTGGCCGCAGCGGGCGCCGTCCTGGCTGGCTGACCCAGCCAACTGTCCAAGTCGAGCTTGTCCCCCTTGAGGTCAAAGTCCACTTTGGGAACGGCCCCCAGACGAACGGCGCCGCTGCCGCTGAGCAGAGCATCATCCACCCCCAGCACCAGGTTGCTGAGGGCGACGCTCTGCTTGTCGAGCTCGGCGCGGGCAAAACCCGCCAGCTTCACCTGCATCTGCGGGCGCGGCAGAGAATCACCGCTCAGCTTGGCGGCCAGCACGGCATCCGACAGCTCCAGCAGTTGCCGGTTTTCATCGAGGCGCGCCTTGAGGGACCCCTCCAGCGTACCGGCCAGGGTCGGCTTGTCCGCCGCCCCCAGTGCCCCGCTGAGGCTAAGGCTCAGACTGCTCCACTCCCCCAATGCCAGCCGGTCGGCCTTGAGGGAGAAGGCATCGAGCCGCTGCGCCGGCTGGTTCAGGCTGCCGCTGAGATTGAGATCCTTGAGCTCGCTCTTCATGGCCTCCCGGGCCGGTTTGAGCTGGGCCTGACCCTTGAGATCAAAGGCCAGATCCCCCTGTGCCCCCTTGGCGGCCAGGGTCACCGGTACCCACTCCCCCGGGGTCAACTGCCCCAGATCGAGATCCAGCCTGTCGAGCCGGGAGACGGTACCGCTGCGGTCGTCCCGCACCAGGGCGCTGGCATCCACCAGCGCGATGCCTTGCAGGCTGATCTGCCAGGGCTGTTTGTCACTGGCGGCTGGGGGCGTCGTTGCGGCGGGCTCGGAGGTTGTCGCCTCCCCCTTGGGCTCGGCGGAGGACTTGAGCAGATCCCTCAGGTTGGAGCTGCCGTCAGCCCTGGTCTGGATAAACAGATGAGCGCCGCTCAGGGTCACCTTGCCGATCTCAAGCTTGTGGGAGAGCAGCGGCAGCAAGCCTACTGAGGCCTCACCCTGCTCGAATCGCACCAGGTCGGGCTCGGCAAAGCCGGCGGGGTTGCGTAGCGCCACCTTCTCGAGGGAGAGGCCCAGGCTTGGCCAGAAACGCCAGCCGATATCCCCTTGTATCACCAGCTCGCGACCGGTGCTCTTGCGCACCTGTTCCACCAGCTGGGGCTTGAACTGGTTGGGATCGATGAGGGACACCAGGGCGGCGATGGCCACCACGGCCGCCAGCGCCAACCCCAGCAGGATGTAGATGATCTTCTTCACGATGGACTCCTTGAATGCGGATCTTGTGGCTGACTATACCACCGGGGGGATGACAGATGGGGCCCGTCTGCGAAAACGGGCCAGCAGCGAGACAGGGATGGTCGCAGCTAGTGCAGCCAGCGCAGCTCTTCCAACGCGCGGCAATAAAAAGGGCCCCGCAGGGCCCTGATGATAGTGGATGGCTGGCGCCCGCCTCGCCCGGATCAAGGCTGACGCGGCAGCTCCCTGTAGCCCATCTCGTACAGGGTGAAGGCATAGATGTCCGCACTCTGCTCGATAAGCTTGGCCACCGGCGTGCCCGCCCCGTGCCCGGCATTGGTCTCGATGCGGATGAGCTGGGGATGGGGGCCGGCATTGTCGGCCTGCAGGGTGGCGGCAAACTTGAAGGAGTGGGCCGGCACCACCCGATCGTCGTGATCCGCCGTGGTCACCAGGGTCGAAGGGTAGCTGACCCCGGCCCGGACGTTGTGCAGCGGCGAGTAGCCCTTCAGGTAGTCGAACATCGCCTCGCTGTCGGCGCTGGTGCCGTAGTCATAGGCCCAGCCCGCCCCGGCGGTGAAGGTGTGGTAGCGCAGCATGTCGAGCACCCCCACCGCCGGCAGGGCGACCCGCATCAGATCCGGCCGCTGGGTCATCACGGCCCCCACCAGCAGACCGCCGTTGGAGCCACCTCGGATCGCCAGCCGATCGGTGCGGGTGTAGCCCTCGGCCTTGAGGTACTCGGCCGCCGCGATGAAATCGTCGAACACGTTCTGCTTGTTCTGCTGGGTGCCCGCCAGGTGCCAGGCCTGGCCGTACTCGCCGCCCCCGCGCAGGTTGGCCACCGCATAGACGCCCCCCAGATCCAGCCAGTTGGCTACCGACACGCTGAAGCTCGGGGTCAGGCTCACGTCGAAGCCGCCATAGCCGTAGAGGATGGTCGGGTTGCTGCCATCGAGTTTCAGCCCCTTGCGGTAGCTGATGATGAGCGGCACCCGGGTGCCGTCCTTGCTCTGGTAGAAGCGCTGCTCGGAAACGTAATCCTCCGGTTTGAACGGCGCCGCCGAGGCGCGATAGAGGCTGATGGCGCCGCTCTTGGGCTCGAACCGGTAGAGAGTCGGCGGCTGGGCATAGTGCTCGAAGCCGAAGTAGAGGGCGGGGTCGTCGTGCTTGCCGTTGAAGCCACTGACGCTGCCAAGGCCGGGCAGCGCCACCTCGCGCACCCGCTTGCCTTCGTAGTCGAACTGCTCGACCCGGGCGGTGGCATCCACCATGTATTCGGCGAACAGATAGCCGCTGCCGCTGTGCACCGTCAGCACCTGCTGGCGCTCGGGGATGAGATCCCGCCAGCGGGCCGGACCCGGGTTGGCGGCATCCACCGTCACCAGCCGGCCGTTGGGGGCGTCCCGGTTGGTCAGCAGGTAAAGGGTGCCGCCCTTGTTGTCCACCAGGCTCACGTCCGCATCCAGATCCCCCTGCACCGTCAGCAGCGGCGCGTTCTCCTGGCTCAGATCCTTCACATAGAGGCGGTTGCCCGAGGTGGAGTTCGCCGCCGAGATAAGCAGGAAGCGGTCATCTTCGGTGACGGTCGCCCCCACGTAACGGTGGTGCTGGGCCGGGATGGCGCCGAACACCAGCCGGTCATCCTCCTGCGCCGTGCCGAGCCGGTGGAAATAGACCTTGTGCTGATCGGTCCTGGCCGACAGCTCGCTGCCATCCGGCTTGTCGTAGCTCGAGTAGAAGAAGCCCTCGTTGCCGAGCCAGCTGATGCCGCTGAACTTCACGTC
The DNA here is from genome assembly GCF_049860605.1 of Aeromonas sp. INTO2. Lineage (NCBI taxonomy): Bacteria > Pseudomonadati > Pseudomonadota > Gammaproteobacteria > Aeromonadales > Aeromonadaceae > Aeromonas > Aeromonas sp. INTO2. The sequence goes on from NZ_CP187588.1 coordinate 3,498,544, forward strand.
CTTGAGGGGCGCCTCCAGCGGCTGCTTGCTCTCTACGTCCATCAGGTGGATCTCGCGCCAGTCGCTGCCGGCCAGTGACAAGGAGTAGGCCAGGATGCGGCCATCGCGGGAGAAGCTCAGCTGATCCAGCGCCGTGGTGCCGTCGGGGCTGAGGGTATTGGGATCGAGGAACACCTCGGCCGGCTTGCCCTCCTGCTGGCGCCACAGCACGTTCTGGTTCTGCAGGCCGTCGTTCTTGAAGAAGTAGTGGTAGCGCCCCTCGCGAAACGGCGCCCCCTCCTTGGCGTAGTTCCAGGAGGCGGCCAGCTTCTCCTTGATGGCGGCGCGATACGGGATCTGCGCCAGGTAACCCTGAGTCACCCGGTTCTGGGCCTTGACCCAGGCCTCCGTCTCGGGGCTGCGATCATCCTCCAGCCAGCGATAGGGGTCGGCCACGGCCTGGCCGAAATAGTGATCCACCTGCTCACCCTGGCGGGTGACGGGGTAGTGAAGGCGCGTATTCCCTGACATGGCATCCTCTCTGGTTGGCTGGCCGCTGCACGCACAGAGCAGTGACAGGGCCAGCAGGCTGACAATGGCTCGCATCGAGGCGGCTCCCTGCGGTTTGAGTGAGCGGGCAGATTAACAAAGCGCGCCGGATGGCCCAACCCCCCGACCGGTGGCAGAGGGTGGCCCGCCGACACGGGGGATCCATATGACTTTTTTCGCTTAAGTTTGCCGCTTTATTTTGTTTGTTATCCGGCCCTTGGGTCACAGGATGGAATAAGACACCAGCCAACGTGAGCCATTCAGGATAAAGCATGCCGTACAGCTACTTATCACATCTACGTTGCAGCAAGACCGGCGAGATAGTGAATGCCGATCAGCCCCAGCAGTTGAGCCCGGTCGGTGCCCCCTTGCTGGCCAGCTACGACCTCGAGGCCCTGAAACAGGCCTGGCACCCGGCCGCGCTGCTGGGCCGCCCCGCCAGCCTGTGGCGCTACCACGAGCTGCTGCCGGTGCGCGACCCCGCCCAGGTGATCACCCTGGGGGAAGGCTTCACTCCCCTGCTGCCCCTGCCCGCTTTCGGCAAGCAGATTGGCATTCCGGATCTCTGGATGAAGGATGAGAGCATCATCCCCACCGGTTCTTTCAAGGCCCGCGGCGCCGCGGTCGGCGTCTCCCGCGCCCGGGAGCTCGGCATCACCCACTTCGCCATGCCCACCAACGGCAACGCCGGTGCGGCCTGGGCGCTTTACGGCGCCCGCGCCGGCTTGCGCAGCACCATAGTCATGCCCCAGGCGGCACCCGCCATCACAAGACTGGAGACCTCGCTGGCCGGTGCCCGCCTCTATCTGGTGGATGGCCTCATCAGCGACGCCGGTCGCCAGGTGGCCGAGGCGGTGGCCGAGCAGGGGCTGTTCGATGCCTCCACCCTCAAGGAGCCCTATCGCATTGAGGGCAAGAAGACCATGGGGCTGGAGATCGCCGAGCAGCTCGGCTGGACCCTGCCGGACGTCATCCTCTACCCCACCGGTGGCGGAGTCGGTCTCATCGGCATCTACAAGGCGCTGCGGGAGTTGCAGGAGCTGGGCTGGGTCAAGGGGCCGTTGCCGCGACTGGTGGCGGTGCAGGCGAGCGGCTGCGCCCCCATCGTCCAGGCGTGGCAGCAGGGGGAGCGCGAATCGCGCTTCTGGCCCGATTCCCAGACCCTCGCCTTTGGCATCAACGTGCCCAAGGCGCTGGGGGACTTTTTGGTGCTGGACGCCCTCTATCGCACCGAGGGGTGCGCCATCGCGGTGGACGATAGCGCCATCCAGCGCGAGATCCGACAGCTCGCCGCGCGCGAAGGCAGCTTCGTCTGCCCGGAAGGGGCGGCCGCCTTCGCCGCCGCCCGCCAGCTGCGGGAAGCGGGCTGGATACAGGGGGGCGAGCGGGTGGTGGTGCTCAACACCGGCGCCGGCATCAAGTACCCTGACGCCATCACGGTCGTGCCCCAGCGGCTGCGCCGTGACGGGAGGATCCCGGCATGAGCTTCGACTGGTCCTTTGTTCTCACCACCCTGCCGGCGTTCGGCCAATCGGTCTGGGTCACCCTGCAGCTCGGCATCCTAGTGATCCTCACCTCGCTCGTCGTGGCGCTGCTCAATGTGACGCTGCAAAGCCTGCACAAGCCCTGGCTGAACGGGCTGATCCGCGCCTATGTGGAGCTGGCCCGCAACACGCCGCTCTTGATCCAGCTGTTCTTTCTCTACTTCGGGCTGCCGGCGCTCGGCATCTCGCTCTCCGGCTTTGCCACGGCAGTGATCGCCATGACCTTCCTCGGCGGCGGTTACCTGACCGAGGCGCTGCGTGCAGGCGTTCAGGCTATCCCCCCCAGCCAGCTGGAAGCGGGCCGGGCCATCGGCCTCTCCCGCTGGCAGCTGCTGCGCCACGTCCAGCTGCCCCAGGCCTGGCTCGCCAGCCTGCCGGCGCTGTTTGCCAACTTCATCTTTCTGCTCAAAGAGACCACGGTGGCCTCGGCAGTGGCGGTGCCCGAGCTGCTCTACACCACCAGGAACTACATCGCCCTCTACTACAAGACCTACGAGATGCTGGCGGTGCTGACCTTGATGTGCGTGCTGATCTTTCTGCCGCTCTCCCTTGCCCTGCGCGTCGTTGAAAGGAGGCTGCAACATGGTCAGTTCGGTCATTGAACAACTGATGCAGACACCTATTGTCCAGCTGCTGCCGTCACTCGCCACCCATGCACAAAGAAGGAGGGCTCGCTATGGCCATTCCAGTCACTGAACAGCTGACGCAGGCGCTGCCACTGCTGGCGGTGGGCGCGGGCCAGACCCTCGCCATCTCCCTGCTCGCCATCCTGTTCGCCACCCTGGGCGGGGTCGGTTATGGCGTGCTGGCCCAGCAGGGGGGAAGGCTGACTCGGGGAGTGCTGCGGGTCTATCTCGAGCTGTTTCGGGTGGTGCCCGTGCTGGTCTGGCTCTATCTCTTCTTCTTCGGGCTGCCGATCTTCTTTGGCCTGGATATCCCGGCCTTCTGGTGCGCCGTGCTGGTGCTGGCCCTCTGGGGCGCCAGCGAGGTAGGCGAAGTGGTGCGCGGCGGCCTCAACTCCCTCGCCCGCGGCCAGCAGGAGGCCGGCCTGGCGCTAGGGCTCTCCCGCTGGCAGCTCTATCGCCACGTGCTGCTGCCCCAGGCGCTGCAACGGCTGACGCCGCCCACCATCAACATCTACACCCGCATCATCAAGACCAGCTCGCTGGCGGTGCTGATCGGGGTGGTGGAGGTGATCAAGGTGGGCCAGCAGATCATCGAGCGCACCTATGGCTCGCTGCTCATCTACGGTCTGCTGTTCCTGTTTTTCTTTCTGGTCTGCTATCCGCTCTCGCTCGCCTCGCGCCGGCTGGAGCAACAATGGGGTAATGCGGTATGACACCTCTGCTTGAGCTCAATGCTGTCAGCAAACAATTCGGCCAACACCGGGTACTGGACGAGGTCAGCCTCACGGTGAACGCCGGGGAAGTGATCGTCATCCTGGGGCCGAGCGGCTGCGGCAAAAGCACCTTGCTGCGCACCCTCAACGGGCTCGAACCCATTCAGGGGGGCGATATTCGCTTCGATGGAGAGAGGCTGGATGCCAGCACCGACTGGCAGCGGCTGCGCCAGCGCATCGGCATGGTGTTCCAGAGCTATCACCTCTTCCCCAACCTGACGGTGCTGGAGAACGTGCTGCTCGGCCCCCTTCAGGTGCAAAAACGGGAGCGGGCCGAGGCCCTGCTGCAGGCGGAACAGCTGCTGACTCGCATCGGCCTGTGGGAGCGGCGCCACGACTATCCGCGCCAGCTCTCCGGCGGCCAGCAGCAGCGCATCGCCATCGTGCGGGCCCTGTGCATGAACCCGCAGGTGATGCTGTTTGACGAGGTGACCGCTGCGCTGGATCCCGAGATGGTGCAGGAGGTGCTGGAGGTGATCCGGGATCTCGCCGGCAGCGGCATGACCCTGCTCATCGTCACCCACGAGCTGGCGTTCGCCCAGGCGGTGGCGGATCGCATCGTCTTCATGGACGGCGGCCACATCCTGGAGCAGGCCGCGCCCCATCAGTTTTTCGAGAGCCCGCGCAGCCAGCGTGCCCGCCAGTTCCTCGCCAAGTTTTCTTATATAACTGTCAGCAAACGAAAGGAGTCAGCATGAAGATAATTACCTCGGTCCTGTTTAGCGCCCTCATCGGCCTGGGCCTCGCCAGCGGCGCCGCCCAGGCAGAAGACGGTTCCCTCGCCAAGATCAAGGCGCGGGACAAGCTCATCGTCGGCGTCTTCACCGACAAGCCGCCGTTTGGCTATGTGGACGAGAAGGGCAACTACGTCGGCTTTGACACCGATCTCGGCCGCCGCTTCGCCAAGGATCTGCTGGGGGACGAGAACAAGGTCGAGTTCGTGGCGGTGGAGCCCGCCAGCCGCATCCCCTTCCTGCAGAGCGACAAGGTGGATCTCATCCTCGCCAACATGACTGTGACCCCGGAGCGGCGGCAGGTGGTGGACTTCACCAACCCGAACCTCAAGGTCGCGGTGCAGGTGCTGGTGCCGGAAGGCAGCGACGCCAAGCAGCTCGACGATCTGGCCGGCAAGCGGCTTATCGTCACCACCGGCACCACGGCCGACATCTGGCTGACCCGCAACCACCCGGACTGGAAGGTGCTCAAGTTCGAGAAGAACACCGAGTCCCTGCAGGCGCTGGCCCAGGGCCGTGGCGACGCCTATGCCCAGGACAATCTGGTACTGTTCAGCTGGGCCAAGGAAAACCCGGGCTATCGGGTGCTGCCCGAGAAGCTGGGCTCGGAAGACCCCATCGCCCCTGCGGTGAAGAAGGGCAATATCGAGCTGCGTGACTGGGTCAACGATCGTCTCGCCAAGCTGGGGGAAGAGAAGTACCTGCTCAAACTCTACGACCAGTATGTGCGCGACAAGCTTAGCGCCGATACCGATCCCAACGACGTGATAGTGGAAGGAGGCAAGTGGCAGGGTTGAGCCCTGCCCCCACAGCAGTGCTGAGTGTGAAGTGTGTGATCTTTGGTTCCGTTGGTCTGCAAACCGCAAGGTTTGACCTTTCCAGGCGCCCCCTCCAGGTGGCGCCTTTTTTTTGTTTGCAAGACCCCGGCAGGCGGGACACCCGCTCTGTGAGCCAGCTCCCCCTGCCCCGGGATGTCCTGTGCCATCCTCACTGAAACGGCAGCGGGAGGAGAAACCCATGTGGATAGAGGCCGAGCCCGTCTACGGCGCCCTGGTGTCCCTGGCCATCGGGCTCATCATCGGGCTGGAGCGGGGCTGGCAGGTGCGCCAGCTCGGAGACAACCAGCGCATCGCCGGGATGCGCACCTATGGCCTCATCGGTCTGCTCGGCGGGGTCTGCGCCCTGCTGCTGCCCACCCTGGGGCCCTGGCTGGCCCTGCTCGGTCTGCTGACCGTGGTGACGGGGTGCGGCCTCTCGGTCTGGCTGGCCCAGCGCTGGCAGGGGGAGTTCGGCCTCACCAGCTCGGTAGCCATGGTGCTCACCTACCTGCTGGGGCTGATGTCGGTGCTGCAGAGCCCGAGCGAGGCGGTGGCCTGCGCCGTGCTGGCGGCCCTCCTGATGGGGCTCAAGGGCAAGATCCAGCAGGGGATGCTGTTCTTGAGCGAACTGGAATTTCACGCCACCCTGCGCTTTCTGCTCATCTCCCTGGTGCTGCTGCCGGTGCTCCCCGATACCGAGATGGGTCCCCTCAATGCCTTCAATCCCTTCAAGATCTGGCTGATGGTGGTGGTGATCGCCGGCATCTCGTTCTGTGGTCACTTCGCGGTGCGCCTGCTCGGCACCCGCTCCGGGCTGGTGCTCACCAGCATGCTGGCGGGGCTCGCCTCCTCCACCGCCCTCACCCTGCAATTTGCCCGCCTCAACAAGGAGCAAGGAGGGCTGGAGCGGCTGCTGGCCACCGGCATCCTGCTGGCGGGGGCCACCATGTGGCTCAGGCTGCTGGCACTGGTGCTGATCATCCACGGGGAGCTGGCGCTGCGTCTGGCCGCCCCCCTGCTGCTGCTGGCGGCCATCGTCTACGGCTTTGCCTTCTGGTTCTGGCGCCAGCGGGAAGAGATGCTGGACGGCCCGGTACAGCCCGAAACCCGCAACCCGCTGGATCTCGCCACCGCCATCAAGTTCGGTCTGCTGCTCGCCCTCATCGGCTTCATGGCCACCCTGCTGCAAAGCAAGGTGGGCAACTCCGGGGTCTATCTGCTGTCGCTGGTCTCCGGCATCACGGACGTGGACGCCATCACCCTCTCCCTCTCCCAGCTCGCCCAGAAGGAGCTGGCCCTGGAGGTGGCGGCCAGGGGCATACTGCTCGCCGGGCTGGTCAACTCCCTGGTGAAAGGGGTGCTGGCACTGGTGATTGGCGGACGCAGCCTGGGGCGGCGGGTCTTGCTCCCCTACCTCGTCTCCATCCTGCTCATCCTGCCCCTTGTCCTGATGACATGATGACGGGGATCACCTGACGGGCCCGGCACTCTGACACCCCCTCCCCTTGTCGCGTATACTGCCCCCTCTTGCAGCAGGAGGAGATGACCATGGCAAGCGACTGGGACAAGGTACTGGCGGGGGGCGCCCTGGACAGCCAGAGCGAGGAGATAGCGAACGACCGCATTCGCGGCCAGGCGCTGCTGAGCCGGCTCAACGCCTCACCGGCGGGGGATCACGTCCTGCGCCAGCAGATCTGCCGCGACCTCTTCGCCCACTGTCCCGACTCCTGCTGGATCAGCACCCCCTTCACCTGCGAATTCGGCCGCAACATCCACATCGGCGAGAAGACCTTCTTCAACTTCAACGTCACCATACTCGACGTGGGCGAGGTGCACATCGGCAACCATGTGTTGCTGGCCCCCAACGTGCAGATCTACACCGCCACCCACACCATGAACTATCTGGAGCGACGCAACTGGACCGCCTACAACAAGCCGGTGCGGATCGGCGATGACTGCTGGATTGGCGGCGGGGCCATCATCTGCCCAGGCGTCACCATAGGGCCCCGCTCCATCATAGGGGCTGGCGCCGTGGTCACCCGGGACATCCCGGCGGACTCCCTGGCGGTGGGCAATCCGGCCCGGGTGATCCGCACGCTACAACCGGGCGAGACTCGGGATCCGGCGTGCCTGTCATGATGGTGCTGGCCCTGCTGCCTTTGGGTTGGGCAGGCTGGCTCGGCGCGCACGATGCCAACTGGTGGCCGCTGGCCCTGATCCTGCTGATGAGCCTGCTGACCCTGGTCGTCTACGCCTGGGACAAACGCCAGGCCATTCGTGGCGGCTGGCGCGTGCCCGAGGCCCGCCTGCATCTGCTTGAGCTGTGCGGCGGCTGGCCCGGCGCCCTGGTCGCCCGCCAGTGGCTGCGCCACAAGACCCAGAAAGGGAGCTACCGCCTGCGGTTCTGGGCCATCGTCTGGGGGCAGTTGCTGCTGCTCGGGATCTGGCTCGGCTGGCCGCTCTGGCCGCTCTGGCCGCTCTGAACAACCAGGCGGGCATTGCCGCCCAAGGTCGGGTATGAGACAACGACAGCGCGGGAGACAGATCCTCTCGTTCAAATCTTGAAAGGAGTCATTCATGACCATGTGGACAGGTATCGTCCTGATCGTCTTTATCAGCGTGTCGTTCAGCTATCTCACCAAACGCGCCCGCTACCAGATGGGGGATGCCCGCATTACCGACCGTCTCGGCAAGCAGGACATGATCATCAAGGAGTTGCAGGAGCGCATCGCCAATCTGGAGGCCATCGTCATCGAGGAGGAGAAGCGCCGCCCGTTCAAGGAGCTCTGATCCGGCAAGCCGGGCGGCAAACCGGCCAGCCCCGGGCTGCAAGGGTTTGCCGCCGCCCCCGCTCGCCCCCGCCCGTCCTCCGCCTGGCAAAAACGAAATTCACAGCAGGATCAGTCCCCTGCCATTTTTAGGCTGAATGTTCGCCAAGCTGGCCCATTCCCTGCTCCGTCATGACATCAGTCGTACGGAGAGTGACATCATGATCGCCATCGGCACCCTGCTTCCCCTCGCCTCCCTTGCCATCAAGCTCGGCAGCAAGCTGCTGGGCGACGGCACGCCGCCCGCCCAGACCGAGCCTGCCGTGCAGGAAGCGCACCTTGCCCCCACGGTGCAGAGCCTGTTCCAGCGCCTTGGCATCCAGGAGGCTGACAGCGAGCAGAACCGCCCTGCCATCAACCACTTCATGGGGGCGCTGATGCAGACCCTGGGCCAGGAATCCTCGGGCCAGTCGCTGCCCCAGGCCATCGATGCCGCCCGCATCCAGTTGGCAGACGGCACCCAGAGCACCCGCCTCGACGCGCTGCAGAGCGAGCTAGACACCCTCAAGGGCTCCCTCGGCAACAGCGGCCTCAACCTCGATCAGCTGCTTTATGCCTTCAAACAGACACTGCCCCAGGGCCCGGGGGAAGGCGTCGGCAAGCTGCTCAATGCCAGCGCGTGAGCGGGAGTGGAACCATGAAAAACGGCAACCAGACGGTTGCCGTTTTTGTCGGGCCGGATCCCATGATGTCACGCTAGGACTGTGAAGGGGGCGGGTTCAGCATGGCGCCGGCAAGCGCGCTCTGCCCGCGCTCCTGCAGGGCATTGGCCGCTCCCAGGCGATCCGCCGCCTCCTTGTTCTGGCTCAGCTTGAACTTGCCGACCAGGTGGTCGATCTCGATTTCAATGCCCACCACGGCCTGCACCATGGTCTCGAGATAGTCTCTCGGTGCATCCGCCATCTTCCAGGGAATGGACTCTCCCGCCTCGTGGGTACGGGTCAGGGTCGCGAGCAGGCGACGCACGAAGCGGGCATCGTCCCTCACCCGGATACGGCCATGGGCGTGCACCACGCAGTAGTTCCATGTCGGCACCTGCTTGTGATGCACCTGCTTGCCCGGATACCAGCTGGGGGAGATGTAGCCGTCGGCGGCGCGGAAGATCACCAGCACCTCGTCGCCGTCTTTCACCTCCTGCCAAAGCGGGTTGTTGCGGGCCACATGGGCCCGCAGCACACCGTGGGCCCCCTGCGCCCCATCGAACTCGAACGGCAGGTGGTTGGCATCCAGCCCCCCTTCACCACAGGTGATCAGGGCCCCCAGGGGGTGCGCCTGCATCAGCTGGTGCAGCGCCTCGGGGTCGGTAACGGCGAAATGGGGTGGCAGGTACATGGGAACTCCTTGATCCGGTTGACGCGTCCATACGCATTGCAGCGGGATCATGCCCTGCCCGGCGCGGGCCGTCACCCCGAATGTGCCCCACTGAGCCAGTTCATTGCAGCAGGTGGCCGCAATGCCACATCATCATCCACAAGCGAGATATAACACCCTATGTTCACGATGCGAATATCACTTTCACAGCCCAAGTGAATGGAAGAACAGCCTCAATGACAAAGATAATTCCGCTTTACACCCCGCCCCCCTTCGCCAAATAGCCGATACGGTAGATCTCGCCCCCGCCAGGCAAGGGCGATGAGAGGGACGGGAGAAAATCCGCCTCCAGCCATTCCCATCGGGTGAGATCCCAGCCGCTCACCATGGCCTCGCCGTGCAGGTCGGCAAGCTCGCCGTGGGAAGTGACCTTGGTGCGCCGCAGCCTGGCCATGCAAGCCCCGTCGAGGGAGGCCGGATCCGGCGCCCGCAGCAGATGCCAGGTCTCGATGCGGGGCCAGCCGAAATGCCGGGTGAGCGCCGCGAATCCCTCGCTTGCCAGAAATCGGTGCATCGCCTCGGCGCTGTGCCACACATAGAAGGGGGCATAGCGGTTCTCCTGCCCCGGCAGGGCCCCATCGTCCTGACGGCTGTAGAGATAGGCCTTGAACAACAGACCGGGAAAGCCGTCCAGTCTGGCGCCATTGCTGGCGATCCGCTGCTCGATCAGCGCCATGTCGTAGTCTGCGGGCAGGGTGAATCGGTAGTGCATGGCGATCATGAGGCCACCTCCTGTCTGAACATCCGGCCCTGGCCGAAACTCCACGCCTCGGCATCGGTCTGCTGGATCACCACCATGAGGTTGTCGGGGTGGATCCCAAGCTCGGCCTCAAGGCGCTCGGCGAGACGTGCATAAAGACGCTCCCTGGTCGCGGTGCTGCGCACCTTGCCCGCCAGGATCTGGAAGAGGATGAAACCCTGGTCCCGGCGGCCGGTCTGGTAGTGGGGGTCATAGATGAGCGCACTGGCAGGCAAGATCTCGAGGATCTGGAATTTATCCTTCGGCGGCACCTCGAACACCTCCACCAGGGTCTGGTGGTAGAGGGCGCTGAGTTGTTGCAGGTGTGCGTCGCTCATCCCCTCGCACAGGGTGATACGGGTCAGCGGCATGGGGTCACCTCCTCGCGGGGGGGCAGATAGCCCACGGCCGTCACTGCGGCGGGCAAACCGGCGTAGAAGGCAAGATGGGTGAACAGCTCTTCCAGCTCATCCCGGGACAGGCCGTTTTGCCGGGCGAATACAATATGCCAGGGCAGTTGTTGCACCCGGCCCAGTGACGCCAGGATGGCCAGGGTGATCAGGCTGCGCTCGCGGGCCGAGAGGGTGGGGCGCTGCCAGATATCGCCAAACAGCGTCTCTTCCGCCAGTCGGGCGAGTCGGGGGGCAAGCTGCGCCAGGGTGGCGCGATCGGGAACATCGGGTGTCATGGCAATCTCCTTGGTGGATGAAGCCACTCTCCCTCACTGCTACAATTTAAAAAATCGAAATATTTAAGACCAATCATCCCGATTAAAAGGATAGTTATGTCACCCCTTCCCCCCAGCCTGGATCTCGATGCCCTGCGCAGCTACGTGCTGGGACTGGAGTGCGGCAGCTTTGCGCTGGCGGCGCAGCGGCTGTGCCGCTCCACCTCGGCGGTCAGCGCCCAGTTGAAAAAACTCGAACAGCAGTGCGGCACCGATCTGGTCATGAAGCAGGGACGTCACCTGGTGCCGACAGCCAGCGGTGAGCGCCTGCTGGGCTACGCCAAGCGGCTGCTGGCGCTCAATGACGAAGCCGTGCTCGCCCTCAAAGGGGAATTGCTGCAAGGGGAGATCCGGCTCGGGGTGCAGGAGGACTTCGGCGAATCTTTGCTCCCCGCCGTGCTGGGGCCCCTCTGTCGTCAGCACCCGGCCCTGCGCATGACAACCCGCATCGATCGCAACGGGGCCCTGGTGCAGGGGATCAGGGAGGGCACCCTCGACATGGCTCTCGCCTGGCAGCCACAGGGAGAGCGGGAGGACCTTCCCCTCATCGAGGTGGTGCAACTGGCCTGGATTGCCCACCCCGAGTGGGACCTCGCCCCTTTGCTCGCGCGCGGGGAGCCCCTGCCCCTGGTGCTCTTCGATGCCCCCTGCCTGATGCGGGCGCGGGCCATCCGCGCCCTCGACGATGCCGGGATCCCCTGGCGGATCGCCTTCACCAGCCAGAGCCTGGGCGGGATCTGGGCCGCCGTGCAGGCCGGGCTCGGGATCACGGTGCGTTCCCCCATCGGCATGCCGGCCAGTCTCGCCACCCTCGGCGGCGTACTGCCCTCACCGGGTACCCTGGGGGTGGTGCTGCTCGCCGCCAGCCATGAAACCGACGAGGCCAGATGCCAGTTGCAACGACTGCTCACGGACGCCGTGCATCAGGCCAGCGCCGGACACAGGGGCTGAACAGCGCCTGGTCAACGCGCCCCACGGCGCCGAGGCGTACCCATAAAAAACGGCAACCCTGGGGTTGCCGTTCTGCCTTCTTGTTCCCATGGCGAGCCGCTTGGCTTAACCCGCCCGTTTGGCCAGCCAGGCCTCGGCGGCGGTGAGGGCTGCCTCTATCTGCTCGCGAGCAACGCCTCCCTTGGCGACCCGCTTGGCCAGAGTCGCTTCCAGCTCCAGGTTTGGGTAAACATCCTCCCCCACCACGGGGCTGAAGCGCTGGAACTCGGGGAGGGAGAGTTCTTCCAGGGGCTTTTTCACCTGGATCGCATAGACCACAGTCTCGCCGACGATATGGTGCGCCTCGCGGAACGGAATGCCCTTGGCCACCAGATAGTCCGCCAGTTCGGTGGCATTGGCATAACCGCCCTGGGCCGCCGCCTTGGTACGCTCGCCATTGACCTTCAGATCGATCAGCACCAGGGCCGCCATGTCGAGGCAGTCGTGCCAGGTGTCGAGGGCGTCGAACAGCCCCTCTTTGTCTTCCTGCATGTCCTTGTTGTAGGCCAGCGGTAACGCCTTGAGGCTCATCAGCATGCCCATCTGGGCGCCGACCACCCGGCCGGTCTTGCCACGAATGAGCTCCAGCGCGTCCGGGTTCTTCTTCTGGGGCATCAGGGACGAGCCGGAGGTCACCGCATCGGAGAGCTCCACAAAACCGGCTTCACCTGTGTTGTAGAAGATAAGGTCTTCGGCAAACCGCGACAGGTGGGTCATGGACAGCGACGCCACGTGCATCAGCTCCACCACGTGATCCCGATCGGACACCGAATCCAGGCTGTTGCGGGTGGCGCCGCTAAAGCCCATGTCGAGCGCCAAGGCTTCGCGGTCGATGGCGTAGGCGGTGCCCGCCAGGGCGCCGCAGCCGAGCGGGCTGGTGTCGAGGCGCTTGAGGGCATCCTGCAGACGGGAATGGTCCCGCTCCAGCATCTCCACATAGGCCAGGGCCCAGTGGGCGTAGGTGACCGGTTGGGCCCGCTGCAGATGGGTGTAACCGGGCAGCACCGCGGCCTGATTGGCGCGGGCGGAGGTGACCAGCCCCTGTTGCAGGGCGGTGATGGAGCCGAGCAGCAGCTCACCCTGCGCCTTGCACCAGAGTTTCAGGTCGGTGGCGACCTGATCGTTGCGCGAGCGGCCGGTGTGCAGCTTCTTGCCCAAATCGCCGACGGCGGCGATGAGCTGGCTCTCGACCCAGGAGTGGATGTCTTCGGCGTCCGAGTTCAGGATCTGCTGGGGATCCTGCTGCACGGAGGCGAGCAGTACCTCCATCGCCTGCTGCAACTGAGCCTGCTCATCGGCGGTCAACACCCCCACCTTGACCAGCGCTTTGGCCCAGGCCATGGAGCCTTGAATATCCTGCTCCGCCAGCCGGTAATCGAACCGCAGCGAATCGTTGAACTGCTTGAACCGGCTATCGGCTCCCTGACTGAAGCGTCCACCCCAAAGTGCCATACTGCTCTCCTTGAATGCGTTGTCGGCGGCGCCTTGCGCCGTCGAACTTGAAATCTTGCCCTGTTTTTCTGCGAGCCTGTTATCTCACAGAAGCGGCCAGGGCGCAGCCGCTCTTGTCACACCCGATGAGGATGGCAAAGGGCCTCTCTGCCTGTAAAAGAGGGGGCCATGCCCCCTCGAATCAACGGGTGATAGCGCTTGCTTAGCCGTGGGTATGGTCGCCACCGATGGCTTGATGCTGCTCTTTCATGGCGCGGATCCGGCTCGCCAGGGTGTAGAGACGAATGAAGCCTTCGGCATGGCTCTGGTCGTACACTTCGTCGGCACCGAAGGTGGCGAAGTCTTCGGAGTAGAGGCTGTTCGGCGACTTCTTCTGCACCGCGGTGACCTGACCCTTGTACATCTTCAGCACCACTTCACCGTCGAGCTCCTCGGCGATGGCGTTGGCGGAGGCGACAATGGCCTTGCACAGCGGGGTGAACCAGCGACCGTCATACACTAGGTGGGAGAACTCGGCACCCAGCTTTTCCCGCCAGGCGCGGGTCGGTCTGTCCAGTACCAGCTCTTCCACGGCGCGCAGTGCGGCGACCATCACGGTACCACCCGGGGTCTCGTAGCAGCCACGGGACTTCATGCCCACCATCCGGTTCTCGGTGATGTCGATCCGGCCCACGCCGTGCTTGCCGGCACGCTCGTTCAGGGTGGTCAGGATCTGGTGCGGGCTGAGCGGCTGGTCGTCAACGGCCACCACTTCGCCCTTGGCCACGGTCAGCTTGACGTATTCCGGCTCGTTCGGGGCATCCTCTGCAGAGACGGTCCACTGCCAGACGGCTTCGGACGGCTCGTTCCAGGTGCTCTCCAGCTCGCCACCCTCGGTGGAGATGTGCCAGGCGTTGGCGTCGCGGCTGTAGATCTTCTTCAGGGTCGCCTTGCAGGGGATGTTGCGGGCTTCCAGATAGGCCAGCAGATCTTCCCGGGAACGCATGTCCCACAACCGCCACGGGGCGATCACTTTCAGTTGGGGCGCCAGGGCAGCTACCGCCCCTTCGAACCGCACCTGGTCGTTGCCCTTGCCGGTGCAACCGTGGGAGATGGCATCAGCCCCTTCTGCCAGGGCAGCCTCGACCATCGCCTTGGCGATCACCGGACGGGCCATGGAGGTGCCCAGCAGGTAGGTGCCTTCATAGACGGCGCCGGTCTTCAGGGTCGGGTAGACATACTCTTTGACGAACTCTTCCCGCAGATCCTTGACGATGCACTTGACCGCGCCGGAGGCGATGGCCTTCTGCTCGATCCCTTCCAGATCGTCACGCTCCTGACCCACGTCGGCGACGAAGGCGATGATTTCAGCGTCATAGTGCTCCTTCAGCCAGGGAATGATGGCCGAGGTATCCAGTCCGCCCGAGTAAGCCAGTACGATCTTGTTGATTCCGCTCATTTACTTCTCTCCGTGATGATTCGATAAAAAGGGGTGATTCCGGGTCGGTTGCCGGATTACTTCTGGCCCTGTCCGAACAGGGTCAGCAGCACGGCGTTCTGGATATGCATCCGGTTTTCTGCCTCATCCATGATGAGGGAGGCTGGGCCGTCCATGACCTCCGAGGTGATCTCCAGCTCCCGGTGGGCCGGCTGGCAGTGCAGCACATGCTGGATGCCGGTCCGATCGAGCAGGGCCTGGTTGATCTGATAAGGCATGAAGATATCTTTTACCTGCTCCATTGGTGTGTTGTCACCCATGGAAACCCAGGTATCGGTATAAACCACGTCAAAGCCTTCGATATCCGCGACATCATCGCTGATATGTATGGTCGCGCCAGATTGAGCTGCCAGCGCCTGGGCCTGCAGGAAGATCTGGGTATCCGGGCCATGGCCTTTCGGGCAGACCAGGGTCACGTCGGTGCCGAGGGTCGCCCCCAGCAGCAGCAGGGAGTGGCTCACGTTGTTGCCATCGCCGAGATAGGCCAGCTTCACCTTGGACAGGTCGCTGTAGTGCTCGCTGATGGTCATGAAATCCGCCAGCCCCTGGCAGGGGTGGTAGAGGTTGCACAGGCTGTTGACCACAGGCACCGAGCCGAACTCGGCCAGCTCGACCAGGGTCTGGTGATCGAACACCCGGGCGACGATGGCGTCACACCAGCGGGACAGGTTGCTGGCGAAATCCTTCACCGACTCCCGCTTGCCGAGCGCCCCGTTCTGCTGATCCAGATAGACGCTGTGACCACCCAGTTTGGCGATGCCGATGTCGAAGGTGA
Organism: Aeromonas sp. INTO2; assembly: GCF_049860605.1. Classification (NCBI taxonomy): domain Bacteria; kingdom Pseudomonadati; phylum Pseudomonadota; class Gammaproteobacteria; order Aeromonadales; family Aeromonadaceae; genus Aeromonas; species Aeromonas sp. INTO2. The sequence continues at coordinate 3,513,926 of NZ_CP187588.1, forward strand.
CCCGGGTACGCAGGGAGGGCTTCTCGAACAGGGTGACCACGCTCTTGCCCGCCAGGGCCTGGCTGTATTTCTTCGGATCGGCCTTGACCGCCTTGCCAAGCGCCAGCAGCGCCTCGATCTGGGCCTTGCTTAAATCACTGTCTTTCAGAAGATGTTGCATCGGATTGTCCTTTTCCCGGTGGAGATCAGAGGGTGACCTGGGTGCCGACCGCGCCGCCAGCCAGCAGCTTGAGCAGCTGATCCGGGTAGCGCCAGCTGGCGACACAGACCGGCTTGCCCAGGGTTTCGGCGGCGTGCAGGGCGGCTTTCACCTTGACTGCCATGCCGTCCGTGATAACGCCCTTCTCCATCAGGTCCAGCGCGCTCTGCTTGTCCAGTTGCGGCACCAGCTTGCCCTTGCCATCCAGAATGCCGCTCACATCCGACAGCATCACCAGATCGGCGCCCAGCGCCTCGGCGATGGCGGTGGCCGCCTGATCCGCATTGACGTTCATCATCTGTCCGTCGGCGGTAATGCCGATGGAGCTCACCACCGGCAGGAAGCCCTGCCCCAGGATGCCGGCCACCAGCGCCGGGTTGCCCGGCTTGCAGTCACCGACCGCACCGAGATCCGGATCGAGCTGGGTCACCTGGCACAGACTGCCGTCGGCGAGGCACAGACCCACAGCAGGAATGCCGGTGGAGATGGCCTTGGCCATCATCATCTTGTTGGCGGTCCCGGCCAGGGCACCGGCAATCACGGGGATCTGCTCGAACGGGGTCACCCGCAGGCCGTTCTTCTTGGTGGAGGTCATGCCCAGCCCCTTGAGCAGGTCATCCACCAGGCAGCCACCACCGTGCACCAGCACCAGAGGACGGTGCTGATCATCCAGGAAGGTCTTCAGGGTGGCGAACAGGGCGGTCAGGGCCTCGTCGTTCTCGATCAGGGCACCACCCAACTTGATTACCAGCGTCTGCTTGTCCATCTTCTCGATCCTTTCTTAAAGCGTTAAATCAGGCCGGTGGCCGGTTCAAAACCAAACTTGATATTTATGCACTGCATGGCTTGCGAGGCGGCCCCCTTGAGCAGGTTGTCGATGGCAGAAACCACCACCAGCATGTTGCCCTGCTGCTGCCAGGCGATGTCGCAGTAGGGCGTGCTCGCCACGCCGCGGATGGAGGGCATCTGGCCGGTGAGGCGTACCAGGGGCTTGCCTTCGTAGGCCTTGAGGTAGGCCTGATCCACCTGGGTCGGCGTCACCCCTTCCGCCAGTTGCACATAGATGGTGGCCAGGATGCCCCGCACATAGTTGCCGAGGTGGGGCTGGAACAGCACCTCCTTGCCGAGGTGGTGGCTGATCTCCGGCTGGTGCCTGTGATTGAAGGTGCCGTAGGGATTGAGGCTCACTTCGCAGAAACTGGTGTTGATGGCGGCCTTGCGACCGGCCCCGGAGACGCCGGAAACCGCATTGATGATGGGCTGCCACCCCTGGGCAATCAGCCCGGCCTGTTGCAGCGGCTTGAGGGCGCACAGGGAGGCGGTCGGGTAGCATCCCGGCACGGCAATCAGCTGAGCGGCCTTGACGGCATCGGCATTCCACTCGGCCAGACCGTAGGCGGCCTGCTCCAGCCACTGCTCATTTTCGTGGGTGAAGCCGTAGAAGGAGGAGTAGAACTGCTGATCGTTGACCCGGAAGGCACCGGAGAGATCGAACACCGGCAACCCCTTGGCCAGGAACTTGGGCGCGAGTTCCGCACTCACCTCGTGAGCAGTAGCCAGCACCACCAGATCGGCCTGGGTCAGGATCCGGGTCATGCCGTCTTCGTCCAGAGGCAGCAGCGGCTGATCCAGCTTGCCCACCCACTGGGGATGCAGGGAAGAGAAACGTTTGTGGGCGTCCTGGCTGCCGGCGGAAACATAGAGGCCGAACAGCTCGAGTTGTGGATGGTTCTGGACCAGAGCGGCCAGTTCGGCCCCCGCGTAGCCACTGGCACCGACGATAACGGTCTTAAGCATGTTTGAGTATTCCAAGTCTGGGTTCGAAATTCACAGCATGGTGCTGCGGTGCAAGGGGTCGGCTATCGCCCCTTTGATGCAACGAGTGCGGAGGGGCAATTCAGGCGGATATGCGTCGTCGGTTACAGATCAGGTGACAGAACATTAACTTTCCCTTACAACTAGAGGCCTTGTCGATGAGCACTCGAACAGAATATTCATGCACTCACTTTGCATTTGTATTTTCTAACAGAAACACTCCGGGGACGCAAGGAGGAGCTGATGGCCAAACTGGATTTTTTTTCACTTTATAAGAATATTATTGCGATTCCCTCTATCAGCAGCACGGATACTCGCTGGGATCAGAGCAACGAGGCGGTGATCCGGCTGCTGGCCGACTGGTTCGGCCAGCTTGGATTCCAGTGCGAGGTGACGGCCCTGCCGGATCTGCCGGGCAAGTTCAACCTGGTGGCAACCTATGGTCAGGGAGAAGGGGGGCTGCTGCTCGCAGGTCACACGGATACGGTTCCCTTCGATGAAGGAGCCTGGACCAAAGACCCCTTCAAGGTGACCGAAGAGGGCAACCGCCTGTACGGGCTCGGCACCATCGACATGAAGGGCTTCTTCGCCTTTATCGTGGAAGCGCTCAAGGAGGTCGACCTCAAGACCCTGAGCAAACCGCTGCGCATTCTTGCCACCGCCGATGAAGAGACCACCATGGCCGGGGCCCGCGCTATCGCCGCCGCAGCCGAACTCAAACCCGACTACGCGGTGATCGGCGAACCCACCGGGCTGGTGCCCGTGGTGGCCCACAAAGGCCACATGTCGGAAGCCATTCGCATCACAGGCCGAAGCGGCCACAGTTCGGATCCCGCCAACGGCGTCAATGCCATGGAGATCATGCACAAGGCCATGGGTCAGGTGCTCAAGCTGCAGCGGGATCTGAAGGAGAAGTACGCGGATCACCGCTTCGCCGTGCCCCAGCCCACCCTGAACCTCGGCTACATCCAGGGGGGCGACAGCCCAAACCGCATCTGCGGCTGCTGCGAGCTGCACATCGACATGCGCCCCACCCCGCAGGTGGGCCCCGACGAGCTGATGGGCATGTTGAAAGAGGCGCTCTCCCCCATCGAGATCCACCAGCCCGGCTGCCTGCACCTGCAGCACCTGCACGAACCCATTCCGGCCTATGCCTGCCAGGATGACTCCGAGCTGGTGCGGGAGGCGGAAAAGGCGAGCGGCCGGGCCGCCGAGTCCGTGAACTATTGCACCGAAGCCCCCTTTATCCAGCAGCTGGGTTGCGAGACCATAGTGATGGGCCCAGGCCATATCACCCAGGCCCACCAGCCCGATGAATACCTGGATCTGTCGTTCGTCAAACCGACCACGGCGGTGCTGCAGCACCTGCTCCGGCGCTTCTGCGTCTAGCCAAACAGGGATGTAAGTAAGTTACATGACAGGCGCCTTGGGACAGGTGAGGAAAATACATGTTCTGAATCGGCTTGTTATTTGACCTTGCGCAGACAATCTGGGTAGATTGTCCCCCTAAGATGACGGAGCATATGTTGTAATCGCACAACAATAAGTGAGGTCGCCTCCCGCCTGGAAGGTCAGGAGGCACCAACAAAATAAGGATGTGGAATGAACGAAAAGTACGCCGCACTACGGGCCAACGTAGGCATGTTGGGCCAACTGCTGGGTAAATCCATCAAGGATCATCAGGGGCAGGCCTTCCTCGACAAGATTGAGACCATTCGCCAACTGGCCAAGTCTTCCCGCAAGGGGAACGAGGCTGACAGAGAGCGCCTGCTCGACACCCTGCGTACCCTCTCCGATGACGAACTGCTGCCCGTGGCCCGTGCCTTCAGCCAGTTCCTCAACCTGGCGAACGTGGCGGAGCAGTTCCACACCATCTCCCGTCGCTGCGAAGAGCAGGTCTGCACCCCGGACCCGCTGGAGCAGATGTTCGACAAGCTGAAAGCCTCCAACCTGTCCCAGGAGGCCATCATCCAGGCCGTGCGCGAGCTGGACATCGATCTGGTGCTGACCGCTCACCCCACCGAGGTGACCCGTCGTACCCTGATCCACAAGCACGTGCAGCTCAACGACTGCCTCGAGGCCCTGGAACTCTCCGATCTGCTGCCCCGCGAGCGGGACAAGATCCAGAGTCGCATCGAGCAACTGGTCAACCAGGCCTGGCACACCAATGAGATCCGCGAACAGCGCCCGACCCCGGTGGACGAAGCCAAGTGGGGCTTCGCCGTGGTGGAAAACAGCCTGTGGCCGGCCATCCCCGAATTCATGCGCAATCTGGACGAGCGCCTGCAACACCATCTGGGTGTGCGGCTGCCGCTGGATGCCGCGCCGGTCAAGTTCACCTCCTGGATGGGTGGTGACCGCGACGGCAACCCCTTCGTCACCGCCAAAGTGACCGCCGAAGTGCTGGAGCTGGGCCGCTGGATGGCGGTGAGCCTGTTTTACAAGGACATCAAGGAGCTCACCTCCGAGCTCTCCATGGCCGATTGCACTGACGCCGTGCGTGCCCGGGTCGGTGATAACCCGGAACCCTATCGCGCCCTGGTACGCGAGCTGCGCGAGCAGCTGCGCGAGACCCAGGAGTACCTGACCGCCAAGGTACAGGGCCAGGCGAGCGAGAGCAGGGATCTCGTCAAGAGCACCGCCCAGCTGCGCGAGCCCCTTGAGCTCTGCTACCACTCCCTGCATGCCTGCGGCATGGGCAACATCGCCGACGGCATGCTGCTGGACGTGCTGCGCAAACTGGCCTGCTTCGGCATCCACCTGGTCAAGCTGGACATCCGTCAGGATGGCGAGCGTCACGGCCAGGTCTTCTCCGAGCTGACCCGCTACCTGGGTGTGGGCGACTACGCCGAGTGGAGCGAAGAGGACAAGCAGGCCTTCCTGCTGCGCGAGCTGAACTCCCGCCGCCCCCTCATCCCGAGCGACTGGGATCCCAGTGCCGAGACCCGCGAGACCATCGACACCTGTCGCGTCATCGCCCAGCACGACCCCGATGCCTTCGGCATCTACATCATCTCCATGGCCGGCGCCCCGTCCGATGTCTTGGCGGTCCAGCTGTTGCTGAAGGAAGCTGGCTGCAAGTTCCGCATGCCGGTTGCCCCGCTGTTCGAGACCCAGGAAGACCTGATGGCGGGCACCGCCGTGATGGAACGCCTGCTGTCGGTGGACTGGTATCGCGGTTACATCCAGGGCCGTCAGTACGTGATGATCGGCTACTCCGACTCCGCCAAGGATGCGGGCATGATGGCCGCTGGCTGGGCCCAGTACGCCGCCATGGAATCCCTGGTGGCGCTGGCTGAAGCCAACAACATCCGCCTCACCCTGTTCCATGGCCGCGGCGGTACCGTCGGCCGTGGCGGCGCCCCCGCCCATCAGGCGATCCTGTCGCAACCCCCGGGATCCCTGCGCGGCGGCCTGCGGGTCACCGAACAGGGGGAGATGATCCGCTTCAAGTTCGGCCTGCCGAAGGTGGCCATCCAGAGCCTGAACCTCTACACCAGCGCCGTGCTGGAGGGGAACCTGCTGCCGCCGCCCAAGCCGAAAGAGAGCTGGCGCGCCGTGATGGAGCAGCTGGCGTCTGTCTCCTGCGATCACTACCGCAGTATCGTGCGCGGTCACCCGGACTTCGTGCCTTACTTCCGTGCTGCCACCCCGGAGATGGAGCTCGGCAAGCTGCCGCTCGGTTCCCGCCCCGCCAAGCGCAAGCCCAACGGCGGTGTCGAGAGCCTGCGCGCCATCCCCTGGATCTTCGCCTGGACCCAGAACCGGCTGATGTTGCCGGCCTGGCTCGGCGCCCACAAGGGATTGCAACAGGCCATCGACGACGGCCAGAAGAGCGTGCTGGACGAGATGAGCCGCCAGTGGCCCTTCTTCCGCACCCGTCTCGAAATGCTGGAGATGGTGTTCCTCAAGGCCGACCTCTGGCTGGCGGAATACTATGACACCCGCCTGGTGCCGGAGAACCTGTGGGCACTCGGCAAGCAGCTGCGTCAGGAGCTTGCCGACTCCATCGAGGTGGTGCTGAAACTGCGCCCGCAGGGCGACCTGCTGGACGATCAGCCCTGGATCAAGGAGTCCATCAAGCTGCGCAACCCCTACACAGACCCGCTCAACGTGCTGCAGGCCGAGCTGCTCAATCGCTCCCGCAACCACCCGGAGACCCTGCACCCCGAGCTGGATCAGGCGCTGATGGTCACCATCGCCGGCATCGCCGCCGGCATGCGCAACACCGGCTGATCCCGGACCGTTGCAAACAAGGGCGCCCCGGCGCCCTTTTTCATCTCTGCCGGGCACGGGGATCCCGATATTGCCGCCAGCACAGCCCCCTCTAAGGGGGAAAAAAAACATCCACAACAAACAGGGCGCCATGAGGGTGCCCTGTTTTATTTCGCGATATGGCCTCTCATCAGGAGACCTGGTTGCGACCCCGACGTTTTGCCTCGTAAAGTCGCTGGTCCACGCATTGAAGCCAGTCATCCATGCGCCTGTAACTCATCTGATAGGGCGTGAGCCCCACGCTGATGGTGACGGTGATCGCCTGGTGCTGGTACAGGAAGGTGTGCTGCTCCACCTGGCGCCGGATGCGCTCCATGATGGTGTGGGCCTCCTCCAGGGTCGTGCCCCGCAGCAGCAGGATGAACTCCTCCCCGCCAAATCGCGCCACCAGATCCTTGCTGCGTACCGCCTGCATCAGCAGCCCCGCCAGCGACGCCAGCACGGCATCTCCGGCAAGGTGTCCATATACATCATTGATTTGTTTGAAGAAGTCGATATCTATCAAGGCCAGGCAGCAGGCCTCCCCTTCGGCAGGATGGTGCTGGACGTGATCCAGCAACACGTTGGCCTGCTGGAAAAAGCTGCTGCGGTTGGGCAGCTTGGTCAAGAAGTCATGCTCGGCGTTGAAGCGCAGCACCCGCTCCATGCGGCTGCGCTCGTCCTCCAGGTTGCGGGCGTGGATAAGGGTGCCAAGGGCCGTGGTGAGGGGCTCGAGCAGGCTGACATGGGTCTCGTCAAAGCCACCCGGGCGGTTGGCCAGAGCGATCATGCCGATCGCCTCTCCCTTGTGGCGGATGGGAATGCCGAGGAAGCTCTCCAGGTGCGGATGACCACGGGGGGAGACACCGCGACTGGCTGGATGGCTCGGCAGATCGTTGCAGCACACCAGGGTATTGTGGGTCACCACGTGCCCAAACAGGTTGTCGAGCTTGCTGAAGATGAGCCCGCCCCGACTCTGGCGCTGCTGCTCATACCAGGCGTGGGTCGCCTCGTCCCAGGAGACATTGGAGATGGAGGGGACATAGAGACTGGGACGACCATCCTCGTACTGGATGATGCCGATGAAACCATAGGAGCTCTCGCTCACGCTCAGCAGGCGCTCGAAGACGGTATCGCAGGCGGAGCCGAGATTGCGATCGAGCAGAAAACTCTGGTGCGCGGCCACCACGATGTCAAACAGCTGGCTCTGCTGCTCGACCCGCTGCTTGGCCATCACAGCCGAGGTAATGTCGTGCGCCAGCTTGACCACCCCCAGCAGGGTGCCGCCCTCGTCGCTCACGGGCATGTAGGTGGCATGGAGCCAGAGGGGGCTGCCACCTTGCCTGACCCGGCGAAACTCCCCTGACTGGATCTCGCCACCCAATACCTTCTGCCAGAAGAGATCATGCTCCGCCTGCAGATCCGGCGGCAACAGCATGAGATGGGACTGGCCCACCAGCGCTTCGGGGGGATAGCCCAGCATGTCGCAAAACAGGGGGTTGACCGACACCATGCGACCATCGAGATCGAACTCGACCATGCCATAGGCCCGATCAAGGGCGGTCAGCCTGGCAAGGGTCTCATATCGATCCATCGCGTCGATATCGCGAGCGCAAAGTGCTGTGGTATTCATGGCTACGATTCCTTTCGATCGCCGGCGCATTGCATTGGAATGCGGGGACAAGTGCCCAAATCATAGGATCCGGCACCCGGTTACGCTAACACAGGCCCCGATTGGGTGTGAAGACTGGTTCTTGCCACATCCGGCTCCCGGGCGCAGACTGTCTGGCCTTGCCACGGTTCGAGGAGACCCCATGACACCCGCCATCAACTTGCTGAAAAAGCTCAAGATCCCCCACAGGCTCTACCCCTACGAGTGCGAAGCCCACGACGACTTCGGCAAACATGCCGCTACCCAGCTGGGCCTGCCCGAGGCGCAGGTGTTCAAGACCCTGCTCGCCCATCACGACAAGCAAGCGGTGGTGGCCATCGTGCCCTCCTCGGGCATGTGCAGCCTCAAGCAGCTCGCCAAGGCCACCGGACTCAAGAAGGTGGAGATGATGAAGCCGGCGGAAGCCGAAAAGCTGACCGGCTACAAGGTGGGCGGCATCAGCCCCCTGGCCCAGAAGAAGCTGCTGCCCACCGTGCTGGACGACTCCGCCATGGCCTTCGACGAGATCCTGGTGAGCGGTGGCAAGCGGGGGCTCTCGGTCGGCGTGGCCCCCGGGGACATGGTCCGGCTGATGAACTGGATTGCGGCCCCCATCGGCGATCACCACGACTGAACAAAAGAGGCGCCATGACTGGCGCCTCTTGCGTCTGGATACCGGATCTGGCGCCTTGCGGGCGAAGCGCCCAAGGAACCCGACCGGAAACCGCCCCGTCCCCGCGGGTGATCTGTCGCCCTCAGCACGCCCCAGAGCGGCAGGCGGCGGTCAGTTCGGAGAGTCGGCGACGCTGACGCCCGGCATGGTCGAAGTTGCCGTCCTCCAGCCAGCGCTCGAAGCACCCTTTCAGGGCGGGCCACTCGCTGTCGATGACGGAGAACCAGGCCGTATCCCGGTTGTGTCCCTTGTCCACCCGCGCCTGACGGAAGGTCCCCTCATAGTGAAAGCCGAGGCGCAGGGCCGCCTGGCGCGAAGGCAGGTTCAGGGCATTGCACTTCCACTCGTAGCGCCGGTATCCCAGAGCAAAGGCATTGGCCATCATCAACACCATGGCCGCCGTCGCCAGCCGTGACTGCTGCATGGCGGGGGAGAAGTGCAGCCAGCCCACCTCGATGCTGCCCGCCAGGGGATCGATGCGCAGGTAGCTCGCCAGCCCCAGCGCCCGTCCGCTCCCCTCGTCGATGATGCCGTAGAACTGGGGATCCCGCTTGGTGGCGACCTCCCGCAGCCAGCCCCCCATGGCGGCCTCGTCCGCGAAAGGGCCGCTGGTCAGGTAAGTCCACATGGCCCCGCTGTCGGCACTGAATGCCTGCCACAGATCCCCCAGGTGGCGCTCGGGATCAAGGGGCTCGAGACGACAGCCCCAGCCATGCAGTGCGCGGTGGGGAGGGAACTCGGCGCCGCGCCATTCTGGCAGCGCACGCCCCAGAGGCTGCCCAAAGTCGTTGAAAAGGGCGGCGCCGGACAGGGAGGCGTCGCCCCCCTCATTGCAGCGTTCAACAGGCACAGGCAATTCCCCCTTCCAGCAGCACTCCGGGCTCGCTGCCCGTGGCGACGGCGAAACCGTCCTGACGCCACCAGTGCAGACCCCCTATCAACTCCTTGACCTCAAACCCGAGGGACGCCAGCTTGTAGGCCCCTTGGGTCGAACCGTTGCAGCCGATGCCGTCGCAATAGCAGACATACACCAGGTTCCGGTCCAGTGCCGCCGTGGTCGACGCCGTCATGGTCCTGTGGGGGAAGGAGATGGCGCCGGGAATGTGCCCCTCGGCATAGTGTGCGGGGGAGCGGGTATCGATGACCACGATCCCCGCCGCCCCGGCCAGCAGATCGGCGGCCAGATCCGCCGGATCGGTACGAAACTTCAGTTGGGCCTCGAAAAAGGCGCTGGCTTCGACGGCCCCTGCCACCCCTGTGCTCAATACATGACTCATCCTGAACGCTCCTGATGACTAGATGACGATCTCTGTGGTGACGACGGTGTTGACCGAGTTGGCGATGAAGCACTCCTCATGGGCCTGGTGGTGCAACTGCTCCAGATCCGCCAGAGCGGGCTCCCGCTCTCCCCCGAAGATCACCCTGGGACGCAGGGTGACCCGGGTCATGGCGAGGCGACCTTGCCCGTTTTGCGCCATGATGCCGACCGCTTCGTCCCGGTAGCTCTCTACCCGATAGCCCGCCTTCGCCGCCAACCAGAGGAAGGTGAGCATGTGGCAACTGGAGAGGGCCGCCACAAACGCCTCTTCCGGGTCCACATGTTCCGCCACCGAGTAAGGCAGCGGCACCACATGGGGAGAGGAGGAGGCCGGCACCCTGACCCCGCCATCAAACGCCCACTCATGGGCCCGGCTGTAACGCTGATCGACGAAGGGCTCATGCTCCCCCCGCTGCCAACTGATGGTGGCACTGTATTCCGACATGCAGACTCCTTGTGTTGCCAATCCGTGCCGCCTGCTGGCGCCACTCTGTGACCACCAATGTAGCGACAAAATGGCCTTGCCACGCCGACCAATTTTGCCAATATGGGCAGACCAATTTCATCGAGACGCCACCATGACCATCCACCCCACCCGCTCTGCCCGTCAGTCGCCAGCCCCACAGCCGCGCCATGCCCTGCGGGTAGGATCCCTGCCTCGAAAGGGGCGCAACCCCCGCGCCAACGGGAGCACACCATGACCGTTCTGCCAACGCTCTTCGCCAGCCAGCAGCAAGGGGATCTGCCCCTGCACGAACAACTGGTGCGTACCCTGCGCGAGGCCATCCTGGCGGGCCACCTGCCCCTGCACAGCCGCCTGCCCGCCAGCCGTCTCCTGGCCCGGGATCTCGGTATCTCCCGCAGCACGGTGGAACTGGCCTATGGCCGGCTCGAGGCGGAGGGGTATCTGGTGCGCAAGGTGGGCGCCGGCAGCTTTGTCGCCCTGGCGGCGGTGCGCCCCGCGCCGCGCCCGCCCCAGTCAGCGGCGGGCCTCTCCCGTCGCGGTCAGGAGATGGCCCTGGGTGGCGCCTGTCACGACGTGCCCGAGGTGGGCACCACCTTTGCTTCCAGCCAGCCGGATCCCCGTCTCTTCCCCCAGGCACTCTGGGGTCGGCTGATGCAGCAACAGTGGCGCCAGCGCGCCAGCGACTGGATGAACTACGGGGATCCCCAGGGGCTTGGGGAACTTCGCACCGCCATCAGCAGCTATCTGGTGCAGTCACGCGGCGTGGTGTGCGAGCCGGATCAGATCTTGATCCTCACCAGCTCCCAGCAGGGGATCCTGCTGGCGACCCAGTTGCTCATCGATGCCGGTGACACCGTCTGGGTGGAAGACCCCGGTTATCCCGGGGCTCGCACCGCCATGGAGAGCGCCGGTGCCCGGGTGCATCCGGTGCCGGTGGATGAAGAGGGGCTCAACCCTCATGGGGATCATCCTGCACCGCGCCTCATCTACTGCACCCCGGCACACCAGTATCCCCTTGGCGTCCCCATGAGCCTGCCCCGCCGCATGGCGCTGCTGGCCGAGGCCGAGCGTCACGGCGCCTGGATCCTGGAGGACGATTACGACGGGGAGTACCAGTATGATCAGCGTCCCCTGCCCGCCCTGCAGGGGCTCGACGGCCAGGGGCGGGTGATCTATGTGGGCACCTTCAGCAAGGTGCTGTTCGGCTCGCTGCGCCTCGCCTACCTGGTGCTGCCCAGGCCGCTGATGGACTCCTTCTGCCGCGCCCGGGCCGCCGTCGACGGCCACAGCAACCAGTTGCTGCAAGCGGTCACGGCAGACTTCATCCGGGGCGGGCACTTCGCCACCCACCTGCGACAGAGCCGCCTCCTCTACCAGAGCAGACGGGATCTGCTGCTGGCGGAACTGGCAGAGCACTGCCCGGGGCTCACTCCCATCCACAGCGGCGCCGGCCTGCAGTGCGCCGTGCTGCTGCCCCCCGGTGGCGAGGCGCGCTGGACCGATGCCGCCAACGCCTGCGGGCTGGGGCTGCGCCATCTGGGCCAGTTCTACCTGGGCCCGCCGACGCTGGAAGGGTGGCTGCTCGGCTTTGGCTGCCTCGACAACCAGACGCTGCGCCAACTCTGTCGTCGCCTGGGTCTCTTGATGAAATCCGCATGACCCCCTTCTCAAGAGGTCAGATCTGCCAGAGCCTGATAGCGCTGTGTCGACGGGAATGGCCCGTCTATACTGGGCACAATCCCGTTGCCGAACCCGGTCAAGATGCATCGAATCCTGCTCCTTTTGCTCGCCCTCTCCCTCCCGTCCCTCACGATGGCGGCCACCCGCTTCACCCTGATCACCGGGGAAACCCAACAGGATGTCCGCATGAATTATTACCGGGCGGCGATGAGGCTGGCGCTGGAGAAAACACGGCCCGATTACGGCGACTATGAACTGCTCGACGCCATCAGGATGAACAAGGCGAGGATGCGGCTCGAAGTGCAAACGCCGGGCAAGAATGCCCTCTTCATCGTCGACAGCTGGCCCCAGGAGATCCCTCAACCCGGCGTCACCCTGGTCCCCTTCCCCATCGATCTGGGCGTGCTCGGCTACCGGGTCCGTTTTGTCGGCAGCGCCCGTGCCCAGGCCCTGGCCGGGGTTCACACCCTGTCCCAGTTTCAGCAGTTCACGCAAGGGGTGGGCACCGGCTGGCGGGATGCCGACATCCTGCGCTACAACGGCTTCAGGGTGCAGGAGGTGGATAACTATGAGTCACTGTTTCGCCTGGTGGCCCGTGGCCGGATCGATCCCTTCTGCCGTGGTGCCAACGAGATATTGAGCGAGTGGAAAAACCACAGACCCGGCCTGCCGGGGCTGACCGTGGATAGCCATGTCGCCCTCTTCTATCCGCTCATCCACTCCCTCTATAGCCACGCCACCTACAGCAAAGAGCGCGAGCGCCTTTTGCGCGGCCTGCAACTGGCCTGGAAAGATGGCTCCCTGCAGCGCCTCTGGCGCCATCATTTCCAGCCTTCCCTAGTCTTTGCCCGGCTCGATTCACGCCAGATCTTCCGGCTGACCAACCCGCAGTTGCCCGACGAGAGCACCGACTACCGCTCCTATCTCTATGACCCGATGAGGGATGACTTTGGCATCGCTCCCTGACTGGCTCACCGGATCTCCCCTGTCAGGCAGGCTCCCCTTGCGCACTCTCTGCCTGGCGCTGCTGTTCTGGTTGCTGCCGACCTGCGTCATGGCCGCCCCCGGCAGCATTCGTGCCTGCATGGAGAACAGCGATTCGCCTCCCTGGTTGCTGATGTCCGGCGAGGGGATAGTGCAGTTCCACCTCAAGGAGGTGGCAAACCGGATCGGGCATCCCATCATTCTCACCCCCCTTCCCTGGAAACGCTGCCTCTCCCTCGTCAGCCAGGGCCAGCTCGATGCCGCAGTCAAGCTGAGCTACAGCGAAGAGCGTGCTCGCACCATAGGGGTCTATCCCATGCGACAGGGGGCACCTGATCCCGCCAAGCGCCTGCTCACCGAGAGCTACAGCCTCTACCAGCCAAAAGGCGGACAGGTTCGCTGGGATGGCCGGCAGCTCGTCGCCCATGGCGTCATTGCGGCGCAGTCCGGTTTCTCCATCGTCGCCCAGCTGCAGGAGAGCGGTGTCAGGGTGGATGACTCCAGCAGGGAACCACTGATCCTGCTCAAGAAGGTCGCGATGCAGCGCGCCGTTGCCGCCGCCCTGCAAACCGGGGTCGCCGAACGGACCCTGGCCGCCCACCCGCAGTTGCAGGCCACACTCGAGCGGATCACCCCTCCCCTGGTCGAAAAACCCTACTACCTCATCTTCTCCCACCCCTTCCATCAAGCCCACCCCGATCTCAGCCAACAGGTGTGGGACGAGATTGAGGAGGTGCGACACTCCGCAGCCTATGCCCGCTTCGTCACAGGCATGGCGTCACCGGGGACCCCCTAACCCCAGACCCGCTCTTCAGCCCTGCTCGCGGCACAGGGCAAGCCAGGCCTCGGCGGTGCGGGAGAGGTAGCGATCCCCTGGCCAGATCACCCCGAGCCGCCAGCTCAGCGCCGGGGCCAGAGGGCGCAACACCAGCCCATCCGGCGTCAGCCGCCGGCAGATGGGCTCCGGCAGGAAGGCGACCCCCATGCCGCTTCGCACCATGGCGGTGAGAAAGTCCCACTGGCTGCTGCGGGCCGCCACCTGAGGCACGAACCCGGCTTGCTCGCAGGCCTGCTCCAGCCGCTCGCTCAGGGTGAAGGCCTGGGTATAGAGCAGGAAGGGTTCGTCCCGCAGAGCCTCCAGCCGGATCTCGCCACCCTCGCGCCAGCGGGGCAGGTCCGGTAGCACCACCCGGATGGGGTAACTGTCCAGCTCCAAGGCGCAGAGAGCCCCCTCTTCCCTGGTCGGCAGCATGGTGATGGCGAGATCCAGCTCCCCCGCCAGCACCGCCTGCTCGATGCGCCGCCCGCCATATTCGACGATGGAGAGCTCCACACCGGGGTAGCGGCTGCGATAGGTACGGATGAGATCCGCATAGACATGGCCCACCATGGGCGGGATGCCGAGGGCAAGACGCCCGGATTGCAGGCTCTGCAGATCCGCCAGCTCCGCCTCCAGCTGCTGCATCTCCGCCAGGATGGTCTGGGCCCGATTGAACAGCACCTGGCCGCTGTCGGTCAGGGTGAAGCGGCGGCCGACCCGGCTCAGCAGGGGCTGGCCCAGCTCCTCTTCCATGTTGCGGATCATTTTGCTGATGGTGGGCTGGGTGACGAACAGCTTTTCGGAGGCGCGGGTGAAGCTCTGCTCCCGCACCAGCTCGACGAAGTAACGCAGGGCTCGAATATCCATGGTGCTCTCTTGACGGGGATGGCTGGCAAAATCATGCCTCTTTGGCATGACTTTGATAATTTAAATTCATTTTTTGCAGGTTTGGTCCCTCTCTATACTGTGAGCAGGTTCACAGAAAGACGCTTGCCATGAAAACCCTCTGCCTTCGCTGGTTGCAAACCCCCTTCCAAATCGCCCTGCTGGCGGCCATCTGGTTGCTGGCCGACATCGCAGTGCGCACCTTGCACCTGCCCCTGCCCGCCAACCTCACCGGCATGTTGCTGCTGCTGGTCTGCATCCTGCTCGGGGTGGTCAAGGCCCAGTGGTTCAGTGCCGGGGCCCGCTGGCTGCTGGCGGAGATGCTGCTCTTCTTCGTCCCTGCCGTAGTGGCCGTGGTCAACTATCAGGAGCTGCTGCTGCAGGAGGGGTGGCGCATCATGGTGGTCCTGATCGTCAGCACCGTGCTGGTGCTCGGCACCACGGCGCTGGTGGTGGACAGGGTCTATCGCCTCGAGCTGAAGCTGGCCCGCCGGAGTCGCCGCCATGTCTGACACCCTGCTCGGCCTGCTCTGCTTCGCCCTGACCCTGCTCTTCTACTACGCCAGCAAGTGGCTCTATGGCAAAAAGCGCATCCTGCCCCTGATGCCGCTGCTGCTGGCCCCCACCCTGCTGGTGGCCGTGGTGATGTTGTTCCACATTCCCTACCGGGACTACATGGCCGAATCCCACTGGCTGCTCTGGCTGCTGGGCCCTGCCACCGTCGCCTTCGCGGTGCCCGTCTACGAGAATCGCCAGCTGATGCGCCGCCACTGGCTCTCCCTCTCGGTCGGGGTCGTGGCGTCCGTGGTGATGGCGGTGGGCAGCACAGTGCTGCTGGCCCGCTGGCTCAACCTCTCCGAGCTGTTGCAACGCAGCATGGCCATGAGATCCATCACCACCCCCTTCGCGGTGGAGGCGACCCGTTCCGTGGGTGGCAACGCCGATCTCACCGCCCTGTTCGTGGTGCTGACCGGCGTCATCGGCATGGCGGTGGGAGAAAGCGTGCTCACCGTGCTCGCCATCCGCAGCCGCCTTGGCAAGGGCGCGGGCTTTGGTGCCTCGGCCCACGGGGCCGGGACAGCCAGGGCCTATCAGATGGGCAACGAGGAGGGGGTGGTCTCCAGCATGGTGATGATGATCGCCGGCATGGCCACCGTGCTGCTCGCCCCCCTCCTGGGCCGGCTGTTCTGGTAACTCCGCTACCCGATAACAGAAGAGGCGCCCTGGGGCGCCTCTTCTCATTGCATCGTGTCACGCAGCCTCAGAGGCTGGCGCAGATCTGCCAGAGATCGTACTGGATGGCGGCGGCCGTCACTTCCCGGCCCGCTCCCGGCCCCTGGATCACCAGGGGGTTGGTGCGATAGCTGTCGCTCTCGATGGCGAACACGTTGTCGCAGGGCAAGAGGTTGGCAAACGGGTGATGGGGCTCCAGCGCCTCCAGCCCGACGCGGGCCTTGCCGTCGTGCTCGAAGCGGGCGACATAACGCAGCACCTTGCCGACCCGGCGCGCCCCCTCGAAGGCGGTCTGGATAGGGTCATCCAGCTCCTTGAGCCTGTCCATGAACTGATCCGCACTCACCTTGCGCAGGACCACCGGCACCAGGTTCTCCAGCTCGATGTCGGCGGAGTCGAGTTCGAAGCCCGCCTCCCGCGCCAGGATGAGCAGCTTGCGGCGCACATCCTGACCGGAGAGATCCTCCCGGGGATCCGGCTCGGTCAGGCCGTGTTGCCACGCCTCGTCCACCAGTTCGGAGAAGGGGCGAGTGCCGTCATACTGCTGGAACAGCCAGGAGAGGGTGCCGGAGAAGATGCCGGAAACCCCCTGGATGCGGTCACCGCTCTGACGCAGCATCTGGATGCTGGACTGGATGGGCAGCCCGGCCCCCACGGTGGCGTTGTAGCGCCACTGCACCTGATGGTCGCGGCAGGTCTGCTTGATGCGCTGGTAAAACTCGCTGTCGGCGGCACCGGCAAACTTGTTGGCGGCGATGATGTGGATGCCGAGCTGGGCAAAGTCCGGGTAGTAGCGGCTCACCGTCTCGCTGGCGGTCATGTCGAGCGCGATCAGGGAGTCAAAACTGTGCTGCTCCAGCTGGGAGAGCAGCTCCGGCCAGATGAGCGGCTTGGGATTGAAGTTGTCCTGTACCTTGAGGGGATCCAGCCCCTCTTCGTCCAGCAGCCCGCCCTTGGAGTCGAAGACCCCGTAGAGGGTGAGCGCCAGATTGAGCTCATGCTCGAGGCGCGCCTTCTCGCGGGCGTAGAGCCCCAGCCAGTGACCGCCGATATTGCCTTTGCCGAACACCACCAGCCCGACACGGGTCGGGCGGCTGAACAGGGCACTGTGCAGAGCGATGAGCAGCGGCTCCAGCACGATCTGGCGCAGCACGGCCACCAGGCTCAGGCCGTCTTTGGCCACCTGCACGAACTCGAGAGGCTGATCCGCCAGCAGCTGGTAGAAGCGATGGCACTGCTCGGCGTTGTCGGTGACGCCGGCCCCCACCAGGGCGACCAGGCTGAACCCCTCCTTCTGGATGAGGCCGGTAAAGTTGCCCTGCAACTGGAAGTCACGGAGCACCTCGAAGGCCCCTTGTGCCACCTCCAGGGTGTAGGCCAGACGCAGCACCCGCCGATCCGGCTGGCGCTGCAGGGTGAGCGGATGGAGGCGATGGCGGGCCAGATGGGCCTCGATGGCCGCCACTGTCTGCTCAAAGTCAGTCTGCGGCAGCACCTTGAGCTCGATGAGGGCTATCTGATCCACCGAGGAGACGATGCGGGCACCGCCGGAGCGGGGTGCACGGCGCAGGATGTGGGTGCAGCCTTCGTCCGGATTGTAGCTGCAGCGCAGAGTGAGGCGCTGACGGCTGTCGGCCACCGGCTGCAGGGTACGCGAATGCAGCACCGAGGAGCCCAGGCGCGCCAGCTCGTTGGCCTCGGCCAGGCTCAGGCGCTCCAGCAGACGCGCCTCTTTCACCCGGCGCGGGTCGGCACTGTAGACCCCGGCCACGTCGCTCCAGATGGTGGTGGACTCGCCGTCCGCCAGCGCCGCCAGGAGGCTGGCACTGTAGTCGGAGCCGTTGCGCCCCAGCAGCAGGGAACGCCCCTCCATGTCGGCGGCAATGAAGCCGGTCACCACGATGCGACCGGCGTGCTCAGCCAGCCGAGCCTTGAGCAGCTCGCTGGAGAGGGCGGTGTCCACCTTGATGAGGGCGCCGTCTTCTGCGCGCAGGAAGCTGCGAGCATCGAGCCAGGCGGCCGCCTCACCCCGGCTGGTGAGCAGGGCAGCCAGCAGGCGGGCGGACCACACCTCGCCAAAGGCGAGCAGGCCGTTGCGCTCGAAGCGGTCAAACTGCCCCTCCAGGGTCTTGGCGATCAGCTGCATGTCGTCCGTCAGTTGCTGGCTCAGATCGAGGTGAAGCTCCCCTTCCAGCAGGCCGTCGATCAGGCTCTGCTGATAGGCGTGCAGGGCGGTGATGGCTTCGCCTGCGGCCTCATCCCCCGCTTCCGCCAGCTCCACCAGCTGGATCAGCCGGTTGGTGGTCTTGCCCGCGGCGGAGACCACCACCAGCTCGTTGCCCCCCACCTGTTGCTCGACGATGCTGGCGACCCGGCGATAACAGACCGGATCCGCCAGGCTGCTGCCGCCGAACTTGTGTACATGGCGCCGCTTGAAGACTGCCTCTGTTGCCACCACACACTCTCCTTGTTGTTGTTCCATTACTTCACCTGCTCTGCCTGTTGTGCCAACTGCGCCTGTTCAAACCCCTGGGCCAGATCGGCCACCAGATCCTCACCGTGTTCGATCCCCACCGACAGGCGCAGCAACTGGGCACTGATACCCGCCGCCTGCTGGGCCGCAGGGGTCATGGCCCTGTGGGTCATGCTGGCCGGATGGGCCACCAGACTCTCCACACCGCCGAGGGACTCCGCCACCGAGAAGAGGCGCAGCCCCGCGAGGAAGGCTCGCAGCCCCGTCTCGTTGCAATCGAGCTCAAAACTTAGCATGGCGCCAAAGCCGGACTGTTGACGGCGCGCAATGTCGTGGCCCGGATGGCTCGGCAGGCTGGGGTGATAGATCCGCTTGACCAGCGGCTGCTGCTGCAAGAAGGCGAGGATGCGATCCGTGTTCTCCTGATGGGTGCGCAGGCGCGGGGCCAGGGTGCGCAGGCCCCGCAGGGTGAGGTAGGAGTCAAAGGCACCGGAAGTGAGCCCCAGGCAGTTGGCCCACCACACCAGGGAGTCGGCAAGAGCCTGATCCTTGGCGATCGCCACACCCCCTACCACGTCGGAGTGGCCGTTGATGTACTTGGTGGTGGAGTGGACCACAACGTCGGCACCAAGGGCCAGGGGCTGTTGCAGCAAGGGGGAGAGGAAGGTGTTGTCCACCACCACCTGGGCCCCCACCCCGTGGGAGGCCTCGGCGATGGCGGCGATGTCCACCACCCGCAGCAGCGGGTTGGAGGGGGTCTCCACCCACACCAGTGCGGGTTTCTGGGCCAGCGCGGCGGCCAGCGCCACCTCGTCTCCCTGATCCACGAACTGCACCTGGTAGTGGCCCTTGGCCGCCAGATACTCGAACAGGCGCCAGGTACCGCCGTAGCAGTCGTGGGGGGCGATCAGCAGATCCCCCGCCTTGAGCAGAGCCGTGGTCACCAGATGAACGGCCCCCATGCCGGTGCCGGTCACCACGGCGCCGGCCCCCCCTTCCAGGGCCGCCAGGGCATCCGCCAGATTGGTGCGGGTCGGGTTGCCGGAACGGGCATAGTCGTATTGACGGGGCTCGCCAAAGTCGGCAAAGGTGTAGTTGCTGGAGAGATAGATGGGGGGCACCACGGCACCGTGCTGCGTGTCTGTCTCAATCCCGGTGCGTACCGCCAGGGTGGCCTTGTGGGTCATGTCACTCTCCTTGATGGGTTGCCGGAGCCGGTCCGCCTCGTGGGTCGTCCAGCCCCGCTCTCATTTTCGCTGGCCGGACTGCCGGCCCATGGTGCACCACACTACGCCACCTTAAAAAAGCCGTCAACACTTCTAGACGTCTAAATGGCTTTGCTGTTGGATTGCCATTGAATTCCTTAAGGGTTAAAATCCGCGCTCACGGCCAAACGACTACAGGTGGAACATGGGTACAGAGTGGAACGGCGACTACGTCAGCCCCTATGCAGAGCACGGCAAGAAGAGCGAACAGGTCAAGAAGATAACCGTCTCGATCCCGCTCAAGGTGCTGAAGGTGTTGACCGATGAGCGCACCCGTCGCCAGGTGAACAACCTGCGTCATGCGACCAACAGCGAGCTGCTCTGCGAAGCCTTCCTGCACGCCTTCACCGGCCAGCCGCTGCCCTGTGACGACGACCTGCGCAAGGATCATCCGGACAGCGTCCCCGCCGAGGCCCGCGCCATCATGGAAGCCCTTGGCAAAGAGATCGAAGACTTCGACGCCGAGTAATGCGGCTGCCCATGGCAAACGATGCATCCCTTTCAATGACGCGGCCCGGTGCCGCGTCATGCTTATCTGCCACCTCCCCCTTCAGCCTGCGTCACTACCAGAGCGACATGCAGAGCCACAGTCATGACCACGCCCAGCTGGTGATCCCCCTCGTCGGCCCCCTCGAGATCGAGGTGCAGGGTCGGGGATGTCGCCTCGCCCCCGGTTTTGCCTGCATCATCGCCCCTGGCCTTCGCCACGACTACGCCGCCGACCCGGCGCATGTGTTTCTGGTGCAGGAGAGCCACTGGCTGCCGGCAGCCCTGGGGGACCACCCCTTCGTCGAGCTGGATGAGGCCCAGCGCCACTACCTCGCCTTCCTGCACCGCATGGTGGCCGAGGGGCGCCACGTGGCCGGCATGGATCAGGTGTGGCTCGGGCTGCTGACCGAGGGACGCGGCATGGGCCCCGCCGTCGCTCCCCGCATAGCCCCTCGTATCGCCAAGGTGCAGCGTCATATGGAAGCCCACCTCGCAGACCCCCTCACCAACGAGGAACTCGCCGCCATCGCCTGCCTCGGCCTGAGCCAGTTCAAACACGCCTTTCGCCAGCAGGTGGGCACGAGCGTCTCCCACTACCTCAGGATGCGGCGTATGGCACTGGCCCGCACCCTGCTCGCTCGCACCCGGCTGCCCGTCGGCGAAGTGGCCAGCCGCTGCGGCTATCAGAACCAGGGAGCCTTTGCCGAGCGCTTCCTGGCCGAAACCGGACTGACCCCTTCCCTCTGGCGCCGGCAAAACGGCTGCCTGCCGTAATCGGTCGGCTCTTTGCCGAAGACAATCCCCGGGCATTCGAGGCATGCTGAGGCTCATGCAAGGTATGGGCAACGAGGAGCCAAGATGCAGACCATAAGCTGGCAGGATTTCGAGATGGTGGAGCTCAGGGTGGGCACCCTGGTGCGGGTCGAGCCCTTCCCCGAGGCGCGCCGCCCCGCCTACAAGGTGTGGGCGGATTTCGGCCCCGAGCTCGGGGTGCGCAAGAGCAGCGCCCAGATCACCGACCTCTATCGACCGGAGGATCTGGTGGGCCGCCAGATCGTCGCCGTGGTGAACTTTCCCCCCAAGCAGATAGGCCCCATCCAGTCGGAGTTTCTGCTGACCGGCTTCTATCGCCCGGATGGCGCCGTGGTGATCGTCATCCCCGAGCAGGCGGTGGAGAACGGCGCCAAGCTGGGGTGAGACGACGGCAAGGCAACCAGAGAGCAGAAGCAAGAGAGGCGACCCCCGGGGTCGCCTCTCTTGTTTGATGCTGACGGCCTGGCTTATTTCAGCAGGCTGAACAGCAGGGCCGAGACCGCCAGGGCACCGGTCAGCAGGATGAAACCGTTGACCCAACGGTGACGGAAGCGGGCCAGCGCCTCCACCTTGTAGATGGCCACCACCGGCATGATGAAGAGGATCATGGCGATGACGGGGCCGGAGAGGGTCTCCATCAACCCCAGAATGCCCGGGTTGATGATGGCGGCGCCCCAGATGGCGAAGAACATCAGGGCGATGCCGAGCTTGTCCGCCTTCGCCAGCGGCAGGCCGGTGGGCTTGGCGATCAGGCTTTTCAGGCTTTCGCGGGCACCGAGGAAGTGGCCGAGGAAGGAGGAGCTGATGGCGATGAAGGCGATGAGCGGCCCCAGGGTCACGATCACCGGGTTGTCGGTGATGTTGGCGAGATAGGAGAGCACGGAGACGTTCTGGGCCTTGGCCTCGGCCAACTGAGCCGGGGAGAGGCTCAGCACGCAGGAGAAGACGAAGAAGAGCACGAAGCCCACCAGCATGACGGTGGTGTTGCGCAGGATCAGGCCGCTCTTGGTTTCGGCCTGCTCCCCGTACTCCCGGCGCTGCACGTTGGCAAAGCCCGAGATGGCGGCGGCGTGGCTGAAGGCGAACACGGTGACCGGCAGCGCCAGCCAGACGGTGTTGAGGAAGCTGGTGCCTTCAAAGGCGGTCACTTCCGGCCACTGCCACTGGGGAATGAGGTAGCAGGAGAGGGCCAGCAGGATCGCCGCCAGCGGGTAGACCATGACGGCGAAGGCCCGCAGCATCGCCTTCTCGCCGGCCAGCATCACGGCGATCATGGCGAACACCAGCACGCCGGAGAGCATCACCCGATCCGGGGAGGCCAGACCGAGCTGATTGACCATGAAGCTCTCCACCGTGTTGGTCAGCCCGACACCGTAGATGAGCAGGATCGGGAAGATGGAGAGGAAATAGAGCGCCGAGATGAGGCGCCCGGCCATCTTGCCGAAGTGCTCCTCGGCCACCTCGGTGAAGTCGGCCTGGGGGCGCGACGACGAGAGCACGAAACGCGCCAGCCCGCGGTGGGCCAGGAAGGTCATGGGACCGGCCAGCACGGCGACGATGATGAGGGGCCAAATCCCCCCCAGACCCAGGTTGATGGGCAGGAACAGAATGCCGGCGCCGACGGCGGTACCGAACAGGCTGATGACCCAATGGGTGTCGTGGCGACGCCAGCCGGTGCTGGCCATGGTGGAGGGGGAACCGGACAGCTCCCGTGAGACGTCTGCAGATAAACTCATCGATAAATCACTTTTACGTAGTATTAAAATCTAAAAACATTGTGCTCCTTTAGCATTTAATTCTCAAAAAGGGAGACTGGCAGATCTCACTGGCAAAGCCCTGTTCCACCAGTGAGATTGGGAGGAAATCTCACCCCGGATTATTCAATTAATCCTGATACAAACCAAAAGTTAGGAATATAAAACCAAAATTAAAACCCACACCGATTTTTTGTTTCGATGAAATGCATGTTTTCAGAATTAACTGAAAATTATGCCAGTGCAGCCAGATTGGATGTGATGATCCACTGCCGTTATCGCCATCACTAGCGAATCTCCCTAAAATCCCCGTAACCAGCCAGTGGATCACACCAATGCAATCAGGCGACCCTGTGGTCGCCTGATTGCATTCCCTGCGAGCTGGTCGACCCGTCAGTGGGCCAGAATGCGTCCCCAGGCGAGATCCGGGTCCCCCATCACGATGAAGTCCGGGTTCTCCAGCGACTCGGTCTCGTTGTAGCTCAGCGGTTGCAGCGCCAGGCTGAGGATGCGCCCCCCTGCCGCCTCCACGATGCACTGGGCGGCAGCGGTATCCCACTCCCCGGTGGGGCCCAGGCGCACGTAGCAATCCGCCACGCCTTCCGCCACCAGGCAGGACTTGAGGGAGCTGGAGCCGAGCGGGATCAGCTCGTAGTGGATGGCCGGGTTGAGGCGACGGGTCAGGTTCTCCAGTTTCTGGCGGCGGCTGATGGCCACCACCAGGGAGTCAGGCTGATCGTGTTCATGATGGATGGCGCTGATGGGACGACTCTCGCCGTTCGCCTCCTTGAAGGCGCCGTGACCGCGCACCGCCCAGTAGAGCAGATCGGATTCGGGGGCATAGATGACCCCGAGCACCGGGACATTGTCCCGCACCAGGGCGATCAGGGTGGCGAAGTCGCCGCTGCCTGCGATGAACTCGCCAGTGCCGTCCAGCGGGTCCACCAGCCAGTACTGGCGCCAGTTCGCACGCTGGCTGAAGGGGATGTCGGCCGCCTCTTCGGTCAGCACGGGGACATGGGGGGTGAGCGCTGCCAGCGCCTGTTTGAGGTAGGCATCGGCAGCAAGATCGGCACTGGTGACCGGGGTCGCATCCTCCTTCAACTGGCGTTCGAACTGACCGCCGCGATAGATCTCGTGAAGGAT
This sequence comes from Aeromonas sp. INTO2, assembly GCF_049860605.1. Lineage (NCBI taxonomy): Bacteria > Pseudomonadati > Pseudomonadota > Gammaproteobacteria > Aeromonadales > Aeromonadaceae > Aeromonas > Aeromonas sp. INTO2. The sequence continues at coordinate 3,537,844 of NZ_CP187588.1, forward strand.
CCTGCCCGCCTCACGGGCGATCTCCTTGACCTCGGGTATCCAGGCCAACAACTCCTGCATGGTGCTTACCTCTGCCTCTGATTGCCAAACAGACCCTCTGCGGGCTAATTTCCCTGCTCCGCCAGCCATTTGCTGGCCAGCAGCAGGGCACTGATGCTGCGCGACTCGGTGAAGTCCGGTCGTGCCAGCAACTCGTCGATCCGGTCGAGGGGCCAGGGGATCACCTCGAGAGGCTCGGGCTCGTCACCGACCCGCCGCTCGGGGTAGAGATCCCGCGCCAGCAAGATGTCCATCCGGCTGGAGAAATACCCCGGCGCCAGCGACACCTGCTTGAGCAGGGTCAGGCTGCTCGCCCCGAAGCCCGCCTCCTCCATCAGCTCCCGGTTGCCCGCCTCGAAGGCATTTTCACCGGGGTCTATCAATCCCTTGGGGAAACCCAGCTCGTAGGAGTGGGTGCCCGCCGCGTATTCACGCACCAGCAGCAGGGTGTGGGCATCGAACAAGGGCACCACCATGACGGCACCCCGATTGCCGCCGCGCATCCGCTCGTAGACCCGCTCCTCGCCGTTGGAGAATTTCAGGTGAAGGGACTCCACCTTGAACAGCCGGCTCTCGGCCACGATCTCGGCCTTGAGGATCTCCGGCTTGCTCTTGTCATGGGCCATGGTCTCGACACTGAGGTGGACGGGATTGCGCTTGTGAGGATCGCTCATCGGGGGCTGACTGCTCGTTAAAAAATCGTGTTTCAAGAGTAAACGACTCCCCTGCCGAACACCACGGGGCAAAGAGGGGAAAGATGTCTGAAAAATCCGTTATAATGCGCCCCTTTTTTCCCATCACCACAGACATCGCGAGGCCCCATGTCGACTCCCCTGCCCTGGCACCAGATTGATACCGTGTTGCTCGACATGGATGGCACCCTGATCGATCTCCATTTTGACAGCCATCTGTGGCAGACCCTGGTGCCGGCGCGCTACGCCGAGCGACTCGGCCTGCCGCTGGCCGAGGCGAAGGCGCAGATAGACACTCACTATCATGCGGTCAACGGCACCCTCGACTGGTACTGCGTGGATTACTGGACCCGGACGCTCGGGCTCGACATCCGCGCCCTCAAACAGGAGATCCTGGAGAAGATCCAGTGGCGCCCCAACGTCATTCCCTTCCTGGCCGCACTCAAGGCCGCCGGCAAGCAGGTGGTGCTCTTCACCAATGCCCATCCCGCCAGTCTGTCGGTGAAGGATGCACGCCTCGGCCTCGCCCAGCACCTCGATCTGATGGTGAGCACCCATGAGCTCGGGTGGTCGAAGGAGAGCCAGCACTGCTGGCAGGCGCTGGCCGAGCGGCTGGCCTTCGACCCGGCCCGCACCCTCTTCGTGGATGACAGCGAGCGGATCCTGGCCGCCTCGGCCGAGTTCGGCATCGGCCACCAGCTCGGCATCAGTCACCCCGACAGCCAGATGCCGCCGCTCACCTTCCAGCACTTCCCGGCGCTCGACGACTACGCCGACCTGCTCCCTCTCGGCGCCTGACACGCACAAGGCCCTCTTCACGAGGGCCTTGTCACATCAGCTCAACAGCCTGCCGAGCGCATACCGTTCATGAAAGCCCTCAGGCCGCATCGCGCGGGGCCAGCACCCCCATGCCGGCCAGGTAGTCGAGGGCGCTTGGGGTGAAGCCGACCTCCGTGAGGTGCGCCGCCGTGAAAGGGGCCGCATGCAGAGGCAGGCCGCGGCTCACCCGTTCCATCCAGTCCGGATTGCCAAGGGCCGCCGTGCCCACCGCCACCAGATCGGCGCCACCGGCCAGAGCCCGCTCCGCCGAAACTGCGTCGCTAATCTTGCCCGCCACCATGAGCGGCACCCGCCCGGCCAACCCGACCCTTACCGCCTCCAGCAGGGCGCCGCCGTCGGGATCCCCCGCCACCGCCTTGAAGCTGTCCCCCATGGAGAAGTGCAGGTAGTCGATCCCCTCGTCCGCCAGCAGGCGCGCCACCGCCAGCTGATGGGCCAGTTCGATGCCCTGGATATGGGCATAGCTCTCGGGGGAAAGACGCACCCCGACCAGGAAGCCCCGGGGTAGACGGGCGCGAATGCCGCGCACTATCTCCACCAGGATCCGCGCCCGGTTGGCGAGGCTGCCACCCCAGCGGTCGGTGCGCCGGTTGCGCAGGGGGTTGAGGAAGTTGCAGAGCAGGAAGTGGTGGGCTGCGTGCAGCTCGACCCCGTGCAGGCCGGCGCCATGGGCCCGCTCCGCAGCGCTCACAAAGGCGTCAATGAGCGTCAGAATCTCCTCCTCGCTCAGCCCCTTGACCCCGAGGGGGTAACGCCCGCCCGGCGCCAGCGCGCACGGGCCGACTGGCGCCCCGTCGTTCAGCTCTGGCAGAGCCCGCATCCCGCCGTGATGCAGTTGCACCACCGCCAGCGCCCCGGCCTGCCGCGCACTGTCGGCCAGGGCCGTGAAGGCCTGCTGCTGGGCGTCCGTCATCAGGGCAGGCTGCCCCGCCCAGCAGCGTCCGCCGGGCCGCACCTGGGTGGCGGCGGCAATGAGCAGGCCGAAGCCGCCACGGGCGCAGCGCGCCAGCCAGTCGAGCTCGGCCTGGCCGGGATCACCGCCTGCGCCGCTCATGTTGTGGGTCAAAGGGGCCAGCACGGCCCGGTTCTTGAGCCGCAATCCGGCTCGCTCGAAGTGGAAGCTGTCGCCCAGTGTCTTGTTCATCGTCCTCTCCCGGGATCGCAATGGCATGGCGGCCACTATAAACCCGGGCCACCAGGATATAATCAGGCGCACAAGCAAGACATTCATTCCCAGCAAGACACAATAGGCCACCCCTCATGAGTCACCACAAGCTCGACACTCTCTACCTGATGCACCTGCTGGTCGCCATCGTCCGCTGTGGATCCTTCGCCGCGGCGGCGGCCCAGCTCGGCATCACCCCGAGCAAGGCGTCAAAAGATCTGCGCCACCTGGAGCAGAGCCTCGGCAGCGTGCTCCTGAGTCGCACCACCCGCCGGGTGCAACTGACCGACACAGGAGAGCTCGCTTACCGCCAGGCCGACCAGATGATCGCCCTGCACGAGCAGTTGCTGGACGGCCTGCAGCGCCGCCGCTCGGCACTGTGCGGGGAGCTGCGCATCACGGCGCCGGATCTCTGGGGAGAAGTGGTGCTGACTCCGGTGCTGCTGCGCTTTCGCGCCGACCACCCGGAGGTGCGGATCATCGCCGACTTCAGCAATACCCCGGCCGACCTGCTGCGCGACAACCTGCACGTGGCGTTTCGCAGCACCGAGCTCGGCACCCAGCCCTACCTGGCGCGCCCCATCGCGGTGGACGATCTGGTGCTCTGCGCCAGCGCTGACTACCTCGACCGTCACCCGCCCCTCACCACACCGCAGGATCTGCATCAGCACAGCCTCATCACCCGCAGCCAGGAGTACGGCCGCCACGAGCGCTGGCCCCTCCTTGCCCAGGGGCGCGAGATCCCTCTCGAGGTAGTGGGCGAACTGGCCTTCAGCAGCAAGAAGGCGATTCACCAGGGGATGCGCCAGGGACTGGGGATAGCCCGCCTGCCGCGCTACCTGGTGGCGGCCGAGCTGGCCGAGGGGGTGGTGCGCGAAGTGCTGCCGGACTATCGCCCCAAGGGGGCCCATTTCTACGCCCTCTATACCCAGCGCCGGGCCGAGTCGGCCCTGGTCGGCCACTTCCTCGACTACGTCATCGAGGCGCTCACCCCTTCATGAGCAGATCACCAGGTGGTACTGCTTCTTGCCCCGGCGCAGCAGCAGGTAGCGGCCGAACAGCCGATCGTCGGCGGTGAGCGGCTCATCCTGGCGGATCGCACCGTTGACGCTGACGGCTCCCGCCGCCAGCAGCTCGCGGGCGATCCGCTTCGAGTTGGCCAGGCCGCACTCCACCAGCAGGGTCACCAGATCCGTTTCCCCCTCGATGCAGCTGCTTGGCATGCCATCTTGCGCCAGCTGGGCCAGATCGCTCTCCCCAAGGCGGGCTACCTCGCCACTGAACAACGATTCGCTGATGCGCTGCGCCGCCGCCAGCGCCCCCTTGCCGTGTACCAGTTCGGTCAGCTCGTCCGCCAGCACCTGCTGGGCCAGCTTGCGCCCCTGCCGCTTCGCATCCTCCGCCTCCAGCGCCTCAATCTCGGCCAGCGGCATAAAGCTGTAGTAGCGCAGGAAGCGGTAGACATCCTCGTCTGCGGTACCGAGCCAGAACTGGTAGAAGGCGTAAGGGGAGGTGAGCGCCGGGTCGAGCCAGATAGCGCCCCCCTCGGTCTTGCCGAACTTGGTGCCATCGGCCTTGGTGATGAGCGGCAGCGTCATGCCATAGACCTGGGCCTGATGCAGCCGCCGAGTGAGGTCCATGCCGCTGGTGATGTTGCCCCACTGGTCGTTGCCGCCGATCTGCAGGGTGCAGCCGAGGCGCTGGTTGAGCACGGCGAAGTCCTGGGATTGCAGCAGGGCGTAGGAGAACTCGGTGAACGAGATCCCCTGATCCGGACGGGCCAGGCGCTGGCGCACCGATTCGCGGGCCAGCATGGCGTTGACCGAGAAGTGCTTGCCGATGTCCCGCAGAAAATCGAGGGCGGACATCTGCCCCATCCAGTCGGCGTTGTTGACCAGCAGCGGCGCTGCCAGCCCATCGCTCGCCGTCAGCAGGGCGCTTATCTGGGCCGACAGGCTGGCGACCCAGCCTTGCACCGTTTCGGCGCTGTTGAGGGTGCGCTCGCTTGCCTTGAAGCTGGGATCGCCGATAAGGCCGGTGGCCCCGCCCACCAGGGCCACCGGGGTGTGGCCCGCCAGCTGGAAGCGGCGCAGCATCAACAGTGGCACCAGGTGGCCGATGTGCAGGCTGCCAGCGGTAGGATCGAAGCCGCAATAGACGGTGCGCGGGGTGGCAAGATGGTCGGCCAGCGCCACCGGGTCGGAATTCTGGGCCACCAGGCCGCGCTGGGTCAGCTCATCGAGCAGGTGAGGATTTGTCATGGAGGGCTCCAACAGCAAGAGAAAGAGGGCCATCCTCTCCGTTTGCGGTGCTGGCAGATATGTCCCCCAGGGGACAGTTTTGCCACTCCCGTGCTAGCATCCTGCCATCGTGGGGAAGCCATTCCCTGACCCGGAGCCCATCGCCATGCCCCCGTCTCCTGCCACGGATACCCTGAGCCTGACCGCCGCCGTCGATGCCCTGCACGGCAGCGGCTTCCCGGCAGCCCTGGTGCGCCTCATCCAGCAACAGGTGGCATTCGACTGTGCCCTGCTGCTCGGGGTGGGGCTGCGCCCCGTCTACCTCTACGACAACCTGCATCATCAGCGGGCCCTATTGTTCGACCGCTACCTCACCCGCCACTTTAGCCAGGATCCCTTCATGCAGGCGCTGGAGCAGGGGCTGGGTGCCGGGGTCTGGACCCTGGCGCAGGTGTCGCGGGGGCGGCTCGACCCCGAGTATCGCCACCACTTCTATCAGGCCACCGGCTGGCAGGAGGAGGTGGGGCTGATCCTGCCGGTGCGCGGCGGCCTCACCCTGATGTTGTTTCTGGGCCGCCTCGACAAGCGCAGCTCCCTCAGCCGTGACGAGCTGGCCAGGCTGGAGGCACTGTTCCCGCTGGTCCACTCCCTGTGTCGCCAGCACTGGCGGGAAGAGACACCCCGCCTGGCCCGCAGCCCGGCCAGGTCAGATGGCACTGACCTCAAGGGGGCGGTGGAGCAGGCTATCGCCAGTGTGGGGGGAGACCAGCTAACCCGGCGGGAGCGCCAGGTGGCGGGTTTGCTGTTGCAGGGGCTGGATACCGAGGCCATTGCCGATGCACTCGGCATCGGCAGCGGCACGGTGAAGAATCACCGCAAGCACCTCTACGCCAAGTTGAACCTGCACTCCCGGGCCGAGCTGTTCAGCTTCTTCCTCAATCACCTCATCACGGCGCCAGCCGGCGCGCCCCCATAACGACACCACCCCGCCGGGGCGGGGTGGTTCAAACCATGGGCAACGCCGTCAGATGCGGCCCTGATAACGCAGCGGGAAGCGCCCCTGCCCATCGGGCTGGCCGAGGAAGGGGAGCCCCTGTTTCATCTGGTCCGGCAGCTCGGGACCCGGTTTCAGGGTGCCCTGGAACAGGTACTGGCGATTCGCCTGCAACTCCAGCTTGCCCAGTACCTGCACCGCCTCCGAGCCCTGCTTGATCTCGGCCACCAGCCGGGAGTCGAGACAGGTGAGCTTGATCTCGGGATCCCCCAGGGCCAACTTGCCCGCCGGGGTGTCCGCCTGTGCGTCATACCAGTGAAGATCCCCGTAAAGGTTGTCGCACCAGGGATTGCCCTGGGCAAACTGGTCGATCTTGAGCTGCAACTGGCCCGCCGCCGTCAGCGGGAAGGGGGGTCTCATCGGCACCCGCTCCAGCACCCAGGGGGCCGGCGCATTCAGGGTGATGTCGCGCCCGAAAGCGGCACCGTTCCAACCCAGGATCCCCTGCCCGTTGAGTCCGCTGCGCTCGCCAAAGCGCACCGACACCTCGGGCGCCAGCCGCAGCAGGGACCAGCCATCGAGATCCCAGCGCAACTGGGTGAGGGACTCGCTGGCATATTGCACCCGGGCGGCCTGACCGCTCCAGAGGGTGCCGCTCACCCCCTCCAACCGTACCAGATTGGGGGGCAGCGGCAGATGGCGCACCACCAGGGATGCAGGCAACTGGGCCAGCAGGAAACCGAGATAGGCCAGCAGGAAGAGACTGGCGATCACTATTTTTCGCTTCATTGGGAACGACTCAACTGCAAACGTCTGACCTTGACCAGCCCGGGGGCCAGCCCCTCGCGGGCCAGCTCGATGATCTGCACCTGGACGCCGTATTGATCCGAGAGGGTCGCAAGCCAGATCAGCAGATCATCGAACGGCACTGTGTCTATCCATACCTGCAGCTCCTGACCCTGGGGCTGCAAGCGGGCAATCTTGATCTTCTGGTTGAAGGCGGTGCGGTTCACCACACCGTCCAGGGTACCGCCGGTATCGATCTGGCGCCCCTGTCCCCCCTGCATCGCCAGCACCTCCTGTCCCTTCTCCTTGAGCCAGGCCAGGGTCTGCTGCTGGTTCACCACCTGCCGCTCGCGCTCGGCAATGCGATTTGCCACCGGCTGCCAGATCGCCCAGTAGAAGAGCCCGATGAGCAGCACGCTGCCCCCCACCGCCACCAGCCGCTGCTCGCGGGCACTGATGCCGCGCCACCAGCTCTGCAGTTTGTCCATCATGACGACCTCCCCTTGAGCACCAGCGCCCCTTCGACCTTGCCTTCGGTGCTTCGCACCTCACCCTGCTGCACCTCGAAGCGCTTGCCCGCCAGCTCGCGGAAACGTTCGATCTCGGTGAAGCCGGGGGCCGTCACCTGCAACCTCAGCTCGCCCCGGGCTGCATCGAAGCGCAGCACCTCGGGCTTGAGGCCGGGCACCTCGGCAAACACCGGGGCCAGCTCGGTCAGGAGCAACAGGACGCCATCCTGGGGAGCCTGCCCCAACTGCTGGAGGTGCTGGGTCATCTGGCTGCGCACGTTGACGATCCGCGTCTCTCCCGGGAAGATCCGGGTGTAGACCTGCCGGATCTCCGCCTTGAGGGCCTTGTCCTGTTCCGCCAGCTGGTGCAGATGCACACCGCGCTGCACCAGGGCCACCAGCAACAATACGCCTGCCAGCACCGCCACCTTGCGCCACTGCAACCAGTAGCGGGCGTATTCGGTCTGGGGACGATAGGGCCCCTGCAACAGGTTGGCCTGGCAGGTCAGCGCCCCTTTCGCCAGCAACAGCATGGGCAGTTCCGGGTCAGCCCCCTGCCAGTTGCCCGCCGCCATGGCGGGGATGGGAGTATGGCAGTGAAGGGTGACGGGGTCGGTCTGCGCTGCCAGCAGCATGGCCAGCAGGGATTCCTCCGCCACTATGCCCTGACGGGGGCCCTGGCGGACCAGCCACTCCTCCCCCAGCTGCAGGGCTGACCAGCCATCGGCGGCGAGCGGCAGCGCCAGCACGTCGGGCAGCAGGTGCAGGGTCTTGAGTCCTGCCTGCTCCAGCCAGCCGAGCCAGGAGTGCATCTTCCCCTTGTCCACCGCCATCAGATCCACCTCGCGGCCCTGATGGCCGAGCACCACCAGGTGCAGATCGTCCACGTCTGAGGCGATCTGCTCCTCCAGCAGATAGGGCAGGGCCGCCGCACTCTGGCGGCTGTATTTGCCCGGCAGATTGACCCGCCGGAAGATAAGATCGCTGCCGGGCACCAGGGTCACCACGGGGCGACCACCGGCACGCTCCTGCAGCTCGCCGAGGGCGTGCGCCGAGGCCAGGATGCCGGAGGCGATGATCTCCTGCTCCTGCGCCGACCAGACCAGCCAGTGCACTGGCTGCTGCGCATTGGTCCCCAGACGGATGACCAGACTCTCGCTCACTAATGTCTCTCCTGCCATGCCCGCTCCTCCCTCAGGGGGGCGGGCGCACAGCCATGGGTTGCAGTCCAATCGGGGGATGCGCAGGGCAGCTGAAACCGCCCCACGCCCCCTTGTTATTCGGCGCCGCCGCTCAGGCGACGCAGCATCACCAGCTTGTTGTCCTTGCCACGCTGGAAGACGGTCTCAAGCCTGGCGCGGGTCTCCCCCACCTCCGCCAGCAGGCGGGCCTCGAAGAAGCTGCTCTTGATGTCCAGGGCGCCATCCAGCCCGGTGATGGCACCCGGCTGAACCTGCAACTGCTCCGTCATCTCCTGCTTGTTCTTCCACCCCTTCTTGGGGCGGCTGGTCAGCACCCGCTTGGCATCGTCCAGCCCGATCTTCCCCTGGTAGAGCCCCACCAGCAGGGCCGCCTGCTCCGGCCGGATGGTGTTGATGTTCACCACCAGCTTGTCATTGGGCAGGGAGCACACATAGGGGGCCAACCGGGCGTACAGGCTGGCGCTCACCCCGCGCACCGCCCGCAATTCGTCGGTGCCCAGCATCCGCTGGTTAGCCACCAGGTAGGGGGGATTGAGTCCCTCGTAGTAGGCATCCTCGGCCCCGTTGCTCGAGACCAGCTGGGTATCCTTGTCGGTCCAGTCACGGATGGCGTCCGTCAGTTGCACCGCTTCGTAATCATCCACCTCGAGCTGGGCGAGCAGGGCCCGGAACACCTTGAACTGGTAAGGCTGGGCCTCGAGATCGTCGCCGTTCTCCCCCTCCTTGAGGGGCACGCTCAGGCTGTTGAGGTTGAAGCAGGATTGCAGATCCCGCACCCGGCCCGAGAGAGTGCCATCCTCCACCGGGAAGACCCCGTCCTCCCGCGCCCAGTTCTGTCCCAGACTCACCCGATCCGGGTCGTCCTTGAAGTCCTGGTTCAGCACCTTGATCACCAGGGCCTCCGCCGACATGGCATACCACCAGGCCTGCTTGCCCAGGGTGAGGTTGGCGGTGCGGCGCAGCTCCAGTTGCAAGCGGCCGCTCATGTTGCTGGCGACGATCACCATCACCGCGAGGATGAGCAACACCACCAGCAGGGCCATGCCCCGCTGTCTGCCGGGGGCCAAAGGAGGGCGGGGGCGCTTAATTGCCATTGTCCGCTCGCTGGCCACCAGCACCGATCAGGAACTGGCGACGTCGAATAGTGCCGTCATCCTTCGTGACGGACAGGGGAAAACGACGACCAGTTACCATTCTCTGCCCTCTGACCACCGGCTCCGATCAGGAACTGGCGACGTCGAATAGTGCCGTCATCCTCCGTGACGGACAGGGGAAAACGACGATCAGTTACCATTCTCTGCCCTCTGGCCACCGGCTCCGATCAGGAACTGGCGACGGATGGTGCCGTAGTCTTCAAGCTCCAGCTCCACCGCCAGCCCGTAGGGCAGCAGGTCGCGCTGGGTCCACTCCTCCTTCCACTGTCCCTTGTCGTAGAAATAGAGGCGCAGCGCCGTCACGCCGGTCAGCACGGGCTGAATGCGCGGCTCGGTGCCAATGGCCGGATCCGGATAGAGGTAGCTCAACCGCTCGAGGGTCTGCCCCTTGAGACGCCAACCCACCCGTTGCAGGCCGGAGCGCGGTAGTATGCCGTCCGGATTGAGCCAGCCGCCGCGAATGAAGGCCATGCCCCAGTCGTCGCTCTGCTGGCCGAAGCGGGACGCCGCCAGCAGCACCTTGTTGTTCTCGCCGTCGATGCGACCGCTGCGCGGCACCATCTGGGTGACATCCCGCTCCAGCAGGCTGAAGGCGAGCTGCAGCTCCGAGAGACGGGCCTCCTTGCGCTTGGCCACCTCGTCGCTGGTCAGCACCCCTTGCAGCACCTGATAGGCCCCCAGGCTCAGGGTGGCGAAGATGGCAATAGCCACCAGCATCTCAAGCAGGGTGAAGCCGCGGTGGCACGATGGGTGGGTGTTGCTCTGGATCATCGGCTGACACCGACTCCGGATCATGGACGCACGTTGATGAATGTTCATCGGCTGAGATAGGTCCGGATCATGGCCACCGGGCTGTCGGCCTTGGGCGCGGTGCGCACTTCCATGTCCAGCGCCCTGAAGTTGCTGTCCGCCGTGGCGACGCCGCGATAGCGCCAGTACCAGGTCTGCCCGGCCATCTCCTCGTCCCCTTCCACCCAGCTGTCTCCCGGCCACTTGCCTTCGAGCTTCTGCTGCACCAGCTGATTCTCCACCACCCAGGTCGCCAGGGTCTTCTGCTCCAGATAATTGAGGCCGGCCAGGTGTTCGCTCGCGGTCTTCATCACCGCCAGCCCGGCGATGGCAAACACCGCCAGGGCCACCATGACCTCCAGCAGCGTCATGCCGCGCACCCGGGCGGGGCCACCCGACAGAGCGGTGCGACGCGCTAGAACGCCCCCTGCGGGCCTGGCGCTCCTCACTCTTCTTCCTCTTCATCCTGCAACAGGGAGAGACGACCGAACTCGTCCCCCCTGACGGTGCGCAGGTAGTGCAGATCCTCGTCCTGCTGGCTCAGGGTCAGCACGAAGGGAGAGAGCTCTCCCCCCGGAAAGACCAGGATCTGGGGTGTCCGCTCGCGCTCGTCCCGACCCTGCTCCTGGCGTTCGTCCGACGCAGTACGCCAGTTGAAACCTTCCAGCTCCACCGCCAGGGTCATCCCCTCCGGCAACGTCACCGGCCCCAGCAACTTGTCACCGGTCAGGGCGCGCCACTTGCGATCCTTGGGATCCCGGGACATAAACTGCCAGCCGTTCTCCTCGACCCGCAGCCCCAGCAGCCTGCCATCCATGACCGAATACTCCTGGGCCTGCTGCAGGGTCGCCATGAAGCGGCGCGCCTGCTTGTCGAGCTCCCGATCCCCCCTGGCGCCCCCCATGCTGAGGGTGACGGCAGTGGCCACCAGTCCCATCAACATGGCCACCAGCAACACTTCCAGCAGGGTAAAACCGGCCTGGTGACGGGCCCAAGAGGCCATCTTCATTCAGGCAGCCCCGGGGTGGCGCAGTGAGCACGACGCGGCGGAATCACTTATTGGAAGTCCTTCAGGTTCCAGTTGCCGATGTCGTCATCGGTCCCGGCTTCGCCGTCCATCCCCATGGAGAAGATGTCGATCTTGCCGAACTGGCCCGGGCTCAGCAGCTGGTACTGGTTGCCCCAGGGATCCTGCGGCAGGCGCTTGATGTAGCCCCCTTCACGGTAGCTGCGCGGCTCAGGGGATGCGGTCGGCTTGTTGACCAGGGCGTCCAGCCCCTGCTCGGTGGTGGGGTAGCGGTTGTTGTCCAGCTTGTACATGTCGAGGGCGTTTTCCAGCGCCACTATGTCGGAGACCGCTTTTTGCTGATCCGCCTTCTCCTTGTTGCCCATCAGGTTGGGCACCACCAGGCTGGCCAGGATCCCCAGGATCACGATGACCACCATCACTTCCAGCAGGGTAAAACCCGATTGACGACGCTTTTGCATGACTGACTCCCTAACGAAATGAGATGGCATGAGCCATCAACGATTAACTGTTAAACCACGATCATTCGATTGAATGTGCAGGTTCGAATGGCGAAGCCTATTCGGGCACCTGACCCTCACAGATTCACCATGTTGTTGAGCTCCAGGATCGGCTGCAGGATCGACATCACGATAAACAGCACCACCCCGGCCATGGAGACCACCAGCATGGGCTCGAACACCCCGAGGGCGATGTTCACCTGGGTTTCGAACTCCCTGTCCTGGTTGTCCGCCGCCCGCTCCAGCATGCTGTCGAGCTCGCCGCTCTGCTCGCCCGAGGCGATCATGTGCAGCATCATGGGCGGAAAAATTCTGGTTTCATCCAGCGACTTGCGCAGGCTGGTCCCCTCCCGCACCCGCTCGGTGGCCTCACCGATGCGCATGCGGGCATAGTCGTTGGAGAGCACTTCGCCGGCGATCTTCATTCCCTCCAGCAGGGGGACGGCGCTGGCGTTGAGGATGCTCAGGGTGCGGGCAAAGCGGGCGGTGTTGAGACCGCGGCTGACCCGACCGATCACCGGCAGGCGCAGTATCACCTGGTGCCAGCGACGACGACGCTTGTCGTCGGTCAGCCACCAGCGCCAAATCAGGCCGCCAATGCCAAGGAGCAGCAGGAACCAGAGGCCGTAGTGCTGCAACAGCTCGCTGGTGCCGATGAGGAAACGGGTGGTGCCCGGCAGTTGCTGGCCCATGTGTTCGAACTGGGCCACCACCTTGGGCACCACGGCGGTGAGCAGTATGGAGATGACCCCCACCGCCACCAGAGTGAGGACGATGGGATAGATCATCGCCTGCAGCAGCTTGGTGCGCATGTGCTGGCGCTGCTCGGTGTAATCGGCGAGACGGTTGAGCACCTTCTCCAGGTGACCAGACTTTTCGCCGGCCGCCACCATGGAGCGGAACAGCTGGTCGAACACATGGGGGAAGGCCCCCAGCGAATCGGCCAGGGAATACCCCTCCACCACTTTGCTGCGCACCGTCGCCACCAGGCTGCGCAGGTGGGCCTTCTCGCACTGTTCGGCGACCGCCTTGAGGGCCTCTTCGATGGTGAGACCGGCCCCCACCAGGGTCGCCAGCTGGCGGGTGATGAGGGCCAGTTCTGCGGTAGAGGCACCACGGCGAAACAGCACGAAGCGGTTCGCCTCCCGCTTGGCCTTCTCGGTGGTCTCATTCACCTCGAGGGGGGTCAGCCCCTGCTCGCGCAGCAGCTGGCGCACCTGGCGGGCGGAATCCCCTTCCAGCACGCCGCTCTTGTTGCGCCCCTTGCCGTCGAGGGCCTTGTATTCAAATGCCGCCATTTCAGTCTTCCCGGGTCACGCGCAGCACCTCTTCGAGGCTGGTCTGCCCCTTGAGCACCTTGTCGATGCCATCGCGGCGGATGCTGGGGGTGTGACCCCGGATCAGCCGCTCGATGGCGAGCTCGCCGCTGGCGCTGTGGATCGCCTCGCGCACTGCCTCGTCCACCACCACCAGCTCGTGGATGCCGGTCCGGCCGCGATAGCCGGTGTGGTTGCACTGCTCGCAGCCCACCGGACGCCAGATCTGCTGATCCGGCGCAAGCTCGATGCCCATGGCCAGACGCTCCTGCTCGGTGACAGGGTGCGGTGCGCGGCAATCCGGGCAGAGGGTGCGCACCAGCCGCTGGGCCAGTACCGCCAGGAGCGACGAGGAGAGCAGGAAGGGCTCGATCCCCATGTCCCGCATCCGGGTGATGGCGCCGATGGCGGTGTTGGTGTGCAGGGTCGACATCACCAGGTGACCGGTGAGGGATGCCTGCACCGCGATCTGGGCGGTCTCGAGGTCACGGATTTCCCCCACCATCACCACGTCCGGATCCTGACGCAGAATGGCGCGCAGGCCCCGGGCGAAGGTCATGTCCACCTTGCTGTTGACCTGGGTCTGGCCCACCCCTTCGAGGTCATATTCGATGGGGTCTTCGACGGTCAGGATGTTACGATCCCGGGAGTTGATCTCCGAGAGGGCCGCATAAAGGGTGGTGGACTTGCCCGAACCGGTCGGGCCCGTCACCAGGATGATGCCGTGGGGCTTGCGAATGAGCTCGCTGATGATGTTGCGGTTGGCCAGCGTCATGCCGAGCTGCTTGAGCTCAAGGCGCACGTTGTTCTTGTCGAGCAGTCGCAATACCACCCGCTCGCCGTAGCTGGAGGGCATGGTGGAGACCCGCACGTCCACCGCCCGGCCGCCGATGCGCAGTGAGATGCGGCCATCCTGGGGCACCCGCTTCTCGGCGATGTCCATGCGCGACATGACCTTGATGCGCGACACCAGCAGGGAGGCGAGTTTGCGATGGGGGCGCAGGATCTCCCGCAGCACCCCATCGATGCGAAAACGGATCACCAGGGCCCGCTCGAAGGTCTCGATGTGGATGTCGGACGCCTCTTCTTTTATCGCCTCGCTCAACATGGCATTGATGAGGCGAATGATGGGGGCGTCGTCGTCGGCGTCCAGCAGATCCTCGCTCTGAGGCAGCTCTTCGGCCAGGGCAAAGAAGTCCATCTCGTTGCCGAGATCCTCCATCAGCTGGCGCGCCTCGGAGGAGTCACGCTGATAGTGGGCCATCAGGAGCGTCTCGAACTCGTCGTTGCCAAGCTGCTCCACCGCGAAGGCACAGCCCGCCACCCGTCGCACCTCCAGCAGGGTCTGGGGGGAGATCCCCTGACGACAGAGCAGCACCGGGGCACCCTGGCGCTCGGTCAGGATGGCCCCGAAGTTGCGGGCAAACGCGAACGGCAGTTCCGGCAGGGGAGCCGGCAGCTCGCTGCCATCGAGCTGGTAGGCGGCCATCAGGGCTTGCTCTGCACGAAGGGCTGCTCCTGCACCTGGGCGCGCACGCCGGTGGCGGTCGCCTGCTGCTGGGCCTGCATTCTCTGGATCTGCTGCTGCACCTCGGGGGACATCATCACGTCCTGGCCATAGGCGGGCAGCACCTGGCGAGCCGGCGAGGTGGCATAGCCCTCTTCCGCAGCCCGGCTCAGCTGTTCGGCCCTGAACAGGGTGTACTTGTTGCTGGAGACCCCGGAGTAGACATTGGCGTCACGCAATATGGTCGGGCGGATGAAGACCATCAGGTTGCGCTTGGCGGTGGAGGTCTTGGAGGAACGGAACAGGTAGCCCAGCACCGGAATGTCCCCGAGCAGGGGCACCTTGGAGATTTGCTCCTGGGTCTGTTCGTCCATCAGGCCGCCCAGCACCACTGTCTCGCCGCTCTTGACCAGCACGGCGTTCTTCACGGTACGGGTATCGAAGGTGGGGCCCAGGTTGGCGGTCCCGGTCGCCTGCTTCTGTGCCACGCTGGAGACCTCCTGCTCGATGTTGAGCAGCACGGAATCTCCTTCGTTGATCTGGGGCGTCACCACCAGCTTGGTCCCCACCGTCTTGCGCTCTATGGTGTTGAACACCTGATCGCTGGTGGTGGAGCTCTGGGAGCCGCTCTGCACCGGCACTTCCTGACCGACGTTGAAGGAGGCCTCCTTGTTGTCCATGGTGACGATGCTCGGGGTGGAGAGAATATCGTTCTTGCTGTTGGTGGAGAGCGCCGTCACCAGCGCCGCCCAGTCCCCGTGATAGAAGCCTGCCGCCATGCCGCTGAAGCTGCCCGCCAGGGATGACAGGCCGTCGGTGTTGCCGTTGTCTTTGTAATCCTTGGCGGCGATGGCCAGGGAGCCGATGGGCAGACCGGTGTCGGTGAACTGGGTGCCGCCGCCATTGGTGTTGGCCCACTGCACCCCGAGGTTCATGCCGTCACCATCCGATATCTCGACGATGATGGCCTCCACCAGCACCTGGGCACGGCGAATGTCGAGCTTGGCGATGACCTGCTCCAGCTCGGCCATCACGTCCGGCTGGGCGGTGATCACCAGGGCATTGGTGGTCTCGTCGGCGGAGATGGCGAGCTGGCCGCCGCCGATGCTGGCGCCGCCCGTGGCCGTGGCAGCCGCCCCGCCCTTCTTGTCGGCGGCGATGCTGGAGCTGACCCCCTTGAGGACGTCAACCAGATCCTTGGCCTTGCCATATTTCAGGTAGAAGACCCGGGTGTTGCCCTGGCTCTGCAGATCCCGGTCGAGCTGGCGCACCATCTGGATGATGCGGGCACGGGCCTTGGGCTCGCCGCTGATAACCACGGAGTTGGTGCGCTCGTCGGCCACCACCTTGGGGGAGAGCAGCAGGGAGGCGTTGGCCCCCTGATTGCTGCCATCCTTGTTGAGGTTGGTCACCAGCCGCACCATCTCGCCGGCGGAGGCGAACTTGAGCTTGATGACGTCCATGTCCTGATCCCCCGCCTTGTCCACCCGGCGAACCACCTCCACCAGGCGGTTGACCACTGCGGCGCGGCCGGTGATGAGCAGCACGTTGGAGGGCTCATAGTGGACCACGTTGCCGCCGCCAGCGTTGTCGTTGAGCTGACGCAGCAGGGGGGCCAGTTCACGGACCGAGACATTGCGCACCGGTACCACCCGGGTCACCATCTCGTCACCCACGCCGGGGTTGGTGTCATCCACCACGGGGATGGCCGAGGTCTTGGCATCCTTGGAGCGCACTACCTTGAGCACGCCGTTGTTCATGGGCACCACGGCAAAGCCGTAAACGTCGAGCACGCTCAGGAAGAACTGGTAGTACTGATCCTCGTTGAGCAGGTCATAGCTGCGCACGTTGATCTTGCCGCGTACCGATGGCTCTATGATGATGGTTTTGTTCAGGTTCTTGCCGACCGTGTTGATGAACTCCTCGATGTCGGCGTTCTTGAAACTGGCGGAATACTCGGTGGCCCAGGCAGAACCGGCCATCATCAAGGCTGCCGCCATGGTGGCCAGACGCCAGCCCTTCCCTTTATTTGTCATTCTTGGTGCTACTCCAATTCATTATTCTGACAAGCCGACATAGACGTCGTAGAGCTGTCCTTGCCGCTCGACGGTGACGGTCATTTCCGTGGCGCCCGCCACCTGCTGCATCGCCTGCATGGCCTGGGCGTTGTCACGCAGATCCAGGCCGTTGATGCTGACCGCCAGATCGTTGGCGACCAGTCCGAGTTGATTGAACAGTTCCGGATTACGACCCGGGTTGAGGCGATAGCCGGTCATGCGACCGTCCACCCGGACCGGAGAAATATTGAGGTAATCGGTGATCTTGCCCGGGTTGCCCAGCAGTTCACTGCGCACGGAGGAGAGCCCCTCCTGGCGGGCCGGTTTGGGCAGGGGCTTGCCATACTCTTCCCCGTCCAGCATCAGGGTCTCGTCACGGCCGTCCCGGGCGATGATGACCCGATCGGCAAACACCTGGCGTATCCTGGCCTGGGTACCGTCGATGTAGTCCCCGATGCCGTAAGAGTTCTGTGTCCCGTTGTGGGCGATGATGGCGATGGACTTGGCGGGATCCGAGCTTGCCAGCACCCCGTTGAGCTGGGCGTTGAGCTGGGTTTTCGGGGCATCCGCCGCCACCGTCTCTGCCGCCTTGTCCGCCTGGGGTTGCAGCGCCTTGCCAAAGAGAGAGAGGCGGCTGAGGTTGCCAAGATCGAGGCGATCGCCACCACTCCCCTGCACCGAGGGGACCGAGGGTTGCCAGGGGGTCAGGGGAGCGGGCTGGGCCAGTTCGTACAGGCGCCAGGTGAGCACGGCACACTGCTGGGCCAGCAACAGCAGCAGAAGCCAGAACAGGGGCTGGCTGAAACGGGAGAGTGGCATGGCCTTGCAGCGAGCCAGAAGGGAAGTCAACAAATCATCCCTGAACGGTAGCGTCATCTTTCTCAAAATTGTCTGGCATCCAAGTCGGTTGGCTATTGTGTACGGCAATGGACCCAGAGACAACCGACCGGATGGGACCAAGGGGTGAAAATTCAGTTTCCGTCACACCCGGATGCCCCCTGTTTCTATCCCGGGGCCCGCCTCTGGTATAATCAGGCACCTTTTCAGCCATCCCGGAGCCGATCCATGTCGAATCCAGCACAAAGCAGCACTCAGGTCCGTCTCGACAAGTGGCTGTGGGCCGCCCGCTTTTACAAGACCCGCAGTCTGGCGCGGGATCAGATCGACGGCGGCAAGGTGCACTACAACGGCCAGCGCACCAAGCCGGGCAAGGCGGTCGAGGTCGGCGCCCTGGTGCGATTCTGGCAAGGCCAGGACGAGCGGGAGGTGCGGGTGCTCGAGGTGAGCGAGCAGCGCAAATCCGCCCCGCTGGCCCAGCAACTCTATGAAGAGACAGAGGCCAGCCTGAAGAAACGGGCCGAAAACAGCGAAGCCCGCCGCTTCAACAGCCAGTTTGCCCCAAGCCCGGAGCGCCGACCCGACAAGCAGGAGCGACGCCAGCTTATCCGGGTCAAGCAATCCTAATCCGCGTCTGTGGCCCCTTTATGACGACAGGTGGAGGAATTAGTTCCTAACCACCTGTTTAACAATGTGTTTATTTTTCCCCAAGAACATCCTAGGAAACCATGATGAGTAACCAAGACCTCCTGTATCGCTATCTGTTCGAAGAGTACGAAGTGCGTGGGGAGCTGGTCCAGCTGGATCGTACCTACCGCCACATCATCGACGCCCAGAACTACCCGGTACAGGTGCAGCACCTGCTGGGCGAGCTGCTGGTTGCCACCAGCCTGCTGACCGCCACCCTCAAGTTCGAAGGCTCCATCACGGTGCAGCTGCAGGGGGACGGTCCGGTGCGTCTGGCCGTCATCAACGGCGACAACAACCAGCAATTGCGCGGCGTGGCACGCTATGAAGGGGAATTGCCGACGGACGGCAAGCTACAAAGCCTGATCGGCAACGGCCATCTGGTCATCACCATCACTCCGGATCAGGGAGAGCGCTATCAGGGCATCATCGCCCTGGAGGCCGACACCCTGGCGGCCTGTCTGGAGCACTACTTCGCCCAGTCCGAACAACTGGCCACCCGCCTCTGGATCCGCACCGGCCACCACGAGGGCGAGCCCCGTGCGGCGGGCATCCTGCTGCAGGAGCTGCCGGCCCAGAGCGAGGATCACAGCGAAGATTTCGACCACCTGGTCCAGCTCACCACCACCATCAAGGACGAAGAGCTGTTCGGTCTGGACGCGGAAGAGATCCTCTACCGCCTCTACCACCAGGACAAGGTACGGGTGTTCGATCCCCAGGCCATCGAGTTCCGCTGCACCTGCTCCCGCGCCCGTTGCGAAGGGGCCTTGCTGCAGATAGACAAGGAGGAAGCGGTATCCATGGTGCAGGAGCTCGGCAAGATCGACATGCACTGCGATTACTGCGGCGCCCACTACGAATTCGACGGGATAGACATCGAAACCCTGTTCAGCAGGGCTCCCGGTAATGATGCAAACCAGTTACACTAATCAAAGGCGGGCAAAACCCGCCTTTAACTTAAATAACAAAAAAATACCCTATTTTATAAAGTTTGATGGCGATCGCTAAAAACTACCACCTAGGTGGTAGCATGAACGTCAGATAGAACCCTACACACCTCTGAACCCAGGAGAATACAATGACAATCGTGGTAGAACCCACCCTGGCCCAACAACTGAAGCTGGACCAATACGGTATCAAAAACAGCCAGGAAATCGTTCGCAACCCCTCCTATGAGCAGCTTTTCGCTGAAGAGACCCGCTCAGACCTTGAGGGCTTCGAGCGTGGCGTCGTCACCGAACTTGGCGCCGTCAACGTCAACACCGGCATCTTCACCGGCCGCTCCCCTAAAGATA
The DNA here is from genome assembly GCF_049860605.1 of Aeromonas sp. INTO2. Taxonomy (NCBI): domain Bacteria; kingdom Pseudomonadati; phylum Pseudomonadota; class Gammaproteobacteria; order Aeromonadales; family Aeromonadaceae; genus Aeromonas; species Aeromonas sp. INTO2. The sequence continues at coordinate 3,557,480 of NZ_CP187588.1, forward strand.
AATATATCGTCAAAGATGCCACTACTCAGGATACTGTGTGGTGGTCTGACCAGGGTAAAAACGATAACAAGGCGATTACCCCGGAAGTGTGGTCACATCTGAAAGGGCTGGTCACCAAACAGCTCTCCGGCAAGCGTCTGTTCGTGGTGGACGGCTTCTGCGGCGCCAACCCGGACACCCGCCTGGCAGTGCGCATCATCACCGAGGTGGCCTGGCAGGCGCACTTCGTGAAGAACATGTTCATCCGCCCGAGCGAAGAGGAGCTGAAGACCTTCAAACCGGACTTCGTGGTGATGAACGGTGCCAAGTGCACCAACCCGAACTGGAAGGAGCAAGGTCTCAACTCCGAGAACTTCGTCGCCTTCAACATGACCGAGAAGATGCAACTCATCGGCGGCACCTGGTACGGTGGCGAGATGAAGAAGGGCATGTTCTCCATGATGAACTACTTCCTGCCCCTGCGCGGCATCGCCTCCATGCACTGCTCCGCCAACGTGGGCAAGGATGGGGACGTGGCCATCTTCTTCGGCCTCTCCGGCACCGGCAAGACCACCCTCTCCACCGATCCCAAGCGTCAGCTGATCGGCGATGACGAGCACGGCTGGGATGATCACGGCGTGTTCAACTTCGAAGGGGGCTGCTACGCCAAGACCATCAAGCTCTCCGAAGAGGCCGAGCCGGACATCTACCACGCCATCCGCCGCGATGCGCTGCTGGAAAACGTGACCGTGGCCGCCGATGGCACCATCGACTTCGACGACGGTTCCCGCACCGAGAATACCCGAGTCTCCTACCCCATCTATCACATCGACAACATCGTCAAGCCGGTCTCCAAGGCGGGTCACGCCACCAAGGTGATCTTCCTGACCGCAGACGCCTTCGGTGTGCTGCCCCCGGTCGCCAAGCTGACCAAGGAGCAGACCAAGTACCACTTCCTGTCCGGCTTTACCGCCAAGCTGGCCGGTACCGAGCGCGGCATCACTGAGCCGACCCCGACCTTCTCCTCCTGCTTCGGCGCGGCTTTCCTCAGCCTGCACCCGACCAAGTACGGCCAGGAGCTGGTGAAACGGATGGAAGCGGCAGGGGCTGAAGCCTATCTGGTCAACACCGGCTGGAACGGTACCGGCAAGCGGATCTCCATCAAGGATACCCGTGGCATCATCGACGCCATCCTGGATGGTTCCATCGAGAAGGCGCCGACCAAGGTACTGCCGGTGTTCAACCTGGAAGTGCCGACCGAGCTGCCGGGCGTCAACCCCGCCATCCTGGATCCGCGAGACACTTACGCCGACCAGGCCGAGTGGGATGCCAAGGCGGCCGATCTGGCCGGGCGCTTCATCAAGAACTTCGAGCGCTTCACCGACAACGACGAAGGCAAACGCCTGGTCGCGGCGGGCCCGCAGTTGTAAGAAACGCGCCTCGCGTCTCGCAATCCCGTACCGGTCAGCCCTGCTGGCCGGTATTTTTTTGGCCGATGCGCGGCATATGGCTCCCGCCAAGCCTTGCCTTGACGGCCCTTGCGCGTTAGATTCAGCCAAACTTTATACAATATACAATTTTGCAACCTGCCCGTGACCCCAGCATGACCCCACCTTACAAGACCCGAACCCAGATGGTGATGGAGAACCTCCGCGGCCGGATATTGCGTGGCGAGTTTGCTGCGGGCGCCCCCCTGCGCCAGGACGCCATCGCCAAGGAGCTGGCGGTGAGCCGCATCCCGGTGCGGGAAGCCCTGATGCAACTGGAAGCTCAGGGGCTGGTGAAGTTCGAGGCCCATCGCGGCGCCGTGGTGACCATGCTGGATGCCTCGGCCATCGAGGAGCTCTTTTATTTGCGGGCACTGCTCGAAGCCGATACCCTGTTCCACGCCGTCGACCTGATGACGGGGGAGACCTTCGCCCAGGCGCAAGCCATCCTCGCCCAGTTTGATCTGGCGCTGGAGTCTGGCACCCAGATCGAACACTGGGCCGAGTTGAATCACCGCTTTCACGCCACCCTTTACCAGGCAGCCAATCGCCCCCAGGCACTGGAACTGATCGCCCAGATCAATCTGAGCTGCGACCGCTATGTGCGTTTCGAACTGCTGTTCGCCCAGGGCGGCGTGGACAAGGCCGAGCGGGAGCACGCCCGACTCCTTGAACTGTGCCGCGCCCGGCGCAAGCACGAGGCAGTGGTACTGCTCAAGCAACACATCGAGGCGGCAGGCCAGTCGATCAGACAGATCCTGGCAGGCGGCCACCATCAATGAACACTCACATCACCACAAGCTGGCAATAACGACATGAACCATTTCGAGATTATTGAAACCCGCGTCGCCCAGGTCAGGGCCACACTGGCCACGCTGGAGCTGGACGCCTTCATCGTTCCCCACGACGACGAGCATCTGGGGGAGTACATTCCCGCCTATGCCGAGCGGCTGGACTGGATCACGGGTTTCAACGGCTCCGCCGGGCTCGCCATCATCATGGCGCATCGGGCGGCCCTGTTCATCGACGGTCGTTATACCGTGCAGGCGCGCATGCAGGCGCCGGCCGAGCTGTTCGAGTTTCTCCACCTCAATGAAGACCCCCACGTGCAGTGGCTGGCAGAGCAGTTGCCCTCAGGCTCCCGGGTCGGTTTCGATGCCCGCCTGCACAGCCTGGCCTGGTATCAGAACGCCAACGCCGTGCTGGCCGATCACGGCATCGAGCTGGTGCGCATCGACGAGAACCCCATCGATCTGCACTGGAGCGATCGTCCCGCTCCGACCAAGAGCCCTGTCATCCTCTACAGCGAGGAGCTGGCGGGCCAGTCCAGCCAGGCCAAGCGCGAAATGCTGGCCAGCGATCTGCGCAAGCGCGGGTTGGATGCGGTGCTGCTCACCCAGGCCGAGCCCATCAACTGGCTGCTCAACCTGCGTGGTCGCGACGTGGAACGCCTGCCGGTGGTGCTGGGCTTTGCGGTGCTCTACGCCAACACCACCATGGATTTCTTCGTCGATACCGACAAGATCGACTGCTTCGCCTTCAGCCAGCACGTGGGACAGGATGTCTCCGTCTACCCCATCGACAAGCTGGGTGACGTGTTGCAGCGCATCGGCGAGGATCAGCAGAAGGTGCTGGCCGACCCCAACACCGCCAACGCCTGGACCCAGCTCGTGATGGAAGAGGCAGGCGCCATTCTGGTGGCCGGCCAGGATCCCACCATGCTGCCCAAGGCGTGCAAGAACCCCGTGGAGCTGGCCGGCATGGGTGCCGCCCACCTGCGCGACGGCGTTGCCGTCACCCGCTTCCTGGCCTGGCTGGATCGCCTGATCGCCAGCGGCGAGTTCGACGGTGTGGACGAAGGCACCCTGGCCGACCAGCTGGAAGCCTTCCGCCACGAGCAGGAGCACTATGTGGAGCCGAGCTTCGACACCATCTCGGCACTCGGCCCCAACGCCGCCATGTGCCACTACCGCCACACCAACGGTACCCCGCGCACCTTCGGCCAGGACAGCATCTATCTGGTGGACTCCGGCGCCCAGTACCTGGACGGCACCACCGACATCACCCGCACCGTCAAGGTGGGTGAGGTGACCGACGAGCACAGGGCCATGTTTACCCGGGTGCTGCAGGGTCATATTGCCCTGGATCAGGCCCGCTTCCCCCGCGGTACAGCCGGCATCCAGCTCGACGTGCTGGCCCGCATGCCCCTGTGGCAGGCCGGCTACAACTACGACCATGGCACCGGCCACGGGGTCGGCCACTTCCTCAGCGTGCACGAAGGCCCGCAGCGCATCGCCCCCAAGGGCAGCCTGGTGGCCCTGCAGCCGGGCATGGTGCTCTCCAACGAGCCGGGCTACTACCGGGAAGATGCCTTCGGCATCCGCTGTGAAAACCTGGTGGTGGTGACCGAACAGGAGGCCCGTGGCGAGCTGCCGATGCTGGGCTTCGAGCGACTGACCTATGTGCCGTTCGACATCCGCCTCATCGATCGCAGCCTGCTGAGCCCGGCGGAGTTCCGCTGGATCAACGAATACCATGCGGAGGTCTACCGCCGTCTGAGTCCGCTGCTGGAGGGCGAGGATCTCGCCTGGCTGGAGCAGGCAACCAGCCTCCTCTGATGACACAGGGCCTGCGGGCCCTGTTTCTTTATCTGCGACATGCCACAAATGCCCCCCTTGCATCGACTCCCCGCCCCTTCTACCCTGTGCCTCCTTTTTGGCTGCCCCGCAGCAGAGACCCGATCAGAGGAGCCCCGATGCACTCGTCCCCCGTATTGCGCCTTGCCACCCACACCGACATGCACGCCATCTGGCAGATAGATGCCGATGTCTTCGGCGAGGATGTCTACCCCGGTTTCTTCTTTCGCCAGGCCATGGATCTGTGGCCCGAACTGCTGGTCGTCGCGGAACGGGAAGGCCGGCTGCTGGGCTATGCCCTCGGGGGGCTTGGTCAGGATCGGTCGCAGGGCTGGCTGCTCTCCCTCGCAGTGCGTCCCGAAGCGCGCGGCTTCGGCCTGGCCGAGCAAATGATGTTGCAGGTGGAGCAGGCTCTGGCGCATTTGCAGGTTGCCCGGGTGAGGCTGACCGTGGATCCCGCCAATCCGGCCCAGCGCCTCTACTTAAGGCTGGGTTATCAGCAGTTGGCAGAAGAGAGAGGCTACTTCGGGCCGGGCGAGGATCGCCTGCTGCTGGAAAAAGCCCTGACCTGACCATCCGTCACCGGCACGGGAGCCTTCCGGCCACATAATTGGTTACACTTTGCGGGTTTAATGCGCAATCTGGTTGGCGTAAAGTGCAATTCATCACCAGATTAATCCGATGCCCGCCCAGGAGGCCCATCATGTTCAAACGTATTGCTCTCGTCACCCTGCTGGCGGCCACCACCGCCATCACCGGCTGTGCCAACAGCGACGTCTACTCCGGCGATGTCTACACAAAGGATCGCGCCAAGCAGGTACAGACCGTCAGCTATGGCACCATCCTCTCCACCCGCCCCGTCAAGATCCAGGCCGATGAAAACTCCCTGATCGGCACCATTGGCGGTGCCGTGGTCGGCGGCCTGCTCGGCAGCACCATAGGCGGCGGTCGTGGCAGTGACATCGCGGCGGCCGGTGGCGCCATCGCGGGTGCGGCGGCCGGCAAGGCGGCAGGGGACAAACTCAACCAGGTTGACGGGGTCGAGCTCGAGATCAAGAAAGAGAACGGCGAATCCATCGTGGTGGTACAAAAGGCCAGCCCCACCTTTGTGCCTGGCGCCCGGGTCCGCATGACCGAGGGCAACGGCACCATCAACGTGGCCGTGGTGAACTGATAGCGCCGTTCAAGGTGCAACTGCCATAAAAAAGGTGAGCCCGGGCTCACCTTTTTGCGCTCTGCACCACTTAAGATTCACTCCCCCAGATGCAGCCAGGCCGCGATGGACAGCTGCAGGCTCACCAGGTCGGCATGGTGGAACAGGGCATGCAGTGATGCACGATCCCCGGCCACCTGCATCATCAGACGCTGTTGCGCCTGCAGGTCGGCCAGCCAGGAGGGTGGCACCGTCAGCGTGCCTGCCGCCTCGGCAACCAGGGATACCCCCTCGAGCAGGGCATGCAGCGCCCGTTGTTGTTCGCCAGCATCGTCACTCTCGAGCCAGAGCTGCTCATGATACTGCCAGTGCTGCATACCCAGGGTAATGCTGGCCTTCTGATCTTTACCCTCAATCCTTTGCAGGGGCTGCACGGCCAGTGGCTTGCCAAGCCCAGCCAGCCTGTATCCGCGCTGCGCCTTGGACTGGGCACCCAGCCACAATCCTCCCAGCGCCGCCAGCTTGCTCGCCAGGGTGAACAGGGCGCGGGCATCGCCGGATTTCAGCTCCAGCTCCAGCTCGTCGATCCCGGTTCGCCCCAGGGCACCGACAATCTCCCCCTGATCCCAGGCCAGCTCGATCTCGGCATCTCCGAATGCGATCAGCCAGTGGCGGCGCAGGAAATCGGTGCTGAACTGGGCCACCAGACGGCTCTGGAGTTCATCGCGCACTGCCAGACTCGGCCAGATATCGGCAGGAAAGGCAGACAGGGTCGGAATGGTGCCCTCTACCGGGGCGTTGTACTCGGGTCTGGCGTGCAATCCGCCCACGACCTGCCCCCGGCACTTGATGGTCTGCTCGGAAAAATCATCGCTGCGACGAATGCGCAACCCCATATCGAGCCCACGCAAACCCAGGTCGGGCGTGTCGAAATAGACGTTGCCAAGAGCGGCTTGATTGGAAGAAATAATCTCTAGTGAATTCAGAAGGTTGGAGAGGGATTCTTGAATATTGCTGGTGACGAAAAACTTTATCTCGATCTCAGTTTGCATAGTCATTCCGGGCTGGCGGGCAACTTTGGGGGGCATGTTCAGGGTCGCGAGGATATAATGCCAGCGACAGTTCACGATTAATTCACGGTTTTATTGATGGCACAGTTCGGTTACCATGCGCCCCTCATAAAATCGTATCGAGTGTTTTTTCACCGACACAGGTTTGGCCATGCCAGTAAATACTATTTTGGGTCTTTTTGCCAAGTCCCCCATCAAGCCGCTGCAGAAGCATATCGTCAAGGTTCACGTGTGCTGCGAACAGCTCATTCCCTTCTTTGATGCCGTCGCCGAAGACCGCTGGGAAGATGCCGAGAAGATCCGGCAACAGATCGCCCAGCTGGAAAAAGAAGCGGATATCCTCAAGCGCGAAATCCGCTTGAAACTCCCTCGCGGCCTGTTCCTGCCGGTCGCCCGTACCGATCTGCTGGAGCTCTTGACCCAGCAGGACAAGATTGCCAACCGTGCCAAGGATATTTCCGGTCGCATGCTTGGCCGCAAGATGGAATTCCCCACCGAGATGCGCGCCGATTTCATGGCCTATCTCAAACGCTGTATCGATGCGACCGCCCAAGCCGAAAAAGCCATCGGAGAACTCGATGAGCTGCTCGAAACCGGCTTTAAAGGACGTGAAGTTGAAATGGTTGCCGAGATGATCCACCAGCTGGATCTCATCGAGGACGATACTGACACCATGCAGATCGGACTGCGCCAACAGCTGCAAGCCGTTGAGCACAAATACAATCCGATCGACGTTATGTTCCTCTACAAGATCCTCGAATGGGTAGGTGACCTGGCTGATCAGGCAGAGCGCGTTGGCGCCCGTCTGGAATTGATGCTGGCTCGTTCGTAATCGACTGACTGGGTAAACACTACTAATGGACATTATCGCAAATTACGGCACCACCCTGGTGCTCGTGGCGGCCTTGTTCGGCTTTTTGATGGCCTGGGGCATTGGTGCGAACGACGTCGCCAACGCCATGGGCACATCGGTCGGCACCAAGTCCCTGACCATCCGTCAGGCGATCATCATCGCCATGATCTTCGAGTTCGCCGGTGCCTATCTGGCCGGTGGCGAAGTGACGGCCACCATCCGCAGCGGCATCATCGACAGCAACGCCTTTGCCGACACGCCGGATCTGCTGGTGCTCGGCATGATCGCCTCCCTGCTGGCTGCGGGTCTGTGGCTGATCCTGGCCTCCTATTTCGGCTGGCCCGTCTCCACCACCCACTCCATCATCGGCGCCATCGTGGGCTTCGCCGTGGTGAGCATCGGTCCGGAAGCGGTACAGTGGAACAAGTTTGGCGGCATCGTCGGCTCTTGGATCATCACGCCGGCCATCTCGGGCATCATCGCCTACTTCATGTTCATCAGCGTGCAGAAGCTCATCTTCAACACGGACAACCCCCTGGACAACGCCAAGCGCTATGTCCCCTTCTACATGTTCCTGACGTCCCTGGTCATCTGCCTGGTCACCATCAAGAAGGGGCTGACCCACGTCGGTCTGCACCTGAGCAATGGCGAAGGCGCGCTGCTCTCCGTCGCCATCTCCATCGCGGTGGCGTTTGCCGGCTGGATCTATATCCGCGGCCAGCAGTACAACCCGAAAGATGACAGCAAGATGCACTTCGCCAACGTGGAGAAGGTGTTCGGCATCCTGATGATCATCACCGCCTGTGCCATGGCCTTCGCCCACGGCTCCAACGACGTGGCCAACGCCATCGGTCCGCTCTCTGCAGTCGCCTCCATCGTGGCGGCCGGCGGCGAGATCGGCGGCAGCTCCCACATCGCCTGGTGGATCCTGCCCCTTGGCGGCATCGGCATCGTCATCGGTCTGGCCACCATGGGCGAGAAGGTGATGGCGACCGTCGGCACCGGCATCACCCACCTGACCCCGAGCCGTGGCTTCGCCGCCCAGCTGGCCACCGCCGCCACCGTGGTGATCGCCTCCGGCACCGGTCTGCCCATCTCCACCACCCAGACCCTGGTGGGTGCCGTCATGGGCGTCGGTCTGGCACGGGGCATCGCGGCCCTGAACCTGGGCGTGCTGCGCAACATCGTGGTCTCCTGGGTCATCACCCTGCCCGCGGGCGCCATCCTGGCCATCGCCATCTTCTACGTGCTGCAGGCCTGCTTCTCCTGAGCAGCCCACGCCGCACGACAAAAAGCCCGGGTCATTGACCCGGGCTTTTTTATGCTTCGCCCATATTACGCCGTCGATTGAGCGTCGATCGGCTGCGGCGTTTACTCCTCGATGAAGGTCCACTCGTCGCGCACCCGGCTGATGGCATCAAGCCGCCGCTTGGCAAGCTGCTCGCGGATTGCCTCCCCTTTGAAGCCGGCCGCCACTATCTCCTTGACCGGCACAGCCTGCGCCGCCTCCAGGGCCTCGGCGACATAGTCCGGCTGACTGTAGACCTTCTCTTCGAAGCCGGTACGACCGTGGAAGTCGGCGCGACAGGCATCGAGCAGCTGGGCAAAGCGCTCCGGTCTGCGCCAGGCATCGGCCTTGTCGAATACCTTGAGCAGGGTCGCGGGCTTGAGCTCGAAGGCAATGTGGATATGGGTGTGCAGGTCGCTCACCAGCAGGGCCAAATCGCGACACTCGTTCGGCACCCGGAAGCGCTCGCAAAAATCCCGAATGAGCGGCAATCCCTTCTGGCCATGGCCATGATGGCTCGGCCAGAAGGCGGGCGGGGTCAGCCCCTTGCCAAAGTCGTGGCAGAGGGACGCGAAGCGCACGGTCAGTTCGGGGGAGAGGCGACATGCCTGCGCCAGCACCATCATGGTGTGGATGCCGGTGTCGATCTCCGGGTGCCATCTGGCAGGGGCCGGCACACCGAACAGGGCATCGAGCTCGGGGAAGAGCGCCTTGAGGGCGCCGCATTCGCGCAGCACCTCGAAGAAGATCTGGGGTGTCGGCCCCAGCAGCACTTTTTCCAGCTCCTTCCAGACCCGCTCCGGGGTCAGGTGGGCCAGCTCTCCAGCCTCCGTCATCTCGCGCATCAGCCCCTGCGTCTCGGGTGCCACCACGAACCCCTGGGCATGGAAACGGGCGGCGAAGCGCGCCACCCGCAGGATGCGCAGGGGATCCTCGGCAAAGGCCGGCGAGACATGGCGCAGCAACCGCGCCTCCAGATCCTGCACGCCGCCGTAGGGATCGTGCAGTTGCCCGTCCTCATCTTCGGCGATGGCGTTGATGGTGAGATCCCGGCGCAGCAGATCCTGCTCCAGCGTCACCTCGGGGGCGGCATGGCAGACGAAGCCGGTGTAACCCTGCCCCTGCTTGCGCTCGGTGCGCGCCAGGGCGTACTCCTGCTGGGTTTTGGGGTGAAGAAAGACTGGAAAGTCTCGGCCCACCTGGGTGAATCCGAGACCCAGCATCTGCTCCACCGTGGCGCCGACCACCAGGTGATCCCTGTCACCCTGGGGCAATCCCAACAGGCGATCCCGCACCGCCCCTCCGACCAGATAAATCTGCACGCGCACTCTCCCTCGATAAACTTGCCCCGATGATACCGCTTTTGGCCAAGAGAGACGATGTGCCCCCGCCGCACCGGGCTCGCCATCACTCGGCCGGGCGGCCACTTCCCGCCATCGTCCTGGGTGAGTCAGCCCGTGGTTCGAGCCAGCTCCCCTTATGGTATCCGGGTCTTTGACATCCCTTTTGGGAGGCTTTAACCTGCCGCCCATAACAATGGAATGGATCCTTATGTACACACAGTTCTTTGGTCTGTCGGAGCCCCCGTTCTCCATCTCGCCCAACCCCAAATACCTCTATATGAGCGAGCGTCACGGGGAGGCCCTCGCCCACCTCAACTACGGGTTGCAGGACGGTGGCGGCTTCGTGCTGCTGACCGGGGAAGTGGGTACGGGAAAGACCACCGTCTCCCGCTGCCTGCTGCAGCAATTGCCCGCCGACACCGAGATCGCCTACATCCTCAATCCCTCTCTGACCGAGCGGGATCTACTGGCCGCCATCTGCGACGAATTCCAGTTGCCCTACGGCGAAGAGGCCAGCCTCAAGCAGTTGTTCGACCTTATCCGGGATCATCTGCTGGCGAATCTGGCGGCAGGCAAGCGCAGCGTGGTGCTGGTGGATGAAGCCCAGCACCTGCTGCCCGGCGTGCTGGAGCAGTTGCGACTGCTCACCAATCTGGAGACAGACGAGAAGAAACTGCTGCAGGTGGTGCTCATCGGCCAGCCCGAGCTGCAACAGATGCTGCGCCAGCCCCTGTTGCGCCAGCTGGCGCAGCGGATCACCGCCCGCTATCACCTGCTGCCGCTGTCGCGCCAGGATGTGGATGCCTATGTTCGCTTCCGGTTGCAGGTGGCAGGCTGCGTCCAGCCCATCTTCACCCCCAGGGCCATCCAGACCCTGCATCGCCTCTCCGGAGGCATTCCCCGTCTCATCAACCTCATCTGCGACCGCGCCCTCATCGCCGCCTTCGCCCGTGGCAGCCACAAGATAGTGCACGGGGACATCAGCCAGTCCGCGTATGAGGTGAGCGGCATTCGCGACGAGGGAAGCTGGCAATCCGGCCTCACGGTCGCCCTGGTGGGCGCCCTGCTGGTCGCCACCGGCTGGTGGGGCTGGCAATTCTTCGGATTCTTCCCAGCCCGCCCCCTGGTCAAGGTCGAGGTACCGGTCAAGGTGGATGACACGCCGGAGCAGCAAGCCCAGCTGACCCGCGCCATCAATCAGGCGCTGGAGCCGGACGTCGCCATGCAGAATCTCTACAAGGTATGGGGCTACCAGGCCGAGCTGGAGGAGGCAACCTGCGACAATGCCCCCCGTGCGGGCCTGCGCTGCCAGGAGGGAGAAGCCTCCCTGGCGCAATTGCAGGCGCTGCAATACCCAGCCCTCATCAGTCTCACCGACGAGACCGGCGGCCTCTATTACGCCACCCTGGTCAGCCTGGGGGCGGACAAGGCTTCCCTGCTCATCGGCAACCAGAGCTGGCAGGTGGACAGGCAGTGGCTCTCCGACGCCTGGGGCGGCAGCTACACCCTGCTCTGGCGCATGCCCAAGGGCAACGTGCCCCTGATAGCGAGCAATGCCGGGGCTGCCCAGGTGCAGTGGCTGGACAACGCCCTTAGCCGCGCCATGCAGCAACCCGATCGCAAGGTGAGCCGCTTCGATGCCACCCTCAAGAACAAGCTGCAACAGTTCCAGCGCGAGCAGGGACTGACCCCGGACGGCATCGCCGGCAGCAACACCCTGCTGCGGCTGAATGTGGCCTCCGGCGAACCCATGCCCAGGCTGGAGGATGAATCCCTGCGAGCCAGCACGCCGGTCGATCTCGACAGCGTGGCGGATGATGAGACGGATCCCATGGTCGAGGAGGCTTCCTGATGTCCACCCTGCTCAAGGCCCTGCGCCGGGCCGACCAGCCCCAGTTCACCCCCCATATGCCGCTCATGGGTCTGCCCGTGAGCCAGGAAGAGGAGCCCAACCGCCGCTGGATCTGGTGGGCCCTGGTGCCCCTGGCTCTGGTGATGGGCGCCGCCGCCAACTATGGCTGGCACCTCTATCACCTCAAACCCGTGGAACAGCAGGTCGAAGTGAAGGAAGTGGTGACTCCCCCCTTCGTGCGGGTCGAACCCAGGCCCATGATCACCCGGCCGCTGCCGCCCCCCCTGCCGGAGCCCGTGGTCGCTCCAAGACCTGCCGCAACCCCGGCTGCGACTACCGCAAACCAGGGGGGACAGAGTCTGGCAGAACGGCTGATGGCCGCCCTCAACAACACGCCGCTGGTGGAAGAGAGTGCGCCCCAGGCTCAGGTCCAGACCAGTGCCATCCCCCTCGGCGCCCTGGCCCCGGCCCTGAAACAGCAGGTACCGTCCCTGACCTATGGTGCCCACAACTACTCCTCCGACCCGGCCAAGCGGGCCGTCGTGCTCAATGGACGGGAGTGGCGCGAGGGCAATGAGATCGCCCCCGGCGTCATCCTGGCAGCCATCGCCCAGGACTACATCGTCCTGCAGGTCGGCGGCCAGTATGCCAGCCTCAAGGCGCTGCAAGACTGGCGCGGCTGATCTGCCGGCATCCGGTGGCCCTCCCCCGGTAGGGTCACCGCCCATTCAGAGGGAGCCCGAGAGCTCCCCTTTTTAATCAATAACCTACACTCGACCATTGCCATGCGCCGGGTCGGGGATCGCCCTCCTGATGGCGGGCGGACTTATCATCAGAACATGAGCACACTGTGAGCCACTCAGACAACACCACCTTCGCCACCCGCATTCTGGACTGGTACCAGATCCACGGCCGCAAGACCCTGCCCTGGCAGCAGGACAAAACCCCCTACCGGGTCTGGGTCTCCGAGATCATGCTGCAACAGACCCAGGTTGCCACTGTCATCCCCTATTACGAGCGGTTCATGGCCCGCTTCCCCGACGTGCTGGCCCTGGCCAACGCCCCCATCGACGAGGTGCTGCATCACTGGACCGGGCTTGGCTACTACGCGCGCGCCCGCAACCTGCACAAGGCTGCCCAGCAGATCCGCGATCTGCACGGCGGCCTCTTTCCGGAACAACTGGAAGAGGTGATGGCTCTGCCCGGCATCGGTCGCTCCACCGCCGGGGCCGTGCTCTCCCTCTCTCTGGGCCAGCCCCACGCCATCCTGGATGGCAACGTGAAGCGGGTACTCACCCGCTGGCTGGCGCTGGCGGGCTGGCCGGGCCAGAAGCAGGTCGAGCACGATCTCTGGGAGCTGGCGACCCGCCTCACCCCGCGCGTCGGGGTGGCCCAGTACAACCAGGCCATGATGGACATGGGGGCCACCGTCTGCACCCGCAGCAAGCCCGCCTGCGAGCGCTGCCCGGTGCAGGCCGATTGCCAGGGGCTGTCGCAGGGCAACCCCACCGCCTACCCTAACAGCAAGCCGAAGAAGAGCATTCCGGCACGCAACGGCATTATGCTGATCATCCGCCACGGCGATCAGCTGCTGCTGGAGAAGCGTCCGCCGCAAGGGATCTGGGGCGGGCTTTACTGCTTCCCGCAGGTGGAATCCCTCACCGAGGTGACCGGACGACTGCGGGAGTTGGGGCTGGAGGATGCCGCCTATCAGGAGCTCGCTGGATTTCGTCACACTTTCAGCCACTTCCACCTCGATATCCGCCCTTTGCTGATCGAAATGGCTGTTCCGCCCGCCCCCCTGCTCATGGAAGCGGATACCCGACTCTGGTATAACTTACGCCATCCTGCCGAGGTGGGATTGGCGGCGGCCACGGCCCGTCTGCTCGCCTACCCGGACTTACAACCAGACTTGCAACCACAGAGGTCAACATGAGCCGTACCGTATTTTGCCTGCGCCTGAAGAAAGAAGCGCCGGGTCTCGATTTCCAACTCTACCCCGGTGAACTCGGCAAGCGGATCTTCGACAACATCAGCAAGGAAGCCTGGACCGAGTGGCAGAAGAAGCAGGTCATGCTGATCAACGAGAAGAAGCTGAACATGATGAATCTCGAGCACCGCCAGTTGCTGGAAAAAGAGATGGTCAGCTATCTGTTCGACGCGGGTGAAGTCCAGATCGACGGTTACACCCCTCCCAGCCAGTGAGCGGGAATCGAGTCAAAGGGCCAGCGTCCCCCTGAGTCGTCAATATGCCGCAGGGTGACACCAATCCTGGCTCAGGCCAGTCAGTGACGGGCGGCCCCACCGCCCGGTTTGAGGATCTTATGGGTCGTTTTTTTGGGCTGCTGTGCGCCCTGCTGTTTCTCTCTGCCTGTTCATCCACACCCCAGACCAGCGGGAGTGGCGATGATGATCTGGTCAACGGCAAGGACGTGCGCGGTTTTGAACACATGATCAGTGCGCTCTCCCATAACGTGAACGAGATATGGGGGCGCGAGGCGCTGTTCGCGGGCAAGTTTGACTACGTCAAATACACGGATCAGTACAAGAGCCGCGCCCACATCGATTTCTCCAGCGGTCACATCATGGTGGAGACCGTCTCGGGTCTGGATCCCCGCGCCCACCTGCGTCGCGCCATCATCGAAACCCTGCTGACCCCGGACGATCCGGCAGAGGTCGACCTCTATTCGGACCGTGAGATCATGCCAGGTGGCGAGCCCTTCCTCTATGGCCAGGTGCTGGACAACCAGGGACAAGCGATCCGCTCCAGCTGGCGTGCAGAGCGTTATGCCGACTATCTGATCGCCAACGCGATGAAGAAGCGCACCCTCGGGATCCGCAACATCTTCTTCATCGACATTCCCATGGTGGCCAACCACGAAGACAGGCGCGGCTACAAATACGCCAGCATCATCCGCGACGCCTCCCGCAAGTACGGGGTCGCCGAGAGTCTCATCTACGCGGTGATCAAGACCGAGAGCAGCTTCAACCCCTATGCGGTCAGCCACGCCAACGCCTATGGCCTGATGCAGGTGATCCCGGCTACCGCTGGGCGGGATGTCTATGTGAGGGTCAAGGGCAAGGATGGCCAGCCGACCAGGGAAGATCTGTTCAATCCGGCCTACAACATCGATGTGGGGACCGCCTACCTGCACCTGCTGCAGACCGTCTATCTGGCGGATATCCAGGATCCCCAGTCCCGCCGCTATGCGGTGATCTCCGCCTACAACGGTGGTGCGGGAGGGGTGCTCAACACCTTCTCCAACGATCGCAAGGCGGCCCCCGGCATGATCAACCGCCTCTCCCCCGAGGCCGTCTATCAGGTACTGACCGAACAACATCCCAAGGCAGAGGCTCGCCGCTATCTCTACAAGGTCAATCAGGCCGAGAAGGGGTTCAAGCGAACCGTCGCAAGCCGGGCTGGCTGATGGCATGCAAGAAGGGCGCTCCTGGAGCGCCCTTCTCATTTACTGTGGCCAGAAAGCTTACTTGGCGATGAAGCCACCCTTGCTCAGGGGCGCAGCCCCCACCTTCTCCAGGTGTTCCACCTCGACTTGGCCTTGTTGCTCAAATCGGGGAACTATCTGACATCTCGGTGATCTGATCCTGTAGCGCAGTCTCCGAGAGCATCAGATGGGCAAGTCCAAGCACAAGATCAGCAACTGGCAGCAGTACAACCAAGCCTTGGTGCAACGCGGTTCGTTGACCATCTGGATGGACGAACAAGCCATTAAGCAGTGGCATTGCCTGGTCCACCATGGCCGCCGAGGGAGAGGTTTCCACTACAGTGACACCGCCATTGAGACGGCCCTGATGCTAAAAGGCTTGTTCAAGTTGCCGCTGCGGGCGCTAGAAGGCTTCATTAACTCGTTGTTCCAACTGATGGCGGTGCCTTTGCAGTCGCCGGACTATAGCTGTATCAGCAAGCGCGCCAAGACCGTCGACATCAAGTACCGCGTCCCCAGCCAAGGCCCGGTGGCTCACTTGGTCATTGATGCCACCGGCCTCAAGGTCTATGGCGAAGGCGAATGGAAAATTCGCAAACACGGCAAGGAGAAGCGACGAGTGTGGCGCAAGCTCCACTTGGCGGTGGATGCCACAACCCATGCGGTCATCGCTGCCGAAGTCAGCCTGGAGACGGTGGCGGATAACGAGGTGTTACCGACGTTGCTCAACCCCTTACGACGCAAGATAAAACAGGTCAGCGCCGATGGTGCGTATGACACCAAGGCCTGTCATGCGCTACTGAAGAAGAAGGGGGCGAAAGCCACCATACCGCCGAGAAAAAATGCGGCACCGTGGGAGGAAGGCCATCCCCGCAACGAGGCGGTGACGGCGCTCAAGGCCGGTGAACTGAAGCAATGGAAGAAAGACTCCGGCTATCACCAGCGCTCGATAGCCGAGACCGCCATGTACCGGTTCAAGCAACTCATCGGGCCAACGCTGAGCCTGCGGAACTACAACGCCCAGGTGGGCGAAATCCTGGCTGGCGTGAAGGTGATGAACAAGCTGACAGGGCTTGGTATGCCTGTTCGCCAGCCAGTGAATTGAGTGGTATCAACGGGTTGGGGAACGGCCATCCAGCGACGGATTTGATCAACAACGCCCCTCGACTTCGGTCTTGTTCCAGCTGTGGTCCACCTCGCCGCGCACGCGGATCAGATCGTCAGGGCCTACCTCGGTACCGCGCCACACGTCACCGTCCACCTCCACTTCCACCTCGCCGCTGTCGTCACGGAACAGGTAGTTTTCGCCACCCAGGTGTTTGACCAGTTTGCCTTCCAGGGTCACCCACTGATCATCGGCCACGTCTTTCAACTGGGCGACCGATACCTTGTTCTGCTCCTTGGGGCCGGTGTAGGCCGCCATGGCGAAGGAAGAGACGGACATCAGGGCCACCAGGGCGATTGCTTTTGCGTTGTTCATTTCATGCTCCTGTCTTTGCTGTATGAGGGCATCTTGCCCGGGGGCGCGTGAAACAAACGTGAAGCCTCCCCATTCAGGGAGGAGTGATGTGATCGCAAGCGATTAAATGGCCACGGCATGCTGCAAAAATGTATTCGAGTGGATACCTTTTCACCTGGCCATGCGGGTTCCCAGCCCGCCGCCATCGAGGAACAGCCCGCAGGCCCGCCCTGCCCCATCCATGAGAACAGCTACATGAACAAATGGCTTTTGTGTTTATTGGGTCTCTTCGCCCTCACGGCCCATGCCGCCGAGACGCGTCCCCCCTTCTCCCGCATCGTGATGTTCGGCGACAGCCTCTCCGATACCGGCAAGATGTACGACAAGATGCGCGGTTACCTCCCCTCCAGCCCGCCTTACCATCAGGGCCGCTTCTCCAACGGCCCGGTCTGGCTGGAGCAGCTCACCCAGCACTTCCCGGGCCTCGCCATCGCCAACGAGGCGGAAGGGGGCGCCACTGCCGTGGCCTACAACAAGATCTCCTGGAACCCCAAGTATCAGGTCATCAACAACCTGGACTACGAGGTGACCCAGTTCCTGCAAAAGGACAGCTTCAAGCCCGACGATCTGGTGATCCTCTGGGTCGGTGCCAACGACTACCTGGCCTATGGCTGGAACACCGAGCAGGATGCCAAGCGGGTGCGCGACGCCATCAGCGATGCGGCCAACCGCATGGTATTGAACGGTGCCAGGCAGATCTTGCTGTTCAACCTGCCGGATCTGGGCCAGAACCCCTCGGCCCGCAGCCAGAAAGTGGTCGAGGCAGCCAGCCATGTCTCCGCCTACCACAACCAGCTGCTGCTGAATCTGGCACGCCAGTTGGCTCCCACCGGCATGGTGAGATTGTTCGAGATCGACAAGCAGTTCGCCGAGATGCTGCGCGAGCCACAGAACTTCGGCCTGAGCGACACCGAACACGCCTGCTATGGCGGCGGCTATGTGTGGAAGCCCTTTGCCTCCCGCAGCGCCGCCACCGACAGTCGACTGGCCCCCTTCAATCCCGAGGAGCGCCTTGCCATCGCCGGCAACCCTCTGCTGGCTCAGGCCGTCGCAACGCCCATGGCGCGCCGCAGTGCGGGCGAGCTGAACTGTGAAGGCAAGATGTTCTGGGACCAGGTCCACCCCACCACAGTGGTACACGCCGCCCTGAGCGAGCGGGCTGCCGCCTTCATCGAACAGGAGTACGAATTCCTCCCTCGATAACGGAGGCCATCCTGCCAGGGCCGGCGCCTAGCCGGCCCTCTTGCCGACAAGGGCAAGCAATCCATATGACACCCATCACAGATTCGAGTCACGGTTCCCCGGCGGTCTTCTGTCTCCACTATGATGCAGATGGATATCACAATATGTTTTATATCAGTTGCTTGTAGATCGAGAAAAGCGAGCTACGTTTAAACGTGTTGTGGTCGAACACAGGCCCAACCCACGAGGCGAGGCGACATGAATTCGCGCTCCCCACACACAAGATTGCAGAGGCATCTATGAACAAAACACTGATTACCTTGCTGGTTTCAGGCTTGCTTGCGGCCAACGCCCAGGCAGCCGGACAAGACAACACCTGGTATGGCGGTGCCAAACTGGGTTGGTCCAACTTCTACGGTGTCGATGAGAGCAATTCCATCGCCATCACCGACAAAGACGACGATGAAGTCGGCGCCGGTGCCTTCGCCGGTTACCAGATCAACCAGAATCTGGGTGTCGAACTGGGTTATGACTACCTTGGCAAGCTCAAGTACAGCGGCACCCGCAATGGCGCGGCCTTCAATGACTCCGTGCAAGCCCAGCTGGCCCAGCTCACGCTGAAACTGGGGTTCCCGGTTGCGGACAATCTGGACCTTTACGGCCGTGTCGGGGGCGGCTATGGCTGGACCGACAGCGATCAGCTGGAAAACGACAGCCGCTTCACCTTCGTCGGCGCGCTCGGTGCGGAGTATGCCCTGAGCCTGGATTGGGCAGCCCGCCTCGAATACCAGTACAGCACCCCGTATGGCAGCCGTGACGATACCGGCCTGCGCATGGACAACGGCCTGCTCTCCCTGGCCGCCGTCTATCGCTTCGGTCAGGTTGCACCGGCTCTGCCGGTCGCAGCTCCCGCCCCCGCGCCCGAGCCCGTGATGGTCGACAAGCAGTTCACCCTGAGCTCGGACGTGCTGTTTGACTTCAACAAGGCCACCCTCAAGCCCCAGGCCGGGCAGGCGCTGGATACCCTCTACAGCCAGATTGAAGAGGCCAGGCCCAAAGACGGGTCGGCCACCGTCATCGGCTATACCGACCGCATCGGCTCCGAGGCCTACAACCAGAAGTTGTCCGAGCAGCGTGCCCGGACCGTGGCCGATTACCTGATTGGCAAGGGCCTGCCGGCCGGCAAGGTCAATGTGGAAGGGCGTGGCAAGCAGTCTCCCGTCACCGGCGACAGCTGCACCAGCAAATCCAAGCGCGAGCTGATCGTCTGCCTGGCCCCGGATCGCCGGGTAGAGGTCAAGGTACAGGGCGTCTCGGAAGTACAGCAATAACGACGACCCCAAACAAAACGGGAGGCCATGGCCTCCCGTCTTTTTTTATGCTTCCTCAGATGCGCGTGCGTACATCCGCCGCAATCTGATCGAGCAACAGTTGCCAGCCCTGTCCCAGCTCGTTCACCAGGGCGCCATACCCATCGGCAGGCAGCACCCGCTCCTGCTGGAAGGGAACATCTCTCAACACGACCCCCTCCTCCGTCAGCAGGCGCCAGCGACCGCTGAGCAGGGCGCGGCCGTCGTGCCGCCCCTGGAAACGCTCGACCGAGATGCTCAGCACAGGCCCCTTGCGGGCCCCGTCCTGACGCACCACCCAGCCAGGCAAGCGGCTGGAGAGGCCATTGAGGGTCAACTGGTTCAACTGGGCATCGAGGGAACCTGCCCAGCGATGGTACTCGGCAAAGTGCAGCTCCTTTCCCTCCAGCTGATAGACCAGGCTCATCCGGTCAAGCTGACCGGACAGGGCGACGGGGCGCAGCACCAACTGGTGCTGCGGCTTCGCCGTGGTGACACTCGACGGCGCCGTGTCGGCATCCAGCGAATAGTAATGCAGCGTCGTCGGTGCACTGCCACATCCCGCCAGCAGGCCCAGCAAGGCCAGCGTCATCATCCGTTTTTTCATCATTTTCCTCGCTTGGGCTCGGGATCCCGCGGACGAGCGCGGTCAAAGATCAGCGAACTCGGCTGCTCGTTCAGTGAATGGACCAGAGGTTGCAACTCGCTCATCAGCTGGTTGAGGGATTGCACCGACTGACGCAGCTCCTGATTGGTCTGGGAACCGGCATCATAGGTCTGCAACGTCTCCTGCAACTGCTTGAGGCTCTGGTTGAGGGAGGCCGGCAACTGCTGGGTCGACTGCTGGCCGGTAAACTGCTCCAGATTCGCACTCACGGCACTGACATGCTTGAGCGTCTTGTCCAGCGTCATCAGGGTGCTGTTGACCTGAGTAAGGGTGGTAGCCATGTCCATGTCGACGAACTTGTCGAGGATGAGGTTCACCTTGCGTTCGATCTGATCCAGCCCGGCCTGGGCAGTCGGGAAGACCTGATAGCCCGCCATCTTGAGCGGCTGATAGACAGGCGCATCCGGATAGAAGTTCAGATCGATCACCTTGCCCCCCGTCAGCAGGCTGGCGGTCTTGAGGCTGGCCCTCAGCCCTTCCTTGAACTGCTTGTTGAACAGGGCCCGCCACTGCTCCTTCTCCGCATTGGCATAACGGTGGGAGAGACGCTGCCCCTCGATGCGCGCCAGCACCGGGATCTGCCGGCTCTTGAATAGCTGGACGCCCTTGTCGTCGATGAGATAGGGAGCCGAGATGACGGTACCGACCCGGATGCCGCGATACTGTACCGCCGCGCCGGGATGCAGCCCGCCCACGTCATTGTCGAACAGGAAGACATAGTCGATGAACTGATCCAGGCTACCGGCCAGCACGCTCTCCTCGTCCTTGAACAGCACGAACTCGTCGTTCTGTTTCACCGGCTCCCCCGGCAACCAGCCGGGAGGCAGCCCCATGGTGATGCCGCCGTTGATCAGGCTCTCCAGCGAGTCCATCTTCACCTTCATCCCCTCGCTGCTCATGGAGACCTCGAAGCCGGGCGTCAACCAGAACCGGGAGTTGCTGCTCACCAGGACGTCATAAGGCGCGTTGATGAAGAGCTGGTACTGCATCTCGCTCTTCTCGGGCAGGAATTTGGCCTCTTCGACCTGACCGATGGTGAATCCCTGATAGCTGATGGGGGAACCCGCGCCCAGCGCGTTGGCATCCCGGCTGGACAGGGATAGCCGCAATCCCCTGGCATCCAGGGATGCCAGGGGTGGCCTGTCCAGCATGGCGTATTCGCTTCGCGCCCTGCCCTTCTTGCCGGGAGAAAGCTCGATATAGGCACCGGAGAGCAAGGTGCCAAGACCGGAAACGCCCTCACGCCCGACCCTGGGCTTGACCACCCAGAACTGGCTGTCTTTCTTGAGCATGCCGGCGGCGGCATTGGTCAGGCGAGCCTTGAGCACGGCATGGCTGTAGTCCTCGCTGAGCTCCACCGTCTCGATACGGCCCACCTCCACTTCACGAGAACGGATCACCGTCTTGCCTGCCACTATGCCCTCGGCGGTCGCCACCGTCAGGGTGAAGCTCGGCCCTTGTGAATACCAGTGCTGGAACAGCATCCAGGCGCCGATGAAGAGCGCCAGCAAGGGCACCATCCAGATAGCGGCAGCCGAACTCATGAAATCAGAGCCCGGTTTCCACCTTGTCTTACGCTCACTCACGTTCGCGTTCTCCTTGTTGTAAATCCCAGATCAGGCGGGAATCGAAACTCATGGCAGCCACCATGGTGACCAGTACGACCCCGGCAAAGGCGACGGCCGCAGGGCCAGGGTAGATGGTCATCAGATTGTCGAGCCGAATGAGACCGGCCAGGATGGCCACCACGAAGACGTCGATCATCGACCAGCGCCCCACAAATTCGGTCATGCGATAGAGTTTGAGCTTGCCGAGGGGAGATGCCCCCTGGCCGCGCTGCACCACGTAGCAGAGCCACAGCAGCGCCAGGATCTTCACCAGCGGCACCACCACGCTGGCGAAAAAAATCACCGCGGCAATCGGGTAGGAGCCCATGGCCCACAGCAGCACCACCCCGCCCATGATGGTCGAGGGGCTGTCATCCCCCAGGAACACGGTGTCCATGATGGGATAAAGGTTGGCTGGGACATAGAGGATCACCGAAGTGATCAGCAGGGCCCAGGTGCGGTTCAGACCACCCGGCTTGCGGCTGTGCAGGTGATCCCCGCAGCGAACGCAACTATGGGCATCCTGCTCGTTCAGGGCGCCGCAGATGTGACAGCCCACCAGACCGCACGACAGGGCGCTCTCCTCGGGATCCAGCTCCCTCGCCGCCGTCGGGCCGAACAGCCGCTGCCACAGCCACATCCGATCCAGGGAGGAGATCATCTTGATGAGCAGCAGGGTGTAGCCAACGAAGGCCCAGAACGACAGCCCCATCTTGATGTCGGCCATCCCCATCAGCTTGACCAGAGAGATGAGCACCCCGATGAGGAAGACGTCCACCATCAGCCAGGGCTTGATCCGGCACAGCAGGCGGCCAAGGGAGCGCAGGGCCTTGCTGTGCAGATCCTTGTCCAGGCGCCACAGCACCAGCATGATGGAGCCGATATAGACCAGCGGCAACCCGATCAGGGTAATGCTCAGCACGGCCCCGAGGAACAGGTAGCCTTGATCCACCAGGGTGGTGATGCACTGCAGGAAGGTCATCTCCTGCCCCACCCCCTTGGCCGAGAACGACATGAAGGTAAAGGCGTTGGAGAGCACGAACATGATGATGGCCGCAAAGCCATAGGCGATGGGCCTGCGCTCCTGCTCCGGCAGATGACGAGTCAGGGTATGGCCGCAGCGCGGACAACTGCTCGTCTCCCCCACGGCCAGCTCGGTGGCCGGCACCAGCAGGTCACACTCTTCGCAGGCGGTCGCGTCATGGGTATAGGTGGGTGGATGTTGGTGTGAAACCGGATGCAAGATAAGACCCCAGCATGAGGCCCGCCACGGGGCCAGAGCCGCCAATTATTGCAGCAGCGGCCCCTGCCGACCAGCCCTGTCGTTGTCCATCCTGCCCGGGTGTGAGAATGACTTTGACAAGGCAGTGCCCATTTAGCACAATCAAACGCCACTTTTTTTCCGCGGGACAATAATTTATGACAACTGAATCCCCAAGCTACTCCACTATCGAGCAGGCCTTCTCCCTCGGGAACGGGCAAGATTCTGCCCTCAACTGGTTGCGCAAAAACCGTAGCCAGGTCGCCATCTTCCTGGTGAGCGGCATCAAGCTGGAGGGGACCATCAGCGGTTTTGACCAGTACAGCGTGCTGTTGACCGATGCCCATGGCAATCAGCAACTGGTCTACAAGGCCAAGATTTCCACCATTGCCATGCACTCCGGCCGTCCTGCCGTCAGCATCCAGCGGGCCCGCAAGCCACGGGTTTCCATGGCGCCGCGCCCCCATGGCGCCCCCAGCCGTTATGACGACAACCAGGGTGGTGGCAGCGAGCAGTAAATCTCGCCACTGCCCATCCTGACGGTGTCGCTGCGTCAGCCAGTGACATCTGCTCCCCACTCTCATGTTTCGCCTGTCCCGTATGAGAGTGGGGCTTCTCTCCCGAGCCGGTTGTTGACCCGCTCGTCTTCGTCACTCAGTAGGTCAATCCGACCGGTTTTCCCTCTCTGACCATGCAAACCTGCATACCGGCCGCTTCACCGGCCTGTGCGCCTATGCCCGTATCCTCGAACACCAGACATTGACCGGGCTCGACACCCAGGCGTCGCGCCACCAGCAGGAAGGTGTCTGGATGGGGTTTGTGCAGCTCCACGTCGTCGGCGGTGACCACCACGGGGAAATACCGATCCAGCCCTGTGTTGCGCAGCACCGCTTCGGCATTGATACGGGGAGAGCCTGTCCCTATGCCCATGGGGATCCGGCCGTGATAGCGTTCCACCAGATCCAGCATGGCCGGGAAGGGGGTGGCCTTGTGCAGGTTGGCGACATAGTGTTCGGTCTTGCAGCGTGTCACCACCAGGGGATCCAGCGCGATCTGCTGCACTTCGGCCACCAGCAGGGCTATCTTGCGGCTGGGCATGCCTCCCAGCTCATAAAACCAGTCGGCGTCGAACCGAAAGCCAAACTCGCGGGCGGTGTGCTCCCAGGCGGCCAGGTGCAAGGGCATGGAGTCCACCAGTGTGCCGTCGAGGTCGAAAACCAGGCCTTGAAATCCGGATAGGGTCATGGTGCAGGATCTGTCTGTGAAAAATGGGCCCCCATTCTAGCCAGAGCGCGGGCGCATCGCCATGCACCAGATGGCGAGAAACGCTTGCTACCTCATATATACAGGGCGGCGTGGATCTGAAAGCCCACACGTATACAGATCAGCATGGATCTGATGCCGGGCAGGCAGCCCCCACGCAGGTGTCAGCGATAGGCCAGGGTACAGGCCCGCCCTTGTGATTTGGCGTGATAGAGTGCCTGATCCGCCTGCTCGGTCAGGGTTTGCCACTCCTTGTCCGATGACGGGACCAGATAGCTGAACCCGATGCTGACGGTGAGTGTCGCCGCCACCCGGGAAGCCGGATGGGGAATTTGCAAGGCGTCAAGGCCGTGGTGGATCTGCTCCGCCAGCCGCTCCGCCTCTCCCGGCTGCGGTGAACACAGCAGGATGACAAACTCCTCCCCCCCATAGCGGGCCACCAGGTTGGTACGCCGCCGCTCGGTGTCCTGCAGCAGTGCCGCCACCCGCTGCAGGCACTGATCCCCCTTGCCGTGGCCGAAGTGATCGTTGTAGGACTTGAACTCGTCCACATCGATCATCAGCACCGCCAGCACGCCCTGATGGCGGCGAGCCCGCTCCCACTCCCGTTCCATGGTAATGTCCCATTGGCGGCGGTTGGCGATGCCAGTCAGGGGATCTTCCAGAGACAGCAGAGAGAGGCGCCGGTTGGCCTCCTCCAGCGCCCGGTTGGTATCGGCCAGTTGCCGGGTCCGCTCCTGCACCCTCAGCTCCAGCTCCCGATTGAAGCGCTCAAGCTTCTCCTGGGTGCGCTGGCGGATCAGCAACTGGGAGAGCACGGCGGCATACTGCTTGAAGATCTCGCTCTGATACGCCTTGAGGGGGCGCCGCCAGAGCAGGTTGTCGGCGGCGATCCAGCCGATGGGGGTACTCCCGTCCCAGAGCGACACCATGGCGTTCCAGCCGCGACCCACCTCCTGCTTCTCGTAATAGAGAGGCGTGTCCTCCAGCACCAGGACATAGTCCTTGCGACGCAGCGCCTCCTGCACCGTGGGGTGATCCGGAATGGGGCTGATGAAATGGCGCTCGTCGATGAGCTCACCCGCCTCGTTGGTACCCCATGTACCGTGCATGGTCTTGAATTCACTGTCAGTCAGGAAGATGGCGATGCGATCGAACTGCAACTCCTGGCGGGCCAGTGCCACCGCGTCGTGCAGCAAACGATCCTCGCTCTCGCAGCGGGAGAGCTTGACCCCCACCTGATGCAGCGCCTGCAGCATGCTGAGGAAAGAGTCCTGCAGGGCCTGGCTGCGCACGAGGTCTGCCTGGGTATGGAGCCGCTGATCCCGCTCCAGATCCACCTGTCCCGCGAGTCGCCGACTCTCGAGCTCGGCGGCGAGATAATGCATGAGCAGCTGGATGCTCTGCTGCTGGCGTCTTGGCAGGCGATCGAGACGACGGCGGGTTTCCAGATAGACCACAGCCTCCAGCCCCTTGTGACGCTTGAGGGGGAAGCTGGCGCGCAGGCGCGGGATCTCGGGTTCGACGCTCTCCCGCTCCCAGATGGCTCGGGTCGGCGCGATGGGCTCCACCAGCAACTGGCCGAGCGCAAGGGAACGTTCGATGAAGAGGATGGGCAACTCGAGGGAAGAGAGGACGTCAGCGCTCAGGCAGAGCAGACCCTGTTCCGGGCGATAGTGATAGAGCTGGGGCGTCGGAGCACGCAGCCACAGATAGATCTGTTCAGCCTCTGTTTTTTCCCTGACCGCAGACAAGGTCACTTCACAGAGATGTTCAAAACTGGTGAAGTGCTCCGGATCCCATTCTTCCATGCCAAATCATCCTTGGTTGTATCCAAGCGAGTATATCGGCAAAGCCCGGCCATTAATTGACCGGGCAATCAAAAGCGAGATCCAGAGCCCAGTTTTTACAACAGATTCAATGCCAGCATGGCACTGCGGATGCGCTCGCGGGTGGCCTCGGAGAGCGGCATCACCGGCAGACGGCACTCTTCGCTGCACAGACCCAGCAGAGAGACCGCATACTTGGCCCCTGCGGGGCTCGGCTCGGCGAACATGGCCTGGTGCAGCGGAATGAGCTTGTCCTGCAATTCGCGGGCAGCTTGCCACTCACCGGCCAGCGCTAGGTTCTGCACCTCGGCCACCAGCTTGGGGGCCACGTTGGCCGTCACCGAGATGCAACCCTGGCCACCACCGATGTTGTAGGCCACGGCGGTGGCGTCTTCACCGGAGAGCCAGGCAAACGGCTTCTTGATGAGCTGGCGTTCAACCCAGGGGCGGGCCAGATCACCGGTGGCATCCTTCACGCCGGCAATGCGCGGCAACTCGGCCAGACGGGCCAGGGTCGCCGGCTGCACGTCAACGATGGCGCGGGGCGGAATGTTGTAGACGATGATGGGTTTGGTGGTGGCGTCGTGCACCGCCTTGAAGTGGTGGTAGAGCCCTTCCTGATTGGGGCGGTTGTAGTAACCGGCCACATGCAGGGTGGCATCCGCTCCCATCTGCTCGGCATAGCGGGTGTATTCAATGGCTTCAACCGGGTTGTTGGAGCCTGCACCTGCGATCACGGGAATGCGCCCGGCCACCAGCTTGACCACCAGCTCCACCACGCGGCAATGCTCATCGTGGGTCAGGGTCGGGCTCTCCCCGGTCGTGCCGACCGGCACTATGCCATGGGTTCCCTGCTCTATGTGCCACTCCACCAGGCGAGCCAGTGCGGCCTCGTCCAGCTGGCCCTGTCGAAATGGGGTGATCAGGGCAACTATCGAACCTTGAAACATGGGATTTCCTTCTCCTAAACAGATGGATTGGTCAATAAAAAGCCCCGGTACGGGAGTCGCTACCGGGGCTTGAATCGTCTCAGGGATGAGAGGTTACGCGCGCACGCCAGCAGGCCCGATTGTCAGGCTGTGTTTATGCTTTCGTTTCGATACGCATGACCGCATTGCATCATCTCTGGGTAAATAAGGCGTCTGGGCATATTTCGGGAACACGGCATAAATGTCAAGGCGAAAGCGGCCATGTATAATGGCCGCCCAAAAATGCGTGGAGAGACCCAATGAGCCGTCCTGTCAGTGCCGTCAGTCAGATGCTGGAACGTAACCAAGCCCTCTTTGTCGGCAAGCGGCTGTTGGTGTGCGGTGCCCTGGAGGATGATTATCCTCGTCAACTGGCCGAGCTGGCACAAAGCCTGACCGTCTTCACCACGGATTACTGCTATTACCGCACCCAGCAGGCCGTTCTGGGAGACGCCATCCTGTTCGATCACCAGCTGGGTGGCGCCCCCCGATTCGATGCCCTGCTGCTGCTGATGCCCAAGGCCAAGGCCGAGGCGCAATACCTGCTGGCCATGATGACGCCGCTGCTCGAAAGCGGGGCCGACCTGTTCCTCGCCGGCGAGAACCGGGGCGGCATCAACGGGGCCGACAAGCTGCTGGCACCTTATGGCGAGAAACCGATCAAGCGCGACTCTGCGCGCCGCTGCTCTCTCTACCACGGCACGCTCGACAAACCGGTCGTCCCCTTCGAGCTGGACGCCTGGTTCAGTCGCTATGAGTGCCAGGCGGGCGACACCACCCTGACCGTCATGGCCCTGCCTGGGGTCTTCAGTGCAGACGGCCTGGATCTCGGCACCCAGATGCTGCTGGCGAGCCTCCCCCCCGTAACGGGCAAGCTGCTCGACT
This sequence comes from Aeromonas sp. INTO2, assembly GCF_049860605.1. Taxonomy (NCBI): domain Bacteria; kingdom Pseudomonadati; phylum Pseudomonadota; class Gammaproteobacteria; order Aeromonadales; family Aeromonadaceae; genus Aeromonas; species Aeromonas sp. INTO2. Next base: position 3,585,117 of record NZ_CP187588.1, read on the forward strand.
TTGGCTGCGGCGCCGGCGTCATCGGTTCCGTGCTGGCCAAGCGCAACCCGGCCCTGGCTGTCACCATGGTGGATATCAATGCCCTGGCACTGGAGTCCAGCCGCCGAACCCTGGCGGTCAACGGTCTGAGCGGACGTGTTCATGCCTCCGATGTCTATTCCGACATTGCCGAAACATTCCAACAGATTGTCTCGAATCCCCCCTTCCATGCCGGGCTCAAGACCTTCTACGCCGCCACCGAAACCTTCCTGGCAAAGGCACCTGAGTACCTGACCGCAAATGGCGCCCTGACCATAGTCGCCAATGCCTTCCTGCGATACCAGCCTATACTGGATGCGCACTTCAAACAGACCGAGGTGATCGCGGGCGATGCCAAATTCAAGGTGTATCTGAGCAAAGCTTAAAGAAGTGCAACGGTTGTAATAAAACAAGTAGAGAGTGCCAGACGGGATCTGTTAAGGTACCAAGAAAACGTTTACCACCCCTTTAGGGGTGTTTTTTTCGCAGCGACATGAAAACCTTTTCAACATCATGATCTCAGGGAGAGAACGACGATGGCAGGCATACTCACCATGATACTGGCAGGCGGTGAAGGTACCCGACTGCAACCGCTGACCACCACCCGCAGCAAACCCTCCGTACCCTTTGGCGGCAGTTATCGGTTGATCGACTTCGTGCTCAACAACTTCGTCAACGCCGACTTCCTGCGCATCTATGTACTCACCCAGTTCAAGTCCCAGTCTCTTTACCTGCACATGAAGAAGGGCTGGAACATCGTCGGCATCACGGATCGCTTCATCGACCCCATTCCGGCCCAGATGCGAATGGGCAAACGCTGGTATGACGGCACCGCAGACGCCATTTACCAGAACCTGCGCTTCATCGAGATCTCCGACCCCGAGCACGTCTGCATCTTCGGCTCCGATCACATCTACAAGATGGACGTGAGCCAGATGGTGAGCTTCCACAAGCAGAAAGCGGCCGCCCTGACCGTCGCTGCCCTGCGCATGCCCATCGAGGAAGCAAGCGCCTTCGGGGTGATCGAGGTGGATCAGGAAGGGCGCATGATTGGCTTTGAAGAAAAGCCCCGTCACCCGAAACACATCCCCGGCGACCCCACCCAGGCCCTGGTCTCCATGGGCAACTACATCTTCGAGACCGAGGCCCTCTATCGGGAGCTCAAGCGGGATGCCGCCGAGGAGAACTCCAGTCACGATTTCGGCAAGGACATCATTCCCAGCCTGTTCCCTCGTGCCCCCGTCTATGTCTACGACTACAGCACCAACGTGATCCCGGGCGAGAAGCCCAACGTCTACTGGCGCGATGTGGGGACGCTCGACTCTTACTGGCAGGCACACATGGACCTGGTGGCCGACGATGCCCCCTTCTCTCTCTACAATCGCAAGTGGCCGCTGCACACTCATTACCCGCCCCTGCCCCCCGCCACCTTCATCGATACCGACGACTGCAAGGTCAAGATCGCCAACTCCCTGATCTCCGGTGGCTGCTTCATTCAGGGCAGCCAGATCCAGCGATCCATACTGGGATTTCGCTGCAACATAGGCCCCTGCAGCCACATCAGTGAATCCGTGCTGCTGGGGGATGTGAAAATCGGCGAAGGTTGCTCCATTCGCCGCGCCATCATCGACAAAAACGTTGAAATTGCACCCGGCACCGTGATCGGTGAGAATCTGGACCATGACAGAGAGCGGTTTACCGTATCCGAAGGCGGTATCGTCGTGGTACCTAAGGGAGCAAGAGTTGGCTATTAACCCACTGAAAATCCTGTTTGTAGCCTCGGAGGTTGAGGGGCTGGTGAAGACCGGGGGCCTGGCAGATGTGGCCAAGGCCCTGCCGCAGCATCTCGCCCGTCAGGGGCACGATGTGCGCATCATTATGCCCTTCTACAAGACCATCAAGCGCCGGGACGAGGCCACCCTCCTCGCCTCGCGCTGGCTCCCCACCCCCCAGGATCGCAGTGATATCAGCTATCGCATCCATCAGCTGGAACTGGACGGGATCTGCGTCTATCTGCTCGATTGCCCGCACTATTTCGACCGCCCCCAGCTCTATGCCGAGAACAACCAGGCCTATCCCGACAACGGTGAACGCTTTGCCTTTCTGGCCGCGGCGGCCCTGCATGCGTGCGAACAGCTGGGTTTCGCTCCCGACATCGCCCACTGCAACGACTGGCACACCGGTCTGCTGCCGCTGCTGCTGAAAACCCGTCATGCCCACAACCCCTTCTTCCAGCGCACCCGGTCGGTCATCAGCATTCACAACGCGGCCTTTCAGGGCGTGTTCGATCGCCAGCAGTTCTGGGCCGTGCCGGAAATCCACGACTACGAGCAGCGCATCAACTACGACTATGGTCACATCAATCTGCTCAAGTGCGGTGTGCTCTACGCAGACAAGATCAATGCGGTCAGCCCCAACTACGCCAGCGAGCTGCTGACACACCTGGGCGCTCACGGCATGGCCAGCGTATTCCAGCAGCGGGCAGCTGACCTGCGTGGCATCCTCAACGGCTGTGACTATCAGGACTGGGATCCCGCCTTCGATCCCCTGTTGCCCGCCACCTATGATGCCGACAACCTGGATGGCAAACACACCTGCAAGCGCATCCTGCAGCAGGAGACGGGGCTCCCCGTTGGCAACCTCCCCATCTATGGCATGGTGTGTCGACTGACCGAGCAGAAAGGAGTACACCTGCTCATCCCGGCGCTGGACAAGTTCTTGCAGCATCAGGTCCAGGTAGTGATCGTGGGCTCCGGTGATCCCTCTCTCGCCGCCCAGTTGCAAAGCATTGCCCAGCAGCATCCCGACAAGTTTGCCTTCATCAATGCCTATGACGACCGTCTGGCCCACCTGGTGGAGGCCGGCGCCGACTTCTTCCTGATGCCTTCTCTGTTCGAGCCATGCGGGCTCAACCAGATGTACAGTCTGGCCTATGGCACCCTGCCCCTGGTGAGGGCTGTCGGCGGATTGAAAGATACCGTCGTGGACTGGGATGCCGACCCGACGCACGCGACCGGTTTCTGCTTCAACGATCCCACTGCCAGCACCTTACTCGATGCCATGCGCCGCAGCCTGCTCCATTATCTGCAGGAGCCGGCACGTTTTGCCCGTGTGCAGCACCACGCCATGAACACCCGCTTCGACTGGGCAGACTCCGTCATCCTGTACGAACAGATGTATCAGGATGCGCTGGCCACCGTCTGACGCCGATTGCTGAAGTTTTGTGCCCTTGGCACGCCTTTATCCGTCAACAGCGAAAAAAGTCCCCTTTGGCTGTTGACGCCCCCCCAAAACTCTATAGAATCCCCCACCGCAGTGATGCGAAGGTGGCGGAATTGGTAGACGCGCTAGCTTCAGGTGTTAGTGTCCCACGGATGTGAGGGTTCGAGTCCCTCTCTTCGCACCATACTGCAACATGCTCTTATCAGACGGCATGTAAATTCAGACTGATAACCCGATGTGCGAAGGTGGCGGAATTGGTAGACGCGCTAGCTTCAGGTGTTAGTGCCCCCCGGGTGTGAGGGTTCGAGTCCCTCTCTTCGCACCATGCTTTTGTCAGACAGCATGTAAATCCAGACTGATAACCCGATGTGCGAAGGTGGCGGAATTGGTAGACGCGCTAGCTTCAGGTGTTAGTGCCCCCCGGGTGTGAGGGTTCGAGTCCCTCTCTTCGCACCATGCTTCTGGCATGTAAAACACAGAAAATGCGCTCCAACCGCATTTAAAAACCAGCTGGAGAAAATCAGTGTGCGAAGGTGGCGGAATTGGTAGACGCGCTAGCTTCAGGTGTTAGTGTCCCACGGATGTGAGGGTTCGAGTCCCTCTCTTCGCACCATCATTCTGCAAAGGCCCGTTACGAGAGTAACGGGCCTTTTGTGTTTTCATGCCCCATGGCTATGCTGTTGAAGATGCTGCGCCACCACGGGGGTTTTCCCATGATCCTGGATACCGATATTCACAACTTCTATGAGCATCTGGTGCTCAAGGAGATAGAAAAACAGGGGTTGGCTCGAACATTGACCCCCTATCAGCTGGCAGACCTCTGCTGCCTGACACTCAACCAGCTTCCTTCCCACTACATCCGTCACGATGTCGACATGATCTACTTCACGACAGACGCCGAACGCAGCGAAATGGAGAAGAAGGTCATCGCCTCCCTGCGCCAGGCCTACGACAAGATCCAGGCCGTCCCCACTCGCCAGGCTTAATGCCAGCCCTGCTGCCAGAGCAGAGTGACGACCCCTGTCATTCCCGCAACCGGCAGCAGGATCAACACCGGTCTCAGCCTGGGTTCCAGCATGACCCAGGCAGCCAGCAAGAACCCCAGGCTCCAGAACCCGTATTCCTTCTCCTGACCCCAGACCAGCACCGCCAGAAGGGCGGCCAAGAGCAGAGCGCGTGCTATCCAGTTCATTGGCATTAGTCCGAGAAAGATTAATGATAACCATTATCATCTTTGGTGTCGCCATCTGCAATCGAACTTGCCTATGGATCTCCGGCTATCAAACGGTGTCGATTGAACAGTGAAAAATGCCGATTAGATCAACTATTTTGTGGGATTTTAAAATTTTAAAGCTGTTTTGCCGAATGAGCAGGGATTTTACACCTCCGCTTTATGGTAGATTGCGCCCTCTTTTGGTAAGCCTCTCGGGATCAACGCATCCGCAGGACGAGAGGGGCTGACCTTGGCGAGCAAGAGTTTAGGGAGCGTCTATGCAAAACCAACAACACCACATCCGATTGCCGGGCATGTCGCAAGTATTTGCCTGCCTGGCCATTTTCCTGGCCCTGGCCTTCTCCTTCACCAGCGTGCTGGATCTGCCAATCCAGCTGGCACTGTTCATCGCCTGGTTCGTCATCATGGGGCTCGGCATCAAGCTCGGCCATGATTACAAATCCCTGGAACAGGCGGCAGTCGACGGCGTCGCCAAGGGGATGGGGGCCATCCTGATACTGATCTCCGTCGGTGCCCTGGTGGGCACCTGGATTGCCGGCGGCATCGTCCCCAGCATCATCTACTTCGGCCTCAAGGTGATACACCCCTCCATCTTCCTGCTGGCGACCCTGATCATCTGCTCTCTCACCTCGCTGGCCACCGGCACCTCCTGGGGCTCGGCGGCCACCGCCGGCATCGCCATGATGGGTATAGGCCACAGCCTGGGGGTACCCGCGCCGCTGGTAGCCGGTGCCGTGCTCTCCGGCGTCTACTTCGGTGACAAGCTCTCCCCGCTCTCCGACTCCGTGGTGCTGGCCTCGACCATGTCCAACGTCGACGTGATGGAACACATCAAGGGGATGCTGCCCATCAGCCTGTTCTCCTACGTCATCACCGCCGCCCTGTTCACCGTGGTCGGCATGCAGTACTCCGGCAACGTCAGCCTGGAGCAGGTCAATCTGGTGATGGACGCCCTCGACAAGCAGTTCAACATCACCCCCATGGCCATAGTGCCCGTGGTGCTGGTGCTGGGCCTGTTGGCCAACCGCAAGCCCGCATTCCCGGTGATCAGCTTCGGCGCCTTGCTGGGTCTTGTTTGGGCGATCCTCTTCCAGGACATGGATCCGGTGAAGGCGATGCACTCCGCCTACAGCCCGTTTGCCATCACCTCCGGCGTCGATTTCATCGACAACATCCTGGGCCGTGGCGGCATGGAGTCCATGCTGGGTTCCGTGGCCGTCATCATCTTCGGCTTGGGCTTCGGCGGTCTGCTGGAGAAGGTCGGCATCCTGGAAGTGATCGCCAGTGCCTTCGAGAAGCGCATCAACAGCGCCGGCAGCCTGACCAGCCACACCATCGGCACCGCCTTCCTGGCCAACGTGTTCGGTTCGGCCATGTATGTGTCCCTGATCCTGACCCCCAAGATCATGGCCAAGAACTACGACAGACTGGGGCTTGCGCGCAAGAACCTCTCCCGCAACGCCGAGTTTGGCGGCACCCTCACCTGCGGCATGGTGCCCTGGAGCGACAACGGCATCTTCATGGCCGGGGTCCTCGGGGTAGCGACCCTCGACTACCTGCCCTACATGTGGCTCAGCTTCACCTGCATCATAGTGACCATCACCCTCGCCTATCTGGGCAAGGGGGTGAACCGTGTACCGGTCACAGAGGCGGTGACAGCCCGCTAATTTCCGTAAAAACAACGACAAAGGCGCCATCACGGCGCCTTTTGTCTGGGTGCGATTCGAGGTTAAGCTGGCACTCACCTTGATCGCACGTGGCAGGACGCCCAGATGAACTTCACCTTTCGCCAGATCCGCTATTTCGTGGCGGTGGCCGACAGCTTCTCGGTCAGCCGCGCAGCCGCCGAGCTGCACATTTCCCAGTCGGCGGTCACCAGCGCCATCCGCGAGCTGGAGACCGAGCTCGGCGCCGCCCTGTTCGAGCGCAATCCGCGCGGGGTCAGCCTCACTACCCAGGGTCACCAGTTTCTGCTGCACGCCCGTCGCATCCTAAGCGCCATGACCGAAGCCGGCCAGTCCCTCAAGGCGGTAGCCCAGCAGGATCAGGGGCGGCTTACCATAGGCGTAACCACGCTGGTGGCAGGCTACTACCTCTCGGAGGCCCTCGGCCGCTTTCGCCGCGCCTTCCCGGCGGTACAGATCGAGGTGAAGGAGGATGAGCAGCCCTATCTCGAACACCAGATCGTCAACGGCGAGGTGGACGTGGGGATCCTGATGACCAACCCCACCATCCGCCAGGAGGCGTTCGATACCGAGCTGCTGACCCGCTCGCCGCTGCGGGTCTGGCTCGCAGCCAACCACCCCCTCTGCGCCGAGTCGACCCTCTCCCTCAAGGCGCTCGGCGAGGAGCCCATGATCTCGCTGACCGCCGACCAGCTGGACCAGATCATCGGCGGCGGCCTGCGCCGCTACGGCATCGCGCCGCGCATCGTGCTGCGTACCGCCTCGGTGGAAGCGGTGCGCAGCCTGGTGGCGAGCCAGCTCGGGCTCGCCCTGCTGCCGGACTTTGCCTACCGCCCCTGGTCCCTGGAGCAAGAGCGGGTCGAGGCCCGCGCCATCAAGGAGCCCATCCCCGCCATCGACATCGGTCTGGTGTGGCGGCGCGGCTCGCGCCTTGACTGGGCCGCACGCGAGTTCATCGACATCGCCAGAGATCAGAGCCGGCTGCGGGCACGCCAGCACCTCCCCCGCTAGGACTGAGCCTGAACAGCCGTGACTCCGGCAAAAAATCAGATTCATCCGCACTCGATATCGATTTTACAGATACCAAAGCCGTTAAAAATTGAAATTCTCATTGCTCCCGGCTTCTCCTACGCTCATGACTGGTTAACAGGATGTTAATGCCTACTGTGGCGCCGCCACGGTTGCCAATCATGCAAGGAGAGCAAGATGAAATTGACCCCTCTGACCCTGGCCCTGATCCCGGCGCTGCTGGCAAGCCAGGTCCAGGCTGCCCCCACCACCCTCGGCAAGGGTGAAGGCCAGCTCAACATCGTGGCCTGGGCCGGCTACGTGGAGCGCGGCGAGACCGACAAGAACTACGACTGGGTCACCGGCTTCGAGAAAGAGACCGGCTGCAAGGTCAACGTCAAGACGGCCGCCACCTCGGACGAGATGGTGGCGCTGATGAACGAGGGGGGCTTCGATCTGGTGACCGCCTCCGGCGACGCCAGCCTGCGCCTCATCGCCGGCGGCAAGGTGCAGGCACTCAACCTGGCGCTCATCCCGAGCTACGGCAAGATAGACCCCCGCCTGCAGAATGCCCCCTGGCACACGGTGGACGGCAAGCACTATGGCGTGCCCTACCAGTGGGGCGGCAACATCTTGATGTACAACACCAAGGTGTTCCCCAAGGCACCCGACTCCTGGAACGTGGTGTTCGAGGAGCAGACCCTGCCGGACGGCAAGTCCAACAAGGGTCGGGTGCAAGCGTTCGACGGCCCCATCCACATCGCCGATGCCGCCCTCTATCTGATGAGCCACCAGCCCGCGCTCGGCATCAAGGATCCCTATGAGCTGAACGAGGATCAGTACAAGGCCGCCCTCGACCTCCTGCGCCAGCAGCGCAAGCTGGTGGGACGCTACTGGCACGATGCCTTCGTCCAGATCGACGACTTCAAGAACGAGGGGGTAGTGGCCTCTGGCTCCTGGCCCTTCCAGGCCAATACCCTGATCGCCGACAAGCAGCCCATCGCCACGACGGTGCCCAAGGAGGGCGTCACCGGCTGGGCCGACACCAGCATGGTGCACAGCGAGGCCAAGAACCTCACCTGTGCCTACAAGTGGCTGGAGCACTCCCTCAACAACAAGCTGCAGGGGGATCTCGCCTCCTGGTTCGGCTCCGTGCCCGTGGTGCCGGCCGCCTGCGAGGGCAATGCCCTGCTCGGGAAAGAGGGGTGCAAGACCAACGGCATCGACAACTTCGATCGGGTTCACTTCTGGCGAACTCCCGTCTCCCAGTGCAAGAGCCAGGGAACCTGCGTGCCTTACTACCGCTGGGTCTCGGACTATATCGCCATCCTGGGTGGTCGCTGAGGTGCCTCAGTAAATGCTGATATGGGGCCGGACAGGAGTCCGGCCCGCTTCCCACACAGACAAGGACGCCCCATGAATGCCGTACAATTTGACCGGGTCAGCCGCTACTATGGCGAGGTGAAGGCGGTCGATGACATCTCCTTCCAGATCCCGGCCGGAGAGTTTTTCACCCTGCTGGGGCCGAGCGGTTCTGGCAAGACCACCTGCCTGCGGATGATCGCGGGCTTCGAATACCCGAGCGAGGGGGAGATCCGGCTGTTCGGCGAGCCCTGCTCCACCGTGCCCCCCTACGATCGCAACCTCAATACCGTGTTTCAGGACTACGCCCTGTTTCCCAACATGGATGTGCGCGACAACATCGGCTATGGCCTGATGCTCAAGGGCGTCGCCAAGGCGGAGCGTTACCGCAAGGTGGACGAGATGCTGGAACTGGTGCGCCTGCCCGGCGTCGGCAACCGCAAGCCGGGCCAGCTCTCCGGCGGCCAGCGCCAGCGCATCGCCATCGCCCGGGCACTGATCAACCAGCCGCGCATCCTGCTGCTGGACGAACCGCTCGGGGCCCTCGACCTCAAGCTGCGCGAGCAGATGCAGCTCGAACTGAAAGCCTTGCAGCGCCAGCTCGGCATCACCTTCATCTTCGTCACCCACGACCAGCAGGAGGCGCTCTCCATGAGCGACCGGATCTGCATCTTCAATCAGGGCAAGATCGAGCAGATCGCCGCGCCGGATACCATCTATGACGCCCCCGCCACCCCCTTCGTCGCCCGCTTCGTCGGCACAGTCAACCTGTTCGAGGGGGAGCAGGCCCGCCGGCTGTGCGGCGATGCTCAGCAGATGATGGTGCGCCCGGAGCGGATCCGCCTCGCCGAGGCCGGCACGCCGGGCTGGTCAGGGGAGGTGCGTGAGGTGGAGTACCTCGGCCCCTTCGTGCGCTACCGGGTCGATCTCGGCGAGCAGCTCGAGCTTATCGTCAACCACCCCAACGAGGGCCAGGCCCGCCTGCCCCGTGGCGCCCGGGTCAGCCTCAGCTGGCCGGAGCAGGCGATCCATCGCCTGCACACCGCCCCTCAGGGAGCTCAACCATGAGTGCCCCCCACAGTGCGAGCCTTGCCATGAGCCAACCCACCGCCCCCCTCTCCTATCGGCCGCTGCGGCGCCTCTCCACCCTGCTCTACGGGCGGCCAGGCCTGCTGCTGGCCATCCTGCTCGGGCCACCGCTGCTCTGGCTCGGCATCATCTATGTCGGATCCCTGCTGATGCTGCTCTCCAACGCCTTTTTAGGACTGGACGAGTTCAGCGGCCAGATCCGCCACGAGCTGGGGCTGCAGAACTTCGTCGCCCTGCTACGGGCGGAGAACCTGGACGTGATCCTGCGCACCGTCGGCATGTCGCTGCTGGTGACCCTGGCCTGCGCCCTGCTCGGCTTTCCGGTGGCCTACTACATGGCGCGCTACACCAGCGGCAAGACCCGGGCCCTGTTCTACGTCGGCATCATGCTGCCGCTCTGGTCCAGCTATCTGGTGCGGGTCTACGCCTGGAAGCTGATCCTGGCCAAGGAGGGGGTCATCAGCTGGCTGGCAGATACTCTGGGACTGGACTGGCTGCTGGACGCCATCCTCTCGCTGCCTGTGATCGGCGGGCCGTCGCTGTCATTTTCGCGCATCGGCACCTTCATTGTGTTCGTCTACGTCTGGCTGCCCTTCATGATCCTGCCTATCCAGGCAGCGGTGGAGCGGATCCCGCGCTCCCTGCTGGAGGCGAGCGGCGATCTCGGCGCCACCCCGGCCCAGACCTTTCGCACCCTGATCCTGCCGCTGGCCCTGCCCGGCGTGGTGGCGGGCTCCATCTTCACCTTCTCCCTGACGCTGGGGGACTACATCATCCCCGGCATCATAGGCAACTCCACCATGTACATAGGTCAGGTGGTCTACATGCAGCAGGGCACGGCGGGCAACCTGCCCTTCGCCGCCGCCTTCTCGCTGGTGCCGATCCTCATCATCGCCATCTACCTGACCATCGCGAAACGCTTGGGGGCCTTCGATGCGCTCTAATACTTCCATGAAACGGGACCATGGCAGCCAGCCCTCCGGCCTGCTCAAGTACGCGGCCATCGGCGGCCTCCTGTTCCTGCACTTTCCGATCCTGTTCATCTTCCTTTACGCCTTCACCAGCGAGAGCAAGAGCTACCAGTTCCCGCCGCCCGGGCTCACCCTCAAGTGGTTCGAGGTGACCCTCAACCGCCCCGACGTATGGCGCGCCATCCAGCTGTCGCTGGAAGTGGCCGGGCTCGCTACCCTGGTGGCCATGATGCTCGGCACCCTGGCGGCGGGGGCCATCGCCCGCAGCCGCTTCTTCGGCCAGGAGGTGGTGTCGCTCTTGCTGGTGCTGCCCATCGCCCTGCCCGGCATCGTCACCGGCATCGCGCTGCGCTCCGCCTACGGGGTGATGGAGATCCCCTTCAGCTTCTGGACCATCGTGATCGGTCACGCCACCTTCTGCGTGGTGGTGGTCTACAACAATGCCCTGGCGCGCTTTCGCCGCACCAACCAGAGCCTCATCGAGGCGTCCATGGATCTCGGGGCCGACGGCTTCCAGACCCTGCGCTACGTGATCCTGCCCAACCTCGCCACGGCGCTGCTGGCGGGGGGCATGCTGGCGTTTGCCCTCAGCTTTGACGAGGTGATCGTCACCACCTTCACCGCTGGCCAGCAGACCACGCTGCCGATCTGGATGTATCAGGAGCTGATCCGGCCACGGGATAGGCCGGTCACTAACGTGGTGGCGCTCATCATAGTGGCCTTCACCACCATTCCCATTCTGCTTGCCTACTACCTCACCCGCGACGGCCAGGACGTCGCCGGCAGTGGCAAATAACGACTCAACGCGTGCGCAAGGATGCAACCATGAAACTCTCTACCCAACTCTTGATCGACGGTCAGTTCGTCACCGGTGACGGCCAGGCCGAGCCCATCCTCAACCCGGCCACCGGCGAGCTGCTCGCCTCGGTGCCAGAAGCCTCGTTCGAGCAGGTGAACCGGGCGGTGAACGGCGCCCAGCGCGCCTTCGCCCAGTGGAGCCGCACCACCCCGGCGAGCCGCAGTACCCTGCTGCTGCGCCTGGCCGATGCCATCGAGCGCCACGCCGAGGAGTTCGCGGCGCTGGAATCCCTCAACTGCGGCAAGCCCTATCTGGCGGTGCTCAATGACGAGCTGCCGGCGGTAGTGGACTGCTTCCGCTTCTTCGCCGGCGCCGCCCGCTGCCTGCAGGGGCCGCTGGCGGGGGAGTACATCGAGGGGCACACCAGCATGATCCGCCGCGACCCCATCGGTGTGGTGGGCAGTATCGCCCCCTGGAACTATCCGCTGATGATGGCGGCCTGGAAGATGGCCCCGGTGCTCGCCGCCGGCAATACGGTGGTGCTCAAGCCCTCCGAGCAGACCCCGCTCACCGCCCTGCGCCTGGCGGAGCTGGCCAGCGAGCTGTTCCCCCGCGGCGTCATCAACATCGTCTGCGGCCGGGGCGAGAGCGTGGGGGCGCCGCTGGTGGAGCACCCGCTGGTGCGCATGGTGTCCCTCACCGGTGACATCGCCACCGGCCAGAAGATCCTGCAGAGCGCCGCCCGCACCATGAAGCGCACCCACCTGGAGCTTGGCGGCAAGGCGCCGGTTATCATCTTTGACGATGCAGACTTGGAGGCCGTGGTGGCGGGCATTCGCACCTTCGGCTTCTACAACGCCGGCCAGGATTGCACCGCCGCCTGCCGCATCTACGCCCAGGGCAAGATCTACGACAAGTTCGTCGCCGCCATGACGGAGGCGGTCGCCTCCATCAAGGTGGGCGGTCCGCGCGAGGAGGGGGTGGAGATGGGGCCGCTCATCTCGGACCGGCAGCGCAACCGGGTGGCCAGCTTCGTGGAGCGGGCCCAGAGCAGCGGCCACGTGGAGGTGACGGCGGGGGGCAAGATCCGCCCCGGCAACGGCTTCTTCTTCGAGCCGACCCTGATCGCCCACGCCCGTCAGGAGGATGAAATCGTGCGCCGGGAGGTGTTCGGCCCGGTGGTGTCGGTGACCCGCTTCAGCGACGCCGAGCAGGTGGTGCAGTGGGCCAACGACTCGGATTACGGCCTCGCCTCATCGGTCTGGACCAAGGATCTGAGCCTTGCCAGCAAGGTGGCCAGCCACCTGCAGTACGGCTGCACCTGGATCAACACCCACTTCATGCTCACCTCCGAGATGCCCCACGGCGGCATGAAGATGTCCGGTTACGGCAAGGATCTCTCCCTCTATGCGCTGGAGGACTACACGGTGCCGCGCCATATCATGGTCAAGCTCTAGGCTCCACTCCGTCCCCCTGAAAACAAGATGGCCCCAAGGGGCCATCTTGTTTTGCATCAGGTCTGTGCATCCCTGCTGTGCACCGACGCAGCGTCACCATTCACCCGACCTCGACCCGCATCAACGTCATGACAGCCGCCACAACCAGTGGTGATCCAGAATCAGCAGACCAAACAGCAGCATCAGGTGATAGATGGAGAAACGGAAGGTGCGCATCGCCTGGCCGGGGCGCTTCTCATATTTCAACAACCAGCCATGCCAGCAGAATCCGAGGTTCAGCCCCAGACTGCCGACCAGGTAGACAAGCCCCGACATGCCGATCAGATAGGGCAGCAGACAGACCAGCGTCAGGATCAGCAGATAGAGCAGGATGGCGGTCTTGGTGAAATCGGCGCCGTGGGTGACGGGCAGCATGGGAATGTCGGCACCGGCATAGTCATCGCGCCGGTGGATGGCCAGGGACCAGAAATGGGGCGGCGTCCAGGTAAAGATGATCATCACCAGCAGCCAGGGCTCGGCCGAAAGCTGCCCCGTGATGCTGGTCCAGCCCAAGAGCGGTGGCATGGCTCCCGCCAATCCGCCGATGACGATATTCTGCGGCGTGGCCCGCTTCAGCAGCAGGGTATAGACGACCGCATAGCCGAACAGGCTGGCCAGGGTTAGCCAGGCAGTCAGGGGATTCACGCCCCAATGGAGCAGAACAAACCCCGACAGCGCCAGACAGATCGCGAAACTCATCGCCTGCCCCGGCGTGATCCGTCCCATGGCGACCGGGCGCCAGCGCGTTCTTGGCATCCGGGCATCGATGCCGCTATCCAGAGAATGGTTCATGGCCGCCGCCCCGGCAGCGAGCAGTCCAATCCCCGCCAGGCCCAGTATCATTTCGTCCAGAGAGGCGCGTGTCGGCTCGGCCAGCAGCATGCCCACCCAGGCGGTCAGGAGCAGCAGGGCGACCACCTTTGGTTTGGTCAACTGACAATAATCGCGCCCCCGGCGGAGGGCGAAGCGCTGTACCCGCACTCTCCCATTCATGTCCGGCTCCTGACCATCCCAGGGGGTCGCAAGGGGTCGTGATGAGGCAAAGAGAGCCTCCCGCGCGCCAGCACACAGCAGACCAGCAGGTGGGCGGCCACCAAATTATGCGCAAGGGCGTTGGCCAGTGGCAGGGCCAGATGGACGTTCGCCAATCCCAAGGCAATCTGCACGGTCAGCAGACCCAGCAACAGCCAGCCAAATCCTCTCAGAGGCGTCCGCTGGCAGAGCAGCGCGAGGGCGAAAGCCCCCACCAGCAAGGCCGTGGTCAGCGCTCCCAGGCGATGGGCGATGTGAATGGTCTGGCGCGCCTCCTTGCCCAGCACGCCGAACTCATAGCTGGCGTGCCCCAAAGGGAGATGAAAGGCTTGCGCCCAATTCAGCTCTGCCTGCCAGTTGCCCTGGCACAAGGGAAACTCCATACACGCCATGGCCGCATAGTTCGCCGACGTCCAGCCCCCCAGCGCGATCTGCAGCAGCAGCACGCCGCAGGCCATGCTGCCAAGCCAGGACACCCCCTGGTGTACGGGCGGGGATACAGTGAAGTCTGCCAATTCGGCCCGATAGAGCCAAAGCAAGGTCAGGATGACGAAGCCGCCCAGCAGATGAGTGGTCACCACCAGGGGATGCAGGGCCAGGGTCACCGTCCACATACCCAGCGCCGCCTGACCCGCAACCAGCACCAGCAAGATGAGCGAGAGGTGACGCAGTCGGCCGCCTGTACGCCAGCCCAAGCCGGACAGGAGCACAATCACGCCTCCCAGCACCCCGGCGCAGTAGCGATGCACCATCTCGCTGCGCGCTTTGTGAGGAACAAGCGGGCTGGCCGGATAACGTTGTGCCGCCAGTTCCGCATGCTCAGCGCGGGGAATGGCCAGGGAACCATAGCAACCTGGCCAATCGGGGCAAGCCAGCCCGGCATCCGTCAACCGGGTATAAGCACCGAGCGCGATGACAAGAAATGCCAGCGCAATGGCCACGGAGGCCAGCCTCTTGTGCATCTTCATATGCCGCCTCGTTGACCGTGCAGTCACCAGAAGATGCGAGTCCCATGTCGGCTGCATCGTCACTGCACCCCACGCTGATATTTGAGCAGTTGCTGCAGATCCGACAGTACCGCCTTGCCAAGCAACGGCCAGGTCGTCGTGCTGCCGGGTACCTCGTAACGCAAGATGGCCAGCCCGCGGTCGTCCACCAGTAGCATCTCTCCCTCCCTCATTTCACTGTTTGCCTCGTGAGGTGGCGTCAACTGGACCAGCTCCAGCTTGTCCAGGTTGCGGCCAAGTGCCGCCTGGATGCGCGCCATCAGCACAGGGACCTGCCGGCATTGCCCCTCGCAGCGAGGGGCCACCAGATAGACCAGTCGCCATTGGTGCTGATGGGCAGGAAGCGGTTGCAACAGATAGATATCCTGGTGCAGCCAGTGCCCCTTGCTGCGCGTGCCGGGTTCATACCAGCCCTGGTGAAGAGTCAGAGCCGCCAGCACCACAGGCAGCAGGATCACCGCAGCAAAGAGCACTGGCACCCGCCAGCGTCGCCATCCGCTCATGGGGAGCACCTCCTTGTCAGCATGACCCCCCCTGACAGAACCACCAGCGCCAAGCCGAGCCATTGCACCGCATAGGCCCGGTGTTTTTCGGGCGGCATGACATTGTGCTGGTAGTGATAGAGGAATGGGGTTCGTCTTTGATACAACACGGCGTCTGCAAGCGGGGCTCCGATTGCCTGTCGCAGGGTCTCGACCCTGATGGATTGCAGCCGGTTCGGGTAGGGGCCTGGTTCTATGTTCTGTCCCAACAGGAAGCCGCCGGGAGCCATGCGCAGAACACCTTCAAGGGTCATTGCGGCGGGGATGGCGGGATTGGGTAATTGCGACCTGTCGGATGGCGCGGGCACCCATCCCAGGTTGACCAGCAACAGTGAGGATCCTCCTTCTGCGCGTACCGGGATGAGCACGTCATAGCCAACCTCCCCGTTGACGATCTGGTTGTCCAGCAACCAGACATAAGGGCTGACCCACTCGGCTTTCCCTTGCAGAGGCTGGCCATCCAGTGACTCCGGGTGTTGCCAGTCGATCTGGGCCAATGTCCTTGGCCCGGCCTGCTGCATCTTTGCCATCTGCGCCAGCCAGGCCGTTTTTTCCATTGCGCGCTGCCACTGCCAGAACGCCAGCTTGCACAAACCGGCCGTCACCACCAGAGTGAACAACAAGACGAACCAGCGTCTGTGATGCCATGGTCGTCGCTTGTCTCGTGCAGCCGAATCGCGCATATCGAGGAGGATCCCAAGATGTTGATCAAGGTCGTTCTGATACTCATGCTGCTGCTCATCATCGGCCAGCTGTTTCACGCCCTCTGGCTGATGCTCAGTGCAGGCAATACGCAAAAGATGTCGGTACCTCTGGGCCGGCGCGTCTTCTTCTCCCTGCTGGTGGTCATCATACTGCTGCTCTCTCTCGCGATGGGCTGGCTGGAGCCCAACCCTCGCCCCTACTGAGCACGGCATCAAAGCAGGTAGACAAAGACGAACAGACAGAGCCAGACCACATCGACGAAGTGCCAGTACCAGGCCGCAGCCTGGAAAGCGAAATGACGCTGTGGGGTGAAATGATCCCTCAACATGATGCGCAGCCAGATGATGGTCAGGAAAAGGGTGCCCAGCAGCACGTGCAGTCCATGGAACCCGGTCAGAATGAAGAAGGTATTGCCATAGATGCCGGAATCCAGCCGCAGCCCGAGATCCCGATAGGCATGCAGATACTCATAGCCTTGAAACCACAGGAATATCAGCCCGAGCACCACGGTGGCCAGCAACATCCCCTTGAGCCGCATGCGTCTGCCGTTTTCCAGACTCATGTGTGCAAACAGCAGGGTCACGGAGGAGCCGAGCAGGATCAGGGTATTGATGAGGGGGATCCCCTGCCAGGGCATGGCCTGGGTCGTGGCACCGCCGGGCGTCTTGAGCAGGGGCCAGTGAGCGGTGAAATCCGGCCACAGCAGCTGGCCCGTCATCACCCTGTGGCCCGCACCATCCAGCCAGGGCACCGCAAGCTGGCGGGCATAGAACAGCACTCCGAAAAAAGCCAGAAAGAACATCACTTCGGAGAAGATGAACCAGACCATGCCCTGCCTGAAGGATCTGTCCATCTGGGCGCTGTAGAGCCCGGTCATGGACTCCCGGATGATGTGACGGAACCAGCCAAACAACATGAATGCCAGCAGGGCGACACCGGCCATCATCAGATACCGGCCGAAACCGGTCTGCCCACTCGCCACTTCATTGACCAGATGTCCCGCCCCCAACGCCAGGAAAAACAGTGCAATGGCACCAATGATGGGCCAGCGACTCTGGTCCGGGACATAATAGGTCTGGTTCACCTTGGCCATGGTCATTTCCTCTGTGCGAGTGCTGGTGCAGGTACGGACTCCGTGATGTCATAGAGCGAGTAGGAGAGCGTGATGGTATTGATGCTGTCCGGTAGTGCCGGATCAATATAGAACTTGAGCGGCATCAGCTTGCTCTGCCCTGCCCTCAGCTCCTGGCGATTGAAGCAGAAACACTCCACTTTCTTCAGATAGGCTGCGGCGGGACCGGGAGAGACCGACGGGACCGCCTGACCCACCATGGTCCGCTCCGTGGGATTGAACACCCGAAAGTTGACCATCTTCACCTCCCCCGGCTTCACCGACAGCCGAGTCGTCTCACCGCTGAACTCCCACGGCATCCGGGTATCCGCATGAGCAAGAAACTCGATCTGGATGCTCCGCTTGCTGTCGATCACCGCCCGCTCCGTACTGGCCATTTGATCAGACGTCTTGCCATTGAGGCCGGTGATCCGGCAGAAGACGTCATAAAGCGGCACCAGCGCAAAGGCAAAACCAAACATGACGAGCACGACCAGAGCCAGTTTTCTGAGCAAGGGGGCATGACTGACCTGGGTCATATGACCTCCCTAACGCTCTTCCGACCGGATATCCGGTGGAGTCTGGAAACTGTGATAGGGAGGGGGAGAAGAGAGCGTCCATTCCAGCCCCTCGGCCCCCTCCCATACCCGATCGCTCGCCTTGGCTCCGCCTCTGATGCATTTGATCACACCCCAGACAAACAGCAGCTGGGACAGGCCGAAGGCAAAGCCCCCCAGGCTGATCAGCATGTTGAAGTCCGCAAATTGCAGGGCGTAATCGGGAATGCGGCGAGGCATGCCCGCCAGCCCGACAAAATGCATGGGGAAAAACAGCACATTGACCGAGACGAGCGAACACCAGAAGTGCCATTGGCCGAGCCGCTCGTCATACATGTGCCCCGTCCATTTCGGCAACCAGTAGTAGGCCGCAGCCAGGATCGAGAAGACGGCACCGGTCACCAGCACATAGTGGAAATGGGCCACTACGAAATAGGTGTCGTGATACTGAAAATCAGCCGGCGTCATGGCCAGCATCAGCCCGGAGAAACCGCCAATGGTGAACAGGGTGATGAAGGCGATGGCAAACAGCATGGGGGTCTCGAATGTCAGAGAACCACGCCACATGGTGGCAAGCCAGTTGAATACCTTTACCCCTGTCGGCACAGCGATCAGCATGGTGGTGTACATGAAGAACAGCTCCGCCACCACGGGCAATCCGGTGGTGAACATGTGGTGCGCCCAGACCATGAAGGAGAGCAAGGCGATGCTGCTGGTGGCATAGACCATGGAGCGATAACCGAACAGCTTCTTGCGGGAGAAGGTCGGAATGATGCTGGAGACGATGCCGAAAGCCGGCAATATCATGATGTAGACTTCCGGGTGCCCGAAGAACCAGAAAATGTGCTGAAACAGGACAGGATCCCCCCCACCGGCCGCATCGAAGAAACTGGTCCCGAAATACTTGTCCGTCAGCACCATGGTCACCGCAGCCGCCAGCACCGGCATGACAGCGATGAGCAGAAACGCCGTGATGAGCCAGGTCCAGACAAACAGCGGCATCTGCATCCAACCCATGCCCGGCGCCCGCAGGTTGAAGATGGTCACGATGACGTTGATGGCCCCCATGATGGAGGAGATCCCCATGATGTGAATGGCAAAGACGAACAGGGCCGTGCTGTTGCCGCTGTACTGGGTGGACAGGGGGGCATAGAAGGTCCAGCCAGAACTGGGGCCGCCTCCCTCCATAAACAGGCTCGACAGGAGGATGAGGAAAGCAAACGGCAGGATCCAGAAGCTCCAGTTGTTCATGCGGGGCAGTGCCATGTCAGGGGCCCCAATCATGATGGGGATCAGCCAGTTGGCGAGGCCGGTGAAGGCGGGCATGACGGCACCAAAGACCATGATGAGGCCGTGTACCGTGGTCATCTGGTTGAAAAACAGGGGTTCCACCAGTTGCAGTCCGGGCTGGAACAGTTCTGCCCGGATCACCATGGCCATGGCGCCACCGGTAAAGAACATGGTGAGGGCAAAGCACAGATAGAGGGTACCGATGTCCTTGTGATTGGTGGTGTAGAGCCAGCGCCTCAGACCGGCCGCTGGCTGGTGGACATGTTCGCTGTGCGGGGTATCCGTGATTCCATCACTCATGCCGACGCCTCACTTGTCCTTGTCCGGATTGGCCGGGTTGAGAAGGGACTGCACCTCGGCTGGCTGCACAAGGTCACCGGTCTTGTTATCCCAGGCATTGCGTTCATAGGTAATGACGGCGGCGAGTTCCTGTGCCGTCAACTGTTTGCCAAAAGGTTGCATCGCCGTACCACTCCGGCCGTGCAACACCGTATCCAGATGCTGGGCACGATGCTCCGCCTGTGTGGTCACCTTGCTGCCATTGAGCGCCGGGAAGATGCCGGGCAATCCGGTACCCGCGGGCTGATGACAGGCCGCACAGTGCCCCAGATAGACTTTCTCCCCCAGCGCCATGGCTTGTGGCAACGTCATGGTCTCCGCTGCCAGCGCCTGTTGCTGTGCCTTGGCGGTTGCCTGCTCGTCTCCCTTCCTGGCAATCCACGCCTCGAACTCCTCTGCGGATTTGGCCACCACAACCACGGGCATGAAACCGTGATCCTTGCCGCACAGCTCGGCGCACTGCCCACGATAGGTGCCCGGCTTGTCGATCCGCGTCCAGGATTCGTTGATGTAGCCAGGATTGGCATCTTTTTTCACGGCGAAGGCGGGAACCCACCAGGAGTGGATGACATCGTCCGAGGTCATCAGGAAACGGATCTTCTTGCCGACCGGCAACACCAGAGGGTTATCTACCTCCAGCAGATAATTGCCGCCCTTGGGGGCATCACCGGAGATCTGCTGTTTGCTGGTCGCCAGCAGGGAATAAAACGCCACCGGATACTCGAGGTATTTGTAATGCCATTTCCATTGCGAGCCCGTGACGAGGACGGTGAGATCGGCCTTGGAGGTATCCTCCATCTTCAACAAAGTCGAGGTTGCCGGTGCCGCCATCGCGATCAGTATCAACACGGGGATGGCAGTCCACAGCAACTCGATGCGGGTGCTTTCGTGAAACTGGGCGGCTTTGGCACCGCGCGATTTTCGATGGTGCACGATGGACCAGAACATGATGCCGAAGACGAGCAGACCGATGACGCAACAGATATAGAAAATCGTCATGTGCAGGTCATAGACCTGCTGGCTGATGGAGGTCGCCCCGCGCGTCATGTTGAACCGGATCTCATTGGCAAAGGCGCTGCTGCTGATGAACCACATCATCATTCCGGCACCTGCCTGAGCTGCATCGTTTCTCACATTGCACTCCCTGTGCACGTTGGAGAAGATGGCCTGCGTTCAATACACCCAACGCTAACCATCTGAAAATAATGCATTTATTAAAATTCATTTCACATTCAAGTATTAGTCCATATTCAGAAAAAACCAAAATGCAGACAGCCCTGACCAGGCTCATCAGAGCAGTGGCAATAGGTAAAACGCGAGCAGGGAAGAGGGAGAAACGGGTCCCGGGGTGGCCGCGCCTTGAACGGGGAGAGCTTCAGCCATGGTGAGTCGAATCGATGTGCAGAACCCGGGAGGGGCCATGGGTTCCTCCTGGGCTCCGTGGTTTTCTGCCGTGCCAGAGGCGGGGGTCAGCCCGCTGGGGCTTGCTGAGCCAGCAGTCTGGCCAGCAGGGAGCGCAATGCTTTTATCAGCGCGGGTTTGCCCGCGACACCCTGTCGGGCAGCCAGC
Organism: Aeromonas sp. INTO2; assembly: GCF_049860605.1. Taxonomy (NCBI): domain Bacteria; kingdom Pseudomonadati; phylum Pseudomonadota; class Gammaproteobacteria; order Aeromonadales; family Aeromonadaceae; genus Aeromonas; species Aeromonas sp. INTO2. The sequence goes on from NZ_CP187588.1 coordinate 3,606,153, forward strand.
TCGGACCAGGACGCATATTGCCAGATGGTGGCGATCAGCAACCGTCGTTCATCCTGACTCAACCCGTCCAGCATCATCACTCGCCGGAGCAGCCAGCGTTGCAGTGTCCCCTGGCACAATTCGAATGGCTTGTGATGGTGGGCAAAACAATCGAGTTCCCGATGCTCGAATTCATCCAGATCCGGCACATGAGTGACAGGTCCGCCTCTGAGGGATAGCCAGACCAGTTCGGTATCCAGCCTCTTGAGTTCACCCGCCAGCAGGGCCGGCAACTGGCTCATGAAACGCTGTCGCCATTGCGCCAGCTCGGCGTGATATTCCGATTGCAACGGCATCAGCAGCAAAGCTGCATGACTGCCGCTGGCCGCATCGCGCTGCAGACCAAGACGCAGCACCTTCAATCCCGCCTTGAGCCAGAATGGCAGCAGATCTGGACTGGCGGAGAAGGCAGATCCCAGATAATCGACCCCTAATACCCGATAATGTGATACCAGCTTGTCCAGCAACCAAGACCCCAGCCCGAGACGATGAAGGGCAGGATGGATGGCGATGCGCATCACCCTGGCATAAGAGCGCTCCCCCGCCGTCACGAAACCGGCGTGGGCCAGCAGCGACTGGGGCAGCAGATGTCCACGAGGGCGCCTTCGTCCGGCCCAGATCGCGTGCGCCAGATCAGGGGGTATATTGCCCTCCCGCGCGACCAGCGCCACCCCGAGCAACTCCTGTCCCTGCTCCATCAGATGAATGTCGAGATCCGGCCCCTCCAGCAAATACCGCAGATCACTGGGGCTGGTCTGGTAGTGAGCCAGCACGAGCAGGCCGAACACCCGATTGAGCAGCGCGTCATCACGGGCCAGCTCATCTTGTCCGACCAGGCGCCAGGTCGGTGATGTCGGGGGATGAGGTGCCGATATGTCGGCATTCAGACCAAGGAGCCGGAAGATCAGAGGCTCCAGCGGATCGCTCAGGCTCCAGCGAATGGGCTCCACCAGGCGCAGCTCCTGCCAATCCGGGGTTTGCTCATCGAGTACCCTCTTGAAGCGCAGATGAAAGCCGCGCCCCGTCCCCTCATAGCCGTGCTCCGTTGTAGCGAAGACAATGCGACTGTGACGGGCCAGCATGGCTTCCAGCAGCGGGGTCGGGATGGCGGCGGCCTCATCCACCAGCAACAGATCCGCCAGCACATCTCCTTGAGCCACCCGATCAGGGGACACATAGCTCAGACCGGCCAGCCGCTCAGGCATCTCTGCCAGCGCGCGCTCTGCATGGGCAAAAAGTGTCGCCACTGTAGCGTGGGAAGGGGCAGTCACCGCTATCGTCAAGGCCGGATCCCGACTCAGCAAGTCGGCGCTCGCCAGCCCCAGCACGGCGCTCTTGCCACGACCGCGATCGGCGCTCAGCACCAGGGGGCGACGGCGATGGCCGTGCAATACGTTGTGGATGGCGGGCAGCGCACGGGCCTGATCCGCACTTAGCGGCCGGTCCCCGTCGAGAGGCTGCCAGGTAATATCACAAGAGGCAGGCGTCAGATCTCGCGCCGGATCTTCTTCCAGCAACCGTACCAGACGGGAGATGAACCCCTGCCCGGCACGATCGACCTCCTCTGGCTGGGCGACCAGCCTCTGACGATCAGGGTCTAGGTAGGTCGGCCATACCTCCCGCGGCGGGGTCAGCAGAAGCAAGAGCCCCCCAGCCCTCAATGTCCCCGCCAAGGCACCGAATGCATCGGGGTGAAAACCGCTGAAGGCATTGAATACCAGGGTGTCGCACTCCTGACCGAGCCGTTGAAGCGCCTTGGCGGCAGGCTGCGGAGCATGACGCTCAGGACCCTGCCCCAGCCAGAACACCACCCCCCACAGCAAGGATTCGGCACGAACGATGCAGTCATCCTCCTCCCCTTCCAGCCAGATCAGACGCCGCTCGCCGGCAGAAGCGATAGCGTGGCGCAAGGCGAGCAGCTCGGCTGACATCATGGAGCTGGGCTGGCGTCTGGCTTCACACGGGGTTCAAACATGCGCTCCCCCATCTGGTCGATGAAGGTATGGGCCTTTTGCACCATGAAGCGCTCGGCATCCGCCGGGTTGGCAAAGAGATCGGAGCGGATGAAGCGATGGGTCTGTAATTGCCCGTCGATCTCCCTGGTGATGCGACCGGCCAGCCTGTATTGCCCCCCTTCCGCCATGGGCTCGGGATAGATGAGATAGCCCATGTATTCGATGGGCTCAACCTCGGGGCTCTGGGCGATCTCTCCCTTGAACAGGGCATTGAATAGATTTTTGAACATGTTCGCATCCTCTCTGATACAGGCATTCTCCCCAAGGGTGGAATCACTGGCAAGCACGGGATCTTATTACCATTCGTTCTTTGCACTACGAACCATTCTCATTTAGATTTCATCTCATTCCAGCATGAGGTCCAGATTATGTACGTGTGTTTGTGCCGCGGCATCACAGATAACCAGATCCGCAAGGCGGTACAGGCAGGCAAGACTGAATTCCGACAGTTGAAACAGTCGCTGGAAGTCGGTACCCAATGTGGTAAATGTGTGCGCATGGCGATGGAGATCATCGCTACCGAAATCGACAAGATGGAGTCAGAGCAGGCACCGCTCTATTACGAAGTGGCGTAAAACCGCCGACTTCTCGTCTTCATCTCTCCTTCTGCCCTCCAGGGGACGACTTTCCCCATCACGTTATGGTCATGTTTCTGGACTAAGCTCTAGTGATCGTTGCCTAGGCTCGAACACGAGGAGTAATGTCGATGAAAGGAGATCCCAAAATCATTGCCCACCTCAACAAGGTGCTGGCCAATGAGCTGGTTGCCATCAACCAATACTTCCTGCATGCCCGCATCTATGATGACTGGGGCCTCAAAGGGCTGGGGCACAAGGAGTATCACGAATCCATCGATGAGATGAAACATGCCGACGAGCTGGTCAAGCGGGTGCTGTTTCTGGAAGGGCTGCCCAACTTGCAGGATCTGGGCAAGCTGCGCATCGGTGAGACGGTGGAAGAGATGCTGCGCTGTGACTTGTCTTTGGAGATGGACGCCATCCCCGACCTGAAAGTCGCCATCACCTATGCCGAGTCCGTGCAGGACTACGTCAGCCGCGACCTGTTTCAGGGGATCCTGGAAGATGAAGAGGAGCATGTGGACTGGCTGGAAACCCAGCTCGATCTCATCGCTCGTATCGGTCTGGAAAACTACCAGCAATCCCAGCTCCATGCCGAGTCATCCTGAATCGCGATGACATCAAGAGACAATCCCAACCCGCCCAGGCGGGTTTTTTCATGGCACCAGCGGCAGAGATCTTGCCCTACGATACGGTAGCCAACCTGGCTGCTGACAAGGCAGGCCAGAGTCTGTCAGGGTGGCAGGCGCCGGATTGAACCGCCTCCGGGATCACAGTTACGATGCATGGGGCAGCGGCAGGCGCCGCTTTCGATTAGGATACGACCCCATTCCCATCATTTTGCTACGGATGACCTCCATGGAACTGATTGCACGCGAGATGGCGCCCCACAAACGGGTTGCTCTGGTGGCTCACGACAACATGAAAGCCCCTCTGCTGAACTGGGTGCTGCGCCGCAAGGAGGAGCTCAAGCTCCACCATCTCTATGCGACCGGCACCACGGGCACCCTGCTCGGCAAGAAGGCGCAGCTGCCCATTACCTGCCTCTTCTCCGGCCCCATGGGAGGGGATCAACAGCTCGGCGCCCTCATCGCCGAAGGGAAGATAGACGTGATGATCTTCTTCTGGGATCCCCTCAATCCCGCCGCCCACGATCCTGACGTCAAGGCCCTGCTGCGCCTCGCGGCCGTCTGGAACATCCCGGTCGCCACCAACGAGGCGACGGCGGACTTCATCATGGACAGCCCGCACATGCAGCAGGCATTCAGCGTCCAGGTGCCCGACTACGCCGGCTACCTCAAGGCCAGAACCGAATAAGCAACGCCAGACAGCAAAGAGCCGGAACAGATGTCCGGCTCTTTTCTTTCATGGGGGGAAAGGTCAGCGCTGGAGGCTTTTCTGCGCGAATTTGGGCCTGGCATTCATGATCTGCTCCACCTGCTCGTCGCTCATCTTGCCCCGCGACAGCCCCAGAACCTTGTAGGTCAGCAGAGGGCGCGCTGGCAGGGCGATCATCAGGGCGCGGATCTGGTTCTCGTCCTCCTTCTCTCGCGTCGGCTTGCCGTAGGCGTAGGTGAGCACGCCGGCATCCATCAGGTTTTTGACGGCGGGTTCGGTGATCGGCAGGTTTATGACGCTTTTCCGTTGCAGTACGAACTCCCGCAGCACCGCCTTCTCGTTGAAGTCGAGGAAGCCAATCATCTGGGCCAGTTGATCCTGCTGGCGGCGGGACTGCCACTCGTCACAGGCCCACTCCCAGGCGATCAGGAAGCCCTGACTGCAGAAATAGGAGATGGCGATCAACATGCCGACCCCAAGCCAGGCCGCATGAGCCGTGGCCCACTGGCTCACGGCACCTTTCATCAATCCGGCCGGAAACAGCAGGATGATGCTGCAGCAAAGCAGCAGCCAGACCATCAGCCAGTTGAGGCGATTAAGCTGGTAAAAATGTTGGATCCACCGTTTCATCGTTCACCCTTCCCAAGTCAATGTGGACAGTAGCCAACTCGTAGCAATCGCTGTGCCAGCACAAGGATCCCCGTAAAAAGATCAGGATCCCGGACGGGAGAGTCGAGGGGTTGTCACATCCTTTTACAACTTGTCGCGCGGATCATCCTCTGTTGGCCTTGCGCCTCACCGAGCCACTTGGTAAAAAGCCGCACTGTCACTGGGGAGTAGCAAGCCGCCCGAAATCCGGGCAGGGCCCATGTCAACACTCTTGGATCCGCAGATCCATGGCATGGGCGGCGATAGCACCTATCGTCCTGCAAGACCTTTGGCCTCGATATGCACGCCAGCCGGGCGAGCCGTATCGGGTCCATCGGTTGTTCTGCTCGCCTGGCGGTTACTCATCATGCTGATAACCTTGCTGTTATTTCTGATCTCTGCCGTCACCATCTATCTGGCCTGCGGATACTTCGTCAACGGCATCGAATGGACCGGCCATCATTTCAAACTGTCCCAAAGCGCCACCGGTTCTCTGCTGGCCGCCCTCGGCACGGCCCTGCCCGAATGCATCGTCACCCTGACCGCCCTGCTGATGGGGGATGCCCCCGCCCAGCAGCAGATAGGCATAGGTGCGGCCCTCGGCGGTCCCCTAGTGCTCTCCACCCTTGGCTATGCTGCCGTCGGCGTGACCCTGCTGCTGTGCATGAGCCGGGAGCACAGAGCCATCAATGGCGAGGTGCAGCGGGAGATAGGCCGCGATCAGGCCTGGTTTGCCGGCATCTTCCTGTTGGCCGTGCTGCTTGGCATGGTGGCCTTCACCGGTAAAACCTGGCTGGCCCCCCTGTTCGTGCTGATGTACCTCCTCTATGTGCGACGTGAGCTGAAACAGACCGACAGCCACGATGCGGAATTGCCCTCCCCCCTCAAGCTGGATCCGCACGCCAGGATCCCGGCGCTCGGCAAGGTGCTGCTGCAAACCCTGGTGGCGCTCGGTGTGGTGGCGCTGGCGGCCCAGCTGTTCGTTCACCAGCTGGAGAACATGGGCGAGCTGTTCGGTCTCTCTCCGGTGCAGGCGGCCCTGCTGCTGAGCCCGGTGGCCACCGAAATGCCCGAGCTGATGAACGTGCTTATCTGGGTGCGGCAGGGCAAACACCGGCTGGCGCTGGCCAATATCTCCGGCGCCATGATGATCCAGGGCACCATTCCCAAGGCGTTCTGCCTGCTGTTCACTCCCTGGCTGCTGGACAGCACCATGATGGCCTCCTCCCTGGTGACGCTGCTGGCGGTCACGCTGCTGTGGTGGGGGTTCAGTCGGGAGCGGATGACGGCGGGCAGGCTCGCCCTGGTGGGACTGGTTTACCTGGGTTTCTGCGGCTGGCTGATGATGAGCTGAGGGCCGGCCTCTGCCTCTGGCGCAACAAGAAAGGGCAGGATCCCATCCTGCCCTTCATCTCACGGGGTAGTGTCAATCAGACCGAGCCGAGGTCTTAGAACTGCTGGAACCAGCGCTGGATCTGGGCCGGATCCTTGCTCTGGGTCAGGGCGAGCATCAGCAGCACCCGCGCCTTCTGCGGGTTGAGGGTCTCGGCGGCGACGAAGCCGTACTTGGCGTCATCGATCTCGGCATCCAGGGTGGTGGAACCGGTCGGCACGCGGGCGGAACGCACCACGCGAATGCCGTCCTTGCTCGCCTTGGCCAGGGTGTCGAACAGGGTGTGGTAGAGGTTGCCGTTGCCCACCCCGGCGCTGACGATGCCGTCAAACTTGGCATCCACCAGGGCCTTGGCCGGCAGGTCCGAGGCGTTGGCGTAGCTGTAGACGATGCCGACCTGGGGCAGCTTGTCGAGCTTGCTCACGTCGAACGGGGTCTTGCTGGTATGCAGACGGGCCGGGCTGCGCTGGTAGTCGATCTTGCCGTTGTGGATGTAGCCGAGCGGGCCGAAGTTGGGGGAGGCGAAGGTCTGCACTCCTGTGGTGTTGGTCTTGGTGACGTCGCGGGCATCCAGCACGGTGTCGTTCATCGCCACCATGACGCCACGTCCCTTTGAGGCGGGGTCGGAGGCGGTCACCACGGCGTTGTAGAGGTTCATGGGGCCGTCGGCGCTCATGGCGGTGGAGGGGCGCATGGCGCCCACCAGCACCACCGGCTTGTCGCTCTTGACGGTCAGATTGAGGAAGTAGGCGGTCTCCTCCATGGTGTCGGTGCCATGGGTGATGACGATGCCGTCCACGTCATCCCTGGCCAGCAGCGCGTTGACCCGCTTGGCGAGCGTGAGCCACACCTCGTCGTTCATGTCCTGGGAGCCGATCTTGACCACCTGCTCACCCTGCACGTCGGCCACGTTTTTCATCTCGGGCACGGCGGCGATCAGCGTCTCGATGGCCACCTTGCCGGCCTCGTAGTTGGACTGGGTGGCGGACTGGCCCGCCCCGGCGATGGTGCCGCCGGTGGCCAGAATGTGCACGCTGGGCAGCGCCATGGCCATGGGGGAGAGGGTCAGGCCGAGCACGGCGGCGATCAGGGTCTTGCGAATGGGAAGGGTCATGCTGCAATCCTTTTGGATGAGGGAATTGCAGCATTTTTATTCATTTTAAACGGGATTTAAGTGATCACTCTCACCAATAAAAAGAAGTAAACAGAATATTAGTCTGATTTATACCAATTAAGTGATAATTCACTCTACCTGAAAGCCTCTCGCCTCGATCAGGGCGATCAACTCGGCTTTGCTCAGCTCGCTCTCGATGACGGCCTGGCGGCTGGCAAAGTCGACCGTGGCGGTGCGGACTGCTGGCTGGGCCAGCAAGGCCTTTTGCAGGCTGGCAGCGCAACCGCCGCAGGACATGCCGGTAACGGTGAGTTCGATGGTCATGGGCTCTCTCCTCTGTCGATGTGACCTCAGCCTAAAGCTGCCGCCTCCGGCAAGGTCAAGGGCGAATGCCGATCCCGTCAACCCCGGGTCGTGCATCATGGCGGCGCCCCATCATCCCATCACTCCCAGGTAGTTCATCAGGGCGGCCCCCAGGCTGGTGGTGACGAGCGAGCCCAGGGTGGTGGTGGCGATGATGTTGGCCGCCAGGGCACTGTCACCGCCCATGGCGCGGGTCATCACATAGCTGGCGGCGGCGGTGGGGGTTGAGCTGATGAGAAACAGGATGCCGAGGGCCTGCGGGCTGAAGCCGAGCGCCCAGGCCCCCAGCACCAGCAGCACGGGGATGCAGCACAACCGGTTGACCGTGGCCCAGCCGGTCAGCATGGCGCCGCCGCGCAGGGCCTTGAGGTTGAGGCTGGCGCCGGTGCACAGCAGGGCCAGCGGCAGGGTCATGTTGGCGAAATAGTTGCCCGTGGTGATGACCAGCTGGGGCAGTTCAATGCCGAGCAGACCGAAGGGCAGGGCCGCCAGAATGGCGATGATGAGGGGGTTTTTGACGATCCCCTTGAGTATGGGGGCGAGCCCCTTTCCGCCCCCCAGGCTGCGGGTCAGGGTGATCACCGCGAGCACGTTGTAGAGCACAGTGATGGAGCCCACCAGCAGGGCGGCGGCCCCTATCCCCTCCGGGCCGTAGGCGTTTTGCACATAGGCCAGCCCCATGATCCCCATGTTGCCGCGAAAGCTGCCCTGCACGAAGATGCCCCGCAATTTCTGCTCGCTGATGAAGCGGGCCGCCAGCACCTCCAGCACCAGGAAACCGGCGAGGGTGCCGAGCAGGCCGTAGAGGATGAGCCAGGGGCTCGGCATGGTGGAAAAATCGGTGCGCACCATGCTGAGAAACAAGAGAGCTGGCAGGGTGACCTGGAACACCAGACGGGAGGCGGACTCGACGAAGCTGTCGGGCAAGAGACCCAGCCGCTTGAGCCAGATGCCGAGTACCAGCACCAGACAGATGGGGCCCGTGATGGAGAGAGAGAAGTGCAGACTTGCCAACAGATCCATGATGCGCGTCCTGTGCAACGGCGAAGAAAGTCGCCTGGGAAAGGGCATTCTAACGCCATGGGCTTGTATTCACAGGAGTTAATCACAACAATGTCTGCATCCCGGTTGTCGCCCTCCCCTGTCACGGATCCCCCATGGAAAAGAAACTGACCATCCTCGATATCGCTCGCCTCAGCGGGGTCGGCAAGTCGACCGTCTCCCGGGTGCTCAATCAGGATCCCAAGGTCAATGCCCAGACCAGGGCCAGGGTCGAATCGGTGATCGCCCAGCACGGTTTCGTCCCGAGCAAATCGGCGCGGGCCATGCGCAGCCAGAGCCAGCAGGTGGTCGGCATCGTAGTGTCGCGCCTCGACTCCAGCTCCGAGAACCAGGCGGTGCGCGGCATGCTGGAGACCCTCTACCAGCGTGGCTACGACGCCGTGCTGATGGAGAGCAAGTTCTCCCCCGCCAAGGTGAGCGAGCACCTGGCGGTGCTGGAGCGGCGCGGGGTGGACGGCATCATCCTGTTTGCCTTCAACGATCTGGACTATGCCGCCATGGCGCCGCTCAGGGAGAAACTGGTGCTGATGGCCCGCGAGCGCCCCGGCTTCTCGTCGGTCTGCTTCGACGATGACGGGGCGGTGCGCGCCGTGCTCGCCCACCTCGGGGAGCGTGGCCTGACCGAGGTCGCCTATCTCGGGGTGGAACGCAGCGATCTCACCACTGGGCTGCGTCGGCATCAGGCTTACCTCGACTACTGTCGGGAACAGGGGCGCACACCCCGCAGCGCCCTCGGGGATCTCGGTCTGCAAAGCGGCTATCGGCTCGCGGCCGAGCTGCTCACCCCCACCACCCAGGCCATGGTCTGTGCCAGCGACACCCTGGCCATCGGCGCCGCCAAATACCTGCAGGAGCAGGGTCGCACCGACATCCTGGTGAGCGGCCTTGGCAGCAATCCCATGCTGACTTTCCTCTTTGCCAACACCCTCAGCCTGGATTTCGGCTACAAGGACGCCGGCATCCTGGCCGCCAGACAGCTGCTCGACCAGATTGAAGAGGGGCAGCCCCCCAGAGCGACCATCGCCCCCTGTCAGCCCCTGTAGTCTATCTTTTCCTCCATTCCCGGCGTTTTGCGCTTTTTGTGACCAGCGCCACGAATTGGGAACGTTCCCATTGCCGATGCCAGCCACTGGCTTCATGCTGATTGGGAACGATACCAATAAACGGGCGGTCCTTGGCCAGCCGGTAAAGACACGACCATTATTCATGGAGTCACAGAGGGAAGGCTCATGTCAAAAGTCAACACACAGCATCTGGCGCAGCTGATCGAGCGGATCGGCGGCAAAGAGAACATCACCACTGTCAGCCACTGCCTGACCCGGCTCAGGTTCGTGCTGGCCGATCCGGCCAAGGCCGATCCCAAAGCCATCGAGACCATCCCTTCGGTGAAGGGGAGCTTCACCCAGGGCGGCCAGTTCCAGGTGGTGATCGGCAACGAGGTGGATCAGTGGTACAAGGCGCTCACCCAGGAGATCGGCGTGAACGGTGGCAGCAAGGAGGCCGCCAAGCAGGCCGCCCGCCACAACATGAACCCGTTGGAGCGCGGCATCTCCCACCTGGCGGAGATCTTCGTCCCCCTGCTGCCCGCCATCATCACCGGTGGTCTGATCCTGGGCTTTCGCAACGTCATCGGCGATATCAAGATGTTCGACGACGGCACCCACACCCTCACCGAGATCAGCCAGTTCTGGGCCCAGGTGCACGCCTTCCTCTGGCTGCTGGGTGAAGCCATCTTCCACTTCCTGCCGGTGGGTGTCTGCTGGTCTGCGGTGAAGAAGATGGGCGGCTCCGAGATCCTCGGCATCGTGCTGGGTATCACGCTGGTGTCGCCGCAACTGATGAACGCCTATGGCATCGGCCAGCAGACCCCGGAAGTGTGGGACTTCGGCCTCTTCGTCATCCAGAAGGTGGGGTATCAGGCCCAGGTCATTCCGGCCCTGCTGGCGGGTGTCTTCCTCGCCTGGGTGGAGACCAGCCTCAAGCGCATCATCCCGGCCTATCTCTACCTGGTGATTGTGCCCTTCATCTCCCTGCTGCTGGCGGTGATCGTGGCCCACGCCCTGATCGGTCCGTTCGGCCGCTGGATTGGTGACGGCGTCGGCTTTGCCGCCAAGGCGGCCATGACGGGTTCGTTTGCCCCCATCGGCGCCGCCCTGTTCGGCTTCCTCTATGCGCCCCTGGTCATCACCGGCATCCACCACACCACCAACGCGGTGGACCTGCAACTGATGCAGAGCATGGGCGGCACCCCCATCTGGCCGCTGATCGCCCTCTCCAACATCGCCCAGGCGTCTGCGGTCGTCGGCATCATCCTGATCAGCCGCAAGGAGAACGAGCGGGAGATCTCGGTCCCGGCCGCCATCTCCGCCTATCTCGGGGTGACCGAGCCGGCCATGTACGGCATCAACCTCAAGTACAAGTTCCCCATGCTGTGCGCCATGGTGGGCTCAAGCTGTGCGGCTCTCATCTGCGGCTTCGCCGGGGTGATGGCCAACGGCATCGGGGTGGGCGGCCTGCCGGGCATCCTCTCCATCCAGCCGCAATACTGGGGCATCTACGCCATCGCCATGCTGGTGGCCATCGTGGTCCCCGCCCTGCTGACGCTGCTGGTCTACAAGCGCCAGCAGGCTGCCGGCAAGCTGGATCTGGCCACGGCCTGATCCACACAACCTCGGCGGAGCCCTGGCTCCGCCTTTTATCGTTGCCCTGTTCCAACTAATCCGGTTTCAACCAATGAGCGAACCAACCATGACACAGACACCCTGGTGGCAAAGCGCCGTGATTTACCAGATCTACCCCAAAAGCTTTCAGGATTCCGGCGCCCGTGGCACCGGTGATCTCAAGGGGATCATGGCCCGCCTCGACTACCTCAAGACGCTGGGGGTCGATGCCCTCTGGCTGACCCCGGTCTACGTCTCCCCCCAGGTGGACAACGGCTACGACATCGCCGATTACCTCAACATAGATCCCGCCTACGGCACCATGACCGACTTCGAGGCCCTGCTGGGCGCCGCCCATGCGCGCGGCATACGCATCGTGATGGACATAGTGGTGAATCACACCTCCACCGAGCACGCCTGGTTCAAGTCGGCGCTGGGAGACAAGCACAGCCCCTATCGCGACTATTACATCTGGAAAGATCCGGTGGACGGCGGCGTGCCCAACAACTGGCAATCCAAGTTTGGCGGCAGCGCCTGGGAGCTGGACCCGGCCACCGGCCAGTACTACCTGCACCTCTTTGCCCGCGAGCAGGCGGATCTCAACTGGGAGAACCCGGCCGTGCGCGCCGAGGTGAAGAAGATCATCCATTTCTGGGCGAAGAAAGGGGTCGACGGTTTCCGCCTCGACGTCATCAACCTCATCTCCAAGGATCAGGCATTCCCTGACGACGAGGTGGGGGATGGCCGCCGCTTCTACACCGACGGGCCGCGCATCCACGAATTTTTGCAGGATGTGAGCCGCGACGTCTTCGCCCCCGTGGGGACCATGACGGTGGGCGAGATGTCTTCCACCAGCCTGGAACACTGCCAGCGCTATGGCGCGCTGGATGGTTCCGAGCTCTCCATGGTGTTCAACTTCCATCACCTCAAGGTGGATTACCCGGGCGGCGACAAATGGACCAAGGCCCCGTTCGATTTCCTCGAACTCAAGCGCATCTTCAACCACTGGCAGAGCGGTATGCATGGCAAGGGGTGGTCGGCGCTGTTCTGGTGCAACCACGATCAGCCGCGCATCGTCTCCCGTTTCGGCGATGAGGGCGAGCACAGGGTGGTCGCCGCCAAGATGCTGGCCAGCACGCTGCACGGCCTGCAGGGGACGCCCTACATCTATCAGGGGGAGGAGATCGGCATGACCAACCCCGGTTATCAGCGCATCGATGACTATCAGGATGTGGAGAGCCGCAACATCTTCGCCATCAAGCAGGCGGAAGGGATGAGCGAGGCCGAGATCCTCGCCATTCTCGGCGCCAAGTCCCGGGACAACTCGCGCACCCCGATGCAGTGGAGTGCCGCCCCCAACGCCGGTTTCACCAGCGGGACGCCCTGGCTCAAGCCAGCCGCCAACTACCCGGTGATCAACGCCGAGGCGGCGCTAGCCGACCAGCACTCGGTGTTCTGGCACTATCGGGATCTCGTCGCCCTTCGCAAGGCGCACCCCATCTTCACTCAGGGGGATTATCAGGAGCTGCTGACCGGGCACCCGCAGATCTGGGCCTATGTCCGCCGCGCCGGCGGCCAGACTCTGGTGGTGGTGAGCAACTTCTACGGCGAGCCGGCGGCCTTCGAGCTGCCGGCCGAGCTGGCCGGTGGCAAGGGGCAGCTGCTGCTTGGCAACTACCCGGATAGCCCGGCCCGCCCGCAATCCTGCAAGCTGCGCCCTTACGAATCCCTGATCTGGCTGATGGAGCAATGATGACTGACGCAACAACAGTGCAGCGGCCCGCCGTGCGTGGCCCCGAGTGGCAGAAGATGGTGGCGGGAGCGCCCTATGATGCAGGGGACCCCGAACTGCGGGCTGCGCGGGAGCAGTGCCGCGCCCTGCTGGGAGAACTGAACCGGGAGCGAACCGATGCTCCTGGCTGGGATGAGCGCCTCACCCGCCTGCTGGGTGGCCGCGCAGAACGCTGTTTCATCACGCCCCCCTTCTTCTGCGACTATGGCGCCAACATCTTTGTCGGCGAGAATTTCTACGCCAATTTCAACTGCACCATCCTGGATGTGTGCGAGGTACACATAGGCGACAACGTGCTGCTGGCCCCCGGAGTGCAGATCTACACCGCTACCCACCCGGTGGCGGTAGCGCCGCGCATCAAGGGGGTGGAGTTCGGCAAGCCGGTGCGTATCGGCAACAACGTCTGGATTGGGGGCAGCGTCGTCATCTGCCCGGGCGTCACCATAGGGGACAACAGCGTCATCGGGGCGGGGTCCGTTGTCACCAGAGACATTCCGGCAGGCGTGGTGGCGGTCGGCAATCCCTGCCGGGTCTTGCGCCCCATGACGGCAGAGGAGCTGGCGCCCGGGGAACCTGGCTGACACAGAGGGGGCAGGCCGTACCTGCCCCTGTTCCTTTCCCTGACGGCGCTCCCGCAATGCCGGCAAGGCTTCGGCGCAACCCCCTCTTTACCCGGGCAGCAAGGCGCCGCAACGCTTGTGCTGTCCCATGACCACCAGAGTCTTGAAACTGCGTACCTGATCCCTGGCATGGAGCACCCGACGGGTGAACTGCTCGTAACTTTGCATGTCCCTGGCGGCCACTTGCAGCACGAAGTCCTGCTCCCCCGTCACATACCAGAGATCCATCACCTCGGGTTCCCGCTGCAGGCTGGCGATCATCTCATCGAGGATGCGGCCATGATCCCGCTCCAGGGTCACCAGCACCAGCATGGTGATGGGCCAGCCCATGGTGGACGGTGCCACCAGCGCCACTTCCCGCTCGATGAGACCGGACTCCCGCAAGGCGCGGACGCGGCGGTAGCAAGCTGGGGCGGAAAGACCGACCCTGTGGGCCAGCTCCGGCGTGGGCAGACGGGCATCCTGTTGCAGCTCGGCGAGGATGAGCAGATCAAATTTGTCGGTCATGGGGTTCATTAGATAAAAATTATCGCACAAGGCCAGTATTAGACCGGTTTTACCCAAGTCTCCAGATATATTTTACTGCTCATCGTCCTGCCCGGTATGAATACCATGCAACCCAATCCCAATGCCCTCTCCTCTCTTCTGGCCGTCCTGCTCGCCATGCTGTCGATCACCCTCGGCGCCTCCCTGGCCAAATCCCTGTTTCCCCTGCTGGGAGCCGCAGGTACGACCCTGTTCCGGCTGGGGTGCGCCGCCCTCCTTCTCTCCCTGGTGTTTCGCATCTGGCGTGCCCCCCTCGACCGACGCACCCTGCTGGGCGCCATCCCCTACGGCCTGTCGCTTGGGGCCATGAACCTGCTCTTCTATCTCGCCATCGCACGCATTCCCCTCGGCGTTGCCCTGGCCATCGAGTTCATCGGCCCCCTGACAGTGGCCCTGCTCTCCTCACGCCACCGGGCAGACTTCATCTGGCTGATACTGGCCATCGCCGGGCTGCTGCTGCTCTTGCCCCTGCGGGCGACACAGCAGGCCATCGATCCCCTGGGGGCCGCACTGGCTCTCGGGGCTGGCCTCTTCTGGGGGCTCTATATGCTCACCGGAAAGCGGGCAGGAGCCTTGCTGGGCGCACAGGCTCCGGCGCTGGGCATGTGGGTGGGCACCCTGCTGGTATTGCCCTTCGGGCTGGAGGGGGCGATCGAGGCGTCATTCACCGTCCCCGTGATCCTCACCATCATCGGGGTGGGGCTGCTCTCGAGCGCCATCCCCTACTCTCTCGAGATGTTTGCCCTGCGCCGCCTTCCCCTCAAGAGCTACGGCATTCTCACCAGTGGTGAACCGGCCATGGGAGCCTTGATGGGACTGGTATGGCTGGGCGAGCAGTTGCCCCCGTCCCAATGGCTCGGGATAGCCGCCATCATCGCCGCCTCCATGGGCACCACCTGGCAGGCGGGTCGTCGACAAGCCGGCTCCGCCTGAACCAAAAAAACGGGGCCGGCGATGACCGGCCCCGGGGATGGCACGAGCGCGTCAGGACGAGTAGTCGTAACAGCGTTTGAGCTCGCCGAAGTCATAGAAGAAGCTGCCCACCTCAATGGGGGCACAACCTGCCTTGAAGGCGAGCTCCTTCTCGTTGTAAAGCATCTTCACCAGCACCCGGCCGGCCTCGTTGCGGTAGACATCCCACTGGATGTTGGCCGCATAGGGAGAGACCCAGCCGCCACGCCATTCGTTGTTTTCCTGACTCATCAGCACGCCGGGCTGGGCGCTCTGGCGACTCCCTTCCAGCTTCATCAGGGCCGCCAGCGGGATCAGGGTCTCCGCATGGGCGAAGCGCAGCTTGGCGACATGCTCGCCCGCCTCTTCCACCACCTGGGTCTGTACCTCGTTGAAGAGGCCGTCAAGCAGGGGTTGGGCCACGGCGTAGGTGGCGCTCTGGCTGGCAAGACTCGGCCCCTTCTCGTAGAAGTCCTCGGCATCGGAAAGGTAGGAGAACCAGGCAGACTCCTCTGGAGTGATGAACTGCTCGAGATCCCAGGACCCGCCTTGTGCCTGCGCCTCCCGGATCATCCCCGGGCCGATGATGAAGAGGTTGTAGAGCATGAGGGCGGCGTCCACCTCGTCGCGCACATGGGTCTTGCCGCCGTCTTCCGGATTCACCGCCACATAATCCACCCCGGCGGCCAGCTCGTCGACGAAAGCCTTGCTGTAGAGAC
The DNA here is from genome assembly GCF_049860605.1 of Aeromonas sp. INTO2. Classification (NCBI taxonomy): domain Bacteria; kingdom Pseudomonadati; phylum Pseudomonadota; class Gammaproteobacteria; order Aeromonadales; family Aeromonadaceae; genus Aeromonas; species Aeromonas sp. INTO2. The sequence goes on from NZ_CP187588.1 coordinate 3,621,991, forward strand.
GCTCGAGCATCTCGCGGGCCATCACCCGGGTCCTGGGCAGGGCCTTGAGCGCATCGAGGACCTCGGTCAGCTCGGGAGCAGGAGCCACCCCGTTGTCTTCGTCCCCGACAAAGGCCTGATAGGCCTGGAAGGTGGGCAGATACCGGGTGTACTCCCCCTGCGGCTCGGTCTTGTGGAAGTAGAGCTCGAACTTGTTGCGCAGCCCCTTGTCGATCTCGGAAGGGTTCTCCTGGCTGACGTAACAGTCGGGGCTGTCCGTCACCAGAGAGACCCGTTTGGCCAGGCTCTGCATGAAGAAGTAGGCGCTTTCGTTGGCGCGATCCTTGCCCGATGTCTCGACCTTGAGGCAGAGGGGAGTCGATTCAGTGGTCAGCAGGGTGGGCAGCCGTTCGGCGAGCCGGGTCGCCAGGTTGGCGTGCTCCTCCTTGCCGAGCGCACTCAGCAGGCCATAGCCGAGGGTCTGGTTGGCGGCCGTGACGGCGTCCACCTTTGCGCCGAGCCGTTGGCCCAGCTCGGTCAAGGCCCCCTGTCTCGCGGCCTCCTCCCACACCAGCTTGGTCAGCACATCGTATTTGGGGCTGGACAGCGAGCGGGAGCCATGGCGTGCCACCAGTTCGGTGAAGACGGGACTAAAGCCTTCAGGGGCAACCTCATAGCTGTTCATTGCCTGACGGGCGGCATAGACCGCCTTGGTGCTGTATTGATAGTCGCCGACGGCGGGCGAGGAGGAGTCATTGCCCGAATTGCAGCCGCTCAGCAGGGTGGCCGCCACGCAGGCGGCAAGGGAGGAAACGCGAAACATAGTCATCCTTGAACCAGTGTGAAAATGAAGCCACACAGTACGCACCGGATGTGACAATCCGGTGTCAGGTCTGGGACATGCACCTCTCTCCGGAAGGGTGACTCCCCTCCAACCCGTCTATGCCCCCCACAAATCATCATTCATATTTTTTGAACGTGTAGGCCAGTTTATCTCGCTAACAATGACCGGGTGAGGCGCTTAATATTCACACATCGCTTAGGCAGGAGCGCCAAGCCGCAAAACAACTGGTCGTTCATGGCAGTCCCCCATACACATGGGCGACAAACATCCGTGACAAAACAACACACCATTTGAATGACCTCTTGCAAGGATGCATTGATGCAGGCCTATCAGGCCTTGCCAATGACATAAAAACCAAGAGAGTGAATGAACATGAAAAACGTGATCAAGATGCTGGCCGTTGCAGGCCTGATGAGCGCCGGTGTTGCCCAGGCTTCCGTCCCCGCCGACTTCAACGCCACCCCGGGTGTGCTGTTCGTGAACTGGCATGCCAGCGCCGCCATGGCCGGCAAGGCCAACCCCATGCTGGAGGTGCGCGATGAATCCGGTGATCTGGTGGCCTCCGTCCACGCCAACCTGATGGGTACCCAGCAGGTACAGATCCCGAGCCGCGCCCAGGGCAATCTGACCGTCAGCCTCGGCGATCAGAGCAGCGATTACCGCATCCCGTTCGGCATCGGCAGCGGCAATCCCCGCTGATCAACGCAGACGACTTCCCTCCCGGGTCTGGCAAAGACACGCCGACCAGGCGAGAGATCAACGACAAGGGCGCCATCAAGGCGCCCTTGTCGTCGTTGCCGTCGGCATACACGGCTACTGGGTGAAGACGGGACCGAAGCCGGATCCCCACAGGATGGCCGTGGCAGCCAGCACGCAGACCAGCAGCACCAAGCCGACCGTCACCACTGAGCTGGCGTAGATGAATCCCTGCTCCTTGGTGATGTGCATCAGGATGGGCACGCCGATATAGAGCAGGTAGACGGAATAGGTCAGCCCGACCAAACCGATGAGCATCACGAACCAGAGATGCGGGAAGAAAGCGGAGAAGCCCACCATGAAGAGTGGCGTGGAGGTGTAGGCCGCCAGCTCCAGCGAGGTCGTGTAGCTGGGATCCGAGCCGAAGGTATGCCCCATCCAGTGCACCAGATAGGAGAGTGCCAGCACGCCGATGATAAGGGTCACGTACATGGCGACCGACAGCTTGAATGCGCTGTTGGCGGTCAGGGTGATGGGATCGCCGACCCCGATGCTCCAGCCGATGTGAACGGCGGAATAGTAGGCGCAGATGGGAGGGATAAGGGCCACGAGCAGGATGTGAGTCAGACTGTTTCTGAAGCTGTCGTGCCGCTCGTCTATGGTATGCCATTCGGTGTGGGGATGGGCATACAATCCCCATAAGTGATTCAATATCATAGCGTTATTCCTTCTCTACATCGGTGGTTGGCGGATCGATACCGGGCTTTCTCCTCTGATTGCGTCATGTCCGGGCGCTGGTGGCGCCATCGCTTGCCATGGCATGCGATGACTTTAAATAAAGTCGCTCCACCGCCGCTGCGTCAAGCAAGGTCGCCGGGACAGCCGGGAGGGATGGGAAGACAGCAGGAGGGCACCGGAGGCGGGCACTGATGGCACCCGCCGTCGGCGCTCCCGTCAATACTGCTTGGTTTTCGAGGCAAAACCCGCGAGGAAGAGACCGGTCAGGAACATGCCGCAGAAGGCTTCGATGGCCGACAGCAGTTGCAGCGGCGAGGAGGTCTGGGAGATGTCCCCATAACCCAGGGTCACGAAGGTGACGATGCTGAAATAAAGGGAGCGTCCCAGATGGCCGTGGGTTGCAGACTCCGGCGCCAGGAAATAGGTCAGGGTCGCCAGCAGGATCACCCCCATCGACATCAGCAGGCTTCTGATGGGACGCTCCCCAAACCCCCAGGTGATGAAGCTGATGAACTTGCCCGCGCACTTGAGATAGCACAGCAGGGAGAGCCAGCACTTCGTCATCGGACCGCTGCGCAACCAGCGCTCCCGGAACAGCTCCCGCGGGCTCGCCAGGGACTTCATCTCGTGCAGCTTCTCCTTGTAGTAGCACTCGCCGGCGTCGACGGTGTCACCCACGCTGGAGAAGAGACGCTTGGCATTGCGATAGAGTTTGCTCGCCTCGTTGTGGTCGATCCGCCCATTGTCGTTGTAGACCACCTCCACCTTGTCCAGGTTGGTGTGCTCCATGGTGGCATCGAAGTTCTTGGCGCTGACGCTGAAGTTTTTCAGCACCGCCCGGGAGGAGTGGAAGCGGATCTCCTCGCACTCTATGGTGAAGTCCTGAAAGACCCCGTCCTCCAGCGCCAGCTCCCGCTTCTTGGCCCAGGCCCTGTGGTCCCACAGCAGGGAGTCGAACAGATCGAGCCCGATCACCCCGCCATTGACCCTGACCCCCTTGGCCGAGCAGTGCCACAGATAAACCTTGGAGTTGTTGACGGCCCCATCGAGAGAGAGCTCGTCGAGACAGGTAAAATCGAGCAACCGGCCGGAGATGATGGGGCTTTTGAGGGCAACACCGCCGATGTTGAGCAGACGATGCTTGCCCAGCACCTGGGCCTCCCCCTTGTTGTTCTCCGAGACCGAGAGCAGGCTTTGCACCCGTTTCACCTCGTCATTGCCATGTTTTCCCGCCAACCACATGCTGTAAGGCTCGAAACGGGTCTCCGAGCGGATGAGGCCGCTCTTGCGCAGGGATTCCAGTGCACTCGAGGCGCTCTCATACAGACGGACCTTGTCGTCGCTCATGTAGACACAAAGGCTCAGCACGCAGCGGGAGCTGATGAAGCGGGCGATGCCGATCTGGAAGATCACGCTTTTTTCTATCTTCTGCTCCGCCATCCAGTCGTCGAAATGGGGCAGCGACGCCACCAGCAGCGCCCAGATACGGGGATAATCGTTCTCACGCCGCCACTCGTTGAATTGCTCGGGGGAAAGCTGCCAAAGCTCTGTTGCATTCATGCATGACCTCACTCAAGAAACCGATCCCGTTTTGCCGGGCCGGGGTGACGGCAAGCGTCGATCACGACAGGGTGATCCGGCGGGCACAGCATAGGGACTCACCACGCCATCATACTCGGCAGACGGGCCAAGTCACTGGGAGGAAAGATTCAAGAGGGGCGCTGCGACAGCTTTGTCACCGGACAGGACGCTTTTCGAACAGCGGGAAGCGGAACATCGAAAAACGGGAAAAGAAAAAGCCCAGCATTGCTGCTGGGCTTTTTATTTGGCTCCTCCTGCTGGGCTCGAACCAGCGACCTGCGGATTAACAGTCCGTCGCTCTACCGACTGAGCTAAGGAGGAATTATTCGTGGTGCCCAGAGACGGAATCGAACCGCCGACACGGGGATTTTCAATCCCCTGCTCTACCGACTGAGCTATCTGGGCAAATGGTGCCGGCTACCGGAATCGAACTGGTGACCTACTGATTACAAGTCAGTTGCTCTACCTACTGAGCTAAGCCGGCACACTTCAAACCATTGTGCATGAACACGTTTTTATTTCATGGCACCAAAATATGGTGCCCAGAGACGGAATCGAACCGCCGACACGGGGATTTTCAATCCCCTGCTCTACCGACTGAGCTATCTGGGCGTGGGCGCTATTAAACGGATTTTAGGGCAGGTGGTCAACGGGAAATTTCACTTTTCGTCTCGTTCGTCTCTTTTTTGCGCAGCATCATCCATTTTCATCACTTCTGCTGGCGGGACCGCTCCCCGGCGCCCCCAGAGGCGGGACTCCTCCCCCTTGAGCAGGCGGGTAATGTTCTCATGATGACGGATCAGGATGAGACAGGAGAGCAGGGAGACCGGCAACGTGTATTCCGGTTTGAGCAGATAGGTAAAGAGCGGAGTGAGCAACACGGTCACGATGGACGCCAGTGACGAATAGCCGCTCACCAGCAGCACCAGCAGCCAGGTGGTGATGACGGCGCCCCCCATGGCAAACCCAATGGGCAGCATGGTACCGAGGGCGGTGGCGACGCCCTTGCCGCCACGGAAGTGGAAGAAGAGGGGGTACATGTGGCCCAGACAGGCGGCCACCCCGATAAAGCCGAGGTAGACGGGCTTGATCTGCAGATACCAGGCGAGGTAGACGGGGGCCATCCCCTTGAGCACGTCGAGAAGCAGTACGATCAGCGCCGCCATCCGGCCGCCGAGGCGCAACACATTGGTCGCCCCCGGGTTGTGGGAACCATGGTCACGGGGATCCGGCAGACCCGTGATGCGGGAAACCAGCACGGCACTGGACAGCGAGCCGCCCAGATAGGCCAGAATAATCATCAAAATCGTCAGGGCCGTCATCTTGGTCGTTTTTACCACGATATGAATGGGGTATGATGCGGGCCACATTCCCAGGCCCGGGCTTGCCCGAAAGCGTGTCGCCCAAACCGGCCGCCAGCGGCAATCTGCTTGCCGGGCCTGCATCCCTGCGCTGTTTTCACAGCCCATCAAGAGTAAAGAAGAAGTACTGTCATGGACAAGGTGTTTATTCGCGGACTCGAGGTTTTGACCACCATAGGGGTATATGAGTGGGAGAAGGGCATTCGCCAGAAGCTCTGTTTCGACCTCGAGATGGGGTTTGACAACCGCCCAGCCGCCGCAACCGACGATATCAATCTGGCGCTGGATTACGCCACCCTCTCTCGCAAGATCTGTGATCACGCCCAGGGCAAGATAGTGGAGCTGGTCGAGACCATGGCCGAGCAGGTCGCCGCCCTGGTGCTGGAAGACGAGCGGGTACAGTGGGTCAAGGTGACCCTGACCAAACCGGGTGCCGTGCCCAATGCGGCAGGCGTCGGGGTCGAGATCCTGCGCCATCGCACGCCGGCTGCGAGCGCCAACTGATGACCCGCATCTATATCAGTCTGGGATCCAACATCGATCGGGAACGCCATATCCGCGCCGGCCTCGATGCCCTGCACGCCGAATTCGGCGAGTTGCAGGTCTCCCGGGTATTCGAGAGCGAGGCGGTGGGCTTCAACGGCCGCCCCTTCTACAACTTGGTGGTGGGTGCCGATACCGAGCTGCCCCTGGCAACCCTGTGCCAGCGGCTGCGCGCCATGGAGTTCGCTCACGGCCGCGAGCCGGATGCCAAAAAGTTCGCCCCGCGCACCCTGGATCTCGATCTGCTGCTCTACGGCGAGCTGGTCTGCGAGACACCGCTGGTGCTGCCCCGCGGCGAGATCCTCACCAACGCCTTCGTGCTCTGGCCGCTGGCGGAGCTGGCCCCCACATTCCGCCACCCCATCGATGGTCGCACCATCGCTGAGCTGTGGGCAGGTTACGACAAAGCCTCTCAGCGCCTTGACCCCATTCCCTTCCACTGGAAAGCGGGCGAATTGCAGCATCACTGAACAGCAAGGGCACCCTCGGGTGCCCTTGTTGATGACTCCGCTGATGATGGATAAGAAACGGTGATTGGGCCTGCGCCGGTGCAAGTGGCAGGATGACCGCCATCACAGGAGAACCCCATGCCACTCGATGCCATTCACGACTTCAACTGTCAGTTGCTCACCGACCTGCCCTACCAGCACTTCGAGCACGAACCCATCCTCGATTACGCCACCGACGAGCGGGTCAAGGCTCGCCTCGGCTGGCAGGCCGAGTTCAGCAAGACCCTTTTCCTCAAATTCAAGGATGGTCGCTTCGCCCTGCTGCTGACCCACAGGGACGGCCGGCTCGACAGCAAGGCGGTCAAGGCGGCGCTCGGTGCCAAACCCTCCATCTGCACTGCCGACGAGATGCAGACCGAGATTGGCTGCCTGCCGGGAGCCGTCTGCCCCTTCCTGCCCCGCGCCGACATCCCCCTGCTGGTGGATCCCGTGCTCATGAATCACCACGCCTTTACCTGGACGCCGGGCCACCCCGAGCAGACTTTCCTGCTGGAGACTACCCACCTGGCCGGACTGCTGGCCCGATTGCCCTGCGACGTGAGCTACCTGCCCGCCCCCTGAGCCTGGGACTCAGCGCTTTTCCCGCGCCAGCTGGGCGAAGATCAGCGCCGCCAGCATGGACATCAGGCCGATGCACAGATAGGTGAGGTGGAACCCCTCCAGCCAGCGGCCACTCTCCTCGGGCTGGCCGATGGAGAAGAGTCCCAGCAGGCTGGCGGCGATGGCCACCCCCAGGCTCATGGAGAGCTGCATCACCACCGACAGCAGACCGTTGCCGCTGCTGGCGTGCTCACTGCTGAGATCCTGCAGGGTCAGGGTGTTCATGGCGGAAAATTGCAGGGAGTTGATGGCGCCAAAGACCGCCAGCCACACCAGCAGTACGCCGTGGGGCACCTGGTTGTCGATGAAATAGAAGCTCGCGATCATGGCCCCGAGCGCCAGGGTGTTGCCGATCAGGATGCGGCGATAACCGATGCGCGGAATGAGCTTGTTCACCAGCGTCTTGGTCAGCATGGCGCCGATCACCGTGGGGATCATGGTCATCCCCGCCTTGCTCGGGGAGAAGCCGAGCCCCAGTTGCAGGAAGAGCGGGGTGAGAAACGGCATGGCGCCGCTGCCGAGGCGGGCAAACAGATTGCCCCAGATACCGATGGCGAAGGTGGACGTCTTGAACAGCGCCAGACTGAACAGGGGCTGCTCCGCCGTGGCGGCATAGAGCCAGTAGCTCGCCATGGCGGCCAGACCGAACAATACCGCAAACAGGGCCCAGCCGGTTGAGATGCTGTGCTCCCCCAGGCCTTGCAGACCGACGGATACCAGCACCATGCCGACACTGAACAGCACAAACCCCTGCCAGTCAAACCTGGCGGTGTGCTGGCGAAGGTCGGGCATGAAGTGCCAGCTTGCCACGAAGCCGAGCAGGCCCACTGGCAGGTTGATGAGGAAGACCCAGTGCCAGCTCGCCACCTCCACCAGCCAGCCCCCCAGGGCCGGGCCGATGAGGGGGCCGAGCAGACCGGGGATGGTGACGAACGACATCACCCTCAGCAGCTCATGCTTGCTGTAGACCCGCAGCACCGCCAGACGCCCGATAGGCATCAGCAAGGCCCCCCCGACCCCTTGCAACACCCGGGCGATCACCAGCATGGGCAGGGTGTTGGCGATGGCACAGGCCAGGGAACCCAGGGTAAACAGCAGGATGGCGACCAGATAGACCCGGCGGGTGCCAAATCTGTCCGCCAGCCAGCCGGAGGCGGGAATGAGCAGGGCCACCGTCAGCATGTAGGCGATGATGACGGACTGCATCTGCAGCGGACTCTCGCCCAGGGCCTCGGCCATGCTGGGCAGGGCGGTGTTGAGGATGGTGCCATCCAGGGTCTGCATAAAAAAACCGACCGCCGTCAGCCAGGGCAGCCATTTGCGCTGGGCGGGCGTCACCATCGGGGAGCTGTCAGGCATGGTTCTGTCTCTCCTCATCACATAAGAAAATCTATGGTCACCCCCTTTTTTGCAACCTTGATTTCGGGTGTTGTGGTTGGCTTGCTTAAATCTATCCGGCGTCTTGATGGAGAATGTTCTCCGCGCCACGATGAGAATCGCGCCTGACTGTCCTAAAAAGACCCTCGGCCTAGAAAGCCTATTCTTTTGCCAGGTTATCAGTCAGGCCGGTATGCCGTTCACGTCATCCAATATCACAGTCGCAAAACCAGGTGGGTGTGTCAGTACAAAAGTAAATAGGGGCGCGTCAGGTTGGCATTGCCCGAAATTCGGTATGCCGTGCCGCCAGCGCCCAAGCCGTGCGGGCCAACTTGTTGGCTAGTGCACAAGCCACAACATTCGAATGTCGCCGAGTCAACATAGACCTGACCCAATCAGCCAATCGTCCCGTTTGCCGCTCTAGCCGTTGCATATAGGCTCGTGCACATTGCACCAACAATCGTCTAAGATTTTTGTCGCCACGCTTGCTGATACCCTTCAGGTTTGCCCGGCCCCCAGTACTGTACTGGCGTGGCACCAATCCGACTGACGCCGCGAAATCACGACTACATCGATAGTGTTTTCCGTCACCGAGCTCGGCGGCCAACACGCTGGCAGTGATCGGGCCGACACCAGGGATTGTCATCAGACGCTGACCAAGATCGTCATCGCCAAGCTGGCTGGCCAGTTCCTTGTCGATCTCGGCAATTTGCTGCTCCAGATACTTGAAATGGGCATGCAGCCTCTCCAACATGGTAATCAGTCGCGCTGGTAACTCGTGTTCAGCCATCACAGAAGGCAGGCGCTTGATGGCGGCATGACCGACGGGCAGACTGATGCCAAATTCGAGTAAAAAGCCGTGTATCTGGTTCGATGCCTTAACCCGATCGCGCACAAACGATTCGCGCACACGATGCAGTGCTCCCAACGTTTGCTGGCTTTCGGTCTTGGGCGTTACAAACCGCATGGAGGGACGGCAGGCGGCCTCGCAAATAGCTTCAGCATCGATGAAGTCGTTCTTGTTGCTCTTGACGAATGGGCGCACGAATTGAGGCGAAATGAGCTTACTCTCATGCCCAAATTCAGCCAGCCGACGAGCCATGTAATGGGCTCCGGCACATGCCTCCATGACGATGGTGCATACAGGAAAAGTTGCGAGGGATTCGATGAGCTTTGTCCGGTTGAACTTCTTGCGAAGAAGAGCCTTGCCGAACCGGTCTTGACAGTGAATGTGAAAAGAGTGTTTACCGAGATCAATACCAATAAGCGCAACGTTTTCCATGATGGCCTCTCCTGAAAGAAAAACACCCTGTCAGCGTACCGCTCACAGGGTGGGGGTGACCATCTCATTAGACCCGCACGAGCGCGGGCCATATCAGCATATCAGGCATCCGGGTGGCCGAGCATGGCCTTGAGGTGCTCTTCCAGGCTGGGTTCGGGGGCCTTGAGGGTTGAGAGGAACAACTGCTCTATGCCTACCCTGTCCTGGCTCTTCACGATGAACACCAGCCGGGACTGGGCCTTGCCTTCGGGCCACTCCCCCAGCGCCTGCAACGGATAGAGCTGGCCGTGCACCCCGTGGATCACCACGGGCTGGCTCTCCCCTTCCAGTTGCAATATCCCCTTGAGGCGCAGCAGGGCATCGCCGTATTGCGCCTGCACCGCATCGATGGCGGCCAGCAGGCGGGAAGGCTTGAGCGGCTCGCCGATGCGTAGGGAGAAACTTTCGATATTGCCGTGCTCGAAGCGGGTGGGCGCGGCCGTCCCCACCTTGGCGGCAAACGGCGTCATCTTCGGCTGCATGGGCGAAGCCAGCCCCTGCTTCGGGGATTCGGTACGCAGCCAGGCCAGCAACTGGCGCACGTCGCGCCCCGCCTCCTCGTTGTAGGCGCCGAGCTTCTCCAGCACCGCGGGTGAGAGCACCCCATTGCTGACCCGCTGGATGGGGGCTGCCGGATTGAGGGCCGCCAGTTGGGCTTCCACCCGAGCAAGGGTCTCTTCATCCACCAGATCGCCCTTGCTCACCACCAGCAGATCCGCCAGCGCCACCTGTTTGACCGCCTCATATTGAGCGGCCAGCTGCTGCTCGATATGGCCGGCATCCACCACGGTGACGGTGCCATCGAAGCGGTAGCGCTGGGCGGTAAAGCCCTCTTCCCTCAACGTGAACAGCACAGGGGCCGGATCGGCCAGACCCGTGGTCTCGATGATCAGCCGTTTGAAGGGTTTGATTTTGCGCTGGATGGCCTTCATGAAGAGCCCCTGCAGCGCCTCCACCAGGGAGCCCTGCACCGAGCAGCAGATGCAGCCGGAATCGAGCAGCACCACCTGCTCGTCCACCTGCTGTACCAGATGGTGATCCAGCCCCACGGAGCCGAACTCGTTGATGAGCACGGCACACTCCCCGAGCTCGGGCTGCTTGACCCAATGGTTGAGCAAGGTGGTCTTGCCGCTGCCGAGAAAGCCGGTCAGCAGGGTCACGGGGATGCGGGTGTCTTGCATGTCTGTCATCGGGTTGCCCCCCCTCTGATCGGCAGGAGGATGAGTAAGCGAGTGTCTTGCATATCGGTCATGTCAGATCCTTACCGGTTGGCGAACAGGTCGCCGAGCCAGCGGTTTTCGAAACGGCCATGGGGGTCAAGCTCCCGCTTCAGGGCCAGGAAGTCGTGCCAGCGCGGCAACAGGGCCGGGAAGTCGTAGAGGTCCATCGCCAGGTGCTTGCCGAAATGGGGAATGCCGCCGAGGGGCACCAGCAGTTGCTGCAACTCGCGCATCTGCTCCATGGAGCCCCCGACAAAGGTCCCGTCCGCCGCCAGATAGACCAGAAAACCTATCCAGCACACCGACTTGTCATGGGCGGCACTGAGCCAGGCCACGGATGGACCGGTGCAGCGCAGGATGAAGGGGTAGTGCAGCACGCCGGGGTTCGCCTCCTGCCATGTCTGCAGGATTTCAAGGGCCTCCCCCATGCGTTCGAGGGGCACGGCCACCTCGCAGTTGATCTGGGGAGCAGGAATTCCCTTGCAGAGGATCTGGTAGACGTTGCCCACCAGATCCGAGGCGTCCTTGAAGCGGCGTACCGTCTCGAAGTGCTCGCCTGCCCTGGCCTCGTCCTTGGTGTCTCTGGCCATCTTCTGCAGGGTCGCGTCTATGGTGGCATTGAGCGCCAGGTTCATGCGCTCGTCCATGTCTCCCTCCAGCACCAGCGGCTCGCTGCCCCCAGCGCGGTAGCGGGCCACCTCGTCATCGGAGGCGGGATCCACCAGCCAGATGTGGCTCTCGCCGGTCCAGGCGAACCACCAGCTCTTCACGAAGGCGTGCTCCCGGTTGAGGCGCTCGTTGTGTTCCAGCAGGAAGGGGTAGTCGGTGGTGAACTTGGTGCAGCGCATGATGCGGTTGGGCACGGTGTTGAGGGTCACATCCAGCAGGATACCGAGCATCCCCATGCCCATCACGAAGGCGCCGAAGCGCGGATCGGTGCGATCCACACGGATGATGTCGCCGCTCGCCAGCATCACGGTCAGGGCAGCCACCGCATCGCACAGGGCGGACTGGTGCAGTCCCTGCCCATGGGTGCCGGTGCTGAGCGCACCGCCCAGGGTCTGGATGCCGATGACGCCGGGGGATGCCGGCAGCATGCGATCCATGGCGATGAGGTCGGCATAGACGGTATCAAGCGGCGTCCCCGCCAGGTAGGTCACCGTATCGGCAGTCTTGTCCAGCTGGCCGCGCAGGTGGTGCAGGTCCACCAGCAGCGCCTGGCTGCCTTCGGCGTAGACGCTGTGGATGGGTTCGAAAGAGAGGCCGGAGCCGATGAGCCGCAGCTTGCGCTCGGGATATTCCCGCAGCAGTTGCTGCAGCTCGTCACGGGTCGTCGGGCGCCACACCTGATCAAGGGCGCCGAGGGGGTTGGTTCTGGACCAGTTGAACAGCACCTCCCGATTGCCAATCGCCTTGATGCTGTGAAATGCCTGGAACCTGACCGTCATACCGCGCCTCATCTGACTTCAAAATGAGCGCCAATTCTACCGAAAAGTGGCTGCCAAGGCATGAAAAACAAGACCCTACAGTCGGGGGTGGATAGGGGGAGCGCCCCTCCCCGCCTCAGCGCGTCTGCTGGGTCAATGCCAGCAACATGCCGAATCCCACCAGCAGCCCCCCGAACACCCGATCGATCCAGTGGCGTACCGCCAGCAGTCGGTCCCGCACCGCAGGGGTGGAGAAGAAGAGCGCCACCGCACCAAACCAGAGGGCGTGCGCCAGCGCGATGAAGGCGCCATAGCCGATCTGGACCGCCAGCGGCGTCTGCGGCTGCACCACCTGCATGAAGAGGCTGACGATGAAGATGGTGGTCTTGGGATTGAGCACATTGGTCAAAAATCCGGTGCGCAGCGCCCCCAGGCTGGAGAGGGCAGGCTGACAGATGCTCTCTTCATCGGCAGCCGGTTTGGCCCGCAGCATCTTGATGCCGAGGAAGATGAGATAGGCGGCCCCCGCCAGCTTGATGAGGTTGAACAGCCAGAGGGATTGCTGGATCAGCAGGCCCACCCCCAGCAGGGTGTAGGCCACGTGCACGCAGACCCCGGCCGCGATGCCGATCGCCGTCAACACGCCGGTGCGGCGCGAGAGCAGCAGGCTGTTGCGCGACACCATGGCAAAGTCGGGCCCGGGGCTGATGACGGCAAAGAGAGTAATGGCGACAACGGCTAACAGTTCGGTCATGAAAAGAGTCCTGATTAGAGGGGGTATCGGCTATTTTATTTGCCAATAACACCAATAACGAACGATGATTTCTGACATGAATGGTGAAAAAAAACTCACAAAAAGCCCTCTCGCTTCCCTCCCTCACCGCCCTGCGCTGTTTCGAGGTGGCTGCCCGCACCGAGCATTTCGGCCGCGCCGCCGACGAACTGCACCTCACCCATGGCGCCATCAGTCGGGCGGTACGACTGCTCGAGGAGGATCTGGGGGTCATGCTGTTCGAGCGGCGCCAGCGCCGGGTCTTTCTGACCGACGCGGGTGAACGGTTCTATCAGGCGGTCAGAGAGGGGCTGGGCAGCATCCGCCAGACGGCGCAGGCCCTGCGCCAGCAGAGCCGCCCCCAGTCGCTGGTGCTCTCCTGCGAACCCACCCTCCTGATGCGCTGGCTGATCCCGCGCTGGCCCGCCTTCCAGGCCCTGCACCCGGAGCTGGACGTACACCTGATGGCGGGCGGCGGCGCCCTCAGCTTTGGCAGCGGCATCGATCTCGCCATCCGGCGCAACGACTTCCAGTGGCCTGCCGAGCTCTACAACCAGTTGCTGTTCGAAGAGCGGACCGGCCCTGTCTGCCCGCCGGGCAAGGTGGCGCACTTCTTTGAATCCAGGGGGGATGTGCAGGCCCTCAGGCCAACGGCACCCCGTCTGCACACCAAGACCCGTCCGGGCGCCTGGCTGGAGTGGCAGCAGCACGCAGGTATGTCCGCCGACGAGGAGGGGCCGGGTCAGACCTTCGAGCACTTCTATTTCAGCCTGCAGGCGGCAGTCGCCGGGCTGGGGGTCGCCATCGGCCCCTACCGGCAGGTGTGCGACGATATCGAGGCCGGTCTGCTGGTGGCACCGCTCGGCTTCGTCCCCGACGGCACCGGCTATCACCTGCTCGCCCCCGCCCCTCCCGAACCCGGCAGCCCCCACGACATCCTGGTGAACTGGCTGCACAGCCTGGTGGGCCCGGCCTAGCCCTGGGCGGTGCGCCCGGCAGCGACCTGTATCTCTCCCGCCGTCAGCTCCCGGCAGAACTGGCGTATCGGCATGGGGCGGGCAAACAGGTATCCCTGCAGATACTGGACCCCCTTGCCTCTCAGATAGGCGGCCTGCTGCTCCGTCTCCACCCCTTCGGCCACCAGGGACAACCCCAGCCGTCCCCCAAGGTCGATGACGTTGTCCACGATGTGCTCGGAGAGGGACTCCGTCCCGATACGGCCGATGAAGGAGCGGTCGATCTTGAGATAGTCCACGTGGAATTGCTGCAGATAGATGAGGCTGGAGTGGCCGGTGCCAAAATCATCGATGGCGAGCTGCACTCCCATCTCGTCGAGCTGGCGAAACAGGGAGAGGGTCTGCGGGCTGGTCACCAGCAGCTCCCGCTCCGTGAGCTCCAGCACCAGCACCACCCGTCCCGGCACGAAGTGGCCGAGGAAGTCGCGGCACTCCGCCACCAGGGAGAGGTCCCGGCAGTGGATGGCACTGATGTTGAAGCTGATGTGAAATGCCTCGGGCAACTGCTCCTGCACCGGGTGGAGTGTCTTGGCCACCGTCTTCATCAGGTTGACCGTCATGGGCACGATCAGGCCAGACTCTTCCGCCTGGGGGATGAAGAGATCGGGGCGGATCAGCCCCTCGGTGGCATGTTGCCAGCGCATCAGTACCTCGGCTCCCACCATCTTGCCGCCCTTGCTGGCGATCAGCGGTTGCAGATAGGGGACAAATTCCCTGGCTCGCAGCCCGCGTCTCAGCTCGTCCGTCAGGGCCCCAGGCCGCCCAAGCAGCCACCACACCAGCAGTGAGAGCACCAGCGAACTGGCTCCCAGCCAGATCAGTTGCAGATGGCGAGCCTCCCACAGGGCACGCCAGTAGATCGGCATGGCATAACCGGCGTGGATGGTGAAGGGGTAACGCTGGGAGGCGAGTATCAGGGCAAACTTGCTGTGCAGTTTCGGCGGATCGCTTTGGAAGTGGCCGGACTCATCGAGCCAGGCGGACCCCACCTGCAAGAACAGCTCGCTGGGATCGCTGCTCAGGGTGAGCATGAAACTGAGCTGGCTGCTGTCAATGGCGCTCAGTGCCGCATCACGCCCCCGCTCCTGACGCACCACCAGCAAGGGGTGATTCTTGCGCACCAGGTTGCCGCTCATCAGCAGCAACTTGCGATCCGTGTAGCGGGAGCCGTCATCCACTTCCCTGGCAGGCCCGAACAGCGAGGTGCAGTTGATGATCCCCTGTCGCACCAGATTGATGGAACGCAGGAAAGGCTCCAGCGCCACCCGCTTGCGCAGCAGCAACAGGTTGTCGCTGCAAGGTCGACCGGCCAGCGGCAATACCTCGAGGTTGGCCCGTTCGGCCTGATCCAGCATGCGCTCCAGCAAGGTTCTGGCCTTGCTGGCTGACGCGCTGGCATCGTTCTTCAGCTCCTGCTCGTAGCTGTCGTGCACTATCCACCCTCCCACCACCAGGGGCAGGGCCAACACCAGCAGGGCACAACCAAGGCGCCACTTCATGCGGGCCAGATCAATCCGGAACAGAAACATAGCAACCACGCCGCAATGCGCGGGCCCGCTTCGCAGGTACCGCGGTATAAAAGTGCCCACCAGGAAACGGTGGGGCCATCATGGCCAGACAACGAAAGCGCAACGCGCGTACCAGGCAAATCGACGACGCCGTTGCTGGGCATGGCGGGTCATTATCGCGCAGCCCCCTGAAATGGAAAATGCCGCGTCGAGACGCGGCATTGTTATTTTCAGTGGTCAGACCGACGAGTCTCAGACCGCTTGCTGCAGGATCACCGCATCGGCCTTCTTGGTGTAGGAGGCGATCTCGTTGAAGTTCAGGTAGCGGTAGGTGTCGGCCGCAGTGGCGTCCAGCGCCTTGGCATACTGCAGATACTCTTCCACGGTTGGGATCTTGCCGATGATGGCGGCAACCGCGGCCAGCTCGGCAGAGGCCAGATAGACGTTGGCCCCCTTGCCCAGACGGTTCGGGAAGTTGCGGGTGGAGGTGGAGACCACGGAGGCCCCTTCCGCTACCCGCGCCTGGTTGCCCATGCAGAGGGAACAGCCAGGGATTTCGATGCGGGCACCGACGCGACCAAAGATGCCGTAGTAGCCCTCTTCGGTCAGCTGATCCTTGTCCATCTTGGTGGGCGGCGCGATCCACATGCGGGTCGGCAGCTCGCCCTGATACTTCTCGAGCAGTTTGCCGGCGGCGCGGAAGTGGCCGATGTTGGTCATGCAGGAACCGATGAACACCTCGTCAATCTTGTCACCCGCCACGTCGCTCAGCAGACGGGCGTCGTCCGGATCGTTCGGCGCGCACAGGATCGGCTCCTTGATGGTGGCCAGGTCGATCTCGATGATTTCGGCGTACTCGGCATCCTTGTCCGCTTCCATCAGTACCGGGTTGGCCAGCCACTCTTCCATCCCCTTGATGCGGCGGGTGATGGTGCGCACGTCGCCGTAGCCTTCGGAGAGCATCCACTTCAGCATCACGATGTTGGAGTTCAGATACTCGATGATCGGCTCTTTATCCAGCTTGATGGTGCAACCGGCGGCGGAACGCTCGGCGCTGGCGTCCGCCAGCTCGAATGCCTGCTCCACCTTCAGGGTCGGCAGACCTTCGATCTCGAGGATGCGGCCGGAGAAGATGTTCTTCTTGCCCGCTTTCTCGACGGTCAGCAGCCCTTTCTGGATGGCGGCGTAGGGGATGGCATGGACCAGGTCACGCAAGGTGATGCCCGGCTGCAGCTCGCCCTTGAAGCGCACCAGCACGGATTCCGGCATGTCCAGCGGCATCACGCCGGTGGCGGCGGCGAAGGCCACGAGGCCGGAGCCCGCCGGGAAGGAGATACCGATGGGGAAACGGGTGTGGGAGTCACCACCGGTACCCACGGTATCCGGCAGCAGCATGCGGTTCAGCCAGGAGTGGATGACGCCGTCACCCGGACGCAGAGAGACACCGCCGCGGTTCATGATGAAGTCAGGCAGGGTGTGGTGGGTCTGCACGTCGATGGGCTTGGGATAAGCGGCGGTGTGGCAGAAGGACTGCATGGTCAGATCGGCGGAGAAGCCGAGGCAGGCCAGGTCTTTCAGCTCGTCGCGTGTCATGGGGCCCGTGGTGTCCTGGGAGCCGACCGTGGTCATCTTGGGTTCGCAGTAGGTGCCCGGGCGAATGCCCTTCACGCCACATGCCTTGCCCACCATCTTCTGGGCCAGGGTGAAGCCCTTGCCGGTGTCGGCGACAGGCTGCGGACGACGGAACACGGTGGAGAACGGCAGACCCAGCGCTTCGCGGGCCTTGTCGGTCAGGCCGCGGCCGATGATCAGCGGAATGCGGCCACCGGCGCGCACTTCGTCGATCAGCACCTCGGTCTTCAGTTCGAACCGGGCCAGCACCTCGTCGGTGCCGTGGCGGGTGATCTTGCCCTCATAGGGGAAGATGTCGATGACATCGCCCATCTCCAGTTTGGAGACGTCCACTTCGATGGGCAGGGCGCCGGCATCTTCCATGGTGTTGAAGAAGATGGGGGCAATCTTGCCGCCGAGGCAAACGCCGCCGGCACGCTTGTTCGGCACGAACGGAATGTCATCGCCCATGAACCAGAGCACGGAGTTGGTGGCGGATTTACGGGAAGAGCCGGTACCGACCACGTCACCCACGTAAGCCAGCGGGAAACCTTTCTCTTTCAGGGCATCGATGGTCTTGATGGGGCCGATGACGCCATCCTTGTCCGGGGTGATGCCGGGACGGGCGTTCTTCAGCATCGCCAGGGCGTGCAGCGGAATGTCCGGGCGGGACCAGGCGTCCGGCGCCGGCGACAGATCGTCGGTATTGGTTTCGCCGGTCACCTTGAAGACGGTGACGGTGATCTTCTCGGCCAGGGCCGGGCGGTTCAGGAACCACTCGGCGTCAGCCCAGGATTGCAGTACCTGCTTGGCGTGGGCATTGCCCGCCTTGGCCTTCTCTTCCACGTCGTGGAAGGAGTCGAACATCAGCAGGGTATGGGAGAGACCCTTGGCGGCAAGAGGAGCCAGGGTCGCATCGTCCAGCAGGTCGATCAGCGGCTGGATGTTGTAACCACCCTGCATGGTACCGAGCAGCTCGACGGCTTCGGCGGCAGTCAGGATGGGGGAATGGGCCTCGCCCTTGGCGACGGCGGTGAGGAAGCCGGCTTTCACATAGGCCGCTTCATCAACACCCGGGGGAATGCGGGAGGACAACAGTTCTTTCAGAAAGTCCTGTTCGCCGGCGGGCGGATTCTTGATCAGCTCAACCAGGGCGGCAACCTGCTCTGCGTCCAGAGGTTTGGCGACCACGCCTTCGGCGGCACGTTCTGCGACGTGTTTACGGTATGTTTCAAGCACGACTAATTCCTCTTTGGTCTTTTTTTTGGGGTTCGCCCAAGCTCGCGGCGATCGTCCTTGCGGGACACCCGTAGGGTGCCCCCCACTATATAAGTTTTAACGACTAATTAAAATCCAAACCCTGTGCAGTTATTCATCAAACCAGCATAACCATATAAACCCATTAGGTTTTTTTAGAGTGACAAGCCGCCCACCCAAGGTGAGTTAACAAAAAGGCAGCATTTCGCCCTTATTGGAACGTAGTGCCCAATTGCAGATAGAACATGTCGTGTCCCCCCTCCGCCACGCCATAGCCGAGGAAGATGGGACCGAGGAAACTCTCCACCCCCATATAGAGGGAACCCGAGGTATAGGAGGATTCGATGCTGATGTCCTCTCCCTTGTCCCAGACCCCCCCTTGCTCGAGGGAGCCCCCGAGGAACAGGGGCGCCTTGAAGGCACCGAAGTCGTTGTCCGCCACCCGGTAGATGTAGCGCAATCCGCCGAACAGGCTGTAGCGACCGCTCAACTGGTAATGCTGGAAACCGGACATGCGGAACAGCCCCCCCAGATCCTGCACGAACAGCGGTACCGTCTCCTGGGAGCTTGAGCCGCCCCCTTCCAGCATCAGGTTGAGGCTGTGCCTGTCCCAGGACCAGGGCTTGATCATCACCAGCCGGTAATTCACCCCCTCGGCCTGCTCGGAGGGGCCGTCCGAGGGGTCGAGATCGACGTAGGAGTAGCCCCCCTTGATGTCCCAGTAGACCCCCTGATAGGGGAAGTAGCGGCTGTCGAGGGTGTCGTGCTCGAAGCGGATGTAGGGTCCCCAGGCGGAGGCATCGGCATCCGCGTTGGTGAGGTTCTGGATCTCCACGCTGCCGATCTTGCCCTCCAGTCCAAGGGAGAAGCGGCTCCAGGGCTGGCGATTCCAGCCGACGGCGAGATCCACGCTGGTGAAGCTGTACTCGGAGTCCAGATAGCTGACCCCGGACGACGACCTGCTCTCTTCCGGGAAGAAGACCCGCCGCTGGGTCTTGTCGTAGGCCAGGCTCGTCTCGCCGAAGTAGGTCTGGGAGGGCTCCAGCGGGGTGTAGAAGTCGGTCTTGAGGTGCTTGGCGGTCCCGAGGGACGCCTCGGTCAGCCACTCGCCTCCCCAGTCGTTGACGTTGGTCAGGGTGTAGGACATGCCAACGTTGTAGTTGGAGCTGCTCTCGAAGTCATCGGAGAAACCGAGCTGGAAGTTGAGATAACCCGGCCCCCAGTTCTTCTCGCTGGCGTCCACCACCAGCACGTTCTCCCCGTCCCGCTCCTCCACCTCGTAGGTGATGCGATCGAACGACTCCAGGGCGTAGAGGCGACGGATCCCCGCCTCCAGGCTCTCGTAGGTCTGCACCTTGTCCGGACGCACGTTCAGCATGGCCCGCACCGTGTCGTCGGAGAGGCGCGACTTGTTGATGATCTCCACCTTGTCGATGTAGTAGGCGGGCTGGCCGCTGCGCTCGGCGCGCCGGCTCAGCTTGCCGTTGCGATAGTCTGCGTAGGCGGCGGGCGAGAGAGAGAGCGCATCGAGCCGGGCCGCTGCACTATTGGCGACCGCCTCCCCGATCTTGATCCCCTCCGGCATCAGGGCGAAGTCGGCGATCCCCATGTTGCCGAACTCGGGGGTCAGCAGGATGTCCTTGGGGCCGAGCAGCGCCTTCTGCTTTTCGGTCCCCACCTGGGTCATGTAGGTGGTGAGCTGATCGATCATGGCCAATCCCGACTTGAGGGACTCCCGGGTACGCAGCTTGGCGCTGATGTCCACCGCGATCACCACGTCGGCCCCCATGGCCTTGGCCACGTCCACCGGCATGTTGTTGACCGTGCCACCATCGGCCAGGATGCGGCCGTCCCAGTCCACCGGCTTGAGGGCACCGGGAATGGACATGGAGGCCTGCATCGCCTTGGCGAGGCTGCCGTGATCCAGCACGAAGGGGGTCACCGTCTCCATGTCGGTCGCCACCGCGCGATAGGGGATAGGCAGGTTGTCGAAGCTCTTTTGCGCCGGCAGGTTGGAGGTGGCGTGGCGCAGCAGGCTGGCCATGGACTGCCCCTGGAAGAAGCCGTCCGGCAACTGGGTCTGGTCACCGTTGACCCCGATGTCGGTGCGCAGCTGGTACTTCTCGGTCTGCTGCTTCTTGCGCAGGGAGAGCTCGTCGCGCCCCACCTTGTCCTGATAGCCCTTGTTCCAGTCGATGGCCAGCGTCGTGCGCTCCACCTCCTCGGCGCTGAGCCCCATGGCATACATGCCCGCCACATAGGAGCCCATGCTGGTCCCGACGATGATGTCCACCGGGATGTGCTTTGCCTCCAGCACCTTGAGCACCCCGATATGGGCCGACCCCTTGGCCCCGCCGCCGCTCAGTACCAGGGCGATCCTCGGACGATCCATCTTGGTTGCCCCCGGGTTTCTGGCCGAAGGCGCGGGATCATTGGCTCCGGCCGCCGCCATGAACGGCAGGGTCGCCAGCAGGAGCACGAGCAGGTGGGTCCATCCCCGATGAAAGATGCGCATATGAGAGTCCATAAATCCGGTGCGAGTCGAGCGGGCAGGCCGCCAGTCAGGTGCAGCCTACTATAAGTGCAAGCACTTTAACCGCAAGCCGGGGTGCTGGCGAGGGGTCGCCCCGCTTGCGACGATGTCTTGGCAAAATCGGGCGCCAATCCAGCCCAATCCGGGTGTGAGCGCAAACGTTAATCGACAATAAAGGCCCCCGCCGCCTCAAGAGCGCGCCAAATCAGCCGCTATTATGAGTTCAACCCTGGTTCACACTTCGGAGTCACCCTTATGTTCGCAAGCCTGACACTGAAACAGAAAATTCTGGCCACCGTCATCCTCGCCGTGGCCCTCTCCTGCCTGCTGGTGGGCTATTTCAGCCAGCGTTCTGCCCAGCAGCTGATCGAGGACCGCATGTTCGAGCAGGAGCTGCCCAACCTGACCCAGCGCATCGGCAAGGAGATCGAAAAGGATCTCACTTCGGTCGCCAATGCCGCCAGACAGCTTGCCAACGACCGCTTCGTGCTGGACTGGGTCGAGCGCGGCATGCCCAAGGAGCAGGAGTCCATCCTCATCAACCAGCTCAAGGACATGACGAGCCAGTATGGTCTGGTCACCGCCTCCTTCGCCGATCGTCAGAGTGCCGCCTACTACAACCAGGACGGTTTTCTGCGCATCCTGAACCACGAGCAGGACAACTGGTTCTATGACTACACCAAGAGCCGCCAGGATCTGATGCTCAGCATCTTTCGGGAAAGCAACGGCGAGGTGAAACTGTTCGTCAACTTCCAGCAACTCGACGGACGCGGCCTCGCCGGCCTCGCCAAATCCCTCGACAGCATGGTCAGCATGCTCGCCAACTTCCGCATCGACGACAGCGGCTTCGTCTTCATGACAGACGGCAGCGGCAAGGTGAAGCTGCACCCCGACGCCGCCCGCATCGATCGGGACAACCTGACCCAGCTGGCCAGCGGCAGTAGCACCAACCTGCTCAACAAGCAGCCCTTTTCCGCCACCCATGCCGAGGTCGACGGCCAGCCCGTGATCCTGGCCAGCAGCTACATCCCCCTGCTCGACTGGTATCTGGTGGCCCAGGTGCCGGAGGCCGAGATTTATGCCGAACTGGACAGAGCGCGCCTGCACATGGTGCTGGTCAGCCTGGCCATCGCCGTCGGCATGGGGTTGCTCGGCGTTCTCCTGGCGGGTTCCGTGAGCCGCCCCCTCAACGAACTGGCCCGCCTGTTCCGCGAACTCGGCAGCGGTGATGGCGACCTCACCCATCGCCTCAAGGTCGATGGCCGTGACGAACTGGCCCAGGTGGCGACCGGCTTCAACAACTTTGTCGCCAAGATCCACGGCTCCATCGAACAGGTGGCGAGCAACTCCCGCCAGCTCGCCGCCACCGCCAACGAGGTGGCCGCCAAGGCCCAGCTCACCCAGCACAACTGCACCGCCCAGCGGGATCGCACCGTCCAGGTCGCCACCGCCATCCACGAGATGGGAGCCACCGTCAGCGAGATCGCCGGCAATGCGTCTCTCGCCGCCGACGTCGCCAAGCAGGCCAACGAGCAGGCCGATGCGGGGGCCCAGGTCGTCGCACAGGCTCGTCACGGCATCGTCGGCCTCTCCGGTGAAATCGAACAGGTCGCCGGGGTCATCGAGTCACTGGCGAGCCAGACCGACTCCATCGGCAGCATCCTCGACACCATCCGCAGCATCTCGGAGCAGACCAACCTGCTGGCCCTCAACGCCGCCATCGAGGCCGCCCGTGCCGGCGAGCAGGGCCGTGGCTTCGCCGTGGTGGCCGACGAGGTGCGCAACCTCGCCAGCCGCTCCGCCGCTTCCACCGCCGAGATCCAGGGCATGATCAACAGCCTCCAGGAGCAGAGCGCCCGCGCCGTCAGCGCCATGGCCCAGGGCCGCAACCAGAGCCTGCGGGTGGTGACCCAGGCCGACGAGGCCAACGGCGCCCTCGACCAGATCACCGGGCACATCACCCAGATCAGCGACATGAACATCCAGGTCGCCACCGCCACCGAAGAGCAGTCCAGCGTGGTCGGGGAGATCAACCGCAACGTGGAGGACATCAACCAGCTCACCATGGAGACCGCCGATATCGCCCACCAGTTGACCGAGTCCAGCCGCAGCCTGCAACAGCTCTCCGGCGAGCTCGACAAGCTGGTCGGCAACTTCCGGTTATAAGATGAAAGGGCGCTGCGGCGCCCTTTTTTCAACGGGTCGACAGGGAATACCGACCCCCATGACGGCGAACCGTCATGACAAGCCGCTACAGTAGCGACACAGCAACACACCAAGGAGTCAACATGCTGGCAGGCAACCTCACCATCAAAACCCAACTGATCCTGGCCGTCACCGTGCCCTGTCTCGCCCTGCTGCTGGTTGGCGCCGCCAGTCTGCGCAGCATGGACAACATCAGGCAGCAGGCCGAAGAGCTGTTCCAGAATACCGCCACCCCCATGCGGGCCATGGCGGAAGTGGCCTCCCGCATCCCGCGCATGCGCGTCGGCATCGACATGATGCTGCTGCAGGACACCTCCCTGCGCGACGAAAAGGGGGTGCTGACCCGGGTCAAGGAGACCCGCGAGGAAGACATTCCCGAGATGCGCCAGGCCATGGAGCAGGCCGTCAAGGCCCAGGTCGATCCGGACGCCCGGGCCAGGGCCCAGACCCTGCTCGATCAATTCACCCGGGTGGAGCGGGAGGAGCTGACCCCCATGTTGCAGGCGCTCTCTGACAACAAGATGGACGAGGCACGCGCCATCTACCGGGATCGCTACAGCCAGAGCTACGGGGTCATGCGCAAGGGCGCCAATGAGCTGCTCGACGGGTTGATAGGTCAGGCCCAGCATCGCAACGACCTGAGCGAAAACAGCTATGACAGCGGTCGTACCCAGATGATCGCCATCATCGTCATCGCCATCGCCATCTCGCTGCTCGTCTCGACCCTCATCCTCATCGGGCTGCGCCGCCGGGTCTCCTTCCTGCAATCCCATATTGGCGAGGTGGCCCGCCACCTCGCCCTCGACAGCCGCGCCAGTCTCACCGGCAAGGACGAGCTGGCCGAGATTGCCCACAGCTTCAACCAGTTCGTGACCCGGATCCACGGGGCCATCGTGCAGGTGGCGAGCAACTCCCGCCAGGTGGCCGCCACCGCCAGCGAGGTGGCCGCCAAGGCCCAGCTCACCCAGCACAACTGCACCGCCCAGCGGGATCGCACCGTCCAGGTCGCTACCGCCATCCACGAGATGGGGGCCACCGTCACCGAGATCGCCGGCAATGCGTCTCTCGCCGCCGACGTCGCCAAGCAGGCCAACGAGCAGGCCGATGCGGGGGCCCAGGTCGTCGCCCAGGCCCGTCACGGCATCGTCGGCCTCTCCGGTGAAATCGAACAGGTCGCCGGGGTCATCGAGTCCCTGGCGAGCCAGACCGACTCCATCGGCAGCATCCTCGACACCATCCGCAGCATCTCGGAGCAGACCAACCTGCTGGCCCTCAACGCCGCCATCGAGGCCGCCCGCGCCGGCGAGCAGGGCCGTGGCTTCGCCGTGGTGGCCGACGAGGTGCGCAACCTCGCCAGCCGCTCCGCCGCCTCCACCGCCGAGATCCAGAGCATGATCAACAGCCTCCAGGAGCAGAGCGCCCGCGCCGTCAGCGCCATGGCCCAGGGCCGCAACCAGAGCCTGCGGGTGGTGACCCAGGCCGACGAGGCCAACGGCGCCCTCGACCAGATCACCGGACACATCACCCAGATCAGCGACATGAACATCCAGGTCGCCACCGCCACCGAAGAGCAGTCGAGCGTGGTGGGGGAGCTCAACCGCAACGTGGAGGACATCAACCAGCTCACCATGGAGACCGCCGATATCGCCCATCACCTGACCGAGTCGAGCCGCAACCTGCAGCACCTCTCCGGCGAGCTCGACAAGCTGGTCGGCAACTTCCGCCTCTGAGCGTACGGCACCTCTTCCTGACCCGCACCAGGGCGCTTCGGCGCCCTTCTTCATGACCACGGCAAGCCGTGACGCACGGGGGATACGCCGTCTCCCACCGCCCTGCCACATACCTCATAATCAGGAAAACGCGAGGAGGTATGATGGGTAAGCTGGTCGTGATGATAGTGCTGGGGGGGCTGCTCAGTGCCTGCAGCAGCGGGCCCGTGCGGGTGCACGGGGCCGATGTGAGCGTGGACGATACCCGGATCCGGGTCAGTGACGGGGATCGCGGAGGTGACGGTACCTTCTGCCCACCGGGACAGGCCAAGAAGGGGCGCTGCTGACCGTAGGGTGCCGAAAGACAGACAACAAAAAGCCGCTCCATGGAGCGGCTTTTCTTATGAAACGGGCAGAAGATTATTTTTTCTTCTTGGCCTTGACGTTCGGCAGGTCGGTGATGGAGCCTTCGAACACTTCGGCAGCCAGACCCACGGACTCGTGCAGAGTCGGGTGAGCATGGATGGTCAACGCGATGTCTTCGGCGTCGGCACCCATCTCGATGGCCAGACCGATTTCACCCAGCAGTTCACCGCCGTTGGTGCCCACGATGGCACCACCGATGACGCGGCCGCTCTCCTTGTCGAAGATCAGCTTGGTCATGCCGTCGGAGCAGTCGGACGCGATGGCGCGACCGGAAGCAGCCCACGGGAAGGTGGCGACTTCGAAGTTCAGACCCTGTTGCTTGGCTTCCTTCTCGGTCAGACCCACCCAGGCCATCTCAGGCTCGGTATAGGCGATGGACGGGATCACTTTCGGGTCGAAGTAGTGCTTCTTGCCGGCGATGACTTCGGCCGCCACGTGGCCTTCGTGTACACCCTTGTGGGCCAGCATGGGCTGACCGACGATGTCGCCGATGGCGTGGATGTGGGCCACGTTGGTACGCAGCTGCTTGTCCACCTCGATGAAACCGCGCTCGTTGACGGCAACACCGGCCTTCTCGGCATCCAGCATCTTGCCGTTCGGCACACGGCCTACGGCAACCAGCACGTTGTCATAGCGAACCGGCTCGGCCGGGGCGTGCTTGCCTTCATAGGAGACGTACAGGCCGTCTTCACGGGCTTCAACGGCGGTGACCTTGGTCTCCAGCATGATGTTGAATTTCTTGGCAACGCGCTTGGTGTAGATCTTGACGATGTCTTTGTCGGCAGCCGGTACCAGCTGGTCGGCAAACTCCACCACGTCGATCTCGGAACCCAGGGAGGAGTACACGGTACCCATCTCCAGACCGATGATGCCGCCACCGATGACCAGCAGCTTGCCAGGAACGGTCGTCAGCTCCAGCGCATCGGTAGAGTCCCATACGCGGGGGTCGTCATGGGGGATGAACGGCAGCTTCACCGGACGGGAACCGGCGGCGATGATGGCGTTGTCGAAGGTGACGGTGGTCTTGCCGTCGGCGCCTTCCACTTCCAGCGTGTTCGGACCGGTGAACTTGCCGAAGCCGTTCACGACCTGGACTTTACGCATCTTGGCCATGCCAGCCAGACCGCCGGTCAGCTGGTTGATGACCTTCTCTTTCCACAGACGCACCTTGTCGATGTCGGTCTGCGGGGCACCGAAGACGATGCCGTGCTCGGCCAGCGCCTTGGCTTCTTCAATGACTTTGGCGACGTGCAGCAGTGCCTTGGACGGGATGCAACCCACGTTCAGGCAGACGCCACCCAGGGTGGAGTAACGCTCGACGATAATGGTATCCAGACCCAAGTCAGCCGCACGGAAGGCAGCGGAATAACCGGCAGGGCCAGCACCCAGTACTACGACCTGGGTTTTGATTTCTTTACTCATCATGACCTCTTTGTCGTTCTTATATCCCCGGACAGCACAGTCTTATGCCAAACAAGGCCGCTGCAGCCGTGAAAAAAACGGGGCAAGTTTACAATCCTGTTAACGAAATGAGAAGCAAAAAGGGCGGGCTCTGGGCCCGCCCTCTCACTTACAGGACCAGTCGACGAATGTCGGACAACACACCACTCAGGGTGGTGATGAAGCGGGCACCGTCGGCGCCATCGATGACGCGGTGGTCGTAGCTCAGAGCCAGCGGCAGCATCAGGCGCGGCACGAACTCTTTACCGTTCCACTTCGGCTTCATCTCGGACTTGGAGACGCCCAGGATGGCCACTTCCGGCGCGTTGACGATCGGGGTAAAGCTGGTACCGCCGATGCCACCCAGGCTGGAGATGGTGAAGCAACCGCCCTGCATGTCGGCAGCGGTCAGCTTGCCGGCACGGGCCTTCTTGGAGATCTCGGCCAGATCGCGGGACAGCTCGTGGATGCCCTTCTTGTTGACGTCGCGAACCACCGGAACCACCAGACCGTTGGGGGTATCCACCGCCACACCGATGTGGATGTACTTCTTCATGATCAGCTTGCTGCCGTCTTCGGACAGGGCGCTGCAGAAGCGCGGATGGGCTTCCAGGGCCTTGGCGGCCGCCTTCAGGATGAACACCAGCGGGGTGATCTTCACGTCCAGCTTCTGCTTCTCGGCCAGGATGTTCTGCTCTTTGCGGAACGCTTCCAGATCCGTGGTATCGGCTTCGTCGAACTGGGTGACGTGGGGGATCATGGCCCAGTTGCGGTGCAGGGCAGGACCAGAGATCTTCTGGATGCGGGTCAGTTCCAGCTCTTCGACAGGGCCGAACTTGCTGAAATCAACCTTCGGCCAGGCCACGACGCTCATGCCGTTGCCAGTGCCGGTGCCGGCAGCCGGAGCGGACTCGGCGCGCTTGACCGCATCCTTCACGTAAGCCTGCACGTCTTCTTTGACGATGCGACCCTTGCGACCGGAGGCTTTCACCTTGGCCAGGTTGACACCGAACTCGCGCGCAAGACGGCGTACTGCCGGGGAGGCGTGAACGTAGGCGTCGTTGGCGACGAAATCGGAGGCGGCAGCAGCCTGGGCAACCGGTGCAGGAGCGGCGGCAGCCGGCGCGGCGGCAGCCGGAGCGGCAGCAACAGGTGCTGCGGCAGGAGCCGGAGCAGCCACGGCAGCCGGAGCGGCACCCGCCACTTCGAATACCATGATCAGGGAACCGGTGGAGACCTTGTCACCCGCCTTCACCTTGATCTCCTTGACCACACCGGCGAACGGCGCAGGCACTTCCATGGAGGCCTTGTCGCCTTCCACGGTGATCAGGGACTGGTCGGCTTCAACCTTGTCACCCACGGCGACCATGATTTCGGTCACTTCCACTTCGTCACCGCCGATGTCCGGCACGTTGACGTCCTTGGCACCGGCGGCAACCGGAGCAGCGGCAGCCACGGGGGCAGCAGCAGGAGCCGGCGCGGCAACAGCGGCCGGGGCAGCGCCCGCCACTTCGAAGACCATCACCAGGGAGCCGGTGGAAACCTTGGCGCCGGCGGCGACCTTGATCTCGACCACGCGGCCGGCGAACGGTGCCGGTACTTCCATGGAGGCCTTGTCACCTTCCACGGCGATGATGGACTGGTCGGCTTCAACCATGTCGCCCACGGCAACCATGATCTCAGTCACTTCGACTTCGTCACCACCGATGTCCGGCACGTTGACGTCCTGGCGAGCGGCAGCAGCAGGAGCGGCGGCCGGCGCGGCAGCAACCGGGGCAGCAGCCTGGACCGGAGCCGGTGCGGCAGCACCCTCGGATTCGAAGACCATGATCTGGGAACCGGTGGCAACCTTGTCGCCCACCTTGATCAGGATCTCTTTGACGATACCGGCGGCCGGAGCCGGGACTTCCATGGAGGCCTTGTCACCTTCCACGGCGATCAGGGACTGGTCCAGCTCGACCTTGTCACCCACAGCCACCATGATCTCGGTGACTTCAACTTCATCGGCACCGATATCCGGCACCATAATCTGTTTGGACATTGCGCTTTATCCTCTTGCGTGCATCCGCGTGGCAGCCTGAGCATCACCACGCGCATCCCGCGTTATCCGTTTAAACCCAGGCAAGGTCGCGCTGGATACCCGGCGCGACACTCAATCCTCTTACGCGTACAGCGGGTTGACCTTGTCGGCATCGATGCCGTACTTGGCGATGGCTTCGGCCACAACCTGCTTGTCTACCTCGCCGCGCTTGGCCAGTTCGGTCAGGGCAGCAACCACTACGTAGAACTCGTTCACTTCGAAGTGACGACGCAGGTTGGCACGGCTGTCGGAGCGGCCGTAACCGTCGGTACCCAGTACACGGTAGTTCTCGGTCGGAACGAAGGCACGCACCTGATCGGCGAAGGACTTCATGTAGTCAGTCGCAGCGATGGTGGCTTCGGAACCCAGTACCTGAGCGATGTAGGGCACACGCGCTTCGGCGGTCGGGTGCAGCATGTTCCAGCGATCCGCGTCCTGACCGTCACGAGCCAGTTCGTTGAAGGAGGTGACGCTGAACACGTCGGAACCCACGCCGTACTCGCTGGCCAGGATCTGGGCGGCAGTGCGCACGTGACCCAGGATGGAACCACAACCCAGCAGCTGTACCTTGGCCTTGGTGCCGGCCACGGTTTCCAGCTTGTAGATACCCTTGCGGATGCCTTCCTCGGCGCCTTCCGGCATGGCCGGCATGGCATAGTTCTCGTTCAGGGTAGTGATGTAGTAGAACACGTTCTCCGGGTTCTCACCGTACATGCGGCGCAGGCCGTCCTGTACGATCACCGCCACTTCATAGGCGTAGGACGGGTCGTAGGAGATGCAGTTCGGGATGGTGTTGGCCAGGATGTGGCTGTGACCATCTTCGTGCTGCAAGCCCTCTCCGTTAAGAGTGGTACGACCGGAGGTCGCGCCCAGCAGGAAGCCACGGGCTTGCTGGTCACCGGCTGCCCACGCCATGTCGCCGATCCGCTGGAAGCCGAACATGGAGTAGTAGATGTAGAACGGGATCATCGGGCAGTCGTTGGTGCTGTAAGAGGTGGCAGCAGCCAGCCAGGAGGACATGGCGCCCAGCTCGTTGATACCGTCTTGCAGAACCTGACCCTGCTTGTCTTCCTTGTAGTAGGAGACGATGTCGCGGTCTTGCGGGGTGTACTGCTGACCGTGCGGGCTGTAGATACCGATCTGGCGGAACAGGCCTTCCATACCGAAGGTACGGGCTTCGTCAGCCAGGATCGGGACGATGCGCTTGCCGATGGACTTGTCTTTCAGCATCACGTTCAGGGAACGCACGAACGCCATGGTGGTGGAGATTTCGCGCGCCTGTTCACCCAGCAGCGGACCGAAGGCATCCAGCGCCGGGATTTCCAGCTTGGTGGTGCTCTCGCGCAGACGGGTCGGTACATAGCCCTTCAGTGCGGCACGGCGGGCGTGCAGGTACTTGTGCTCTTCGGTACCCTCTTCGATCTTCAGGTACGGCAGGTTTTCCAGCTGCTCGTCGGTGACCGGCAGGTTGAAACGATCGCGCAGGTGACGCACGGAGCCCAGATCCATCTTCTTGACCTGGTGAGCGATGTTCTTGCCTTCGGCCGCTTCGCCCATGCCATAACCCTTGATGGTCTTGGCCAGGATCACGGTCGGCTTGCCCTTGGTCTGTGCAGCCTTGGAGAAGGCGGCGAACAGTTTGCGGGGGTCGTGACCACCGCGGTTCAGGGCGAAGATCTCCTCGTCGGTCA
Source organism: Aeromonas sp. INTO2 (assembly GCF_049860605.1). Classification (NCBI taxonomy): domain Bacteria; kingdom Pseudomonadati; phylum Pseudomonadota; class Gammaproteobacteria; order Aeromonadales; family Aeromonadaceae; genus Aeromonas; species Aeromonas sp. INTO2. The sequence continues at coordinate 3,652,435 of NZ_CP187588.1, forward strand.
TGTCTTTGACCAGCGCGGCGGTTTCCGGGTAACGGTTGAAGAAGTGCTCGCGCACGTAGGCACCGTCGCGGGACTTCATGGTCTGGTAGTCACCGTCCACGGTCTCGTTCATCAGCTGGATCAGCTTGCCGGAAGTATCTTTCTTCAGCAGCTCATCCCACTTGCGACCCCAGATGACCTTGGTCACGTCCCAGCCAGCGCCGGCGAACAGACCTTCCAGCTCGTTGATGACCTTGCCGTTGCCGACAACCGGACCATCCAGACGCTGCAGGTTGCAGTTGACCACGAACACCAGGTTGTCGAGCTTTTCACGCACGGCAACGGTCAGGGCACCCTTGGCTTCCGGCTCGTCCATCTCGCCGTCACCCAGGAAGGCGTAAACGGTCTGCTCGGAGCAATCCTTGATGCCACGGTCGGTCAGGTACTTCAGGAAACGCGCCTGATAGATGGCGGCGATGGGGCCCAGACCCATGGAAACGGTCGGGAACTGCCAGAATTCCGGCATCAGTTTCGGGTGCGGGTAGGAAGGGATACCCTTGCCATCCACTTCCTGACGGAAGTTGTCCAGCTGCTCTTCGGTCAGACGACCTTCGGCGAATGCACGGGCGTAGATGCCCGGGGAGATGTGACCCTGGAAGTAGACCAGATCGCCACCGTCCTTCTCGTTGCGGGCACGGAAGAAGTGGTTGTAGCAGACTTCATAGATGGTCGCGGAAGAAGCGAAGGAAGACATGTGACCACCCAGGTCCAGGTCTTTCTTGGAGGCGCGCAGCACGATCATCATGGCGTTCCAGCGGATGATGGCGCGAATGCGGCGTTCCATTTCCAGGTCGCCCGGGTAGGCCGGCTCGTCGCTGGACGGGATGGTGTTGATGTAGTCGCGGTTTGCCTTGGCAGCCACGTCCACACCGCTTGCGCGGGCTTTCTCGGCCAACTGTTCAAGGATGAACTGAGCGCGTTGCGGACCCTCTTCACGCAGCAGGGATTCCAGAGAGGCAAGCCACTCCAGCGTTTCTATCGGGTCCACATCGTTCTTCAGGATATCAGACATGGCTGGTTCCTATGTTGTTGTGATTGCACGGCATTGCACGGCGAAGGGCGCAAGCATTCGACAATTAAGAAAGCCTTGTGGGATTAGTTTTCCTGCTGACGGATCCGACGCATGGATCGCTGGATCCGGCTGTCTTCCCTCTGCATATCCAACAAGGTGTCCTCGATAAAGGCCAGGTGCTCATGACAAGCAGCCCTGGCCCGCTCCGGAGCCCCCGACAGGATAGCCTCGATCAGGCTCGCACGATGGCGACGGATCTTGGCGACCACTCCCGGACGGCGATTCAAAATTTCGTTATTGCGTAAAATGTTCTGCTCAAGCATGGGGCCCATGGCCCGCAACAGGTGCAGCAGCACCACGTTGTGGGAGGCCTCGGCCACGGCCAGATAGAACTGGGTCACGGCGGCCGATTCGACCACCAGCGAGCCTTGCTGACCGGCTTCTTCGATGGCGGCTTGCGCCAGGCGAATCCGTTCGAAATCAGCCTCGGTGCCCCGCAGCGCAGCATAGTAGGCACAGATGCCTTCCAGCGCGTGACGAAACTCCAGCAGGTCGTACTGGGCTTCCGGGTGAGTGCTGAGCAGTTCGAACAGGGGGTCGGCGATCCCCTTGCTCAGGGCATTTTGTACGTAAGTGCCACCGCCCTGACGACGATACAAGAGTCCTCTCGCTTCCAGGCGCTGGATGGCTTCGCGCAAGGAAGGGCGCGACACCTGAAACTGGATGGCGAGTTCCCGCTCGGGCGGCAACTTCTGGCCCGGCTGCAGGCTGCCTTCCAGAATCATGCTTTCCAGCTCGGCGACAATGGCGTCGGCCAGCTTGGGCTGAGTTATCTTGATATAGGGCATGAGGCTACTTTGTTAAATTGGTATTACCAATTTTATGGTTGGGGCGAAAATTAGCAGAGGGCTTGAAAAAAGTCCACCCAAAAGATGATCTGAATCAAGAAGCTCGGTTGCCACTTTGGGGGTAAAAACGCGGAATCATGATATAGCTCATAGAAAATGGTCTGACCAATATTTGTGAGTTTGCTCACCGATAACATTTATTCAACAGCATGAAAAATGGCTTGCCAGACAAGGCAAGCCATTGATTCTAAAAACACAAAATAATTTTTAGATTTTTCACTCAAAGTGAAGCTTTTCCCGATAGCGAGGCCATTCGAAACTGTCACCCGGATCCGTCTTGCGGCCCGGCGCGATGTCGCAGTGGCCGACAATACGGTCCGCCGTGATGGCGGGATAACGGTGAACAATCGCCCGGCTGAGGTCCGACAGCACCTCGTATTGCTTGTCGCTGTAGGGAAGCTCGTCGGTCCCTTCCAGTTCGATCCCGATGGAAAAATCGTTGCACGCCTCCCTCCCCTCCCAGCTCGAGACTCCCGCATGCCATGCCCTGGCGCCAAAAGGCACGTACTGTACCAGTTCCCCATCGCGGCGGATCAGGCAGTGGGCCGAGACCCTCAGTTGATGAATACCGGCGAAATAGGGGTGAGCACCGGGATCGAGGCGCCCCAGAAACAGATCGTCGATAAAGGGGCCACCAAACTGCCCGGGGGGCAGGCTGATGCCGTGTATCACCAGCAAGGAGACATCATCCGGGCTGAGCCTCTCATTGTGATGGGGGGAAGGCACCTTGCGGGCCTGCTCGCACCATCCTTCACGATCGATGGAAAACAGGGTTGTGGGTTGTGTCATCGTCTGCTCGACTCACAAATGGAAGCGATGTGCCTCTGGCGGGATGGGAAAACTGGGAACAAGTCTCTGAATTCATGGATAACGCTATGTTAGGCTGAGCCATTCACTCGCGCGATATGGGACACACTATGCACCCGATGGCACGCCGTCTCTGGCTGCTCGCCTGGCTCTCGCTGCTGGGTCTGCTGACCCTCTACTTTCATGGTCGTGAACAACCGTCGGTGACCGCCAGCGGCGATCTGCTACTCAAGGCCGATGCCAGCGGCCATTATCGTCTGGAGGGTGCCATCAACGACCAGCCGGTGCAACTGCTGCTGGACACAGGAGCAACCCGGGTGACCATACCGAGCCAGGTGGCCGCCCGGCTCGGCCTCGTCGCCACGGGCCGCAGCCGGGTCAACACGGCAGCCGGAGAGATCCAGGTCGAAACTGGCCGGATCGAAAGTCTGGCGATGGGTCCGCTGACCCTGTACGATTTGTCCGTCTTTATCAATCCGGCTGCCGACGGGGAGGAGATCCTGGTGGGCATGAATGCCCTGGGCAGGCTGGAATTGCGCCAGAAAGACAGGCAATTGCTTCTCAGACCCTTGCAGGAATAAGGCATGTTACAACAGGACATCCGCCGCGCCGTGCGCGCCGCACTTCTCGAAGACTTGGGCGATGCCCTCACCGCGCTGGATCAACCGGATGCCAGCGCCGACATCACGGCCCAGCTGATCCCTGCCGATCGCATCTCGACCGCGCGAGTCATCACCCGCGAGGCGGGCGTATTTTGCGGCCAGCCCTGGGTCGACGAGGTGTTTGCCCAGCTCGGTGGCGAAGTGAAGGTCGAGTGGAAAGTGCAAGATGGTGAACGCCTTGCCCCCAATCAGGAGCTGTTCCGCCTCCATGGCCCCGCCCGCGTGCTGCTGACCGGCGAGCGCAACGCGCTGAACTTCGTGCAGACCCTTTCCGGGGTCGCCACCCTGACCGCCCGTTATGTGGCCGAGCTGGAAGGCACTGACTGCCGCCTCCTCGATACCCGCAAGACCCTGCCCGGCCTGCGCAGCGCCCAGAAGTATGCGGTCACCTGCGGGGGCGGCAAAAACCACCGTATCGGTCTGTTTGATGCCTACCTCATCAAGGAGAACCACATTCTCGCCTGCGGTGGCATCGCGGAAGCAATCAGCGAAGCGCGCCGTCTCAATCCGGACAAACCGGTGGAAGTCGAGGTCGAATCCCTGGCCGAGCTGGAGCAGGCCCTGGCCGCACGGGCCGACATCGTGATGCTGGACAACTTCGACATCCCCATGATGCAGGACGCTGTTCGCCTCAATCAGGGCAGAGCCAAGCTGGAAGTCTCCGGCAACGTCACCCTCGATACCCTTGCCGGATACGCCGCGACCGGGATCGACTTTATCTCGGTGGGAGCGCTGACCAAGCATGTGCGGGCACTGGATCTCTCCATGCGCTTTGTCGAGGCTTGAGCAAGCCCCATCCGTTGCTCGTGCCCAAAAATATTACAGGGCTCGAAACTTGCAAAAGGCGCCATCGGCGCCTTTTCTTTATGCAGGATCCCACGACATAAGGAGTGTGAAGATGGGCCCTCCCGCCTCATGACAAGTGCCAATGGAAGCCATTTAATCTTTGATTTTTCTACACATTTCACTAAATGACATAAAAGTGGCTAACAAGGTCCCCGCCTCTGTTGCCAACCCGAAGCGCTCGGATAAGATACCAGCGTGGATAGCATTCCACTGGTGCTTATCAGGAAACATGGAAAAAAGGATATTTGACATGAAAAGACAGTCAGGGTTTACGCTAATCGAATTGATGATCGTCGTTGCGATCGTCGCCATCCTCGCCGCCATCGCCTTGCCGGCGTATCAGAGCTATACCAAACGCGCCAAATTCTCCGAGGTCATTGCCGCTGTAGGTCCGGCCAAAACCGCCGTAGAAGTCTGCGTTCAAGGGTGGGCTGGCACATCTGCAGCCCTTGGTAACAGTTGTGCAGCAGCAGGTAACAATGCAGTATCTGGTGCCAGTGCACAAACCGATAATTTTGATAACGTCGCTGTTTCCAATGCTGGTAGCATCATTACCATTACCGGTACAGCAGCCGAAGCTCTGGATAATTCCACTTATCAGCTGGTAACTTCTGGAGCAGTCCAAGCCGGACGGCAAGTTTTGTGGAAAATTTCTGGCTCTTGCGTCACCGACGGCAAATGCTAACGCATGACCTCTAGCCTTAATAGCGGCCTGGCCACCAGCTTGGCCGCTTCTTCCCTCCTCAGTGAGCCGGACTCACAGCGCTATCTGAGCCAGGCCAAGGCGCAGCGCAAGCCCTTTGTCACCTTCCTGATTGAAAACGACATCCTCGACAGCAAAGCCCTCGCCGATTTCTGCGAGCTGGAATATGGGGTACCTCTACTGGATCTGGCGGCCTTCGATCTCGCCGAGATCCCGCAGAAATACCTCAATCAAAAGCTGATTGAAAAGCACCATGTCCTGCCCATCTACACCCAGGGGCATACTCTCTATATCGCCATGTCCGATCCGACCAATGTGTCGGCTCTGGAGGATTTTGGCTTCAGTTTTGGCCTGCACACGGAAGCCCTGCTGGTCGAAGAGAGCAAGCTGACCGCCGCCATCGGCAAGCTGATGGAGAGCGAGCAGGATACCCTGGGCATGGATCATATCGACGAGGCCGAGATCTCCGAACTCGAGGTCTCCGACGAGAGTTCCCGCCTCGACGAGAGCGTCAACACCGCGGACGATGACGCCCCCATCGTCAAATACGTCCACAAGATCATGATGGATGCCATCAAGCGCGGGGCCTCCGACCTGCATTTCGAACCCTACGAGACCAAGTACCGGATCCGCTTTCGGGTAGACGGCATACTGCACGAAGTCGCCACGCCGCCGGTCAACCTGGCCAACCGCTTCGCGGCTCGCCTCAAGGTGATGGCGCGGCTCGACATTGCCGAACGGCGCCTGCCCCAGGATGGCCGGATCAAACTCAAGATCTCACGCAACAGATCCATGGACATGCGGGTCAACACCCTGCCCACCATGTGGGGCGAAAAGATCGTGATCCGGTTGCTGGACTCCTCGGCCGCCCGGCTCAATATCGATCAACTCGGCTTTGACGACCGGCAGAAGACGCAATACCTGCACGCCCTCTCCAAACCTCAGGGCATGATCCTGGTGACCGGCCCGACGGGGTCAGGCAAGACGGTCTCACTCTATACCGGCCTCAACATCCTCAACACCAGCGAGGTCAATATCTCCACCGCCGAAGATCCGGTCGAGATCAACCTGCCCGGCGTCAACCAGGTTCAGATCAATCCCAAGGCGGGGCTCACCTTCGCCAGCGCTCTGCGCTCCTTCCTGCGCCAGGATCCCGACATCGTCATGGTGGGGGAGATACGGGATCTGGAAACCGCCGAGATTGCTATCAAGGCCGCCCAGACCGGTCACCTGGTGCTCTCCACCCTGCACACCAACTCGGCGGCAGAAACGCTCACCCGGATGATGAACATGGGGGTGCCGGCCTTCAACATCGCCTCTTCGGTCACCCTCATCATGGCCCAGCGCCTTGCCCGCAAACTCTGCGATCACTGCAAGGCGCCGGAAGTGGTGCCGGAAGCCGAGTTGCTGGAGCTGGGCTTCACCCAGCAGCAACTGGCCGCCGGTTTGCGGCTGTTCAAGCCCGTGGGATGCAAGGAGTGCTCGGGAGGCTACAGAGGCCGGGTCGGCATCTATGAGATCATGCTGATGTCCGATAACATCGCCAAACTCATCATGCAGGGAGCCAACTCGCTGCAGATTGCCGCGATAGCCCAGAAGGAAGGGATGCGCACCCTGCGTACATCCGGCCTCGAGAAAGCGCGTCTTGGCGTCACCAGCCTGGCCGAAATCAACAGGATCACCACCAACTGAGTTCGCAGTGCCCGTGTCATCTCGCCGGGTGAAGCCGCTGCCATCACCCCGATGACCTTCTTCAAGCCAAGATGAGCCGGACAGGCAGCAGCATCCGGCCAACGTCGCCCAATTGCAGGATGCAGTGATGGCCACATTAGCTCAAAAACGCAACGCACCGAAAAAAGTCTTCTCCTACCGCTGGCACGGCGTCAACCGCAAGGGACAGAAGGTCTCCGGCGAGCTGCAAGCCGACAGCATCACCACCGTCAAGGCCGAGCTGCGCAAGCAGGGCGTCAACGTCACCAGGGTCAGCAAGCAGAGCCAGGGGCTCTTCTCCAAGGGCGGCGCCAAGATCAAGCCGATGGACATCGCCGTCATCTCCCGCCAGATCACCACCATGCTCTCTGCCGGCGTGCCTCTGGTGCAGAGTCTTCAGATCATTGCCCGCGGCCACGAGAAAGCGGCGGTGCGCGAGCTCATCGGCCAGATCGCCGCCGATGTGGAAACGGGCACCCCGCTCTCGGAGGCGTTGCGCCGCCATCCCCGCCACTTCGACGACCTCTATTGCGACCTGGTCGAGGCCGGGGAGCAATCCGGTGCCCTGGAGACCATCTACGACCGTATCGCCATCTACCGCGAGAAGAACGAAGCCCTCAAATCCAAGATCAAGAAGGCCATGTTCTATCCGTCCATGGTCATTCTGGTGGCCATCGTCGTCACCTCCATCCTGCTGCTCTTCGTCATTCCCCAGTTCGAGGATATCTTCAAGAGCTTCGGTGCCGAGCTGCCCGCCTTCACCCGGTTCGTCATCGCCATCTCCCGCTTCATGCAGGAGTGGTGGTACGTCATCTTTGGCGGCGCTGCTCTCGCCGTCTTCCTCTATGTGCGGGCCTGGCGAAAATCCCAGAAGGTCAGGGACAACACGGACAAGTTCATCCTCACCATTCCCGTGGTGGGCAACATACTGCACAAGGCGGCCATGGCCCGCTTTGCCCGCACCCTCTCCACCACCTTCTCCGCCGGTATCCCGCTGGTGGATGCCCTGGTCTCGGCGGCCGGAGCATCCGGCAACTATGTCTATCGCACTGCGACCATGGCCATTCGCAACGAGGTGGTGGCCGGCATGCAGATCAACGTCGCCATGCGCACCGTGGATCTTTTCCCCGACATGGTGACCCAGATGGTGATGATCGGTGAGGAATCCGGCGCCATCGACGACATGCTCTCCAAGGTCGCCGCCATTTTCGAACAGGAGGTGGACGACATGGTCGACGGCCTCACCAGCCTGCTCGAACCCATCATCATGGTGGTGCTCGGGGTGCTGGTCGGCGGCATGGTCGTGGCCATGTACCTCCCCATCTTCAAGCTGGGCTCTGTGATACACTGACCCCCTCGACAGAGGGCCGGGCGGTGCATTTCCCCCGGCCATCTGCCATCCCCGTTCCCGACACAAGCGATTGATCTATGGTGCCTTTGATCGAACTGGCCCAGGGCTTGCCCTGGCTCTATCTCTCCTTGATTTTCCTTTTCTCCCTGATGGTGGGCAGCTTCCTGAACGTGGTGATCCATCGTCTGCCCATCATGATGGAGCGGACCTGGCATGCCGAATACAGCGACTATTTCGGTAACGATGAAGAGACTCCTCCTGCAACCGGACGATACAACCTCATGGTGCCTCGCTCCCGCTGCCCCCACTGCGACCACCCCATAGGGGCGCTGGAGAACATTCCCCTGTTGAGCTGGCTATGGCTCAGGGGGCGCTGCCGCAACTGCCACGCCCCCATTTCGGCTCGCTATCCCCTGGTCGAGCTGCTCACCGCACTGCTGTCGGTCTCGGTGGCAGCCGCGCTTGCCCCTGGCTGGGGCACCCTTGCTGCTCTGCTGCTCACCTGGACATTGGTCGCACTGACCTTCATCGACCTGGACAAGATGCTCTTGCCGGATCAGCTCACCCTGCCCCTGCTCTGGGGTGGCTTGCTGTTCAATCTGGCGGGCGGTTTCGTGCCCCTGGCCGATGCGGTGATCGGTACCATGGCGGGCTATCTGGTGCTCTGGAGCCTCTACTGGGCATTCAAGCTGCTAACCGGCAAAGAGGGGATGGGGTACGGGGATTTCAAACTGCTGGCGGCGCTGGGCGCCTGGCTGGGCTGGCAAGCCTTGCCCATCGTGCTGCTGCTCTCTTCGCTGGCAGGCGCCATCATCGGCATCGGTCTCATCCTGCTGCGCAATCACCACCAGGGCAAACCCATTCCCTTTGGCCCCTATCTCGCCATCGCGGGCTGGATAACGCTGCTGTGGGGCGATAGCATCACCCGCTGGTATCTTGATGTTGTGCTCTAGCAAAAGGATCTCTGACCCATGTATGTAGTCGCAATCACAGGGGGAATCGGCAGCGGCAAGACCACGGTTGCCAACCGCTTTGCCGAGCTGGGCATCGAGGTGGTGGATGCGGACATCATCGCCCGTGAGGTGGTGGAGCCCGGCACCCCTGCTCTGGCTGCCATCGCCACCCATTTTGGCCCGGATGTCGTGACCCCCGATGGCCAGCTCGATCGCCGCCGGCTGCGAGAGCGGATCTTCACCGACTCGCAGGCCAAGGAGTGGATCAATGCCCTGCTCCATCCCCTCATCCGTAGCGAGATGCTGCGCCAGTGTGCGGCAACCCGCTCCCCCTACTGCCTGCTGGTCGTCCCCTTGCTGGTGGAAAACAGGCTCACTTCCCTCGCCGATCGGGTGCTGGTGATCGATGTGGACGAAGCGACACAAATCGAGCGTACCTGCCTCCGCGATGGCGTCAGTCGGGAACAGGCCCAGGCGATACTGGCGTCCCAGGCGAGCCGCAGCGAGCGCCTGGCGATGGCCGACGACGTCCTGGACAACCAGAGTGGCACGAGTGAGACCATCGGGCAGCGAATTTTCGCCCTGCACCAGACATATCTGGCATTTGCCTCTCAACAAGCCCACCAACTGTGAGTACACTAGGCCGGTTTATGGCTGGCCAGGATTAGGCATGATTTACGATTTTCCCCTCAATGAAAAAAGCCGGACCTATCTTCGTCTGGAGTCCCTGTTTTCCCAGATCCGCGACAATCTGGAGAGTGACCAGTCCTGGGCACATATCGCCTTCTTCAAGGGGTTGTTCGATTTGCAGGAGTTGCTGGAGCGTGGTGATCTGCGCGCCGATCTCATCAAGGATCTGGAGCGCCTCGGCCAACGCCTGAGCCACTGGGCCAGTCTGCCTGACGTCGATCTCGAGCAGATCCAGCGGATGCAGCAGGAGAGTACCCAGCTCTCCCGCAACCTGCTGAACTCCCCGCGCCCCGGCGCCCGTCTGAAAGAGGATCGCCTGCTCGGCTCCATTCGTCAGCGCTTCTCCATTCCGGGTGGTCTGTGCGCCTTCGATGTGCCGCAACTGCACCACTGGCTGGCGACCCCGGCCGTCACCCGCCACCAGCAGATGCAGCAATGGCTGAGTGACATCACCCTGCTGATGAACGCCATCTCCCTGTTGCTGCGCCTGTGGCGCGAGTCGGGCAACTTCAGCGACCAGGTAGCCACCAACGGCTTCTTCCAGGATACCGCCGAAGGGGCTGAACTGATCCGCATCCGTCTGGCGGGCACCCAGCCCTGCTATCCGACCCTAAGCGGCCACAAGAACCGCTTCGCCCTGCGCTTCCTGCCGACGACGGAACAGCAGATAGGCGACGTATCCTTCCAGCTCGCCTGTTGTTGAGGAGCGCCCCATGGTGACCAAGGTAAAGTGCCCGACCTGTCAGAGCGAGATCGAATGGGGTCCGCAGAGCCCGTTTCGCCCCTTCTGCAGCAAGCGCTGCCAGCTGATCGACCTCGGCGAGTGGGCGGATGAACAGAAGCGCATCCCGGGCGAGATCAACCCGGATCTGCTGCCCGATCCGGAACAGGGCGATCCCTGGCAATAAACACTTCACGATCAAAAAAGGGCCCTCAGGCCCTTTTTCGTTGGTATCGATTCCCTTTCAGGCAAGCGAGGCCTGCAACCGCGCGACGATGGGGCCGTTGGCATCCGGGAAGTGGTATTCGTGAAGCGAGGCCAGTGGTACCCAGCGGCACTCCTGTCCCTCCTTGCCAAAGGGCTCGCCGTGGAAGCGGGTCACCTTCCAGATATCCAGCAAGACCTGCTTGTCGGGGTAGTCGTGGTGCAGCTCCATGAAGGGGGCACAATCCTGCACCCGGATCCCGATCTCTTCCCACAATTCTCTGTCCAGCGCGGTGAGCAGATCCTCCCCCGACTCCACCTTGCCACCGGGAAACTCCCAACGATCCCCCTGATGGCGATCGGCTGACCGTTTGGCGATGAAGATATCGCCCCGTTCGTTCTCGATGACGCCCACCGCCACCCAGATCCGTTTCTTCTGTTCCATCATTGTCCTCAGCGTAAACACGGCAAACGGGCGATCCAGGGGGCAAGCCGAATGGCCTGCTGATCCCCCCGGGCCCTGAAGAGATCCTGCCCGACATGCTCATTGCCCGGCGGCGCAACCTGCGGCCAGGGCACCGCACCGGGCGGAGTGAAACAACGATCGTGTACCCGCGCGCTCTGGCGCAGATAGCGCCATAAACAGTCTCGCAAGAACCACTGGTCGATGTTCGGTGTTTCCATGGTACTGGGCTGATAGCTCGCCATCAGCGGCGCAAGGGGAGGCAGCACTCCGGCCACACCGCCCCACATGCCGGCCAGCACCAGATCGGTGTGGCTCCACCAGTCACGCATGATATGGAACCAGCGCCCCGATGCAAGCCAGTCATCGACCGCCAGCCGCTCCCGCAGATTCAGCACGGAGTCCGCATCGCGCACAAGAAAGCGCCCCACGCCCGGATCATTGGCGACCTGGAAGCGCCAGCAGAGGCGCTGACGCTGGGATTGGCCATCGGGCTGCACCCTTATCTCGGCGCCATGTTCCTGCAGGCAGGCCAGAAACCCCTGAGGGACACTGCCATCCACATAGAAGCGCACCCGCCAGCCAGGATAGAGGTAAGCTGCGGCCAGCACATTGTCGAGTGCTCCCCGCAAATAGCGGGGCTGTGCTCCCCACAAGGAGAAGGCGATGACTGCCTGCTTCTCCCCCTGCTCCGCGAGCCAGACATCCGGCCCCTCTGTCGGCAGCACCCACCCCGCGACGGGCTGCGAGACGGCCTCATCCTTGAGAGTCAGGGCACGGGTTCCCGCTTGTGCCGCTTCTTCATGGCGTCCTAGCTTGGCAAGGGAAGTGCAAAGCCCGTCATGGACCAGATAATCATCCGGCTCGCGCCGCACCAGTTCGGCCAGGTGCGTCACGGCCCGCTCATGTTGATCGGAGCGCGAGAGGCAGACACAGAGATTGCGCAGCACCTCAGTGTTATCGGGCGCGGACCGGTACGCCAGCGTCAGCACCTGTGCCGCCGAGGCGGGATCGCCGGACAAAAAGAGGTAATAGGCAAACTGCAGTTGCAGGGGAACGGATTTGTTCGTCTCTGCGTTCAGCCTGTTCAGCACACAACGGATCGCCTCCTGGCGCTTCTCCTGCAGCCAGTGCCCATGTGCCTCCCCATCCCATCCCGCCGGCAATCTGCTCATCGTCCCCTCCTTGGTCCGAAAATGAATACACCGCCCGGAGGCGGTGTATTCATCATGGCAGGGTGTCAGGTCAGCTGACCGTGACAGTGCTTGTATTTTTTACCCGAACCACAGGGGCAGGGATCATTGCGCCCGATCTTCTGCTCGTCGCGCACGAAGGTGGTATGGCCCTCGGCCCCACCCGTATCCTCGTCAGCCAGCTGGTTTTCGGCCGTGGCATGGGTGTAGGTACGGGGAGCTGCTTCGGCCTGCTGGCGCTGCTGCTCTTCCATCGCCTCCACATCCCGCTCCTGCACCTGTACCCGGCTCAGGATGCTGACCACGTCGCGCTTGAGGGTCTCCAGCATCTGGGTGAACAGATCGAAGGATTCGCGCTTGTACTCCTGCTTGGGGTTCTTCTGGGCGTAGCCGCGCAGATGGATGCCCTGGCGCAGGTGATCCATGGCCGCCAGGTGCTCCTTCCACAGACCATCCAGCGTTTGCAGCATCACCGCCTTCTCGAAGTTGCGCAGCACCTCCTTGCCGACCAGCTCTTCCTTGTGGGCATAGAGCTTGGTGGCTTCATCCAGGATGCGTTCGCGCAGCTTCTCTTCATACAGCTTGTCGTCTTCCGCCAGCCACTGCTGCAGCGGCAGATCCAGGGCGAAATCGGACTTCAGACGCGCTTCCAGACCCGGCACGTCCCACATCTCTTCCAGGGACTGGGGCGGGATGTACTCGTCGATGATGGCGCCGTAGACGTCGTCACGGATGACGTGAATAGTCTCGGAGATGTCGTTGGTGTCCAGCAGTTCGTTGCGCTGCTCGTAGACCACCTTGCGCTGATCGTTGGCCACGTCGTCGAACTCGAGCAGGTTTTTACGGATGTCGAAGTTGCGACCTTCCACCTTGCGCTGGGCATTCTCGATGGCCTTGGTCACCCAGGGATGCTCGATGGCCTCGCCCTCTTCCATACCCAGCTTCTTCATCATGCCGGTCACGCGGTCGGAGGCGAAGATCCGCATCAGGGTATCTTCCATGGAGAGGTAGAAGCGGGAGGAACCCGGATCACCCTGACGACCGGAACGGCCGCGCAGCTGGTTGTCGATACGGCGGGATTCGTGACGCTCGGTACCGATGATGTGCAGGCCACCGGCCGCCAGTACTTCGTCATGACGCACCTGCCAGGCCGCTTTCAGCTCGGCAATCTGCTCGCTTGACGGGTTTTCCAGCTGGGCGATCTCCGCCTGCCAGTTGCCGCCCAGCACGATGTCGGTACCACGACCGGCCATGTTGGTGGCGATGGTGACGGCGCCGGTCTGGCCGGCCTGGGCGACGATCTCCGCTTCCATGGCATGGAACTTGGCGTTCAGTACCTTGTGCGGGATATTTTCCTTGGTCAGGATGCCGGAGAGCAGCTCGGAGTTCTCGATGGAGACGGTACCGACCAGCACGGGCTGGCCGCGCTTCACGCACTCGCGGATGTCCTGCACGATGGCCGCGTATTTCTCCTGGGCGGTCAGGTAGACGAGATCGCCCATGTCCTTGCGCACCATCGGCTTGTTGGTCGGGATGACCACGGTATCCAGGCCATAGATCTGCTGGAATTCAAAGGCTTCGGTATCCGCAGTACCGGTCATGCCCGCCAGCTTGTCGTACAGACGGAAGTAGTTCTGGAAGGTGATGGAGGCCAGGGTCTGGTTCTCGTTCTGGATCTTGACCCCTTCCTTCGCCTCGACCGCCTGGTGCAGACCGTCTGACCAGCGACGACCCGGCATGGTGCGGCCGGTGTGCTCGTCGACGATGACGATCTCGTCCTTCTGGACGATGTAGTCGACGTTGCGCTCGAACAGGGTGTGCGCGCGCAGGCCGGCATTGACGTGATGCAGCAGGCTGATGTTGGTGGCGGAGAACAGGGAGTCATCCTCGGCCAGCAGTCCCTCTTTCTTGAGCAGCTCTTCCACGAAGATCTGGCCGTTTTCGGTCAGCAGCGCCTGGCGGTTCTTCTCGTCCACCGTGTAGTGGCCGTCGCCGGTGTACTCCTCGGAGTCTTCCTTGTCCTGCTTGACCAGCAGCGGGATCAACTTGTTGATCTGGGTGTACATGGCGGAGCTGTCTTCCGCCGGACCGGAGATGATGAGCGGGGTGCGGGCTTCATCGATGAGCACCGAGTCCACCTCATCCACCAGCGCGTAGTTGAGCGGACGCTGCACGCGCTGCTCCGGCGAGAATGCCATGTTGTCGCGCAGGTAGTCGAAACCGAATTCGTTGTTGGTACCGTAGGTGATGTCGGCAGCGTAGGCATCGCGCTTCTGGGACGCATCCATGCCGGGCACGTTGCAGTCCACCGTCATGCCGAGGAAGGCGAACAGCGGGCGGTTGGCTTCCGCATCACGCTTGGCCAGATAGTCGTTCACCGTCACGACGTGCACACCGCGGCCGGTCAGGGCGTTCAGGTAGGCCGGCAGGGTGGCCGTCAGGGTTTTACCTTCACCTGTCTTCATTTCGGCGATGCGGTTGGAGTTCAGCACCATGCCGCCGATCAGCTGGACGTCGAAGTGACGCATGCCGAACACACGGCGGGAGGCTTCACGGACGGTGGCGAACGCTTCCGGCAGCAACTGCTCCAGTGTTTCGCCCTGCTCCAGACGTTGACGGTACTCGGCGGTCTTCGCCTGCAGTTCCTGATCGGACAGTGCCTCGAATTGAGGCTCCATCGCATTGATTTGTTTTACAATTTTGCGCAAAGCCTTGAGCGTTCTGTCGTTCCGGCTGCCGATAATCTTGGTGAGCAGTGTGCTAATCATGGGTACCAACTGTTTTGGTTATATAAGCGTTCCGTCACTGGAACCTGAAGAAAAAACCTAACCCCGTCTGGCATTCAGAAAGCGCGCGGGGTTGACCTGACGACCATCTTTCAACACTTCGTAATGCAAATGAACTCCGGTTGCACGACCGGTTCGCCCCATCAGGGCAATCTTCTGGCCCTCATCGACCAGGGTGCCCACATCCACCAGCAACTTGGAATTGTGGGCATAGCGGGTGACCAGACCATTGCCATGGTCAATCTCCACCATGTTGCCAAACTCCGGATGCCGCCCTGCCCAGCTGACAATCCCCTTGCCTGTCGCCAGGATGGGGGTGCCGGGCCTGCCGCGGAAATCCACTCCTTTGTGCATCTTGGCGCGACCGTTGAACGGATCGACCCGCCCACCGAAACCGGAGGAGATCCAGACACGCTCCTGCTTGACCGGTGAGCCGGGGATGAAACCCGCATCGGTGATATGGTGGTTCATGATGAAGGATTCAAGTACCGACAGCTGTTCTTCGCGGCTGCTGAGCTGACGGCTGAGGTGTTCCATGGAATCTTGCAGTTCACCCAGGCTGACTTCCAGGTCTGCATCGTAGGAAGGGCCGCCCATGGGGGGCAGTTCCTTGAAGTTGAACTCCTCGGGATCGAGGTCCGCCTTCTCGGTCAGGCGCTCGCCGAGGGCGTTGAGGCGACCAAGTTGTCCCTGCATGGTGCCCACCTGGGCGGCCAGCATGGCAAGCTGTTCGCGGGCTTCATCGGCCCCTTGCGTGGATTTTTGCTGCTGCGCCAGGGTCAGCGCCACTTCCAGCGCCTCCATTTTCTGCTGCCAGCTCTGCCAGAGCCAGCCGCCCCCCAAGGCCAATACAGTGAAGAGAATACCGCCGACCCAGGCCAGACGTTGTTTGGGTAAGTGCAACCTGCGGCGCTGCTTACCGTGGAGGATCAGGGTAATGCTCATAGAAATCTGTCTTCTCGGTCAGGTGAGGCCAAGGGCCTGCACGGGCAATAAAACCGGGAGATAATCGGTATTAAAGGATGGAATAAACAAATGACAGGACGTCGGTGCGGAGAGATGACCGACGTCCTGTTGCACAGCTATCAGGCCAGAACCAGACCGTTGTCGTAGTAAGCGATGGGCGCTTTGTCGCCCTCACCCTCGAAGGTCACCAGTTCCCAGGCCTCCTGCTGGGCCAGCAGGGCACGCAGCAGCTTGTTGTTCAGGGCATGGCCCGTCTTGTAGGCACGGAATTCACCGATGATACTGCGATTGCACATGTACAGATCGCCGATGGCATCCAGCATCTTGTGCTTCACGAACTCGTCTTCGTAGCGCAGACCATCTTCGTTCAGCACCCGGTAGTCATCCAGCACCACGGCGTTTTCTAGGCTGCCGCCCAGTGCCAGGTTCTGGGAACGCAGGTACTCGATGTCACGCATGAAGCCGAAGGTACGAGCACGGCTGATCTCTTTCACGAAGGAGCTGCCGGAGAAGTCCAGCACGCAACGCTGGTTGCGCCCTTCAAACACCGGATGCTGGAAATCGATCTCGAGATCCATCTTGAAGCCGTTGCGATAGGGGTGGAATTCCGCCCACTTGTCGCCGTCTTCAACCCGGATGCTCTGCTTGATCCGCACGAACTGCTTGGGTGCGTTCTGTTCACGAATACCCACTTCCTGCAGCAGATAGATGAACGGATGCGCACTGCCGTCCATTACCGGGATCTCGGGAGCATCAACCTCGACATAGAGGTTGTCGATGCCCATCCCGGCCAGAGCGGCAGACAGGTGTTCGATGGTCGACACGCGAACACCGGCTTCGTTCACCAGAGCGGTACAAAGCACGGTATCACGCACCTGATCGGCGTTGGCTGGCAGCGCGACCACAGGATTCAGATCGGTACGCAAGTAAACGATCCCTGTGTTAACAGGCGCCGGACGGAACGTCATAGTGACTTTCCGGCCCGAATGCAGGCCCACACCGGTGGCCTGGACACTCGTTTTCAAGGTTCTTTGTCTAATCATGGGTGTATCCGCTTTAACAGCTCAAATTCCTGACCAGATGGTCGTTGCCGGGCCATCTTAGCACAATCCTTAAGCAACAAACAAACCAGAGCCATCAGAGGCTTAGTCTGCCTGCTTGCGCAGGAACGCAGGAATATCGAGATAATCCGGTTCGCGACGAGCTTGCGGCTCGGCGTTCACCACCTTGGCCGGGGCCTCTTCCATCACGCGAGACTGCAGGGCTTCGCTGATCAGGGGCTGACGGGCCGGACGCTCTTGAACCATGTTGTTCTTGACCAGAGTGATGTCGGGCTTGCGCTCGGCACCGATACCGGTCGCCACTACGGTAACGCGCAGTTCGTCGTGCATTTCCGGGTCGATTACGGTACCCACCACCACGGTAGCGTTCTCGGACGCGAAGGCCTTGACCGCGTTACCCACGGTCTCGAACTCTTCGATGGTCATGTCCATGCCAGCAGTGATGTTGACCAGGATGCCGCGGGCACCGGCCAGATCCACGTCTTCCAGCAGCGGGCTGGAGATGGCCTTCTCGGCCGCTTCTTCGGCACGATCGTCACCTGAGGCGGAACCGGTACCCATCATGGCGGTACCCATCTCGCGCATCACGGTACGCACGTCCGCGAAGTCGACGTTGATCAAACCCGGGCGGGTGATCAGCTCGGCGATGCCCTGTACTGCACCCAGCAGCACGTCGTTGGCCGCCTTGAAGGCGTCCAGCAGGGAGATGCCGCGACCCAGCACCTTCAGCAACTTGTCGTTGGGGATGGTTATCAGGGAGTCGACGTTCTTGGAGAGCTCTTCGATGCCGTGAGCGGCGAAGCCCATTCGCTTCTTCCCTTCGAAGGAGAACGGCTTGGTCACGACGGCAACGGTCAGGATACCCATCTCGCGGGCCACTTCGGCCACGATCGGGGCAGCGCCGGTGCCGGTACCACCACCCATGCCGGCAGCGATGAACACCATGTCGGAACCGGTCAGCAGCTCGCGCAGCGCTTCCCTGTCTTCCATGGCGGCGTCACGACCCACTTCCGGGTTGGCCCCGGCACCCAGACCCTTGGTGATGCCACCGCCGATCTGCAGGGTGGTATTGGCGCTGGAGTTACGCAGTGCCTGGGCGTCGGTGTTCACGGTGATGAACTCGACACCTTCGATGTTTTGACGAACCATGTGCTCGACTGCGTTGCCGCCGCCGCCACCCACACCTATCACCTTGATGACGGCTTCGTCAGTGTGGCTATCCATAAATTCAAACATGTTGTCTCTCCGCTTTATTTGCCTGACTCAGCAAAATCTTTAGAACTCGCCACGCAACCAGTTGCTGACCCGTTTGACCAGCCCACCTACGCTTGCCTTGGCGGCATATTCCTTGTTACTGCCGGTGGATTGGTTGGTGCGGCCGTACTGCAACAACCCGACCGCAGTCGAGTACACCGGTGCCTGTACGTAGTCACTCAATCCCCGGATATTCATGGGCTCGCCCACCCGGACCTGGCTCTGGAAGATCTGCTCTGCGCACTCCACAATGCCTTCGATCTGGGCCGCGCCACCGGTCAAGACCACACCGGCGGCCAGCTGATGCTTGACCCCCTGTGCCTTCAATTCGCTCTGCACCCGCACCAGCTCGTCATTCACCATGGAGAGCAACTCGGTGTAACGGGGTTCAATCACTTCCGCCAGTGTCTGCCGTTGCAGGCTGCGCGCCGGGCGACCGCCGACACTGGGCACTTCGATATTGTCTTCCTTGCTGACCAGGCGGCCGAGGGCGCAGCCGTAGCGCACCTTGATCGCCTCCGCATCCAGCGGCGGCGTGCCGAAGGCATAGGCGATGTCGCTGGTCACCGTGCTGCCCGCATAGGGAATCACCTTGGTGTGGCGCAAGGCGCCGCCGGTAAAGAGCGACATGTCCATGGTGCCGCCACCGATGTCCACCACGCAGACACCCAGCTCCTTCTCGTCTTCGGTCAGCACGGCGTAGCTGGAGGCCAGGGCGGAGAAGATCAGCTGATCCACCCGCAGACCCACCTTCTCCACACACTTCTCGATGTTGCGCGCCATGTCGTTGTGGCAGGTGATGAGATGCACCTTGGCTGCCATCCGCACGCCGGAGAGGCCGACCGGGTTCTTGATCCCTTCCTGATAGTCGATGGCGAACTCCTGGGGCAGCACGTGCAGCACCCGGAGCTCGTCAGACAACCGCACCGACTTGGCGGTGTGGATGACGTTGTCCACATCCTCCTGGGTCACCTCTTCGTCGGAGATGGGCACCATGCCGGTCTCGTTGCGGCAATCGATGTGCTTGCCGGACAGCCCCAGATAGACGGAACTGATCTGGCAATCTGCCATCATCTCGGCCTCTTCCACCGCGCGGCGCAGGGACTTGACCACGGAGTCGAGGTCATTGACCCCGCCCTTCTCCATACCGCGAGAAGCGTGGCTGCCCATGCCGATGACATTGAGTTCGCCATCAGGCAATACTTCGCCAACCAGTACCGCCACCTTGGTCGTGCCGATATCCAGTCCGACAATCAAATTTCTATCTGCGGTGTTGGTCATTCAC
Source organism: Aeromonas sp. INTO2 (assembly GCF_049860605.1). Lineage (NCBI taxonomy): Bacteria > Pseudomonadati > Pseudomonadota > Gammaproteobacteria > Aeromonadales > Aeromonadaceae > Aeromonas > Aeromonas sp. INTO2. The sequence goes on from NZ_CP187588.1 coordinate 3,672,049, forward strand.
TTTCTCTTCGCTTTTCTTCCAGCCAACTGCCATCCCGGTGTCGTATCGAAGATCCACGTAAGCAACCCGCTCACGGGGCTCGATGACCGGAAAGGCATCGATAAACCGCTGCAGACGAAGCGCGATATCCGAGCGCCCCACAAACAGCTGAATGTTGCCATCCAGGGTCAGTTCCCAGGCATGGCGGGGGGTCAGATTCACCCCCAGCAACTTGTATCCCTTGGCCGCCAGCAGCGTTTCGTACTGATGGCTGGCTTCCAGCACCTTGGCGGCCTGATCATCGGGCCCGGACAACTGCATCAGGGGCTTCTTCACCCTGTCCGGGGCACTGAACACCTCACCCTTGGTGTTGACGAAGCGGTTGCCGTTCCAGCGAGCCGCCACATCCTGTTCCGTGAGATAGACCTTGATCTTGTTCGGCCACTTCTTTCGTACCGAGACCTGGGCCACCCAGGGCAGCGCGTTCAGACGCGCCTGCAATTCGTTCACATCCAGCTCGAAGAAGTTGCGAAGTTCGGCACCATCCAGCACGGCAGCACGCAACTCATCGGCCTTCAAATATTCGTGTTGCCCCTGCAGCAACAGCTCGCTCATGGGCAACCGACTGGCATCCGTCAGCCAGTCTTTAACATCCAGCGCAGTCTGGTAGAGCCCCCACATGACCAGGATGAAAAATGCCACCCCGGCGATGAAGCCCCCCTTGGTGCGCCCTTGTGCCCTTGCCTCCACCCGATCGATCCCCGTAAAACGCGCCATGCCGGCCACTTGCAGACCGGTTCGCCATTATATAGGCCTCGGCTTGGCGGTCAAAATACTCATTGGGCCCTCAGGCACCGGATTTCATGCTATCCACGCTCAATTTCATCTCGCCGAGACGACGGGCCAGCGCACCGACGTTACCCGCCCCCTGGGTCAATACCAGATCCCCCTCGCCAATCAGGTCGGCCAGCACCGCGGGCACATCGTCCGGCGTTGCGACAAAGATGGGCTCCAGGGTGCCGCGGGAGCGGATGGAACGGCACAGGGCACGACCATCGGCACCGGGAATGGGCTCCTCACCGGCGGCATAGACCTCCAGCATCACCAGCACGTCCACCTTGGAAAGCACGTCCGCGAAATCTTCGTAGAGATCCCGGGTCCGGCTGTAGCGGTGCGGCTGGAACACCATCACCAGCCGCTTCTCGGGCCAGCCGGCGCGAGCGGCGTTGATGGTCACCTTCACTTCGCTCGGGTGATGACCGTAATCGTCCACCAGCATGGCCTTGCCACGGCCGGTTTCAAACTCGCCATATTGCTGGAAGCGGCGCCCCACCCCTTCAAACTTGGAAAGTGCCTGGATGATGGCCTCGTCGCCGATGCCGTCTTCGGTTGCCACCGCAATGGCGGCGGCGGCGTTGAGGGCGTTGTGGATGCCCGGCAGATTCAGGGTCACCTCCAGCTCACCCGCCCCTGCACGGCGCACCCGGAAACTGCTGCGATTGCTGGTCTGCACGAAGTCCAGCACCTGCACATCGGCATCATCGCTCAGACCGTAGGTGAGGGTGGGACGGGCGATCTCCGGCAGCATGGCGCGGATCACGGGGTCATCCACGCACACCACGGCCAGGCCGTAGAACGGCAGGTTGTGCAGGAAATCGATGAAGGTGGCCTTCAACCTGGAGAAATCGCCACCATAGGTGTCCATGTGATCCGCTTCGATATTGGTCACGATGGAGACCATGGGTTGCAGATGCAGGAAGGAGGCGTCGCTCTCGTCCGCCTCGGCAATCAGATAACGGCTGCTGCCCAGGCGGGCATTGGTGCCGGCGCTGTTGAGCAGACCGCCGATGACGAAGGTGGGGTCGCGATCCGCCTCGGCATAGATGCTCGCCACCAGACTGGTGGTGGTGGTCTTGCCGTGGGTCCCAGCAATGGCGATGCCGTGACGGAAGCGCATCAGTTCCGCCAGCATTTCGGCGCGGCGCACCACGGGAATACGCAGCTCGCGGGCAGCCAGCAGCTCGGGGTTGTCCTGCTTGATGGCGGTGGAAACCACCACCACGCTGGCACCGTCCACATGCTCGGCACTGTGACCGACAAAGATGTGTGCGCCCAAAGAGGCCAGGCGTTCAGTCACCCCGTTGCGGGCCAGATCCGAGCCGGTCACCTGATACCCTTCATTGGCAAGCACTTCCGCAATACCGCCCATACCGGCGCCACCGATGCCGATGAAGTGGATGCGACGCACGCGGCGCATTTCGGGGATAACGGTACGCAGTTTTGCCAGTTCAACCTTGGTCATAGTTCTTTCTCAATTCGCGGCCACAGGCCATTTTCATTCGGCGACATTCATCAGTTCGAAGACAGAAGCGGGGCCTTGGCGGCACATCTGGGCCTTCCATCTCGTTTGGCTCAGCCGGTGGCGAGCCGTTTGCACTCATCGGCAACCCGTTCGGCGGCATCGATGATGGCGACCCGGCGCGCGGCCTGGGCCATGTTCAACAGGGTTTCCCTGCGCCCGGCGAGCCAGGATAGGCGCGACGCCAGCGCCGCCGGCGTCAGCTCGGACTGGGGCAGGAACTCGGCCGCACCGCCGTCGACCAGGGTCAGGGCGTTGCGGGTCTGGTGATCGTCCACCGCATGGGGCAGGGGCACGAAGATGGCGGCCACACCGGCGGCGGCCACTTCGGAGACGGTCAATGCGCCGGCGCGGCACACCACCAGGTCCGCCCAGGCATAGGCATCCGCCATGTCCTTGATAAATTCACTCACCTCGGCCTCGACCCCCAGCCCGGCATAGGAAGCAGCCACGGCCTCCTCGTTGCCCTTGCCGCATTGGTGACGCACCTCGATGGGCACACCGGCAGCTGCAACCGCAGGAGGCACCTGCTCGTTGAGGACCCGGGCCCCCAGGCTGCCACCAACCACAAGCAGGCGCAGAGGATCGCTGCTGCTGCGCAGTTGGGGATCCGGCAGCGCCACCACCTCGGGGCGCACCGGGTTGCCCACCACTGCGGTACGGGCATTGGGGGCGAAGGCACCCGGGAAGGCCATCAGTACCCGCCTGGCGATACGGGCCAGCAGCTTGTTGGTCAGGCCGGCGGCGGCATTCTGCTCGTGCAGCAGCAGCGGAATGCCGGACAGCCAGGCGGCCACGCCACCCGGGCCGGAGGCGAAGCCCCCCATGCCCAGCACCACATCGGGCTGGATGGTCTTGAGCACCTGGCGGGCCTGCAGCACGGATTTGATGACACGGTAGGGCGCCGCGAGCAGACGCTTGATGCCGTTGCCACGCACCCCCTGGATGTCAATGAAGGAGATGGGATAACCATGGGCAGGCACCAGCTCCGCCTCCATCCGGTCGGCAGTGCCGAGCCAGTGGATGGTCCAGCCCTGGGCCTTGAGGCGATCGGCGACGGCCAGGCCGGGGAACACATGGCCCCCGGTACCACCCGCCATCACCAGTAACGTCTTGCTCACGCAACCTCCCGCACGCGCGCCTGGGCACTTGCCTGGCGCAACTCGAAATCGATACGAATCAACATGCTCACCGCCACCATCATGATGATGAGACTGGAGCCGCCATAACTGACCAGTGGCAGGGTCAGCCCCTTGGTAGGCATCATGCCGCTGGCGGCACCGACGTTGACGAAAGTCTGGAAGCTGAACCAGATGCCGATGCCGATGGCCAGATAACCTTCATAGAGCCGCTCGGCCACCAGCGCCTGGTGACCCAGCTTGAGCGCCTTCACCGCCAGCGCAAAAATCAGGAAGAGTGCGCCAAGCACCCCCACGTAGCCCAGCTCTTCGCCCAGAATGGCGAACACGAAGTCGGTGTGGGCCTCCGGCAGGTACTCCATCTTCTGGATGGAGTTGCCGAGCCCCTCGCCAAACCAGCTCCCCCGACCAAAGGCCATCAGGGACTGGGTCAGCTGATAGCCGCTGCCAAAGGGATCGGCCCAGGGGTCGAGGAAGGAGGTCACCCGCCGCATCCGGTAGGGCTCCGCGATGATCAGGGTCACCACGGCGCTCACACCCACCAGGATGAGACCGATGAACTGCACCAGCCGGGCACCGGCCAGGAACAGCATGCCGAGGGAGGTGACGAACATCACCACCACTGACCCGAGATCCGGCTGGGCCAGCAGCAGGATGGCCACCACGAACAGCACCGCCATGGGTTTCATGAAGCCGATGAAGCGCTCGCGCACCTCGCTTTGACGGCGCACCAGATAACCCGCCAGATAGACGAACAGCGCCAGCTTGCCGAACTCGGCCGGCTGCAAGTTGAAGGGGCCCAGCGGCAGCCAGCGTACCGAACCGTTGACGCTGCGCCCCACCAGCAACACCATCACCAGCAACACGATGGCCAGCAACAACATGGGGCCGTTGTAGTGCTGCCAGCGTGCCATGGGCACCTGCAACACGAACCAGGAGATACCCAGCGCCATCACCAGGAACATGCCGTGGCGCTTCACGAACATGAAGGGATCGTTGTTGATGGCGATCCCCTCAGGAATGGAAGCGGACGCCACTATTACCAGCCCGACGCCCATCAGGGCGAGGGCCAGTACCACCAGTTGCCGATCATAAAGACCGGCGGGGCGTGCCGGTAGCAACCAGCGCTGCAAGAATCCCGCAACCACGCGCAGGGCGTTCATAAGCCCATCACCAGTTCGGTGAAGCGATCGCCGCGCGCTTCAAAGGATTTGAACTGATCCAGGCTCGCGCAGGCCGGCGCCAGCAGCACCCAGTCACCAGGCCTGGCGTCGGCCGCCGCCTTGGCGACAGCAGCGTCAAGATCGGCAACCCGCTCGGTCTGTTCGCCCAGGGCCAGCAGCACCTCGGCATCCTGACCAAAACAGTACATGTGATCGATCTGGCTGCCGAGCAGCGCCTGCACCGGGCCGAAGTCCTGCCCCTTGCCCTGGCCACCGGCCAGCAGCAGCAGGCGGCCCTTGACCGCTTCACGCACCCCGGCCACGGCGGCCAGGGTCGCCCCCACGTTGGTGGCCTTGGAGTCGTTGATCCAGCGCACCCCATTTACCTCACGCACGAAGCGGGCACGGTGAGGCAGGCCTTCAAAGCGGCGCAGCACGGCAAGTTGTGCCTCGCGGGGAATGCCCACCGCATCGCACAGGGCCATGGCCGCCAGGGCATTGGCCTGGTTGTGGGCACCCACTATCTTCATCTCGTCCACCGCCAGGAGCGGCTCGCCGTGCAAGGTCAGCCAGTGACGGCCCTCCAGCTCGCAGCGACCGTAGCCGTTGCAGTCGAGGCCGAAACTCTGCCACACCTGACCCACATCGGGCAGGGTCTGGGGATCGTCGCGATTGATCAGAATGTGCTGGGAGTGCTGATGGATCTCCATCTTGGCGGCGCGGTAATCCGCCATGCCGGCATAGCGATCCATATGATCTTCACTGAGGTTCAGGACCACGGAGGCGGCGGCCCGCAGGCTGTAGGTGGTCTCCAGCTGGAAGCTGGAGAGCTCCAGCACGCAGAGATCCATGGGCTGCTTGAGGAGCGACAGCGCCGGGGTGCCGATATTGCCCCCCACACCGACCTTGAGCCCCGCCTCGGCGATCATCTCACCCACTAGCGTGGTGACCGTGCTCTTGCCGTTGGAACCGGTGATGGCGATGACGGGCGTCTGGGTTTCACGCACGAACAGTTCGATGTCACCGACGATGCGCACCCCGAACTCGGCGGCGGCCTTCAACTCCGGAGTCGCCAGGGCGATGCCCGGGCTGGCCACTATCATGTGCGCCTGCTTGAGCCGCTCCGCGTCCAGCCCGTGGATGAGCTCCACCTCGGGGGGAAGCTCGTCCTTGCCCGGCGGGTTGGCACGGGTGTCCATCACCAGCGGCGTGACGCCGCGGTCGAGGAAGTAATCGACGCAGGAGAGTCCGGTTTTGCCGAGTCCGATGATGATGACCATGGCTTACCTCACCTTCAGGGTGGCGAGGCCAAGCAGCACCAGCATGAGGGTGATGATCCAGAAGCGCACGATGACGCGCGGCTCCGGCCAGCCCTTCTTCTCATAGTGGTGATGGATGGGGGCCATGCGGAAGATCCGCACGCCGCGCAGTTTGTAGGATCCGACCTGCAGGATCACCGAGACGGTCTCCATCACGAAGACGCCCCCCATGATCACCAGCAGGAACTCCTGGCGCACCAGCACGGCGATGGTACCGAGCGCGCCGCCCAGGGCCAGGGAACCCACGTCCCCCATGAAGACCTGGGCCGGGTAGGTGTTGAACCAGAGGAAGCCCAGGCCCGCGCCCACAATGGCGGTACAGACGATCACCAGCTCGGAGGTGTAGGGCACGTAGGGAATGTGCAGGTAGTTCGCGAAGTTGACGTTGCCGGTCGCCCAGGCGATCAGGGCGAAGCCCCCCGCCACCATCACGGTGGGCATGATGGCGAGGCCATCCAGACCATCGGTCAGGTTGACTGCGTTGGAGGTACCGACGATGACGAAATAGGTCAGCAGGATGAACATCAGGCCGAGCTGGGGCATCACATCCTTGAGGAAGGGGACCACCAGCTGGGTCTGACCATCGTGGGTGGCCGTGGCGTAGAGGAAGACTGCCACACCCAGCGCGACCGCGGACTGCCAGAAGTACTTCCAGCGGGCGATGAGGCCATCGGTGTTCTTGCGCACCACCTTGAGATAGTCATCGGCAAAGCCGATGGCACCATAGGCCCCCAGCACGAACAGCACCAGCCAGACATAGGGGTTGTCGAGGCGGCACCAGAGCAGCACAGAAGTGAAGATGGCGGCAATGATCATCAGGCCGCCCATGGTCGGGGTGCCCTTCTTGCTGAGGTGGGATTCGGGACCGTCGTTGCGGATCACCTGGCCGAACTTCATGATCTGCAGGCGACGGATGAGGCGCGGCCCCATCCAGAGCGCCACCACCAGACCGGTGATGATCGACAGGATGGCGCGAAACGTCAGGTAGGAGAAGACGTTGAAGAAGGTGAAGTGCGGGGTGAGCAGTTCCGCCAGCCAGACTAGCATGTGGCTGACTCCTGATGGCCCTTGACCATCTCGACGATATCTTCCATGCGGGAGCCACGGGCGCCCTTGACCAGAACCGAAATTTCCTGATGTGTCTTTATCATTTGCGCAAGCACTTCAAACAACGACGCCTTGTTATCGAAATGTCGGCCAGCCGCGGCATCTGCGGTGTGGCGACTCTGTTCCCCTACGGTCAGCACGGCATCGAGGCCCTGCTCACGGGCGTGGTGTCCGACCCGGGCATGCTGCGCGGCGGACTCCTCACCCAACTCTTTCATGTCACCGAATACCAGCACCTTGTAGCCGTTCATGGCGGTCAGGGCATCGATACCCGCCAGCACGGACTCCACGCTGGCGTTGTAGGTGTCATCCACCAGAGTGAGGCCACCCCAGCGTTGCACGCAGAAACGGCCCTTGACCGGCGCCATCTGCTCCAGTCCCGCCTTGACGGACGCAAGCGATGCGCCCAGGGCCAGGGTACCGGCGGCAGCAGCCAGGGCGTTGGCCACGTTGTGGCGACCCGGAATGGCCAGGGTCAGGTTCACCTCTCCCTGGGGCGTCACCATCACGAACCCGGCACAACCCTGCTCGTTGAGCACGATGTCGCGGGCGTGGAACGGCTGACGCTGATCCTCAAGGGAGAAGGCGCACTGGATGCCCTTTTCACGCCACTTCGGCCAGAACTCGTTGTCGGCATTGACGATGGCGGTGCCGCCCTCGCCTAGCCCTTCGAAGATTTCGCTCTTGGCATGGAACACCCCTTCCAGGGAGCCAAAGCCTTCCAGGTGCGCGGCAGCGACGTTGTTGATGATGGCGGCGTCGGGTCTGGCGAGCGACGTGGTCCAGGCGATCTCGCCCGGGTGGTTGGCTCCCAGCTCCATCACCGCGAACTGGTGTTGCGGCTCGAGGCGCAGCAGGGTCAGCGGCACCCCCACCTCGTTGTTGAAGTTGCCGGCGGTGGCCAGCACCTCCCCTTCACAGCGCAGGATGGCCGTCGCCATCTCCTTCACCGTGGTTTTGCCACAGCTGCCTGTGATGGCGAGCACTTTCGGATTGATGCGCTCGCGCACCAGCCTGCCCAGACGCCCAAGCCCCTTGAGGGTGTCGCCCACCACCAGTTGTGGAATGGCCAGCGGCAATTCGCGCTCCACCAGCAGGGCACTGGCGCCGGCGGCAACCGCTTGGTCGCAGAAATCGTGGGCGTCGAAACGCTCGCCGCGCAGGGCCACGAACAGCGCCCCCGCGCCCAGGGTACGGGTGTCGGTGCTGACCGCCGTGATCTCATGGTCGCCCCCGATCAGACGGGCATCGAGCACCTGCGCCAGGTCGGCAAGCCTGAGGGTCATCATTTGAATGACTCCATTAATGTGTGCAAGGCGGCTGCGACGGTTTCCCGATCGCTGTAGTGCCGCTTGTCGGTTCCAATGATCTGATAATCCTCGTGGCCTTTGCCAGCCACCAGGATGATGTCCTCTTTGCTCGCTTGACTCAGTGCCAGCTGGATTGCCTTGGTCCTGTCGTGCTCAATCTGCACGGCGCCGGGATCGCGAAGCCCCGCCACCATGTCGGCCATGATCCGGGCCGGCTCCTCGGTACGGGGATTGTCGTCGGTCAGGATCACGCAGTCCGCATGCTGCTCCGCCATGGCAGCCATCATGGGACGCTTGCCGCGATCCCTGTCGCCGCCGCATCCCACCAGGCACCAGAGCCGGCCGTGACAGTGCACCCGCAGGGCCTGCAATGCCTTCTCCAGCGCATCCGGGGTGTGGGCGTAATCGACCACGGCGAGCGGCGCATCGCCACCGCCGAAGCACTCCATGCGACCGGTCACCGGTTGCAGTCTGGGAGCCGTCGCCAGCAGGTCATCGAAGTCGTAGCCGAGCACCAGCATGGCGCCCATGGCGCCCAGCACGTTGCTGACGTTGAAGCGGCCGAGCAAGGGGGCGGATAATACACCATTCCCCCAGCTGGAGTTAATGCGCGTATCAAAACCTTGTTGGTGGAAATGGGGATCCTGCGCCGTCAGTTGTCGTCCGGCATGGTTTTCAATCGGACCATGAACCCCGAAGGCCACCGCACCGGGATAGGTCGCCAGCCATTGCCGTCCCAGATGGTCATCGGCGTTGATGACGGCGCAAGGCTCATCCACCAGCTTCAGCAACTCCTCCTTGGCGGCGGCATAGGCCTCCATGGTGCCGTGATAGTCCAGATGATCCCGGCTCAGGTTGGTGAAGACTGCCGCGGCAAACGGCAGGGCCGCCACGCGATGCTGCACCAGACCGTGGCTGGAGACCTCCATCGCCACCAGATCGGCCCCCTGCTGCTGCAAGGCGGCCAGATTGGCCTGCACCTGGACCGCGCTGCCGGTGGTGTTCTCTGCTTCGATGAGCTCGCCAAACAGACCGTTGCCTATGGTGCCCATGACCCCGGCCTTGCCCCCCAGCAGGGTGCGCCAGTTGGCCACCAGCAGGGCCGTGGTGCTCTTGCCGTTGGTGCCCGTGATGCCCACCAGTTGCAGCTTTTGCGCAGGGTGACCGTAGAAATGACCGGCCAGCTCGGAGAGACGAGCGGGAAGATCCCTCATGCCGATGCAGGGGATCTGGGTCGCCGGAGGGACGAATTCTCCGTCCTCCTCAAACAGCACGGCGGTCGCTCCCTGAGCCACCGCCTGTTCGATGAAGCGCCTGCCATCCACCTGATGGCCACGAATCGCCACGAAGAGCGAGCCGGGACCGACCCGCCGGCTGTCGAGCTGGAGATCGTTGAGGGAAAGCGCCGGGGCATCGATGCCGAAGCGGCTCATCAGTTGATCAAGTGTGCGGGGCGGCATGGGAAGCCTCCGAAAATGCGGGAATGCGGGCGCTCGTACACGCCATGGAAAACGCCCCGACAGCAGCGGGGCCGATGGAAAAAACCGGATGCCCGTCAAGTACGCGGTGCGCCATTGTTGGCCTCCGTGCGGGCAAGCTTGGCGGGTACCTCGGGCGGGATCGCATCGGGACGGGTGTTGAAGAGCTGCAACACGCCTCCCATGGCCTCCGCAAAGGGCGGGGTCGCCACGGCACCGCCGTAGTAGGCATCCCCCTTGGGCTCGTTGATCACCACCACCATGACGAAACGGGGATTGCTGGCTGGCGCGAAACCGGCAAACCAGGCCATGTAGTCCTTGCCATAGCCCCCAGCCACGGCCACCTTGGCGGTACCACTCTTGCCACCGACCCGATAACCGGGGATCTGGGCCTTGGGAATGGCATTGCTGACCACGTACTCCAGCGCCTGCAACATGGCTGCGGCGTTGTTGTGATCGATGACCTGCTCACCCTTGGGCGGCTTGGTCACCTTGATGATGGAGAGCGGAACCCGCTTGCCCTTGTTGGCCAGGGTGGCGTAGGCGGAGGCCAGCTGCAGCGGGGTCACTCGCAGACCATAACCGAACGACAGGGTGGCTCGCTCGATGTCGGACCAGCGGCGACGCTGGGGCAGCATGCCGCTGCTCTCCCCCATCAGGCCGCTGCCGGTGTCCATGCCGAAGCCCACCATGCTCAGGGTGTTGATCATCTCCTGGGCCGGCATCCGCAGCGCGATGCGCGACATGCCGATGTTGGAGGAGTAGCGCAGGATGTCGTACAGGTTGGTCGCCTTGTGGATACTCACGTCACGGATCTGCTTGGCCCCGATGAAGAGGGGGCCGCCCGGGATGAAGTCCTTCCAGCTGGTGACACCGGCTTGCAAGGCACTAAGCAAAATCAATGGCTTGACCGTGGAGCCCGGCTCATAGGTATCGGTCACCACCCGGTTTCGCACCCGGAAACTCTGGTACTGACCGCGGTTGTTCGGGTTGTAGGAGGGGGTGTTGACCATGGCGAGCACCTCGCCGGTCTTCACATCCAACATCACCATGGAGCCGGAGGTGGCCTTGTTCTCGTCGGTAGCCCGTTTGAGGGCGCGATAGGCCAGCGCCTGCACCCGCTGATCGATGCTCAGTTGCAGATCGTTGGCGTGCTTGCCCTCTTTCACCAGGCCTAGGCGCTCGATGACGCGGCCCTGCCTGTCCTTGCGCACTCGCATCTCGCCAGGGGTTGCGGTCAGCCACTCGTTGTAGCTGCGCTCAATCCCCTCGATGCCGCTGCCATCGATGTTGGTCACCCCCACCAGGTGGGAGCTTATCTCGCCGGTCGGGTAGAAACGGCGCGCCTCGGGGCGCAGATAGATGCCCCCCAGCTTCAACCCCTTGATGTACTCGGCCACCGCAGGCGTCACCTGCCGCTGCAGATAGACGAAGCGCTTGCTCGGGTTGGCGATGCGATGCTTGAGGGTGTTGATGTCGAGCTTGAGCACGGCGGAGAGTGCCAGCCAGGCACGCTCGTTGTGGATGGCACCGGACTCATGCACCGTCTTGGGATCAGCCCAGACCGCTTCGACCGGTACGGATACCGCCAACTGTTCGCCATTGCGGTCCGTGATCATGCCGCGCACCGCCTGGGTGGAGGTGGTGCGCAGGGAGCGCATGTCCCCCTCCTGGCGCAGTCTGTCAGGATCGATCACCTGGATCCAGGCCAGCCGCAGGATCAGCCCCGCAAACGCGATGCCGATGAAGAAAACCAGGGTACGAAAGCGCCACGGGTAGAGTGAGGGTGCTTTCGCCTTGGCTTTGTCCTTTGCCGGAGCCTTGGTGGCGGCCTTGCGTGTCATGGTTGTGTAATTACCTTTTCAGTGGTCACCAGGGGACGAGCCATCTGCAACTTGTCCATGGCCAGACTCGCCACCCGGGAGTGCTCAGCCAGTGTGCCCTGTTCCAGCAAGAGGTGGCGCCACTCGATGTTGAGCCTGTCCTCCTCCGCCATCAGATCGTTCTGCTTGGCCGTCAGACCCCGGGTCATGTTGGTCACCAGGATCACCGCAAAGGCGGTGACCAGCACGGCGACGGTCAACAGGACCTGCAACTTGTGGCGCCAGAGATCCGCAACGATCTCCCTGGCGAGGTGAACGCGCACATCGCTCATCGTTTACTCCGCAAGACGCTCTGCGACCCGCAGCACCGAGCTGCGGGACCGGGTGTTTTCATTGACCTCGTGGTCGGAAGGCTTGAGCGCCTTGCCGATCGACTTCAGCTTGCGACCACCGGCAAGCTGGGCTTCGGTCAGGGGGATGCCGTGGGGTACTTCCGGACCTTTCTCATGCTTGCGAATAAAATGCTTCACCAGCCGATCTTCCAGAGAGTGGAAGCTGATGACGGAGAGACGACCGTGAGGAGCCAGCACGTCCAGCGCGCCGTTGAGGGCGGTTTCAATTTCGTCCAGCTCGCTGTTGATATAGATGCGGATGGCCTGGAAGCTGCGGGTCGCCGCGTGCTTGCCCTTCTCCTTGCTCGGGTTGACCCGGGCAATCATCTCCGCCAGCTGGCGGGTGCGCACATAGGGCTCTGTCACCCGATCATGCACGATGGCGCGAGCAATCTTCTTGGCGAAGCGCTCCTCACCGAAGGTTTTCAGCACCCAGGCGATGTCGTCCACATCGGCACGGGCCAGCCACTCGGCGGCGCTCTGACCGGAGGTGGGATCCATCCTCATGTCGAGCGGTCCGTCCTTCATGAAGCTGAAGCCACGTTCGGCATCGTCAAGCTGGGGGGAGGAGACACCGAGATCCAGCAGGAAGCCATCGACCTTGCCCAGCAGGCCGCGCTCGGTCAGATAGCGGGTGATGCCGGAGAAGGGACCGTGCACGATCTCGAAACGGGGATCCTGGATCTTGGCCGCCTCGGCAATGGCCTGGGGATCCCGGTCGATGGCGATCAGACGGCCGTTCGGGCCCAGATGCTGGAGAATGAGACGAGAGTGACCCCCCCGGCCAAAGGTACCGTCGACGTAGATACCGTCCGGCTTGATGGCCAGCCCTTCGACGGCTTCGTGCAACAGCACTGTGATGTGTTCAGCGGCTTGGGTCATTTATAAAGAAAAATCCTGTAGTCGTGGTGAACTTGCCCAGTCGTCCTCGGGCAGGCCCAGGATGTCGTCGTTGATCTGTTGTTGCCAGCGGGCTTCATCCCACAGCTCGAATTTGTTGAGCTGGCCCACCAGCATGACTTTCTTGTCCAGCCCGGCATGGCTGCGCAGCGGCTGGCTGAGCAGCAAACGGCCATTGCCATCCAGTTCGCATTCGGCCGCGTGGCCGAGCAGCAGACGCTGCAGGCGGCGTTCCGCCGGGTTGGTGCTGGAAAGGGTCTTCAGCTTGCGCTCCACCTCTTCCCATTCATTCAGGGGATAAAGCAGCAGACAGGGATGGGCGATGTCGATGGTGCAGACCAGCTGACCGTCGCATTCGTCGCGCAGCCAATCACGAAATTTGGTCGGAATCGCCAACCGCCCCTTGCTGTCCAGGCTGATGGCGTGAGCGCCACGCAACAAATTGCAGTCCCCGAAGGTGAGTTATGGGGGCTAGATGCCCAATAAAACCACTTTGATCCACTTTTCTCCACCATGAAGTTTAAGGACGAGCAGGGGGCTTTTCAAGCAAGGATCTCGGGCATGGGGAACATATTGACGCAGCGTGATGGGACTACCGATTAAATGAATTGATTTTCCACAAGTTATTCATGGGAGAATTAAATCATCCCGGCGAAGTACGCCTCGTAATTAATCGATTTCACGGGGAAATGATGAAACGGAACAGCACGACGGCGCACAGGATAATGCTGACGCCCACCACGGGATAGATGATATAGCCATCCCCTACCCGACGGGCTCGCAGCACCACCATCTGGCAGAGCAGCAGGTTATAGACGATGAGAAGAAAAGTCAGCAGTAGATTGGCGCCCAATGTCAGCTCGTCGGCATACATGATATAGAGCCACATCAAACCAAAATTAACGAGGATCAGATAAAGCAGAAATTTCTGAATCGCCCTGCCCGCCTTTGGGGTCTTTTTTACTCGTGTTATCATGCTTATCACGTCCTGGATACCACATGAACAGTCGACAGATATTGTCAAAAACTGTTGAGATACATCGTGTTTTTATCATTTTCCCGCCAGGCTCTGTCCGCTGTTGCCAAAATATCCCTGCGCCTTCTCCCCGGGCTCTCTCTACTGAGCAGTGCCGTTTGTTACTCCTATGATCATTATCACTGGCAGGCGGGTTTTCCTACCCCCGTTGTCGGCCCGGGTGCCGAGCTGGTCAACGAGCAGACCCGCTTTCTGCTGCGCCAGCGCAGCCACCTGCAAACGAGGCTCGCCGAGTCCCAGCCCATGATCCGCTGGGTCACGGAGCAGGTTCAGACGCGAAAACTCCCACCCATGCTGGCACTGCTGCCCCTGATCGAGAGCAGCTACCGGCTTGACGTGATCTCCTCGGCGGGCGCCGCCGGGCCCTGGCAGTTGATGCCGGATACCGCAGCCCGCTTCTCCGTCCCCATGACGAACGGCTTCGATGGCCGCTATTCCCTGCCATTGGCGACGGAGGCGGCGCTCTCCTACCTCGGGTGGCTGCATCAATTCTTCGGGCAGGACTGGTTGCTGGCACTGGCGGCCTACAACGCGGGAGAGGGAAGAGTACTGAAGGCGGTGCTCAACGGCGGGACACGCAATGTGTGGGAGTTGCAATTGCCTAACGAAACTCGCCTCTATGTGGCGCGCTTCCTCGCGCTCTCCCAATTGCTGGACAGAGCGGCGCAGCACGGGTTTGTCCTACCGCCCTGGCAGGCGGGAGAAAATATCCGGGTATGGCGGCAGCCGGGGGGCTGCTCATTGCTGGAGTGGGCCATGGAACGGGGGGGTTGCCATGAACGAGGCAAGCCGGTGGAATCCAGCCTGGCGATTGCCCGATCCCCGGGAGGTGAGTGACTGCCCCATCATTTATGGCGGAGGCAAGGCCCCTCCTGCCCCGCGTCATCAAGAGACACGCCCACAGCTGGTGCGGGCCGTGTCCCTGGAAAGCCTGCACGATCCCCTGCTGTTGCTGCCTGCACGGGGACTGGACATGGGGCGGGGAGGCCTCACTCTTGAGCGGTTGCCGGATCCACTGGGATTGGAGCAGGCTCGCCCTCTGCTGGCGCCATGAAACAGTGGCGCCAGTGGCTCAGAACAGGCGCGAGATCCACCGAGTCAGGATCGACCCATCGCGCGCCGTAGAAGCTGAGGTACTGGCCTATGGCTCTGCGATGGGTGATATGACAGGCCAGCACGATCCGCGGTGACAACGACAGGCTGACGTTATCGGGCAAGGTAAAACGGGCGGGGGCGAGGAAACCGACCCCACCCGGTCCGATATCCTTGATGACCGCCCGTCCGATCCGCTTGTCGAACAGCAGGCCGGACACCATGAGCCGGGCCGCGATGCCGCAACTCTGGGATTCCAGGGGCGTGGTCCCGTCATGGAGATACCAGCGCGGCAGCTTGCGTCTGGGATCCTTGAACGGTGTCACGGGGGGGAGATCGGCGTCAGGGGTTTCCATGGGCAACGGCGTCCTTGGCTGTCCGGGTGGCGGCTTGGGTTTGGGCACTGAACAGCTGCTCCAGGCTCTTTTCCGCCTGGGTTGTCATCACCAGCAGCTCGATGCGGCGGTTCTCGCTGCCTTTGGGATCGGCGGTGTTGTCCAGCATGGTATCCGACATGGCGACCACCTGACCCACCCGCTCGGGGGGCATGCCACCGGCAAGCAGGACACGCCTCGCCATCATGGCGCGATCGGAGGAGAGCTCCCAGTTGCTGTAGTTGTCACCGGCAAAGGGGGTGCTGTCGGTGTGACCGGAGATCATGACCCGGTTCTCCACTCGCTGGAAGACAGGGGCCAGTGCCATCAGCAGGTGGCGGAAATAGGGGCTGATCCGCGCACTGCCCCGGCTGTACATCTCGCGCTCGTCATCGTCGCGGATCAGGATCCGCAGACCCTGGGGCACCAGTTGCAGCTCCAGGTTGTTTCTGGCCTGCATCTGATCCGCCATGGATCCGATGAAACCGGCCAACTGCGCCATCTGCTTCTCTCCCTCAATCTTGCCCACCAGCAGGCTCTCATAGCCTCCTTTGGCGCCATCGGTAAAGATGCTGCGATCCCGCTCCATGTGTCTGGGCATGCGCTGCCCCTCCTCCACGAACTGGGGACTCAACTCCTCCAGTACCGAGGGGTTGCCGCCAAGATCCACCGGATAGGGGCTGTTGCTGATGTCGAACGGGTTTGCCTCGCTGTCCATGATGCTGTAGTCGCGCAGACGGCTGGCCACCACATCCCGCTCCTCCTGGCTGGAGACGGCCAGGATCCAGAGCACCATGAAGAAGGCCATCATGGCCAGGGTGAAGTCGGCGAAGGCCACCTTCCATGCACCGCCCCCCTTGGGAGCGCTGCTGCGCCGCTGCTGGCGCTTGATGACGATCTGCTCGTGGTTGCGCATCACATGGCCCTGTTGGTCACCCAGTCTTCCAGTTCGAGGAAGCTGGGTTTCACGTCAGGTTCCAGCATCTTGCGGCCGGAATCGACGGAGAGCAGCGGCGTCTTGCCCCGCAGCTGGGCGATCAGGATCGACTTGATGCACATCAGCATGCCGATACGACGCTTAACCATCTCTTCCATGGCATTGCTGATGGGCTCCAGCAGGCAATAACAGAGGAAGATGCCGATGAAGGTGCCCACCAGGGCGGCCGCCACGTGCACGCCTATGTTGCTGAGGGGGCCGTCGAGCTGCTGCATGGTGATGATGATCCCCATCACCGCCGCCAGGATCCCGAAGCCGGGGCAGGCCTCCCCTGTCTTGTGCAGCGCGTGGGCGGGCTTGAGCATGTCCTCCTCGATGGCCATGATCTCCTGCTCCAGTATGGTGTCGAGCTCATGGGGCGTGATCTTGCCCATGCCCAGCAGACGCAGGTTGTCGATGATGAAGCCCAGCAGTTGCGGATCTTCCGATACCTGGGGATACATGAGGAAGACGGAACTCTGCTGCGGATTCTCCACGTGCTCGTCCAGCGCCTTCATCCCCTTGTTGCGGGTCTCTTCCAGCAGTTGGTGCATCAGGGTCAGCAGTTCGCGATAGATCTCCTTCTCGTCCTTGTTGGACTTGAAGCAAAGCTTCATCTGGCGCCACATTTCATGCATCACCTCCTTGGAATTGCCAAGGAACATGGAGCCGACCGCCGCCCCTATGATGATGATGAGTTCGGCAGGCTGCCACAGGGCGATGGGGCGCCCCCCGGCCATCATGAAGCCGCCGATCACACACACGAAAATGACACCAAGACCAATCTGTTTTTGCATGGATGCTCCCGCAGAAATCAACAAGACTCCCCCCGCGGGGAGAGGCATAACTATATGGAGTCGACCAATCGCTGCTTGAGCTGAAGGACGCACTGCTTGTGGAGCTGGCACACCCGCGACTCGGTCAACCCGAGCACCAGTGCAATCTCCTTCATGTTCAATTCCTGCTGGTAATAGAGGGAAAGCAGCAGCTGTTCACGCTTGTCCAGGGTGCCGAGCACCTTGCCAAGGGTCATGGCCAGATCCTGATCGTCAGACTCGGATGCGGGCGCCCTGCCTCCGTTCTCCAGCCACTCCTCCAGACTCTGCAACGCCTCGGCCTGGCTCGCATAGGCGAGCTGGCGCACCTCCTCGACGGTGCAGGAAAGTGCCTGCGCCAGCTCCTGCTCGGTCGGGTTGCGCCCTAGACGGTTGAACAGCTCCCGCTGTACCTGGTTGTGACCGTGCACCTGCTGGCGCAGCTGACGGGGGCGCCAGTCGAGGCGCCGCAGCTCATCCAGCATGGCTCCCCGCACCCGCTTGAAGGCATAGCTCTCGAACTGGGCATCCGGTTCACCCCCATAGCGACGCCAGGCTTCCAGCAGCCCCATCATGCCGACCTGCTCCATGTCCTCCTGATCGAAGCTGGCGCTCACCTGACTGCGCAAGTGAGTGGCTGCCCGCTTCACCAGAGGCAGATAACGGCTCAGGATCACCTGCTCACCGGTGCGGGGAGCGGAGGCGGTCAGTTCGCAAGGAGTATCCCAACCAGCGTCCATCATGTTCGCTACTGCACCAGGACCTTGGTGACCAGCACTTCATCCAGATAGGGCTTGTAGCCATACCCCTCCAGGGTTCCCACCAGTTTGCCGAGCAGAGAGGTCTGAAGGGCCGAGATGTTCTGCAGCTCCTGCTTCACCGCTTCATGGGAGCGATGGCTGAAATATTGCACCATGGCATTGCGGATCAGGGGGGTCAGCTCGTTGAGCGTCTCCAGTTGCTGGGGATTGTGGGTGACCAGCGCCAGCTCAAGCACCAGATAGTGGGGCTCTCTGTCCCCCTCCAGGCTGATGACGAAACGCTCCATCGGTTTGAACAGCGGCGTCTTGCTCAGCTCGGGCTTGGCTTCTGCCAGACCCAGCCAGACGGCAACCGTATCCCGCTTGAGATAGGCGCCATAGGCCAGCGCCGCCAGCAGGCACAGCGCCATCATTATCACCATCAACCACTTCATGACACGCCGCATAATTTGAAATCACTCTCGCTATTGCCAGATCTTGAAATGTCACACCAGGGTGTTGAGCCAATCCTGGCCAGCACTACCCGATGCGTCCTGTTCTTCCTGCCACTGTCGTCGACCTGCCAGGATCTTTTCCTGCTGCCAGCGATCCCCCCGCTCCTGCTCTCCCCCCTGGCCCACGTTCACCTCGACGCCACCGGCATGATGGGGAGCCAAACTCATGCGAAGCCGCTCCATCGACTGGATCAGGGCTTCACGCACCGCCGGGTTGGTCACGTTGAGCTGCACGTTGAGCCGATCCCCTTCCATCCTCACGGTCAGTTCGAGGCGACCCAGCTCGGGGGGATCGAGGCGGATATGGGCCTGCTTGATGCTGTGGTTCACCTGCAGCTCGACCCTGTCTTTGAGCACATCGACCAGCTGCTGGCCCCACTGGGCCTCGCTTGCGGCAAGACGCGCCGGTGCCCACTGGTATTCCGCAGGCCTGGCGGCAGAGAGCGCGGGCGACAACCCCGCCATTGCCTTGAATTCGGTGACGCTGACCTCCCGCTCCGGGGCGGGCTCCCCGGGAAGAGGCACCACCACTGCCGCACTCCGGGTCGCAGGCAGCTCGCCCTGGGTGGTCGGCTGGAGCATTCGCATGGCCAGCTCTCCGGCGGGTTGAGGGAGGCTCTCTTTGCCAACGGAAACCGGCGGCACCGGCATCCGCTCCCCTTCCATTCGCTCGAACCCGCTGAGGGCGCGCAGCACAGGCGAGGAGGCGGGTTGCACCTCCCCGACGGGGGCAAGGCCGCCATTCGATGACAAACGGGCAGGAGGAAGGCGTCCCTCCTCCTGGCGGACAAAAGGTGGTGGCATCTGGTTGAAGGCGGCGAGTTGCTCGGCGACATCCGCAGCCACTTCGACGCTCTCCTCCTGCTCCGTCTCGTCGACGGGGGCGGAAGGGGCGGTGGACGGAGGAAGCATCGCCTCCTGCGGAAGATCCATAGGCTGGTACTCTTCCCCCTGCCCGTCAGGCTGGCGGGAGAGGCGGGTAAAACCACCGGATGGGGAAGTGGGCAGTGTCTCTGCCACGGGGAGAGGGATCATGCCCATGTCTGCGCCTCGTCGTAGGCCTGCAATCCTTCCCGCTTGCGGGAGAGGCTGTCCCACTCCTGCTTGCGCAGCGCCGTTTCCTGCTCACAGAGCGCGAAGGCTTCCCGATGCCAGTGACGCACCTGATCCCGGGCCGGCATCAGGGATTGCCACAATGCAGGCTGGCTGTTCAGATGCGCCACCAGCTGGGCCAGACGCTGATCCGCCAGCCGCACCGCATCCCACTGTCCGGCGCGGGCCTGCTGCAAGATAAGACGCCCGAGCCCCAGAAGCTGGCGCTGACGTGTCTCGCGTTCCGCACCGGGGGGCACGGCTCCTGTCATGGACATAATGATGGCCTCAAAATAGGACGACCTTGCGGGCAAGCAAGGAGCAGGCCAAATATATAAACATTATATTTCAATACGTTAATTCCGACCTTTGCCCCATGAGGAAGGTGGATTTCCGCATCAACGGGGATGGCGGGCCATCGCTTCCCAACCCTCTTTCAGCTCCAGCAGAATGCGACGCACCTCTGCAAAGCCCGCGACATCGTTGGCCACACTGATCTCGAACAGCCGCTGGCCGCAGTAGTCGTACAGACGGTGCAGGTTGCTGGCCAGCTCCCCGCCCTTGTCCATGTCGAGGGCACTGTCGAGCCCTCCCAGGATCTGCAGACACTTGTTGATGGACTGCCCCTTGCGCTCGTACTGCCTGGCCAGAATGTGGCCCTCGGCCCTGGCTATTTCGTCGAGCAGGCCATCCATCAACATCAGCACCAGCTGGTGCGGATCGGCGCTCGCTGCCTTGGCCTGGGTGGCGGCGAACTGGTAGGCGTCATAGCCTTCTTGGGGTTCAAACATGAAAAACTCGCTTATTCAAAGTGTTACGGGCTAGCCGTCTCACAGGGCGCCCATGGTCTGCAACATCTGGTTCATGGTGGTGAACTGATTGAGGTAGCGCTTATACGCGGAATCCATGCGCCGATCCAGCGCCTCCATCCGCTCGTTCACCCGCTTCTCGTTCGCTTCAAGACCTGTCTTGCGCCCCTTGAGTGCACCGTCCCGCTTGGTATAGGGGTCCAGGGCATTACTCATCCGCTTGAGCAGACCGTCGTCGCCCATGAGTGCCTTGCCGAGCAGCTCGGGATCCTTCTCCAGCGCCTTGTTGAAGTCAGTCTCGTTGAAGGAGAGCTTGCCCGCCTTGTCGGTCTTGATCCCTAGGCTCCCCAGAGTCAGATCATCGGGCAGCTCCCGCACGCTGCGGGCAATCACGCTCTTGAGGCTGCGTACCCCGCTGTCGGAGGAGAGTGCTCCCGGCGCCTTGGGATCGCTGGAGGTCATCTTGGCCAGCTCGTCCACCAGCTCGTTGTAACTGTCGACAAACTTCTTGAGGGAGCCGGTAACCGCCTCCTTGTCCTGATCCACCGTCACCAGCAGGGGCGCATCATCGACCTTCTGCGCCTTGGTCAGCTGGAAGGTCAGACCGTCCACCACGTTCTCGATCTTGTTGCTGGCGGAGGTGATGGTGAGAGGGTTGTCCCCCCCCATGCGCAGCTTGGCGTCCTGCGCCTGGGTGATGTCCGTCTTGCCGGCCATCGCCACCCCGAGGGCATTGGCGCCATCCCCGCTGTACCCCAGGGTGATGGCGTTCTCCACGCCGCTCTCCTTGCTGGTCAGTACCATGCTGACCTTGCCGTCGGTACGTACCAGGGTCGCCTTCACCCCCGGGTTGTCCTTGGCATTGTTGATCTGGGAGACCAGATCCTTGACGGTGGCGCCAGCCGGGAGGGAGGCCAGGTCGATGTCCAGGGTCTTGCCCTTGACGGTCAGGGAGAAGACGCCGTCTGCCGGCAGCGGTGCCGTGTCACTGTCAAGCTGCAAGCCGACCTGATGGGACTGGGCAAGCTGCTCCACGAAGAAGCTGTACTGACCCGAGCTGGCCTTGCCATTGCTCGTCACCGTCATGAGCCCTTCCTGAGACAGGGTGGCCTTCTGAGCCTGCAGGCTGCTCGCCTTGTTCAGATCCTTGAGCAGGGTCTGGAAACTCGACAGCTTGGTGGTGAGGCTGCTGATGGCGCTCTGCTGCGCCTTGACGCTGTCCAGCTGCTTCTTCAGCAACTTGTCCATGTTCTGGCGCTCGACGGCTACCAGTTGCATCGCCGTGCTGGCCGGATCTATTTGCATCTTTATCCCCTTATTCGGTGGCATGCCTGTTGGAAAAGACCGGCTCGGCCCTTTCCAACCGGCAAGCGGTTGTCAAACAAGAACCGCCCCTCTCGGGGCGGCCCGGCAAACCATCAACGCAGCAGGGAAGTCACCATGCCGGTCATCTGGTTGGAGTTGGACAGCACGGACATGCCAGCCTGCATCAGCATCTGGTTCTTGGTCATGTTGGTGCTCTCCTGGGCGAAGTCGGCATCCATGATGCGGCCATTCGCCATGTCAGTGTTCTCTTTCATGTTGGAGAGGTTGTTGACGGTATGCTCCAGACGGTTGATGTTGGCACCAAACTGGGAACGGGCGGTACCGATGGCATCCAGGGCATCTTCCATCTTGGTGATCTGCGCATTGAAGTCAGTAGAGGCCAGGGCGGAGGCCGCCACATCGGCCGTGGCCAAGTCGGAGGTCGCCGTGGTGATAGCGGTGTTGACGGCCTTGACGTTGGTGTCGGCCTTGACGTCCAGCTTCTCGGCGGCAGTACCACCGATCTGGAAAGTCACAGTACCGGCTTCGAACTTGCCACCAGCGCCGATCAGAGCCTCACCACCGAAACGGGTGTTATCGCTGATGTTCTTCAGCTCGGCAGTCAGTTCCTTCATTTCGGTGCCCATGGCCAGACGGTCTTCCGCGCTCGCAGTGCCGTTGGCGCCCTGGGTGGCCAGGTCTTTCATGCGCTGAACGATGTTGGTCATCTCGTCCATGGCACCTTCGGCGGTCTGCATCATGGAGACGGCGTCCTGGGCGTTGCGCATGCCGACCTTCTGGCCGTTGGACTGGGCTTGCAGGCGGGTGGCCATCTGCAGACCGGCGGCATCATCGGCGGCGGAGTTGATGCGAAGACCGGTACCCAGGCGCTGCATGGCGGTGCCCAGCATCTTGTTGGTGTTGTTCAGCTGGTTCTGAGTGGTCAGAGAAGCGAAGTTGGTATGAATGGACAAACCCATGATCTATTCCTCGAAGAAGGCTGCTACCGCAGCGGATAACCCTACGAACAAGAGAAGCGACAGGTGCGAGGCAAGACTTGAGCTGCGGGTGAAAAATATGATGAAAAAAGAGGGCGCGGGAGGAGCTGGGAGGGGAAACGGGAAAAAGGCACCCACCAGGGGATGGGTGCCACCAGCATCAACGCAGCAGGGAAGTCACCATGCCGGTCATCTGGTTGGAGTTGGACAGCACGGACATGCCAGCCTGCATCAGCATCTGGTTCTTGGTCATGTTGGTGCTCTCCTGGGCGAAGTCGGCATCCATGATGCGACCGTTCGCCATGTCGGTGTTCTCTTTCATGTTGGAGAGGTTGTTGACGGTGTGCTCCAGACGGTTGATGTTGGCACCGAAGGAAGAACGGACAGCACCAATTTGATCAAGCAGGTCACTTGTGGCGGTAATCGCGTCACTGGCTTTGGCTTGATCACCAATACCCGCGACAATCTCTGCGCCTGCAATACCACTAGTTGCGGTAGTGCCAGTAAGGTCCTTCATCGCGGTAGCTACATCAACCTTCAATGTTTCAGTACTAGAGCCACCAATCTGGAAAGTCACACCAGCGGCAGCCTCGAACGACCCGCCTTTCAACAACTTCTGGCCACCAAAGCTGGTGTTGTTAACAATATTACCCAGCTCCTTGGTCAGTTCGCCGAACTCGGCGTTCAGGGCGGTATAGTCATCGGCGCTGGTAGTGCCGTTGGCACCCTGGGTCGCCAGGTCCTTCATGCGCTGAACGATGTTGGTCATCTCATCCATGGCGCCTTCTGCGGTCTGCATCATGGAGATGGCATCCTGGGCGTTGCGCATACCGACCTTCTGGCCGTTGGACTGGGCTTGCAGGCGGGTAGCCATCTGCAGACCGGCTGCGTCGTCGGCGGCGGAGTTGATGCGAAGGCCGGTGCCCAGGCGCTGCATGGCAGTGCCCAACATCTTGTTGGTGTTGTTCAGCTGGTTCTGGGTGGTCAGGGAGGCGAAGTTGGTATGGATGGACAAGCCCATGATGTATTCCTCGAGTTAAACGCTGCACAGCAGCCCGTTAGGTTGACATCAGATAGAGACGACCCCTTTCGCGCAGAAATGTAATCTTCCCTCCGCATATTTTTCTTCTGGCCCCCTCCCGGGCATTCCGGTATCCCGGGTGCTCGCCGCCTCCCCCATCCGGCATGCTTATTGCTTTTAAAACGTCCTCTCTCACTACCGGATGGCGACATGGCTGCTTCGCTCTACACACCGCATTTCGTTCAACATTTCCAGTGCATCGGCGATCGCTGCGAGGACAACTGCTGCCACAGCTGGACCATCAGCATCGACAAGCAGACCTTCCGCAGCTATGAACGCCACCCCGACCCCACGGTCAAGTCCCTGAGCAAGCTGCACATCATCAAGGTGAAGCAGAGCAACGAGCGCTGGGGGGAGATAAAGCTCGACGAACAGGGCGCCTGCCCCTTCCTCGATGAAAACCGCCTGTGCCAGATCCACAGCAAGGCGGGTCCGGATGCCCTGAGTCACACCTGCAAGACCTACCCCAGAGCCCAGACCCGCATCGGCAACCAGCTCAAGAGGTCCCTGATGCTCTCCTGCCCCCAGGTGTGCCGCCAGTTGTTGCTTGACCCCCTGGCGATGCAGACCGAGGTCACCGAGCTCACCCAGCCCCTGCCCTTCGCTCCGCCCCCCTCCAACGCCATGGCGACGTTGCACAGCCTGAGCATTCACGTGCTGGCCGCCACGGATATCCCCGTGGCAATTCGGCTATGGCTGGTCGGCATGCTGATCCATCGGGATCCTGCGCAACTCTCCCACGAGGCCTTCCTCGATCAGGTGGCGGTACTGGCCGAACGCGGGGAGCTCAACACCATGTTCGAGCAGTTGCCCGCCCTGCCCAGACTGCAGTGGTGGGGCCTCAGAACCATGACCCACCAGTTGCTGGCCTATTCCCAGGGGAGACGGGGGCGGCAGACCATGCAGGTCTGCCTCGACAAGATCAACGAGGTACTGGAGGGAACCTACGACGAGGACAAGCTTGCACGCCTGCAGCAAGTCTGGCACGACAGGGTCGCCCCCTTCCTGGCCAGCCATCCCCAGATCCTGGACAACTACCTGCTCTACTACGTCTATCACCACAACTTCCCGTTGCAGCAGGGCGACAAGTGCCAGGCCTATCAACTGCTGGTGGTCGACTACTTCCTGCTGCGCAACTACCTCTGCCTGCTGGCCATGGACAAGGAGCTGGACGAGCAGGACGTGGTCAACCTCTTCTACAGCTACCACACTATACGCCAGCACAATGCGAGTTTTATCAAGACCATAGAACAGGGGCTCAACGACTCCGGCTTCGCGTCGGACATCTCCCTGTACGCCCTGCTCAAGCCCTGAAAACAGAAAACCGCCAGCGAGCTGCATGGCGGTTTTTTGTCGTGAACGGGACCTGGCACCCTAGGTGAGCAGCGCCACCACGTTCTGGCGCGAGACGTTGGCCTGGGCGAGCAGGCCGGACATGGTCCCCATGAAGCCCCCTTCCTTGAGCTGGAGGCTGAGCTTGCCCTGCAACTGGACCAGCTCCTCCTGCTGCAGGTGCTGGCTGCGTGACTTCACCCGATCGAGCTGCTTCACCATCCGCTGGCGAAACTGCTTGAGCTCGCGCACCGACTGCTCTATCTCCCCGAGCAGTCGCTTCAACCGTTGCTGCTCCTGTTTGATCTCCCCTTTGTCGAGCCCCTCGCCGAGCTGGGTCAACTGCCCCGCCTTTGGCTTGAACTGCACGGGTACCGGGTTGCCGGCGGGAATGCGGATGCCCTCACCGCTCAGCAGCACGGGTTCATCCAGCTTGCGCCTGTGCTGATCCGGCACGCTCAGCTCCAGCTTGCCCAGCTCGTTCAGGCGCGCCTGGATATGCTCCTTGCGCAGCGCGCGATCCAGACGGGCGGCCGCCTCCGCTTCACTGGCATCGGCGGGCAGCAGCACCTCGACGGCGCTGCTGGTCTGAGGGAAGGAGAAGACGAGACGTTCGGCACTCGCCCTTGGGCTCAGCAGATCGAGCCGCTCCGCGCTGTAGTGCACCCGACTGTCCGTGGCCGAGGCCAGCAGGCGTGGCCTGAGCTCGCTCGTCAGTGGCGCCTGCGGCTGGGTCAGCTTCTCTTCCAGTACCTTGAGACGGGAGACCAGATCCCCGCTCGCCGCCTTCTGCTGGCCGAGCTGCTGCTCCAGGCGTTTCAGCTCGCCCCATACCTGGCTCAGGGCCTGCTCGCCCCCCTGGGCATGGGCGATGCGCTGCTGCGCTGTGCCGATCAGGGCCCAGCGATCGAGCCGGATGACATTGGGCTGGCGTTCATTGCGAGGAGTCTGGGGAGAAGTAGCCTGGGCAGTCGAACGACCTTGCAACCTGGGTTGGGCCGGTGTCTCGGCCACGCTCCCCGGACGGGTTTGTTGAATCTGCATCCTGGCTCCTTAGACAGATTTAGGGCATGTAGTTGAACAGGCTCAGGCCATTCACCTTGGCAAAGGCCTGCTGTTGCACCTGCAGAGCCATCAGCACATGCGCTTGTTGGGTCACGGCCCCGGCGTAGTCGAGGGACTCTATCTGATTGCTCACTTCCTTGCTATAGGTGCTCTTCTCGGCATGACCCTCGTCCACCTGGTCCAGCAGGTTGATGCGTGCCCCTATGGTGCTCACCATCTGGCTGATGTCATCCTGCAGGGTCTTGCTGCGATCCAGCATGGCTCTGGCCTGATCCGCCGCATCCGGTGCGCCGGCATCGAAGGCCGCTACCATGTCGTCCAGCTGCTTGAAGAAATCCCCGTTCTGGATAAACAGGCTGTCTGCGGTCTGGTTGAGGGACACCGTCACCCCCCGGGCAATCTCCACCTCCCGCACCAGGGCATCCCCCTGATAGAGATAGCCGCCACCCGGACCCTGGACGATGGGGGTCTTGTCCACCTGGCTGCCGCTGAACAGGCTTGAACCGTTCTCGTTGCGGGCATTGGCGAGATCCAGCAGTCCCTCCTTGATGATGGCCGCCTCGCTGGACACCGCCCGGCGATCGTCCTCGGAGAGGGAACCGTTGGCCGCCGTCTGGGTCAGCTCCCGCAACCGGCTCAGCATGTTGGTCATGGTCTCGAACTGCAGCTCCCCCTGGGATAGCTGGCTCTTGGCATTGGCGATGTTCTTCTGGTACTGGGCCATGGCCACCTGCTCTTTCTTCAGACCGAGCAGTTGCACGCTGCCCACGGGATCGTCCGAAGGCTGCAGGATCCGCTTGTTGGAGGAGATCTGGCGATCCAGCCGGGCGTAGTCGCCAAAGCCCCGCTGCAGGTTGTCGAGCATGCTGAGCTGGATCTGGTTGGTGCTGATGCGCATGCGGACTCCGTCAGAACATGTTGAGAATGGAGTTGAAGAGTTGATCCGAGGTGCTGATCACCTTGGCATTGGCCTGATACGCCTTGGTGTAGGCCATCACCTTGACCCCTTCCTCATCGAGGTTGACGCCGCTCACGCTGCTGAGCTTGGTGGCGAGCTGTTTCTCCATGTTGGCATCGGCCTCCATGGTCGCCTTGGCCTGACCGCTCTGCACCGCCATCTTGCCAAGCAGGGCGCTGTAGGCATCGTACTGATCATCCTTGATGGTCAGCAGCTCCTGCAGGTTGCGGTTGTCGCCGTTGCCGCCCCCCGCCTTGGCGAAGGCGAGGTGATCCCCGGTAAAGCCATCGGCCACCTTGAGGGTGCCGGAGGGATTGAGGGGGTCGTAGCTGAACAGGGGTTTGCCGGGATCGCCGTTCAGATCGACGCCACCCGCCTGCTTGGCGTTGAAGTCATCCGCCAGCTTCTTCGCGATCTGGTTCAGCTCGTCGCGCAGGGGACGCAGCACTGTGGTGCGATATTCCAGCACGCCCGCCAGGGTGCCGCCCTGAAGCCTGGGGACCTCGAAGGATTGCGGCCCGAAGCTCAGGCTCAGGGTGTCGCCGGCCAGAGAGAGGGTGCTGCTGCTGCCGGCCAGCACCAGGGGCTGGCCCTGGGGCAGGCTCAGGGAGAAGGAGCCGTCGCTCTGACGATTGACCCGCACCTCCATGAAGGTCGACAGCTCGCGCACTATCTGCTCGCGGCTGTCTTCCAGCGCCGAGGTGTTGACCCCTTTGGAAGCCTGCTCGCCGATCTGGGTGTTGAGCTCCGCCACCTGCTTGAGATAGCTGTTCACCTGGGTGATGGTGCTGCCCAGCTGATCGTCGATCTGCTTCTCCTGGGTCAGCAGGCTCTCGTTCAACTGGCCGAAGCGGTTGGCCAGGGCACCGGCCGAGCTGACGATCTGGCTGCGCTGCGCCGGTGTTTCCGGGCTGTCGAGGGCGGCGCTCAGGGACGCAAAGAAACTGTCCAGCCCCTTGGTGATGTTCATCGACTCGCTGCCGAGCAACTGCTCCGTCGTATTGATGTACTGGTGAAACGCATAGGAGGAGCCGGTCGCGGAGCGGCTGCGCCAATGCTGGGAGACCAGATAGTCATCGGTGATCCTGCGAACCCCGGTCACCTCGACCCCCATGCCGTTGTCCATCCGGCCAAAGCCCGACAGGCTGCCCATCATGGCCTCCTGGCGGCTGTACCCGATGGTATTGACGTTGGCGATATTCTGGGCAGAGATGTTCAATGCGATCTGCGATGCATTGAGTCCGCTAAAACCGATACTGAGCAGCGACATCAGTCAACTTTCCTCATTTTTGCCGAATTCAGAGGCTGACTGAAGGCAGCCAGGGTCTGGGAGTCTGAAGCGACCACCGGCTCGGCATTCTTTAATGTGGGGGCCAGTTGATTGACCATCTGCTCCTTGAGCCCCATGCCGCCGCGCTTGACCAGGCTCATCGCGAGCTGGCTGTCGTACATGTCGCGGTAGAGGGACTCCCCCTTGATAAGCCTGTCCTCTTCATCCTGCATGGCGTCGGACGCCGAACGCATGTGCTTGAGCACCGTCTGCAGGAAGCTCACTTCGAACTGACCGGCCGCCGCCTCCAGGGCCGCGCGCTGATCCGGGTTGCTCTTTATCTGCTGCAGTTCATTGAGATCCTGATAGAAACCAGGCTCCGAGGTAATTCTGGTCATAGAGATCCTTAGATGACCACCAGCTCGCCTTCGAGGGCTCCCGCCTCGTCGAGGGCTTGCAGGATGGCCATGACATCATCCGGGGTCGCCCCCAGGGAATTCACCGCCTTGACGATCACCTCCAGGGAGGTGCCATCCGGCCAGACAAACATGTTGTTGCGCTCCCGGTCAACCTGGATCTGGGAGTTGGGCGTCGTGGTGGTCCGCCCGTTGGAGAAGGCGTTGGGCTGGCTCACCGTCTGGCTCTCCCCTATGGTCACCGTCAGGCTGCCATGGCTGACCGCCGCCTTGTGCACCTTGACCCCCTGCCCCATGACCACGGTGCCGGTACGGCTGTTGAAAACGACTCGCGGCCGCTCCTTGCCCATGTCCACCTGGATGTCCTGCAACAGGGCCATGAAGGAGATCCGCTGGCTCTCATCGCGGGGAGCCGCAATCTGGATGCGACCGGCGCTGACCGCCTTGGCCACGGGGCCAAGCTGGCGGTTGATCTCCCGCTCCACGTTGCGGGCCGTCTTGAAGTTGGGCTGGTGCAGGTTGAGCGTCACTTCCGGCTTGTCCGAGAAGTTGCTGGCCACCTCCCGCTCGATGATGGCACCGTTCGGGATGATGCCGGCCGTTGGCACGTTGATGGTCACGGAGGAGCCGGATTGCCCCTCCGCCTTGACCCCTGCCACCACCAGGTTGCCCTGGGCGACCGCATAGACTTCACCGTCGATGCCGCGCAGGGGAGTGAGCAGCAGCGATCCGCCTCTCAGGCTCTTGGCATCGCCGATGGAGGTCACGGTCACGTCCATCTGCTGACCCTTGCCGGCGAGGGCGGGCAGCGTCGCCTGCACGGAGACGGCAGCCACGTTCTTGAGCTTGGGGTCGATGTCATCGGGCAGCTGCACCCCGAACTGCTTGAGCATGTTGGTCATGGACTGGCCGGTGAATTTGACCTGGCTGCGATCCCCGGTGCCGGAGAGGCCGACCACCAGGCCATAGCCCACCAGCTGGTTGGCTCTCATCCCCTGCACGTCGGCAATGTCCAGCAGGGCCCGTTTGGCGGGGACAGCGGCGCCGGCCACGCCCGACAGCGCCAGGCAGAGCAGGGCGATATACCATCTGTTCATCGAAATCCTCACAAGGGGGAGAAGGCGGAACTGAAGAAGCGCGACAGCCAGCCCATCTGGTTGCTGTCGGCCAGGGCACCGCGACCGGCATAGGTGATGCGGG
The DNA here is from genome assembly GCF_049860605.1 of Aeromonas sp. INTO2. Lineage (NCBI taxonomy): Bacteria > Pseudomonadati > Pseudomonadota > Gammaproteobacteria > Aeromonadales > Aeromonadaceae > Aeromonas > Aeromonas sp. INTO2. The sequence goes on from NZ_CP187588.1 coordinate 3,702,092, forward strand.
CATCGGCGATGCGCTGGGACGAGATGCGGTTGCTCTGGTCGATGTCCTCGACCCGCACCATGCCCCCCAGACGGATGTACTCATCCCCCTGGTTGAGGCGGATCCACTTCTCCCCCCGGATCCCCAGCACCCCGTTGGGCATCACTTCGGCCACGGTGACCGTGATGGCCCCCGCCAGAGTATTCTGCTGGCTGGAGGTCGCCCCGCCGTCGAAGTCGCGATCCGCCTTGATAGAGGCACTCCAGTCCGGTCGGGAAACACCGCCGATGGAAGGCACAGGCACGCTCAGATTGCTGTTCTTGTTCATGCTGGTGTTGGCCTTCTTGCTGGACTGGGTGCGCTCCTCCAGCATGACGGTCAGGATGTCGCCGACCCGGTAGGCACGGCGATCCTGGAACAGGGTCATCATATAGTCGTTACGGTAGAGGCTGCCATCCTCCCCCACCCCGGCTTTCGTCAGCTCGGAGCGGGAAGGAGCCCACTTCTCGTCACCGGGCTCGGGGGCCTGCAACTCATAGGTGGAGCAGCCCCCCAGCAGCAGGGCGAGCACGACGCAATACCACACCGGCCTCATCATCACAGCGCCTGGGTCACGAATTTGAGCATCTGATCGGCGGAGGAGACCACCTTGGCATTCATCTCGTAGGCGCGCTGGGTGGTGATCATGTCCACCATCTCTTCCACCACGTTCACGTTGGAACTCTCCAGGGTGAACTGCTTGATGGCCCCCATGGCCTCTTCACCCGGAACCCCTTCGATGGCTTCACCGGAGGCACCGGTCGCCCGGTAGAGGTTGCCCCCCAGGGCTTCCAGACCGGCCGGGTTGGAGAAGTTGGTCAGGGTGATGCGCCCCAGCTCCACGTTCTCCTGCTGTCCCGGCAGGGTGGCGCTCACGGTGCCGTCTGTGCCGATGGCGATCTTGGTAGCGTTGTCCGGGATCTGGATCTGCGGCAGCATGGGCAGGCCGTCGGCATTGACCAGCAGCCCTTCCGCATTGCGGTGCCATTGACCGTTGCGGGTATAGGCCGTCTCGCCATCCGGGCGCTCGACGCTGAAGAAGCCGGCCCCCACCACCGCCATGTCCAGCTCCTGATTGGTGTTCTGGAACTGCCCTGGCGTGAATACCTTCTGGGTGCCGACCACCCGCACACCGTTACCCATCTGGATGCCGATGGGGGACAGGTTCTGCTGATCCTGCTGGGCACCGGGCTGGCGCTGAACCTGATAGAACAGATCCTCGAACGCCACCCGATCGCGCTTGAAACCGACCGTGTTGACGTTGGCCAGGTTGTTGGAAATGCTGGCCATCTTGGCATCCTGTGCCGACAGACCCGTCTTGCTCACCCAAAGCGCTGCATGCATCTTCGTTTCTCCACCTGATTCGTTCGAACGGGGTGCACCCCGTCAGTATTCATTCCCGGCCGCCATGGCCGCCGTCAGCCCTGGCCAGAGATCAGCCTGGCACCCTGCCTGGCCTGCTCGTCCGCCGTCTTCATCAACTTGACCTGCAACTCGAAATTGCGGGTCAGGGACATGCTGCCGATCAGCTCGTCCACCGCGTTCACGTTGGCCCCCTCGAGGAAACCGGACGCCAGCACCACCTGCTCGCTGATCTCGGCATCCCCGCCCTGGCGCTGGCGGAACAGGCCGTCAGCCCCCTTGACCAGCTCGGCCGGATCCGGGTTCACCAGCTTGAGCCGGCCCACGTCCAGACGGGCGCCGCCCCCCGGCGGGGTGATGCTGAGGGAGCCATCCTTGCCAAAGCTCAGATCCCGATAGGCGGGCAGCACCATCTCGCCGCCATCCCCGAGCACGGGACGGCCGTTGAGGGTCAGCAACCCCTCCCCGTCCACCTCCAGGTTGCCGGCACGGGTGTAGGCCTCCTTGCCGTCTGCTGTCTGCACGGTGAGAAAACCGTCGCCGCGGATCGCCACGTCCAGCTTGCGGCCGGTCTGCATCAGGGCACCCGCCCGAAAGTCGGTTCCCGCCTGCTCTTCCCTGGCCATGACCCGGCTCTGGTAGCCATCGCCGGTCAGGGCATAGGCGGACGCCCGCTCGAAGTCGGCACGAAAACCGGCGGTATTCACGTTGGCCAGGTTGTTGGCCCGGATCTGCTGGGCCATGAGGGTGTGTTGCGCCCCCGACATGGCGGTATAGATAAGCTTTTCCACGAATCACGCCTTAGAAGGAGTTGAACAGGACCTGGGTCATCTTGTCCGCCGAGCTGATGGTCTTGGCGTTGGCCTGGTAGTTGCGCTGGGAGGTCATCAGGCTGACCAGTTCCCCGGTCAAGTCGACGTTGGATGCCTCGTAGGCTCCCGCCGTCAGGCCGCCCAGGGTCCCGCTGCCCGGTGCCCCCAGCACGGGCTGGCCCGAGCTGAACGACTGCTGCCAGGTGGTGTTGTTCGCTTGCAGCAGGCCCTGGGGATTGGCGAAGTTCGCCATCACCACCTGACCCTGGAGCAGGCTCTGGCCGTTGGTGAAGGTGGCGTAGACGCCGCCGTCCGCATCCACCCTGACCCCGGTCAGATCCCCGGCGGTATAGCCGTTGGACTGGTTGCGCGTGGCGTTGAAATCGGAGGCGTACTGGCTGACCCGGGCCAGATCGGCGGTGAGGGTGATGGGCTCGGCACCGGCGGGGGCCAGGTTCAGTACGGGGGCCGTGGTCGGCGACTTCAGGGTGCCGTTGGTGTTGAACTCCATGGTCACCGGCGCACCGGTCTGGGTCCCGTTGAAGGCATAGTTGACCTGCCAGGTGTTCTCGCCGGTCTTCACGAAATACTGGGTGACGGTGTGCTCGACCCCAAGAGAGTCATACACCTTGCTGGACTGGGAGTAGCTGAAGCTGTCCGCCTTGGCGGGATCGAAGGGGTGCAGCCCCTGGTCGATGACGCTGGCGTCCGCCTTGAGGTTCGCCACGAACTCCAGGGTGTCAGACGGCTTGGCCGCCAGGCTGCCCGCCTTGACCTGAATGTCACCCACCACGCCGGATTGCAGCTCACCCGCATCATTGGTCACATAACCCTGCAGACGGTTGCCGCTGGCGGTGATCAGGTAGTTGCTGGCATCACGCTGGAACAGGCCGGCCCGGGTATAGGAGGTCTGACCGTTGTCATCCTTGAGCACGAAGAAGCCGTTGCCGGAGATGGCCAGATCCAGGCCCCGCCCGGTACGGGTCACATCCCCGTTGCGATCGAAGTTCTGGGAGACGTTGCTCATCTCCACGCCGCCGGCCTGGCCGCCACCGTAGATGGCGGCAAACTCGGCACGGCTGGACTTGAAACCGGCGGTGCTGGCGTTGGCCACGTTGTTGCTGATGACGCTCAATTCCTGGTTGACGGCGCGCAGGCCACTCAGTCCGATATTAAAAGACATGTTTCGCTCCTATCTGGTTACGCCGACTTGCCAAACTGGACGGCGCTGAACAGGGGAACCTCCCCCACGCCTGCCACTTGCAGCATGATCTCGCCCGTGCCCGGCAAGCTGACGCGCTCCACCTGGCTGGCTACATAATTGCGGGTGGTGGTGGCGACTCCCCCCAGGGAAGCCTTCACCTCGAAGCTGTATTCGCCAGCGGGCAGCACCGGCAATTCGTAATCCAGCGCCCCCGCCTTGCTCTCGCCCCAGTTCTTGGTGGCGACCAGGGTGCCGTGCTTGTCATAGACCTTGAGCTCGACCGTGTCGGCCGCGCCGCCCAGCTCCACCTGACCGCGGATCGCCTTCTCCTGCTCATGGCCAAGGGTCTGGCTCGGCACCATCACTTCCTTGTCGATGAGATCCGTGCTCTGGAGCACCTGCTGGGTGTCCATCATGTTGATGGACTTCTGCTGCAGCACTTTCAGGCTCTCGACCCCTTCCACCATGCTGAACTGGGCCAGCTGGGTAACGTACTGGGCACCATCCAGGGGGTTGGTGGGATCCTGGTTCTGGATCTGGGCCACCATCATCTGGAGGAATTCGTTGCGAAGCTGGACCCCCTGCCCCTCGGAAGTACCGTTGGCGGCTATCTCAGGGGTGGCGGCGCGCTGGCTGGCGCTGCGGGCGGTATCCAGGCTGCTGACTTGAGGCAGGCTCATTTACACCCCCTGACCAAGACGCAGCAGCCCTTGCTGCATGCTGTTGATGCGGTTGATCACCTCGACCGAGGTCTCGAATCCCCGGGAGGCGCTCATCATGTCCGCCATCTCTTCCACCGCATTGACGTTGGAGTAGTAAACGAAGCCATCCCCGTCGGCCAGGGGATTGGTCGGCTCCAGACGTTTCTCCACCTGGCGGTCAGACTGGACGATACCGGCGATCTGCACCTGGGCTGCCCCCAGCCCCTCGGCCTCCTGCACCCGCTGATAGAGGGTGGAGAAGACGGGCTTGATGGCGCGGAAGGCGGCCTCTTCGCTGCCGGCGGCGCTGTCGACGTTGGCGAGGTTGGAAGCCACGGTGTCAAGGCGGACGGTCTGCGCCCGCATGGCGCTGCCGGCGATGTCATAGATGCGATTGAACGACATGATTAACGGCCCTCGATCGCCTTGGCGATCCCGGTGATTTTCATATTCAGGAAGGTGAGACTGGTCTGGAAGTCGGTGGCATTGCTGGCAAACTTGCTCTGCTCCACGCTGAGCTCTGCGGTGTTGCCATCCATGGAGACCTGATAGGGTATGCGGTAGAGGGGATGTTGCATGTCATTGCCCATGATGCCCTCGCTGATGGTGCTGCCCGGCTCTCCTGCCTCCACCTGCCGGGCGACCCGGCCGAGGATGGCCTTGTAATCCACATCCCGTGCCAGATAGCCCGGGGTATCCACATTGGCCAAGTTCCCTGCCAGAATACGAGCCCTGTCTGCCCGCACATCGAGGGCATAGGGGTGTACGCCAAGCGCACTGTCAAATGAGATACTCATGCTTCATCCTTCTTGTGAACCAGTCAGACCGGTGCATCCTTTATCAAGACTCATGCCAATCATGAAAAACCGTTGTTTCCGCTGGTCAGGCCATCACCCCTGGCTGACAAGAGTGACAAAAGGGGAAGCATTGTTTCCCATAGGGAAGCGAGCAGGTCTCCTTGCCCTGCTGCTCCTGGCGCTCCCCTCGTGGGCGGCCACTTCGTCGCTGTCGCAGCAGTTGACCGACGGTCTGAGGGCAGATGCCGAAACGGCACTGGGGGAGTATCTGCGCCAGCAAGCCTGGCCAGAGACCCGGGCCGACTATCAGGTCTGGCTCTCCCCCGCCGTGGCCCACCTGCCGGCATGTCGTCAGGCGGTTCGCTTCCAGGCTGGCGGGCAGTATCGCCAGCCCTGGGGGCGGCGCCCCTATCTGGTGGAATGTACCGAGCCCGCCTGGCAGTTGCGGGCCCGGGTGGAGGTCACCCTGATGTTGCCGGTCTGGGTGGCGGCACGGGACATCCCCAAGGGACATGTCATCGCCCCGGAGGATCTGCTGGAGAAATCCCTCGATGCCAGCCGGTTGCAGCGGGGCTTCACCCACAGCTCGCAGCCCCTGGCAGGCAGCAAGAGCCTTCGCCATCTGAGGATGGGGCAACTGGTCGGTGAACTCGATCTGCAACAGGCCTGGGCCGTCCGGGCAGGGGAAGGGGTGCTGATCCGGGCCGGGCAACCGGGCTTTTCCGCCACGACCCGTGGAACGGCCTTGTCAAACGGCGCCATCGGTGAAGGGGTGAGGGTCAGGAATATCGGTTCCGGCAAAGAGATCCAGGCCTGGGTGGTTGACAAGGGGGAAGTCGAAACCCGCTTTTAGCGCAGAAATGGCGAGTTTGATTCAAGTTCGGCCACCTCAGGGTCGCCTGTCACAAGAGAGACCACCAGGAATTCACGTTATGAAAATCACACGCACCGACCCTGTCTACGTTCAACCCCAGTCTCAGCGCAAGGCGGGAGCCACACCGGCACCCCAGCCCCAGGCCAGCCAGGGGGAAGCCAGGATCAGCGCCACCGCCCAGACCATCAATCAGGCGAGGGTCGAGCTGGCCTCCACCTCTGATGTGGACATGGAGAAGGTCAACCAGATCCGCCAGGCCATCAGCGAGGGTCGGCTCGAACTGGACATGGATGCCCTGAGCCAGGCCATTCTGGACATGCATCGCCGATGAGTCTGCCTCCCAAACAACGGATCCAGCAGTTGATCATCGGCATCCGGCAGGATTGTGGCCGCTACGCCGACCTGCTGCAGTTGCTGCTCAATCAGTACCGTCTGCTGGCAAGCCACGACGTGGCCGGGCTGACGGAACACAACCGGCAACAGACCCGGCTCATGGGCGAGATCCAGCACCAGGTCAGGCTGCGCTGCGAACATCTCCAGGCACTGGGGCTCAAACCTGACGAACGGGGCATGGCCATCCTCATCGGCAAGCTCCCCTCCCCGCTGCGCCAGCAAGTGGACGAGCAGTGGCAGCGGCTGGAGCAGTTGCTGCTACAGTGCCGCCGCCAGAACGAGCAGAACGGCCGCCTGCTGGCAAGCCAGATAGAGACCATCCACACCCTGCTGGGCCAGGAGTCATCCTATGGCAGGCAGGAGCACTTCCCCGACTGACCCTTTACGTTCCCTGCCGGGCACGATGACCCAGTGCGGCGAGTTCGTCGAGCTGCCGCTGCTCACCTGACTCCTGACGCTGACGGGCCGCCAGGGCCCGCTTGTCCAGCAACAGCTCCAGCCCCTTGACCCGACCGAACTGCCTGACGAGCTGCCCCTCGTGATGAGCCAGATCCTGGCTGGCGAGCGCACACTGCTGCAACTGGTGGGTCAGCAGGTGGCGAAGCTGCCCCTGCATCTGCTGCTTGTTCTGCCACAGCAGGGGATGAAAGCTCGACGAGCCCGGATGCATCGTCTCGATGACCTCCTGCAGCCTGAGGGCTCGGTGCTCCTCCTTCATCGCCACCTCGCGCAGACGCTGCCGCTCCTTGCCCATGGCCTCCAGGGCATCCTGCTGCAGACCGAGATAGGATTTCAGCATGCCGCCTCCTTACGCCCTGCCGAGCACATGCTTGAGACCGCCCAGCACCTGGGTGATGGGCGTCTCTTCCTGAATGCCCTGCTGCAGGAAACTGGCGATCGCAGGATAGCGCTGGACCGCCTCGTCCATCTGGGGATCCGCCCCGGGCTGATAACCCCCCAGGGGCAGCAACTCACGCACATGCTGGTAACGGCCCCAGAGCTGGCGCAGATTCACAGCCAGCCCCTGCCATTCGGGAGAGACCACCTGAGGCATCACCCGGCTCACCGAGGCACCGATGTCGATGGCGGGATAGTGCCCCTCCTCCGCCAGGCGGCGGGTCAGCACGATGTGACCATCGAGAATGGCCCTGGCGGAATCCACCACGGGATCCTGCTGGTCATCCCCTTCCGCCAGCACGGTATAGAAGGCGCTCAGGCTGCCCTCGGGGTGCGTGCCGTTGCCCGCCCGCTCCACCAGCTGGGTAAGCAGGCTGAACACCGAGGGCGGATAGCCGCGGGTCGCAGGGGGTTCGCCGATGGCCAGCGCGATTTCCCGCTGGGCCTGGGCGTAGCGGGTCAGGGAGTCCATCAGCAGCAACACATCCTGACCCTGTTCGCGGAAATATTCGGCGATGCGGTGGCACAGCTGGGCGGCGCGCAGCCGCATCAGGGGGGACTGATCCGCCGGTGCCGCGATCACCACGGCACGGGCAAGCCCCTCGCTGCCCAGGCTGTGTTCGATGAACTCCCTCACCTCCCGGCCACGCTCGCCGATGAGCCCCACCACCACGATGCGGGCGCTGGTATTGCGGGTCATCATGCCGAGCAGCATGCTCTTGCCCACACCGGAACCGGCAAACAGTCCCAGACGCTGGCCCTTGCCCACCGTCAGCAGGCCATTGATGGCCCGGATGCCCACGTCGAGCGGCTCGCGCACCGGAGTGCGCAACAGGGGATTGGGAGGGGAGGAAAACAGGGGAACCCGTTCCCCTTCCTCTTTCAGGGGACGGCCGTCCAGCGGTTGCAGCAGGCCATCCACGACCCTGCCAAGCAGATGCTCGCCGACCCGGATGGTCTCCTCTCCGTCGACGGGCAGCACCCGGGCGCCGGCATAGAGACCGCTCATGGGCTGGAGCGGCATCAGGTAGGAAATATCCCGGTTGAAGCCGACCACTTCCGCCAGCAGGGCGGCGCCGGTGGCGGTCTCCACCTCGCAGCGCTGCCCCATTATGAGCTGGCACCCCACGACTTCCAGAGTCAGGCCGGTCACGCGCACCAACCTGCCATAACGACGATAGCCGGGCACCTCCTCCAGGCTATCGAGGGCACAGGTCAGCGCCTGTTGCAGCGCATCATGCATCCGAAGAGAGTTCCAGGGTCTGGTTGAGTTGTTCTATGCAGCGGCCGAGGCGCTCCCCCGTGTTGATCTCGACCACCGCGGCCCGTGTCTCGATGCGGGCGTCCCCCACGGCCAGTGCCGGGTCCACCTGCAACGGCCACTTCTCGCAGCGGGTCACCCCCTGCTCGGCCAGGCGCTGCCGGTCTCCTTCGTTAAGGTAGATCACCAGCTCTTCCGACTCGCTCGGCAGGCTGGCCATGGCCTGCTCCACCTGCTGGAGCACCTGCTGGGGATTGAGGGTGAACTCGGCCTGGATCACGCGCTTGGCCACCTGGGCCACCAGCTGGGCGACCAGGGCCTTCTGTTCCAGCATCCGGGCCCGGGTCAGGGATTCCCACTGCTGCTGCAACGTTGCAAAGGGCACCATGGCCTCATCGAAGGCGGCACGTCCCTCGGCCAGCCCCTGGGCCAGACCACGCACCTGTCCCTGTTGCAGCCCCTTGGCCTCCCCCTCGAACAGGCCACTGGCCAGCCCCTGCTGGTAGCCGGCCTGATACCCTTCCGCCTGCCCCTGCTCCAGCCCCTGCTGGTAGCCGTATTCGAACTCTTCCTGCTGGCTTCTGGCCTCTTCCCCGCTCTGGCCCAGCGCCGGGAAGCGGTAGAGACGGGTGGCACCTGCCGCCAGTTTGCGCACATGCTGACTCATGCCTGTCTCCTGTTAACTGACGGTGGGCTCTTCGAACAGCTGGAACTCGATCTCGCCCTGCTCCACCAGCTCGCGCACCAGCTTCATGGCCTCTTCCCGGGCCTGCTCCACCTTGCGCAGGGAGACGCTGCCCTGATCCTGGATCTGGGCCTCCAGTGCCTGTGCCATCCGTTTGGGCATGGCGCCAAGCACCACCTTGCGGAAACCGGCATCGGTGTTCTTCAGGGCCAGGGCCAGCAGATCCGCCGGCAGCTCCTGCACCAGACGTTGCAGGGTATCGTCGCTCTGGCGACGCAGGGCCATGAAGTCGAACATGTTCTTCTCGATTTCGAGGGCCAGCTCACCATCGTGCTCCCGCAGCAGGGTGAGCATCTGCTCCTTGTTCCCCTGATAGCGATTGAGGATATCGGCCACCTGGCGCACCCCGTTGACCTTGGCGCCGGACTGATCGGCCACATAGGCGAGGCAGCGATCCAGGGTGAGCCGCAGCTCACCCAGCACGTGTTCGCTGACCGAGCTGAGGCTCGCGACCCGCACCAGCAGATCGTCGTGCACCGACCCCGGCAGGGCATCGAGCACGGCAGAGGCGGTCTGGGGGGGCAGGAAGGCGAGCAAGACAGCCTGCATCTGGGGATGCTCATTGCGGAAGAAGCGGGCCAGCACATCCGCCGGCACCCATTGCAGGCGCTGGATGTCCTGGCTCATCGCATCGCCATAGAGGCTGTCGAGCAGGCTGCGGGAAAGCCGCTGGCCCAGCGCCAGATCCAGGGTCTGTTCCAGATATTCCCGGGAGGCGCTGCCGATGCCGCTCTGCTCGCGATACTGGTTGAAGAACTGCTGCAGCGTCCACTTGGCTTCTATCGAACTCACGCCGGAGAGGCTGGCCATCTTGGAGATGAGGCGCTGCACTTCGTCGCGGGACAACTTCTGCATCACCTTGGCCGCCGCCTCGGTGCCCATGCTCAGCAGCAGGATCGCGGCTTTTTCCAGATTGTCGATGTCGATGTCGACCGCGTTCTGATTCAGATTAACGTTGCTCATTGCCACTCACCCATTGTCTGACCACTTCCGCCACCCGGGCCGTGTCCTTGTCTACCAGCAGTTGCAGGTGTTTGAGCTGGACTTCCAGCTCGGAACCCGGTTCGGGCAGCGCCTCCAGATCCAGGGAGGAGAACTGGGGCTCGAGCCGGAACTCGGACTGAGACTGGGACAGGCTCTTGCCCGTCGCAGACTCTTCCAGTTCCCCATCCCCTTCCCGGCGCATGGAGAGGCCCATGGTCGGCTCCTGCTCCTCGTCCGGCTCCTGTGCGGCATCAGTGTCGGGATATTGCTGGGTACGCACCAGGTGCTTCACCAGAGGACGGATGCCGAAGAACACCAGGGTCAGCCCCAGCAAACCACCCACCAGGTAACGCAGGGAGTCTTGCCAGTAAGGGGTTTCCAGCCAGCTCGACGCTGGCGGCTCCACCGGCACCGCACCGGTGAAATCGAAGACCTGCAGGCTGATCTGGTCGCCACGGGAGCCGTCAAAGCCCACCGAACGCTCCACCATCTGGCGGATCTGCTCGAGCTGTTCCGGGCTCCACCCCTCCTTGGGGGCGCTCTGCTGATTGAGCAGGATGGAGACGTTCATTTTCTCCAGTCGTCCCTGCTGATATCGGGTATGCACTATGGTGCGGCTGCTTTCATACTGCCTGCTGACTTCCTGCCGCTCGGTGCGGGTATCGTTCTTGGCAGGCTCCTGGGCAGCATTCCCCTCGGTGGCGGCCTGATCGGTCTTGGGAGCGGTTTCGGGCGGTCGATTGGAGAGCGCACCGGGGATACCGAGGGCCAGGGCATCGATGGTCTTGTCCGATTTGTTGGACTCCCTGGTCACCACGGCATTGGGATCGAGCTGTTGCTGGGTCTCTTCCACCGCATTGAAATTGACGTCCGCGGCGATCTGCACCCGGAAGTTGCCCGTGCCCAGCATGGGGGAGAGCATGTCGCTGGCACGCTGGCGAATGTACTGCTCCAGCTTGCGCACATATTCCATCTGCTGGACGCTCTGCTTGCCGAAACCGGCCTTGTCGCCGAGCTCGGCACTCAGCAGCTGGCCGCTTTGATCCACCACGGTGACGGCCCCGGGCTTCATGCCGGAGATACTGCCCGCCACCAGGTTGGCAATCGCCTCGACCTGGCCCGGCTCCATGGTCTGGCCCGGTTGCAGATCCAGCATCACGGACGCGCTGGGTTTTTCCTCGTCGCGCCCCACGAACAGGGTCCGCTTCGGAATGGCCAGATGCACCCGGGCACTGCGCACCGCATCCAGGGAGATGATGGTTCTGGCCAGCTCCCCTTCCAGGGCATGGCGGTAGCGCGCCCCTTCCATGAACTCGCTGGTGCCAAGGCCGGTGACATTGTCGAGCCCCTCCAGGCCGGACGGCATGGCCGCCCTCACGCCCCGCGCGGCCAGCGCCATGCGGATGTGGGCCAACTGGCTTTCAGGTACCAGGATCTGGCCGGAGCTTTTCTCCAGCCGGAAGGGTACCTGCTCCTTCTCCAGCATCTCCATGATGTTGGCGGTGTCGTAAAGCTCCTGCTTGCCGTAGAGGGGCACGTAATTCTTGCTGGAGGTCCAGAGGATGACCACTATGGTGGCGGCAACCACGGCGGCCAGCAGCGCGATGGTCAGAATGGATTTGTTGTCGCGAGACAGGGTACGCCAGTTGCGCACCCCGTCCTGCACCCGGGCCAGCAGGGAGCCCGACGCCCCCGGTGCGGAGGATACCAGTTCAGTCATGATCAACCTCAGAGCGGCATGCGCATGATGTCATCAAAGCCCGTCATCAGTTTGTTGCGCACCTGCATCAGGGCGGAAAAACTGAGACCGGCCTTCTGGCTGGCCACCATGGCCCCCACCAGATCGTCGCTCTGACCCGCATCGACGGCGGTCATCAATCGGGAGGCGATGTTCTGCTGCTCGTTGACGCGGCCGACGACGTCGCGCATGGCGTCGCTGAACGAGACGCCTGACGCCTCGTTCGGTTCGATGGAAGGGGGTTGACTGGCGACTCGCTGCATTTCCTGCATCTGCTGCAGGAGCGTCACCTGTGATGACATGATCTCAATCTTCACTCGGTTATCCCTTAGTTTTGTATCTGCTGCTCGACATCGATGCCCTGCTCGCGCATGGCAGCCAGCTTGTATCTAAGTGCCCGGGTCGTCATTCCGAGGGCTTCGGCCGTGCGTGTCCGGTGACCACGGAAACGGCGCAACGTCTCAAGGACGAATTGAAATTCAGCATGCCGCTTGGTCTCGCTGAGCCCCTCGGGGGCCGCAAGCGCCTGCGGTTGCGGGGTGTCGGCTTCGGCGGCGTAATGGGGCAACATCAGATCGACGGCCTGAATATGCAAGCCGCGAGCCATAATTAGCGCTCGCTGAATCACGTTGTCCAGCTCGCGCACATTGCCAGGCCAGTCATAGGAGAGCAGTTGCTGACGGGCACTCTCGCCGAGGCGATACCCCTGCTGTGCGGCGTAGCGTTCGATGAAGTATTCCGCCAGAGGCAGGATGTCATCCCGCCTCTCCCGCAGTGCCGGCCAGCTCATGGGAAGCACGTCGAGCCGGTAGAAAAGGTCCTCGCGAAACGCGCCCTGCAGCACCAGCTCCCTCAGGTCCCGGTTGCTGGCGGCGATGATCCGCACATCCAGCGCGATCACCTGATGACTGCCGAGGCGTTCCACCTCTTTCTCCTGCAGCACCCGCAGCAACTTGGCCTGCAGCGCCAGCGGCAGTTCGGAGATCTCGTCGAGCAGCAGAGTGCCGCCCTGGGCCAGCTCGAATTTTCCCTGCTGGTTGGCGGTTGCCCCGGTGAAGGCCCCCTTGCTGTGTCCGAACAGGATGGATTCGAGCATGGCTTCCGGGATGGCCGCACAGTTGATGGCCACGAAAGGCTTGCCGGCCCGGCTGGACATCTCGTGGATGTAGCGAGCCAGTCGCTCCTTGCCTGTTCCGGATTCGCCACCGATGAGGATGGTGGCCGATGTCTTGGCTGCCCGCCGGGCAAGCTGCAACACCTGCAGGCTCTGGGGAGACGTGGCGATCAGATTGGGAATGGCCTGGCGCAGGCGCAGGGCCCCTCTCACCACATCGAGGATCTGGCGCTGGCTGAAGGGCTTGATGATGTAGTCGATGGCGCCGGCCCGCATGGCTTCCGCCGCCAGGTAGGCCTGATGCTCGTTGACCAGAATGACGCAGTCGGTCCCTGCCAGCGTCTGCACCATGGCGGGCCCGGCCTCGGTCATGACCGCCATGTCGAGCAGAATGAGATCGACCGCATGGTTCGAGAGAAATTGCTTGGCCAGCGACACGGAATCGACACAGGAAACACGATAACCGGCACTGAGCAATATACGATCAACCGGGAATTCAGATAATAAGTGCGACACTCATGGATGAATGGCGAGAGGTGGCCAACTGCTGATTGGTGGTACCCTTCTGCTCGCCAAAGTAAAAGCAGTATCACCATGAGCTATCAGCAGTTGACCGAGGGGCAACGATACCAGTTATCGGTGCTTCGCGCACAGGGGATGTCCATCCTTGCCACCGCACGCGCCATTGGCGTTCATCGCTCCACCCTCTACCGGGAGCTGCGTCGTAACGCCGGGCCGCAGGGCTACCAGCCAGACAATGCGCATCAGCACGCCACCCACCGACGGGCCAGTGCGGCCAAATCTCGGCTATCTGCCGATGTCATCCAGTTTGTCGAGCTGACACTCGCCTGGTGGTGGAGCCCGGAGCAGATAAGCGCGGTGGGCAAGCAGATAGGCCTCATGGTGAGTCACGAGTGGATATACCGCCATGTGGCCGCCGACAAAGCCCGGGGTGGCCAGTTGTACCGCCATCTGCGCCAGGGCCACAAGCGCTACCGCAAGGGGGCGAGCAGCCTGCGTTCTCCCATCAAGGAAGCCCGCTCTATTGATGAACGGCCGGCTATCGTCGATAGCCGGGAGCGGCTCGGTGATTGGGAAGCGGACACGGTGCTGGGCAAGCAAGGCACAGGTGCACTGGTCACCCTGGTGGAGCGCAAGAGCCGGCTCTATCTGGTCAAGCGGGTCGCGAGCAAACAGGCTGGGGTGGTGCGGGATGCGATAATCGAGATGTTAACGCCCTACATCGAGCAGGTGCATACCATCACCTTTGACAACGGCGGCGAGTTTGCCGAACACAAGGCGATAGAGGAAGCGCTGGGTGCCGAGACTTACTTTGCGCACCCTTACTCTTCGTGGGAGCGCGGTCTGAACGAGAACAGCAATGGGCTGTTGAGGCAGTTTATCCCAAAGGGAACAGACCTGAGAGAGGTCACGGACGAGGATGTCAGGAGAGCGGAGCAGTGGCTCAACCTACGACCTCGGAAATGTCTCGGATTCAGGCAGCCTGTCAAGGTATTCGAAGAGTACCGTCAGGCGGCATAGGCGAGTGTCGCACTTCGAAGTTGAATTCGCGAACATCGTTTCCATTTGATAACGAAGCGGAAACTAATAATAAATGAGCATGCGTTTCAATACCGAACGGTATTGAATTTTCCTTGCTAGATAAATCAGAAAACATATATCCCGAACCTGTGATTGCACATGAATCAATCAACAGAACTGATGCGTGAAAAATAAAGACACACAAATAGAGACAGCACCCGTTATTGAGTGAATGGTCTGTATCGGTATAAAAACAAGGCGGGAAATCATGGCCTTGGTAACCCCGCTATCATTAGCATCAATGCTGTTAGACCGGAGGCTTTGCGTCCTGACTTTTCAGTTCAGTTTGCCTTTATCATGCGACGACCCGTATTTGGATGGCATGGCTACGTTGTCCCTGAAGCCATGTGATACATCCGACTATTTCTATTTTTTCTTTGCTGTCAGTATGTATCGCGTCAAAAGTCGTCACATGATAGCGGCTTTATATGACAATTCAAGCAGATATGCGGAATAGGCGCTTCCTGTCCCTGTGACGCCAAGGCAATTCCACTTCAGCCCAGAGTCCCGATGACTTCGACTCGCAAATCTTCCGGTATCTCGTTATAGGAGAGCACCTTGAGGCCTTTCGAGAAAGAACGGGCATAACGGGCTATCAGCGGTCTGAGCTGGGGCATCACCACCAGCACGGGCGCATATCCCTGTTGCTGCAGTTGCTCCTTCACCAGCGGCATATTCTGCTGCAACTGCGCCAGCAACTGGGGATCCACCGGGAAGCTGTCCAGCTGGATTTTGCCCTGCTGCTGTGACTGGCTCATGGCCGTCAGCAGGGTCTGCTCCAGCCGGTCATCCAGGGTGAAGGCCGCCAGCACGTCGCGGGACCCTATCGCCTGTCTGACGATCTGGCGCTTCAGTGCGCAGCGCACATCGGACGCCAGCAGGACGGGATCCTTGGTCAGCTCGCTCGCATCCAGCAAGGTGGTGGCGATGGTGCGGATGTCGGTGAGGCTGATCTGCTCCTTGAGCAACTGGCGGAAGACCCGCAGTTGCTGCATCTGGGTCAGGGCCAGATTGAGCTCTTCCGCAAGACGGGGGGACTGGGTCGCCAGATGCTGACCCAGCTTGCCCACCTCGTCATGACCAAACAGGCCGTCGAGCTGCTCCCTGAGCAGCTTGCTGGCGTGAGTCGCGATGACGGTGGCGGAATCCACCACCGAGTAGCCCAGATTGAGGGCCTTGGCCTTGTTGTCCGGCGAAATCCAGACCGCACTCATGCCATAGGCAGGATCCTGTGTCAGCTCGCCATCCAGGGCGCCATAGGTCTCACCGCTGCTGATGGCCATCAACCGCTGGCAATCCACATTGCCCGAGGCCAAAGGGATGCCGGAGAGCTTGATGCGGTACTGATCCGGCTGCAATTGCAGGTTGTCCCTCACCCGGATCTCGGGCAGCAGGAAGCCGTACTGCTCGGAGAGTGTCTTGCGAATACCGCGCACCCGGGCCAGCAGCTCGGCCCCCTTGTCCGCCTCCGCCAGCGGTACCAGGCGATAACCCAGTTCGATGGCGACCGCGTCCACCGGGGGCAGATCCTGCCACTCCAGTCCCTGGGGCTCCGGCTGCACCATCTGGCGCGTCAGCGCCTCGGCCGCATCCAGCGCGGGATCCTGCACCCGGCGCTTGCTGACGCTCCAGCCGGTCCAGGCCAGCACGGCCGCAAAGCTGAGGAAGGCCAGCATGGGCATGCCGGGAACCAGCCCCAGGATCAGCATGACGGTAGCCGCCGTGTAGATCACCCGAGGAGAGGCCAGGATCTGCTGGCCAACCTGATCCGACATCTCCCCTTCGTCACTCACGCGGGTGACGATGATGGCTGCCGCCGTGGACATCAGCAGGGAGGGGATCTGGGCGACCAGACCGTCACCTATGGTGAGTAGGGCATAGATGCGGAAGGCATCGGAAACCGGCAGCGAGTGCTGGAAGATGCCGATGGCCAGGCCCCCTACCAGGTTGATGATGAGCACCAGCAGACCGGCGATGGCATCACCACGTACGAACTTGGAGGCCCCGTCCATGGCCCCGTAGAAGTCTGCTTCCCTGGCGATCTCCTCCCGTCTTGCCCGGGCCTGGTGCTGATCCAGGGTCCCTGCATTGAGGTCGGCGTCGATGGCCATCTGCTTGCCCGGCATGGCGTCCAGGGTGAAGCGGGCGGACACTTCCGAGATCCGCTCGCCCCCCTTGGTGATCACCACGAAGTTGATGATCATCAGAATGACGAAGACCACCAGACCCACCACGTAGTTGCCACCGATGACCACTTCGCCGAAGGCCTGGATCACCTTGCCGGCCGCTTCGTTGCCCTCATGGCCGTGCAGCAGCACCACCCGGGTGGAGGCGACGTTGAGGGAGAGGCGCATCAGGGTGGCCACCAGCAGCACGGTCGGGAAGACGGAGAAGTCGAGGGGCCGGCGGGCCGAGACGGAGACCAGCAGCACCAGCACCGCCAGCACGATGTTGAAGGTGAACAGGGCATCCAGCAGCCAGCCTGGCAGAGGCAGTATCATCATCGCCAGGATGGCCAGCAGCATCATGGGGATGGCTGTATAGGATTGGGTAAAGACACGCCAGTTCACAACTTACCTCTCAGGTTGACGTAATTCGGGCGGTACGTGCAGGGGGGCAAGGGGATTGGGTTTCCTGCCCTTGCCAGCCTCATAGGCCCGTAGCTGCAATACATGGTTCAATACATAGGCGACCGCGGTGTACAGACCCGCCGGCACTTCCTGATCCACCCGGGTGGAGTAGTAGATGGCCCGGGTCAGCTCGGGCAGGCTCATCACCCGCTTGTCATGGGCTTTGGCCACCTCGCGGATCCGCTCCGCCATGCCGTCCACCCCTTTGGCAATCACATAGGGGGCGTTGGCCCGCTCGGGATCGTACTTGATGGCCACCGCATAATGGGTCGGGTTCACTATGATGACATCGGCCTGGGGCACACGCTGTTCGATGCGGGCCCTGGCCAGCATCCCCTGCACCTGGCGGATCCTCGCCTTGATTTCCGGACGCCCCTCGCTGTTCTTGTGCTCGTCCTTGACCTCCTGCTTGGTCATCTTCAACTGCTTGTTCAAGGACCAGCGCTGGTAGGGCACATCCAGCACCGCGATGAGCATCTGCACACTGCCTAGCAAGATGAATGCCTGGGAGAGGATCCGCAGCGCCTGCTCCATGGCCGCCTGGGGAGGCATGCGGTTCATCATCATCAGGGTGGGCCACTGGTGCTGGAGCATCATGGCCAGGGTGCCGCCGATCAGCAGCACCTTGAGCAGGGATTTCAGGAGTTCCATCAGGCTGTGAGTGGAGAACATCCGCTTGAGCCCCTTGAGCGGATTGAGCTTCTCCCCGCTTGGCATCAGCTTCTTCCAGACCAGCACCATGCCGCCAGGCACGCTACTGAGCAGCACCAGCAGCAGGGCCAGCACGCCAAACAGAGGCAGCAGCACCCACAGCATCCCGATCAGGGCGTCCGCGGTCCACTGGATCATCATCTGGGGATCCCGTGCCCCCTGCCAGTTGAAACGCTGGGGCTGCTTCATCAGCTCGGCAAAGAAGAGCCCGAAACTCGGCACCATCCACTGCATGACCAGACCGCCGACGAGCAGCAGGCCGGCCGAGCTCAACTCCCTGGAGCGTGCAATCTGGCCCTCTTCCCGCGCCTTGCGCCGTTTCTGGGAGGAGGCCTCTTCGGTTTTGTCCTGGGCGCTGTGCTGGCTCATGTCGGCGTCAATGCCCTGAGCTGGGTCAGCACATAACCGACCAGATCCAGGTAGCGGGCCGGGACGCCGCTGATGGAGATGGCCATGGTGAGCAGCCCCAGCAGCAACGTCATGGGGAAGCCCAGAGAGAAGATGTTCAGGGAAGGGGCCGTGCGATTGAGCACCCCGAAGGTGAGGTTCACCATCAGCATGGCCACCACGGCAGGCAGGGTCAGGATGAGGGCGGCTCCGATGCTCCAGCCAAACAGGCCGATGACCCCCTTCAGATCGAGGACGTAGAGCGAGGTTCCCGGCGGCCAGGTGCGCAGGCTCTGCACCAGGACATCCAAAGTCACCAGATGGCCGTTCAGACCGAGGAACAACAGGGAGCAGAAGACCAGCATGACCTGGCTGACGATGGGCGCCGTGTCTCCGTTGGAAGGATCGTTCATCACCGCCATCCCCAACCCCATCTGCATGGAGAGGATCTGCCCCGCCATGGTCATCACCATGAACAGCATCTGTATGCAGAGCCCGAACAGCAGACCGAACAGCAACTGCTCCAGGGTCAGCACCATCATGCCGGCACTGAGGGGATCCAGCGCCGGCATGCCTTTCATCATGGGGGCGATCAGCAGACTGATGACGAAGGCCAGCAGGATGCGAACCTGTGCAGGCACCCGGCCGTCGCCGAATACCGGCATCACCCAGAAGGCGGCCGCAATGCGAATGAAGGGCCACCACCACTGTCCCAGCCAGGCGGTCAGCTCGGCCGCACTGAACGACAGCAGGGAGTTCATCCGATAAGCCCGGGGATCTTCTGGAACAGGTCGGCGAACAGGGTGGTGATCTGCGACAGCAGCCAGTTTCCCGTGAAGATGAGGGTCAGCAGGGTCACGATGAAACGGGGCAGGAAGCTCAGTGTCTGTTCCTGGATCTGGGTCGCCGCCTGGAAGATGCTGACCACCAGCCCGACGATGAGACCGGGCACGATCAGCACCGAGACCATGATGACCACCAGGTTCACGGCCCCGCCCACCAGGGCCACACTCTGCTCGGGGGTCACGTCAGCCTCCCCCGCCGAAACTGGCCGCCAGGGTACCGACCGTCATGGACCAGCCATCCACCAGCACGAAGACCATCAACTTGAATGGCAGCGAGATGATGAGAGGGGAGAGCATCATCATCCCCATGGCCATCAACACGCTGGCGACCACCAGATCGATGACCAGAAAGGGGATGAACAGCATGAAACCTATCTGGAAGGCGGTGTTCAGCTCGCTCAGCACGAAGGCCGGCAACAGCACGCCGAACGGCACCTCGCTCTTGGCGAGGGTGGTCGGCTCTCCGGAGATGCGCAGCATCTGCTCGAGATCCGGCTCCCGGGTCTGGGCCAGCATGAATTGGCGCAGCGGTTTTTCGGCGCGGGCCAGCCCCTCCGTCAGGGTGATCTCGTTCTGGTCGTATGGCACGAAGGCGTTCTGGTACATCTCGGTCCAGACCGGCCTCATGATCACCAGGGTCAGGATCAGGCTGATGCCGATCAGCACCCGGTTGGGTGGGCTCTGCTGCAATCCCAGGGCCTGACGCAGGATGGCCAGCACTATGATGATCCGGGTAAAACTGGTCATCATCAGCAGCAGGGTCGGCAGCAGACCCAGCAGGGTCATGAAGAAGAGGATCTGCAGCTTGACGCTGTAGTCCTCTCCCCCTGCTTCGCTCGGCGATACCGAGAACAGCGTCATGTCCGCGCCCCAGCTCGGCAACGCCAGCAGGAGCAGGGCAACCAGCAGATAACGCATCAGTCGTTCATGCCGCCCAGCAATTTGGTGTCCACGACGTCCACCAGCCGCAGCCCGTATTTGCCGTTGACCACCACCACCTCGCCCCTGGCCAGCAGGCGCCCGTTGACGCGGACATCCAGCGGCTCGCCCGCCAGCTTGTCCAGCTCGATGACGGCCCCCTCTTCCACCTTCATCAGCTCGCCCAGCGCCACCTCGGTGCTGGCCACTTCCAGCGTCACCTTGACCGGAATGTGGTGAAAGAAGGAGAGATCCCGCTGCTTGGTACTGCTGGTCGGCGCCATGTAGTCGGCCGCACTCGGCATGCTGATGTCGTCCCCAAACAGCTGATCCAGGCCATCCAGATCCAGCGGGTCATTCATGTTGTGCTCGTTCACGATTCGACTACTCCTCTACCACTGTTGCGACCTGGTACACCAGGCTGCCTTTATGTTCGGCAATGCGTCCATTGAAACAGGGGCGCTGGCCGATCAGGGCCGGCACCACCTCGGGTAAATCCAGCGAGAGCACATCTCCCACCTTGAGGCATTCGAGATCCGCCAGCGTCATGGACATCTGCCCCATGACTACCCGCAGCCGCACCGGCACCTGGATCAGCGCCTCTTCCAGTTGCGCCACCTGCACACGCTGACCTTCAGCGATACCGGGCGCCTCTTCGGGGGGCGCCAGCCAGAACTGCCAATCGTGCTGGCTGCCACCGGCCAGCATACTGGCCTGCGCCTTCCAGAGCGGGCCTGCGGGCAGGGCCTCCCGGGAGATCAGATTCAGCTGCCAGGAGAGGTCTCCCTGCCCCTGACAGGTCGACCAGATTTCCACCTGATACTGGCACAGCCGCAGCAGCAGTTGCTGTTCAGTGTCGGTCAATCCCCTGCCATGGGGTGCCGTGGCCCCCTTGTGTTGCAGAGTGCCGCCGAAAAACAGCACGGCAAGCCGATAGATGACCGCAGGAGAGATGGAGAAAAAGGCGACACGCTGGGCATCCAGAGGAGTACGGGCTTCGACCCAGACCTGATGATCATCCTCCTCTTGCGGCAACGCAGAAGAAAAGTCCTGGTAACCCAGATCGCATTCCGCCGCATTGAACAACTGGGCCATGCAGCCCGACGCCTGCTGGGAAAAGACGCTCAGTTGGGTGTTGAGTTGCCTGAGACGGGCCTGGTTGGCCCTCTCGACCCCCAGCAAGTCATATTGAGGCAGGGCTCTGCCCCGCTCGGCACAGATCAACCGGGAAGGGGTGTGCATTACGCCGCTTGATGACATTACAAATCCACCTTTGCCATTTTCATCTCGTCCTGCTGCATGGAGACATGCCGGCTCCATGATCGATACCGATAGCCCAGACGACACAGAGCGACCGAAAGGGGCGAGAACTTTATTACAAAACCCCAAAAGGCGCCACGCGACCGCGTGACCAGCCGAAAATAAAAATCCCGGCACCAAAAGGTGCCGGGATTTCGAGGTAATCACTTACCAGAAAGAGGTCGGAGTCGGCCTGTAAGCCGGGTTCTGTACCGGGTTGCCCCGGGTAGCAATCATTCCTCTAGGCCAGCAATCGCTCGCTGGCTCAAGCAACCTACCCGCCCCCAACGCGGGCCGCGCCAATAGGGGCCTATTTGGTCTTGCTTCGGGTGGAGTTTACCGTGCCACGAACTGTTGCCAGTCGCGCGGTGCGCTCTTACCGCACCCTTTCACCCTTACCTGATCCCTTGCGGGCCATCGGCGGTCTGCTCTCTGTTGCACTGGTCGTAGGCTCGCGCCCCCCAGGCGTTACCTGGCACCCTGCCCTGTGAAGCCCGGACTTTCCTCCCCTCCGCCCGTCTGTCCCGAGGGACACAACGACGAAGCAGCGATTGCCCAGCCAACTCCGAGGCGCGGATTATAGCCTCGCGAGACAGACGGGGTAAACCGTCAATTCCGGTTTACGGCAATTAATAGTGCTCGAGACCGTATTTGTAGAGGGCGTTCTTCTTCACCCCGTGGATCTCGGCGGTGAGGGCCGCAGCCTTCTTGAGGGGCAGCTCGCCGACCAGCAGGCCCAGGGTGCGGATCGCCTCCGCAGGCAACTCGTCATCCACCTTGCTGGCACCGGCGACCACCAGCACTATCTCCCCGCGGCAACGGTTATCGTCCTCTCCGAGCCAGGCCAGCATCTCGGAGGCGGGCAGACCGTGGATGGACTCGAAGGTCTTGGTCAGCTCGCGGCACACCACCACCTGGCGCTCGCCAAGGATGCGAGCAATGGCTTCCACCGTCTCCTGCACCCGGCGCGGCGATTCGTAGAACACCAGAGAGCGGGTGTCTTCGATGACGGCTTGCAGGCGATCATCCCGCCCCTTGGCCTTGGCCGGCAGGAAACCCTCGAAGGCGAAGCGGTCGGTGGGCAGCCCGGCGGCGGACAGCGCCGTGATGGCAGCGCAGGGACCGGGCAGCGGCACCACCTTGACCCCGGCTTCGCGACAACGGGTGACCAGGTGATAACCGGGGTCGCTGATGAGCGGCGTCCCCGCATCGGAGACCAGGGCCACGCTCTTGCCCTCCTTGATGCGGGCGATCAGCACATCCGCTTTTTGCTGCTCGTTGTGATCGTGCAGGGCAAAGGTCGGTACCGAGATCTGGTAGTGGTTGAGCAGGATCCCGGTATGCCGGGTATCCTCGGCGGCCACCAGATCGACGCTGCGCAGCACGTCCAGTGCTCGCTGGGTGATGTCGGCCAGATTGCCGATCGGAGTGGGGACTATATACAGGGTTGGGATGTCACTCATGGGAGCTCCGAGTGTCCCGACAATTGTGTCGCCATATTGGCCCGTTTACACTATGGAGAATTTCAACACTGGTCGGGGAATGAACTTGAACCGGGTTATAAAGCAGCTAAGTGTATCACGACTCTTCGGCATCCTACTCGCGGCAGTCCTGCTCGCCGCCTGTGCGTCGGAGCCCAATCAATCTTCCGGACAACCCGGCATGCCGTCAGCCTTCTCGGATCTGACCAAGAATGCCCAGTGGTATCTGGAGCAGGTGGATCCCGCCAAACCGGCAGAGGCCTTCGTGTGGCAGATGATGGCGGCGCGCAGCTATCTGGCGCTCGGCCAGGCCAAACCGGCTGCCGCTCTGTATCAGCAGTTGCAGAAGCAGGCGAAGAGCCCGGTGCAGCAGGCGCAGTTGCAACTGCTGCAGGCACACCTGCTGCTCGCCCAGGGCAACGCCAACCAGGCGCTGATCCTGCTGGAAGGCAAGCCGGATGTGGTGCTGGATGCCGATACCCAGAAGGACTGGTACCGCCAGCGCGTGGTGCTGCAGCTCGACATCAACAACAAGTTTGGTGCGGCCAAGTCGCTGATCCTGCTGGAACCTTATCTGGCCAAGAATGAGCTGGCCACCAATCACCAGCAGATCTGGTCGCTGCTGAAAAGCATGACCCCCTCCACCCTGCAGGCGCTCGAAGAGGAGCCAGCTCCCGATGTGACCACCGGCTGGCTGCGTCTTGCGGCGCTGGTGAACGAATTCGGGGCACAGCCGAGCCAGCTGGCCCGCCAGCTTGCCGGCTGGAAGCAGAGCTTCCCTAACCACCCTGCCCAGAGCGACATGCCGGCCGGCCTTGGGGATCTCGCTACTACGGACAACGGTTCGCTGCAGCAGATCGCCGTCTTCCTGCCGCTCTCCGGCAACCTGGAGGCCCAGGGCGCCGCCATCCGCAACGGCATGTTGATGTCCTACAAAGAAAATCAGAGCCAGTTCACCCTGAACTTCTATGATACCCAGGGCAAGGCGATGGGGGACCTCTACAAGCAGGCCATTCAGGAAGGGGCCAACATGATCATCGGCCCCCTGCTCAAGGATCAGGTGGAGGAGCTGCTCAAGTCGAGTCCGACCGTGCCGGTGCTGGCGCTCAACGAGCTGGACAAGCCGATCGTCAACGACAACACCTTCTATTTCTCGCTCTCCGCCGCTGCCGATGCGAGCCAGGCGGCCCAGTACCTCTATGGTCAGGGCTACCGCAAGCCGCTGCTGATCGCGGCACAAGGCCGGATTGGCTACAGCAGTATCAAGGCGTTTGAACAGGCCTGGGCCGGCGTCAGCCAGGAGAAGCCCGTAGTTGCCACCTTCGGGGCACGCAACGAAGTGCAGGGCATGGTCAAGAACGCTCTGAGCGGCCGTTCCACCGCTCGAGCCGGGGAGATTGTCCAGTTGTCCGATGCCGCGCCGCGCAGCATCGACGCCGTCTATGTGGTGGCCAACAGCCTGGAGACCCGGATGATCAAGCCCTATGTGGACATCTCGGTCAATCCCATGGGCAGCCTGCCCATCTACAGCAGCTCGCGGGGCTACGACGGCGGGACGACCGAGGTGGCATCCGAGCTCAACGGCATGCATATCTCCGACATGCCGCTGCTGCTGGGTGGCTTCGAGACGCAGCGTGAACAGATAGCCCTGCTCTGGCCCCAGACCCAGGGCGACCTGCTGCGCCTGTTCGCCCTCGGCTACGATGCCGTCAGCCTGGCAGGCAACCTGCCGCAAATGCGCAAGGTCAATGCCATGCAGCAACCCGGCATGAGCGGCCAGCTGAGCGTGGATCCCCAGGGCAACATAGTGCGCATGCTGGACTGGGCCACCTACCAGAATGGCAAGCTGGTCAGCGACAGCGCCGCCCCCCAGCTGGAGGATGCGACTCATGAAGAGGCTACTGACACAACTTCACCAGCAGTGGTTGAACCTGTTGCCGTCGGCAGCGACGAGCAAGGGACAACACTTTGAGCAAATAGCGGAACGCTGGTTGCAGGCACGAGGCCTGCAACCCGTGACCCGCAACTACCGCTGCCGTGGCGGCGAGATCGATCTCATCATGCGCCAGGGAGAGACCCTGGTGTTCGTTGAAGTGAGATATCGCGCCAACGCCACTCATGGCGGTGCAGCCAGCTCGGTCACCCGGCGCAAGCAGCACAAGATCGTGCTGGCCGCGCGCCACTATTTCAAGCAACATGCCATCAATGAGGCCAACCAGGCCTGTCGATTCGATGTGATCGCGTTCGAGGGCGACCAGCCGGACTGGATCCAGAACGCGTTTTAAGAGGACCCCATGACTGATCCCATCAAAGAGAATTACACCGAGAGCATCCAGACCAAGATAGCTGCCGCCGAAGCACTGCCGGATGCCATCCATACGGCAGCCCAGATGCTGACCATCTGCCTGCTCAATGGCCACAAGGTGATGGCATGTGGCAATGGTCCTTCCTCGGCATTGGCACAGCTATTCATTTCTGAACTGGTGAACTGCTATGAAACTCCTCGCCCCTCCCTGCCCGGTCTCGCCCTGACGCCCGACATGGCGACCATCAGCGCCATCGCCACGGATCACGGTTTCGAGGAGGTCTATGCCAAGCAGATCCGAGCTCTGGGACAACCAGGCGACATTCTGGTGGTCATCACCACGACAGGCAACAGCCGCAGCCTGATCAAGGCTGCGGAGGCCGCCCTCTCCCGCGACATGACCATCATTGTTCTCGGTGGCGGAGACGGGGGAGAGATCGCCGGTCTGCTGGGCCCCAATGACGTGGAGATCCGCGTTCCTTCCGCTCGCCGTCCTCGTATTCTGGAAGTGAACCTGTTGACCCTGCACTGTCTCTGTGATCTCATCGACCAGACACTTTTCCCGCAACAGGAAGACTGAAACCATGAAGAAGCCTATTCTCGCTCTTGCCCTGCTGACCGGCGTCCTGCTGCTGCAAGGCTGTGCTGCCGTGGTGGTCGGTGGCGCGGCTGGCACCGCCAAAGCGAGCGGCGATCGCCGCACCCTGGGTGCCCAGTGGGACGATCAGACCATAGAGCTGAAAGCCGCCAACCTGTTGGCCGACAACAAGCCCCTGAGCGCCGCCAGCAAGATCAGTGTCTACAGCAACAACGGCCGTGTGCTGCTGGTGGGTCAGACACCCTCTGACGCTTACAAACAGGAAGCGGGCAGAATCGTGAGCCGGATTGAAGGGGTTCGCCATGTCTACAACGAGCTGCGCCTTGGCAAACCAGTCAGTATCGGCGTGCGCAGCAATGACACCTGGATCACCTCCAAGGTGCGGGCCGACATGCTGGGCACCAAGAACTTCGACAGCGCCAAGGTGAAGGTTGTCACCGAGAATGGCGAGGTATTCCTCATTGGGCTGGTCACCCGCCAGGAAGGGGATCAGGCCGTAGAAATCGCCCGCCACGTCAGTGGCGTTAAGCAGGTGATCAAAGCCTTCGAGTTTGCCCAGAATTGACCATCTGGCAGGATGAAAAAACGCAGCCTTCAGGCTGCGTTTTTTATTTGATGACTTTCAGGGTCGGGCGACCGCTCGGGCGCGGTGGTTCCGGCTCGGGCTCAACCGGCGTGGGTGTCTGTGCCTGTTCCAGCCAGAGGTCATACCCGGGCTCCGGCGGGAACAGGGTGCCCACTCCGTTCTCCCTGGCATGGATGGCCAGTACGGCCGCCATGGGGATATAGACCTGCTGCGATACGCCACCGAAACGGGCGCTGAAGCTGACAGCGTCATTGTCCATGTGGAACTGGCCCACGGCCCGGGGGGCGATGTTCAGAACAATCTGGCCATCCTGCACGAACTGCATCGGTACCATCACATGGGGAATGTTGGCATTGACCACAAGATGGGGAGTCAGATCGTTATCCAGCAACCAGTCAAAAAACGCCCGCAGCAGATACGGGCGACTGGGTGTCATTGTCGGTTCCATGCTCATACGCCGGCACGGATCTCGCGCTCGGCCTCGGTCAGGGAAGCCTGGAAGGATTCACGCTCGAACAGGCGAACCATGTAAGCCTTCAGCTCTTTGGCGCCACGACCGGTAAAGTCGATACCCAGGCTCGGCAGACGCCACAGCAACGGCGCCATGTAGCAGTCGACCAGACCGAACTCTTCGCTCATGAAGTAGGGCATCTCACCGAAGATGGGGGCGATGGCCAGCAGGTTGTCGCGCAACTCGGCACGGGCGGCTTCGGTATCGGTGCCCGCCATGATCTTGTCGGCCAGAGAGTACCAGTCCAGCTCGATGCGGTGCATCATCAGACGGCTGTTGCCGCGCGCGACCGGATAAACCGGCATCAGGGGCGGATGCGGGAAACGCTCGTCCAGATACTCCATGATGATGCGCGAGGTGTACAACGCCAGCTCGCGATCCACCAGAGTCGGTACAGTGTTGTACGGGTTCAGCTCGGCCAGCTCATCCGGCAGGTTGGCAGGATCAACCTGGCAGATATCCACGCTAACACCCTTCTCCGCCAGGACAATACGCACCTGATGGCTGAACATATCGTTGGCACCGGAAAACAGCGTCATTACCGAACGCTTATTGGCAGCTACAGCCATTGAACCCTCCCGTCATTAAAAAGCAGAAACGGCAATGAAGCATGTCTGTCTTCATTGCCGTGCGTCATATTACTCCGATCTGGTCGCTTAGTGAACGTCGCGCCAGAATTCCTTCTTCAACAGCACAGTGAAGATGAAGAAGATAGCGATGAATCCGAGTACCCAGAAGCCCATGCGTTCGCGCTTCTGCTGCACCGGCTCAGCCGAGTAGACCAAGAAGTTTACCAGATCCAGTACCGTCTGATCATATTCTTCGTTGTTCATTTCACCGTTGCCGTCAGATTTGATGCTGACGACTTGCTGCATCTCCACGCCATCCAGGGTGTGCGTCTCGAACTCGGCGCGGGGCGTCCCCTGCAACGGCTCCAGCACATGGGGCATACCCACGGACGGGAAGACGGCGTTGTTCACCCCGAATGGACGGGTCTCGTCCACGTAGAAGGAACGCAGATAGGTGTAGATCCAGTCTGCACCACGCACCCGGGCAACCAGAGTCAGGTCGGGAGGTGGCGCACCGAACCAGCGAGCAGCATCCTTCTCGGACATGGCGCTCTTCATCAGATCGCCGATCTTGGCGCCGGTGAAGACCAGGTTTTCCTTCATCAGATCGTCCGGAATACCGATGTCGGCCGCCACCCGGTTATAACGCTGGTACTGGGTGGAGTGACAGCCTGCACAGTAGTTCATGAAGGTGGCGGCCCCCCGTTGCAGGGATGCCTTGTCACTCAGATCGTACTCCGCCTTGTCGAGGGGGAAGCCACCGCCAGAGGCCAACACCAGACCAGGCAGCAGGGCCAGCACTGCAAAAATTATTCTTTTCATTTGAATGTCACCCTCTCCGGCAGCGGCTTGGTGTTCTCATTCTTGCTGTAGAAGAACAACAGGACGAAGAATCCGAAATAACCCAGAGTACAGAGCTGTGCAATCAGCGTCAGGGTCGGGGTTGATGGCAGCACGCCCAGCACCCCCAGGATAATGAAGCAGACCACGAACTGGGCGATGTTCAGCTTGTGCAGGGTGCTGCGGTAACGCACCGAGCGCACCTTGCAACGATCCAGCCAGGGCAACAGGAACAGCACCACGATGGAGAGGCCCATCATGATGACCCCCAGCAGCTTGTCCGGCACCGCACGCAGGATGGCGTAGAAGGGGGTGAAGTACCAGACCGGGGCGATATGCGCCGGTGTCTTCAGGCCGTTGGCCACCTCAAAGTTCGGTTTCTCGAGGAAATAGCCCCACATATCCGGCTTGAAGAAGATGATGGCACAGAAGAAGAACAGGAAACCGGCTACCCCGATCATGTCCTTCACGGTGAAATAGGGGTGGAACGCGACCGCATCCAGTGGCCAGCCGTTCTCGTCCTTGTGCTTCTTGATGTCGATGCCATCGGGGTTGTTGGAGCCCACTTCGTGCAGCGCCAGGATATGCATGGCCACCAGCATCACCAGTACCAGCGGCAGGGCGATGACGTGCAGCGCAAAGAAGCGGTTCAGGGTCGCACCCGAGATGACATAGTCCCCCCGGATCCACAGGGTCAGATCGTCACCGATAACGGGGATGGCACCGAACAGCGAGATGATGACCTGGGCCCCCCAGAACGACATCTGCCCCCAGGGCAGCAGGTAACCCATGAAGGCCTCGGCCATCAGCACCAGGAAGATCAGCATGCCGAAGATCCACAGCAGTTCCCGTGGCTTCTGGTAAGAGCCGTAGATCATGCCGCGGAACATGTGCAGGTAAACCACGATGAAGAAGGCGGATGCCCCGGTGGAGTGCATATAACGCAGCAGCCAGCCATAATCCACATCCCGCATGATGTATTCCACGGAAGCGAAGGCACCTTCCGCCGAAGGGTTGTAGTTCATGGTCAGCCAGATGCCGGTGATGATCTGGTTGACCAGCACCAACATGGCAAGCGAGCCGAAGAAGTACCAGAAGTTCAGGTTCTTGGGCGCCGGATACTTGGCCATATGGTCGTTGTACATGGCCGTGAGCGGGAAACGATCATCGATCCAGCCCATGAGTTTGGCAAACATGGTCAGGCCTCCTTGCCATCGGCACCAACCAGAATGGTGGTGTCGCTAAGAAATTGGTATGGCGGAATGACCAGGTTCAGCGGTGCGGGGACGCCCTGGAACACTCGACCAGCCATGTCGAATTTGGAGCCATGGCAGGGGCAGAAGAAGCCGGAAGTTACCCCTTGAACCTGCTCGCCGAAGCTGTCGGGCAAATAGGAAGGGGAGCATCCCAGATGAGTGCAGATGCCAACGGCCACGAAGATTTCCGGTTTGATGGATCTGTAGCCATTGTGGGCATAGTCCGGTTGCTGTGGCTCGTCTGACGCAGGATCCCGCAGCTTGTCATCGTGTGCAGCCAGAGCATCCAGCGTCTGCTTGGTGCGCTTCACCACCCAGACCGGTTTACCGCGCCACTCGACGCGGATTAGCTGACCCGGCTCCAGCTTGCTGATATCCACTTCAACCGGGGCGCCTGCCGCCTTGGCTTTGGCACTCGGATTCCATGACTTAATAAACGGCACTGCGGTAAAAGCAGCTCCTACACCGCCAACGGCAACCGTTGACCAGGTAAGAAATCTGCGGCGACCGGTATCAACTGGCGCATTGCTCATCCAAAAACTCTCCCATGTGGACTCCGCTCATTCTTATAGTGTCCCTGTTTACTTCTCCTCTCCCTCTGACAACTGCAATGGAAGCGGAGTGGCAATTGACACAGAAAGACCATGGAAATTTTAAAGAAAAGATAACAATTTGACAAGAAAGGGAGTCGATGGGCAAAAACAATAAATACACAATTTTTTGTCTTTTGTGACGTATGCTTAGCATTGTCACATGTAACATTACCAATAAAAAAAGCCTGGCAAATTGCCAGGCTTTTTTGACACTCCTGAGAGTGCGTACCAAAAGCGAATTAACGCTTGGAGTACTGCGGACGCTTACGCGCTTTGTGCAGACCGACTTTCTTACGCTCAACCTTACGGGCATCACGAGTAACAAAGCCAGCTTTACGCAGTTCGGAACGCAGGGTCTCGTCGTACTGCATCAGAGCACGAGTGATACCGTGGCGGATCGCACCAGCTTGACCGGAGATGCCACCACCGTTAACGGTGATGTACAGATCCAGTTTCTCGGTCATCTCGACCAGTTCCAGCGGCTGACGAACTACCATGCGGGCAGTCGGACGGCCGAAGTATTGCTCCAGGGAGCGCTGGTTGATTACGATTTTACCGCTACCCGCTTTGATGAATACGCGAGCAGTGGAGCTTTTGCGACGGCCGGTACCGTAGTATTGATTTTCTGCCATGTTGCCAGTTCCCGTTAGATATCCAGTACTTGAGGTTGCTGAGCAGCATGAGCGTGCTCTGCGCCTGCGTAAACTTTCAGCTTACGGAACATGGCACGGCCCAGCGGACCCTTCGGCAGCATGCCCTTGACGGCAGCTTCGATTACCATTTCCGGCTTACGCTGAATCAGCTTGTCGAAGCTGATGGACTTGATACCACCCGGGAAACCGGAGTGAGCGTGGTACATTTTGTCGGTAAATTTCTTACCGGTTACGTGTACCTTCTCAGCGTTTACAACGATGATGTAGTCACCGGTGTCAACGTGCGGAGTGTACTCGGCTTTGTGCTTACCACGCAGACGAGCAGCGATCTCGGTTGCGATACGACCCAGAGTTTTACCTTCTGCGTCCACAATGTACCAGTCACGTTTTACGGTTTCTGGCTTGGCAACGAAAGTTTTCATTAAGTTAAACCCAATTACCTGTTACAGACCCAATTGCTTATGGGGGCTCTCCCACAAACAACAAACGATGGCCTACCTGTACCCCTTCGAATACAAGTAAAGCTTAAAGTGTTGCTGTCTTATCGACAGCTGTAACGTGGGCCGGGCGATTATAAGTGAAGTTGCCTTAAATATCACCTGCTAATTTCACTGCCATGAAGCTAGCAAATGTCGCCCGACCCTACCTGCCGCAGATGCCCATCCGACTGGCAGGCGCGGTATTGTGACTAAGGAAGGTGCACTCTGGCAAGGTATTCGTGCGATTGCATCTCCTGAAGCCGTGAAAGGCAACGCTTGAATTCGAAATTCAGCAAGCCTTCGCCATAGAGCCCGGTCATGGGGACCGCCGCCGATATGATGAGCTTGACGTGCCGTTCATAAAACTCATCCACCATGGCGATGAAGCGGCGGGCCGCGTCATCCGTGCCGCTGCCCATGGGTTGCACATTGGCCAGCAGGACGGTGTGGAACTCACGGGCCAATTCGATGTAGTCGCCCTGGGAGCGTGGAGTACAGCACAGCTGTTCAAACTCCATATAAAGCACCCCTTCCCCCACGCCCAGTGCACCCAGTTGGCGATGGTTGATTTCCAGTGCGGCGGCAGTCACCTGCCCAATCCCGGTCAACTGGCTGAAATAACGATCCAGGTTGCTCCTGGCCTGATCATCCAGCGGGAAGTGATAGATCTCTGCCTGTTCCAGGGTTCGCAGCCGGTAATCGACACCGCCATCGACATTGATCACCTCGCAGTGGCGCTCGATAAGCGCGATGGCAGGCAGGAAGCGAGCACGCTGCAACCCGTTGCGGTAGAGATCCTGAGGGGGGATGTTGGATGTGGCCACCAGCACCACGCCATGGCCAAAGAGTTCCTGGAACAGAGTGCCGAGCAGCATGGCATCCGTGATATCCGAGACGAAAAACTCGTCGAAGCAGATGACGTCGGTCTCGTCGGCCAGCTTGCGGGCGATCAGCTTGAGCGGATCGGACTGACCGGTCAGCCCTCTGAGCTCATCGTGCACCCGGTGCATGAAACGGTGGAAGTGGATGCGCAGTTTGCGCTCCCCCGGCAGGCTCTCAAAAAAAGTATCCATCAGCCAGGTCTTGCCTCTGCCCACACCGCCCCACATATATAACCCCTGGACGGGGTCACGGGTTTTCGGCTTTTGCAGCCAACCCAGCAGGCCACGGGATCTGGTCGGAGTCGGGCTTGCGCACAGATCCTGATAGAGTCGCTCCAGGCGGGCGACTGCCATGGCCTGGGCCGGATCGGCCACAAAGCCGGGGCGCTGCAAATCCTGCTGATATTTTTGCTGCGGGGTCATCCTGTAAACCGCCTCCAAGTCCCTGAATGAGGGACAAAATGGTATCACGCTCTCGGGGGGCACGGTATAGTGCCAACGAGGCGTTGCGGTCCATCCGACCGCTTCAAATTCATCGTGTTAGCTGTAACAAGGAGCTTCTATGACTCTGTTTAACGGGATCCTGCTGGCGATCGCCGCCCTGATCATCGGCGTGCTGATCGGCCGCTTCTCTGTCCGTAGCCGGGATGCCGGACGCCTGGAACAGGAGCTGAAAAAAGCCCACAAGGAGCTGGAAAGCTACCAGGGGCAGATCACCACCCACTTCGCCGACAGCGCCGCCCTGATGGAGCAACTGGCCGAACAGTACCAAACCCTTTATCGCCACATGGCGGAACAGAGCAAGTTCCTGGCCAAGGTACAGGAACCACTGTTCCGCGAACCCGAAGTGGAAGAAACAGGCGATGCCGCCAACAGCGAGGAGCCGGGCCTTCCTCCCCGCGATTACGCCGGTGCGTCCGGCCTGCTCAAACAGCCGGGCTGATCGTCGGTTGAACTAATTACGCTTTATCGTGGTCAGACCTTGACGATTGCACTGCAACTTTTTCTGGGAGCTGTTTCTCATATGCGTAAATCTCTTTCTGTATTCAGTGTCTTAGCCCTCAGTGTCGGTATCGCCATGTCCTCAGCACCGGCGCAGGCCGCACTGCCCCTGATGGCGAACAACCAGGAGATGCCGAGCCTGGCCCCCGTCCTCGAGCAGGTGACCCCTGCCGTGGTCAACATCTCCGTCTCTGGCAAGAAGATCACCCGCCAGCGCCTGCCGGAACAATTCCGCTTCTTCTTCGGCCCCAACATGCCTGACGAGCAGGTGAGCGAGCAGCCCTTCCAGGCGCTTGGTTCCGGCGTCATCATCGATGCCAAGAAAGGCTACGTGATCACCAACGCCCACGTGGTCCACGAGGCGGACGAGATCAAGGTCAACCTGAAGGATGGCCGTGAGTATGCAGCCAAGAAAATAGGGGAAGACAAACAGTCGGATATCGCCCTGCTGCAAATCAAGGCCGAGGATCTGGTGCAGATCAAGTTCGCCGACTCCGACGAGCTGAGAGTCGGTGACTACGCGCTGGCCATCGGCAACCCGTTCGGCCTGGGCCAGACCGTCACCTCCGGCATTGTCAGCGCCCTGGGTCGCAGCGGCCTCAACATCGAAAATCTGGAGAACTTCATCCAGACCGATGCGGCCATCAACTCCGGCAACTCGGGCGGCGCCCTGCTCAACCTGCGCGGGGAGCTGATCGGCATCAACACCGCCATCCTGGGCCCCAACGGCGGCAACATCGGCATCGGCTTTGCCATCCCGTCCAACATGGTGCGCGATCTCTCCGAGCAGATCGTGAAATACGGCGAAGTGCGCCGTGGCCAGCTGGGGATTACCGGCACCGAGCTCACCAGCGAAATCGCCAAGACCTTCGGCTACAACAAGAAGGACGGTGCCTTCGTCAACCAGGTCATGCCTGACTCCGCTGCCGCCAAGGCAGGCATCAAGGCAGGCGACATCATCATCAGCATCGATGGCAAGCCCATCCGCTCCTTCGGCGAGCTGCGTGCCAAAATCGCCACCATGGGGGCCGACAAGCAGGTCTCGCTCGGCCTCATTCGTGACGGCAAGGAGCAGACCGTCAAGGTCACCCTGAAGAAGGCGGATGACAGCGAGATCCTGGCCAGCGCCCTGCATCCGGCCCTGGAAGGGGCCAAGCTGAGCACCATCACGGACCCCGTGACCGGCGTGGCCGTCTCCGACATCGATCCCCGCTCACCGGCAGCCGCCTCCGGCCTGCAGAAGGGTGACATCATCATCGGAGTCAACCGCCAGCGCATCAACTCCATGGGTGAACTGACCAAGGTGTTGAAAAACAAGCCGGAAGTCCTGGCGCTGAACATTCAGCGCGGCGACTCCTCGCTCTATTTGGTGATCCGTTAAGCCCCTCACACCCGCGGCAACCGCCGCGGGTGATTTTTATCCATCGATAATGTTATTCTCTGCCCGCAGCCTGTACGGACGAGAAAGACATGAAAATCCCACCTCTGATCAGCTACTTGGGCAAGTCCGTCGGCTTTGGCCTCGCCATGGCTGCGCTTTTGTTGCTGGTGTTTCCCAATTTTCGCGGCGGCGCTCCCCTGCCGGGCCTCATCACCAACGCCCGCGAGCTGAGCTTCTCCTACGCGGCCCATCGCGCCGGCCCTGCCGTCGTCAACATCTACACCCGCAGCTTCGCCGGCAATCGCGGTGAAAAAGCCGAACTCAGACCCCAGGGGCTGGGGTCCGGCGTCATCATGAACCAGCGCGGTCACGTGCTCACCAACTATCACGTCATCGCCGATGCGGACCAGATCATCGTCGCCCTGCAAGATGGTCGGGTGTTCAGTGCAGAGCTGGTCGGCACCGACAAACTGACCGATCTGGCGGTGCTCTACATCGAATCGGACAACCTGCCGGTGATCCCTCAGGACCCGGATCGTCTGCCGGACGTGGGAGACGTGGTGCTCGCCATCGGCAACCCCTACAACGTCGGCCAGACCATCACCCAGGGCATCATCAGCGCCACCGGGCGTATCGGCCTCTCCAGCATGGGGCCGGACAGCAATGGCAGACAGGATCTGCTGCAAACCGATGCCGCCATCAACGAGGGCAACTCCGGAGGCGCCCTGGTCAATGGCCGTGGCGATCTGGTGGGCATCAATACCGCCGCCTACCACCTCAACGGCAATCAGGAGAGCTATGGCATCAGTTTTGCCATCCCCTACAAGCTGGCCAAGCGCATCATGGACGAGCTGATCGCCAACGGTCGGGTCATCCGCGGCTACCTCGGCATCTCCAGCGTCGAGATCAATCCCATCGTCGCGCGCATGCTGAACCTGGGGGACTTGCAGGGGTTGGTGGTGGAGAGCCTGGATCCCAATGGCCCAGCCACCAAGGCCGGTCTCAAACGTGGGGATGTGCTGCTCAAGATCAACGGAGAGGCCATCACCGGCGTGCGTCCCGTCATGGACAAGATCGTAGAGAGCCGCCCCGGCACCAAGCTCACCATCTCGGTGATCCGCAACGGCAAGCCGCTGGACGTCGATGTCATCATCGAAGAGGACCTGCGCTACCAGAATCAGACCCTGCCGACCAGCAGTGCGGCACCCGCCACCTGAGAGGCGGATCCTCGCAGGGCCCGACAGGGCCCTTTTTTGTGCCCGCTTTCCTCCGGCGCCCACCTGTGCGTGAGACAGCTCACACATTGCGCCAATAAACGATCGGGCGAAGGCGCAGTCAAAACCCGCCACCGATCACACTCCCTTGCCGCCAGTCCGCTCCTTTCCTCTTCTTGATCACCAAAAGGGCTTCTTTTGATGCCTTTCCCTCCGGATTTCCACTTCGAATCGGAAAAAACCTGCCTCCTCCCGCACTCTCCTCCGCTTTATGGTGATCCCATCCTTTCTGCCAGCCTGGAGAGCAGACCTTGAATACCGACACCCATGACGCCCCCCTGACCCCGGACAGCCCGGCACTGCTGCGCAAGACCGACCTGACCCTGGCCCGCATTCACAACCTGCTGGCGGATCAGGGCATATGCCCCAACGACGTGCAGCAACAGATGCTGGCCTCCCACGTCAAAGCCATGGTGTGGCGCTCCTACAGCGGGGAATCCCTGCCGGAGGTCGACCTCAGCCTGTTCGAGGAGATCTCCCCCCTCTCCCTGCGCCTGGCAGAGCAGGTCGTTGCCTGGCTCGACCGCCTCGCCTACGAGGAGGCACACCTCTTGTCCGTCCATTTTGAAGTGGCCAAAGAAAACGAACTCAGCTCAGTAAAAGGAGAACGCTAAATGACTGCCATCAAACTCGTGATTGGAGATCGTCTCGGCAAGGGTCAGAAAGTGGGGGCGGGCGCAGAAGCCGCCGGCGCCACCGTGACCGTCATCCCCGGCATGGCCGCCGACATGAAGCTCGGTGATGTGATGAACAAGGAGCAGGCCGACCTTGGCATCTCCTTCTGCGGCAGCGGTGGCGCGGGCGCCATCACGGCCCAGACCAAGTACGGCTACAAGTGCCGCTACGGCATGCGATCCATCGAGGAGGGTGTCACCGCCATCAACGAGGGGTGCGTGGTACTGGGCTTCGGCTTCATGGACAAGGAAGAGCTGGGCCAGAAGCTGATCGAAGCCTTCGCCAAGAAACACGGGCGCACCTGATGAAAGAACACTTCACCACCCGGATCACGGTCAACGGCAAGGGGGCGACTCGCCAGCAGGCGTTCGCAGCAGCCCTCAGCCAGGTGCAACCCAGCCTGCTCAAGGAGAGCCCCAAGGTGATGCTGCGCATCGACCCCCTCGAGGTCGAGGTGCTCGAGGCCGAGGAGTCGGTACGGGTGGAGAAGTTCCTGTTCTTCCTCCTGCCACGCCAGCGCCACGAGTTCCGGGTCCGGCTGGCAATCACCGTCAAGGTCACCAGCCTGGATGTCGACAAGGTGGATTTCACCCGGGCCTGACCCCACAACCAAAAGGACAAGTTGGATGTTTCTAATCATTTTGATGAAGTCACTCATCATCGGCGGCCTGGTAGGCGTCGGGGTGGGGGCTGGCGCGGCGCGGATGTTCCACGCCCCGACCGTGCAGGGGATGGGCGCGTTCCGTACCCTGGGCGAGCTCAACTCCTGCGAAGGGGACCCCGCATCCCACTTCTCGTTCGGTCTGGGCTTCTTCTTCAACGCCTGGGCCTCCACGGTCGCGGCCGGCGCCTTCACTCAGGACGTGGATCACCGCATCCTGCCGAACTGGGGTGCAGCGGCCCTGATGGTCAAGAACCGGGATCTCGCCACCACCCTCCATGATCCCAAAAAGATGGCCATCGCCTGCGGCATCATTGGTGCCATCGTGGTCGCCTTCCTCAACAGCACCGCCGCCGCCGTACCTGCCGCCCTGCAGGTGACCGCGGTCAAGGTGTTGGTGCCCGCCGCCAACCTGCTGGTCAACACCGTCATGCCGGTGATCTTCTGGCTGGCCGCCATCGAGGCAGGCAAGAAGTCCGGCTTCTGGGCCACCATCTTCGGCGGTCTGGCCCAGCTCATCATGGGCAACGCGGTACCAGGCCTGGTGCTTGGCATCCTGATCGGCAAGGGGGTGGAAGAGAGCGGCTGGAACCACGTCACCAAGGTGATGATGAGTGCCATCGTCCTGCTGTTCGTGCTGAGCGGCTTCTTCCGCGGCTTTGACATGAAACTCATTGAATCCTTCCACATGGGCGTTCCCCTGTGGCTGGAAAACGTCCACAACCTCATGAGCGGCAAATAAGGAAGCACACCATGGATGAGAAACTGAGAAACAACTTCTGGTATGCCGACTGGTCCTTCCCCATCTTTGTCGGTCTGCTCTCTTCCGGCGTCTTCGCCGGTACCCACATGTTCTACCTCTACGGGGTCGGCGCATTCAACGAGGTGGCCTTCGTTGCCATGCTCAAGGCCGGCATGGACACGGGGGCCTATGGTGCAGTCGCCGCCTTCGGTGCCAGCTTCCTGTTCGCCCGCATCATCGAGGGCTCCCTGGTGGGCATCCTCGACATCGGCGGCGCCATCCAGACCGGAGTCGGCCTCGGAGTGCCCGCCCTGCTGCTGGGGGCCGGCATCATCTATCCGGTGGAAAACTTCACCGCTTCCCTGATCACCGGCATGGGGATTGGGATGGCCATCGGCTACGTGATTATCCTGGCGCGCAAGTTCACCATCAACCAGAGCAACTCCACCTACGGGGCGGACGTCATGATGGGGGCTGGCAACAGCTCCGGCCGCTTCCTCGGTCCCCTCATCATCCTCTCCGCCATGGGCGCCTCCATCCCCATCGGGATAGGCTCCCTGCTGGGTGCCCTGCTGTTTTACATCTGGGAGAAGCCCATCACGGGTGGCGCCATTCTGGGGGCCATGCTGTTCGGGACCTTCTTCCCCATCGCCCTGGCTTAATCCAAGGCCGTCTCTTCGGCGGCATTCAAGAACCTGTTTGCGCTCTGTCGCGAAAGGTCGTCAGCAAGGTGAAGAGCAGTGCAGGGGCCGGAGACGTGAGAACTCCTGGTTACAACTACGCGAGCAGCACATGAGCCTTGGAAGCGCCCTCGCAGTAAGAGCACAAGCAGGTTCCAAGAGGGATATCAGCATGTACGACATGATCATCAGGGCGGGACGCCTGGGAAACGGGCAGCTTGTCGACGTCGCCATCAAGCATGGCAAGATAGCGGCGCTGGGTTCGCTGCCAGAGAGCACGGAGGCGAAGCAAACCCTCACTCTGGGCGGGCAGGTCCATGTGAGCGCCGGCTGGATCGACGGCCACACACACTGCTACCCCGCCTCCCCCCTCTATCACGATGAGCCGGACAAGGTGGGGGTGGCGTCCGGTGTCACCACCGTCATCGACGCCGGCAGCACCGGAGCCGATGATGTGGACGACTTCCAGCGCATAGCCGCCACCTGCAAGACCCGGGTGCACGCCCTGCTCAACATCTCCCGCATCGGCCTGCTGCGCCAGAACGAGCTGGCGGATCCGACAGACATCGATCCCGCCCTCGCCCAGGCGGCCATCCGGCGCCATCCCGGCTTCATCGTCGGCATCAAGGCGCGCATGAGCGGCAGCGTGGTGGGTGAAAGCGGTCTGCAACCCCTGCGCATGGCCAAGCAGATCCAGCAGGCCAATGGCAACTTGCCACTGATGGTGCACGTGGGCAACACGCCGCCGGATCTGGACGAGATCGTCGCCCTGCTGGGGGAGGGCGATTTGCTGACCCACTGCTTTAACGGCAAGCCCAACCGCATCCTGACCCCTGCGGGTGAACTGCGCCAGGCGGTGCGCGAGGCGATGCGGCGGGGACTCTTGCTCGACATCGGCCACGGCGGCGCCAGCTTCAGCTTCGAAGTGGCGGAGCTGGCCATTGCCCAGGGCATCCTGCCCCACACCATCAGTTCAGACATCTACTGCAAGAACCGCATCAAGGGGCCCGTCTACAGCCTTGCCCACGTGATGTCGAAGTTCTTCGCCATCGGCATGACCCTGGAGCAGGTGCTCGCCTGCGTCACTCACCAGGCCGCCGATGCCCTGCGCCTACCCGGCAAGGGGCGACTCGAGGTGGGCGCCGATGCAGACATCACCCTGTTCGAGGTGAGCTGCGGCCCCACTCTCTTTACCGATACCGAGGCCGGCTCCCGCAACGGTGACCGGCAACTGCTCCCTCTCGCCGCCCTGGTGGGCGGCGAACTGGTTCTGACTCACTACGGGAAATCACACCATGCCTTCTGTGTATGAGAAATACCGGCTCAAACCGGTGATCAACGCCTCCGGGCGCATGACCATCCTCGGCGTATCCACTCCCGAGCAGGAGGTGGTCGACGCGGTCAACTTCGGCCTCGGCCACTACTTCGAGGTGAAGGATCTGGTCAACAAGACCGGCGCCTACCTGGCCGATCTGCTGGGCGTTGAAGATGCGGTAGTGGTCTCCTGCGCCAGCGCCGGCATCGCCCAGTCGGTGGCCGCCGTGATCGTGCGCGGCGACCCCTATCGCCTCGAGCAGTTGCATGCTCATGCCCACGACGTGCCGAGCGACATCGTGCTGCCCAAGGGCCACAACGTGAACTTTGGTGCCCCCGTCGGCACCATGGTCAACCTGGGGGGCGGCAGGGTGGTGGAGGCAGGCTACGCCAACGAGTGCTCACCCGCCCAGCTGGCCGCCGCCATCCATGCCAATACCGCCGCCATCCTCTACATCAAGTCCCACCACTGCGTGCAGAAGAGCATTCTGTCGGTGGCCGAGGCGGCCGAGGTGGCCAAGGCCCACGGGATCCCGCTCATCGTCGATGCAGCGGCCGAAGAGGATCTGCGTCTCTACTACAACCAGGGTGCAGATCTGGTCATCTACAGCGGCGCCAAGGCCATCGAAGGGCCCACCAGCGGCCTGGTGCTCGGCAGGCGTCAGTATGTTGAGTGGGTCAAGCAGCAGGCCAACGGCATCGGCCGTGCCATGAAGGTGGGCAAGGAGGGGATCCTCGGCCTGACCCACGCCATCGAGCGCTACTTGGCCAAAGAGAAGGAGAGCGGCACCGCCATGGTCGCCAAGATGACCCCCTTCATCGAGCGCCTCAACCAGCTGCCCGGCGTCAGCGCCAAGGTGGTGTGGGACAGCGCGGGGCGCGACATCGCCCGCACCGACATCGCCTTCGACCACCAGCAGATCGGCATGACCACGGTGGAAGTGGTCTCCCGTCTGCAACAGGGTACCCCCGCCATCTACTGCCGCGGCTACAAGGCCAACGAGGGGCATATCGAGATAGACGTGCGCAGCGTCACCCTGCCCCAGCTCGACCAGATCCACTCCGCCATTGCCCACCTCGCTCAGGAGAACAACTGATGTCTCTTACCCCCAATTACTACCGCGATCGGGTCTGCCTCAACGTGCTGGCAGGTTCCAAAGAGAATGCCGTCGACATTTATGAGGCTGCCGAGGGCCACGTCCTGGTCGGTGTGCTCTCCAAGAACTACCCGGACATTCCCTCTGCCGTCGCCGACATGCAGGCCTACGCCAAGCTTATCGACAACGCCCTCTCCATCGGGCTGGGAGCAGGTGATCCGCGCCAGTCCGCCATGGTGGCCGAGCTGGCCCGCCAGTTGCAGCCCCAGCATGTCAATCAGGTGTTCACCGGGGTCGGGGCCAGCCGGGCGCTGCTCGGTCAAGCTGACACCCTCGTCAATGGCCTTGTCTCCCCCACCGGCATCCCCGGCATGGTGAAGATCTCCACCGGCCCCCTCAGCGCACAGCAGGCTGACGGCATCGTCCCCATCGACACCGCCATTGCCCTGCTCAAGGACATGGGCGGCAGCTCGGTCAAGTTCTTCCCCATGGGGGGACTCGCCTGCCGCGCCGAATATCAGGCAGTGGCCGAGGCCTGTGCCCGCCACGGCTTCTGGCTGGAGCCCACCGGCGGCATCGATCTTGAGAACTTCGAGGAGATAGTGCGGATCGCGCTGGAGGCAGGAGTCGAGAAGGTGATCCCCCATGTCTACAGCTCCATCATCGACAGTGTCAGTGGCCAGACCCGCCCCGAGGATGTGCGTACCCTCCTCGCCATGGTGAAGGCACTGCTGGCATAACAATCCCACAGGCACCGGTCCGATCACTGGGCGGTGCCTGGCTTGTTAATGACCCCCTTGTTAACATCGACCCACCATGCGCGACAGGAGTCCTCACCCCCTCATGACCAAGCTGCCCCACCCCAGACTCCAGCAACTGCTCGCCCTGCTTCACGCCGAGCCTCTGCCACAGGAGGAGCTGGCCCGCCGTCTCAATGTTTCCACCCGCACGGTGCGTACCGACGTGGCAACCCTGAACGAGCTCATTGCCACCCGGGGCGCCCACCTGATCCATCAGCGGGGCAGCGGTTACCAGCTCAAGATCTACAATCAGGGACTGTTCGATGCGCTGCTGGCCGCGCAGGGGCAGGAGAGCCCTCTGCCTCGCACCAGCCGCGAGCGGGTGCTGCACCTCCAGGTCTTGCTGCTGACGGCGGAACAGGGGATCAAGCTCGACGAGCTGGCGGACACCTGGTATCTGAGCCGGGCGGCTTTGCAAGGGGACATGACGGAGGTGCGGGAGCGGCTCGCCCACTTCGGGCTCACCATCGACAGCAAACCCAGAGTGGGGATGCGCATTGCGGGAAGCGAGATGGCGATCCGCGCCTGCCTCACCCAACTGCTCTGCCAGGAGCTGCTGCACCAGCATCCGCTCCAGAGCCTGTTGCCCACCCTCTGCCCCAGCAAGACGCTGGAGGTAGTGGGCAACCACATTCACGAGCAACTCGGTCGCCATCAGCTGCGCCTGGCCGACGAGAGCCTGCAGCAAGTCACCGTCTACTGTGCCGTCGCCCTGCTTCGCCAGGCGTCTGGCCATGAGTTGCGCCAGTTTGCCAGCGACGACATCACCCCGCCCCTGGCAGTGGTGGCCCGCGACATCTATGCCGAGCTGCCGACCCTGACTTCACCGGGGCAGGAAGAGATCGCCTGTCTCGCCATCCAGATCCAGGCTCGCCTCACTGCAGAGACGCCCCTGCTCAGCCCGGCCATGGCGGCCGAGAGCGAGCAGCTGACTGCGCACCTGCTGGGTTACATCCACCACCACTACCCCTATGACCTGCGCGGCGACCCGCAATTGCGAGCCGACCTGCAGACCCATATCGGCGCCATGCTGCTGCGGGTCAAATACCAGATTGGCAGCCACAATCCCCTGGCGGACCACATCAAGCAGTATTACCCCCTCGCCTACGACATCACCCTGGCGGCCATCTCTGAGTGGATCAGGCAGACCCCCTACCGGTTGACCCACCACGAGATCGGCTACCTGGTGATCCACATCGGGGTCGGCCTGGAGCGCCACTACGACATCGGTTACACCCGGCGCCCCCAGGCGCTGCTGTTGTGCGATGCGGGCAACGCCACCTTCCGGGTGCTGGAAGCACGCATCCGGCGGGAATACCCCCAACTGCAGCTGACCACGCTGGAGTCGGTGCGGGACTATGAGGGACTGGTACGAGTCGAGCAGGATTTCGTCATCAGCACCCTCAAGGTGAGCGAGAAGAATGCTCCCGTGGTGCAGGTCTCCCCCTTCCCGACCCAATACCAGCTGGAGCAGCTCGGCAAGCTGGTGCTCGTCGATCGCACCCGTCCCTATCTGCTCGACAAGTATTTCGATGCCGACCACTTCATGGTGCTTGATGAACCCATCAGCCAGGGGGCGCTGTTTGATCGCATCTGCAGCCAGCTTGAGGCGGAGGATCTGGTGCAGAGCGGATTCCGGGGATCCTTGCAGGAGCGGGAGCGGATCGTCTCAACCATGCTGGGGGACGGCATCGCTCTGCCCCACTCCCTCGGCCTGCTGGCGCGCCGCACCCTGGTCTATAACGTGCTGGCCCCCCAGGGGATCGATTGGGGTAACGGCGAGAGCGCTACCCTCATCTTCG
The DNA here is from genome assembly GCF_049860605.1 of Aeromonas sp. INTO2. Lineage (NCBI taxonomy): Bacteria > Pseudomonadati > Pseudomonadota > Gammaproteobacteria > Aeromonadales > Aeromonadaceae > Aeromonas > Aeromonas sp. INTO2. The sequence continues at coordinate 3,745,564 of NZ_CP187588.1, forward strand.
TGCTGGCCATCGCCAAGGCGGATTATGAGGAAGCCATGGGACTTTATGATCTGTTTCTGGCACTGATGAACGAAAAAGCCAGCAGAAGTCTGCTGGCTTGTCGGGATTTTGCCGCTTTCAAGGCGCTGGCTCGCAGCGCACCTTGAGCACGCCGAGGCGTATTACTCCTCATTGAAGCCCGAGGTGAACAGCGCCACCACGGCGGCCAGGGCCTCCACCTCTTCGGGGCCCTCCACCTGCACCTCCACCTGTTTGCCCTGGGCGGAGTCCAGCATCAGCAGGCCGATCACGCTGTCCGCGTCGGCCTCGACTCCCTCTTCGTTGCGCAGCAACACGTGGGCATCGAACCCCTGCACCAGCTCGAACAGCATCATGGCCGGTCGCGCATGAATGCCTAACTTGTTTTTGACTTCTACCGAGGCGGAAACGGTCATCTGAGCATCCTGTGGATCTGTCAGGCGGGGTTTGAACGCTTGTCCAACGTGCGATGGCGGATCTGCACGTTCTTGCCAAGCAACCGGAATGCGCTGGCCAGCCGCTCGGCGATGAACACCGAGCGGTGTTGTCCGCCGGTACAGCCGATCCCGACGGTCACATAGCTGCGATTGTTGCGCTCCAGGTGGGGCAACCAGGTCCCCAGCATATTCTCGATCTGCTGGATGAACAGCATGACATCCGGCTGGCTGGAGAGGTAGTTGGCTACGGGCTCATCCTTGCCGGTGAAGGGCTTGAGCTCCGGGATCCAGTGCGGGTTGGGCAGGAAACGGGCGTCGAACACGAAGTCCGCATCCTTGGGAATGCCGTACTTGAAACCGAATGACTCGAACACCAGCACCAGCTCGTTCTCTTTCTTGCCGAGCACCCGGGTTTTGATGAGCTCGCTGAGATCGTGAATGCTGAGGTTGGTGGTGTCGATGCGCAGGTCGGCGGTCGAGGAGAGCGGTGCCAGCAGGTGGGTCTCTTCCCGGATCGCCTCGTCCAGCGAAAGCTTGTTGCGGGACAGAGGGTGCAGACGGCGGCTCTCACCGTAGCGTTTGAGCAGGGTCGCGTTGTCCGCATCGAAGAAGAAGCTCGAAAACTTGACTCGCCCCTCGTTGCGCACCTGGCTCAGCAGGTTCTCCAGCCTGTCTGCCTGGGCAGGCAGGTTGCGCACGTCGATGCTGACCGCCAGCTTGTCATACTGGCTCTCCACCGACACGATCAACTGGGGCAGCAGGTTGACCGGCAGGTTGTCCACGCAGTAGTACCCGAGATCCTCGAGCACCCTCAGGGCCACCGTCTTGCCGGAGCCCGAACGACCGCTTACTACTATTAACTGCATCTTGTCCCCTCACGCCAACGTGGCTGTGTCAGACCCGGCCTCAGGCCGACGTCATGATCTGATAGAGTTCTTCGTCGCTGGTCGCCTGGCGCAGCTGGCGGCAGACGGCCTTGTCACCCAGTTTGGATGCCATCAGGGAAAGAGTCTTGAGGTGCTGCTTGCACTCGCTTTCCGGCACCAGCAATGCAAAGAGCAGGTCAACCGGTTGATTGTCGATAGAATCGAAAGGGATGGGCTCGGAGAAGGTCATCAACACGGCGGTCGGCGCGAAGGCGTCGTCAATCCGGCCGTGGGGGATGGCGATACCGGCTCCGATCCCGGTACTACCCATCTTTTCTCGCGCCAGCAGGCTTTCAAACAGGACCTGGCGGGAAGCGCCAAGGCGCTCTGCGGCCAGTTCACTGATGATCTCGAGCGCGCGTTTCTTGCTGGTACAAGGGACCGCACTCTTGGTGCAGTCCCGACTCAGTATGTGTTCAAGTTGCATAGTTATTTTTGATTTAACTTATCTTTGTGCTTGATGATCTGCCGATCCAGTTTATCCAGCAGGGTATCAATCGCCGCATACATGTCGGCATGCTGCGAATTGGCGAACACCTCTCCCCCGCTGACATGCAGCTTGGCTTCGGCGATCTGGTTCAGTTTTTCGACGCTCAACACCACGTGTACGTTGTTGATATGGTCAAAGTGACGCTCGAGTTTGGCAAATTTGTTGTTCACATAATCACGCAGAGCTTCGGTAATCTCGACATGGTGTCCGGTCAGGTTAATTTGCATAACGTCTTCCTTTTGTTTGCCTAAACCAGGCGTTTGCGCTGATTGGATGGCGGGATCAACAAGGATTCACGGTACTTTGCGATCGTGCGTCTCGCCACCATAATACCCTGTTCGGCCAGCAAATCCGCGATCTTGCTATCACTAAGCGGCTTGGCGGGGTTTTCCGCCGTCACCAGCTTCTTGATCAGGGCGCGAATAGCGGTCGATGAGCACTCTCCTCCTCCCTCCGTATTGACGTGACTGGAGAAAAAAAACTTCAGTTCAAAAATGCCGCGGGGCGTATGCATGTACTTCTGGGTCGTGACCCGTGAAATGGTCGACTCATGCATCTCCACCGCTTCCGCGATGTCGTTGAGTACCATGGGTTTCATGGCCTCTTCGCCGTACTCGAAAAAGCCCTGCTGCTGCTCGACGATGCAGCTGGCCACCTTGAGCAGGGTGTCGTTACGACTCTCCAGGCTCTTGATGAACCACTTGGCCTCCTGCAAATGAGAACGGATGAACTGGGTATCCGTGCTGCTGCGGGCATTGCGCGCCATGGCAGCATAGGCCTCGTTGACACGGATGCGCGGAGCAGAATCCGGATTGAGTTCAACCACCCACTTGCTGCCCTTCTTGACCACGGACACATCCGGGATCACGTACTGGGATTCACTCTGGATGATGCCGTTGCCGGGTCTGGGCTCCAGTTGCTGGATGAGATCCAGCACCTCCTTGAGATCGCTCTCCTTGAGCCGGGTCTTGCGAGCCAGGGTGCGGTAGTCGCGATTGCCGAGCAGGTCCATGTGTTCGCGGATCACCTCTCTGGCTTCGTCGAGCCAGGGCAGGTCCGGCGAATACTGGCCGAGCTGGATCAGCAGACACTCTTGCACCGAACGGGCGGCGATGCCGACCGGATCGAAATGCTGCACCCGCTTGAGCACGGCTTCGATCTCATCCAGTTCGACTTCTACCTCCTCGCTGCTGACTGCAGCCTGAATATCCTCGAGGGTGGCAGTCAGATACCCGGATTCGTCGATGGCATCGATGATGGCAAGCGCGATGGCAGCATCCACATCACTGAACGGGGTGAGCCGCATCTGCCACAGCAGGTAGTCCTGCAGGTTCTCGGTGGTCTCCCCCTGATAGACGCTGTCTTCCCCGTCATGGATGGGGCCTGCACTCTGGGCCGTACCGGCCGAGTAGACCTCGTCCCAGGTGGTGTCCACCGGCAGTTCATCCGGCATGCTCTCCTGGGCCATGGCATCGCTGGAGTCGAGTTGACTGGCGTCCTGTGTCTCTGTCTGACTGGTTTCCTGCGCCTCGTTCTCCTCTTGCTCCAGCAAGGGGTTGTTGTCGAGCGCTTGCTGAATTTCCTGCTGGAGTTCCAGGGTGGAGAGCTGGAGCAGACGAATCGCTTGTTGTAATTGTGGCGTCATGGTCAGGGACTGACCGAGACGCAACTGTAATGTCGGCTTCATCTACGTCGGGATATCCTTATGTTCAGCGAGGCAGTCACCTAACAAAAATGAGGGGTGCCCCCTTACTATAGACTGAATTGATCGCCCAAATAGACGCGCTTGACCTGCTCATCGGCGAGGATATCGGCCGGCGCGCCCTCGGCAATCATCTTGCCGTGGCTGACGATGTAGGCCTTCTCGCACACATCCAGCGTCTCTCTGACGTTGTGGTCCGTTATCAGCACACCCAACCCGCGTTCTTTCAGATGCTGGATGATCTTTTTGATATCGATGACAGAAATAGGATCAACACCTGCGAAAGGCTCATCGAGCAGAATGAATCTCGGCTCTGCCGCCAGCGCCCGGGCGATTTCCACCCGGCGACGCTCCCCACCCGAGAGGCTCTGGCCCAGGCTGTCGCGGATATGGGTGATATTGAACTCTTCCAGCAACTGTTCGACCTTATCCTCCCGCTCTTCGCGGCTCAACCCCTTGCGGGTCTGCATGACCCCCATCAAGTTGTCGAACACCGACAGGCGCCGGAAGATGGAGGCCTCCTGAGGCAGATAGCCGATGCCATTGCGGGCACGGATATGCATGGGCTGCAGGCTGATGTCCTGCTCGTCGATGGTGATGAGGCCGGCATCCCGCTGCACCAGGCCCACGATCATGTAGAAGGAGGTCGTCTTGCCCGCGCCGTTCGGGCCGAGCAGGCCCACGATCTGGCCCGTTCCCACCTCCAGGCTCACATCGCTGACCACCATGCGGCGCTTGTAGCTCTTTTGCAGACCCGTTGCTTTTAACACTGCCATGGCTGTTGTTTCCTACTTCTTCTGATCGGCGGGTTTGTCAAAGTTCTCCACCTGATCCGGCAGGAACACCGTCTTGACGCGCTGGGTGGGTCCCTTGCTCTCGGCAATCATCTTCTGCTTGACGATGTCGTAGCGAATGAGATCGCCGGTCACCTGGCTGTCTTCCTGCTTGAGCTGGCCATTGCCGGTGATGGTCACCAGCCGGTTCTTAAGCTCGTAGCGGATGCTGTTGCCATGGGCATTGACCGGTTTGCCGTTGTCCAGCACCTGGAAGAAGGTGGCTGGGTTGCCATACGCGGTCATGACCTCGGCGCCCTTGTCGCCGGAGCGGATCACCACCACCTTGTCGGCCTTAATCTTGATGGTGCCCTGGGTGATGATGACATCCTCGCTGAAGGTAATGCGGTTGTCCTGCATCTCGGCCACCTGCTTGACCGCATCCACATAGACCTTCTCGGCAAAGTCGGACTCTTTGGCATTCAGGGAACCGCACAGCAACAGGGCCGTGAGGGCCAGATTAACGTTTTTCATTGAAATAAGTGGCATGGCCTTTATCCAGTAACTCGAAATATTTACGTTCCAGGTGACCCTTGAGGCCAACGCCCTCGGTCTGGAACTCCTGGCCCACAATGCTGATGTGCTGGTTGCTTCTCATCCCCTGCGTCACCAGATCCAGCTCCAGATAGGAGGTATCCAGCGTGGAGATGAAGGAAGCGGGCAGCAGACCGTCCAGATGCACCTTGTCACGGAGGATCACATTGTCATCGGTGTTGAGCACCCCGGTTTCGGCCGTCAGCTTCCATTCGGCCGCGCCCTTGTCATCGAACATGTAGACCACCGGCTTGGTGAAAGTGGCCTGCTCGAGCACCTGGTAGTACTCCGCATATTCGGATTCCAGCCGCTCGGTGCGCTTGCCCTGCTCGTTGAAACGGGTCGTCACCAACTCTCTGGCGGTGAAGTCCGGTTGAAAATTTTCCGTCTTGGTGGTCGGCTCGGGGACCAGCTCGATCTCCCCCAGCTGCCAGGCCGCCAGCGCAGCCAGAAACAGCAGGCCGAACAGCACAGTCTGTTTGTTCATCGCGACGCCTCGGGTTGATAGTCAGCCAATCCCTGGGCCTGTAAGATAAGGTCGCACACCTCGCGCACGGCCCCGACGCCACCGCCAAGCCGCGTCACCAGATCCGCCTTCGCCAGCACAAGCGGATGGGCATCGGCAACGGCGATACCCAGGCCGCAAGCCTGCATCACCGGCAGATCGATGGTGTCATCTCCCATATAGGCGGCTTGCGATGCATCCAGCCCGAGCTTGGTCAGCAAGGCCTCGAAGTGGGGCAGCTTTTTGTCTGCCCCCTGCACCAGGTGCTGGACTCCCAGACTCTTCATGCGATCGCTGACGATGCGGGAGTTTCGCCCCGTGATGATGGCAATCTCGATGCCCGCATTGAGCAGGGCACGCATGCCGGCACCGTCACGGGTGCAGAAAGTCTTCAGCTCTTCGCCGTTATTGCCCATATAGATGAAGCCGTTGGAGAGCACCCCATCCACATCGCACACCAGCAGGCGGATCTGCGCCGCCTTCTCGTACTGGCTGCGCGTCACCGGACCATAGAGGGTCGGTACGTCTTGCATCAAATTACTCCGGCTTTCAGCAGGTCATGCATGTTGAAGGCACCCAGCGGGTGTCTCTCCCCATCCACGACCAACAACCCGTTGATTTTCCTGGTTTCCATCAGCTTGACGGCCTCTGCCGCCATCATCTCAGGCCCTACGGTAACACAGTTCACCGTCATGACGCGGCTGATGGGGGTGTGATGGATGTCCACCTGCAGGTCCAGAATGCGGCGCAGGTCACCATCGGTGAACAGACCGGCAAGCAGCCCTTGATCGTCCACCACCGCCGTCATGCCGAGCCCCTTGCGGCTCACTTCCAGCAGCGCCTGGCTGATGGTGGCATCTATCCCCACCTTGGGCAACAGCTCGCCGCTGTGCATCAGATCGCCCACTCGCAACAGCAACCGCTTGCCGAGGGACCCGCCCGGATGCGACAGCGCAAAGTCATCGGCGGTGAAGCCACGGGCCTCCAGCAGGGCCACGGCCAGCGCGTCCCCCATCACCAGTGTGGCGGTAGTGCTGGATGTCGGGGCCAGACCGAGGGGGCAGGCCTCTTTCTCCACCTTGATGCACAGGTGCACGTTGGCCTCTTTCGCCATGGTGGAAGCCGGATTGCCGGTCATGCAGATGAGCGGAATCCCGCGGCGCTTGAGCACCGGCAGCAGGGCCAGGATCTCGTCACTCTCGCCGGAGTTGGAGATGGCGATGATGAGATCGCCGCCGGAGATCATGCCGAGATCCCCGTGGCTCGCCTCGCCAGGGTGCAGGAAGAAGGCCGGCGTCCCGGTGCTGGCCAGGGTCGCGGCTATCTTGTTGCCGACATGACCCGACTTGCCCATGCCGGTGACCACTATCTTGCCGGCGCAGCGCAGCACCATCTCGCAGGCGCGCTCGAACGCCTCGTCAAGGTACTTGTAGAGTCCATCAATGGCTTGTTTTTCTATGTCCAGCACCGCTCGGGCGCTGCGACGGAAATCGAACAATTCAGACACTTTTTCAGGCTTTACAGACATAAAGGCACAGCTCCGGGCCGAAATTTGCTGCGGGATTATAAAAAAGTCTGCCGAGATAAGCGAATCGGATGCGGAATGGGCGGTCATTGACGCAGGTTGTTACATAAAACTGTCGCGTACTTGGGGGGGAAACCCGCTCAATAGTTGTTCCTCGCTGTTGCTTAGACCTAGACTAGCCCATAAAATTCGCTCTTCATTTATACCGGATGGACAATTGTTTGAACGATGACCTGATCACCATCTCCGACCTGACCTTCAGTCACGGGGATCGGCTGCTGTACGACAGGATCAACCTGACCATTCCCCGTGGCAAGGTCACCGCCGTCATGGGTCCGAGCGGGATCGGCAAGACCACCTTGCTGCGCCTGATCGGGGGCCAGCTCAAGCCTGAGTCCGGTCACATCCTGTTTGACGGGGAAGACGTTCCCACGCTCTCCCGTTCACGCTTGTATGAAGTGCGTAAACGGATGAGCATGCTGTTCCAGAGTGGCGCATTGTTCACCGGCATGACCGTCTTCGACAACGTGGCCTTCCCGCTGCGGGAGCACTCCGGCCTGCCGGAAGAGCTGATCCGCACCATCGTCATGATGAAACTGCAGGCTGTCGGTCTGCGCGGGGCGGCCAAGCTGATGCCGTCCGAGCTCTCCGGTGGCATGGCGCGTCGCGCGGCCCTGGCGAGATCCATCGCGCTGGATCCGGATCTCATCATGTATGACGAGCCCTTCGTGGGGCAGGACCCAATCACCATGGCGGTGCTGGTGAAGCTCATCAAGGAGCTCAACGATGCACTCGGCATCACCTCCGTCATCGTCACCCACGACGTGAAGGAAGTGCTGAGCATCGCCGACTACGCCTACATCATCGCCAACCGCAAGGTAGTGGCACACGGCACACCGGAGCAGCTGCGCGAGGAGCACAATCCCGAAGTCGAGCAGTTCCTCAAGGGATTGCCCGACGGTCCTGTTCCGTTTCATTTTCCGGCAGGCGACCTGCTACAGGATCTGTGATGTTGACAAGTCAGATAAGCAAGCTGGGCCGCAGCGGTGTGCGTTTCATCAACGCCGTCGGCCGGGCAACCATCATGCTGTTTCATGCACTGGCAGGACGGCCGCAGCCACGCAAGCACTTCCCGCTGCTGGTGCAGCAACTGTATGTGGTGGGAGTGCAATCCGTCGCCATCATACTGGTGTCCGGCCTCTTCATCGGCATGGTGCTCTCCCTGCAGGGTTACAACGTATTGAAGGATTTCGGCGCAGAGCAGAGCCTGGGGCCTCTGGTTTCCCTCTCCCTGCTCCGTGAGCTGGGCCCTGTGGTCACAGCCCTGCTGTTCGCCGGTCGTGCGGGCTCCGCCCTCACCGCCGAGATCGGCCTGATGAAGGCCACCGAGCAGCTCTCCAGCCTGGAGATGATGGCGGTCGATCCGCTGCGTCGGGTCGTGGCGCCCCGCTTCTGGGCCGGGGTCATCAGCATGCCGCTGCTGGCCTTCATGTTCAGCCTCATCGGCATCTTTGGCGGCAAGCTGGTTGGTGTCGACTGGCTGGGGGTGGACGAAGGCAGTTTCTGGTCCGCCATGCAGGCCTCCGTCGACTGGCAGGACGACATCATGCAGGGCGCCATCAAGAGCCTGATCTTCGCCCTGGTGGTGACCTGGATAGCGCTCTTCAACGGCTATGATGCCAAACCGACCTCGGCCGGGATCAGTCAGGCGACCACCCGTACCGTGGTTCACTCATCCCTGGCCGTGCTCGGTCTGGATTTTATACTCACCGCAGTCATGTTTGGATAAGGGAAAGATGAAGTTCAGCAAAGTAGAATTTCTGGTTGGCGCCTTCATGCTGGCTGGCATCGCGGCCATTCTGGCATTGGCACTGCAAGTGGCGGGATTGAGTTTCAAACCGGAAGGAGAAACCTATACCCTGCGCGCCCATTTCGATAATATCGGCGGCCTGAAAGTGCGCTCGCCGGTCAAGGTCGGCGGCGTCGTCGTCGGTCGTGTCAGCGACATCACCCTGGATCCCAAGAGCCAGGTCCCCATCGTTTCCCTGCAGATGCAGAAGAGTGCCGGCGAGTTTTCCGAGACCAGCACCCTCTCCATCCTGACTTCTGGCCTGCTCGGTGAGCAGTACATCGGTCTGGCACCGGGGTTCAGCGATGAGGAGATGGGCACCAGCATGCTCAAGGATGGCGACATGATCGAAGACACCAAGTCCGCCATCGTGCTGGAAGATCTGATTGGCAAGTTCCTCTACAGCCAGTCCTCCCCAGCCAACACACCCGCAACCAAGGAGTAACCATGTTCAAGAAGATCGCCCTGATGCTGGGTCTGATGACCAGCATGCTGTTCTCCCTCGTCGCCCGTGCGGATGTCAATGCTTCGGACCCCTATGCCCTCGTGGATCAGGCCGCCCAGCAGACCTTTGCCCGCCTGAAGGCCGATCAGGCCCAGGTGAAGAGCAACCCCGATCACCTGCGCGTCATCATCCGCGAGGAGCTGCTGCCCTACGTGGACAACCGCTTCGCCGCCTACAAGGTGCTCGGCAACCAGATCAAACAGACGACCCCTGCCCAGCGTGACGCCTTTGTCGACGTCTTCACCGAGTACATGGTGAGCTCCTACGCGGACGCCCTGGCACACTTCGACAAGCAGACCGTCAAGGTCCAGCCTGGCAAAGCCGCCGAGAGCAACATCACCGCCGTCAACGTCAGCGTGAAAGAGGCCGGCAAGCCGGACATCTTCCTCGAGTTCAAGCTGCGCAAGAACAACAAGACCGGCGAGTGGAAAGCCTTCGACATGGTTGCCGAAGGGATCAGCCTGCTCTCTGCCAAGCAGAACGAGCTGGGTGGCCTCATCCGCCAGAACGGTATCGATGCGGTGATCGCCCAGCTGCGTGAACACAACGCCAAGCCGCTGGTGATCAAGTCATGATCCTGAGCGGTGACTTGCAGGCCCCGCAGGTCAACGATCTGTGGCAACGCCGCGCCGACTGGTGGCAGGACGACCGGCTCGAACTCGATGCCGTCACTACCCTGGATTCCGCCGGCCTTGCCCTGCTGGTCAAGTGGGCCAAGGCGGCACTGGCACGGGGTGCCACTCCGACACTGGTGGGTGCCTCCAACGATTTCCATACGCTGGCCAACCTCTACGGGGTGGCCAGCCTCTTTCATTCAACCCCGCTCACAACTGAGGACTCATAATGCAAGTCTCTGAAATTGAAGCGATACTCCTCGAGGCTTTGCCATTGTCCGAAGTCCATGTCAAAGGGGACGGCAGTCACTACCAGGTGATCGCCGTCGGCGACATGTTTGACGGCATGAGCCGGGTCAAGAAACAACAGGCCATCTATGCCCCGCTGATGGACAAGATCGCCACCAACGAGATCCACGCTCTCTCCATCAAGGCCTATACCGACGCCGAGTGGAAACGCGAGCGTAAATTCCAGCTGCCCTCCTGATTTGGTAAAGAAGTAAACCATGGACAAATTCAAGATCACCGGCCCCTGCACCCTCTCCGGTGAAGTGACCATCTCCGGCGCCAAGAATGCCGCCCTGCCCATCCTGTTTGCCACCCTGCTGTGTGACGAAGAGGTTCAACTCTCCAACGTACCGCGCCTGAAAGACGTGGGTACCACCCTCAAGCTGCTGGAGATGCTGGGCGCCACCACCAAGGTCAACGGCAACGTGACCGTGCTGACCGGTGCGGTAAACAATCATGTCGCCCCCTACGAGCTGGTGAAGACCATGCGTGCCTCCATCCTGGCCCTGGGCCCGCTGGCAGCCCGCTTCGGTGCAGCAGACGTCTCCCTGCCCGGCGGCTGTGCCATCGGTGCCCGCCCGGTCAACCTGCATGTCCACGGCCTGGAGCTGATGGGCGCGAAGATCGTCATCGAAGAGGGCTACATCAAAGCCCGCGTCGACGGCCGCCTGAAAGGTGCCCACATCCTGATGGACATGGTTTCCGTGACCGGTACCGAGAACCTGATGATGGCCGCCACCCTGGCTGACGGTCGCACCGTGATCGAAAACGCCGCCCGTGAGCCGGAGGTGGTCGATCTGGCCAACTTCCTCAACGCGCTGGGCGCCAAGATCCAGGGCGCCGGCACCGATACCCTGACCATCGACGGCGTAGAACGTCTGCACGGTGGCAGCTACAGCGTGCAGCCCGATCGCATCGAGACCGGCACCTTCCTGGTGGGCGCCGCCGTGACCGGTGGCAAGATCACCTGCCGCAACACCGACCCCAGCCTGCTGGAAGCCGTACTGGTCAAACTGGAAGAGGCTGGCGCCCTGATTGAAAAGGGTAACGACTGGATCACCCTCGACATGACAGGTCGCACCCTGAAACCTGTCACCATCAAGACCGCCCCCTACCCGGCGTTCCCGACCGACATGCAGGCACAGTTCACCGTGCTGAACGCGGTCGCCCAGGGCACCGGCATGGTCACCGAGACCATCTTCGAGAACCGCTTCATGCACGTGCCCGAGCTGGTACGGATGGGTGCCGACATCGAACTGCAGGGCAATGTGGCCATCTGCCGCGACACCCAGCAGCTCAAGGGTGCCCAGGTGATGGCGACCGATCTGCGCGCCTCCGCCAGCCTGGTGCTGGCCGGCTTCGTGGCCGAAGGGGCCACCATCGTCGATCGCATCTATCACATCGACCGTGGCTACGAAGACATCGAGCACAAGCTGCAAGGCCTGGGTGGTCGCATCGAGCGCATCAAGGAATAAGTTGGCTTCACCATGAGCCGACGATAAAAAGGCCCCCTCGCAAAGCGAGGGGGCCTTTTTCATGGCCGTGTACCAGATCGGACGGAGGGGATCAGTGCCCCGCCAGTTTCATCTGCTCGACCAGTACGGAGCCGGTCTTGAGGCTGGAACGCTCATCCTCATCACTGCCCACCGCCACGATATGGCTGAACATGTCGGCCAGATTGCCTGCAATGGTGATCTCCTCCACAGGATAGAGGATCTCGCCATTTTCAACCCAGAAACCGGCTGCGCCGCGGGAGTAATCACCATTGACGATGTTGACCCCCTGCCCCATCAGCTCGGTCACCAGCAGCCCGGTGCCCATCTCCTTGAGCATGCCCTGGAAGTCCTGGTCGGTATTGGAAACCTGCCAGTTATGGATACCCCCGGCATGGCCCGTGGTGGTCAGGCCCAGTTTGCGGGCGGAGTAGGAGGTGAGCAGCCAGCTCATCAGCTCGCCGTTGCGGATGATGTCCATGTCGCGGGTGCGAACCCCTTCCCCGTCGAACGGGGTGCTGGCAAGTCCTCCCGGCAAGTGGGGGAACTCCTGGATGGTGAGCCACTCGGGCAGGATCTGCTTGCCCAGTTTGTCCAGCAGGAAGCTCGACTTGCGATAGAGGTTCCCCCCACTGATGGCCATCACCAGATGGCCCCACAGACCGGCAGCGGTATCGGGGTGGAACAGCACAGGGGCATGGCGGGTGCTGATCTTGCGAGCCCCCAGGCGGGAAACAGTGCGCTCCACCGCCTCGTCAGCGATGCGCTGGGGGCTCCACAGCCCGTCCAGGGAGCGGCTGGAGGAGTAGCCGTAGTCGCGCTGCATGTCGCCATCCTGCTCGCCGATCAGTACGCAGCTCAGGGAGTTGCGCGATGCAGCATAGCCTTTGACGAAGCCGTGGCTGTTGCCATAAACCTTGACGCCCAGGTGGCTGGAGAAACTGGCTCCGTCAGAGTGCTTGATGCGGGCATCCCGCCCCAGGGCCAGCCGCTCGCACTCGATGGCCAGCGCGATGCCACGCTGGGGATCCAGCTCGATTTGGTGGCACAGTTGCAGGTCCGGGGCATCCCAGGCCAGCAGATCCGCATCCGCAAGACCGGCGCAGTCATCGGGAGAGGTGTGGCGGGCGATCTCCATGGCCGCTTCCACAGCGGCGCGAATGGCTGGCTTGGTCAGATCCGTGGTGGAGGAGGAACCCTTGCAACCGTCGCGATAGACGGCGATGCCGAGTGCGCCATCCTTGTTGAATTCGATGCTTTCCAGCTCGCAGCCCCGTGTGTTCACCGAAAGGCCTGTCTGTTTGCTGATGGAGACTTCGGCAAGCCCCGCGCCCAGCCCTTTCGCTATCTCAAGGGCCTCGGCGACCACGGCCTCGAGATGGGATTGATCCTGGCGGATTTGATCTTGCTGGTCCATAACTCACATCTGTATGAAGGGAAGGGGCTAAGCATATCAGACCCCTGCGCCCAGCGGGAGAAGCTGGTAACATATCCGCCAAACGTGAATGACAGGAATACAGAGACCGATGAGTCAATATCAAGACGACAACGAGTGGGAAGACTGGGGCCCCAGCAAGAGCCAGCTCAAGCGTGATGCCGAGGCCTTGCAGAAGATGGGGGAAGAGATCGTCTCCCTGAGTCACAGCGAGCTGGAGAAGATCCCCCTGGATGAAGAGCTCGCCGAAGCGGTCGAGCTGGGTCGCAAGCTCAAGCCGAAGAAGGATGAGTCCTTCCGTCGCCATCTCCAGTTCATCGGCCGTCTGATGCGTAGCCGCGATGTGGCCCCCATCGAAGAGGCCCTCTCCATCATCAAGATGCGTCACTCCACCGTGAACGCCCGCCTGCACCGCCTCGAACAGTGGCGCGAGCGGCTGATCACCGAAGGCGACAGCGCCCTTAACGAGCTGATGTCCCAGTTCCACGAGCTGGATCGCCAGAAGCTACGTCAGCTGATCCGCACCGCCAACAAGGAACGGGAGCTGAACAAGCCGCCGGTAGCCTATCGCGAGATGTACCAGTACCTGCGCGGTGAAATTGAAGATCTGTTGTAAGTGATGACTCACGTCCACCTCATGGCGGCATGCAGTACACAATCAAACGGGGCCGAAATGGCCCCGTTTTTTCATGCGATTTCCGCTCAGCTGCCCGCCATGCACTGGGTGTGAGTAGCGGGTTGCAGATAGGGGACCAGCAGGGGGGCCATCCCCTTGAGCACCTGTACAGGCAGCGCCGACGTGAAGCGGAACTTGTCGGACTGGCTGCCGGGTACATAGGCCGTCAGCGTGCCGAAGTGATCATCCCCGATGTAGAAGACGAAAGTCGCAGTCCGGTTGCGAGCCAGTGAACTGGTCACATTGCCGTAGCGACCCACCGTCTCGATCCGGTTGTCCCCGGTCCCCGTCTTGCCCCCCAGGGCCAGGACAGTACCATCCTGCAAGGCGAAGGCCCCGGCGATGCGCCGCGCCGTCCCCCCTTCCACCACCTTGGAGAGTGCATTGCGCAAGGCGTTGGCCACCTCGGCAGGCATCACCCGTTCCCCCTGGGTGTTCGCCGGCTCAAAGACGGTGGCGAAGGGGGTCCCCTTGGCAAAGGAGAGGTGCTCGATGCGCAGGGTCGGTGCACGAATGCCGCCGTTCTGGATGATCCCCATCAGCTCGGCCAATGCAGCAGGACGATCGCCCGAGCTGCCCAGTGCGGTCGCCAGGGACGGAACCAGGTGATCGAAGGGGTAACCCAGGCGAGCCCAGCGCTGATGGATGTCGAGGAAGGCCTCAACCTCCAGCATGGTGCGGATCCGGCTATCCCGGGCACTGCGATGACGGGTCTTGAACAGCCAGCTGTAGACCTCCTGACGCTCGTCACGGCTGGCGGTTACCGCCTCGGTAAAGGTGGCCTTGTCAAACTCCTTGAGATAGGCAAGCAACCACAGCTCGAGTGGATGCACCCGTGCGATATAACCTTGATCCGGCAGAGAATATTTGCCGGGGCCGTAATTGGTATAGAGCTGCTCTATGCGCTTCTCGGTCAATTTCTCCCGCGGCAGGCGCTTGGCCAGGAAAGCGGCAAAGTCGGCCTGGGAGGCTTCCGGCATCAGATAGCGATGCACCGCGGCGAGACGCACCGCGCTGGGTTTGAGACCATCGAGGAAGGTATCGAGCTGCTCTTCTGCACTTTTGCCACGATATTTACGCCAGAACCTCAGCAGATAGGTCTGGCCCTCTTTGTCGGCAAACTTGGCCAGGTACTCGGTACGGCGCGGATCCCTGTCATCTTTCAGCAACTGGGCACGATTGCCCTCCTTGTAGAGGCTGTAGCGGACGATGTCCCGCATCAAGCGCACGAAGGGCAGGTTGATGGATTCCCGCAGCGCATCACGAATAGGCGGGATGCGGCCGTTGTCTTCCTTGCGGAAGTTGTTGAAGGTGTGCATGCCACCACCGGTAAAGAAGCCTTCATAGGGGCTTGCTGAATACTTGCGGTCCAGCGCGGCCTCCAGCATCACCGGCAGGCTTCTGTCCTTGGTACTCATCAGATAGGCGATGGCCCAGCGGCTGATGTTGTCCTGATCGGACACTTCGATCTTTCGCAGGCTCTCCACCGGCATGTTGCCGTAGCTGTCATGCAACTCGGTGACAATCTCGAGATAGGTCGTCAGCACCCGCAACTTGGCGGTGGATCCCAGTTCAAGCTTGCTGCCCTCATTGATGTCGAACGGCTGGTCCGTGTTGTCGGTCTGCACCCTCACCTTGACCCCTTCCGGCGTCTTCTCGAACAGGGTAAAGCTGTACTTCACATCACCCGTCTTCTCCGGCGAGAGCAGGCGCTCACCAAACAGGCCCACCTGGGCTGCGAATGCAGGGTCTGCCAGTTGCTGCAGATACCGTGACACCTCGTTCTGCAGCGGCATGTTGAGGGTGGTGTTGGCCGTCAGATCCATGCGGTCCAGATCATAAAGCTGCACCCCGAGCTGACGACTGAGACGAGTGCGAGCCACCTGCAGCCCCTTGTTGTTGTTGACTCGAGTGATGGCAGGTGCCTGCAGGAAATCGCGGAAGACCAGCTTGGCCTTGAGAGCCGACTCCATCAGGGGGGGCGTGATCATTCCCTCCTGCACGAAGAGTCGCAGATAGCTGTCTGTCAGGGTAGACAGTGCTTCTCTACCCTGCGCCAGGTAATAGGAAGGACGGCGGTGGGCGATCATCAGGGAGACAACCTGGCGCAAGGCAAGGCCCTGCTCGGCCAGGGTAGAATCCTGGTTGCGAGCGGGATCCAGCAGTCGATTCACCTCATCGACATTGGCGCCAAACCAGACCCAGAGGCCATCACCGAGACCGTGCACCTCGCCATAACCGGGCGCCGCAGAGAGCGGGACCGAGTTGAGGTAGGCCCAGGCAACCAGCTTGCGGGCCTCCAGGGTCTCGGGCCCCAGCCGATAGGCACGAACGCTGGCCGAGACCATCTGGCGGATCTTCTCGGTCGGCGAAACGGTCAGTCCATCGGGAGAATGACGATACTTCTCCACCTGGGTCGCCAGGGTGCTACCGCCAGCAGATTGATCCTGCATATCCAGCGCCTTGCCCACCTGAGACAGCGCCGCCTTGGCAAAGCGCGGCCAGTCTACGGCCGGGTTGGCCAGCGGTTCCTTGTTGCTCAGGAGTTCACGGTTCTCGATAAACAGCAGAGACTGGATGACCAAGGGCGGTATGGCATTGAAATCCGGATAGTAATGAGTCGGATACTTGTACTGGTAGAAAGGTTCTGCACGGCAGTCATAGAGTGTCAATCCTGCCTGGACCTTCTCGGTATAAGGCACGAAGAAACCGTGGCTGGCGTAGTTGTAGAGCGCATCGGAAAAACGGACCTGTTCGCCCACCTGGTAGCCACGCTGAACGAGACGTTCCTGGATCATGGGCATCAGCACATAACCGAGTCGCTTGTCGAACGGGCCGTCGTCGGGGAAGGCAATCTGCTTGCTAGGGCCGGGTTCGATCTGATAGGTCAGGGTGGCCGCATAGCGGGAGATCTCCTGTGACTGCAGTCGGGAGGTCTTCATTTCATAACCCACCAGGGCGATCACGGCAGCCAGACAAAGCAAGAAGATAAAACAGAACAACCAGCGCCACCAGGGTCGGCGTTTACGCTGTTGTTGCCCGTCCGTATTAGGTACGGATGAATCCTGAGATGCCACTTTATTTGAATCCGTCTGTTTTGATGCGCCCATATCAGCCCCACCATGGTTGCGCAATTTATTGTCTTTCAATCAAGCTTAGTCGTTTCAAGTCAAGGGCTTGAAATCTATTGACCGCTTTGCAGCGATGTTAACAGGGCGATTGTGAAAATGGGAGCCGATTGTTGCAACGCGGCAAGAGATCCGAGCTGCGGCATGAAAATGAAACACCGGCCAGAGGCCGGTGTTGACGAGAGCGGGGCGGGGTTATTTGCTGGTGCTCATACTCTTCAGCTTGGTACTCAGCTCCTTGCGCTCCTTGGAAAGCTCGGCATTTTTGATGATATGGTCATCTACGCGCTCTTCATAATCGGTCCGCATGTTGGCGATGATGGCCTGAACCTCGTCAATGCTCATGCCGGGCTTGATATAGTCACTCAGGTTGTCGAGCAACAGTACCCGCTTCTGGTTGTCACGGATCTTTTTCTCGTTGTCCGCGATTTCACGCTTGAGCTTGTTCTGACGACGGGACATACGCACATATTCCAGCACATCGTTGAAGGTTGACTTGTTTACTTGTTCCATATCGGTACCACTGAGTGAAGGTGAATGAAAACAGGCGGAGAGTCCCATACCAGAAAAAAACCGAAACCATGGCACGGGCAAACCCGGAATGCCCCTTACTCTACCGAGTTATGATTCAGATACAACCCCAATCGCAGCGCGGACGGCGGGTTTAGACAGAACGGCTCCGACTGGGTTATTACGCTAAAAATGATGAAAACAAAGAGAGCCAACATGTGGGTTCAATGTGACCAGGGCAGGCGCAACTTTTCCGGTACGGGCAACAAGTGAACGTGAACGACGAACATCACCATAGTGCCCGCTTGCCCTCCAGTGAGGGCTGAATTTCAGGCAATAAAAAACCCCGCTCGAGTAAGCGGGGTTTCTTGTATTGGGTGCCTGGCAGTGTCCTACTCTCGCATGGCGAATGCCACACTACCATCGGCGCTACAGCGTTTCACTTCTGAGTTCGGCATGGGGTCAGGTGGTTCCACTGCGCTATTGCCGCCAGGCAAAAATTTTCAATCTCGGAAAGCTGATGTGAATAACGACTTCGCTAGTGTGCGTTGTCATTACCACTGAATTTGAGTAGTTCGCTCATTCGCTACAAGGCCAGAAACACTTCTTGGGTGTTGTATGGTTAAGCCTCACGGGTAATTAGTATGGGTTAGCTCAACGTATCGCTACGCTTACACACCCCACCTATCAACGTTGTGGTCTCCAACGGCCCTTTAGGACCCTCAAGGGGTCAGGGATGACTCATCTCAGGGCTCGCTTCCCGCTTAGATGCTTTCAGCGGTTATCGATTCCGAACTTAGCTACCGGGCAGTGCCACTGGCGTGACAACCCGAACACCAGAGGTTCGTTCACTCCGGTCCTCTCGTACTAGGAGCAACTCCCTTCAATCATCCAACGCCCACGGCAGATAGGGACCGAACTGTCTCACGACGTTCTGAACCCAGCTCGCGTACCACTTTAAATGGCGAACAGCCATACCCTTGGGACCGACTTCAGCCCCAGGATGTGATGAGCCGACATCGAGGTGCCAAACACCGCCGTCGATATGAACTCTTGGGCGGTATCAGCCTGTTATCCCCGGAGTACCTTTTATCCGTTGAGCGATGGCCCTTCCATTCAGAACCACCGGATCACTATGACCTACTTTCGTACCTGCTCGACCTGTCCGTCTCGCAGTTAAGCTGGCTTATGCCATTGCACTAACCTCCTGATGTCCGACCAGGATTAGCCAACCTTCGTGCTCCTCCGTTACTCTTTGGGAGGAGACCGCCCCAGTCAAACTACCCACCAGGCACTGTCCGCGGCCCAGATTCATGGGCCTGCGTTAGAACATCAAACATACAAGGGTGGTATTTCAAGGACGGCTCCAGCGCAACTGGCGTCACGCCTTCAAAGCCTCCCACCTATCCTACACATGTAGGTTCAATGTTCAGTGCCAAGCTGTAGTAAAGGTTCACGGGGTCTTTCCGTCTAGCCGCGGGTACACCGCATCTTCACGGCGAATTCGATTTCACTGAGTCTCGGGTGGAGACAGCATGGCCATGGTTACACCATTCGTGCAGGTCGGAACTTACCCGACAAGGAATTTCGCTACCTTAGGACCGTTATAGTTACGGCCGCCGTTTACCGGGGCTTCGATCAAGAGCTTCGCTTGCGCTAACCCCATCAATTAACCTTCCGGCACCGGGCAGGTGTCACACCCTATACGTCCACTTTCGTGTTTGCAGAGTGCTGTGTTTTTGATAAACAGTCCCAGCCATCTGGTCACTGCGACTCCCGACAGCTCCATCCGCAAGGGACTTCACCATCAAGAGCGAACCTTCTCCCGAAGTTACGGTTCTATTTTGCCTAGTTCCTTCACCCGAGTTCTCTCAAGCGCCTTGGTATTCTCTACCCGACCACCTGTGTCGGTTTGGGGTACGATGACTTGTAATCTGAAGCTTAGAGGCTTTTCCTGGAAGCAGGGCAT
>NZ_CP187588.1:3770000-3882500 GCF_049860605.1 Aeromonas sp. INTO2
CGATTGCCTTGTCACTGGCAAGCCATCTGTTCAGCGCGGGCAGCATGGGGGCCATGATCCTCGGGATGATAGCCCGTGTATCCCTCGGACACAGTGGCAGAGCCCTGCAGATAGGACGCAGGATAACGGCGGCATTTGCACTGGTGATCCTGTCCGCGCTGTTGCGGGTCTTGCTCCCCCTCTTTTGGCCAAATCTCACCCTCACGGGATGGAACCTCAGCGGATGGAGCTGGGTTGCCGCCTACGGTCTGTTCATCTGGGTTTATACCCCCATACTGACCAGTCCCAGGGCGGATGGCCGCCCCGGCTAGTCATCGCGTGGCCATGGCCGGATAGTGGATCAGATTGTGGAAGATGGCGGGAGCGACCCCAAGATTGCGATAGCCATGGGGACGGTCCGCTGCAAACCGGACGGCCTCACCCTGATCGAGGGAACGCCATGCCCCGTCCACCAGCACCTCCATCACACCGCTGATGACGATGACATGTTCGGTCACTCCGGGTTCATGGGGTTCGGACTCCCGCTGGTAGCCAGGTAGCAGGGTCAGTTCGAACAACTCGAAACCAAAGCGGGCCTCATAGGGGAAAAGCGGGGCAACCTGCATCCCCTCTCCCGCCGGCTGCTGTCGAATATCATCGGCAATACGGTATACCGTCTCTCCCTGTGCCGCTGGTGTCGGCTCAATGAAACTGGAGAAAGAGACCCGAAAACCGGTGGCAATCTTCCACAATGTTGCCACCGTCGGACTGGATTCACCTCGCTCGATCTGTCCCAGCATGGCCTTGCTCACCCCCGTTTCACGGGCGGCCATATCCAGGCTCCATCCTCTTTCAGTGCGCAGCCCTTTCAATCGCTGGGCCAGATAGCGACTCATCTCCTGCATCTGTTCTCCGATTTCTTCGAGCCATATTGTGCGCCATAACGCACAGCGTTATAGTCCAAACCACATTGTACGCAATAACGCACAAGCTATCAGCATCCACAAGGAAGTTTCCCATGCCCCTAGCCCTCCCCCACATGGTCGCGGGACTCATCGCCGTATTGGTGGGTTACACGAGTTCTGTCGTCTTGATCATCCAGGCCGCCACGGCCGCCGGTGCCGATGCAGCCCAGGTCTCTTCCTGGTTATGGACACTGGGTATCGGCATGGGGGTCAGCTGCATCGGCCTCTCCCTCTATTACCGGGTGCCTGTCTTGACGGCCTGGTCCACCCCGGGTGCAGCCCTGCTCATCACCAGCCTGGGGAACTTCAGTCTGGCGGAGGCCATCGGCGCCTTCATCATCTCTTCACTGCTGATCACCCTCTGCGGTATCAGCGGCTGGTTCGACAGGCTGATGCGTCACATTCCCGCCCCACTGGCGGCCGCCATGCTGGCCGGAGTCTTGCTCAGGTTCGGGCTGGATCTCTTCAAGGTGGCACCGCAAGATCCTCTGCTGCTTGGCACCTTGCTACTGGCTTTCTTGCTGGGTCGCCACCTCTGGCCCCGCTACACCATGGTGCTGGTCCTGGCGGCCGGCATGCTGCTCTGCACCCTGAGGGGCGAGCTGCAACTCAACGAGGTTCACTGGCAACTTTCCACCCCGGTCTGGATCTCGCCAGCCTTTTCCATCGACGCCCTGCTCGCCATCGCACTCCCGCTCTTTCTCGTTACCATGACCTCGCAAAACATGCCGGGCATTGCCATCCTGCGTGCCCATGGCTATCAACCCGCCACCTCTTCCCTGATCACCTGGACCGGCCTGACCGGCTTGCTGCTGGCCCCGTTCGGCGGTTACGCCTTCAACCTGGCCGCCATCACAGCCGCCATCTGCATGGGCAAGGAAGTGGATCACGATGCCACTCGACGCTGGCCTGCTGCCGTGTGGGCTGGATGTTTCTACCTGCTCACAGGCTGTTTCGGTGCCACCGTGGTTGCCCTGTTCAGCGCATTCCCTGCGGTGCTGGTCACCTGCGTGGCCGGGCTGGCGCTGCTCGGTACCATAGGCAGCAGCTTGCACAGCGCCTTGCAGCAGGACGAGGAGCGGGAAGCCGCGCTACTGACTTTCCTCGTGACTGCCTCGGGGATCACCCTGCTCGGGGTAGGGTCTGCCTGCTGGGGATTGCTGATCGGAGTGACATTGCATCAAGTCAACCGGCTCCGCGCCTGACCTGACCATCTGGGGAGACTCCAGTGAGACGCAGCACATAATCCTGAGAAGAGCGTTCACATATGAACCTTATTCCTTTCTAGTGACAAAACGGCGCAGATCCTTCCCGACAAGCGCCGTTGTCAGACTCAATACTGGAGAACGAAGATGAGGAATCAGGCTGTCATTTTGTTACTGGCACTGCTGGGCGCCACCACGACCCAGGCTGCCGACACCGATCGGGAGCTGGCACGCCAGCTCGCGCTGCAGCAGAAGAACCTGCTGCCGCTCCTGAACAATCAGGAATACCAGAGTCCACTGCCCAACCTGCTGCCAAAGGCCAGCCCGCGCCTGAAGCGCCAGGCTCGGGATGCCAACCAGGCGGCCATCAGTCGGCAAGGGCTGGATGGCGAGGTCAGGGAACTGATGCAACTGCGGCTGGCCAATCCGGATCAGGCGGATGCACTGCAACAAGGGGTTGAGCCACTGGTTGCCTACATACCAAGTGGTGACGAAAAGAGCTGGAGCGCCATCGAGGCGTTCGACAGCGCCGGCAGCCCGATCTATCTCGATGTGAACCAGCCGCCGGCGCGGCCGGTACTGGTGGTGGAGGCCGATCCGGTCAAAGCCAAGAATGCCGGCCTGAAGGTGATGCGAAAGGCGCTGGCTGCCGCCGACATGCAGGTGACGCCCCGTGCCACCAGCAACACCACCCCCCTCAAGACCAGCATTCTCAAGAAGATCAGGCTCAACGATGATCAGGAGCCCTGGCTGCTGGGCGCCGCCGAGGTCTATGCCGTCGTGGCCGGGGTCAATCCTGCCAGGGACGAGCCCGTGGTAGATATCGTCGACATGCCCTATCTCGACTACAACAACACCGACTACACCCCCAACCAGATCCTGGTCTATTGGGATCGCTACCGCTGGGGAGCCGTCGACGTGGTCATGATGGAGCAGGATGACAACGTCAATTACAAGGAGCTGAGTGCCCTCCTGATTGACGCACTCAAACTCGGCTTCACTGCGGGCGGCGTACCCGAGGCCCTGCCCTTCCTCGACCTCGGCGGTCGTATCGTCAAGGCACTTCCGGACTCCTGGATGACCAACAACGACGACTACCTCGACACCTTCTATACCCTGGAGCAGGACCAGAGCTATCACCAGTATCCCGGTGCCGCCGGCAATGCAGTCATCGATCTCGAGCCCAGGGAGATCCAGCCAACCCGGCCCTGACTGTCGCCCAAAACAAAAAGCCAATGAGAAGACTCATTGGCTTTTCTGTATCAGAGCCGCGGATCAGGCCTGACCTTTCGGCCTCACACCCAGTGTGTGACAGATGGCGTAGGTCAGCTCTGAGCGGTTCAGGGTATAGAAGTGGAAATCCTTCACCCCTTCCTGACTCAGCACACGCACCTGGTCGATGGCAATGCTGGCTCCCACCATGTTGCGCGTCATCTGATCGTTTTCCAGCCCTTCGAAACGCTGGTGCATCCAGCGCGGGATCTTCACGTTGGTGAAACCGGCAAACTTGGCCAGGGTCTGGTAGTTGGAGACCGGCAGTATCCCCGGCACGATCTCCGCATCGATACCGATGGCGGCGCAGCGATCCCGAAAACGCAGATAGGTCTCCACATCGAAGAAGAACTGGGTAATGGCCCGGTTGGCACCGGCATCTATCTTGCGCTTGAGGTTGAGCAGGTCGGATTGCGCACTGCGAGCCTCGGGGTGGCCTTCCGGATAGGCGGCGACCGAAATGTCGAAATCGGCTTCGGATTTGAGCAGGGCAACCAGGTCGGTGGCATACATGTCAGGCTTGTCGAGGCCGGGGGGCAAGTCTCCGCGCAGGGCCACGATGTGGCGAATGCCGCTGTTCCAGTAATCACGGGCAATGGTGCGCAGCTCGTCACGGCTGGCGTCGATACAGGTCAGGTGCGGGGCTGCGATGAGGCCGGTGCGCTCCTTGATGTCCTTGATCACCTTGTGAGTGCGGTCCCGGGTGCCCGAGTTGGCGCCATAGGTCACAGAGACGAATTTGGGCTCCAGCACCTGCAGGCGCTCGATGGACTGCCAGAGGGTGTTCTCCATCCCTTCGCTGTTGGGCGGGAAAAACTCGAAACTGACCGATATGTCGCCACCCAGATCCGCCAAACTCTGGTTGAGTGCCTCAACCTGACGCGCGCTGTGAAATCCCATCTGCTCTCTCCCTGTCCTGCAACCCATTCCTTCACGCCAAAACGGATGTTTGGACGTCTAAACGTCTTTCTATCTTTATGATAAAACGGATCAAAGTCAATACCGATTTGTCAGCGACAAGGGGGATTGCCGATTTTTTTATTTTGCAATTCAACCTAAGTAATGAGCGACCCCATCCCAAAATGCTGTCAGGCACGCTATGATGCGGGCGGATCGTCCTGGACGTTCTGAATCTGCGTGTGATTGTTTGGCCGGGTTTCCCGGCCTTTTTTTAACTTCTTTCCCCGCCTGCCGATAAGCAATTCAAGCGTTTGCAGGAGCCCCATCATGGAAGATCACCCCGGTTTTGCCACCGATCTGCTGTTCGATCGCTATCAGGGCGAGGTGACGGATCATGATGCGTTCTGGACCGTGCGCACCCCGGGCTCTCCAGACTACTACTTCGGCAACTACCTGTTGCTGCCCACCCCCCCAAGCGATCGTGACAAGGGCTGGCTCGAGGCCAGTTTCGACAGGCTGATTGGCTGGGATCCCCGTATCCGCCACCGCACCTTCCAGTGGCCCCTCGCCGCAGGCCAGAACAGCCGGGTCGCCGGGTTCGTGGCGGCGGGGTACCAATACATGGAGTGCGTGGTACTGGCGCTGAGTGCAATGGAGTGGCAAGCCCCCACCGGCAGCGACCTGGCCCCGGCTCGCCCGTTCACCGCGGCGGACTGGGATCAGTGGCTCGCCTTCGAGCTGGCAGAGCGGGATCCCGCCCATTCGGAGGAGCGCTATCTTCCCTATCTCTTGTCACGCCGCCAGCTCTATCAGGCCATGATCGATGACGGGCTCGGACAGTGGTGGGGGTTATGGCACCAGGATCAACTGGTTGCCAGCTGCGGACTCTTCTTCACCGGCACCCTGGGACGCTTTCAACTGGTGCGCACGCACGCAGAGTGGCGAAACCGGGGGCTCTGTCGTCTGTTGCTGAGCCAGGTCGCACGCCAGGGACTGGCACGGGCCAGTTCGCTCATCATAGTGGCAGACGAGCACTATCACGCCCAGCGGGTCTATCGCGCTCTGGGTTTCGTGCCGGTGGCCCGTATCGGCAGCCTGTGCCGCTGGCCACGGGAATGACAGGTCATCACGCAGATGCAAAACGGGAGGCCAAGGCCTCCCGTTCTTCATGGTGAACCATCAGGGCTGTGCCCCCTCCAGTTCGCTGGCGAGCGCCTCCTCCACTTCGGCAGGAGGCGCTGGAGCGACGGCTCCGGACACCGGTTCTGACGGAGGCTGGGTCGCGCTTGCTCCGGAAGGCGCTTGTCCATCCGGCACCACAGGTGCAGCAGGCTCGGTCCCGATGGCACCCGACACAGGGACGGCAGGCACGCTCACCTCACACTGACACTCCTGTCCCTTGCCCTGGTTGCCCTGATGGGGGGCATACCACCCTTTCAACCCCTGTTCCAGGCGATCGGCCGCCGCCTTGGGTGCCACGGTTCCCAGCAATACCTGCTGGCTCACCTCGGCCAGTTCATCCCCGAGCTTGGGAGTGCCGCGGGAGAGGATCTGGGTGGCAACCCGGATGGTGGAATCGCACTGATCCCGCCACTCCATCATCTCTCTGGCCGCCGGATTGGTGGCTTCAAAGAAGTGGTTGGAGAGCGAGAAGAAGCCGGGCAGCGAGTTGGTATAGAGCTCGGCAAACTGGGGAGTGGTCAGCCACTGCAGGAAGGTCATGGCGGCCTCCTTGTTCTTGCTGGCCGGATTCATCCCCATACCGATGTCGGTGTGATCGGTGAAGAAACAGCCATCCCCCTGCTTTGCCACGGGCGGGCGCATGACACCGAAGTCCACCTTGCCGGTGAAGGGGGCGATCTCCCAGGATCCCGCCGCATAGAAGGCAGCCTTGCCCGAGGTGAACAGCTCGTTGGTGGTGGCGTAGTCGCGGCTCTCGCCCCCCTCCCCCAGGTAGTCACGCCAGCGGGCCAGCTCCTCGAACACCTTGACGTATTGCGGGTTGTTGAAGCGCTCCTGGCCCCCGATCAGCGCCAATCGACCATCCTCCCCCTTCCAGTAGTTGGGGCCTATGTTCTGGAAACCGAGCTCGGAGGCAACCCAGCTCTCCGAGCCGCTCACGGCGAGGGGAACATAGCGACCATCCGCCTTCACCTTGTCCAGGGCCGCGAAGAATGCCTCGCGGGTCTGGGGAACCGTCAGCCCCAGCTCACTGAAAATCTTCTTGTTGTAGAAGAAGCCGTGAATCACCGATGCCATGGGTACGCAGAAAGTCTGGGCGCCACTGTCGGTCTGCCAGGGGGATTGGGCAAAGCTCGGGAAGTTCTCCATCCCCGCCATCTCGCTCAGCTCCACCAGATGGCCCGCCTTGAACAGGGCCAGGGAGTCGTCAAACGGGCGGCAGGTGATGAGATCCCCCGCCTTGCCCGCCTTGAGGCTGGCCCAGAGGGTCGGCATGTACTCTACGTTCTGCACCCCGTTGAATTTCACCTGAATACCCGGGTGGGCGGCCTCGAAAGCAGGAATGATCTTCTGTTCCCACAAGGCCTTGTCATCAATGCGCCAGCTCTCTATCACCAGCTCGCTGGCCATCAGCTGGCCACACAACAGGAGACTCAGGGCCCCGATCCACTTGTTAGCCATAAGTCCTCCTACACCTTGAAATGGGCGATCAATTGCTGCTGCTTGGCGACCAGATCCGCCAGCACCTCACTGCTGCTGGCCGATTCCCGCGCCTCCCGCTCGGTCTCGTAAGCCACATCCGCAATGCCGGCGACATGACGGGCAACCCCCTGACTCACGGAGATCTGTTCCTGGGCGGCATGAGCCACCTGATCCGCCATCGCCTTGATGGCACTCATCCGCTCGGCAATGGATTGCAGTGCCTCGTCCATCACTCGGGTCTGGGCCACGCAATCCTGGGTCTGCTCCTGGCTGCGTGCCATCACGGCCACCACGTGCTTGCTGGAACTTTGCAGGTTCTCGATCATGGCCTGGATCTCCTCGGTCGAGGTCTGGGTCCGGTTCGCCAGTGCCCGCACCTCGTCCGCCACCACCGCGAAGCCGCGACCGGCGTCCCCCGCGCGGGCCGCCTCGATGGCCGCGTTCAGCGCCAGCAGGTTGGTCTGCTCGGCGATGCTGCGGATCACGTCGAGGATGCTGCCGATGTTGTCGCTGAATTCCCCCAGCTTGTGGGTGATGCCGACCGCCTCTTCCATGGCACCCGCCAGTTGTTCGGTGATCTGGCGCGTAGTCGCCACCTGTTTGCGTCCGGCGCGGGCCTCTTCGTCCGCCAGGTCCACCTCGCGCTTGGTGCCATCGGTGGAACGCGCCACCTCGGTGGCACTCACCTCCAGCTCGGTGATGGCGGCAGCCACCTGATCGGTCTGGCTCTTCTGATCCTGCACCCGTGACATGGCCCGCTCGCTTATCTCGGCGGCGCGGCTCGCCTCGTCCACCAGATGGCGCGAGCCGGCATTGATCTGGGCGAGCAGCTCGCCAGTCTTGTCTGCCAGGGTATTGATGGAGCGGGTCAGGCTGCCAAACTCGCAGCGGCTCTGGTAGTCGATGCGCCGGGTCATGTCACCCGTGGCCATGCGATCCAGCTCCCGATCGATGAGTTGCAGCGGACGCTGGATGCTGCGGGCTGTGGTGTAACCGATGAGGAGCGCGGCGGCTGCGGAGATGGCCGACACGATCAGGATCCAGGCGCTGGCGCTGCTGACGGCGTCATCCGCCCCGACCCGGCTCGCGCTGGCAATGCTGCCCGCCGATTTGGCCATCTCGTCCAGCAGCGCCAGGCTGTTGACCAGACTGGTGTCGAGCTGCTGGTTCAGGGACTGCAGCGAGGCCGCCAATTGCTGGCCATTGCGCATGGTCGCCAGCAGCCCTTTCGGGCCGAGGGCCAGCTCCTGCATCCGATCGAGGTTGACGATGAAACGCTGCCTCACGTCATCGGGCACCTGCACCCGTTCGAGCCGTTTGCGTGCCATCTCGATATCCTTGCCGAGCACCTTCTCCAATTCATTGAGATCGGTCTTGGCATCGGCCCGGCGGATGTTTTTCAGATCCCGGGCAATGCCGGAGGTGATGAGTTCGGCCTTGTTGCGCATGGAGCGTTTGCTCGCGGTCTGCTGCAACAACAGGTCGGCGGCCCACTGGTAGGTATCTTCCAGCCGGATGAACGCCAGCTCCAGTTCATGGCGCCGATCGAGTGCGGCCACCCACTGGCCGTGCTGGGTCAGCACCTGATCCGCCAACCCGTAGAACTCGCGGGTCGCCCCGTCGACCTGGCGGAACCGCTCGCTCGCCTCGGCCACCCCGTCAAACCGGGCCATCTCCTTGCTCTGGGCCAGGAAACGCTCCTGCTGCGCCTTGAACTGGCTGGCCAGTTGCGGCAACTGGGCCGCCTCCTCGCTGGTTCTGTAGGTGAGCACCCAGCGGTTGCTGTCCTGCAGTGCCCCCTTGAGCCCGGCGACTGCGATCACCAGGGGGGTGGCACGATCAGAAACCTGGGAGAGCCCCTCGTTGATCCCCCGGATCTTCAGAATACTGATGAAGCCGAGCAGAACCAGCAACAACAGCATCAGCACGAAGCCGGCGATGATCCGCTGCACAATAGATAAACCCATGGAGGCATCCTCACTCGTTGGGGAAAGGGGTGAATGCCGAGGTTATCGGCAGCGGGGTGCAATGGAATAGCGGTTCGTGACGCGATGGCGGGCCAGATCACAGTTGGCGTGACATGGCAGGCAGAAAAGGGCCCGAACAGAGCCGGGCCAAAGAGACATGCTTGGTTGTCATGGCCGAGCACCGGCCACGTTTGTCATCAGAAGCGGTAGCCGACGCCGAACATGAAGGCCACCGGATCGATGGAGGTGTTGATGGTGCCCACGGCGGTATGCACATCGGTATCGATGTCGATGAGCCAGGCGGAGGCGTTGACGAACCAGCGGTCATTGATCGCCATGTCCAGGCCCACCTGACCCGCCATCCCCCAGGAGGAGTCCACGCTCACATCCGTCCCGGCCAGGGCACCGCGCCCTTCCTCGTCGAAGAAGGTGGTGTAGTTGATACCGGCCCCCACATAGGGGCGCACCTTGCTGTTGGCATCACCGAAGTAGTACTGCGCCATCAGGGTCGGCGGCAGGTGTTTGACCTTGGCGACCTCACCCAGGCCGGCAGTCGACACCGAGTGGGAGAAGGGGGTCGCGGCCAGCAGCTCGACACCCCAGTTGTCCGTCAACATGTAGGAGAGGGTCAGGCCAAGCTGCATGTTGCTGTCGATCTCCAGCTCGCCCGTCCCCAGCACGTTGTCACTGCTGGTCTGGGGAGAGACGAACGCCAGGCCACCACGGACCAGGATGTCACCGGCCTGATGTGCCATGGCGACGGGGGAAGCAAAAGCGGCTGCGATTAACAGAGGAAGGATATTTTTCATCACATTATTCCTTTTTTGTTTTCTTTCTATGTTGCAAGCCCGAAAACTATAAAAGGATGTGAATGGCCGGTTATTGATTTAGCTCA
This sequence comes from Aeromonas sp. INTO2, assembly GCF_049860605.1. Lineage (NCBI taxonomy): Bacteria > Pseudomonadati > Pseudomonadota > Gammaproteobacteria > Aeromonadales > Aeromonadaceae > Aeromonas > Aeromonas sp. INTO2. The sequence continues at coordinate 3,779,848 of NZ_CP187588.1, forward strand.
ATAGTTATCAAGGAATAGATAGATGTACACAGCAGCTTTGATTGGACAATCAAACCGCAGATGAAAATAAAAAGTCATTCAAATACATGATGATGCCTTAAATTACCGCATCATCATGAAATGTAAAATACAAATTAAATACACCTTAAACATCTTCATATCACCTTTCAATTGTTGTTTAATTATGCCCCGGGGCGTATTTTATTAATGCGATGTAACCACGCTGTAATTTGAATTCTATGAAACCACAGACACGCAAAGACAAAATTCTCGGCATTCTTGCCGCCATCTGGGGGATAGGTTCCTTCCTCTTCATTCTGCTGGGTTTCCTGTTCGCCCTCGCCTTCCTGATGCTGACACACTGAGTCTGCCGGACGAGTCCCTCTTTTCTCCCTCTCATCCCTGGCCGGGCGCCAGACCGGCGCACCTCGCCCATCGGCCAACAAAAAAGGGGCCTTGGCCCCTTTTTCTCGAGTGACGCTTATTTCTCCAGTAGAGGAGCGAGGAAGCGCGCCGTGTGGGACTCCTTGCAACGGCTCATCTCCTCAGGCGTACCCGTCACCAGAATACGGCCACCACCAGCGCCCCCTTCCGGGCCCAGATCAACGATCCAGTCCGCGGTTTTGATGACGTCCAGATTGTGCTCGATGATGACGATGGTGTTGCCCCGATCCCGCAGCTGGTGCAGTACCTTGAGCAACTGCTGGATATCGTGGAAGTGCAGCCCCGTTGTCGGTTCGTCCAGGATGTAGAGGGTCTGGCCGGTGTCCCGCTTGGAGAGCTCCCGCGCCAGCTTGACCCGCTGCGCCTCGCCGCCAGAGAGCGTGGTGGCGGACTGACCGAGCCGGATGTAGGAGAGGCCCACGTCCATCAGGGTCTGCAGCTTGCGCGCCACCGCCGGCACCGGATCGAAGAAGGCACGGGCATCTTCCACCGTCATCTCGAGGATTTCGTGGATGTTCTTGCCCTTGTACTTCACCTCCAGGGTCTCGCGGTTGTAGCGCTTGCCCTTGCAGACGTCGCACGGCACGTAGACGTCCGGCAGGAAGTGCATCTCCACCTTGATGACCCCGTCCCCCTGGCACGCCTCGCAGCGTCCCCCCTTCACGTTGAAGGAGAAGCGGCCCGGCTGGTAGCCACGGGAACGCGCCTCCTGGGTGCCGGAGAGCAGCTCGCGGATCGGGGTGAACAGGCCGGTGTAGGTGGCCGGGTTGGAGCGCGGGGTGCGGCCGATGGGGCTCTGGTCGATATCCACCACCTTGTCCAGATGCTCCAGCCCCTCGACGCTGCGATAGGGAGCCGGGGTGGACTCGGTGGCCTTGTTCAGCTCGCGGTGGGCGATGCGGAACAGGGTGTCGTTGATCAGGGTCGACTTGCCGGAACCGGAGACGCCGGTGACGCAGGTCATCACTCCGATGGGCAGATCCAAGTTGACGTTGCGCAGGTTGTTGCCGCTAGCCCCTTTCAATTTCAGCCACTTGCCGGTGAGCGGGGTGCGCTCGGCCGGGATGGCGATCTGCTTGCGCCCGGAGAGGTAGTCACCGGTCAGGGATTCGGGGTTCGCAATGATCTCCTCCGGCGTCCCCTGGGCGACGATGGCCCCGCCGTGCACGCCAGCCCCCGGGCCGATGTCGAGCACATGGTCGGCGAGGCGAATGGCATCCTCATCGTGCTCCACCACGATCACGGTGTTGCCGAGATCACGCAGGTGGGTCAGGGTCTTGAGCAGCCGCTCGTTGTCCCGCTGATGCAGACCGATGGAGGGCTCGTCCAGTACGTACATGACCCCCACCAGGCCAGCCCCGATCTGGCTGGCCAGCCGGATCCGCTGCGCCTCGCCACCGGAGAGGGTCTCTGCACTGCGCGACAGGCTCAGATAGTTGAGGCCGACGTTCACCAGGAAGCCGAGCCGCTCGACGATCTCCTTGAGGATCTTGTCCGCTATCTGGGCACGCTGACCGGACAGGTTCAACCCTTCGAAGAAGGCCAGGGCATCGCCGATGGACTGCTCGGCGATGGCGGGCAGGTTGCGATTGTCCACGAAAACGTGGCGGGCTTCTTCCCGCAGTCGGCTGCCACCGCAACTGGTACAGGACTTGTTGGCGATGTATTTGGCCAGCTCTTCCCGCACCGCGTTGGATTCGGTCTCCCGGTAACGGCGCTCCATGTTGTGCAGAATCCCCTCGAACGGGTGCTTGCGCACCACCACGTCGCCGCGGTCATTCATGTAGCGGAACTCGATCTCGGTGCGCCCGGAGCCGCGCAGGATCACCTCCTGGGTCTTGAGCGGCAGATCCTCCCAGGGGGTCTCCAGGTCGAACTTGTAGTGATCGGCCAGGGATTTGAGCATCTGGAAGTAGTAGAAGCTGCGCTTGTCCCAACCACGGATGGCGCCGCCGGCCAGGCTCTGGCCGGGATCATGGATGAGCTTGGCGGGATCGAAATACTGCTGCACCCCGAGACCGTCACAGGTGGGGCAGGCCCCCGCCGGGTTGTTGAAGGAGAAGATCCGGGGCTCCAGCTCCGACATGGAGTAACCGCACTCGGGGCAGGCGAAGTTGGCGGAGAAGGTCATGGGGGCAACCCCATCCTCCCCGTCCATCGGCACCACCAGCACGATGCCGCCGGAGAGAGTCAGCGCCGTTTCGAACGATTCGGCCAGGCGCAGGGCCAGGTCATCGCGCACCTTGAAGCGATCCACCACCACCTCGATGGTGTGCTTCTTGTGCAGCTCCAGCGCGGGAGGATCCGACAGATCGCATACCTCGCCGTCGATGCGGGCGCGGATGTAACCCTGGGCCGCCAGGTTCTCCAGCAGCTTGGTGTGCTCCCCCTTGCGGTTGCGCACCACGGGGGCCAGCAGCATCAGCTTGGCGCCTTCGGGCTGGGCCAGCACCTGATCCACCATCTGGCTGATGGTCTGGGCCGCGAGCGGAATGGCGTGGGTCGGGCAGCGTGGCTCGCCGACCCGGGCGAACAGCAGCCGCAGGTAGTCGTAAATCTCGGTGATGGTGCCGACGGTCGAGCGCGGGTTGTGGGAGGTGGACTTCTGCTCGATGGAGATGGCAGGCGACAGCCCCTCGATGTGGTCCACGCCCGGCTTCTCCATCAGGGAGAGGAACTGGCGGGCATAGGCGGAAAGCGATTCCACATAGCGGCGCTGCCCCTCGGCATAGAGGGTATCGAACGCCAGGGAGGATTTGCCCGAACCGGACAGGCCGGTCACCACGATCAGCTTGTCACGTGGCAGGATCAGGTTGATGTTCTTGAGGTTGTGGGTGCGGGCACCCCGGATCACGATTTTTTCCATCTTGTTGCGCGCTCGATACGGGAACCAGAGCGAGCCAGTATGGCATAGAGACTACTGGATGAATAGACAGTCTTTCCTTCCGTGCCCCTTCCTCAGAGATACTCCTTGGCCCAGCTCACCGCCTGCAACCGGTTCTTGACGTTCAGCTTCTTGAAGACGTTGTAGAGATGGGATTTGACGGTGTGTTCGCTCACGAACAGGCTGTCGGCGATCTCGGTGTTGGAGGCCCCCGTCATCAGGTGACGCACGATCTCCTGCTCGCGGGCGGTCAGCAGCGTCTGCTGACGCTGAGGTTGCCCGCTCCCCTTGCGGTAGTAGTCCACCAGGTCGCACAGCAGGTGGCGCGGGATCCAGTACTCCCCCTGCAACACCTTGCGGATGCCGAAGACCAACCTGTCCAGCGTGTCCTGACGAAAGAAGAGCCCGCTGGTATGGGGCCACATCAGCAGCAGCTCTTTGTTGGTGCTGGTCGGGGCATTGAGCAACACGGCACTGGCCTCGCCAAAGCGCTGGCAGATGGCATTGCTCCACAGCTCCTGCTGGGTCGACTTGAGGTAGTCCAGATCGATCAGCAGCAAGGTTTTGGGGGCGCCCTCTGCAACGTCTGGCAGGTCATTCAGCTCCCCCACCAGCAAGATGGGCAGACCAAGCTCTTCACTGAGGTGACGCTGGAAACGGGAGGCTTGTGCGTTATTTTCGGTGATCAGCACCAGGAGGGAGTCGGGCGTCATCAAGAGAACTTCCTTGCACATTCGAGTCGGGGCTTTTTGGCAAGGAAGAGTACCAATCCCCCTCCTGGCTGCAGCATTAAAAAAGTATTAGACGCATCGGTGGCTCCTTTGAAGCCCAGCAATTTTCCAGCCAATACAATTGGCTAGCACGCCCCCCCCATTTGGGGGGTCAAGTAGTGCCGGTGCGCACCATAACAGCTCCGCCCTCTTCACGCAGCCTGCCCCAGCCGCCTCCCCTTGCTGGTGACACCTTACCTCGGGTAAGTTACTCAGGCTGTGGCGATCCATTGACGCCACAGTGGCAGGGAAGATGTGCGCTCATGCCCGCCAACTGGTACTATGGCGGCCAAACGCTGCGGCCGATCCATGACGCCTCTGCCGGCAAGCTCCGGCGCAGCCAGGACACTGAAGAGAGATGACACCCAGCCAGGGCGCGCATCTCGTTGCAAACAAACGCATTATTGAATGGGCCCAGGCATCTGGCCTGGCCGGTATACATAAGGGTGGAAGAGAGATTATGGCCAGTCGAGGCATCAACAAAGTCATTCTGATCGGTAACCTGGGGCAAGACCCGGAAGTGCGCTACATGCCGAGCGGCGGTGCCGTGACTAACATCACCCTGGCCACCTCCGATACCTGGCGCGACAAGCAGACCGGTGAGCAGAAAGAGCGCACCGAATGGCACCGTGTCGTCTTCATGGGCAAGCTGGCCGAAGTGGCCGGCGAGTACCTGAAGAAGGGCTCCCAGGTCTATGTGGAAGGCAAGCTCCAGACCCGCAAATGGCAGGATCAGAGCGGCCAGGAGCGCTACACCACCGAGGTGCTGGTCGACAGCTTCACCGGTGTGATGCAGATGCTGGGTGGCCGTCCGCAGGGCGGTGGCCAGGGCATGGGCGGCCAGTCATCCCAGGGCAACTGGGGCCAGCCGCAACAGTCTGCACCGCAACAGAACATGCAACGTCCTGCTGCCCCGCAGCAGAACATGCAACCGCAAGGCGGTTACGGCCGTCCGGCCCAGCAGCCGCAATCCGCCCCGCCGGTCTACAACGAACCGCCGATGGATTTCGACGACGATATTCCGTTCTGAGATTGACCTTAGAACAAAATGTAAAGAATTGACGCATAGGCCCCTGTTAAAGCAGGGGTTTTTTGTTTCTAACGCCGGGAGAAAGTGTCTTGTATCAATTGGTGATGTTTAACATGTAGTGTACCTTGTAATTATGTAATGTTTATGGGTTGTGGGCGCATGGAAAAGAACTACAGAGTTACAACATTTGTCATGGATAGTGGCGAGCGCTACTGCATGGTGGTGGATCGTGCTACTGGCCTTCCCATGTATTACCCAACTTTGTTTTTAACAACCCAAATCCGCAATAGAGGCAATGCTTTCTCAACAACGCTAGCTGCTGCTAACAACCTAGTCTTGTTGTTACGCTTTGTAGATCGTCGAGGCATTAACCTTGAGCAGCGGTTTTTGAACAAAGACTTCTTTAAGCCACATGAGCTGGACGATCTGCGCGATTTTGCTCAGTGCAAGCAAGGAAAGAAGCCATTGATGGTGCCCTCTAAACCTTGGTTGGAAGATGCAACGATCAATACCGTTGATAACGGGACACAGCATTCTCGGCTGACAACCTTTGCCAACTACTTACGCTGGTATGCGATGCATATCTTAAAGACGCCAGAATTGGAAGTTGTTGAACAGATCAATGCCATGGCGGAGCAGACAAAGATGCGGCGACCGTCTAAAAAGGGCAGAAACAGTGATTTGCAAGACAGGTCATTGAGTGATGTTCAATTGGATGCACTATTTGAACTCATCCAGCCTGGATCAGAGTCAAACCCTTTCTCAATAGATGTCCAGCGTCGCAATCGACTGATGATCTTGCTTCTGTTTTATCTTGGTATTCGAGGTGGTGAATTGTTAAACATCAGAATACAGGATATCGATTTTAGCACGAACAGGATCCGTGTCGTGAGGCGAGCAGATGAACGAGCGGATTCGAGAACCAATGAGCCTAATGCTAAAACTAGAGAGCGGCTATTACCGTTGGCTGAATCCTTAGTTCAAGAACTGCATCGTTATATCACCCAAGATCGTCGTAATGTCCGAAATGCGAAGAAAAATGACTACCTGTTCGTGACTTACAAGCGTGGGCCAACTGTGGGAAACCCTATCTCCAAGGGGGGGTATCACAAAATATTTACCGTGGTCAGGGCCGTTTCGCCGCAATTGTATGCAGCAACAGGGCACTCGCTCCGTCACACATGGAATCGCAAGTTTTCAGAGCGAATGGATGCCATGGATGAGCAAGTCAGCGAGGAACGCCAAGAGCAAGTCCGCTCGTACTTAATGGGTTGGAGGGCGGGCTCAGGAACCGCAGCGACTTACAACAAGCGTTTCATTCAGCAAAAAGGGTTTGAGGCCGCTTTGGCATTACAAAAAGCTAACGGTACTCGCTTGCCTGAGGACTTGAAGAATGATGACGAATAGCATCTTACCAGCATTAGATCCCGAGCGAATCTCGGCAAGGGCGAACGGATACTATTTTATGCTGCATGATCAAAAATGGCGGCTAGATAAAAACACCTCTATTCCGGTTGGAGTGCTACATGGACTTCTGGAACCAGAGTCTCTGAAGGGGGCTCTTTATACACTGTCATTTTATGCAAGGAACATGTCTGCTGCTCACGTACATAGTAGTTTCTGGTGTTTCTTAGCAATGATTCGTGCAACTAAAGCTACTCGTATTGACGATGTCATGTTGATTGGATACAGGTCTTCTTTGGATGCGGCTCATGAATATCGGTTAGGTGTTGTTCGCACCTTCCTGCGACAGTGGCACAAGCTGGGTTATTCCGGTGTTAGCAAGAACGTGGTGTGTTTACTTGATGGATGGAGGCTAAAAGGGGTGCGTAAGGGGGATGCGGTTAAGCGATTGGATCCTCTAGAGGGGCCGTTGACGGATAATGAACTTCAAGCGTTCAACGAGGCGGTTGTACGAGCTTATGAAAAGAGCTTAATTACCATTGCTCAGTTGGCTATGGCTCTTAGCGTCAGTCATACGGGGCGTCGCTCAATCCAGATCTCGCAGCTGCGCGTGGTTGATATTCTCTGCGGAGAAAATGAAAAGGGTGAACCCTTCTATGTATTGAATGTGCCGCGAGCCAAGCAACGTAATAGCTTTTTTCGCGAACGCTTCAAGCCCTATGCGATGACTCTCGAACTATGGGCAGTCCTGAGTGCTCAGGCAAAGAATGCTGTTGCTCTGGTTGAGAATCGTCTCGGGATTGAATTGCAGGAAGCTGACCGGCAGCAGATCCCTCTGTTTCCTGATCTTGATGTGCTAGGGAAGGTGCGAATAAGCGGGGAAATTCTTCTCGGCTGACTCAGTCATTTCATTTCTTCATGTTTGAGCCGATTATTTCTCCCGTAAATGCCTTGAATCAGCCTATTTAGACCGTTTCTTCGCCATTTAAGGCGTTATCCCCAGTTTTTAGTGAGATCTCTCCCACTGACGTATCATTTGGTCCGCCCGAAACAGGTTGGCCAGCGTGAATAACATCGCCAGTTGGTTATCGTTTTTCAGCAACCCCTTGTATCTGGCTTTCACGAAGCCGAACTGTCGCTTGATGATGCGAAATGGGTGCTCCACCTTGGCCCGGATGCTGGCTTTCATGTATTCGATGTTGATGGCCGTTTTGTTCTTGCGTGGATGCTGTTTCAAGGTTCTTACCTTGCCGGGGCGCTCGGCGATCAGCCAGTCCACATCCACCTCGGCCAGCTCCTCGCGCTGTGGCGCCCCTTGGTAGCCGGCATCGGCTGAGACAAATTGCTCCTCTCCATGCAGCAGATTACCCAGCTGATTGAGGTCATGCTCGTTGGCCGCGGTGGTGACTAGGCTGTGGGTCAGGCCACTCTTGGCATCGACACCAATGTGGGCCTTCATGCCAAAGTGCCACTGATTGCCTTTCTTGGTCTGATGCATCTGCGGATCGCGTTGCTGCTCTTTGTTCTTGGTCGAGCTGGGTGCCTCAATGATGGTGGCATCGACCAAGGTGCCTTGAGTCATCATGACGCCTGCTTCGGCCAGCCAGCGATTGATGGTCTTGAACAATTGGCGGGCCAGTTGATGCTGCTCCAGCAGGTGGCGGAAATTCATGATGGTGGTGCGGTCCGGCAAGGCGCTATCCAGGGATAACCGGGCAAACAGACGCATGGAGGCGATTTCGTACAGAGCATCTTCCATCGCGCCATCGCTCAGGTTGTACCAATGCTGCATGCAGTGAATGCGTAGCATGGTTTCCAGCGGATAAGGTCGCCGGCCATTACCAGCCTTGGGATAAAACGGCTCGATGACTTCCACCATGTTTTGCCATGGCAGGATCTGCTCCATGCGGGACAAGAAAATCTCTTTTCTGGTCTGACGGTGCTTACTGCTGAATTCACTGTCGGCGAAGGTAAGTTGATGACTCATGATGAACCCTGCTCCATGGCTCCAGATGACAAACATGATCTCATATCAGGGACTTGTTCGCACCTTCCCTAGCGACCATCCAATCCCCTTATGAATTCCGCCAACTGATTGCCACTGACAAACTCCATATCGCCGCTTCAGTGATAACTAAAACATTCCACTTAATCGTAGAAGAATCAGATATCCGGTCAGAACGTACTGGTGATCTATTGAATATCAATGCTCGCCGTTTTCGTTATACCACGGGCACACGGGCTGCCCGTGAGGGTTTTGGCGAGTTGGTAATAGCGGAACTGCTTGACCATTCCGATACTCAAAACGCAGGTGTTTACGTCAAAAATATCCCCGAGCATGTGAAAAAGCTGGATGAGGCGATTGGGCTTCAATTGGCGCCATACGCTCAGGCATTTGTCGGGGTACTTGTCGATTCAGAGAGGGATGCTCAGCGAGGGAACGATCCTACCAGCCGTATTCGGACCGAGATGGGTCAGGGTGTTGGTACTTGTGGCGAACATGGCTTTTGTGGCGCGAATGTCCCGATTCCTTGCTACACTTGCATGCATTTTCAGCCATGGCTGGATGGCCCACATAAAGATGTCTATCAGGGCTTGCTTAATGAGCGTGAACGGGTGAAAGAGATAACTGGCGACATCCAGATTGCTGCTGTGCTTGATCGTAGCATCATCGCGGTGGCAGACGTGATCATGCGTTGTGCTTCTCGTCGTGAAGAGCTTAGCCAACAGGGATTAATTACCAATGGCTGAGACTTTCCAGTTCAAGCCAAAGGCTACGCTGACAGCAACAGATAATCTTGAAGCATTCATAGCCAAGTGCCGACATCAACTGACCGTATTTGGTTCTGACCTCAAGTGGGAAGATCCTGTTTGGCCAAACATAACTGTGTTTTCCAAGTTGGGCATCACTACTCGCAAACCTAAACCTCAAGAGGTACAAGACCCAGCGTTCATTGATTTCGCCAAAGCCTATTTCCGTTACCAGCAGGGGCATCGTCTCACGGGGACAAAGAATGAAAGTAAGGCGCTCCGAGCGGTTGAGGCTGCATTGCTTCAAGTAACTGGGAGCGCAAATATTGAGGGCCTGTCGATTTCCGTGCTTGATGAAGCCGCTGAATTAGCAAGGCAGCACTACTCAGATGGCTCAGCATATCAATGCGGTCGAGAGATTGAGCGGCTGGCTAAGTTTGTAGTCGAACACCAGCTTGTATCAAGTGCAGTGCACAATTGGGTCAATCCAATTAAGCGTGCTGACGACAAGAATAGAGTTATTGTCAAATGTGGTGTATGGAGTCAGGCGGCGTTCCTGTCTGACTCTTCCTGCATCTGTATTCCGTCCTTGAACTTCACGTTGTTTACCACCAACGTCAGCAGCGCAAATCCCTTGAGCCGCTTCCAGTTCTTTTGGGCCGACTCCAGCAGCTTATAAACCATCGCCAGCGTGGTCTCCCGTGAACCACAGTTTCTCGCTCGCTTGGTGCGTAACCGGACCGTCGAAAACGTTGACTCTATCGGGTTAGTCGTCCGGATACTGACCCAGTGCTCCGCCGGAAAATCATAGAACGCCAGCAGTTCATCCCGGTCTTTAACCAGTTTATCCATGGCCCCTGGATACTTCGCTTCAAAACGGGTCAGGGTGCGATCAAACGCCTTGTGAGCATCCTCTCTCGTCTCGGCCATCCAGATATCATGCAGCGCCTCCTTGACCTTGGGCTGTACCGACTTGGGCAGCACCGACAAGACATTCGCTGTCTTGTGAACCCAGCAGCGCTGATGGGCTGTGTCCGGGTAGCACTTGGCCAGCGCCTTCCAAAAGCCCAGTGCCCCATCCCCGATGGCCAGCTTGGGACTGAGGGTGAGCCCTCTGCCTCGCAGTCCCATCAGCACCTCCGTCCAGCTTGTCTCTGACTCCCGGTGACCATCCTCCACCGCAACCAGCTCCTTGCGCCCGTGCTCGGTCACCCCGATGATGACCAGCAAACAGAGCCGGTCATCCATGCGCACGTTGCTGTATATCCCGTCGGCCCACCAGTAGACATAGCGAGACTTGGTCAGGTCTCGTTGTCGCCACCGCTGGTGCTCATCAATCCAACCTTGCTTGAGCCGGCAGACGGTGTTGGCTGACAGCCCCTTGGCCTGGTCGCCGAGCAGCGCACAGAGGGCCTCCTGATAGTCCCCACTGGATATCCCCTTGAGGTAGAGCCACGGCAACAGCTCCTCGATACTGCGGGAGCGCTTGAGATAGGGCGGCAGCAGGGTGCTGGTGAAGTTGATACCGGAGCCGCTGCGGTCGCGTACCTTGGGCACTTTGATTTCAACGTCTCCGATGCCGGTTTGGATAGTCCGCTGGGGCAGATACCCGTTGCGCACTACCGCCTGGCGGCCATCAGGGAGTCGCAACTCTCGATGCTGCTCAAGCATGATGGCGAGCTCCGCCTCCACAGCGTGTGCAATCAGGTCCCTGGCTCCGGCGCGTAGCAGCTCGGTGAGCATGTCGCCGGGCTTGCCTTCTGGTTGTGGCTGGACAGTGAGGGTAGAATGTTTCATGGCGTATCCGCTCTGTTGATTGAGATTCTTGCAGGAATCAATCAGCAGGATACGCCACTCCTTCTATCCCTCCGTACACCAGAAATCACCATAACTCACAAGAATAAAACAGGTAGAGAGGCGAAGAAAAATAGGGAAAAGAAACTTCCAAGTGATATTGCCCTCAATGCGTTGGCAGAAATTTTTGCCAACGACCCAATTCATGAGCGAGACATATTCACAACATCGGTATTTGCCATGCTGATGTCAGCACCGTCACGCATTTCGGAGGTGTTAGCACTGCCTGCGGATTGCGAGGTATTTGAAACGGATCGTGAAGGGATAGAACGCTACGGCTGGCGTTTTTTTGCGGGGAAAGGCTATGAAGGCGACATCAAATGGATTCCAACCGTGATGGTCGGCGTCGCTAAAACCGCCGTCGCCAGAGCTAAAATGCTATCTGAAAATGCCCGACAACTGGCCAAGGGGATAGAGAAACACCCGGATAAATTTTACCGCCATGCTAACTGCCCTGATGTCGCTGATGATGAGCTGTTGACTATGGAGCAGGCCTGTATGGCACTCGGCCTTGTCTGTGAATCCAGAAAGCAATGCCATACCTCTCTTTATAGTCGAGGGTTAGCCCCAAAAAATGGTGTGCATACGCTAAATAGCCTGTGGCAACACACTATGGCGCGTTTGCCAGAAGGCTTCCCGTGGTTTGATAAAGAGAGGGGGATTAGGTACAGCGACGCCTTGTTTGCACTGAATGCAAATCAGTTCCACGGATATCGGGGATGCCTTCCGGTTGAATTACATAAGCCAACCAATAACTTCTTCAACCATGATCTGGCTCCTCGTGAGGCTCTGGATGGAAAACATGCCAGTATCTTTGATCGCCATGGTTACCGTACTGAAAACGGAGAACGGGTCAAATTGACCTCGCATCAGGCTCGACACCTGCTCAACACCATTGCCCAGCGTGGTGGACTGTCAAACCTGGAAATTGCCAAGTGGTCAGGGCGGGCTGATGTGAAACAAAATCGAACCTACAACCACATGACCGAATACGAACTGGTTGGCATGGCCGAACGCCTAGACCCCACAAAAGCGCTATTTGGGCCTGTTGGCGAGGTGGCAAAGCATCTGCCCGTGACTATGCAGGAGTTCAATACATTAGAGCATGCCGCAGTCCATGTGACGGAGTATGGCTACTGTGTGCATGATTACACCATGAGTCCCTGCGAGAAGTTCCGAGATTGCGTCAATTGTACTGAGCAAGTTTGTATCAAAGGCGATGATACAGAAAAGTTGGATCGAATTAAGAAACGTCTGGAGAAGTCGGAGCGACTGTTTTTTCTCGCTGATGCGGCAGTTGAAAGCGGCGAGATGGGTGCTGATCGCTGGTATCAGTACCACAAGAAAACCGTCACCCGGCTTCGGGAGCTAGTAGCTATTTTAGAGAATCCAGACATTGAAAATGGTGCCCAGATTAAGCTCCGTGGCAATGATTTCAGCCAGCTTCGCCGTGTTGCTGAAAAAAAGTCTATTGAGGCCATTGAGAAAAAAGGCAAAGAAAGCGAAGAAGCTGTGATGTTAGATGATTTGAAAACCTTGTTAGGGGGAGGCCTTGGCTAAGCATCTAGACAATAGAGACATTCATGCCATCGTGAATCTAATTCGAGGATGGCAGGAACCAAAACTCTCCTGGTCGGCAATCTGTGAGGCGGCAGAGCCATTGGTCGGAAAGTTGCCGTCAAGACAGTCCCTTAATGCGCATGAGGCAATAGTGACTGCCTATCAAACAAAGAAAGAGGCGCTTAAAGGCCGTGGCCCCAAAAATCCGCGTCCAGCTAGTTTGAACATCGCAGCTGCAAGGATTGTGAATCTTGAAAGTGAAATCGAGGAGCTTAAAGAGGAGAACCGGAGATACAAACAGCAGTTTGTGATCTGGCAATACAATGCATACAAGCATGGGATGAAAGAACATCAACTCAATGCACCGTTGACAACTATTGACCGTGAGCGTTCTGACGGTGAGAGGCGATAACATAGTATGGTGACGGGGCGGCGATGAATAGCAACTAGCTGGAAAAAGACATACTGACTGATATCAATGGGGTGAACAAAAACTGAGCATGCGTGCGGTTGCCCATATTGAATTGTGATACTTTTCGAATGAAGGTGCTAAATAGCTGTTCCGAATAGTAGATCACCGGAGGAAGGGAACTCAGTCCAGTTTGTGCGATCTGGTTAGTCGCTAAACAAAACAAGCCACACCCAAAGGACTGAGTTGATGCCTATCCTACCACCTCTGCCACGACCACAACGGCGCCGCATTCACAAAATCATCCATGCCACCCGTGATAAAGGACATGCTCGTCGCTTGATGGCCATCTTGCTGTTACATGAAGGACGCACGATCACCGATGTTCATCACCTTACCGGCGCTGCGCGCTCGACCATCGGTCGTTGGCTTCGGTGGTATCGAGATGAAGGCATAGATGCGCTAGAAGCCTTACCGGCTGGCCGTGCCCCAGTCTTACCTATCGCCAAGATTGTCACCTTACTGGTGCTGCTCATGCAGTTTTCTCCGCAAGATTTTGGTTATCAGCGCAGCCGTTGGTGTACTGAACTATTGGCTATAAAAATCAATCGATTAACAGGGCTCAATGTGGCAGCCTCCACGCTCCGCCGATGGTTACCGCGTATGGGCATTGTCTGGCGAAGGCCCGTGCCGACCTTGCGGATAAAAGACCCAGCCTATCAGGAAAAAATGGCGAATATCGACGCCGCGCTGGCCCGCTGTGATGCCGATAATCCGGTGTTTTATGAGGATGAAGTCGATATAGACCTCAATCCCAAATTAGGAGTGCGCAGCCGTTGGTGTACTGAACTATTGGCTATAAAAATCAATCGGTTAACAGGGCTCAATGTGGCAGCCTCCACGCTCCGCCGATGGTTACCTCGTATGGGCATTGTCTGGCGCAGGCCCGTGCCGACCTTGCGGATAAAAGACCCAGCCTATCAGGAAAAAATGGCGAATATCGAGTAACCGTTCACCGGGAGGATGTTGACAACAACTCTTCCGGGAGCGGGTAGTCTGTTTTCTCTATGCAGGCACTGACCACGGCCCTCAGCCATTCCTGCGGACAGCGACCTAACCGCTTGGCTGTCTCTATCAAAGACAAGATGCGCTGCCGAAACAGCTCTCCCCGATGTGACCAAACGCCATAGCTCCCCTTGCGCCACAGCACATACCCGCGTAGCGCCCGTTCCGCCTCATTATTGGTCAAGGCTATCTCGTCGTTTTCCAGAAAACGCCACAGCATTTCATCATCCTTGAGCAGTAGCCGACAGCGACCTCGGTAGCGCTTGCTGCACAGCAAACTGCCTCGCCCCAGCTCTTTTCGCCAGCTTTGCCGACATCGCTCAAGCCTTCGCTGATATTGTTTCTGGCTCAACACGCCTTGTTCATAGCCATGTCGAACCCTGAATACGCTATTTGCGAGAAGCACCAGTCGGGCCCCAATGGGCTGATTGACCTTTTCGCCGCTGTCGGCAATCGCTGCCACATTGCGCAGTACATGGGCCCAGCACAGCTGACGCTGGCTGCTGTCGATGAAACGGTATCCTGCGTACTGGTCTGTCACCAACACGCCATCCAATTCTGAGCCCAGCAGCCGTTTGGCCGCATCCTGACCCCGGCCAAACGCCGTCATGAAACAGACGGCCACCTTGCTCAGTGCCAGCCACATCCAGCGCCGCTCACCACCACGCTGATGCCGTGTTTCATCGGCATGGATACAGGAGGCTGATTGCACTTGTTGTTTGATGGCCTGGTGCGTCGGGGTCAACATGGCACTGACTCGCCCTTGCGCCTCGCTGATGGCGCCGCGACTGAAGCTCAGGCCGAAGTGCTGTTTAAGCTGTTGTTGTATCTGGCTAATGCTCTGGTGAAACAGACCACTTTGCAGGGCGATGTAGCTCAGCAGGTTGGTCCCCATCTGGCTGCTGCTCACCGTCTCGGGCAACGGAGCCGGGCTGGTCTCGATGCAATGACAACAGGTGCCGCTAAAGAGCTGATGTTCGGTCACCCTGTAGCTGACCTCGGGCAGGTCAAAGACCTGATGGACGCGGTAGGGTTTGTCATGAAATACCACATTGCCCCCACAGCAGGCGCACTGTCTGGCAGGGTAATGGGGTATTACCGTCAGCCGTTCATCCGCTGGATGACGCTCACGCCGAGCGCCTTTGTGGCCCGGTTGGGCGCCGCGTTTTTTACCTGAGGCAAGGCGCGGCCGAGCAGGTGGTGGTGAGCCTGGCCCATCACTGGAAGGAGGCTTGGAGGAATTGCCGCTGTGCTGGTTGAGTCGGTCTTCTAGCTCGGCGATGCGCGCCATCAGCTTCTGAATAAGTTCATTAGCCTGCTCAAGGGTCAGCGGCGAAGCGGCCGGTGGGGTCATGGATGTGCTCATGCCCCTGATGGTGCCAAGCTGACAGGATCACGCAAGAGGCAATAGTGGATCACCGGACGATCGTCTCATTTTTTACCTGTCAACTGGTCTGGGTGAACCGTTACAATATCGACGCCGCGCTGGCCCGCTGTGATGCCGATAATCCGGTGTTTTATGAGGATGAAGTCGATATAGACCTCAATCCCAAATTAGGAGCCGACTGGATGTTCAGAGCGCAGCAAAAGCGGGTTGTCACACCGGGGCAGAATGCCAAGCATTATCTGGCAGGCGTTCTCCACGCAGGCAACGGAAGGGTACTTTACGTCAGCGGGATCAAGAAAAACTCATCGCTGTTTATTGCCATGCTGGAAAAGCTGCGCCACCACTACCGACGAGCCAAAACCATCACGTTGATCCTCGATAACTACATCATTCACAAAAGCAAACAGACCGAGCGATGGTTGAAGAAGAATCCCAAGTTCTGCCTGGTGTTCCAGCCAGTTTACAGCCCTTGGGTTAATCACATAGAACGGCTATGGCACAAGTTACATGAAACCATCACGCGCAATCATCAATGCAGAGGGATGGCAAACCTGCTGGCCCGAGTGAAACACTTCATGGATACCGTGTCTCCTTTCCCGGGGAATGGCTATGGCACAGCGAAGGTGTAGCACTATTGGGATCAGTTATTTAGTAAGTCGCAAGGATCTGCTCGCGGAACTTGCCGAAAAGCTGGATAAACGGCGATTCGATGGTAGCCGTATTATCGTGAGTTTTGTGCAATGTAATTTGTTTATGAGTAAGCGGGTCCCAGACCAGCCGAGGAATGTCGCTAGGCGTGTTTGTGGCATGGCTGGGCCATGTTCGGTCTGATGAACCAATACCTATGTTGTGATATTCCTGTATGACGACTTGCTGCTCTGGTATCTCTTCAGAAATCCGCTCTGCGAACGCGATCAATTCAGGCACTGCAAATGTATATAGCCATCCTTCCTGGGGGCCAGTATTCGTCATTCGTAGCACTCGTCCGAGAACCTGCCGATAGTGCAGTTCAGTTCGAATCAGCGAAAGATGACAGCAGATCTGAAGACGTGGAATATCTGTGCCTTCACTTATCATCCCGACGCTAATAATCCAGGCCGCATCGCTTGAACGGAACTTTTCGATCTGTGCAGCCGCATCCGGTGTTTTATAGGTCACTAGAACCGCTTGCTGGTTCATCTCTGTTGCCAATATCTGGGTGATCAACGCAGCATGTTCAACCGACGCTGCGACCACCAGGCCTGCTGCATTGGGTACCTCTTCTCGCATTTTCCTGAGTCGTTGATTGGCAGTACTCAGCATGTGGCGAATCGCGACAGGATGCGAAATTAACTCCCCGTAGCGGATATCTTGTTGGTTAAATAGCTCTGCAAGGGATGAGTAGGATTTTGTCTCTGAGGAGAAGTAAACAGAGATCAGATCGTTATCAATCAGGACGATTTTAGGTCGTCGGCAGACCCTATCCTCGATTGCCTCTCTGAGGCCATACCGATAGTCGCATTGAATTCGGTTGTCTGGATCCGCATAACGGGCCAGTACAATCGGGGCTTGGTCTGAACGCCATGGCGTTCCTGTTAAGGCCAACGTATAAGTCGCTTGATCCTGAATATTGAGTAGGATTTCCTCTCCCCAGGCGTTTGCATTATCGGGTTCAGTGCCCGAACAGTGATGGATCTCATCAAAGATGACCATCACGTTGTGAGATGCAAACAGCTGCCAGAAATCCTCTTTGAAGAACAACAAGTTTTGGTAGGTGTAGCTACAGCCGGCAGCACCAATAATCCCATCAAAGCGTCGCTCCAGCACCCTACTCATGGATAAGCGCATCCCCTCAGCCACTGCTACGGAAGGAGAGAAACAAAGAATGAAGTCGATCTTGTCATCCACGAGCAAACGACGGCTTAGTTCCGCAGCCATTGTGGTTTTTCCCGCACCTGGCGTGGCTAAGCACAGAAAATGGCGATAGTTCTCATAGTGTATGAGGGCTTGCTCAACGCAAGTTGCCTGCCATTTGCGTAAATGCATCATCAGGCCCTTTGCGAATGCTGCATTATGACGGTTTGGATCGCCTTTAGTTGCCCTAATAGTTTGGAGCTCTTCTCTCTAGCCTCTCGGTAGTCCGCATCAAACAAGGACTGAATGGAAGGAAACTCCTTAGCAAGCCGTTGATATTCTTCGGTCTCTCCGATAGCGGTTAATAAATCAACTTGGTAATTATGGGCTTTGAGTTGCAGTTCCGATAAGACATGGCTGTTAGTCATGGCATTAGGGGACAACACACCATCCATTGGCTTTTCGTCACATGGCTCTTCTTGCCGGTTTTCGACGAACAGTGTTTCATGAAACTTCGGCGTTTTTCTGTACTTCACCGCGCCACCAGTATTTGGCACTTTCTCAACAAGATCATTGCGTTGCAGTCGCACTACTTGTCGGTAGACCTTCCGGTATGCATCCCTTCTTTCCGCGTCTCCCTCGGGAACACCCATAAATTTGATATAGGAATCCCTAAGCACTTTGACTGTGAAGTGATCAAGACTCTGCACTACGAGAATTTGATAGAACGGAGGCGAAAGAGTCTTTTTCTTTGGGGGCATCGTATAGTCTCGTTGTCGGGGTGAAAGAACATCATAGGCTTTAACGGTTGCGGATTATAATCCGTGGTTATGTTCGCGACAACTCTGGATAGTTCTCGTCTTTATGAGAGACGAGAAATGAAAGACTTAGCGATCAAATTCGGTGAACGCATTCGCCAGAAAAGAATACAAATCGGGATTTCGCAAGATAAGCTGGCTCTGCTGTCAGAGATTGACAGAAGCTATGTCGGTAGGATTGAGCGGGGTGAGGTCAACGTCACCCTGGAGAAGGCGTATCAGCTTGCGGAGGTTCTCAATTGCGACATTCGTGAGTTATTGCCCTAACCATCGATTTACTTCTGGTTATGAGTTTTGCTAGTGGCCAAACAATTGGGCCCAAAAGTCATATCTGGGAAATTGGCCATCAGTAAGTCACTGGAAACAGAGGCCGGTGGGCAGGATAGATCAGTAGTGGAAACACCTTCCTCTCAGGAAAACTCTTAAACTACCTAGCGACCGGTAGATCGTCCCACGAGGTGGTGTAGCGTGGGCCCAAGTGTTCGCGTTTCATCATCCACTCAGAGGCGTCTACACCTTTCGAGGCAAATCCTATATGGCCCAGGCCACTATGGTTGATGGCATCGATCACCGCCATTAGCCGGCGGTCGGGTGAGCCAGGATTGTCGAACAGATCTGCCTGGTAGTGGTCCCGCGGCGTGAACGAACCGAGAATGACGCCGCCTTTTTGATAGCGGAATCCGTCGCGCCAGATATGGGGCAGCAGTTGGGTTACATGATGCAGAAGTTCGCGAGTATCGTCGGTTGGTCGCGGCAGCTTGGCCGAAAGCTGATTGCCATAGTAGGGCTCGCCTTCGCTAAAGGGGCTGGTGCGAAAGAAGATGCTCACATGCTGGCAGCGCATCTTCTCGTGGCGTAGCTTCTCGGCGGCTCGCTCCATAAAGGCCGACAACGCTTGATGCATGCTGGCTTGCTCCATGATCCGTTCGCCGAACGAGCGACTGCTGACGATTTGCTGCTTGGCCGGGGTGTCTATTGTCAGTTCAGAGCAGGGAATGCCGCGCAGTTCCTGGACCACGCGCCCCACTACCACACCATAACGCTGGCGGATCTGTTTGGGAGGCACAGCCATCAGATCTGCCACGGTTGCCACGCCTTCGGCCTGCAGCCGTTTATTCAGGGCGCGTCCAATACCCCACACTTCATCGATTGGGGTGATGGCCATCAGCCGAGCTCGGCGTCCCTCATCGCGAATATCGACAACACCTCCTGTGGCCGGCCACTTTTTGGCGGCGTAGTTGCATATTCCGGTCGAAAATGAACACCTATTCCGGTTTAAAATGAACGCTGATTCCGGCTTGCGTGTACACCGATTCCGGACACCTCAGAGCACGTACTCTGATGTCAGATGAACCGTCCTGTTCCAACGTCCTGGATCCACAACTGCCGCGCTGCGCTTGGCTGCTGGCTTGTTCGGTGAGTCGAAAAGATGCCTCCCCTCAAAGCTCAGCTTCTGCTCGAAGAATCCCTGTCAGCATACTTTCCGGAAATGGTGTTCACAGATTCCGGAATCACTGTTCAACTTCACCAGAATACGCAGCGTAGTTCGCCAGTTTGGCCAGGGTCTTGGTTGGGCCAATGCCCACGCCGACGGTAAGACCCGTGTACCGCTGGATGCTGGCCCGGATCTGGTGCCCAAAATCAACAAAGTTACCGGCCCATAACGAGCCGAGCTCAATAAACGCCTCATCAATCGAGTAGACCTCTATGGCAGGAACCATGCTCTCCAACGTAGTCATCACCCGCTGGGACATATCGGCATTTATGTGGAATGGAAAATCAAGCCAGTCGAGCTCGGTCCGCTAACAACCAAGCATTGTTTGTATGATTATGGCGCTTTCAGTCATTTCAGGGCGCGCCTATAAACAGCGCTTAGTAACTAATGGGCAGAGAGCGGTCAAGTAGGCACTCAATGGGATGTTGTCGAGCTGACATCAAGACCAGCTTGAACGGCGGCTGCCTACAGAAAATGCTCTACCTCTGTGCTATCGATAAAGGATGGTTTCGACATTAAGAAGAACAATTACCCGGTATATCGAAGATCATTTGTCGACATCATCGAACACTGAACGCGTTGTAACCATGGGAGTATGCGGAGGTGCTTCCTCCTTTTTTTGTGTCACGATGTGCGCCCAATCCGCTTCATCTTCGGAACCTTCATCATGCTCGCGCTTGCGTTTTTCAAGCTCTGCGATTGAGCGCTTAACATGCTCGCGTGCATCGTCGATCAAGGCTGTGGCGTCCATATCGACACCGATCGCCTCAATGTGATCAAGTAGGTCGAGAAGTTTCGCAAAGTGACTGTCAGGTTCTTCGTCTAAATCAGCATCGTCTGTAATCTCTTCGATCCGCTCTTCGAGCGACGGCAGCACAGTTGTCCGCAGCGATAAACCCACACCGATAAGCTTTAGCGGCGGTATGACAGCCAACATTTGTGGTTCCTCGAAGAGGGAGACGTCAAGGCCGTTGAGCACGGCAGACTCCAACTTGTCGGCCACATCCAATCGCAAATCGCCAGGCAAGACGTTTAAGTGATGAGCACGTGCGTAGGTGGCGATCTGGGGATCGTTACTGAGGAGATCGGAGCTCCAGCAAGACCTGCGAAGTAGATTTGGAAATTGCTCTAGGGTTTTGATGAACACGGCCGCACTTGAGCGATATGACAGGAAGTGGAACAGCATCCAATTGCGATGCCGTTCGTCGGGTGTACATCCAAGTCGTGCGACCAGCGCATTGTCGAGCGTCGTCGGGATGACCAACGCATCTCGAATGAGCGGCGAGCCCTCACACGTGAAGCTGCTAAGAATTGTGTCGATAGTCGCGCCTCGTATGAGCGCAGCCATCATATGGGGTTTCTGACGCAGAATCTCCGTTAGGGCGTCGGAGATCGTCGGATGGGCGAAGGTCCATTTTAATCCGGAAAGCTTCAGGAACGAGCCCTTCAGTTCAGTGAAGCAATCCTGAAGCTTAGTTAGAGTGTACCCCGTCAGCTCTGCGACAGCCTGTGCAGCCGAAGCGTCATGATCGATAGGATCGAAGCCGGCCTGGTGGACATAAACGAGGAGAAGCGTGGCTTGCAACTGACCATCCAAGGCGTTGATGGTATCGATCAGATGCTCTGTCGGCTCCTCCATGAAGCGGACAAGAGAGCTTTCGCGAGGTGCTAGGCCCTTGGTGAAGTTTGGATCCCCGAGACGTTCGGCGATCCCAGGAAGGAAATCTCGAACAGTGGCGACTGCTGCCAGATGCGGCTTGACACTCGATTTCCAGCTCTGGCTCTGCTCACCGAAATTTACATGGTTATAGAGAATCTGCGCCTTCTCTTCGGACGTTAGCTCGCCGACGTCCACCACAGCACAGCCATCTGCGAACTGGGTAAGGTTACGCTGCCCAAGCCGACGTCGTGCAGCTTCGTAGATATGCTTACGGGAAGTTAGGAGGAAGCGATTGCCATGCTTAATTGCGGCCCGCAGTTTAGAGAAGGCCGAGGCCCAATCCTGTACATAGTCATCACGTAGCACATTTGAACCGAATGCATCGTCGATCCAGAAGAAGCGTCCCGGGTCATTAGGATTCCAACCTGCCTCAAAGTCGCGCGGGCTGGTCAAAGCAAGTACAGTGTTCTCCGGGTTTTCAGATGCTATGGTCGAAACGATGGCACCAATCGCCGATTTTCCACTTGAGGGGTTGCCGAGCAGCAACACTACGCCGTGCTCGGCGATCGCATTCACAGCTGCACGATGGGCCTGAGTAGGTACATAAGTGCGAAGTTTTGGTATCCAGCTGTCGAGCAGCGCCCGGCTCTGTTCGCTCAGTCGCTCATCCACGATCGAGGTAAGGTCCCCTAGGCCGTAGACCTGCGGGACTAATGCGCGCAAGCGAGCGCTGCTCCTGATAACTCGTACTATGTACTGACGACCAAGAATATGCGGCTTTCGCACGCCAAGTGCCCGAAGCCTAGTACGCATTACAGATGCGACGGGAGCATCCACGCTCATGTTAGTCATGAATACATAGGTGTCCGCCTGGCCTGCTTTGACTAGTTCTTCGACATGGGATGTCTCTGCGTTGAGATCTCCAAGCTTCAACGCCTTTGAGGCATCAGAAGTATGTTTGCACTGGACCGTTCCAATCGATGGAAATTTGTTTCCTGCAGGAATGAGGAAAACTGCGTCCTGACCGCCATCTTGGGCTTCGCGGAAGATCTCCACTGGTCTGCCGAGCACGACTTCACATACCTGTGAGCATAGATCCTGAAACGCACGCCAGCCGATGGTATGGAGTGCCAAATCGCTCCAAGGACCGTGCGCTCTCCCCCTCTGCTGCATCAGAGTCTCGATTAACGCGCTCTCGGCCTTCATGCAGTGGTGACGCCGCGTAGGACACCAAGCGGCATTGGGCGGATTTCCAGGTCTGTGACCACGCTCGTTGCGCCGAGCGACCCAAGGTCGATGTCAAGCCGTCTCCCTCCCTCCTTCGCAGTGCTCATCAAGCGTCGGCAGAGGAGATCGGCAAGCGCAGGGTCCTCAACGGCACAGATGATCTGACGCCCATCCAAGCGCAGAGCAGCGAGCACTTCCACCAGGTGAAGGGCCCTAAAATCATCGATGTGTTGAACGGGGTCGTCGAGTAGCAAAGACTTGAGTGGTGTCCACGCCCGTGCGAGATGGACAGAAAGAAGAAAAGCGAGACCGGCTGCACGACGCTGGCCACTGCTGAAGACAAATTGTGGGTTTAGACCGTTTCCGACTTTAAGACTTAAGAAACGACGTACGTCGCCGCGAATGCTGTAATCGATTGTGTGCCAGTCGGCGTGCGGTCTTAGGCGCTGGTACAGCTCGTTGAGAAGCGGGCTAATCTGAGCAAGACGCTCATCGATGATTTCGGCGCTCACACGCTTAACTGAGCGCTCGATCTCGCGAGCTGCGGTAACGGCAGCTTGCGATTGACTGACAGTATGCGCGAGCTTCTCTACTTCAGCTCGCAGTACCGAGATGTTGCTTTCGATTAACGACATTTGCGATACAGCTTGCGAGGCTTCCAGCACTATCAACGCACGCTCAAGGTCGATCAGCCGGTCGCGCTCTGAAGAAATAGCTTGCTCTAGCCCATCAGGATCGTTGATGAGGCGGAAGTCGAGAGACCAATCCGAGTAGAATGAGACATGTGACTCTTCCTGACTGCGCAGCCGGCGCAGCTTTTCTGCATGAGTATCAAGCATAGCTTCGGCAGCTTGGAGCGTAAGGCTGGATAGCCGTGCATTCTCTTTCGCAATGGTGAGAGCATCGTGAGCAGCCTGAACGCCCGACGCCAGTGATTTGATCCGGCGCCGTGCCGCGGCCACACCGGAGGAAAACTCGTCCGGCGTCCGATAGGCTTCGCATAACGGGCAATGCTCTTCGTGCAACCCGAGGCGCTCACCGTGCTCGACCAGAAGGCTCAGCGATGCTGCAATTGCGTCTATCTCTTCTTCGCGCTCGAGGCGTTGTTCGGCTTCCGCGACCGCCTGCTGCGCAGCCTGATGCTCTCTTTGTGCTGCTTCGTGCACTCTTGAAGCGGTCTCCCGATCCGCAATAGCCTCCGGAGTTGTGTAGGCCGCCTGCGCCGACGCAACCTCATGACCGAGTTGAAGCGCTTCGCCCATTCGACCTAATCGGGTTCGCTTGCTCGCAAGTGCATTTCGACCTGCTGTCAGCCGTGCTGTCAGTTCAGGCGGCGCATCTGGTGCGGCTATGGAGATTACCTGGAGAGCAGAGGCCATATCGCCTGAACGGCTAAGGGCTGTTTGCGTCTCAGACAGTTGCGTCAGTCTGTCTGCCAACCGCGAACAGGCAGCTGCATAGGCAGCCTCGTCTTTAGAGTGCGTTGCTTCGGTAGCTGCCACAACCTCCTTGGCTCTACTACTTGCCTCAGAGCCTTCTAAAGCACCGAGCGCCGAACGGACAAGATCGAATCTCTCCGTTTCGGTGAGGTCTAGGCTGAGTGCTGCGATCCATTCGTCGCGGATGATTGAGGTTCGGGTGAGCTGCCTAAGTGCATTATCTGGCACAGGACCGCAGCAAAGCGCGGCCTGGATTTCATCCGCTGAACGATCAGCACCTGACTCGCGTGTACGAGTGATTGTGAACGGCTTGCCATCGTCGTCGACGAACGAGACCGTAACATAGTGGGCCTTCGGGACGCCTTCGCCACGCCACCATATATAATCGCTGATGCTTTCCTTCGCCGCCTTCTCAACAGCATATTTGTCGATGGAACCGGTGATCGCAAACTCGATTGCATCACATAACGTGCTTTTACCAACACCGTTCCGGCCCGTAATGACGGTGAAGCCCTGTCCGAAGTTAATACGGACGAGATCCCTGAATCCACGAAAGCCGCATACTTCGATGAAGTCGAGCCTCATAATGTCGTTCCCAAGATACGAGCAACCTCTGTTGGCGTTGTCTCGTTATTAATGAACGAGGTAATGGCCTCAGGAGAAATGTCTTTCAGCCTGGTACGCAGTCTCGTTTCGAAGTTAGACACGCCAAGCAGCGGCTTGGCGCGTAAGGACAGCAGCGGTAGCAGCGCTTTCTCAACATCATCCGTTGTGATGATCGAAGCCCTGGCAATTTTCCGAGTCAAAGAGAAATCCTCTTCGATTCGTTCGATCTCACGCGCTCGGCTCACATCTTGATCCGGGGTCAGAAAGATTGAATAGACATTCCACGCTTTTGTTCCTGCGGCGCGCAACGACGCGGCATGGCGAGCGAGAGCCACTTGTTGACTCGCACGCCAAGTGCAGAGAAGAGTATCTGCGGTATCAAAGACTTGAACGAACCCCATCAGCGCCGCGTTTTCGAAACAGGTCACCGGGCCGGCCGAGCCAGTCCACGACCAAGTTTCGTATTGGGCGTCGCGAAGGAGGATTTCGGTTTGCGTGAAGATATCCATTAGATTCCCAACTCTGCTCTTGCCCCAGGGAGGTCATACCATTCGCCCGCTGGGTCAGGACGAATCACGTCGCCGGGGCGTCCGTTGCGTACGATGTTGCCCGGCACGCCTAAGTTGGTCGCGCCCACAGCCACAACGATGTCAGGCTGCATCGCGGCAGGTGGCTCGATAAACCTCCCGCGTAGAGTCCCGAGGACGGTTTGCGCTCCATTGATAACGCGGATGCTACGGCCGTTAAGCTCATAGCCATCAGGGCGTTGCAAGGCCCCAGCCTGACGTAGCAGTAAGTGGAAGAAGCCGAGAGCTTCTGTATTTGCCGGGCGCAAGAGCTTGGCTGGTTCCGCCGCCGAGACGCCTTCTGCATCTCTCCTCAGACCATACAAAGCCTCGCTATCGAAATTTTCAACGTTTAGCCAAGCTGTGTCGCACTGAATTCCTGTGGTTTGCTCGAAGGCGGTTCGACCTGCATCCAGTACCTGTCGAAGGTAATTCGATGAGAATGCACGACGCAGTTCGTCGAGCGCTACAGCTCCAGACTCTTGGACATGTTCGAAAGCCACGTTTGGTGCGTTGGCGATCTCCCAGAGCTGAGGGGCCTTCTGCTCGAGCACGTTTGTTGGTGACAGGTCGATAACTGTCACGGATAGCGGCTGAACGTGGCTCAATGCTTCACCTATCACGGTATTGAGATATTCCCAGTCTGACCAGAAGCCCACGACGAGTAGATCCTTCTGCCGAAGGTTGGCGGCCATCCATACTTTGCTTAGCGCAATACGGGCCGAGATGGTTGGATCATTGAGCTGCGAAGGCGCCCATACCGTAGCTGGCCGATCGCGGAAAGAACAGCCATGGAATTTAAGCAAGGGAGCCTGGCGAACGAAGTCAGCGCTGGCTTCGTCTCCGTCGAGCGAGCCACGGAAGTCAGAGCCGTAGTCCCAGGCGCAACGTTCGATGAGGGTGTCGTAATTGCTCGATATGCCAGCAACTGCAGCGCGAGTGATGAGAAAATCCGCTATCGCGGCATGCCCGGTGTTCGGCTGCCGCATAAATGCGTTCCAAGGGACGAGGTGCTCGATGAAGACAGATTGAAGGGTATCGAGTCCCGCGAAGTGTTCGGCGAGCGCCTCTAGATTGTCCCGAAGCGCGGGATCACAGTTTGGATCAGATTCAAGACGATACTTTTCAAAGCACCGCTCGGCGACCGTCAAGGCCGATGGCAGGCTACTAGGCGGCGCCATCGACAGCCCTGCACCACAGACAACTAGAAGGCGGCCAGCGTTCATGGAGGCTAGCAGTCGAGTTATTATTTCAGGACTCATAGGCAGCCGCGCAAAAAAGATCTCGCCGACTCGATTCAGTTACAATTTTGTCAATCCAGCTTATCGTATTAGTGGCATTCACTGCTGTCCCTCACTACTGCCTTCCGCTTCTCGCTATGAAAAAACCGATCAAATAATTGGGCCCCTTTCCGCCCTCCAGTTAGATTTCATATGAGCCTGTACTATATCGAGGCGTTCGATGATAGCAAAGCACCAAATGAACAACAAACGCCCCTTAGGAAAGTGCGAACAAGTATCCCACGAACAAAAAATGAAAATTTTAGTCATTTAATATCAATGGGTTACCAGTAAATGCTCTCGTGCCATATGACTTATTCGCACCTTCCCTAAGTTTCGACCCGTTGCATATTCCGGCCGATCATGAACACCAATTCCGATTCAACGTGAACACCATTTCCGGACCAATGTGAACGCTCATTCCGGTTCAACCTGAACACTTCGCCCCTCCTTTCCGGAAACAGTGTTCAACATCCCGGAATCACTGTTCACATTCACCGGAATCATCCTTAACGCATTGATTTAAAAACCTTTGATACGCTCTCCCTTTTGCCAGGGAAGAGCCTATGTCTGCCAAGAGGATTGCAATGCGTAAAATTCGTGAAGTGCTGCGACTGCGGCTGGAAGCTGACCTCTCTGTTCGCCAAATCAGTATCTGTACCAAGGTCAGTGTCGGCTCCATCCAGAAACTCCTCAAAAGTGCCCAGGCGCTCGGCCTTACCTGGCCCTTACCTACCGAGCTTGATGATGGCCGACTGGCTGCCCTGTTCTATCCGCAGGCCGATACCACCATCTCGGCCCGCCATGTTGTGCCGGATTGGCCCTCTGTCCATCAGGAGCTCAAGCGCAAGGGGGTCTCCAAACAGCTGCTCTGGGAGGAGTACACCCAGCGCTATCCCAATAGCTGTTACAGCTACTCCCAGTTCTGTGACCGTTACAAGTCCTGGTGTCAGTTGCAAAAGCGCTCCATGCGCCAGATCCACAAGGCGGGGGAAAAGCTCTTTATCGACTACTGCGGGCCCACGGTGCCCATCGTGTCGCCGACTACGGGTGAGGTCCGTCAGGCACAAGTCTTTGTCGCCGTGCTCGGTGCGTCCAACTACACCTTTGCCGAGGCCACCTGGTCCCAGTCACTGCCGGACTGGCTGCAAAGCCATGTCCGTGCCTTTGAGTTTTTCGGCGGGACACCGGTACTGCTGATCCCCGACAACCTCAAGAGCGGTGTCAGCAAGGCTTGCCGATACGATCCCGAGCTCAACCCCAGCTACCAGCAGTTGGCCGAGCACTATCAGGTGGCGGTGATGCCAGCTCGCCCTTACAAGCCTAAGGACAAAGCCAAGGCCGAGGTGGGTGTGCAGATCGTCGAGCGCTGGATCCTGGCTCGTCTACGCCATCAGACCTTCTTCTCGCTTGCCGAGCTAAACCAGTGCATCCGGGCTTTGTTGAATGAGCTCAACGAGCGCCCGTTCAAGCAGCTGCCCGGTAACCGACGCGAGGCGTTTGAGCAGTTGGACCGCCCGGCACTGGGGTCACTACCGGTGCATCCCTATCGCTATGTCGCCATCAAAACGGTCAAGGTCAACATCGACTATCACGTCAGTTATGAGCAGCACCATTACTCGGTGCCGCACCAGTATGTGGGTCAGCAACTGGAGCTCCATGCGGGCGATACCCTGCTTCAGGTCTATCACCAGCAACAGCTGGTCGCGAGCCATCCGCGTAAAACCATCCCGGGGATGAGCACACTCCCTGAGCACATGCCGGAACGTCACAGCAAGCAGCAACGCTGGACGCCAGGGCGTCTTAAGCAGTGGGCTGCCGACATCGGACCGGGCACCTTGTGCTGGGTTAGCGAACGGCTGGCAGAGAAAGCCCATGCCGAGCAGGCATACCGACTCTGCCTGGGACTGCTGAGTCTTAGCCGGGAGTATCCGCCATCACGAGTCGAAGGCTGTTGCCAGCTGGCCAACCGGGAAGGACTGGTGCGGCTCAAGCAGCTCAAGTCGGTGCTGACCAGTGGCCGCGACCAACTGCCCGCAAGTCCGCTCAGTTATCCAGAACTGCCGCAAGAGCACGAGAACATCCGCGGCCCCCAGAGCTTCCACTAACGAGGAAAAAACCCATGACCCAACAAACGCTGACCCGCTTGAGACACCTGAAACTGACTGGCATGGCGGATGCCGTGCAACAACAACTGGAACAGGCAAGTACCTACGAAGGGCTGCCCTTCATCGAGCGGCTAAGCCTGCTGGTCGAACACGAACAACTGAGCCGGGAGCAGCGTAAACAAGCTCGGCTGGTCAAGCAGGCGAGGCTCAAACTCCAGGCCACGGTGCAAGAGGTGGACTACCAGTCTGCACGCAACCTGGAGCGGTCACAGGTGGCAAACCTGGCCCAAGGAGAGTGGCTGCGCCGGGGCCAGAACCTGCTCATTACCGGCCCCTGTGGCTGCGGAAAAACCTACCTAGCCTGTGCGCTGGGCTACCAAGCCTGTCAGCAGGGGCACAGCACTCGTTACTACCGGCTGCCGCGTCTGCTACTTGAGCTGAGCCAGGCCAAGGTAGATGGCAGTTACGCCAGACTGCTGGGTCAACTGGCAAGGATAGAGCTGCTGATCCTGGATGACTGGGGACTGGAAGCGGTGAATGCCGAGCAGCGCAACGCCCTGCTGGAGATCATGGATGATCGGTACGGGAAATACTCGACGGTCGTGGTCAGTCAGCTGCCAACGGAAGAGTGGTACGCGAGCTTGGGGGACAACACTCTGGCAGATGCGATCCTGGACCGGCTGATGCACAACGCTCACCGGCTGTCACTGAAGGGAGAATCGATGAGAAAGAGGAGAAGTGAGTTGACCCAATCTGAACACTCGAGTTAGAAACGGGGTGACGTGAGCGCGTTAAGGATCAGGGTGTTCACGTTGGCCGGAATGGCTGTTCAACTTCGCCGGAATACGCACCCGTCACTGGTAAATTCTGGCGCATAAGAACCTCAAGGGTTGGCTGTTTTATTTTATTGTTTTCGGCATTAAGCCCAATTTCTTGAGCGTTACGATAAAGCTAGCATGGAAACGATAGGTGCAAGCAAGTTAAGGGTTGCATCGCGCATGTCAATCTAGGCTATACCCTAATTTGATGTCAGGCAGGGCCGCGCCGCTTCGTCAGTGTCATTTTCAGAAGACGACTGCACCAGTTGATTGGGCGTAATGGCTGTTGTGCAGCCAGCTCCTGACAGTTCAATATCAGAAGTGATCTGCACCAATCTCGACTATGCTCAATACTCGTGTGCACCAAAGCGAGGTGAGCATGGCGACGGACACCCCACGGATTCCAGAACAAGGCGTGGCCACTCTGCCTGATGAGGCTTGGGAGCGTGCGCGCCGTCGTGCGGAGATCATCAGTCCGTTGGCGCAGTCGGAGACGGTCGGGCACGAAGCGGCCGATATGGCGGCTCAGGCGCTGGGCTTGTCTCGGCGCCAGGTATACGTTCTGATCCGGCGTGCCCGGCAAGGCAGCGGCCTCGTGACGGATCTGGTGCCCGGCCAGTCCGGTGGAGGTAAAGGTAAGGGGCGCTTGCCGGAACCGGTCGAGCGCGTCATCCACGAGCTACTGCAAAAGCGGTTCCTGACCAAGCAGAAGCGCAGCCTAGCGGCCTTTCACCGCGAAGTCACTCAGGTGTGCAAGGCTCAAAAACTGCGAGTGCCGGCGCGCAATACCGTGGCCTTACGGATCGCTAGCCTTGACCCGCGCAAGGTCATCCGCCGGCGGGAAGGCCAGGATGCCGCTCGTGACCTACAAGGTGTGGGCGGCGAGCCTCCTGCCGTGACCGCGCCGCTGGAGCAGGTGCAGATAGACCATACGGTCATCGACCTGATCGTGGTCGATGACCGCGACCGGCAACCTATTGGCCGCCCGTACCTGACCCTCGCCATCGACGTGTTCACCCGCTGCGTGCTCGGCATGGTCGTCACGCTGGAAGCGCCGTCTGCCGTTTCGGTTGGCCTGTGCCTCGTGCATGTCGCCTGCGACAAGCGCCCTTGGCTGGAAGGACTGAACGTGGAAATGGATTGGCAGATGAGCGGCAAGCCCTTGCTGCTCTACCTAGACAACGCGGCCGAGTTCAAGAGCGAGGCCCTGCGCCGGGGTTGCGAGCAGCATGGCATCCGGCTGGACTATCGCCCGCTGGGACAGCCGCACTATGGCGGCATCGTGGAACGGATCATCGGCACGGCGATGCAGATGATTCACGACGAACTGCCGGGAACGACCTTCTCCAACCCTGACCAGCGCGGCGACTACGATTCCGAAAACAAGGCCGCCCTGACGCTGCGCGAGCTAGAGCGCTGGCTCACATTGGCGGTCGGCACCTACCACGGTTCGGTGCACAACGGCCTGCTCCAACCGCCGGCCGCGCGCTGGGCCGAGGCCGTGGCGCGTGTCGGCGTACCGGCCGTCGTCACACGCGCTACTTCGTTCCTGGTCGATTTTCTGCCGATCCTCCGGCGCACGCTGACCCGCACCGGCTTTGTCATCGACCACATCCACTACTACGCCGATGCGCTCAAGCCGTGGATTGCGCGGCGTGAACGCTGGCCGTCCTTTCTGATCCGGCGCGATCCGCGCGACATCAGCCGTATCTGGGTCCTGGAACCGGAGGGACAGCATTACCTGGAAATTCCCTACCGTACCTTGTCGCATCCGGCTGTCACCCTCTGGGAACAACGGCAGGCGCTGGCGAAACTGCGGCAGCAAGGGCGCGAACAGGTGGATGAGTCGGCGCTGTTCCGCATGATCGGCCAGATGCGTGAGATTGTGACCAGCGCGCAGAAGGCCACACGCAAGGCGCGGCGTGACGCGGATCGCCGCCAGCACCTCAAGACATCAGCTCGGCCGGACAAGCCCGTTCCGCCGGATACGGATATTGCCGACCCGCAGGCAGACAACTTGCCACCCGCCAAACCGTTCGACCAGATTGAGGAGTGGTAGCCGTGGACGAATATCCCATCATCGACCTGTCCCACCTGCTGCCGGCGGCCCAGGGCTTGGCCCGTCTTCCGGCGGACGAGCGCATCCAGCGCCTTCGCGCCGACCGCTGGATCGGCTATCCGCGCGCAGTCGAGGCGCTGAACCGGCTGGAAGCCCTTTATGCGTGGCCAAACAAGCAACGCATGCCCAACCTGCTGCTGGTTGGCCCGACCAACAATGGCAAGTCGATGATCGTCGAGAAGTTCCGCCGCACCCACCCGGCCAGCTCCGACGCCGACCAGGAGCACATCCCGGTGTTGGTCGTGCAGATGCCGTCCGAGCCGTCCGTGATCCGCTTCTACGTCGCGCTGCTCGCCGCGATGGGCGCGCCGCTGCGCCCACGCCCACGGTTGCCGGAAATGGAGCAACTGGCTCTGGCACTGCTGCGCAAGGTCGGCGTGCGCATGCTGGTGATCGACGAGCTGCACAACGTGCTGGCCGGCAACAGCGTCAACCGCCGGGAATTCCTCAACCTGCTGCGCTTCCTCGGCAACGAACTGCGCATCCCGTTGGTTGGGGTAGGCACGCGCGACGCCTACCTAGCCATCCGCTCCGATGACCAGTTGGAAAATCGCTTCGAGCCGATGATGCTGCCGGTATGGGAGGCCAACGACGATTGCTGCTCACTGCTGGCCAGCTTCGCCGCTTCGCTCCCGCTGCGCCGGCCTTCCCCAATTGCCACGCTGGACATGGCTCGCTACCTGCTCACACGCAGCGAGGGCACCATAGGGGAACTGGCGCACTTGCTGATGGCGGCGGCCATCGTCGCCGTGGAGAGCGGCGAGGAAGCGATCAACCATCGCACACTCAGCATGGCCTGTCGACAACCTCTCGCGCAACCAAGACATCGCGGTCGGACTGCAAGTGATCTTGAAGCCACGGGCCCGTCCCACCCCGACATGGACCTCGATGCCCGAACGGACGTTAGATTTCGAGTTCTAGGCGTTCTGCGATGAAGGTTGGATCCCAGCCGGGATTGAAAGTGTCGACGTGGGTGAATCCGAGCCGCTCGTATAGGCCACGCAGGTTCGGGTGGCAGTCGAGCCGCAGCTTGGCGCACCCCTGCGTTCGCGCGGCATGGCGGCAAGCCTCGATCAGCGCGGAGCTGACACCCCGGCCCGCATGTGTCCGTCGCACCGCGAGCTTGTGCAGATATGCGGCCTCCCCCTTGAGGGCGTCGGGCCAGAACTCGGGATCCTCGGCCGACAAGGTGCAACAGCCGACGATGCCGTCGCTGCAACTCGCGACTAGGAGCTCGGATCTCAGGACGAAGGTCTCCGCGAATGTCCGGTCGATCCGCGCGACGTCCCAGGCGGGCGTTCCCTTGGCGGACATCCACGCCGCAGCGTCGTGCATCAGCCGCACAACCTCGTCGATATCACCCGAGCAGGCGACCCGAACGTTCGGAGGCTCCTCGCTGTCCATTCGCTCCCCTGGCGCGGTATGAACCGCCGCCTCATAGTGCAGTTTGATCCTGACGAGCCCAGCATGTCTGCGCCCACCTTCGCGGAACCTGACCAGGGTCCGCTAGCGGGCGGCCGGAAGGTGAATGCTAGGCATGATCTAACCCTCGGTCTCTGGCGTCGCGACTGCGAAATTTCGCGAGGGTTTCCGAGAAGGTGATTGCGCTTCGCAGATCTCCAGGCGCGTGGGTGCGGACGTAGTCAGCGCCATTGCCGATCGCGTGAAGTTCCGCCGCAAGGCTCGCTGGACCCAGATCCTTTACAGGAAGGCCAACGGTGGCGCCCAAGAAGGATTTCCGCGACACCGAGACCAATAGCGGAAGCCCCAACGCCGACTTCAGCTTTTGAAGGTTCGACAGCACGTGCAGCGATGTTTCCGGTGCGGGGCTCAAGAAAAATCCCATCCCCGGATCGAGGATGAGCCGGTCGGCAGCGACCCCGCTCCGTCGCAAGGCGGAAACCCGCGCCTCGAAGAACCGCACAATCTCGTCGAGCGCGTCTTCGGGTCGAAGGTGACCGGTGCGGGTGGCGATGCCATCCCGCTGCGCTGAGTGCATAACCACCAGCCTGCAGTCCGCCTCAGCAATATCGGGATAGAGCGCAGGGTCAGGAAATCCTTGGATATCGTTCAGGTAGCCCACGCCGCGCTTGAGCGCATAGCGCTGGGTTTCCGGTTGGAAGCTGTCGATTGAAACACGGTGCATCTGATCGGACAGGGCGTCTAAGAGCGGCGCAATACGTCTGATCTCATCGGCCGGCGATACAGGCCTCGCGTCCGGATGGCTGGCGGCCGGTCCGACATCCACGACGTCTGATCCGACTCGCAGCATTTCGATCGCCGCGGTGACAGCGCCGGCGGGGTCTAGCCGCCGGCTCTCATCGAAGAAGGAGTCCTCGGTGAGATTCAGAATGCCGAACACCGTCACCATGGCGTCGGCCTCCGCAGCGACTTCCACGATGGGGATCGGGCGAGCAAAAAGGCAGCAATTATGAGCCCCATACCTACAAAGCCCCACGCATCAAGCTTTTGCCCATGAAGCAACCAGGCAATGGCTGTAATTATGACGACGCCGAGTCCCGACCAGACTGCATAAGCAACACCGACAGGGATGGATTTCAGAACCAGAGAAAGAAAATAAAATGCGATGCCATAACCGATTATGACAACGGCGGAAGGGGCAAGCTTAGTAAAGCCCTCGCTAGATTTTAATGCGGATGTTGCGATTACTTCGCCAACTATTGCGATAACAAGAAAAAGCCAGCCTTTCATGATATATCTCCCAATTTGTGTAGGGCTTATTATGCACGCTTAAAAATAATAAAAGCAGACTTGACCTGATAGTTTGGCTGTGAGCAATTATGTGCTTAGTGCATCTAACGTTAAGTTCAGCGGCAGCTTTTAAGTTGCGGCTTTGTGGAATACTTTTGCGCAGCAAAACCACAAAGACGCGACTTAAAAGCTGTCCAAGGAGCGAAGCGACTGGTGCTGCAACGCATTGTTAGCCTTTTTTCCAAATCTGGTATGTATAATTTATATTAGACATAAAAAACTGTTCAAAAACCAAATTGAAATTCTCAGGCATTATAGGGAATTTGATATCACCTTCGACTTCAACGTGAACAGTAGACAAATGAATTATATCTGCTTTTTCAATAAGGCTATTATAGATTTGACCCCCGCCAGAGACATATACATGATCTGTAACTTTTGATAGCTCTTTCAAAGCATTTTCTATTGAAGGAAAAACTAGGACGTTTTCATTTGAGCTTGAAATTCCGTTCTTTGACACTACTGCATATTTGCGATTTGGAAGAACACCCATAGAGTCAAATGTTTTTCTTCCGACAAGGAGCCATTGATTATATGTGAGCGCTTTAAAGAGTAGTTGCTCACCTTTTACTGACCACGGGATATCAGGACCACTACCGATTACGCCATTTTCTGACACTGCAGAAATCAATGATATTTTCAATTTAACTCCCTTAATGGCTAACTTTGTTTTAGGGCGACTGCCCTGCTGCGTAACATCGTTGCTGCTCCATAACATCAAACATCGACCCACGGCGTAACGCGCTTGCTGCTTGGATGCCCGAGGCATAGACTGTACAAAAAAACAGTCATAACAAGCCATGAAAACCGCCACTGCGCCGTTACCACCGCTGCGTTCGGTCAAGGTTCTGGACCAGTTGCGTGAGCGCATACGCTACTTGCATTACAGTTTACGAACCGAACAGGCTTATGTCCACTGGGTTCGTGCCTTCATCCGTTTCCACGGTGTGCGTCACCCGGCAACCTTGGGCAGCAGCGAAGTCGAGGCATTTCTGTCCTGGCTGGCGAACGAGCGCAAGGTTTCGGTCTCCACGCATCGTCAGGCATTGGCGGCCTTGCTGTTCTTCTACGGCAAGGTGCTGTGCACGGATCTGCCCTGGCTTCAGGAGATCGGAAGACCTCGGCCGTCGCGGCGCTTGCCGGTGGTGCTGACCCCGGATGAAGTGGTTCGCATCCTCGGTTTTCTGGAAGGCGAGCATCGTTTGTTCGCCCAGCTTCTGTATGGAACGGGCATGCGGATCAGTGAGGGTTTGCAACTGCGGGTCAAGGATCTGGATTTCGATCACGGCACGATCATCGTGCGGGAGGGCAAGGGCTCCAAGGATCGGGCCTTGATGTTACCCGAGAGCTTGGCACCCAGCCTGCGCGAGCAGCTGTCGCGTGCACGGGCATGGTGGCTGAAGGACCAGGCCGAGGGCCGCAGCGGCGTTGCGCTTCCCGACGCCCTTGAGCGGAAGTATCCGCGCGCCGGGCATTCCTGGCCGTGGTTCTGGGTTTTTGCGCAGCACACGCATTCGACCGATCCACGGAGCGGTGTCGTGCGTCGCCATCACATGTATGACCAGACCTTTCAGCGCGCCTTCAAACGTGCCGTAGAACAAGCAGGCATCACGAAGCCCGCCACACCGCACACCCTCCGCCACTCGTTCGCGACGGCCTTGCTCCGCAGCGGTTACGACATTCGAACCGTGCAGGATCTGCTCGGCCATTCCGACGTCTCTACGACGATGATTTACACGCATGTGCTGAAAGTTGGCGGTGCCGGAGTGCGCTCACCGCTTGATGCGCTGCCGCCCCTCACTAGTGAGAGGTAGGGCAGCGCAAGTCAATCCTGGCGGATTCACTACCCCTGCGCGAAGGCCATCGGTGCCGCATCGAACGGCCGGTTGCGGAAAGTCCTCCCTGCGTCCGCTGATGGCCGGCAGCAGCCCGTCGTTGCCTGATGGATCCAACCCCTCCGCTGCTATAGTGCAGTCGGCTTCTGACGTTCAGTGCAGCCGTCTTCTGAAAACGACAGTCAGAATAGAGTCTGCTTTCCCATTTTTTGACACATGCCCGCGAAGGTTATAGATTTCAGCCTGACAGAAATGGGCTTTGAGGCACAACGGAACAGAAAGTGCACTTAAGCCGCCTTCAACCAAGGAGACATCGTGCAGGGGCACCGCATCGGCTACGTCCGGGTCAGCAGCTTTGACCAGAACCCGGAACGCCAGCTGGAACAAACCCAGGTGAGCAAGGTGTTCACCGACAAGGCATCGGGCAAGGACACCCAGCGCCCCCAGCTCGAAGCGCTGCTGAGCTTCGTCCGCGAAGGCGATACAGTGGTGGTGCACAGCATGGATCGGCTGGCCCGCAACCTCGATGACCTGCGTCGCTTGGTACAGAAGCTGACTCAGCGCGGCGTGCGCATCGAGTTCCTGAAGGAGGGCCTGGTGTTCACTGGCGAGGACTCGCCGATGGCCAACCTGATGCTGTCGGTGATGGGGGCCTTCGCTGAGTTCGAGCGCGCCCTGATCCGCGAGCGGCAGCGTGAGGGCATCGCCTTGGCCAAGCAGCGTGGCGCGTACCGGGGCCGCAAGAAAGCCCTGTCCGATGAGCAGGCTGCTACCCTGCGGCAGCGAGCGACGGCCGGCGAGCCCAAGGCGCAGCTTGCCCGCGAGTTCAACATCAGCCGGGAAACCCTCTACCAGTACCTCCGCACGGACGACTGACACATGCCGCGTCGCTTGATCCTCTCGGCCACGGAGCGGGACACCCTGCTTGCGCTGCCGGAAAGCCAGGATGACCTGATCCGCTACTACACCTTCAACGACTCCGACCTGTCGCTGATCCGCCAGCGACGCGGCGACGCCAACCGCCTCGGCTTCGCCGTGCAGCTCTGCCTGCTGCGCTACCCCGGTTACGCGCTGGGAACCGACAGCGAGCTGCCCGAGCCGGTCATCCTGTGGGTGGCGAAGCAAGTCCAGGCCGAGCCGGCGAGCTGGGCAAAGTACGGCGAGCGCGACGTGACCCGTCGCGAGCATGCCCAGGAACTGCGCACCTACCTGCAACTGGCCCCGTTCGGCCTGTCCGACTTCCGCGCCCTGGTGCGCGAGCTAACCGAGCTGGCCCAGCAGACCGACAAAGGCTTGCTGCTGGCCGGTCAGGCCCTGGAGAGCCTACGGCAGAAACGACGCATCCTGCCGGCGCTGAGCGTGATTGACCGGGCCTGCTCGGAAGCCATTGCGCGAGCCAATCGGCGGGTCTACCGCGCCCTGGTCGAACCACTCACGGACTCGCATCGGGCCAAGCTGGACGAGCTGTTGAAGCTCAAGGCCGGCAGCAGCATCACCTGGTTGACCTGGCTGCGCCAGGCACCGCTGAAACCCAACTCTCGGCACATGCTGGAACACATCGAGCGGCTGAAGACATTTCAGTTGGTGGACTTGCCCGAAGGCCTGGGCCGGCACATCCACCAGAACCGCCTGCTCAAGCTGGCCCGCGAGGGTGGGCAGATGACGCCCAAAGACCTCGGTAAGTTCGAGCCGCAGCGCCGCTACGCGACCCTGGCCGCCGTGGTGCTGGAGAGCACCGCGACCGTGATCGATGAGCTGGTCGATCTGCATGACCGCATCCTGGTCAAGCTGTTCAGCGGCGCGAAGCACAAGCATCAGCAGCAGTTCCAGAAGCAGGGCAAGGCGATCAACGACAAGGTGCGCCTGTACTCCAGGATCGGCCAGGCGCTGCTGGAAGCGAAGGAAAGCGGCAGCGACCCCTATGCCGCCATCGAGGCGGTGATTCCCTGGGACGAGTTCACCGAGAGCGTCAGCGAGGCCGAGCTGCTGGCCCGGCCGGAAGGCTTCGACCACCTGCACCTGGTCGGCGAGAACTTCGCCACCCTGCGCCGTTACACGCCGGCCTTGCTGGAGGTGCTGGAACTGCGCGCCGCGCCGGCCGCGCAAGGCGTGCTGGCAGCCGTGCAGACCCTGCGTGAGATGAACGCCGACAACCTGCGCAAGGTGCCGGCCGATGCACCCACGGCCTTCATCAAGCCGCGCTGGAAGCCGCTGGTGATCACCCCGGAAGGCCTCGACCGGAAATTCTACGAAATCTGCGCCCTGTCCGAGCTGAAGAACGCCCTGCGCTCCGGCGACATCTGGGTCAAGGGCTCGCGGCAGTTCCGCGACTTCGACGACTACCTGCTGCCGGCCGAGAAGTTCGCCGCACTCAAGCGCGAGCAGGCCCTGCCCCTGGCGATCAACCCGAACAGCGACCAGTACCTGGAAGAGCGTTTGCAGCTGCTGGACGAGCAGTTGGCCACCGTCACCCGCCTGGCCAAGGACAACGAGCTGCCCGATGCCATCCTCACCGAGTCAGGGCTGAAAATCACCCCGCTGGATGCGGCGGTGCCGGATCGGGCGCAGGCGCTGATCGACCAAACCAGCCAGTTACTGCCGCGCATCAAGATCACCGAACTGCTGATGGACGTGGACGACTGGACGGGCTTCAGCCGCCACTTCACCCACTTGAAGGACGGGGCCGAGGCCAAAGACAGGACGTTGCTGCTGTCCGCAATCCTCGGTGATGCGATCAACCTCGGGCTGACCAAGATGGCCGAGTCGAGCCCCGGCCTGACCTACGCCAAGCTGTCCTGGCTGCAAGCCTGGCACATCCGCGACGAAACCTATTCGGCGGCCTTGGCCGAGCTGGTCAACCACCAGTATCGCCACGCCTTTGCCGCCCACTGGGGCGACGGCACGACCTCATCCTCCGATGGCCAGCGCTTCCGCGCGGGTGGCCGGGGCGAGAGCACCGGGCACGTCAACCCGAAGTACGGTAGCGAGCCGGGACGGCTGTTCTATACCCATATCTCCGACCAGTACGCGCCGTTCAGCACCCGCGTGGTGAATGTCGGCGTCCGCGATTCCACCTATGTGCTCGACGGCCTGCTGTACCACGAGTCCGACCTGCGGATCGAGGAGCACTACACCGACACGGCCGGCTTCACCGATCACGTCTTTGCCCTGATGCACCTGCTAGGCTTCCGCTTCGCGCCGCGCATCCGCGACCTCGGCGAAACCAAGCTGTACGTGCCGCAGGGCGTGCAAGCCTACCCGACGTTGCGCCCGCTGATCGGCGGCACCCTGAACATCAAGCACGTGCGTGCCCACTGGGACGACATCCTGCGCCTGGCCAGCTCGATCAAGCAGGGCACCGTCACCGCCTCGCTGATGCTGCGCAAGCTCGGCAGCTACCCGCGCCAGAACGGACTGGCCGTGGCCCTGCGCGAGCTGGGCCGGATCGAGCGCACGCTGTTCATCCTGGACTGGCTGCAAAGTGTTGAACTGCGCCGCCGCGTGCATGCCGGCCTGAACAAAGGTGAGGCGCGCAACTCGCTGGCCAGGGCGGTGTTCTTCAACCGCCTTGGGGAAATCAGGGATCGGAGCTTCGAGCAGCAGCGCTACCGGGCCAGCGGCCTCAACCTGGTGACGGCGGCTATCGTGCTGTGGAACACGGTGTACCTGGAACGCGCCACCCAGGGGTTGGTCGAGGCCGGCAAGCCGGTGGACGGCGAGCTGCTGCAATTCCTGTCGCCGCTGGGCTGGGAGCACATCAACCTAACCGGCGATTACGTCTGGCGGCAGAGCCGCAGACTGGAAGACGGGAAGTTTCGGCCCTTACGGATGCCCGGAAAACCTTAGCGTACGATTTTTTCCGAATTCTGCGGGCTCCCCTAGCGGCGCAATCCCCGACTCCATCCCCAAGGCGCCAGCTGGGAGACATCGGCCTGACAATGAGGGCAACCGCTGCATGCCGGTAACTGGGTATTGAGCGAGGTAATGGCTTGTGGCGCCGTGAGCTGCTGCTGGGCAACACGACGCTGGCGCTGGGTAAGCTGTGGAAAGAGGGATAACAGGTGTTGAAAGGCAGGGGTATCCATGATGGTAGACCTCAAGGTGATGGCCTACTTCAAGATTAGCCTTTCAACACGTAATTGGGACAGCGTCAAAAGAAACCGTTCTGGCGAGACAACTATAAATGTGCTCATGTTGAGCCGTGGCCCAAAAGTGTAAAGTTTTCCTTTCCACACCGTGGGAAACCTAACAAAATAATTGACAATAATAATGAAAATGTCATTATCATGTTGAAATATATTGATTATATTTAGAATTGCCTCTTATCAGGTGACGCTAACCCTTCTGATCCCCTGCGGCAGGCCCTGATTCATCAGGGCCTTTTTTTACCTGTTTCTGACGCATTCACCTCCCCCGACGACCATGTTGCTGCCACTTTCCCGCGCTTTACGTCCTCTTCGTCCAGGCTTGTGGCTATCATCGAGACGATTTCTCCCTTCGGGAACCTGCATGAACCACTTGAGTCGTCTGCTGTGCCTCGCCCTGTTGATGTTCGGCGGCCACCTTGCCGCGGAGCCGCTGCGGGTGGGAGTCAGCTTTGCCATTCCTCCCTATGTCATCAGCCACGAAGACAGGGGCATCGAACTCGATCTCATGCGAGAGGCCTTCGCAGGCAGCCCCCATGAGCTGCAGGTCGTCTATCTTCCCCTGGAGCGCACCTTCAGGATGCTGGAGGAAGGCAAGCTGGACGCCATCATCAACGTCAAACCCGGCATGCTGGAAAGTGCCTACCTCTCACAGCCGGTGATCACCTTCCACAACCGGGTCTTCACCCTGGCGCCGACGGCAGTCCACACCATGAAGGATTTGCAGACCCTGCGAGTCAGTGCTTTCCAGCGTGCACGACAGATCCTGGGAACGACCTTCTCCGACATCGTCGACCAGAATCCCCGTTATGAAGAGGTGGCGAGGCAGGAGGGACAGGTACAGCGGCTCCTGCTCGGGCGCACCGATGCCGTGATCCTGGAACAGCGGGTGTTCTACTACTATCTGGCGCAGTTGCTCGGGGATGACCAGGAGGGCGACCGCTATCCCAAGGACAAGGTCAGACAGCACGACCTCTTCCCCCCGACTCACTACCACTTCGCCTTTCGCGAGGCGGGCCACCGGCAATGGTTCGACAGACAGCTCGCCAAGATGAAGGCGGACGGGCGCTATGAGCGGATCTTTGCAGCCTATGGCACCACCTCTACTGCCGGAGACAAAAAAGCCAGCCCATGATGGACTGGCTTGATACCGGCTCCGGGGAGCCGCAGTGGATGGAGCGTTACTTCATCGCGCTGCCGTTTTTCAGCTCTGCTTTCTGACGTTTGGCTTCGCGTTTCTCTTTCAGTGACATCTGCGGTTTTTTCTTGGCATCTTTGCCGTGATGCTGTTCTTTGTTGCTCATCATCAGACTCCAAAAAGGTTACCTGGACAGTTGGAACGGGTGTTCCAGCATGTCAGCCGAATCGTGGATTTCAGTACGCCAACAGTGACGATCGGGGATCGCACTGGCCTCAGCATACTCCCAATCTTCCGCCGGGATCCAGCCTCCCGGGAACGCCTGTCAGCCAGGCGTTCCCGTCGCGTGCTCCCCTCGGAAATGACGACCGAGCGACACTTTTGGCATCCGGGGACGGATGGTCAGCCTGTCTCCGATGGATGTGTGTTAGGGTGGGCATTCAACGATCGCAGGAGCGCGTCATGAAGAAGCTGGAAATGAAGGATCTGACCGAGGCCGAGAAAGCCGAGATTGCCCTGCTGGTGCAAAAGGCCCAGGCCAATGCCGATCACACCCTGACCAACGGGGAGCGCAACAAGATCCGTGAGGCAGGACGCCAGAAGATCGCCGCCGATCGCGCCCAGGCCGCCAAGGCGGCATCCGCACTGGCGCGGGAGAAAGCCAAGGAGCGAGCCAGTGCCCAAGTACTGCCCGACACCTTCAACTGGTCCGATTCCGTCAGCAACAAATACCGTGGCAGACGGTAACGGCAGCATGAATGCTCGCAGATGACGCTGCTGCAAAAAAGGGGGCTGGCAGAGCGTCATGTCATCTCCCTGAAAAGGGCAGCAGGAGGCGCCTGGCAGCTGATGCACACCCGGATAAAACGCCTATCCAGCCATCACTGACTTAAACGAATACCAAGA
The DNA here is from genome assembly GCF_049860605.1 of Aeromonas sp. INTO2. Classification (NCBI taxonomy): domain Bacteria; kingdom Pseudomonadati; phylum Pseudomonadota; class Gammaproteobacteria; order Aeromonadales; family Aeromonadaceae; genus Aeromonas; species Aeromonas sp. INTO2. The sequence goes on from NZ_CP187588.1 coordinate 3,822,171, forward strand.
TAAAGATTGCCATGACAGGGTGTGCGTGTTCTAATCGTTTTCGATGGTTCGGTAGTTCAGACCTGATTATGTTAGGCAGTCATCTTAAAGCAGTGATTTGTGCAGGCAGTTATCCCCGATAATTCTTGCCAGATAATTCTCCTTCTTTAGTGCTCCCCATACGTATTTCTGACGAAAAATCATGGATTGCCGCTCCGGTGGCGTTTCACTAATCACTACTCAAGGAAATTATCATGTCCAAAATGACTGGTACCGTAAAATTCTTCAACGCCGAGAAAGGCTTCGGTTTCATCTCCCCGGCTGACGGCAGCAAAGACGTGTTCGTTCACTTCTCCGCCATCCAGTCCAACGGTTTCAAAACCCTGGAAGAAGGTCAGCGCGTTGAGTTCACCATCGAGCAAGGCCAGAAAGGCCCGGCTGCTGCGAACGTCGTTCCGCAGTAATTCAAGCCGGAGCACCTTCCCCTCTTTGGGCAAGGGCCTCAGCAAGAATTGAAAAAACCCGCTTCGGCGGGTTTTTTGTTGCCCGTTTCCGGGTGACCGGCGTGTTGCCCTGCTTCCCTCTCGCCACGGCCAGCAAAAAGGGCACCCTGGTGGTGCCCCATTTCCTGGTCAGGTTCCTTACAGGGGCAGGCTGATCCGCGCCTCCAGCCCCCCCTCCTGGCGATTGTGAAGGCTGAGCTCACCGCCGTGCTGGTGCACCAGGGTGCGGGCGATGGCGAGCCCCAGTCCCACGCTGCCAGACTCGGTGTTGCGGGCTTCATCCAGGCGCACGAAGGGCTTGAACACCTCCTCCAGCTGGCTCTCCGCAATCCCCGGCCCCTGATCGCGAACCAGGATCAGCAACTCGCCGTCACCGCGCACCAGCGAGACCTCGGCCCCCCCTGCGTACTTGATGGCGTTGCCGATGAGGTTTTGCAGCACCCGGCGCAGGGTGTTGGCGCGGCAGGCGTAAACCTGCTTGCCCTCGGCCAGGCAGGTGACGGGCTGGCCCATGTCGGCATAGTCGTCACACAGGCTCTCCAGCAGGCTGACCAGATCCAGCTCCCGGGTCGCCTCCTGCTGCCCCTCCTCCCGGGCAAAGCTCAGGGTCGCCGCCAGCATCTGCTCCATCTGCTGCAGGGTCTGCTGGAAGCGCTCCTTGTCTTCCCCGTCCGCCAAAAACTCGCTGCGCAGCCGCAGGCTGGTGATGGGGGTGCGCAGGTCGTGGGAGATGGCGGCCAGCATCCGGGTTCTGTCCTGCACGAAGCGATCGAGCCGGGTGTGCATCCGGTTGAAGGCCTGGATGGACTCGCGGATCTCGGTGGGCCCCTCCTCCCGCAGGGGTTCGATGTCCTCACCACGCCCCAGCCTGTCGGCGTTGGCGGCCAGTTGCTTGAGGGGACGGGTTGCCCGGCGGAACAGCCAGATCATCAGGCCGATCACCAGGCTCGCCACCAGCAGCAGGTTGAGGGTGGTCTGCCAGGACCAGCTCGCCGTCTCCTTGTCCACCAGGGAGCTGAACTGGAGCCAGCCGCCGTTGGGCAGTTCGATGGAGCCGTAGAGCCGCATGTCCTGGGGCGGCGGCATGCCGTTGCGATCCTTCATCATGCGGTTGTGGTGCTGCCAGGCCCGGCTGCGCTGGATGTCCTGCTTCAGCTCGGCGCTGATCTCCACCGCCAGGGAGGATGGATAGCCGAGCTTGGCCCGCACCAGCTTCTCGAAGCGGGGGCTGCGGTTGTCCGGCTGCAACGGCTCGTCGGCCAGACGCAGCAGCAGGGTCTCGCTGCGGCTTGCCTTGAGGATCTCGTGATAGAGGGAAGGAGGAGAGAGGGAGAGCAGGCGCACCACGGAGATGATCCGCTGCATGGCGTTGCGGCTGTTGACGTAACCGAGGGCCTCCTCCCTGTCCGAACGGTAGATCTGGATACTGAGCAGCTGGATCAGCACCAGCCCCGCCAGGGCCACCAGCACTATCTGGCCGGTCAACCCCTTGGGCAGCAGCCTGGCGAAGACGCGCTTGATCATGTCGGCCTCACTCCTGGGTCACGTCGGCGGCGAACAGGTAACCGCCACCCCAGATGGTCTTGATGAGCTCGGGATTCTTGGGATCCCGCTCCAGCTTGCGCCGCAGTCGGCTCACCAGGGTATCGATGGCGCGATCGAAGGCCACCGCCTCCCGGCCACGGGCCAGATCCAGCAACTGATCCCGGCTCAGCACCCGCTGGGGCCGCTCCAGAAACACCTTGAGCAGATCGAACTCGGCGGTGGAGAGGCTCATCCCCACCCCCTCCTCGTCCACCAGCTCACGGCGATTGACGTCGAGCAGCCAGCGATCGAAGCGCAGATCCCGGGTCAAGGTCTCCGGCACGGGCAGGCTCTCCACCTGGGTGCGGCGCATCACCGCCTTGATGCGGGCCAGCAGCTCCCGCGGGTTGAACGGCTTGGAGAGGTAGTCGTCCGCCCCCATCTCCAGGCCGATGATGCGGTCCGTCTCCTCCCCCATGGCGGTCAGCATGATGATCGGCAGACGGGATTTGACCCTGAGCTCGCGGCACAGGGTGAGGCCATCCTCCCCCGGCATCATCAGATCCAGCACCAGCAGGTCGAACTCCCGCTCATCCAGCAGCCGCTTCATCTCCTTGCCATCGCGGGCGCAACTGACGCGCATGCCATGCTGCTCCAGAAAGCGCTTGAGCAGATCGCGGATCTCGCTGTGGTCATCGACCACCAGAATATGAGGGCTGCCTTGGTTCATCATCATTTCTCCGTTATCGGGCTGGGGCGATTATACGAAAATCAACCGGGCGGGTTGTGTCAAAGTGTGCCAGCACGCCCCTGTGCCACACTCTGCTACAAAATAGGCTTCTACTGGCAAATTTCAGACACTTCCACGGTGTTTACTGGATACCAAGGCGAAAGAGCCTCTACCCGTACACATCCGACAGGAGTTACCCATGAAAAAGCTGACCAAGACCCTGCTGACCGCCACCCTGATCCTCGGCCTGCCGCTGGGCGCCTATGCCGCCAGCGAGGCGGTCTCCACCGCGCAACCGACCCAGGCCACGGCGACCGGTTGCCCCATGGACGGTACCGGCATGATGGGCGGCAAGCATCATGGCGGCCGCCACGACAAGATGGCCCGCATGAAGAACATGACCCCGGAACAGATCCAGGCCCATCTGCAACAGCGCTACGACAAGATTGAAGATCCGGCCAAGAAGGCGGAGTTCGTGAAGAACCTTGGTCTGCGTGCCGACGGCATGATCAAGCACGCCGAGGTGATGAAGCAGTTCGCAGAAGCAAACCAGTAAATCGAAGTAATGAAGCCGTTTGCCGAAGCAGACCAGTAAGTCGAGATGATCAATCAGTTCGCAGAAGCAAAGCAGTAAGTCGACGTAATGAAGCGGTTTGCCGAAGCAGACCCGTGATCCGACGGGGCACTGCCCCGACACCGGCGAAAACGACAGGGTGGCGAAAGCCACCCTTTTTTGTCTTAACCCCCCAGTTTTTTCACCTTTTCCTGCCTGCCCGCGTCATGTTATGTGAGCGATAACAAACGTTTCACTTTCGAAATAAATCATAATGGTCCCTCACACAACAGACGCGGGCACGATCCCGGGCACAGTGGACAGGAGTCGTTATGGGATGGAATCTGGGCACAATCAAGGGGCGCTATACCGCCGTTTTTCTGGGCTTCATGGCGCTGGTGTGCGCCCTGACGGTGATCGGCATCCAGATCTGGATCACCCCCGCCCTGCAAAAAGCGGGGGAGGAGAACGTGGCGCTGCGAGTCGGCGAGATAGCGACCGATATCCGTGACCAGCTCAACGGGGTGCAGACCCAGTCGCGCAGCATCACCCAACTGGTGGCACAACTGCCGAGCGAGCAGATAGATGCCCAGCTCCCGGCCCTCATCGACCAGTACGGCAACGGCATGGTCTTCGGTGGCGGCATCTGGCCCCTGCCGGACAAGCGGGAGGCGGGGCGCGCCAAGTTCAGCACCTTCTTCCACAGGGATGCGTCCAACGCCCTCATTCCCAATACCTACTGGAACTCGGCAGAGGCGCCCAACTATTTCGATCAGCCCTGGCACAAGGCTGGCCAGCACGCGCCCCGTGGCGTCTGTGCCTGGGCCGCCGCCTACAAGGATGGCGCGAGCCAGCAGCCGAGAACCAACTGCGCCATGGGGATCTACCAGGATGGCGCCCTCTACGGGGTGTCGACCATAGACGTCACCCTGGGCTTCTTCAACGACCTGGTGGCCAAGAAAGAGCAGGAGATCGGCGGTCAGGTGATGATCATCGAGGCTGACGGCAAGATCCTGAGCCGCAACGCCCGTCTGACCGGGGATGTGGTGCTCGGCAACCTCTCCGCCCACGCCGACTATCCCTTCGCCCTCGCCATCAGCGGCCTGCTGGGCCAGGATGCGAGCAAGGGGCAGCTGCGCACCACCTTCCAGGATCAGGGTGAGGAACAGACCCTGCTGATGGAGGCCATCGAAGGGACCCCCTGGCTGCTGGCCGCCGCCCTGCCGACCCGCACCCTGACCCAGGACAGCCGGGATGTGCTCGCCACCCTGGCGAGCATCCAGCTCCCCCTGGCGGGGCTGCTGTTCGTGCTCATGGTGCTGGCCATCAGCCAGCTTGGCAGCCGCCTGCAGACCCTCAAGCTCAACATCGACGCCCTCAGCGCCGGCGACGCCGACCTGACCGCCCGCATCCAGGTCAAAGGGCATGACGAGCTGGACAACATCGCCCTGTCGGTCAACCGCTTCATCGCCTTCCTGCAACAGATGATGGTGCAGGTGACCGCCGCCACCGACCTCATCACCCGCGAGCTGGCCCAGCTCGATCAGCAGACCGGGCAGGCCAAGCGGATCCTGGGAGAACACGCCAGCGAAACCGATCAGGTCGTCACCGCCCTCAACGAACTCAGCTCCACCGCCGACAGCGTTGCCCGCCACGCCAACGACTCCGCCAGCTTCACCGAGGCCGCCAACGGTCAGGCGGCCAGCTCCCGCAAGGTGGTGGGGTCAGCCTCCGCCAGCGTGGTGGCCCTCATCGACGAGGTGGATCTCGCCGCCGCCAAGGTGCTGGAGATGCAGGAAGATGCCCAGCAGATCGGCAGCGTGCTCGGGGTGATCGGCGGCATCGCCGCCCAGACCAACCTGCTGGCGCTCAACGCCGCCATCGAGGCGGCCCGGGCCGGTGAACAGGGCCGGGGCTTCGCGGTAGTGGCCGACGAGGTGCGTGCCCTCGCGGCACGCACCCAGAACAGCACCGCCGAAGTGGGCAGCATGTTGTCACGGCTCACCCAGGGGGTCGCCGAGGCCGTGGTCGCCATGGAGCAGACCAAGCGCAGTTGCCAGGCGGCGGCCGACACCACGGGGCAGGTCACCGGCGGGCTCGACACCATGGCCGACGCCGTGGTGCAGATCCACGATCTCAGCAGCCAGATCGCCACCGCTGCCGAGGAGCAGAGCCGGGTGACCGAGGAGATCAACCGCAACATGGTGAGCATTCGCGACATGCTGAACCTCCTGGTGGAGAACGGCGGCAACACGGAGCAGAGCGCCGCCACCCTGCTGGGGTCCAACCGCCAGTTGCTGGCCCTGGTGCACCGCTTCAAGGTGTGAGCCTGAATACCAGGCAGCAAAAAGGGGCCCGCGGGCCCCTTTTTCATTCACCTTGCCAGGACTCAGGCCTTGTTGGCCAGGTTCAGGGTCTTCACGGTCTCGCCTTCGAACTTGATGACCACGTTCTTCTGGGCCACTTCGGAGTCTTTCAGCAAGGACTTGGTGGTCTCGGCCAGCAGCGGGGAGGCCTTGTTCAGTGCATCCAGGTCATAGGTCCACACTTCCAGACCGGCGTCGGTCTTGGTGCTGGCCGGGGCGCCCAGCTTGTCCTTGATAGCCTGCTTGTTGGAGCCGCCTTCCTTGATGTCCAGGGCCTTCTTGATCGCTTCGTTGGAAGCGGTGTCCATGGCGTTGCCAGCCATCTCTTTGGCGGTGCTGGTGACGCTGCTGGTCACGGTGTCGGTCAGGGAATCCATCAGGCCGGCGTGGGCAACCAGAGGCAGGGCGGTCAGGGCAATCAGCAAGGACTTTTTCATGAAGATACATCTCGCAAGAATGAAAAGAGCGCGCATGAAACCAGCGGGATGAATTGGAGTCAAGAAAATCCCTTGGTCAAGCCGTATTCGGGGGGGAAAAGCCCCGTAGCGGCTCCGACCAGTGCCCTTGTCAGCCGCTGAGCTGGTCCTTGCCCGCCAGCTTGGCCCGGTAGAGCGCCCTGTCGACCCGTGCCATCAGGTGGGACACCTGCTCGTCGGGGTCGGACTCCACCAGCCCGAAACTCAAGGTCACGGGCTCGATCCCCTTGACCCTGGCATGGCTCAGGCGCTGCCTCAGTTTCTCGGCCACCATCCGGGCGTCGGGCAACCGGGTATTGGGAAGCACCAGCATGAACTCGTCACCCCCCCAGCGGGCCAGCAGATCGATCTCGCGGATGCAGCCCCGGGTCAGCTGCACGATATCGATCAGGGTCTGGTCCCCCACCCCGTGGCCATGGCGATCGTTGATCTGCTTGAAGTCGTCCACGTCCATGGCGATCACGGCAAAGGGCTCCTTGAAGCGCTTGGCGCGCTCATGCTCCAGCCGCACCGCCTGCTCCAGCCGATAGCGGCTGGCCGCGCCGGTCAGGGAGTCCGTCTCCGCCAGGCGGCGGTTTTCCTCCACCTGGAACTGCAATGCCTGGTTGAGCCGCTCCAGTTCGGCGGTACGCTGCGCCACCTGCTGCTCCAGGGTGCGGTTTTGCAGCTCCAGCCGGGCGTAGAGTTCCCGCTGGGCGTGGATGTTGCGGTGTGCCCCCACCATCCTGGCGACACTGCCGTCCGGGTTGCGTGCGACGATGCGGCCGCAATCCGCCACCCAGAGGTAGTCACCGTTACGGCAACGGCAGCGGTATTCGGCCCGGTAGTCCGCCGCCCGCCCGCTCAGGCAGGCATCGAAGCTCTCCATGACCTGCGCCAGATCGTCCGGGTGGATCAGGTTCTCCCAGGTGAAGACGGTGTTGTCGAGGGAGTGGGGCTCATACCCCAGCATCTGATACCAGCCGGGATAGCGATGGACATAGCCGGTGTTGGCATTCCAGTCCCAGAGACCGTCGCTCACGACCTCCAGCATGCCGCTCATCACGGCCTCGTCGAGGGCCGGTAGCCTTGTCATCTCATTGTCATGCAGCATGAAAACCTTCCTTGTTCTGCTACTCGGCGCCACGGATCCGCTTGTTGACCTGGCGGGAAAACCGGGCCTGCCGGTCGAGCCTTCAAGGGGGCGACTGGCCTCGACACCCCGTCATGACGGGTTATCGGCCAAGTAGCCCTCTTGTTGAACAACAGTAGCAGCCCGCACACTTTCGAGTTTTGCGCGCCGTCACGCTCCCTTCCGTTCTTCTGCTGGCCAGATTGCACCACGGCGGTGCACACCTTTGGCGCAGCCCTGCCCATATTGGGCAAGCCTCGCTGACCAGGGCTGCGATTAATAAGTAAGTGCATGAATAAAAAGAAAAATACTTTTCTGGCGCAATATTTGCCTTTATCTGGGTGAACCACAAGGATTGGGGATATTGCATGAAATTAATCACCGCCATCATCAAGCCGTTCAAACTCGACGACGTGCGCGAAGCCATCGCCAACCTCGGCGTCGAGGGGCTGACGGTTTCCGAGGTCAAGGGGTTTGGCCGCCAGAAGGGGCACACCGAGCTGTACCGGGGTGCCGAATACCAGGTGGATTTCCTGCCCAAGGTAAAGCTGGAGATCGCCACCCTGGCCGACAACGTCGAGCAGATCATCGAAGCCATCAGCAAGGCCGCCCACACCGGCAAGATAGGTGACGGCAAGATCTTCGTTTATGACCTGCAGGCCGCCGTGCGCATCCGCACCGGCGAGACCGACGCAGACGCCCTTTGATACGACTGGAACTGAGGAATACGACATGGAAGAGTTGATCACATCCGTCAGCGAGCTGCGCTATGCACTCGACACCTTCTACCTGCTGATCTCCGGCGTGCTGGTCATGTGGATGGCCGCCGGGTTCGCCATGCTCGAAGCCGGCCTGGTCCGCGCCAAGAACACCACCGAGATCCTGACCAAGAACATCCTGCTCTATGCCATCGCCTGCATCATGTTCCTGCTGGTCGGCTACAACATCATGTACGTGGACAACAGCGCCGGCGGCTGGCTGCCGAGCTTTGGCAGCCTGATGGGCAGCCAGGCGGACGACGCGGGCCACTCCCTGCACTCCGACTTCTTCTTCCAGGTGGTGTTCGTCGCCACCGCCACCTCCATCATCTCAGGTGCGGTGGCAGAGCGGATGAAGCTCTGGTCCTTCCTGCTGTTCTGCGTGGTGATGACCGGCTTCATCTACCCCGTGGAAGGCTACTGGAGCTGGGGCGGCGGCTTCCTGAAGGAGGCGGGCTTCTCCGACTTCGCAGGCTCCGGCATCGTCCACATGGCGGGCGCTGCCGCTGCCCTGGCCGCCGTGCTGCTGCTCGGCCCCCGTCGCGGCAAATATGGCAAGCAAGGGGAGATCTACCCCATCCCCGGCTCCAACCTGCCGCTCGCGACCCTGGGCACCCTGATCCTCTGGATGGGCTGGTTCGGCTTCAACGGTGGCTCCCAACTGGCGCTCTCCAGCGCCGCTGATGCCACCGCCATCGGCACCGTGTTCGTCAACACCAACGCCGCCGCGGCCGCCGGTGTGGTCGGCGCCCTGCTGGTCAGCAAGCTCACCTGGGGCAAGGCGGATCTCACCATGATCCTCAACGGCGCCCTCGGCGGTCTGGTCGCCATCACCGCCGACCCGGCCTCCCCCAGCCCGCTGTTCGCCAGCCTGATCGGCGCCCTGGCCGGTGCCCTGGTGGTCTACGCCATCGTCGCCTTCGATCGCCTGAAGATCGATGATCCGGTCGGTGCCATCTCGGTACACGGCGTCTGCGGCCTGTTCGGCCTGATGGTGGTGCCCTTCTCCAACACGAGCGCCACCTTCGGTGCCCAGTTGCTGGGTGCTGCCACCATCTTCGGCTGGGTCTTTGTCGTCTCCCTCGTGGTCTGGAGCCTGCTCAAGGCCACCATGGGCCTGCGGGTCAGCGAAGAGGAAGAGATGATGGGTGTGGATGTCCACGAGTGCGGCATCGATGCCTACCCCGAGTTCGTCAGCGTCAAATCCAGCATCTAAGCACGCCATCTGCTTGCGGGGCCCGGGGGACACCTCGGGCCCCGTTTTTTTGGGCGCCCTCAGCGCCCCTGAAGGCAGGAGGACGGTTCGAGTGATGCAACTCTGCCAAGTAGCCGGTGAACCACCTGCTTTGCCCCTCCCCTTTTCAAGGGGAGGGGCGGGGTTTACCGTGGCGGCTTACGGATGGGGCCATAACCCCCTCCCCGCCTCCCCCTTGGCAGGGGGAGGAGCAATCAAGCGGCCCCTGTCTGGACAGGTCAAATAATCGAGGTGGCAGCCACGTAGGTTCGATTAGCGAAGCGTAATCGGACAGCGGTAACAGCATTGCTCCCTTCTCCCGTTTATTAAAAAAGGAGGAGAAGGGCTGGGGATAAGGGGCAGGAAAAAGAGAGTTCGCGGTAAACGTTGGGCTTCGCTACGCTCAGCCACAACCTACCCAATCGGTAGGTTGGTGCTAAGCCTGCGAAGCCCAACATACGAGATCAGCCACAACCTACACGATCGGTAGGTTGGTGCTGAGGCTGCAAAGCCCAAAATGTATGGAGATGGTATTCACCTGACAGTTGCCCACAAAAGGGAGTGGTCATACGGCTTCAAACCGGATAACAAAACGGTACCCCTACCGTGTTATCCGGAGTCACCGTATGACCACCAACGAGAAAGTAGCACGTCGCAAACTCAGCCTGCTAGAGCTCGCCAAAGAGCTCAATAACGTCAGCAAAGCCTGCAAGCTCATCGGCTACAGCCGTCAGCAGTTCTACGAAATTCGCCGTAACTATCAGACCTATGGCGCCGAGGGCTTGCTCGACAAACTACCCGGCTGTAAAGGGGCGCATCCCAACCGGGTCGCTCCCGAGATTGAACAGGCTATCCTCGATTACTCTCTCACCAGACCAACCCATGGCCCGCTGCGGGTCGCGCAAGAACTGGCTCTGCAAGGCATCAACGTCAGTGCGGGCGGTGTGCGTGGCGTGTGGCAACGTCACGACTTGCTCTCCAAGCATGACCGCTTGTTGCGCCTCGAGAAAACCCACAGGGAACAGACGATTGAGCTCAATGACGAGCAGATCCGCCTGCTCGAGCGCTTCAGCCCCGAGTTTCGCGAACGCCAAATTGAGGTTCACTACACCGGGGAACTGGTGGCGGTCGACACCTTCTTCGTCGGCGCACTCAAGGGGGTGGGCAAGGTGTATCTGCAAACCGTACTGGACTGCTACAGCCGCCACGCCTGGGGACGGCTCTACACCAGCAAGCTGCCGGTGACCTCGGTCCATGTGCTCAACGAAACGGTCCTGCCGTTCTTCGAGGCTCACGAGGCGCGGGTCTATACCATCCTGTCAGATAACGGGCGCGAGTTCTGCGGGCGCCCTGACCATCACCCCTACGAGCTGTTCCTGCAACTGGAGGGGATTGAGCACCGGACCACCAAGGTACGCAGGCCGCAGAGCAACGGCTTTATCGAGCGGCTACATCGCACCCTGCTGGATGAACACTTCCGTATCAAGGGGAGGACAACCTGGTATGAGTCGGTAGAGCAGATGCAGACAGACCTGGACAGCTATCTGGATCACTACAACACCCAGCGGCCACATCAAGGCAGGATGATGGAAGGACAGACTCCCTACAGCATGTTCAAAAAGGGTCTGAAATTGATACCGAAGGAAGTGCGCACTAAAGTAGCGTAAACAAGACACCGGTTTGAGGCCGGTGTCAGGTGATAACTAGATCTGTACAGCCCAAAATACGAGTTCTATTGATGTAGTTCATCAAATAAGCGCATTAAAATCTGGCTATTAATTTCAGAACTTCGCCCACCTTGCGCTTTATTGAATGAATTCCTTTCTAACTCACTTAATTTGAAGTAGTTCCTAGTAAATTGTCCTTTCTCACTTCCATTTCTTATGAAATATTTAACCACTATACTATCACCTATTTGAATCGCTATTTTCTCTAAATGAGCATGATATTTATCCAAATTGGGGTGAATTATTTTGTAGAATTTAGACCTAAATATTCTTTTAGGTAAGTTATTCAAGGGGACATTAAGAAAGCTAACATCTTCACCTTTTATATTCATATTGCATCTTTTGCAGGATACACTAAGGAAGGTGCGAATAAGCGGGGAAATTCTTCTCGGCTGACTCAGTCATTTCATTTCTTCATGTTTGAGCCGATTTTTTCTCCCGTAAATGCCTTGAATCAGCCTATTTAGACCGTTTCTTCGCCATTTAAGGCGTTATCCCCAGTTTTTAGTGAGATCTCTCCCACTGACGTATCATTTGGTCCGCCCGAAACAGGTTGGCCAGCGTGAATAACATCGCCAGTTGGTTATCGTTTTTCAGCAACCCCTTGTATCTGGCTTTCACGAAGCCGAACTGTCGCTTGATGATGCGAAATGGGTGCTCCACCTTGGCCCGGATGCTGGCTTTCATGTATTCGATGTTGATGGCCGTTTTGTTCTTGCGTGGATGCTGTTTCAAGGTTCTTACCTTGCCGGGGCGCTCGGCGATCAGCCAGTCCACATCCACCTCGGCCAGCTCCTCGCGCTGTGGCGCCCCTTGGTAGCCGGCATCGGCTGAGACAAATTGCTCCTCTCCATGCAGCAGATTACCCAGCTGATTGAGGTCATGCTCGTTGGCCGCGGTGGTGACTAGGCTGTGGGTCAGGCCACTCTTGGCATCGACACCAATGTGGGCCTTCATGCCAAAGTGCCACTGATTGCCTTTCTTGGTCTGATGCATCTGCGGATCGCGTTGCTGCTCTTTGTTCTTGGTCGAGCTGGGTGCCTCAATGATGGTGGCATCGACCAAGGTGCCTTGAGTCATCATGACGCCTGCTTCGGCCAGCCAGCGATTGATGGTCTTGAACAATTGGCGGGCCAGTTGATGCTGCTCCAGCAGGTGGCGGAAATTCATGATGGTGGTGCGGTCCGGCAAGGCGCTATCCAGGGATAACCGGGCAAACAGACGCATGGAGGCGATTTCGTACAGAGCATCTTCCATCGCGCCATCGCTCAGGGGCCTTGTTGCTCAAATCGGGGAACTATCTGACATCTCGGTGATCTGATCCTGTAGCGCAGTCTCCGAGAGCATCAGATGGGCAAGTCCAAGCACAAGATCAGCAACTGGCAGCAGTACAACCAAGCCTTGGTGCAACGCGGTTCGTTGACCATCTGGATGGACGAACAAGCCATTAAGCAGTGGCATTGCCTGGTCCACCATGGCCGCCGAGGGAGAGGTTTCCACTACAGTGACACCGCCATTGAGACGGCCCTGATGCTAAAAGGCTTGTTCAAGTTGCCGCTGCGGGCGCTAGAAGGCTTCATTAACTCGTTGTTCCAACTGATGGCGGTGCCTTTGCAGTCGCCGGACTATAGCTGTATCAGCAAGCGCGCCAAGACCGTCGACATCAAGTACCGCGTCCCCAGCCAAGGCCCGGTGGCTCACTTGGTCATTGATGCCACCGGCCTCAAGGTCTATGGCGAAGGCGAATGGAAAATTCGCAAACACGGCAAGGAGAAGCGACGAGTGTGGCGCAAGCTCCACTTGGCGGTGGATGCCACAACCCATGCGGTCATCGCTGCCGAAGTCAGCCTGGAGACGGTGGCGGATAACGAGGTGTTACCGACGTTGCTCAACCCCTTACGACGCAAGATAAAACAGGTCAGCGCCGATGGTGCGTATGACACCAAGGCCTGTCATGCGCTACTGAAGAAGAAGGGGGCGAAAGCCACCATACCGCCGAGAAAAAATGCGGCACCGTGGGAGGAAGGCCATCCCCGCAACGAGGCGGTGACGGCGCTCAAGGCCGGTGAACTGAAGCAATGGAAGAAAGACTCCGGCTATCACCAGCGCTCGATAGCCGAGACCGCCATGTACCGGTTCAAGCAACTCATCGGGCCAACGCTGAGCCTGCGGAACTACAACGCCCAGGTGGGCGAAATCCTGGCTGGCGTGAAGGTGATGAACAAGCTGACAGGGCTTGGTATGCCTGTTCGCCAGCCAGTGAATTGAGTGGTATCAACGGGTTGGGGAACGGCCATCCAGCGACGGATTTGATCAACAACGCCTCGCTCAGGTTGTACCAATGCTGCATGCAGTGAATGCGTAACATGGTTTCCAGCGGATAAGGTCGCCGGCCATTACCAGCCTTGGGGTAAAACGGCTCGATGACTTCCACCATGTTTTGCCATGGCAGAATCTGCTCCATGCGGGACAAGAAAATCTCTTTTCTGGTCTGACGGCGCTTACTGCTGAATTCACTGTCGGCGAAGGTAAGTTGATGACTCATGATGAACCCTGTTCCATGGCTCCAGATGACAAACATGATCTCATATCAGGGACTTGTTCGCACCTTCCTTAGCTCATCAACATAATATTTATAACTTTCAATGTTCATGTTAAAGGATGACATGTCAAAACCTATTTGAGGTTCGAAACCAGCATACTCTAAGATGTTAGATAACGTATATGAGAATAAATCCGCCTCATTGACAGCGGAGATAAAAGCTTTCTTAACAGCCTTTAAATAAATGTTTCCATTTAACTTCCGCCCCATGTAACAATAGCTACCCCGAGAACTCCTACTTGGAAATCGGTCAGTTAGTGAGGTGGAAATTGCAATCACATGTTGGTTGTTATTTACAGCATCTCTCGCCAACATTGACAACTGCCTGCTCTTCCCTGAGCCATTATCCCCTGTATATATTGTGATCATGTAACCCTCTAAATATATTTCCGATTATATTAAATCTTATCCCCCAACCTCTCCGCCAATCCGGAATACCGCTCGGTCTTTTTCCGCACTGCCTGTGCCAGCAGGGCGCGATCGCCGTAGAGATCGAGTCGGGCCTTGGCGCGGGTGATGCCGGTATAGACCAGCTCACGGGTCAGGAGCGGGCTGGGGCTGTCGGGCAACACCAGCACGGTATGGGCAAACTCGGAGCCCTGGGATTTGTGGATGGTCATGGCGTAGACCGTCTCATGGGGGGGCAACCGGCTGGGCAGCAGGGCCCGCAGGGTGCCGTCCGGCTGCTCGAACCATACCTTGAGGCGGCCGGTGTCATCGGGCAGGCAGAGCCCCATGTCGCCGTTGTAGAGGCCCACCCCGTGGTCGTTGCGCACCACCATCACCGGGCGGCCCGCATACCAGTCGCCATCACGCTGGATCAGCCCTGCCTTGGCGAGGGCCAGTTCGAGGCGCTCGTTGAGCCCCGTCACCCCGAAGGGGCCGTCCCGCAGGGCGCAGAGGATCTGGAAGCCGTTGAACGCCTTGAACACCGCCGCCGGATCCTCGCCGGCCCGGGCCGCCTTGAGGTAGCTGCCATAACCGGCCACCCCCTCGGCAATCAGGGCGTTGTAGGCCTCCCCCGCCCAGGGGTGCAGGCGGATGTCGCCAAATCCTGCGCCCCAGACCGCCTCCACCGCCGCCCCGTCGCCGCTGTTGCAGGCCCGCGCCAACTGGCCGATGCCCGAATGCTGGTCAAAGCGCCAGCTCTTGGAGAGCAAACAGAGGCTGTCGCGCACGCTGGCCCCCGCCGGCGTGCCTTGCAGGCGATAGCCGGTCTGGCGGGAGAGCCAGTGTGCCTGGGCGGGGCTGATGCCCTGTTCGATAAAGCCGCAGATATCCCCGAGCACGGCCCCCGCCTCCACCGAGGCGAGCTGATCCTTGTCGCCGAGCAGGATGAGGCGGGCGTGGCGGGGCAGCGCATCCAGCAGGCGCGCCATCATGGGCAGGTCCACCATGGAGGCCTCATCCACCACCAGCAGGTCGAGGTGCAGCGGGTTGCCTCTGTGATGGCGGAACTGGCTGCGCCCCGGAATGACCCCGAGCAGCCGGTGCAGGGTGCCCGCCTCGGTGGGGATGGCCTGTACCCACTCGGGGGGCAGATCCAGGGCCTGCAGGGCAGCGCCGATACTCTCGGTCAGACGCGCCGCCGCCTTGCCGGTGGGCGCCACCAGCCGGATCGCCGGGGCCTTGCCCCCTTGCAGGCCGGTCTCCACCAGGATGGCGAGGAGCTTGGCCACCGTGGTGGTCTTGCCGGTGCCGGGGCCGCCGGAGATGACCGCGAAGGGGCGCGCCGCCGCCGTGGCCGCCGCCAGCTTCTGGCCGTTGCAGCAGAGCGCCTCGGGCACCAGGGTATCCAGCCGCTCCAGCTCGCTGGCCGCCTGGGCGCTTTTTAGCAGGGTCTCCACGGCGGGCCACTCCACCTCATGGGGAAAGACCAGATCCAGGTACTTCTCCACAAAGTGGCGGACGGAGAAATCCGGTGCGAGGCGGGCCTTGAGCAGGGCCCCGAACACCAGGCCGTAGTCGCGGGCAAAGAGGCGTGACAGGGCCGGGGCAATCTCCGGCCATTCGGCCCGTTCACTCAAGGCGCTAAGGTGGCGGGCCACCCCCAGCTCAAAGTCGTGGTAGCGGGTGAGGTAGAGGCGATCCCCCCAGAGTCGCAGGGGCCAGCGGGGGGCCTCTCCCTCCTCCTGTTCGCTCCCCACCAGGGGGCTGGCCGCAAAGAGGGCGGGCCAGCTTGCAGGATCCGCGAGATCCGCCAGCAGATCCCGGCTCTGATCCGGATCCAGCCCGAAGGGGCGCGAGGATCCCTGCCCGTCACCGCCCTGAGCGAGCATCGCCAGCGGCAGGCAGACATGGCCGCGCCCCAGCTCATGGCAGGCGAGCGCGGCCCCCAGCACCAGCTCGGGGCTGCCGCCCAGGTCGGCCACCAGCCTGGCAAATTGCAGGTCAAGCTGGCGGATGCGCCCCGCCAGCGCCAAGGCTTTCAGCCGCTCTATCATGGTTTCGCCCTTCATCTCGCCCCTCATGCCTCTGCCTTGTTCGATTTCTCTAAACGATGATCGTCAGATGTCACACCTTTACTAAACAACTCGTCCAGCCCCAGCACCAGTTCCCGGCTGGGCCTGGCATGGAAAATGCCCCCCTGGGGCATGCCGCGCAGGAAGAGATAGAAGACCCCGCCAAAATGCCGGTCGAAATCGTAGCCCGGCAGCCGCAAGGCGAGCAGCCGATGCAGCGCCAGCGAATAGAGCTGGTATTGCAGATCGTAGCGATGCTCGCGCATGGCCCGCTCCAGGGCCGGGCGGCCGTAATCGGCGGGGCTCATGCCAAGGTGGTTCGATTTGTAGTCGAGCAGATACCAGCGCCCCTGCCACTCGAACACCAGGTCGATGAAGCCCTTGAGCATCCCCTGCACGGTGGCAAAACCGAGCGGCTTGCCGTCCCGCGACAGGGGGTCGTGCTGCTGGCAGAGTGCGGTCAGCGCCGGTGCCGTCACCCGCCCCATGGGCAGGAAGAACTCCAGCTCCACCTGTTTGCGCTCGGGGGCCAGATCCCGCAGCCGCACCGGATCTCCAAGGCCGGTCTCAAGGGGGGTATCCAGCACCGCCTCCACCTGCTGTTGCAGCACGGGGGCCCAGCCTTCGTCGAACCCCTCCTGGGTCAGCAGGGCGGCGATGTGCTGTGCCAGCGACTCGCCCCCCGCGTGCTCGAAGTCGATGGTCTCGAACAGGCTGTGGAGCAGGGTGCCGGGACGCGCCCCCTTGGGGAAGGTGAAGATGGAAGGGGCGGGCGCCTCCTCTTCCTGCACGGTGACGGCAGCCTCGGTGGCCACCTCGTCGTCGAAGCCGGGGTTGGCCAGCACCCCCTTGCCGTGGCCGTTGCCCTGGGCCGCGAGCCCGGAGTAGGAGCTGATCCACCAGTCCCGCTCAAGCTGCCCCTGGAACGCGCGCACGGTGGGCTCCCCCGGCGTCTCCGCTTCGGCGGGCAGCGGGGCCGGGCGGGTGAGCGAGGGCTCACCGACGGCCACCCCCGGCAGCGCCTGGGCCAGGTCGGTGAGGGCGGTCGCCAGTGTCCCGGCGTCCCCCTCCTCCCCCTTTTGCAGCAGGTAGCCGATGGCGGTACGGTGCAGGTCGGTCTTCTCCGACTTGCCCGCCCCGGAGCGCACCGGCGCCAGCCCGAGCCAGGTGGCATAGACCCCCCGGGTCAGGGCCACGTAGAGCAGGCGCAAGTCTTCGGCAAGGCGCTCCTTGTCGGCCTCGGCCAGGGACTCCTCGGCACCGGTAAGATCGAGCACGGTGCGATTGCCCGCCTCCCCCGCTTCGTGGAACAGGGGGGTGTCGGCGGCGCGGTGGCTGCAAATGAACGGCAGGAAGACCAGCGGGTACTCCAGCCCCTTGGATTTGTGGATGGTGACGATCTGCACCAGCTTGCGCTCGGATTCCAGGCGAAGTATCTGCTCCCCGTCCTGGCCGTTGGGCTGGCTCACCGCCTCCCCGAGCCAGCGCAGCAGGGCGTACTCCCCGTCCAGCTCGCCGCTCGCCTGTTGCAGCAGCTCGCCGAGATGGAGGAAATTGGTCAGCCGCCGCTCCCCGTAGGGGCTCGCCAGCAGGGAGGCGGCGAGGTTGCGCCCGTGCATCAGGGCCCGCAGCATGGCCAGCACCCCGTGGCGATGCCAGACCGCGCGGTATCCCATGAACTCCTGCACCGCGCTCTCCCAGGCCCGCTCGTCCGAGGCCAGCGCGTCCAGGGCCCTGGCATCGAGATCGAACAGGCCGGTGGCGAGCGCTGCCCCAAGGCTTCGCTCATCGCTCGGGTTCTGGCAGGCGTGCAGGATCAGCAGGATCTCCCGCGCCTCCACCTGGGCCAGCACGCTCTCGCGGTTCGACAGATAGACGGAAGCGATGGCAAGGCGCGCCAGCTCCTGCTGCACCAGCTTGCCCTCGGCGCCGGTGCGCACCAGCACGGCGATATCCCCGGCCCTGACCGGCTCGCTGCCGAGCATCGCCTTGCCCTCCCGGGCCAGCGTGAGCAGGCGATGGATCTCCGCCGCCGTGGCGCGGGCCATACTGCTCTGGTACTCCCCCTTGTTGAAGGTGGGCTGACCGGTGAGCTGCCAGCAGTGCAGCACGGGGGCGCTCTGCCCCTCGATCAGCAGTGCCCGGCTCTTGCCCTGCGCCTCCACCGGCAGGAAAGGGATGTCCGCCTCGTAAATGAAGGGATCCTTCGCCCGCTCGAACAGGCCGTTGACCGCCGCCACCAGAGCGCGGCTTGAGCGCCAGTTGCGCCCCAGGGTGTAGTGGGCGCTCACATTTCGCCGCGCCTGGATGTAGGTAAAGATGTCGGCGCCACGAAAGCCGTAGATGGCCTGCTTGGGGTCGCCGATCATCAGGAGCGCCGTGTCCTGGTGACCGCCGTAAAGGCGGTGGAAGATGCGGTACTGCTGGGGGTCGGTATCCTGGAATTCATCGATCATGGCGACCCGGTAGGTGGCGCGGATGCGCTCGCACAGCCGCTCCCCCAGGCCCGAGCCGAGCGCCCCGTCGAGATCCCGCAGAAGATCGTCGAAGGAGAGCTGATGGGCCTGGCGCTTGCTCTCCTGCATCCGGCTGCGCACCACCCTGGCCGCCCGCTGCAAGACGAGATCCCGGATGCCGGGTCGGCTCGCCAGCAGGGCGTCTATCTCGCCAAAGAGCGGCAGGGTGGGCACCGTTCCCCCCTTCTTGAGGTTCTCCTCCAGCGCCTGCTGGCCGAAGCGCTCCAGCTCCTTGGGCAGGACGTAGCCGCTGGTCTCGTCCTGCGCCCAGTCGCCAATCTTGGCAAGCCAGCCCTCATAGTTCTTGCCGGTGTAACGGCTGATCTGCCCCTCGGTCTGGCGGCGGATCTCGTCCGTCTGCGCCAGCCACCCGGCTTTCACCGCCCCGATGCGGGCCATGGCGACGCTGTGCCGCGCCGCCAGGGTCTCGTCCCCCGCCACCGGGCGGATCTCCAGCTCGTCGTTGTCGAGCCAGCTCCCCATCTCCCGCAGCAGGGCGGCGGGGCTCGGCCAGAGCCTTCGCACCGCCCGGGCCAGGGGCTGATCCACCGGATAGAACTCGGCGCGCCAGTAGTCACTCACCGCCTGCAGCCGGAGCCGGCTGTCGTCGGTCAAAAATTCGGTTTCAAAGAGGGCGCCCGACTCGAAGGCGTTCTGCCTGAGCATCCGCTGGCAGAAGCCGTGGATGGTGAAAACCGCGGCCTCGTCCATCTGCCGCTCGGCGGCCAGCAGGCGACGGGCCGCCAGATCGTGATCCTCCACCTCCACCAGCAGTTGGGCCAGCAGGGTATCCGTGCTGTGACCGCGCATAAAGGCGAGACGCGCCTCGTGGATGCGGGCGCGGATCCGCCCCCTCAGTTCGGCGGTGGCCGCCTCGGTAAAGGTCACCACCAGGATCTCGGTCACCGACAGGGGCCGCTCGTGGGCACAGGGCTGACCGGCGTCTCCCCCCTCCTCGCCTGCTTGTTCGATAACCGGGCCGTGGCCCAGCAAGAGGCGCAGATAGAGGCCCGCGATGGTATAGGTCTTGCCGGTCCCGGCGGAGGCCTCGATCAGCCGCTCGCCATAGAGGGGGAAACGCAGGGGATTGAGCGGGTTAGCCATTATTGCAACTCCTCCAGCGCCTGATGGAGCGGGGTCAGGTGTTCACGGGCCAGCCCCTGCAACTGGGCCAGCACCTCGTCATCGAGTTCCGGGAAGCAGCGGGCGACATAGACGTCCTGCCCCTCTCCCGTCACCATGTAGCCGCCGTTGAAGCGGGCAAGCGCCGCCTTGTCGGCCTCCTCCGGCTTTGCCGGATCCTTCTCGATCGCCCTGAGCCACTCCCAGGCGGTGCTCGGGAAGAAGGGCAGCGGCCGCTTCATCCCCTGGGTCCAGAGGGCCACCAGGGCCGCCAACCTGGGCCGCGCCTCGTCCGTCGCAAGCCTTGGCAGCCGCAGACTCTGTTTGGCATCGAACAGCAGGGTGTCGCCGGGGGCGCTGCTCAATGAGAGGCAAAGGTGCTGGATCCAGGCCAGCAGCAGATCCTTGCCGTTGAAGCTGCCGGGTTTGACCACCAGCGCTCGTCCCTTCTGGGTGTCTATCCAGCCCTGGAGCTGCCCCTGGGCCAGGGCGATGTCGATCTCCACCGCCTGTTTGTCCCCCGTCCAGGGACGCAGCCGCGCCGCCAGCTTGCCCATCTCGCCGTCGATCTCCTCCAGCAGCAGGCTGCCGAACCACCCTTGCGGCAACAGGCCGGAGAGTTGCAGCCGGTGGCGACGGGCCTCGCTCTCCCCTTCGGTCAGATGGGCATCCAGCAGCAGCGCCTTGAGCTGATAATGCTGCAGGCCGTCCAGCTCGAAGGGCTCACTGTCTTCGATGGTCGCCTCCTCCAGCTCGAACCACACCTTGAGGCGGCGGTTGAGGAAGTACCTGGCTGGCTGGCGATAGAAGCGCAGCAGCTCCGCCAGCTCCAGCCCCTGCTCCCTGCCCCACTCCGCGGGCAGGGGCAGATCGCCGCTCTGGAAGTTGGCGGCCCCCCGCTCCGGGCTCAGGGCCGGCAGCCAGTCGGCGGCATAGGTGAAGAGACCGGAGCCGGGTTCGGGGTAAAAGTAGGCCGGGCTGTAGGGGGTGAGGGGGTGCGCCACGATAAGGTGTTCGAGCAGCCGCTGGCCCGAGGTGTCATCGTCGAGATCTTCATCCCCCGCCAGCACGAAGCCCTGGCGCACATAGTCGATGAGCTCCGCCAGCAGCACGGAGGGCACCTTCTCGCTGTTGTCCTGGGCGCTGAACCCCTGATAGCTGATGTAGAGCCCCTGCTGGGCACTGAGGAGCGCCTCGAGGAAGAGGTAGCGGTCGTCATCCCGGCGGGATCGGTCCCCGCGCCGCGAGGCCACCGCCATCAGATCGAAGCCCATGGGGGGCAGGGTGCGCGGGTAGACGCCGTCGTTCATGCCGAGCAGGCAGACCTGGCGGAAGGGAATGGAGCGCATCGGCATCAGGGTGCAGAAGTTGACCTGACCGGCGAGGAATCGCTGGCTGGAGCGGGACTCCCCCAGCACGCTGCCGAGGTAGTCCTGCAACAGATCGGCACTGATGGCCTGCTCGAAGCGGGCCTCGCCGAGCTGGGCCTGCCAGTCGGTGAGCTGGCTGCGGATGAGCTGGAGCTGGCGCTCTTCATCCTCGTCGGCGAGGTAGAAGCGCTCCAGCAGCGCCAGCAGGCAGGCGTGCCACTCGGCCAGCGGCTGCGCCTGTTGCAGCCGGGGCAGAAACTCCGCCAGGGAGTCGACGAACCAGGCGAGCTTGCCGAGGATCAGCCCCTGCTGCCCCTCGATGTCCGCATAGGGCAGGATCCCCGCCACCGGCTCCCCGTCCCCCATGGCAAAGCCCAGCAGCATGCGC
The DNA here is from genome assembly GCF_049860605.1 of Aeromonas sp. INTO2. NCBI lineage: Bacteria > Pseudomonadati > Pseudomonadota > Gammaproteobacteria > Aeromonadales > Aeromonadaceae > Aeromonas > Aeromonas sp. INTO2. The sequence goes on from NZ_CP187588.1 coordinate 3,843,592, forward strand.
CTCAGGCCGAACAGCCAACTGTTGCCGGACAGACGCGGCAGCGCGAAGCGCTCGGGATAGTCGTCATCCAGCCCCCAGCGGATGCCGGTCTCCTGCACCCAGCGCCGCAGCACGTTGAACTCGTCGTCGTCCAGCTCGAAGCGGCGCAGCACGGCGGGCACCTCCAGGATGGCGAGCAGCTCCCCCGCCCCGAAGCGGGCGTTCGGCAGCCTGAGCAGGGCGAGGAAACTTTGCAGCAACGGGCTCTCCTGGCTCGCCGCCCGCTCGGAGATCGCAAAGGGGATCTGGCCGCGGGCCCCGCTCCGCCCCTTGCCGCCCTCCTTGCCAAAGACGGCCTGGATGTAGGGGCCGTAGCTGTTGACGTCCGGCATCATCACCACCACGTCTTTGGGGGTGAGGGTGGGATCCTGCTCGAACAGGGCCAGCAGCCGGTCGTGCAGCACCTCGAGCTCCCGCATGGGGCCGTGGCAGGCGTGGATCTGCAGGGTGCCGTCATCCAGGCTGACAGGGCTCTTGTGGTGGCTGGCATCGAGATTGAACTCGCCGGCCCCCCGTTCCGCCAGCTCCAGCACGTCTTTCTGGATGGCCCGCAGCAAGGTGACCTTGCCCTCATCGTCGCGATCCTCGATGTCGACGAAGGCCTCGATCTGCGGCACCTCCAGCTCCATCAGCTGGTGCAGGTAGTCGCGCCCCAGCTTGCCCATGGAGGCGAGCAAGGGGTTGGCGGGGCCCTGCAGGGTCTCGAGATCCGTGCCGGGCTTGAGCTTGTTTTCGAGGCGCGCCAGGGTCTTGCGATCGAGCAAGTCCCCCCAGTAGTAGCGGCAGGGGTTGGTCACAAACAGGTGCACCTCCACCTCGGGGCGGCTGCCGAGGGCCAGCAGGGCCTCCACATAGCGGGGCGGCAGGGCCGAGATGCCGAACACGAAGACCCGTTGCGGCAGCCTGCCCGGCAGATCCCGGGTGCGCTCCAGCTCGTGGATGAAGGCCTCGTAGAGGTTGGCGCGGTGGTAGCCGCTGGGGCTGAGGGCCAGGGTGCGGGCCACCAGCTCGCGCCAGAGTTCGGGCTGCCAATCCTGACCGCTCACTCCGGCCAGCTCCTGGCTCAATCCTTCCCCCTCTTCCCAGCGGGCGATCCAGTCCGGCCGGTAGACCAGATACTGGTCGAACAGATCCGCCACCTTCTGGCAGAGCTGCCAGAGCCGCACCTGCTCCGGCGCCGCCCCGTCACGGCCCCCCAGATAGGCCGCGAGGGGCGCAAAGGCGGGTCTGCCGAGCAGAGTGGGCAGAATGGTCATCAGGTGCCAGCTCATGGCCCCCTTGTTGTAGGGGCTCTGGCGCGGCACGTCCGCCAGCACCCGGGTAAACATCTCCCAGATGAAACTCGCGGGCAGGGGAAAATCGATGTTGGCGGCGATGCCGAACGCCTTGGCCAGCTCCAGCTTGAGCCACTGGGCCATGCCGGGACTCTGCACCAGGATCTGCTCCCGATCGAAGGGGTGGGAGAGCGGAGCCTGCCGGATGCGGCTCACCAGCAGCTCTTTGAGCAGGTCCAGCTGATTGGAGTGGTAGAGGGTAAACATGGACGACTCCCGCCAATTTCATGAAGAGGGGGTGCGCGGGGGAACACTCTCTGGCATTCCCGTCACGGCACGCGAATCGGGATTGTCGGGGATCGGGGGATAAGATGCAAAAGGCACTTGTGGCGTCCGGACTGCGCGCCGTCACACAGATGGCATCCCCGGGAAGCGGGCACAAAAAAGCCGGTGCAGGGCACCGGCCAAAAGGCGTTGGAAAACTTGAAACGTCAGGGTATTACCAGTGCTTGCCGAGGCGGGCATCCAGGCTGAAAGCCCCTGCACCGGCCGCCGCCAGGGCCAGGAAACCACCGGCCACGGAGACGTTCTTCATGAACATCAGCATCTGCATCTGCTCGGCAGGCTGATAGTGGAAGATGAAGGCGGCCATCAGGGTGAAACCGGCCAGCAGCACGGAGAGGCTGCGGGTAAACAGGCCCAGCATGATGGCAAGACCGCCACCCAGCTCCAGCAGGATCACCAGGGGCAGCATGAACCCGGGCACACCCATGGCTTCCATGTAACCCTGGGTACCGGCGTAACCGCCGATCTTGCCCCAGCCAGCCATCACGAACATCAGTGCCAGCAGTACACGACCCACCAGCAGTGCCACATCTTTCATCTTGTCCATCGTCATATTCCTTTGCTTACCATCATGGTATTTACAGTGTAAAAGCTAATTGTTAACTCATTCATTTCGCCAAGATTTTTCTATCAAGGCAGGTCAAACAGCAGGGCTTCACTCCCCCTGGAGGCGGTGAGCACCCAGCTCGACTCGTCGCGGCTGAGCAGCCCGTCGCCGGGTCGGGCAGCCAGACCGTTGCCGGTCAGCTCCCCTGAAATCATGTGCAGGTAACCATGACGCCCTTGCAGTGCCCACTCCAGGGTCTCCCCTTCTGCGAGCTGCAGACGCCACACTCTGGCCTGCTGGCGGATCCTGAAGGATCCCGCCTCGCCGTCCGGTGACGCCACCAGCGTCATCCCGGGCTTGTTTTCAATCTTCTTCTGCTGATAACCCGGGGTCGTGCCGTGTTCATTCGGCTCGATCCAGATTTGCAGCAGGGAGAGCGGCTCGGTCTGCGAGGGGTTGTACTCGCTGTGCCGGATGCCGGACCCTGCGCTCATCAGCTGGAAATCCCCCGCCGGGATCTGCTCGGCGTGGCCGAGGCTGTCCTTGTGCTCTATGGTGCCTTGCAGCACGCAGGTGAGGATCTCCATGTTGGCGTGAGGGTGGGTCGCGAAACCGCCACCCGGCGCCACCCGATCCTGATTGATGACCCGCAGGGCAGAGTGTCCCATCCATTCCGGGTCATAGTAGTGACCGAAGGAGAAGCTGTGACGGGCATCCAGCCAGCCAAAGTTGGCCTTGCCCCGTGCTTCTGCGGCTCTCAATTTCATCATGGTGTGCTCCTCACTGACCAAGTTGGTTCATTAACGCTGGCGACCGTCACCCAGACCGAAGGGGATGCGGTAGCTGCTGCTTTCGTTGCCCAGGCTCACCGTCAGCTTGCCCTGGGTACGGCTCGGGATGGCGACCTGCTGGGTGCCGATCAGGTTGGCGTGGACGGAAGCCAGCAGATCACCGGACTCGTCGCGCACCTCCAGCATGGGGTTGGCCTTGCCGTCCATCGCGGCGGTGGCGCTCCAGTTGACGAACAGCACGCCCGGGGCGGCATTGAAGTCAGCGGGAACGGAAGCCTGGGCGGCACCTGCGGTCATCAGGCCTGCAACGGCCAGCATCTTGATTGCGTTTTTCATGTTCATTCACTCTCTTGGGTTTTATGTCATTGCCAAGGCCCCTTGGGCCCGAATCAATGCATCCATGCAAGAGATCATTCAAATACTATGTTGTTCTTTTGCTGACATCAGACATCGTGTTTGGGGATGTCTCAGCCCGGAACTACCTTTTATTTGGCTGCCAGGCGTTCCTGCCTAAGCGTTGATTGAATATTAAAGTGACTTCCCCTAAGTTGTTAGCGAGATAATCTGGTAAACACATTCAAAAAAATTGAAGGTTGGATATGGCCAAGGAATCGAACAAGGAGCGGGCGCTGACCCTGGAGGCGATCCGGGTGCTGGACACCATCGACCGTCGTGGCAGCTTCGCGGCGGCGGCCGACGAGCTGGGCAAGGTGCCTTCGGCGCTGAGCTACACGGTACAAAAGCTGGAAGACGAGCTGGACGCCATGCTGTTCGACCGCAGCGGCCACAGGACCAAGTTCACCCCGGCGGGCCGCATGCTGCTGGAGCGGGGCCGGGTGCTGCTGGAGGCGGCCGAGCACCTGGTGGGGGAGACCCGGGCCCTCTCCCGTGGCTGGGAGACCGACATCACCATCGCCGTCGATGCCTTGATGCCGGTACAGGCTCTCTACCCCCTGGTGGATCGGCTGGCCGAACAGACCGATACCCGGCTGAGGTTTCGCGCCGAGGTGCTGGCGGGCAGTTGGGAGTGCCTGGAAGATGGCCGCGCCGACCTGCTCATCTCCTCCCTCAATGCCGATATCGCCATGACCGGCATCAAGCACCAGGTGCTCAGGGAGGAGGTGATGCTCTACGTCGCCCACCCCGATCACCCCCTGCATCAGGAACCCGAGCCCCTGGCGGACGAGACCCTGCGCCGCTATCGCGCCATCGCGGTGGCCGACACGGCGCTGCGCAAGCCGGTGCTCACCTACCGCCTGCTCGACAAGCAGCCGCGCCTGACCGTCAGCACCATGGGGGAGAAGCGGGACGCCCTGCTGGCGGGGCTCGGCATCGGCACCATGCCGCAACGCTGGATTGAAGAGGACATCAAGGCGGGCAGACTCAAGGTGATCAGTCCCGAATATCGCCACCAGATCCAGGTCGTGCTGGCCTGGCGGCGAGACACCATGGGCAAGGCCAAGAGCTGGCTGGTGCGGGAGATCCCCAAGCTGTTTGCCGGTCAGGGGGAATAAAGGACTGCCTTCCGGGGTCGGTGGCGCAGGAAGTACCAAAACTGCGCCCCATTCTTGACGACGGGCTCAGATTCGGAGAAAAGAAAAAAAGCGGACCTCTTGCGAGTTCCGCTCAATGCCAGGAAAGAATAAAACCTTGCGGTTAAAAAAACCCTTAAATTGGAAGCAAACAATCGTTTTCTCAACCAGGAAGGTATTGAATCCGATTCGTGTTGAATTATGTGCGATGTAATATGCATCACCAGCAAAATGTTGAAAGGTTGAAGGATATGCACCACCGAGTGTCATTTTCTGCCACCTTGCACCACAACTGGTCAGGCCATTTCCGCCATTATCACCGGGTTACTCTCCTCTGGTTTTTCTAGGTGTCAAAATTTGAGCCCGATACAGACAAACCACTCAATTTCTGACACGACTAAAAATGCAGATAAAGGAATAGTTGCATGACCTACAGCCAGACACTGGCCAATCACATCCTCGACACCCTGAAGAAAACCCTGACCGACAAGGGGATCCGCTATCAGACCCTGGCAGAAGCCATGGGGGTTTCCATCGCCACCGTGAAGCGCATGATGAACAAGCCCTCCTTGCCGTTCGACACCCTGCTGGAGATCTGCCATCTGGTGGGACTCTCCTTCGAAGAGCTGCTGGACCGGACCCAGGATGCCCAGAGCCGCCGGGCCGTCTTCACTCAGGAGCAGGATGAGGCGTTTCACAAGGAGCCGGGGCTCTATGCCTTCCTCGCCAACATCTTCTGGCGCGACAAGACCCTCATCGATCTCAAGCGGGAGTACGGCCTGACCGATGCCTCCTGCTACCTCTATCTGCGCAAGCTGGAGAAGCTCGGCATCCTGCAGCTTGGCATCGACAACAGCTACCACTTCCTCATCAGCGAGCGCATCAGCTTCGAGCAGCACAGCCGCTTCGCCCGCCAGCAGGCGCGCCAGGCCATGTCGGTGCTGGGGGACTATCTGGTGGAGAACATGCACAGGCCCAACAACTACATGGCCCTGTGCCAGCTCCATCTGGGGGAGAGCGAGGCCATGGCGCTGATCGATCGCATGAAGGAGTACTGGCATCAGGAGCTCAAGCTCAACCGCCCCGCCATCGGCCAGCGGGAGGGCAGCAAGACCTACACCATGTCGCTGCAACTGGCCGACTGCGGCTACCAGAGCTTCGACGATCTGATCCCCAACATCGACAACTGATCCCGGTGGATCCTGCGGGATCCGCCATGTCAGGGCGCCAGAACGCCGCTACTCTGCCAGTTGCACCTGCCGCGCGCCGGTGGCGAGCGGTTGCAGTGCCCGGGTATCCAGGCAGATGCGGATGGCGTCCGGTCGCCAGTGCTCGATGTCGCAATCCACCAGCTTCCCCTCCTCGTCATGATTGACCCGCACCAAGCGCAGCACGGCGCTCCCCTGGGCCAGGTTGAGGGCGCGGGCTATCTCTCCCCGGGCCGCCGAGGGGGTGATCTCGAGGCTCGCCCAGCCCTGGCCTATGCCATAGCGCTGCCGGTAAAGCTCGGTGAGGGAGCTGGCCAGAGGAGCGCTGGCGATGCCGGGGAAGCGGCTCGCCAGCAGGTGATGGCTGACGTGCAGCACCGGGCGACCGTCGATCAGCCGCTGGCGGCGGATCTCGTAGAGCGGCGTAAAGGGTTCCAGACCCATCCAGCGGCACAACTCGCTGCTGGCAAGCTGGTTGCCATGGGCCAGCACCCGGGTCTCGGCGGTGCGCTGCTGCTCGCCAATCCACTGGTGAAAGTGGGTGTGGATGGCGGGATCGTAGGTGAGGCGGGGCGGCGCCACGAACCAGCCACGCCGCTCGGCCCGGTAGATGAGGCCGTCCGCCTCGAGGCTGGAGAGCGCCTCCTTGATGGTGATGCGGGTGGTGGCGAATCGCTCGCTCAGGGCCCGTTCGGCGGGCAGCTGCTGCCCCGCCGCCAGGTGTCCGCTGCCGATATAGCGGCGCAGGGTCCGGCAAATCTGTTCGCACTTGGAGGGTATGCGGCCATCGGCCATCCCCTGTTCACTCAATCGCTCTGTCACTGTCACATCCCTGTCGGTCATTCGGGTTTGCACACCACTGGAGTAGACCAGAGGTTGTCGACCCCGAGTTGTAACCGCCCCTGATGACAGCGCCATGACAGGGCGATTGTCACGAAACTGCCATCAAAGCGCCCCGCCACCGTCATATTTCCCCTCTAGCATCCCTCTCGAACCTTAACTGACCTAGTCCAGAGGGATGGGATGATGAAAAGCGTGATCGCAAGTGCACTGGCCCTGGTGGCCATCAGTCAACCGCTGTTTGCCGCCGAGAACATCGCGGATCTCGAAAAAGCCGCCCGCGGTGAGGGCCAGCTCCAGAGCGTCGGCATGCCGGACAGCTGGGCCAACTGGAAGGATACCTGGCAGCAGCTCGGCAGCATCTACGGCATCAAGCATCAGGATACCGACATGAGCTCCGCCCAGGAGATCGCCAAGTTCGCCGCCGAGAAGGCCAATGCCACCGCCGACATCGGCGACGTGGGCGGCGCCTTCGGCCCGGTGGCGGTCAAGCAGGGTGTCACCCAGCCCTACAAGCCCTCCACCTGGGCCGACATTCCCAACTGGGCCAAGGATGCGGATGGCCACTGGATGCTGGCCTATACCGGCACCATCGCCTTCCTGATCAACAAGGATCTGGTCAAGGCCGCCCCCACCAGCTGGCAATCCCTGCTGGGTGGCGACTACAAGGTGACCCTGGGTGACGTGGGCGTCGCCTCCCAGGCCAACAACGGCGTGCTGGCGGCGGCCTATGCCACCGGCGGCAGCGAGAAGAATCTGAAACCCGCCCTGGATCTGTTCGGCAAGCTGGCCAAGCAGGGCCGTCTGTCGCTGAACGACCCGACCATCGCCAACATCGAGAAAGGCGAAGTGGAAGTGGGGGTGCTGTGGGACTTCAACGCCCTCAACTACCGCGACCAGATCGACCCCAAGAAGTTTGATGTGGTGATCCCGAGCGACGGCTCCGTCATCGCCGGCTACACCACCATCATCAACAAGTGGGCCAAGAACCCCAACGCCGCCAAGTTGGCGCGGGAATACATCCTCTCCGATGCAGGTCAAATCAACCTGGCCCGTGGCTACGCCCGCCCCATTCGCAGCAACGTGACCCTGCCGGATGACGTCAAGGCCAAGCTGCTGCCGGCCGAGCAGTATGCCAACGCCAAGCCGGTGCAGGATCACGCCGCCTGGGAGCAGAGCTCCAAGGCCCTGCCGCGCCAGTGGCAGGAAACCGTCATGATCAACATGCAGTAAGGAGTGGCCAGTGCAACACAAGGTGATAGTGGTACTTGTGGATGGCCTGGCAGCAGAGGTAGCCCATTGCATGGGCTACCTCTGTGGCATGGTGGAGGCAGAGCGCGGCCTGCATACGACCCTGAGTGCCGCCCTGCCCTCCCTCTCCCGCCCTCTCTACGAGTGCATCCTGACCGGCGTGCCGCCGGTGGCGAGCGGCATCACCCACAACGGGGTGACGCGCCTGAGCCAACACGACTCCATCTTCCATCTCGCCCGGGCCGCGGGCAAACGCACCGCAGCGGCGGCCTACCACTGGGTGAGCGAGCTCTACAACCAGAGCCCCTGGCTGGCGGCCCGCGATCGCTTTACTCACGATGAACAGTTGCCCATCCAGCACGGCTGCTTCTACTGGGACGACGCCTACCCCGACAGCCATCTGCTGATGGACGGCGAGTGGCTGCGCAGCCAGTACGACCCCGATTTTCTGCTGATCCACCCCATGGGGGTGGACGATGCGGGCCACCAGTTTGGTCTCGATTCCCGCCAGTACCGCAATCAGGCGCGCCGCATGGACAGCCTGCTGGCCGAGCTGCTACCCCAGTGGCTGGCAGAGGGGTATCAGGTGGTGATCACCTCGGATCACGGCATGAACAACGATCTCAGCCATGGCGGCACTCTGGTCGAGGAGCGCACTGTGCCGCTCTGGCTCTTTGGCGATGCCTTCGTCGAGCGCTGGCCGGATGGTGTGGCGATCGCCCAGACCCAGCTCTGCGCCCTGATGGCGGATCTGCTGGGGGTTCCCCACGACAAGCCGGCAGCCCCCCCGCTGCTCAAGGCGGCCTTTATGCGCGAGGTGCACTGATGATGCCTGCCACCACCGAGATCCTCGCGGATCAACAGGTGAAGCCACGCCGGGTGCGCCGCCACTGGCTGCCGGCCCTGGTGCTGCTGCCCTTTGTCCTCTTGATGATCCTGTTTCAGCTCGCCCCCATGGTGTGGGTACTGGTGGGCAGCGTCCAGACCCCTGATGGCTGGGGTCTCGACCACTACCGGGAGATTTTGAGCTCCCCCTTCTACCTGCAATCCTTCGGCAACTCGTTGCGCATTGCCGGCATCGCCAGCCTGGCGGGGCTCGCCATCGGCACCCTCGGGGCGGCGGCGCTGCGCCACAGCGGCGAGCGGGTCAAGCGGGTGCTGCTGGCCTTCGTCACCATGACGGGCAACTTCAGCGGCGTGCCGCTGGCGTTCGCCTTCATCATCGTGCTCGGCATCAATGGCGCGGTGACCCTGCTGCTCAAATCCTGGGGCCTCATCGATGGCTTCAACCTCTACTCGGGCAGCGGCCTTATCCTGATTTACACCTACTTCCAGATCCCCCTCGCCCTGCTGCTGCTCTACCCGGCATTCGACGCCCTGCAGGATGAGTGGCCCCAGGCCGCCGCCCTGCTTGGCGCCAGCAAGGGGCAGTATGTGTGGCACGTGGCGCTGCCGGTGCTCACCCCTGCCCTGCTCGGCACCCTGATCATCCTGTTTGCCAACGCAGTGGGGGCCTATGCCTCTGCCTACGCTCTCACCACCGGCAACTTCAACCTGGTGACCATCCGGGTGGCCAGTCTGGTCTCCGGCGACATCTTCCTCGAGCCGAATCTCGCGGCGGCGCTGGCGGTGATCCTGATGGTGCTGCTGGGGGTGGTGACAGCCGCCAACCAGTGGTTGCTGAAAAAGAGCTATGTGAACAAGGGGCAATCCCATGCATGATTTGACGCCGCGCTGGCCCAGATGGGTGCTGGGGGCGCTGGTCGCCACCCTGCTGCTGCCGCTGCTGGCCACCTTTATCTACTCCATCTCCACCCGTTGGGGGGCGACCCTGCTGCCGGATGGCTTCACCCTCGACTGGTATCTCAAGCTCTGGGGCGACCCGCGCTTTCTGGCGGCCTTTGGCCGCAGCCTCCTGGTCTGCTTCGCTACCCTGTTGCTGGGTACCCTGGTGCTGGTGCCGACCGTGCTGGTGGTGGCCTACTACTTCCCCAGGCTGGATCCCTGGATGAATCTCTTGATCCTGCTCCCCTTCGCGGTGCCGCCAGTGGTCTCTTCGGTGGGGCTGTTGCAGATCTACGCTGACGGCGTGCTGCCAATTATCGGCACGCCGTGGATCCTGATCGGCACCTGGTTCACCGTGGTGCTCCCCTTCATGTACCGGGCGCTGGCCAACAGCCTGCAAGGGGTGCCGCTGAAGGATCTGATGGATGCCGCTCACCTGCTGGGGGCGAGCAGTGCCCGCGCCTTCCTGCTGGTGGTGATCCCCTGCCTGCGCAAGGGGCTGCTGGCGGCGCTGTTTCTCTCGCTGTCCTTCCTGCTCGGGGAGTTCGTGTTTGCCAACATGCTGGTGGGCACCCGTTACGAGACCCTGCAGGTCTACCTCTACAACATGCGTGCCACCTCGGGCCACTTCACCAGCGCACTGGTGATGAGCTACTTCCTGCTGACCCTGCTGCTCACCTGGGCGGCCAACAGATTTCATCGGTGAATCAACATGTTCCATCTAGAAGTGAATCAACTGCACAAATCCTACGGCGACACCAAGGTGTTCGAGGGAATTGAATTCGGCATTCGCAAGGGGGAGTTGGTGACCCTGCTCGGCCCCTCCGGCTGCGGCAAATCCACCCTGCTGCGGGCCCTGGCCGGGCTCACCCCGGTGGATGGCGGTCAGGTGCGGGTGGCCGGTGAGGAGATCACCTGGCAGGAGCCCCAGAAGCGGGGCATCGGCATGGTGTTCCAGAGCTATGCGCTGTTTCCCAACATGACGGTGTGGGACAACGTCGCCTTCGGCCTCAAGATGAAGCCCCAGCCGGGGCGGGATCTCGCCGCCAGCGTGCAAGAGGCGCTTGAGCTGGTGGAGCTGACCGGCTTCGAGCGCCGCTATCCGAGCGAGCTCTCCGGCGGCCAGCGCCAGCGGGTGGCGCTGGCCCGGGCGTTGGTGGTGCAACCGCGGATCCTGCTGCTGGACGAGCCGCTCTCGGCGCTGGATGCCCGCATCCGCCGCAGCCTGCGCCAGCAGATCCGCGAGATCCAGCAGCGCCTCGAGCTCACCACCATCTTCGTGACCCACGATCAGGAGGAGGCGCTGACCCTGTCGGATCGGATCTTCCTGATGAACAAGGGGTCCATCGTCCAGAGCGGCACGCCAGAGCAGATCTACACCCGCCCCGCCAGCGAGTTCGTAGCGGGCTTTATCGGCAACTACAACCTGCTGGGTGGCGAGCAGGCCAAATCCCTGTTCGGCCCGCGCTTTCGCGGCAAGCTGGCGCTGCGGCCGGAGTCCATCACCCTGCTGCCCGCCGGGGCGGTCAGCCACGAGCCCAGCCTGCCCGGCATCGTTCGCCAGCAGCAGCTGCTCGGCAACGTCATCCGCTATCAGGTGGAGTGCGAGGCAGGGCTGTTGACGGTGGATAGCCTCAACCGCCGTGCCGGCGATCTGCTGCCGGTGGGCAGCGCCGTGACCCTGGTGGTGGCCCGGGATCAACTCTGTGAGGTAGCATAACGCCATGAATCCCATTCATTTTTCAGCCAGTACCCCGATGCTGGCAGCCAACCCGAGGAGCAGCCATGGCCCTGGCACTGTTTGATCTGGACGAGACCCTGATAGCGGGGGATTCCGCCAGCCTCTGGCTGGAGTACATGGTGGCCCAGGAGCTGGCCCCGGCGGGCATGGTGGCCGAGGAGCAGGCCATGATGTCACTCTACCATCAGGGCAAGATGGACATGCACCAGTACATGGCCTTCACCCTGCAACCGCTGGCAGGCAGGACGCGCCAGTGGCTCGACTCCCTCTGCACCCGCTTTGCCGAACAGGTGCTGCGGGAGCGCCTCTACCCCGAGGGGCTGGCCCGCATCGAGTGGCATCGCCAGCGTGGCGACGAGCTGGTGCTCATCTCCGCCTCCGGCGAGCATCTGGTGGCTCCCATGGCGCAGATGCTGGGGATGGATCACTGCGTGGCCATCCTGCTCGACGAGGAAGCCGGCATGTTGACCGGCCAGACCCGCGGCACCCTGAGTTTTCGCGAAGGCAAGGTGGCCCGCATCAACCAGCTCTTTGCCGGAAAGGAACACCTCTGGCAGGAGAGCTTCGGCTACAGCGATTCCCACAACGATCTGCCCATGCTGCAGGCGGTGAGCCATCCCCATGCGGTCAATCCGGCCCCCGCCCTGCGCCAGTGCGCCGAGGAGCTGGGCTGGCCCCTCTGGACCTGGCAGTTGCACCCTTGATCCGCGCAATGAAGAAGAGGCCCTCAGGCCTCTTCTTTGCTCAACATGCCATCCCCTGAGGGCGAGTCGTCCCGGGGAGCCAGGGGATCCACCATGTAGATGCGATTCTTGCCGTCACCCTTGGCGCGATAGACCTCGGCATCGACCATGGTCAGCAGGCTCCTGGCCCCAAGCCCGGGGGCACTCGCCACCAGGCCGCCGCTGAAGGTGATCCCAAGACCGGGTTCACGCCAGTGCAGGGAGGCCACCCCAATCCTGTACTGCTCCAGCAGCATCTGGCAGAAGTGGATGTCCGGATTGGCGAACAGCACCACCAGCTCTTCCCCGCCATAGCGGCATACCCAGCCATGATCCCCCAGCAGCTTGGCGCCAAAGCTGGCCACCCGCTTGAGCACCACGTCCCCGGTCTGGTGACCATAGGTGTCATTGATCCGCTTGAAACCGTCCAGATCGATCATGGCCAGGCAGAAGCGGTCCTGATCGAGCAGCAGCCGATTCAACCGCTCGTCGAAGAAGCGCCGGTTGTAAAGGCCGGTCAGCTTGTCGAGGTTCGCCTGCTGGCGCACCTCGTGATAATCCTTGCTCACCTCCGCCAGCTCGGCATAGACGTGCCTGAGCTCGCGCATCCCCCCCTGGTGCACCTCGTCAGGCTGGGTCCGGCTGGCCCGGATCACGGTGGCGATCTCGTCCAGCATCCGCCTGAAATAACGGGACCAGATCAGTGCCAGCACCATGTAGAGCACGCTGGCCAGCACGATGATCCCGAGCACGTTGAGGGAGGCACTCGCCACCACCGCCTGGATGCTGGAGGCGGGCAACACGCTGATCAGCACCCAGTTGTGGTCCGGCAGGCGGCTGTAGGCCACGAACTGGCGAGACGCCTGATCCAGGAAGATGCCGTCCTCCCCGCTGAAGCGGGAGAGCCAGGTCGGGTGGGTCATGGGCTTGAGCAGTTGTGAGGGATCGGGGTGGGCCAGCACCTTGCCCGACTGGTTGACGATCATCTGGTAACCGCTGTTCCACTGCCGGTTCAGCTGGGCGGAGAAGGGGGCCAGGATGGCATCCACCGCGAAGACCCCCCGCACCTTGCCCTCCTTGTCGGTGATGGCCCGCGCCAGGGCGATCACCAGCGTGCCATTGGTGTAGTCGTAGTAGGGTTCGGTCCAGACCATCTTGCCCACATGCTGGCTGGCCAGCTGATACCAGGGGCGCACCCTGGGATCGAAGTCCGCATCCGCCTGCCATTCGGGGTAGATCAGCATCTGGCGCTCGGCGGTGCCCACATAGATGTAGATGAGATCAGCCATCACCCCCTTGTAGAGACGCCACTCCCTGAGATAGGAGTCGGTGTTGCGCAGACGGGGGCCGCTGATGTCCTCCACCTTGACCTGGTCGTAGATGAGGGAGAACTGACGCTCCATCTCGTTCAGGTAGGGTTCGATGAAGACGTGGCGCAACTGGTGATTGGTGGCGAGCAGGCGCTGTTGCAGCTCTCGCTGCAGGCTGCGCTCCATGTGCAGGTAGTAGATGGCGCCCAGCATCAGGACGGGAATGAAGAGCAGAAGCAGGCCCAGGCGCATCCGTGCCACCAGGGACCAGGTCTTTTTGGAGACTGCTCGCTTATCCAACCCTGACTCCATGCTATCCCCTGACATCGTGTAGTGTCAGAATATCAGCCCCACCTGATGGCGTCCAAAGGGAAGCGCATCGGGTGGCCAACGAGAAGGAACTGGCCTGGATGTTGAAACCGGAACTGCTGACTGCCCTCCATTACTGCGCCGTGATCACCCTGACCGGTGCCATCACCTCGGAGTATTTCCTGTTCCGGCGCGGCATGTCCATCGAGCAGGTGCGCAAGCTGCTGCTGGCTGACAGCCTGGCCGCCCTGGCCCTGCTGCTCATCTTCATCACGGGCGTGCTGCTGGTGGTCGCCCATCCCCAGCCACCGGCCATCCTGTTTGCCAATCCGGGTTACCGCACCAAGCTGCTGATGTTCTTCGCCATGGCCATCAGCTTTGGCTACCCCAGCCGGCTGTTCCACCACTGGCGCCGATCCTTGCGCCAGGGACGGGCTCCCCTTGTCTCCACCCAGCAGCAGTTCTGGGTGATCTGGATCCTTAGGGGCAACCTGCTGCTGCTCGCCCTGCTGCCCCTGCTCGCCAAGCTGGCCAGCCGCTGATCCTGCCCTCGCCCGGCAACAAATGGCTGACGACAAACGCCCCTTCTCGCAGGTATCGTAATGGCGGGGCCCGAGTGCCGCCGAGACTCTTTCTCAGGGATGATTCCGTATGCGTTCAAACATGATGTTATTGATGGCCGCCGCCATCTGGGGGCTGGGCTTCGTCGCCCAGCGTCTGGGGATGGATCACATGGGGCCCTTCACCTTCAACGGCCTGCGCTTCCTGCTGGGCGCCCTCTCCCTGCTGCCGCTCTTGTGGTGGCTCAAGTCACGCCAGCCGCCCCAGCCTGCCGGTGATAACCGCCTGCTGCTGACCGGGGGCCTCATCGCCGGCACCGTGCTCTTCTCCGCCGCCTCCCTGCAACAGGTGGGGCTGCTCTACACCACGGCCGCCAAGGCGGGCTTCATCACCGGCCTCTACATCATCCTGGTCCCCGTCATCGGCCTGGCCCTGCGCCACAAGACCGGGGCCAACACCTGGGTAGGCGCCCTCATCGCCATGGCCGGGCTCTACTACCTCAGCGTCACCGAGGAGTTCACCATCGGCTACGGCGATCTGCTGCAAGTGATCGGGGCCCTGTTCTGGGCCGTGCATCTGCTGGTGCTGGATCACTACTCGAACCGGGTCGCCCCCATTCGCCTTGCCGGGGTGCAGTTCGTGGTGTGCGGCCTGCTCAGCCTGGCCACGGCCTTCGTCATCGAGACTCCGACGGCGAGTGGTGCCGTGGCGGGCTGGCAGGCGCTGCTCTACGCCGGTCTGGTCTCGGTCGGCATCGGCTATACCCTGCAGGTGGTGGGGCAGCGCGGTGCCCATCCGGCCCACGCCGCCATCATCCTCAGCCTGGAGACGGTGTTCGCCGCCATCGGCGGTGTCCTGCTGCTGGGGGAACATCTGGACGAACGGGCCGTGGTCGGCTGCGCCCTGATGCTGGCGGGGATGCTCATCTCCCAGATCCGCCTGCGCTGGTGGTGGAAGTCCCGCCGCAACAAGGTGCCCAGCCAGTCCTGATATCTGCGGTAGTCATTGGTCCCAAATAAAACGAGGCGCCCTTGGGCGCCTCGTTTTATTGCCGCCTGCCTAGCGCACGCTGGAGCAGAAGCTCACGTCATCCCGCAGCGGGTCATTGCTCACGCTGTGATAGAGCTCGAAGCAGGGGCCGTCCCCAAAGGCGAGCCCGGCCGCGACGATATCGCCGATGTGCTCCTGCCAGCGCACCCCGTACTGGCTGCGATCCGTGATGAGATAGCGGGACTGGGCGTAGCGCCCGGCGGGGATGAGCTGAATTTCCACCTCCCCCGCCCCCAGGGTACCCACCGGCACGCTGATGCCGATGTCGGTGCGGCACTGGGCCGGCGGCGTCACCTCGGGGTTGTCGTGGTAGATGAAGATCCACTCTCCCCCTTCCAGGCCACGGGGCGCGGCCCACTGGTGAAGGCGATGGCAGACGGCGTCATACCCTTCGCCATAGGGGCCGGTCACGCGGATATAGGCCAGGGTGCGGGCGTCCATCTCGACGGTGTTCATGGTGTTGCTCCTTGCTGATGAGTGGCCTTCAGCATAAGGGAGTGCCCCTTGCCATGCGTGTCCTTCCTTGCGATCCAGGTGTCCGTTCTTGCCCTTGTCGCGGCGAAACTCCCCCGGGGTGCAACCATAGTGACGACGAAACGCCTTGGCGAAAGCCTGGGAGCTGCCAAGCCCCGCCCCCAGGGCGATGGCGGTGACGCTGGCATCGGTGTAGCAGAGCTGCCAGGCCGCCCGCTGCATCCGCAGGCGGCGGCACATCTCGCCAGGGGCCTCCCCCACCACGGCGGTGAACACCCGGTGGAAATGGTAGAGGGAGAGGCAAGCGCGACTCGCCAGCGCCTCGATGGAGAGATCCGGATCCTGCTCCAGTGCCCGCAGCACCGGCGTCAGGCGCTCGCGATAGTCGATCATCGGCGCACCCTGGCCATGTAGAGGGCATCCACCAGCACCCCATGACGCAGGCCGTAATCCCGGGCTACGCCCTCCTCCACGAAGCCCGCCTTGCGATAGAGGGCCAGGGCCGCCTGATTGTCGGCCCAGACCGTCAGCTCCACCCGCGTCAAGCCGAGCCAGTTGTCCGCCAGATCCAGCGCAGCCTGCATCAGGGCGGTGCCCACCCCGCGCCCGGCCCAGTCATCGTGTACCGCCATGCCGATGCTCGCCACGTGGCGGCGGCGGGGGGCAGGCTCCACCATCAGGACCAGCGCGCCCGCCACCTCCCCCTCCCACTCCGCCAGCAGGCTGTAGATGCCATCCCGCGGGGTCAGCTTCTGCTCCCACTGCTGCAGGGAGGGGAAGGGAAGTTGCAGGGTGCCCGCCTGGGCATGGGGCATGGCGTGAAGATCCCGCAGGGCGGCGGCATCTTCCGGCCCGGCGCGGCGAATGGTGATGGACATGAGACCTCCTGATTGGCTGAATCCCATCTTGCCGCAAGGCTGGCGTCTGTTTCCACCCCCATCAGCGAAACCAATCAAAGGGTTAGGCACACTCCATTGGAGCCGCTCCCCCACTTCACCTAGTCTGGCGACTCATCACAAGGAGACCCGCCATGACCGACAAGACCCTGCGCAGCGCCAACGGCGCCCCCGTCGTCGACAACAACAACAGCCTCACCGCCGGCCCCCGCGGCCCCGTCCTGATGCAAGACATCTGGTTGATGGAGAAACTCGCCCACTTCGACCGCGAGCGCATTCCCGAGCGGGTGGTGCATGCCAAGGGCTCGGGCGCCTACGGCACCTTCACCGTGACCCACGACATCAGCGCCTTCAGCAAGGCCGACCTGTTCAACGCCGTCGGCAAGCAGACCCCGGTGTTCCTGCGCTTCTCCACCGTGGCCGGCGAGAAGGGCGCCGCCGACGCAGAGCGCGACGTGCGCGGCTTCGCCCTCAAGTTCTACACCGAGCAGGGCAACTGGGATCTGGTGGGCAACAACACCCCGGTGTTCTTCATCCGCGATCCCCTGAAATTCCCCGACTTCATCCACACCCAGAAGCGGGATCCCCGCACCAACCTGCGCAGCGCCACCGCCGCCTGGGACTTCTGGTCCCGCCACCCGGAATCCCTGCACCAGGTCACCATCCTCTTCAGCGATCGCGGCATCCCCAGGAGCCTGCGGGAGATGAACGGCTACGGCAGCCACACCTTCAGCTTCATCAACTCGGCCAACGAGCGCTTCTGGGTCAAGTTCCACTTCAAGACCGAGCAGGGCCACCGCTTCTACACCGATGAAGAGGCGGCCACCGTCGTCGGTCAGGACAGAGAGACCAGCCAGGCGGATCTGTTCAACGCCATCGAGCGGGGGGACTTCCCGCGCTGGAAGGTCTATGTGCAGGTGATGCCAGAGGCCGAGGCCCAGACCTACAAGATCCACCCGTTCGACCTCACCAAGGTATGGCCCCACAAGGACTACCCGCTCATCCCGGTGGGCGTGCTGGAGCTCAACCAGAACCCGGACAACTACTTCGCCCACGTGGAGCAGGCCGCCTTCACCCCGGCTAACCTGGTGCCCGGCATCGGCTTCTCGCCGGATCGCATGTTGCAGGGGAGGCTCTTCTCCTACGGTGACACCCAGCGCTACCGCCTCGGCGTCAACCACGGCCTGCTGCCGGTCAACGCCCCGCGCTGCCCGTTCCACCACGGCGCCCACCGCGACGGCGCCATGCGGGCGGACAGCAACGGTGGCGCCAGCCCCAACTACCAGCCAAACCGCTTCGGCACCCAGCAGCCGAGCGAGCAGCACGAACCGGCCCTGACTCTGGAAGGGGCTGCCCTGCACCATGATTTTCGCGACTACGACAGCGACTACTACAGCCAGCCGGGGGATCTCTTCCGCCTGATGGACGAGGGGCAGCGTGCCCGCCTCGCCGCCAACCTGGCCCGCTCCCTCATCAATGTGGAGGATGACGCCATCGTCGCGGCCCAGCTCAGGCACTTCGAGCAGGCCGACCCCGAGTACGCCAAGCGGGTCGAGCTGGCCCTGGCCGCCCTGCTGCGCTGAGTCGCAGGCAGCCAACCTCTGCAAAAGCAAAACGGGGGCCCGATGGCCCCCGTTCTCGCATGACGGTCTTTGCTGAATGAAGGGGTTGTACCGCCAGCTCACGGCGGCAACGACGTTGTGCACTGGCAGAGCGGCACCATTGTCCACCTTTGGTAATAAACCTGCCTGCGGTAATGCACTTTTAGTCACCAATAAAAACGGAGCCCGAGGCTCCGTTCTTCCATGCCGTATCCATCCCGGACGCAGCGCCCTCGCGCGCTTCCCTCCCTTGCCAACAAGGATTTGCACCGCCAGCTCACGGCGGCAACGACGTTGTGCACTGGCAGAGCGGCATCATTATCCACCTGTGGTAATAAACCTGCCTGTGATAATGCACTTATATTCACCAATAAAAACGGAGCCCGAGGCTCCGTTCTTCCATGCCGTATCCATCCCGGACGCAGCGCCCTCGCGCGCTTCCCTCCCTTGCCAACAAGGGGTTGTACCGCCAGCTCACGACGGCAACGACGTTGTGCACTGACAGAGCGGCATCATTATCCACCTGTGGTAATAAACCTGCCTGCGGTAATGCACGTTTAGTCACCAATAAAAACGGAGCCCGAGGCTCCGTTGTTCAATGCAGTATCAATCCCGGACGGAACGCGCTTCGCGCTCTTCCCGCTCCCTTGCCAACAAGCGTTTGTACCACCAGCTACTGCGACGACGTTGTGCATTGGAAGAGCGACGAGCCATTGCTTAGATCCCAGTCAAGAGAAGAAAGAGCCGCATTATGCGATAGAGATCACGCCCGTGTCTGTAGCTGGATCAAGAAAAGGCTCACTGGCCCACCCGGATCATCCGCTGGTTGCCCTCCGGTTCACCACTCTGTGACGGCGTCGTCACCTCTCGCCAGATCAGGGGGCCATTGGTCTCCATCGCCTGTTGCGGCGCGCACTCCAGCCAGAGCTCCCCCTGCTGGATACGGGCCCCCTGGGAGTATTTCTGATCCTGATACCAGCACACCCGCTCGGGCAGCGAACCAAGGGGCAGCACCAGCTCGGTGCCCACCGAGTGGCTGAGGGTGTTGGACGCCGGGGCGGCCAACGCGGGGAAGAGCCAGCCAAGGGCCAGCAGACAACCTGCACAACGGATCATGGGAATTCCTGTCACGGGGGAGTGAAAGTGTAGAGCGACCAGCAGAGCCCTCGACTTGACCAATAAATGTCGGCTCATCTGGCATTCCGGAAGCAATATGATAGCCTGCCTGCGCCCGCCAAGGCCTGTCAGGGTTCTGCCGTGGGCCCCCACCGGCATCGCCGGGATGCGGTAATGAATAACCCTTAATAATCAGATAATTAACTGGATATGTTGTCAATGCGTATCATGCCGTTGCTCAAGGCTGCCTGCCTGAGCCTGATGTTGTCCGCCTGTGTCGCCCCCCTGCTGATGATGAGCCCCACCAGCCAGCTGATGTGGGCCCTGCTCAAGCCGCTGGTCGGTTTCGATCCGAACGAGGCCAACCTGTTCGAGCAGCCGCTGATCAAGGACAGAATGACCGCCATGCTGGGGCCCAACTACGAGAGCACCATGCAGCTGCTCAAGACCGCCGACGAGCTGCAACAGGAGGGGCCGCTCTTTTACGTGGTCTCCCGCTACGCCCCAGTGCCGGACGTAGCCAAGCAGGCCGGCATGGTCTGGAACGCCGACACCAACCAGCTCGCCGTCATGGTGCAAAAAGGTGACGGGGCGACCCAGGTCTTCGGGGAAAACCTGACGGCCGCCACCCCGACCTGGCCCAGCGCCATGCAGGGCTGGCAGTCCCAGGCCACCCCGGCCGCCACGGCCCTGACCGGTGCCGGTCAGGGGCTCACGGGCGCGGGCAGTTCTCTGCTGGGCACCATGATGGGGGGCCTGCAACAGAGCGCCAGCAAGGCCCTGTCCGACTCCACCAGACAGGTGATCGGCAGTGCCGCCACCACGGCGCAGCAACAAGCGACCAAGGCGGCGAGCGACAGCGCCAAGCAGGCCGTCAGCAGCGCAGCAACCACGGCGCAGCAGCAAACGACCAAGGCGGTGAGCGACAGCGCCAAGCAGGCCGCCAGCAGTGCCGCCGCCATCAGTGCCGCAACCACGGCGCAGCAGCAAGCCGAAAAGGCGGTGAGCGACACCGCCAAGCAGGCTGCCAGCAGCGCCGCGACCATCAGTGCCGCCACCACAGCGCAGCAGCAAGCCGCCAAGGCGGTGAGCGACACCACCAAGCAGGCCGCAAGCAGCGCAGCGACCATCAGTGCCGCCACCACAGCGCAGCAGCAAGCGACCAAGGCGGTGAGTGACAGCGCCAAGCAGGCCGCTAGCGGCGCAGCCACCATCAGTGCCGCAACCACGGCGCAGCAGCAAGCCACCAAGGCAGTGAGCGACAGCGCCAAGCAGGCCGTCAGCAGCGCCACCACTACAGCGCAGCAACAAGCCGCCAAGGCAGTGAGCGACAGCGCCAAGCAAGCCGTCAGCAGCGCAGCGACCATCAGTGCCGCAACCACGGCGCAGCAGCAAACCGCCAAGGCGGTAAGTGACACCGCCAAACAGGCTGCCAGCAGCGCAGCGACCATCAGTGCCGCCACCACGGCGCAACAGCAAGCCGCCAAGGCAGTGAGCGACAGCGCCAAGCAGGCCGCCAGCAGCGCCGCAACCACGGCGAAGCAACAAGCCGCCAGCAGTGCCGCGACCATCAGTACCGCGACCAGTGCGCAGCAGCAAGCCGCCAAGGCGGTGCAGCAACAGGGCGAGAAGCGGGAAGCGACCTCCGGCACCCTGAGCGATCAGGCCAGGGCGGATGCCGAAGCGGAGCTGGAAAAACTGCTTAACTGATTTATTTAAGCGTCATGCCACCATAAAAACAGGCCATCACATGATGGCCTGTTGTTTATCTGACCCGTGGCAGGGGAAGATCAGAAATGGCGGTCCTGCTCGGTGGGCTTGGCACCCTTCTCTTCGCTGTGCTCGATGGCGGTGCGGATAAGGTCGACGCCAGCCCGGATGATCAGCACCCCCATGTTGACCAGCTTGACGCAGACCCACATGAAGGTGATGAGCAGGATCAGCTTGAGCACCGTCTGGAAGGCCTCCAGGAAGTTCTGCTCCAGCTGGGCGGTGAGCCCGTTGGCGCTGCTCATCAGCCAGGTGTACACCTCGCGCACGAAGGGGATCCGGCTCGGCATCTCCAGCACGTCCAGCGCCGCAGGCAGGGCCTGGAAGATGACGATGCTGCCAAACAGTATCAGGATGACGCCGATGGCAATCCCCAGAAAGAAACCGAACTGTCGCATGAAGAGCCCCACAATGTAGTGAATGAGAAGAACAATAGCCGCCAATACTAGGGACTGCCCGCGCAGACGGCAATCCTTGCGTCCCCGACAGGGTCGGTGCCCCTGCAACCCATTGCCCGGCCGTCTGATTTCTGTGACCCTTGTCCCCACTCCTTACCCCTGGGTGTCATCATGTTTCGAGTCGTCTTCTGCCTGCTGCTGTTGCTGGGCGGTGCCCTGCCCGCCTCCCGCGCCGAATCCCCTCCCTCTGCGGCCGCCTGCGTGATCCGCCACCAGCAAGGGATCCTGCTGGTGCAGGACAGGCTCTCCTCGCGCTACAGCCTGAGCGGCGGTTACATCGACAGGGGGGAGACCCCGGAGCAGGCGGCCCTGCGCGAGCTGTTCGAGGAGACCGGCCTGCAGGGTCGCGTCACCGGCGAGCTGGGGCGCTGGCAACGGGCCAGGGTGTTCGCCTGCCAGACCCTGGAGCCCCTGCGGGTCCAGCGAGGGACGGGGTTTGTCTCCTTGCTCCAGGCCCCGGATCTCGGTGGCGAGATCCTGAACGCCAGGCTGATCACGGCCGCCGACCTGCCCCCTGACCAGCGTCGCTTCCCGGCGCAGCTCGACTGGATAGCCCCGAGGCTGGCCGAGGTGCCCGAGAGCCAGGTGCTGTGGGTGACGGATTTCAGCGACGCGGCCAGTGCGCTGCACCGCGCCGAGTTGCCGCTGATCCAGCGCCTGCAACGGTGGCTAGGGCCGGATGCACTCT
Source organism: Aeromonas sp. INTO2 (assembly GCF_049860605.1). NCBI lineage: Bacteria > Pseudomonadati > Pseudomonadota > Gammaproteobacteria > Aeromonadales > Aeromonadaceae > Aeromonas > Aeromonas sp. INTO2. Next base: position 3,865,900 of record NZ_CP187588.1, read on the forward strand.
GGCCAATGGCGGGCAATCTGCTGGGCTCGGCCCCCTTCCAGCTGGCGCTGCTGCCCTTGCTGCTGCCCCTGCTCGGCTGGTCCAGGCTGCGCCACCTGCTGTTTGCCATGGTGCTGCTCACCCTGGTGGTGAACCTGCTCAAGGCGGGCATCGGCTGGCCCAGGCCCTTCCACCTGCAACCCGAGCTGGCCCGCCAGAGTGCCCAGGGCTTCGGCATGCCGAGCGGCCACGCCGCCTCGACCCTGCTCTACTGGGGCCTGCTGCTTGGCTGGCTGCCGGCGCTGCGGGCATGGCAGGGGGCCCTGCTGGCCCTGTTGCTGGCCGGCGTGGCCGGGCTGGCCCGGGTCTGGCTGGGGGTCCACTTCCTCTCGGATGTGGTGGCCGGCCTTGCTCTGGGGGCCCTGCTGCTGGCACTGCGCGCCACGCTGGCGAAGCTGGCGGCGCGCCCGCTCCCCTGGGCCGGGCTGCTCATCGCCAGCGCCCTCTCGGCCTGGCTCACCCAGTCCACCGCCCTGGCCGGGCTTGCCATGTTCACCCTGGGGCTGGTATCGGGTAATCTGCTATCACTCGAACGGAGCCCCACCCCCGCCCTGCCCGCCGCACTGCTGACCCTGGCAGGGGGACTGGTCGTGGCAGGGCTCCTGTTCCTGGTGCCCGCGCTCACCAGCAGCTCTCTGCTGATCCTCGCGGGACAAGGGTGGCTCTTTGGCTGCCTGGGGTTCTGGCTCAGCGCCGGGCTCTGGTGGTCGTTATCCGCTATCCGTCACGGTGCCCGAACCGGGCGCTCAACCCCTCGTTAAGGGAATGCCATGAATATGAAAAAAGTGGATTTGGCCAAGATCACCCTGGGCTTGCTGTTCCTCAGCCTGCTCATCATCTCGTGCTTCATGGTCTTGCGCCCCTTCCTGCCCGCCCTGGTGTGGTCGACCATGATCACCATCGCCACCTGGCCCCTGATGCAGATGGCCCAGCGCCTGCTGTGGGGCAAGCGCACCCTGGCGGCCTTGCTGATGACCAGCATCTTGCTGCTCATCTTCGTCATTCCCCTCTTCATGACGCTGGCCAACGTGGCGGAGAAGGCCCCCATGCTCATCGAGCTGGGCACCGAGCTCAGCCAATCCCCGCCCCCCGAGCTGCTCTGGTTGCAGCAAGTGCCCCTGGTGGGCGACAAGCTCTATGAGTTCTGGCAGCAGATCCTCGCGAGCGGCGGCCAGGTGCTGTTCACCAAGCTGGCCCCCTACTTCGGCCAGACCGCCCGCTGGCTGGCGGCCCAGGCGGGAAACCTCGGCCTGCTGTTCGTCCACTTCCTGCTGACCGTGGCCATCTGCGGCCTGCTCTACCACTCGGGAGAGAAGGCGGCAGAAGGCATTCGCCGCTTCGCCCACCGTCTGGCGGGCCAGCGCGGTGACAATGCGGTGGTGCTCGCCTCCCAGGCCATCCGCGCCGTCGCCATGGGGGTGGTGGTGACCGCCCTGGTACAATCCTCGGTGGCGGGCCTGGGCCTGCTCATCGCCGGCATTCCCTATGTCATGGTGCTGGTGGTGCTGATGTTCCTGCTGATCGTCGCCCAGATAGGCCCCTTCCCGGTACTGTTGGCCAGCGTCGGCTACCTCTACTGGAGCGGGGACACCACCTGGGGCACCTTCCTGCTGGTCTGGTCCCTGCTGGCGGGCACCATGGACAACTTCCTGCGCCCCTTCCTCATCAAACGCGGGGCCGACCTGCCCCTCATCCTCATTCTGGTGGGGGTCATCGGCGGCCTGCTGGCCATGGGGATCATCGGTCTCTTCATCGGCCCCGTGGTGCTGGCGGTGGGCTACACCCTGCTGGATGCCTGGATCAAGGAAGATGACCAACCGGCGAGCGCTCTGGTGGAGCCGCCCAAGGCGCCGTGACGATTCATTCATCCCCGATGCAAAGAGCCGCCCCAGGGCGGCTCTTTTGTTTATTGCCGTCCCATGCAGGTTCGATGAGCGAAGCGTAATCGGACGATCGAGATGCCGCTGTCCGGTGTGTCCATGAATCATCGGCATCTGCAGCAGGAAAATATGGATGGCTGTTATAGTGGAAGAATTGATTTACGCGAACCTCCGATTACCCCTTACGGCTAATCGAGCCAACGGCTGGTCGCGGCCTTTAGAACCAAAGTTCGAACCGGAACGCCAAAACACGAACCAGGGTTCGAATCACTCCTTCCCCTCCCCTGTTCCCTGCCGAAGGCGCCCGCCACAATGCCTGCACCATTGGAGGAGAAGACAAGATGAACGAACTGAGAGCAACACGGGCCCTCATCAGCGGCGGCGCCAGCGGCATCGGACTGGCCATCGCCGAGGCCCTGGCCAGCCAGGGGGTGGAGCTGATCCTGGCTTCCCGCCGCCTGGGGCTGCTGGAGCAGGAAGCGGCCAGACTGGAGGCGCGATACGGAGTGCGAGTCATGGCACTGGCGCTGGATGTGTGCGACGGCGATCAGGTGCGGGACGGCCATGCCCGGATCCGGGAGCGGCTCGGCCCCGTCGATCTGCTGATCAACAACAGCGGGGTCGGCAGCGACCACCTGGTGCAGGACCTGCCGGAATCGGAGTGGGACAGGGTGATGGATACCTGTGCCAAGGGCACCTTCCTGCTGACCCGGGCCTGCCTGCCGGACATGCTGGCAAACCGCCACGGCACCGTCATCAACATCGCCTCCCAGGCCGCCAGGCACGGCTATGCCAGGGCCAGCGTCTACTGCGCCGCCAAGTTTGCGGTCCTGGGGTTCGCCCGGGCACTGCGGGAAGAGGTGCAACACCAGGGCATCCGGGTCCACACCCTCTGTCCCGGACTGGTGCAGGTGCCGCCCCCGGCTTGCGCCGCTGATCGCAAGCCCGGCTGGCTCCAGGTGGAGGATCTGGCCGAGGCCGTGCTCTACACCCTGTGCCAACCCGCTCACGTCCAGCTCGACGAGATCGGCATGACTGGGATCTGAGCGAGGCACCATGGAACGCCAGCAAGGACAAGGGGCGCCGAGGCGCCCCTTGTTCTGCGTCACACCGCCAGAGGCGGCCTGCGCGTAAGATCAGGCAGGTTGATGGAGGGTGATGCAGTGGATGCCGCCGCCACCGGCCGCCACCGGGTCTATGTCTATCTGCACTATCTTGCGCCCCGGATAGAGGCGGGCCAGCAGATCCCGGCAATGGCGGTCGGCCCTGGCATCCCCGAACTGGGGAGCGATGACGGCGCCGTTGATGGGCAGGTAGTTGATGTAACCGGCGGCAAAGTCCGGGCTGCGGCTGAATTTATTGTCCCGCCCGCCCAGGGGCGGCGGCAGCTGATGCAGCTCCAGCTTGTTGCCGTCGGCGTCCGTCGCCTGCTGCAGGATGGCGAGGTGCTGGCGGGTCACCTTGTAGTCGTAGGAGTCGGGATCGTTGTCCATGTTGATCACCACCACCCCGGGGCGCACGAAGCGGGCGTAGAAGTCCACGTGGGCATCCGTGATGTCCTTGCCCTTGATCCCCGGCAGCCAGATGATCTTGCGCAGCCCCAGGTTGGCCTTGAGCTCCGCCTCCACCTGCGCCTTGGTGAGGCCGGGGTTGCGGTTGCTGTTGATCCAGCTGCTCTCGGTCATGATGGCGGTGCCGTTGCCATCCACCTCGATGCCGCCCCCCTCACCGATGAGCTCGCTCTGCAGGTAATAGGCATCGGTCTGCCGGCCCACCAGGGCGGCGACCCTGGCGTCATGGCTGTGCTCCTGCTTGTCACCCCAGCCGTTGAAGTTGAAGTCCACCAGCCCGAGCCCTCCCTGCTCGTCCTGCACGAAGACGCCGCCGGTATCCCGCAGCCAGATGTCATCCATCTCGGCGTGGACGAAGTGGGTGTTGCGCTCGCCGCATAACTGGCGCGCCAGCGCCTCGTCATCCTCGTGGCAGAGCACGTTGACCCGGGTGTAGGGCACCATGGCCTGCACCAGCCGCCTTATGGTGGCCTGCACCTCCTTGTAGTGGCGACCCCAGATCTCGCTGGTGGCCCCGAAGGCCACCCACACCAGGGCCTGGGGGGAGGACTCCTCCGGCATGTGGTAGCGAGCAGCGGCGCCGGGTTCGCCGGCGGCGAAGGCCGAGCGGGCGCCGGGCAGGCTGCCAAACCCGGCGATGGCGCCGAGGGCGACCAGTTGTTTCAATACGTGGCGTCGGGAAAACATCGTTCTACTCCTGGGTTCAGAGGCTGCTCTTGAAGCGAGTCCAGGCTCGCATGCGGGCACGCATCTGGGATTGAGCGATATCCTGGCCCGGAATGAGCCGCTGGTAGCTGGCCTCGTCCAGGTAGATATCCGGGTTGGCCGTCATGGAGGCATCCACCATGGGCTTGGCCTTGGCACTGGCGGTCGGATAGCCGGTGCTGTTGGTGATGGCTGCCATGTTGGCCGGGCGCATCACGAAGTTGATAAAGGCATAGGCATAGTCAGGATGGGGGGCATCCGCCGGGATCGCCATGGTGTCCATCCAGATGGTGCTCCCCTCCTTCGGCAATCGGTATTCGAAGTCGACCCCCTTGCCCGCCTCGGCGGCGGCGCGCCTGGCCTGGGTCATGTCACCGCTGTAGCCCAGGGAGAGGCAGAGATCCCCGTTCACCAGCTGGGTCACCGGCTGGGACTGGAACTTGCGGATATAGGGCTTGATCCCCTTGAGCAGGGCCAGGGCCGCCTCCAGATCGTCCGCCTTGCCGCTGCGGGGATCCCGCCCAAGATAGTGCAGCACCACCGCCAGCACCTCGTCCGGGGAGTCGATGACCGAGATGCCGCAATCTGCAAATTTCGCCGCCAGCTCGGGCTTGAACAGCATGTCCAGGCTGCTGACCGGGGCATCCGGCATCCGCTGCTTGATAGCGTCCGCATTGTAGGTGAGCCCTATGGTGCCCCAGGTGTAGGGCACCACCGCCTCCTTCGCATGGGGATAGGCCTGCTGCAACCGCGCCAGGCCGGGGTCTATGTCCCCCAGGTGTTGCAGCTTGCCCTTGTCGAGGGGCTGCAGGCTGCCCGCCCGCATCAGCCGCTCCGCCACCGTGTCCCCCGGGAAGATGAGGTCATACCCGCTGCGACCCGCCATCAGCTTGGCCTCCAGGGTCTCGCTGCTGTCCATCACGTCGTAGATGACCCGGATCCCGGTCTCCCGGGTGAATTCGCTCAGGGTATCGGGGGCGAAATAATCGGACCAGTTGTAGAGGCGCAGCACCTTCTCCTCTGTCGCCTCCCCCGCCCCTTCTGCGGCCTGGGCCCCCAGACCCAGCAGCAGGGCCAGCCCCATGGCTATCTTGGTCAAGGCGCTCATGATGGACGCCCTCCCCGCTGGCCCTGCCCATCCAGGCTCAGCAAGGCGCCATACATCTCGGGGCGACGATCCCGGTAGATGCCCCAGGTCAGCCGCTCCTCGGCCATGGCGGCGAGATCCAGCTCCCGCACCAGCACGCCCGGGGTATCCCTGTCCGCCTCGGCCAGCAGGGCCCCCTTGTGATCCGTGATGAAGGAGGAGCCATAGAAGCGCATCTGCAACGCGGGATCCCGGGTCGCCACCTCGTGACCCACCCGGTTGGCGGCGATCACCGGCATGATGTTGGCGGCGGCATGGCCGCGCTGGGTCAGCTGCCAGTGATCCCGCGAATCGAGCCCCTCTGCCCCCGGCTCCGAGCCGATGGCGGTGGGATAGAGCAGCAGCTCGGCCCCCTGCAGCGCCATGGCGCGGGCCGCCTCCGGGAACCACTGATCCCAGCAGATGCCGACCCCGATGCGGCCAGCGGCCGTGTCCCAGACCCGAAACCCCGTATCCCCCGGGCTGAAATACTCCTTCTCCTGATAGCCGATGGCGTTCGGGATATGGGTCTTGCGATAGACCCCGAGCAGGCGACCATCCGCATCCGCCATCGCCAGGGAGTTGAAGCAGGCGTTGCCCGCGCGCTCGAACCAGCTGATGGGCAACACCACCCCCAGCTCCCGCGCCAGGGCCGAGAAGCGGCACAACACCCGGCTCTGTTCGAACGACTCCGCCAGCGCCAGATGGCCGTGGTATTGCTCGATGCAGAAATAGGGGGTAGCGAACAGCTCCTGCAACAGCACCAGGTTGGCCCCCCTGGCGGCGGCGTCCCGTACCAGGCTCTCCGCTGTGTCCAGATTGCGCTCCAGCTCCCAGCTGCAAGCGAATTGTGTGGTGGCGACGACGATCTTGCTCATCCGGATACCCTCCCTGACACGCGTTCCCCCTGACAGGCAAACTGCATGGTTGCGACGACCTTGTTCATGAATCTCTCCTCCCTGATCCCGTCATGAGGCCTCGCAGACGCCTGACGAGGCCGCTCCAAACGCTTACCCCTGCACCGGCCAGGCCGGCTGCTGCTGGGTGATGCAGTGAATGCCGCCCCCGCCGTGGGCCAACTGGTTGATGCGCACCGGCACCAGCTGCCTGTTCGGGAAGGCGCGCCTCAGCACCTCCCCCGCCGCCTCGTCCGCACCTACGCCGTAGGCGGGCATGATGATGGCGCCGTTGGCGAGGTAGAAGTTGGTGTAGGAGGCGCAGAACACCTCCGCCTCGGCGTCCACCGCCTCGCTCGCCTCGAACAGCTCGAGGCACTCGAAGGAGCGACCTCTCGCATCGGTGGCCAGAGCCAGGGCTCGGCGGTTCTCCCGCACCACGCGGCCATAGGTGGAGTGCCCGTCCAGGGTGGCGTCCACCAACAGGTGGCCGGGGCGGCTGAAGGCGCAGACCCCGTCCACATGACCGTCCGTCATGTCGCCGGTGACGTGGTCCGGATCCCCCGGCAGCCAGATAGTCTTCTCGATGCCGAGCAGGCGGCTGAAGATCCGTTCGATCTCCACTTTGGTCATGCCGGGGTTGCGGTTGCTGTTGAGCAGCACCGACTCCGTGGTGATCAGGGTGCCCTCCCCATCCACATGGATGGCGCCCCCTTCGTTGGCGAGGAAGCTGCCGATGCACTCCAGCTCCAGGCTGTTGAGAACGCGCCGCGCCAGCCCCTCGTCCAGACCGTGGGCCGACTTGCCGCCCCAGGCGTTGAAACGCCAGCTGATCCCGGCGGTGCCAAGCTCGGGATGGCAGATGAAGGTGGGGCCGGAGTCACGGCACCAGCTGTCATCCACTGGCAGGGGAATGAAGCGCACCCCGTCGCCGCACAGGGCGCGAGCCTCGGCCTGTGCGGCAGGATCCACCACCAGGTTCACCGGTTCGAAGCGGGCGATGGCATTGACCACCCGGGCGAAGTCCTGCTGAACCTGAGGCAGGGTCACGCCCCAGCCGTTTTCCCACAGCGCCTTGTTGTGCGGCCAGACCATCCAGGTCGCCGCGTGCCGGCACCACTCCGCTGGCATGAACCAGCCCACAGCCCTCATTCCCTGCTCGCGCATCTCAGCCTCTCTGATTAGGTACCATTAAGGTTATTGACGATGGGAATAGACTATTCTCCCCGTTGATGGGTAACAAACGATCGATTTTCGATAAAAGTGATAAGCGGAGCTAATCAATGATGTTCAAACACTGGCCCCCTCTCAACGTGCTGCGCGGCTTCGAGGCGGCGGCCAGGCTCGGCAGCTTTCATCAGGCGGCCCAGGAGCTGCACCTCACCCAGTCTGCCATCAGTCAGCAGATCCGCTCGCTGGAGGAGCTGCTTGGCCAGCCTCTGTTTCACCGCCAGGGACGTTCCGTCGCCCTGACCGACGCGGGCCAGGATCTGCTGGAGACGACCCAGCAGGTGCTGCTGCAACTGGCGGTGGGAATACAGCGCCTCGAGCAGTACCGCAAGCCGAACCAGCTGGTGCTCAACACCAGCACCGCCATCGCCCGCCTCTGGCTGCTGCCCCGGCTGGCCGACCTTCACCGCCAGCATCCGGGCATCGATCTCTGGCTGTTCACCAGCGACGACACGCCGAACATGGCCGAGCAGACCATCGACATTTCGCTGCGCTGGGGGCTGGCTCCCCAGGCGGAATGCCGCCATCAGCCGCTGCTGGCGGATCGGCTGCTGCCGGTGGCGAGCCCGGCCGTGCTGGCACAGCCCGCGCAGGAGCGCACCACCCTGCACGGGGAGCGGGAGATGGACTGGCACCACTGGACCCTCAAGGGCGGCGACGATCTGCACCTGCAGACCCAGGGGCTCAACTTCTCCGATCCCGGCTTGTTGCAGGATGCGGCCAGCGCCGGGCTCGGGGTGGCACTGGCGAGCGAGCTGCTCTCTCGCGACGCACGCCGACAGGGGTGGCTGCTGCCCCTCTCGTCCCACCGGGTGGCCGGGCCGAACTGGAACATGCTGATCCATCAGGAAAGCGAAGGCAGCCCCCAGTGCCGCGCGGTGAGCCAATGGCTCCAGCAGCAGTTTGCTGCAGAGGCTGCCACCCGGGGCAAGGACGCGACACTCTGAGAGCGGTCACTGAATCGGGGCGGCAAGGGTGATTAAATGGCCTCTTCCCTTTTGCCGGATATCGCCGTGACCATGCCATCCGTCCCCCAGCCCCTCTCGTCCTGGCCCGAGCACCTGCAGGCCTCCTGGCTGCGCTGTGCCCACCAGACCAGCGCGTCCCTCTGGCATCCTCCCCACTGCGCCAGAGGGCAGACCCTGGAGAGCCTACGCCAGCGCAAGCGGGACCTGCTCACCACCGGCGAGATGGCGCTGGAGGATCTCTACGAGTTCATGGAGGGGCGCCCCTGCGCCCTGCTGCTCACAGACGAGAGCGGTTGCCTGCTGGCCCGGACCGGCCACCCCGATACCCTGCAGGCGCTGGCGGCACTCGGTTTTGGCCCAGGCGCGTTTTTCAGCGAGGGACGCATCGGCACCAATGCCGTCAACCTGGCGGCCCTGGAGGGGGTGCCGCTCTGCGTCAGCGGCCCCCAGCACTTCAACCAGCGTCTGCACCCCTGGCACTGTTGTGCCAGCCCCGTCTACAACAGCACCGGTCGCCAGGTGGCGATCGTGGCCCTGATCTGCCGGGTGGAAGAGGCCGCGCCGGGGGATCTCGCGCTCACCGTCAGCGCCGGCCGCGAGCTGGCCAATCTGCTGCAGATGGAGCGCCTGATGCAGGAGTCCCAGCACCATTTGAGCGAGCTCTATGCCCTGCTGGATGGCATGGAAGACGGCGTGCTGGCCTGGGATCCCCAGGGGCGGCTGCGCTACCTCAACGCCCTGGCGGCCAGTCGGCTGCAACTCGACCCGGCTGTCTGCCTGGGTCAGCCCCTCGATCACCATCTGCTGTTGCCCCAGCGCCTGCGTCTGGCCATCGCGGAGATGACCCCCCTGAGCCATGTGGAGGTGACGCTGGAGCGGCGGGAGACCCGGGGCGAGGCCTTCATCGACGCCCTGGTGAGCCTCAAGCCCCTGCCGGGACCGAACGGGGTCAGCTTCATCGTCCTGCTCCATCCCACCGATCGGCTGCGCGCCATTCATCAACTGCGCCAGACGGTTCCCGAGCTCTCCGCCCTGGTGGGGGAGTCGAGCGCCATGCGCAAACTGCTGCGCCACGCCCGCCAGGCGGCCAGGGGACAGGGCCCCGTCCTGCTGCGGGGGGAGGAGGAGGTGGGCAAGGCCCAGCTGGCGGAGGCCATCCACTTTGGCAGCGAGCGAGCCGCCGGCCCCCTGGTCATCTTCAACTGCCAGGCATGGCCGAGGGAGCGGATGGCGCTGGAACTCATGGGGTCCGACGAGGCGGGGCAGGAGCGGGCCGGCAAGTTCGAGCTGGCTCACGGTGGCACCCTGGTGCTGGAGCAGGTGGAGTGCCTGCCCGCCCCCATGCAGGCCGCCCTGCTGCAACTGCTCAAGACGGGGCGCATCCAGCGCTTCGACTCCGCCCGCATCCTGCCCCTCAGGGTGAGGATCATCGCGACCAGCAGCGCCCCGCTGGAGCAGCGGGTGCAGGAGGGGGGATTCGGTCGCCAGCTGCTCTATGCGCTGCAAGGGTGCGAACTCTGGCTGCCGAGCCTGCGGGAGCGCAGCGCCGATCTGCCCGGCCTCATCCGCCAGCACTTGGCGGTGCAAGGGGGCGAGCCGGGGCGCCAGTTCACCCCTGACGCCCTCGACTGCCTGCTGGCCTACCCCTGGCCCGGCAACCTGGGGGAGCTGCGCAGCGCCATCGAGTACGCCCTGCTTCATTGCAGTGAGGCACAGATCCCGCCCCGGGCGCTCCCGGCCGCCATCCGCCAGGGTCATTGCCTGCTGGCGGACGAAGTGGTGGGACAGCCGCTGCTCACCCTGGCGGAGCTGGAGCATCAGGCGATCCTGCGGGCCGCCCGTGCCAGCAAGGGCCAGGTCAGCCAGATGGCGCGCCAGCTCGGGATCAGCCGCACCACCCTCTGGCGGCGACTCAAACTGCTCGACATCGATCCCGCCGACTACCACCACTGACCAGAACGCCCCTCAAAAAAAGCGGGCCCCGTCGTGACGGGGCCCGGATGGGGGAATGTTTCAGTCGCCGAAGCGATCCTGCGCCAGTTGCTGGAAGCAGCTCAGCGCCGCCCCGGCATCCTCCCCTCGCGCCAGCAGGATGAGCCTGTCCCCCTGGCGCACATCGAGCATGGCGAGCCGGCTCAGGCTGCGGGGATTCGCCTCTTTCTCCCCCTTTTGCAGCCTGAGTTCAGCGGCAAAGGGCTTGAGTGCCGCGACCAGTCGGGCGGCGGGGCGCACATGCAGGCCGTGGGGATTCTCCACCACCACCTCGCAGCGCAGCCAGCCGTCGTCGGCAACGGGGGCTGCCTCCGTGGTGACCTGCGCCGCACTGGCAGGCAGCATTCCCTGCTTCGGGCCCAGGGCGCCAAGCGCCTCGGCGGCGACCTCGTCCAGCGTCAGGCCTGCGCCAGCGGCCACCACGGCGGCCAGAGTGCCCTCGACCAGGGGCGCGGGGCTGAGCCGCACCCGGGCGCTCAGCTCTGGGGGCAGCAGCTCGAGGGCGGTCTCGGCGCTCAGGAGGGCGCTGCCCAAGTCCATCAGCACCAGCACCCCGCTGCCGTCATCCGCCTCTTCCATCGCACTCATCACGGCGATGGCGTCGGTGCCGATGGGATGGGCGGGGTCATCGACCCCGGCCGCCAGCAACAGTTTCGCCGGGCTGCCCAGCTGATCGGCCAGGGCTTTCAAACCGGCCGCAAGCATGGCGCTGTGAGAGACCACTACGATGCCGATCATGTCACAACCTCGCTCTGTCACGCAGGGCGGTCAGCAGCAGCAGGGTCGAGGTGGCCCCCGCATCCTGATAGCCGATGCTGCGCTCACCAAGATAGCTGGCGCGCCCCTTGCGGGCCTGCATCTGGATGGTGGCCTCGGTGCCGGCTGCGGCGGCAGCCACCGCCTTGTCCAGCGCCTCGGGGAGCGGCAGGCCCTGTTGTTCAGCCTGCTGCAGGGCGGCCAGAGCGGGCCACCAGGCGTCGCACATGGTCTTGTCACCCGGCTCGGCGCGGCCGCGGGAGACGATCCCCTCCACCCCGTCGCTCAGCATCTTGCCGAGCTGGCCGAGGGTCAGGCTCTGGCAGGCATCGCTGCTGGCCGCGGCCCGGATGAAGAAGGTGCCGTAGAGGGGTCCGCTGGCGCCACCGACCGAGGAGAGCAACGTCATACCGGTGGTTTTGAGCACCTGGCCGATGTCCTTGTCCGCCACCGCGGGCAGCTTCTCCGCCACCTTGGCAAAGCCGCGCTGCATGTTGAGGCCGTGATCGCCGTCGCCGATGTCGGTATCCAGCGCCGTGAGGTAGTCACGCTGCTCGGTGAAGATGTGCTCGCAATCGAGCAGCCAGTTGACGATCTGATGCTTGCTTAACATGAATATTCCTCAGCAGCCGCGCCGCAGGGCCGGGGTGTGAACGGGGGCATCCCACAGGGTCATCAGCTCGTCATCCACCTTGAGCAGGGTGATGGAGATGCCGGTCATGTCGAGAGAGGTACAGTAGGGGCCGATGAGGTTGCGCACCAGATGAATGCCCGCCTCTTCGCACAGGGTGGCGAGGCGACCATAGACGCCGTAGAGCTCGGAGACAGGGGTGCCGCCGAGGCTGTTGACCAGGACGATGACCCGGTCACCCCCATTGAGCGGTTCGATAAAGGTGTGTTCTTCCTGCCAGCTGCCGGTGGCTCTGTCCCAGTGGCGCAGAGTGCGGCCATAGGGGCTGTTGTCGGTCAGCTCCTTGAACATGTCATCCACCAGGGCGTTGAGGTCGGTGAAGGGACGGCGCTCGATACCGGGTTCGCCGTGAATGCCCACGCCGAACTCCACCTCGTTGTCAGCCAGGGTGAAGGAGGGCTTGCCCGCAGCAGGGACGGTGCAGGCGTGCATGGCCACGCCTATGGTGCGGCTTTGGTTGTTGATCCGGCGGGCCAGCGCCTCACAACGCGCCAGATCGTAGCCCGCCTCGGCGGCGGCACCGACCAGCTTCTCGCACAGCACTGTCGTGGCAACCCCGCGGCGGCCAGCGGTGTAGAGGCTGTCCTTCACCGCCACGTCGTCATCGATGAGGGCGAAGCCCACCTTGACCCCGTCGCCGTGCAGCAGCTCGACCGCGGTCTCGAAGTTGAGCACGTCGCCGGTGTAGTTCTTCACCAGAAACAGCACGCCCGCGCCGCCGTCGACGGCCTGACCGCACTCGTACATCTGATCCGGGGTCGGGGACGTGAAGATCTCGCCGGGGCAGGCACCATCCAGCATTCCTTTGCCCACCAGGCCACCGTGCATGGGCTCGTGGCCGCTGCCGCCGCCGGAGACCAGCGCCACCTTGCCCGCCACGGGGGCGTCGGCGCGGGTGATGTAGTGGGGTTCGATTCGCACCTTGAGCTCGGGGTGGGCAGCAGCCATCCCCATCAGTTGTTCACGGACCACGGCATCGACAGCATTGATCAGCTTCTTCATGGCTCACTCCTTGGCTTGCCACCATACGGGTGGACAGATGGTTGATGCAGCCAGTCTAGCGAGCCATAGGGGGATAAACATGACAGGGGTTTCGGTTCGGATCTGAAACAACAAACGAAGCCTGACGTTTCAATCTGAAACGAGCGGATGGGGAAGATCCGGGAAATTGTTAGCCGCCTCACAGCCATGAAAAAGGGCCCCGCAGGGCCCTTCTCGATAGCGTGAGGATTAGATGGCCCAGCCACCGGCGTAGAAGATCACCAGGGCCACAGCGATGATGACGGTGCCGATGTTGAGCTTCTTCCACTCGGCGGCAAACAGGCGGCCGACCACCAGGGCCACGAAGCCCAGCATGATGCCGGTGACGATGTTGCAGGTGAGCACGATGAAGACGGCGCACAGCATGCCGGAAAGGGCATCGACCGAGTCGCTGAAGTCCAGCTTGGTGACGTTGCCCAGCATCAGCAGGCCCACATACATCAGGGCCGGTGCGGTGGCGTAGGCCGGTACCAGATAGCTCAGCGGGGAGAGGAAGATCATCAGCAGGAAGAGCACGCCGACCAGGGTGGCGGTCAGACCTGTCTTGCCGCCGGCAGCGGTCCCTGCGGCGGATTCGATGTAGACGGCTGCCGGAGCACCACCCACCACGCCCGCCACCATGCTGCTGACGGAGTCCGCAGTCAGGGCCTTGCCACCGCTGATGATGTGACCACGTTCGTTGATGAGGCCAGCCTGACCGGCCACGGCACGGATGGTGCCGGTGGCGTCAAACACGGCGGTCATCACCAGCGCCAACACGGTCGGAATCACCACCGGATTGAGGGCGCCCAGCAGATCCATGCTGCCCACCAGGGAGCCATTCTCGCCACTCAGGCTCGGCATGGCGAAGAAGCCCTGCCAGGTCACTTTCGGATCGAAGATGAGGCCGAGGATGGAGATGGCGATGATCACCATCAGGATGCCGCCCGGCACCTTGCGGCGCTCCAGACCGAAGATGGCAGCCAGCCCCAGCACCGTCATGATGACCGGGAAGGCAGTGATCTCGCCGAGCTGCACCGGCAGGCCAGCCCCTTCATTCTTGATCACCATGCCGACCCCGTTGGTGGCGATCAGCAGCAGGAACAGGCCGATACCGATGCCGGTACCGTGGGCGATGCCGGAGGGAAGGTTGTCCAGGATCCACTGGCGCACGCCGGTGACGCTGATCAGGGTGAACAGCACCCCCATCAGGAAGATGGCGCCCAGCGCGACCGGAATGCTCAGCCCCTGACCCAGCACCAGGCTGAAGGCGGTAAAGGCGGTGAGAGAGATGGCACAACCGATGGCCATCGGCAGCTTGGCCCAGAGCCCCATCAGCAGGGAGCCGAAGGCGGCGATCAGACAGGTCGCCACAAACACCGGGCCCTGCTCAAAACCGGCTGCGCCCAGCATGTTCGGCACGACGATGATGCTGTAGACCATCGCCAGGAAGGTGGTCAACCCGGCCAGCAGCTCCTGTCGCACCGTGCTGCCACGCTGGCTGATGGAGAAATAGGAATCCAGAAACCCGCCATTGCCGGCGCGGGCCGTCGTTTGTTGCGTTGCCATAGTTCATCCTGAAAGTGTGAAGGAAATCGTTTGCTTGCTGGCGCGCAAAATAGCAAGAATTTGGCGAGATTGCAGCGGATAAGCCCCCATTTCCCCGAAGTTTTTCATAAAAGGGCTCGTTGGAGGCCTCATTTTCCATGAGAGCGGCCCATCCCAAGCTTCTACACTCTTAGCTAGCCACGTTCCCATCTACCGGAGAGAAGCCCATGCACACAGGCAACCTGCTTGGCCAGATCCCCTCCCCCCTGCCCAGTGAAGTGTTCGCGGATCTGGTCAGTACCAACAATGTTCGTATCGAGCGCATTCTCTCCCAGGGGCAGCAGACCCCTACCGGAGAGTGGTTCGATCAGGATGAACACGAATGGGTATTGCTGGTGCAGGGAGAGGCCATCCTGGTCTTCATCACACCGGATACCGGGGTACAGGAACGCGTCCATCTGGGGCCGGGGGATTACATCAACATCCCGGCGCACCTTCAGCACAGGGTGGAGTGGACCCATCCGACCGAGACAACCGTCTGGCTCTGCGTCTATTACTAGCAAGCTCACGGCTCAAGAAGGCAATGCTTCTGCTGCGAAGATCGAAGAGGAGACCGTGGAGACGAAAAAAAGCCCAGTCTTTCGACTGGGCTTCTTGTTAGTGGCATAACGGACGCAGAGACGGACAAAGTCCAACTCAAGTACAAGGGACAACAGAGCGGGACAAAGTTGCCAGTGGCAAATCGCAGCCCTGGTGGTTGCCTCTTGTTTCCTGAGCTCTTATCCCGACGCCAGAAAGCAAAAAGGCCTTCCCGATAGGGAAGGCCTTTCAATTTAGTGGCGGAGCGGACGGGACTCGAACCCGCGACCCCCGGCGTGACAGGCCGGTATTCTAACCGACTGAACTACCGCTCCGCATTCGGTTAGCTTTCGCTAAATCTTTTGCTGCTTGTTTGTGAGGTGTCATCCTCGTAGCCGGTCATGTGATTCTTCACATCACCGTTTAATTGGGTGCCTGGCAGTGTCCTACTCTCGCATGGCGAATGCCACACTACCATCGGCGCTACAGCGTTTCACTTCTGAGTTCGGCATGGGGTCAGGTGGTTCCACTGCGCTATTGCCGCCAGGCAAAAATCTTCAATCTGAAAAAGCTGATTTAGTTATTCGTTCTCGGTATCTGCTACAAGTCTCTGAACACTTCTTGGGTGTTGTATGGTTAAGCCTCACGGGTAATTAGTATGGGTTAGCTCAACGTATCGCTACGCTTACACACCCCACCTATCAACGTTGTGGTCTCCAACGGCCCTTTAGGACCCTCAAGGGGTCAGGGATGACTCATCTCAGGGCTCGCTTCCCGCTTAGATGCTTTCAGCGGTTATCGATTCCGAACTTAGCTACCGGGCAGTGCCACTGGCGTGACAACCCGAACACCAGAGGTTCGTTCACTCCGGTCCTCTCGTACTAGGAGCAACTCCCTTCAATCATCCAACGCCCACGGCAGATAGGGACCGAACTGTCTCACGACGTTCTGAACCCAGCTCGCGTACCACTTTAAATGGCGAACAGCCATACCCTTGGGACCGACTTCAGCCCCAGGATGTGATGAGCCGACATCGAGGTGCCAAACACCGCCGTCGATATGAACTCTTGGGCGGTATCAGCCTGTTATCCCCGGAGTACCTTTTATCCGTTGAGCGATGGCCCTTCCATTCAGAACCACCGGATCACTATGACCTACTTTCGTACCTGCTCGACCTGTCCGTCTCGCAGTTAAGCTGGCTTATGCCATTGCACTAACCTCCTGATGTCCGACCAGGATTAGCCAACCTTCGTGCTCCTCCGTTACTCTTTGGGAGGAGACCGCCCCAGTCAAACTACCCACCAGGCACTGTCCGCGGCCCAGATTCATGGGCCTGCGTTAGAACATCAAACATACAAGGGTGGTATTTCAAGGACGGCTCCAGCGCAACTGGCGTCACGCCTTCAAAGCCTCCCACCTATCCTACACATGTAGGTTCAATGTTCAGTGCCAAGCTGTAGTAAAGGTTCACGGGGTCTTTCCGTCTAGCCGCGGGTACACCGCATCTTCACGGCGAATTCGATTTCACTGAGTCTCGGGTGGAGACAGCATGGCCATGGTTACACCATTCGTGCAGGTCGGAACTTACCCGACAAGGAAT
>NZ_CP187588.1:3887500-4097500 GCF_049860605.1 Aeromonas sp. INTO2
GGGGTGGCCGAAGCCACCCCTTTCATGTGTGCATATAAAGTATCGATTAAGCGATAACTTTAGCTACAACACCAGCACCTACGGTACGGCCACCTTCACGGATGGCGAAACGCAGGCCGTCGTCCATCGCGATCGGCGCAATCAGGGTAACAACCATCTTGATGTTGTCGCCCGGCATTACCATCTCTACGCCTTCCGGCAGTTCGATGGTACCGGTCACGTCGGTAGTACGGAAGTAGAACTGCGGACGGTAGCCCTTGAAGAACGGGGTGTGACG
Source organism: Aeromonas sp. INTO2 (assembly GCF_049860605.1). NCBI lineage: Bacteria > Pseudomonadati > Pseudomonadota > Gammaproteobacteria > Aeromonadales > Aeromonadaceae > Aeromonas > Aeromonas sp. INTO2. The sequence continues at coordinate 3,887,778 of NZ_CP187588.1, forward strand.
ACCACCTTCTTCTTTGGACAGCACGTACACTTCGGATTCGAACTTGGTGTGCGGCTTGATGGTGCCCGGCTTGGCCAGTACCTGACCACGCTCTACGTCTTCACGCTTCACGCCACGCAGCAGTGCGCCAACGTTCTCACCTGCACGACCTTCGTCCAGCAGTTTGCGGAACATTTCAACGCCGGTACAGGTGGTCTTGGTGGTATCTTTGATACCAACGATTTCCACTTCTTCACCAACCTTGACGATACCGCGCTCTACACGACCGGTTACTACGGTACCACGGCCTGCGATGGAGAATACGTCTTCGATAGGCATCAGGAACGGCTGGTCAATCGCACGCTCCGGCTCCGGAATGTAGGTGTCCAGGTGGCCAGCCAGTTCCAGGATCTTCTCTTCCCACTGAGCTTCGCCTTCCAGCGCTTTCAGTGCGGAACCACGGACTACCGGCAGGTCATCACCCGGGAAGTCGTACTCGGACAGCAGTTCGCGAACTTCCATCTCGACCAGTTCCAGCAGCTCTTCGTCATCTACCATGTCGCACTTGTTCATGAACACGATGATGTACGGAACGCCTACCTGACGACCCAGCAGGATGTGCTCACGAGTCTGCGGCATCGGGCCGTCAGTCGCTGCTACTACCAGGATTGCGCCGTCCATCTGGGCAGCACCGGTGATCATGTTTTTAACGTAGTCGGCGTGACCCGGGCAATCTACGTGGGCGTAGTGGCGGGTAGCAGTGTCGTATTCTACGTGGGAGGTGTTGATGGTGATACCACGCTCACGCTCTTCAGGTGCCTTGTCGATCTGGTCGAAGGCGAAAGCTTTACCACCGAAGTGCTTGGCCAGCACGTTGGTGATGGCGGCGGTCAGGGTGGTTTTACCGTGGTCAACGTGGCCGATGGTGCCGACGTTTACGTGCGGTTTATTACGCTCAAATTTTTCTTTAGACACGACGTAGTCCTTCTAGGTTAAACCCGCCTACCGTCGTAGGCGGGGAATCTTAAATTACTTGGATTTGCGCTCTTCGATCACGGCCTGGGCGACGTTGGTCGGGGCATCGTGATACTTGGCGAATTCCATGGCGTAGGAAGCACGACCCTGAGTAGCAGAACGCAGGGAGGTGGCGTAACCGAACATTTCGGCCAGCGGCACCAGCGCACGTACGATCTTGCCGGACGGGCCATCTTCCATGCCTTCGATCAGGCCGCGACGACGGTTCAGGTCACCGATCACGTCGCCCATGTAGTCTTCCGGAGTCTCGACTTCGACCTTCATGATCGGCTCGAGCAGTACCGGGTTGGCCTTCATGAAGCCAGCCTTGAACGCCAGAGAAGCAGCGATCTTGAACGCCAGTTCGGAAGAGTCGACATCGTGGTAGGAACCGAAGTGCAGACGCACACCCAGATCCATTACCGGATAGCCTGCCAGCGGGCCGGACTTCAGCTGCTCGCGGATACCCTTGTCAACACCCGGGATGAATTCGCCCGGAATCACGCCACCCTTGATGTCGTTGACGAATTCGTAGGCTTTGCCTTCTTCCAGCGGGTACATGTCGATAACGACGTGACCGTACTGACCACGACCACCGGACTGCTTGGCATGCTTGCCTTCGATGTCCTTGACGGTGTTGCGGATGGTTTCACGGTAGGCAACCTGCGGCTTACCTACGTTGGCTTCTACCTTGAACTCGCGACGCATACGGTCAACGATGATGTCCAGGTGCAGCTCACCCATACCGGCGATGATGGTTTGGCCAGATTCTTCGTCGGTCCATACGCGGAAGGACGGATCTTCCTGAGCCAGACGGCCCAGAGCCAGGCCCATCTTCTCCTGGTCAGCCTTGGATTTCGGCTCAACGGCGATGGAGATTACCGGTTCCGGGAATTCCATACGCTCCAGGATGATCGGTGCGCTTTCGTCACACAGGGTGTCACCGGTGGTGACGTCCTTCAGGCCGATGGCAGCAGCGATGTCGCCTGCGCGAACTTCTTTGATCTCTTCACGCTTGTTGGCGTGCATCTGAACGATACGGCCGAAACGCTCGCGCTTCTCTTTAACGGAGTTCAGCACGGAGTCACCGGAGTTGACCACACCGGAGTAAACACGGAAGAAGGTCAGGTTGCCCACGAACGGGTCGGTAGCAATCTTGAATGCCAGAGCAGAGAACGGCTCGTCATCGGAAGCGTGACGCTCGTCCTTGGTCTCGCCATCCAGCTTCAGACCGTCGATAGCAGCAACGTCGGTCGGAGCCGGCAGGTACTCGACCACGGCATCCAGCATGGCCTGTACGCCCTTGTTCTTGAACGCGGAGCCACAGGTAACCAGGATGATTTCGTTGTTCAGAACACGCTGACGCAGAGCTTTCTTGATCTCTTCTTCAGTCAGTTCTTCACCACCCAGGTATTTTTCCATCAGGTCTTCAGACGCTTCAGCAGCGGCTTCAACCAGGTTCATGCGCATTTCTTGCGCCTGTTCCAGCAGCTCAGCCGGGACGTCTTCGTAGTCGAAGGATACGCCCTGGTCAGCTTCGCTCCAGTTGATGGCTTTCATCTTGACCAGGTCGATAACGCCCTTGAAGTTCTCTTCGGAACCGATGTTCAGTTGCAGAGGAACCGGGTTACCTTTCAGACGGGTCTTGATGTGCTCAACGCAGCGCAGGAAGTTGGCACCGGTACGGTCCATCTTGTTGACGAACGCGATACGGGGAACCTTGTACTTGTTAGCCTGACGCCATACGGTTTCAGACTGGGGCTGTACGCCACCTACGGCACAGTACACCATCACGGCGCCATCCAGAACACGCATGGAACGCTCTACTTCGATAGTAAAGTCAACGTGGCCCGGGGTATCGATGATGTTGATACGGTGCGGTTGGAACTGTTTACCCATACCGGACCAGAAAGCGGTGGTCGCGGCGGAGGTGATGGTGATACCACGCTCTTGTTCCTGTTCCATCCAGTCCATGGTGGCGGCGCCATCGTGAACTTCACCGATCTTGTGACTTACACCGGTGTAAAACAGAACGCGCTCGGTAGTAGTAGTCTTACCGGCGTCGATGTGAGCGGAGATACCGATATTACGATAACGCTCAATGGGGGTTGTACGAGCCATTGTCATCCTCTTACTAGGGCGCTTGTCCCCAGATAATTAAAGGTGCGCAGAGTCAGAAGACCCTGCGCAAGCGGATTACCAGCGGAAGTGAGCGAAGGCCTTGTTCGCTTCAGCCATACGGTGAACGTCTTCACGTTTCTTGACAGACGAACCCTTATTGTCAGCGGCATCCAGCAGCTCGCCAGCCAAACGCTGAGCCATTGATTTTTCACCACGTTTACGAGCGGCATCAACCAACCAGCGCATTGCCAGAGCATTGCGACGTACCGGACGAACTTCTACCGGCACCTGATAGGTTGCACCACCGACGCGACGAGATTTAACCTCGACCGCCGGACGAATGTTGTCCAGAGCGACTTCGAACAGGGCCAGGTGCTCTTTGCCAGATTTGGTGGCAATGATGTCCAGGGCGCCATATACGATGGCTTCTGCAACAGATTTCTTACCGTCAACCATTACTACGTTGACAAATTTAGCCAGCAGCTCAGATCCGAACTTGGGATCCGGCAGGATTTTACGCTGACCAACAACACGACGTCTTGGCATTTCAAATTCTCCGTAACTTCAGGGGTTACCCAAAACTAGAAAGTTATCTAACTAGAAACGAATTAACGTTTGGCCTTACTTAACGGAGAACCATTAAGCTTTCGGACGCTTCACGCCGTACTTGGAGCGAGCCTGCTTACGGTCTTTAACACCGGCACAGTCCAACGCACCACGAACGGTGTGATAACGAACACCTGGCAAGTCTTTTACACGACCGCCACGGATCAGAACAACAGAGTGCTCTTGCAGGTTGTGACCTTCACCACCGATGTAGGAGGTGACTTCGAAGCCGTTGGTCAGACGTACACGGCATACTTTACGCAGTGCAGAGTTAGGCTTCTTCGGGGTGGTGGTGTATACACGGGTGCATACGCCACGCTTCTGAGGGCACGCTTCCAGCGCCGGCACGTTGCTTTTCACAACGAGCTTGATGCGTGGCTTGCGAACCAACTGGTTAATAGTTGCCATCAAAAGGCTCCTGATAATGACTTCATAAACGTGTGAAAAATCCTCCCCGCAGATACGGGGACGCGAAATTTTATGCCCTGTTGTCTGGGGAGTCAAGATTTATACAATTTGCACACCGAAATGGCAAATGACAGTCGAATGACATTATGCTAAGCAACTGAGATAAAAAGGAAAACCAAGCCTAACCGCCCCAGGTCTGCGGTGATCCGTGCTCGGCGATCAACCTGATCAAACCCGGCATATCGAGTTCCATCCCGATCCCGGATGACAAGCCTCTCGCTTTCAAGTCTTCCTTCATGACGTAAAGGGGGACGTCTGCCAAGCGCTTGCACCACCCGGGGGCAGCAGCCGCCATCACGGCATCCTGCATCAACACCACCAGATCCCCTTCCATGCGGTAACGCAACGCCAACTCGAGATCCTGGCTCATGAAGGGAGAGTTCAATATCAGCTGTATCACGGGCACCTCAGAAGCAGATGTGGGTGGTGAAACCCGCCCAGCTACGGCGAATTTCCGCAGGAGAGAGCGAAATAACTGGGATTAGCAAATCCGCCGCCGTCAGTCCTCGCTCAGCCAGTGACACCGCACAGACATAGATCTCCTCGATGTCATACAGCTCCAGCATCTTGAAGGTCGGGGCGTAGTGACGCTGCAATATGGCGTGTGGCGATTGCTCCCTCACCAGTTGCATCACGCCATCGCCCACCAGAAAGAGTGCCAGGGACTCCGTCAATGCAGAGGTGGCCAGCAGGGCATCCAGCCCCTCCCGACCACTCGCCGAACCATGGGGACCACGCCGTGAGATAAACGCTATTCTGGTCATCTTGTCCCCCTAGAACTGTACGAAGCGATCAGCGGTCAGTGCGGCTTCCGCCAACTGACCGAGCCCGCTCAGGCAGAATGGGGCTTCCAGATTGAAATGCTCCCGTCCCATTCCCTTGGCCTCCTGCTCATCCAGCACGCCACGGCGCATGGCCGCAGCCACACACACATCGATGCGGATGCCCTGCTGGATGGCCAACTCGCGCCACAACGCCACCAGGTCGGTCTCATCGCTGGCTGGCGCATGGAGGCCATTGGCATTGCACACCCCCTCCTGATAGAAGAAGAGGTGGGACAAGCGGTGTCCCTGCTCGACCAGACTCAGGGCAAAACGATAGGCCGTGCTGGCCGTCTGGGTGCCATAGGCGGGCCCGGTGACCAGCAGAGCAAAATTCAGACTCATGATCGCACTCCTGCACAGCGGTGTATCCATTCTACCTCACAGACGCAAAAGCCCCTCCTGGGAGGGGCTTTTCCAATGAAACAGGCTCAGACGTAGGCGATGGCTTCGACTTCGACCAGTACATCCTTGGGCAGACGAGCAACTTCCACGCAGGAACGTGCCGGGGCGGACTCGCCAAAGTAGCGGGCATACACCTGGTTGAAGGCCACGAAGTTGTTCATGTCACTCAGGAAGCAGGTGGTCTTCAGCACCTTGCTGGTATCGGCCCCTGCGGCTTTCAAGACGGCAACCAGATTCTTCATCACCTGCTCTGCCTGAGCCTCGATGCCACCGGCAACGATGTCCATGGTGGCCGGATCGAGCGGGATCTGCCCGGAGGTAAAGACCAGCTCACCCAGCTTGGTAGCCTGGACATAAGGGCCAATTGCGGCAGGCGCCTTGTCGGTTGCAATCACTTCTTTAGCCATTGTTATCTATCCCCTATCTATGGCGCTTACTCGCTCTCTTCTTCACCCTGCTTGCGCTGTCGGATGTAGAGATACACGGTATGTTTGGAAATATTCAGCTTGTCGGCGACCAGGTTGATCGAGTCCTTGATATCAAATATGCCCTTCTCGAACAACTGGGTCACGATAAAACGGTTCTTGGCATTGTTGGCCACGGAGGGATCACGATTGATCTCGTCGATGGTGTTGTCCACCGTCTGGGCAACCAGCTCTTCGACGCTGTTGGCGAAGGTCTCCGGTGATTGCCGCTCCACCTGCTGTGGCGTCGGGAAGAATTCGGCCACGAACTCGTGGAAAGGTGCATTGATGTGCAGGTTGATGCAGATAAGGCCGATCACCTGCTTGTTTCGGTTACGGATGGCGATGGTGCTCGACTTCATCAAGGCACCGGTCCGACTGCGGGCAAAATAACTCTGGGTGTGATCCTGACCCGTGCTCTCGATGTCCTTGAGCATCCGCAGGGCGAGATCGGTGATCGGCGCCCCCAGAGTTCGACCCGTATTGAAACCATTCGCGATTTGGATCACGGACTCATGCAGATTTTCCAGGGAGTGGAGCACCACCTCGCAGTGCTTGCCGAACAGATCGGCCAGGCCTTCGATAAGGCCCCCATATGAACGCAACAGCTCCCTGTCTTCGTCTGTAAAAGCGCGACCGCTCAGTTGCTCTTCGGGAAGCAGTACTTCCTCGATACCGACAGCCATGTTCTACCCCTGTAATACCCATTCAACTTTCCCGAGTTTTCAGTTGCGACGGGGCAATGTCAACTTTTTTTGATTTTTTGCTCTATAACCTTGCACTGGATCATCCCCCTGCCCCAGCCCAGTGCACGCTGGGCGCCGGATGGGAAATAAAAAAAGGGCCCCTAGAAGGGGCCCTTTTCGATCACTGCTGCGGAAGATTACTCTTCGTCAAAACTGCCGGCTGCGTTGAGCAGATCCGCCAGGTTTTGCTGAGCTTCATCGGCAGTCACCTGCGGCACACCGACAGCACGGGCTGCGGCGGCACGCTGGTTGATGCGGCTGTGATGGTAGGCAAAGCCGGTACCCGCCGGGATCAGACGACCAACGATCACGTTCTCTTTCAGGCCGCGCAGTTCATCACGCTTGCCACCAACGGCTGCTTCGGTCAGCACGCGGGTGGTCTCCTGGAAGGAAGCCGCGGAGATGAAGGACTCGGTGCTCAGAGATGCCTTGGTAATACCCATCAGGATATGACGGTAGGTAGCCGGGGTCTTGCCTTCGGCAACCAGTTTACGGTTGGCAATCTTCACACGGGCCACTTCAACCTGCTCACCTTCGATCAGGTCGGTGTCGCCAGCGCTCAGGATCTCGCACTTGCGAAGCATCTGACGCACGATGACTTCGATGTGCTTGTCGTTGATCTTAACGCCTTGCAGACGGTAAACGTCCTGCACTTCGTTGGCGATGTAGTTGGCGACCGGGCTGATACCGCGCAGACGCAGGATATCGTGAGCAGACTCGGGACCGTCCGCCAGCACTTCACCCTTCTCAACTTTTTCACCTTCGAACACGTTGAGGTGACGCCATTTCGGAATCATCTCTTCATAGATCTCGCCACCATCGGTCGGGGTGATGACCAGACGGCGTTTGCCCTTGGTCTCTTTCCCGAAGGAGATGGTACCGGAGATCTCGGCCAAGATGGCCGGCTCTTTCGGCTGACGTGCTTCGAACAGATCCGCAACGCGCGGCAGACCACCGGTGATGTCCTTGGTACCGCTGGACTCTTGCGGGATACGCGCAACCGCGTCACCCACGCCCACGTTGGCACCATCTTCCAGGTTCACGATCGCCTTGCCCGGCAGGAAGTACTGGGCGGGAACGTCGGTGCCCGGGATCATCACATCCTTGCCGTTCAGATCGACCAGTTTCACGGTCGGACGCATCTCTTTACCGGCGCTCGGACGCTCGTTGACATCCAGCACGACGATGGAAGAGAGACCGGTCAGCTCGTCGGTCTGACGAGTGATGGTCACACCGTCGATCATGTGTTCGAAGTGCAGGCGACCCGCTACTTCGGTGATGATCGGGTGGGTGTGCGGGTCCCAGTTCGCGACGGTATCACCGGCGTTCACCGCTTCGCCATCCTTCACTTCCAGCACGGAACCGTAAGGCAGCTTGTGGCTTTCCTTGGTACGGCCCATCTCGTCCATGATGGTCAGCTCGGTAGAACGGGAGGTGATAACCAGCTTGTCAGAGTTGTTCAGAACGAACTTGGCGTTCTGCAACTTGATGCTACCGGTGTTCTTCACCTGGATGCTGCTCTCGGCAGCCGCTCGGGATGCGGCACCACCGATGTGGAAGGTACGCATCGTCAGCTGGGTGCCCGGTTCACCGATGGACTGAGCGGCGATAACACCGACAGCCTCACCCTTGTTAACCAGGTGACCACGGGCCAGATCACGGCCGTAGCAGTGAGCACAGTTACCGAAGTCGGTCTCACAGGTGATGGCAGAACGTACCTTCACGCGGTCGACGGAGTTGCGCTCCAGCAGGTCACACAGCTGCTCGTCGAGCAGGGTGTTGCGCGCTACCAGCACTTCATCCTCGGTACCCGGCTTGATCACGTCTTCGGCCACCACACGACCCAACACGCGCTCACGCAGCGGCTCGACCACGTCGCCACCCTCGATCAGCGGAGTCATCCACAGACCGTCGGTAGTGCCGCAATCGTCCTCGGTGATCACCATGTCCTGGGCCACGTCAACCAGACGACGGGTCAGGTAACCGGAGTTCGCTGTCTTCAGCGCGGTATCCGCCAGACCTTTACGAGCACCGTGAGTGGAGATGAAGTACTGCAGTACGTTCAGACCTTCACGGAAGTTCGCCACGATCGGCGTTTCGATGATGGAGCCATCCGGCTTGGCCATCAGGCCACGCATACCGGCCAGCTGACGGATCTGGGCGGCGGAACCCCGCGCACCAGAGTCGGCCATCATGAAGATGCTGTTGAAGGAGGCTTGCTCTTCCTCATCGCCCAGGGAGTTGACGTTACGCTCCTTGGAAAGGTTGTCCATCATGGCCTTGGAGACGCGATCGTTCGCGCTGGCCCAGATATCGATAACCTTGTTGTAGCGTTCGCCCGCGGTCACCAGACCGGACAGGAACTGGTCCTGGATCTCGGCAACTTCAGCTTCTGCAGCAGCGATGATGTCTTTCTTGGCATCCGGGATGACCATGTCATCGATACCAACAGAGGCACCGGACAGGGCCGCGTAGTGGAAACCGGTATACATCAGCTGGTCAGCGAAGATGACGGTATCCTTCAGGCCCTGCTTGCGATAGCAGGTGTTCAGCAGACGGGAGATGAGCTTTTTGCCCAGCGCCTTGTTGGAGACGCACTTGATCCAGTTCTGCGGGTTGGCGTCCAGGTCAGCCTGCTCTGCAGCAGTCAGTACCTTCGGCTCGTCGATCAGAGCGTATTCCATGCCTTTGGGCAGGATCAGGCTCAAGATCGCACGACCAACGGTGGTATTCTTCATCTCGGTCTTGGCAACCAGCTCACCGGCTTCGTTCTTCACGTACTCGGTGATGCGGCACTTGACGCGAGCATGCAGGTCGGCCAGACCGGCACGGTAGACCTTCTCGGCCTCTTTCGGGCCGGACAGCACCATACCTTCGCCCTTGGCGTTGATACGGGCACGGGTCATGTAGTACAGACCCAAGACCACGTCCTGGGAAGGAACGATGATCGGCTCACCGGAGGCAGGCGACAGGATGTTGTTGGTGGACATCATCAGGGCACGCGCTTCCAGCTGGGCTTCCAGGGTCAGCGGTACGTGGACCGCCATCTGGTCACCGTCGAAGTCCGCGTTATAGGCGGCACAGACGAGCGGGTGCAGCTGGATGGCCTTGCCTTCGATCAGGGTCGGTTCAAACGCCTGGATACCCAGACGGTGCAGGGTCGGCGCACGGTTCAGCAGAACCGGGTGTTCGCGGATCACTTCGTCCAGGATGTCCCAAACGACGGCTTCCTCGCGCTCCACCATCTTCTTGGCGGCCTTGATGGTGGTCGCCAGACCGCGGGATTCCAGCTTGCCGTAGATGAAGGGCTTGAACAGCTCAAGTGCCATCTTCTTCGGCAGACCGCATTGATGCAGACGCAGGGTCGGACCTACGGTGATAACGGAACGACCAGAGTAGTCGACACGCTTACCCAGCAGGTTCTGACGGAAACGACCTTGCTTACCCTTGATCATGTCGGCCAGGGATTTCAGCGGGCGCTTGTTGGAACCGGTGATGGCACGACCACGACGGCCGTTGTCCAGCAGGGCGTCCACGGACTCTTGCAGCATGCGCTTTTCGTTGCGCACGATGATGTCCGGCGCAGCCAGATCCAGCAGACGCTTCAAGCGGTTGTTACGGTTGATCACGCGACGGTACAGATCGTTCAGATCGGAGGTCGCGAAACGGCCGCCGTCCAGCGGTACCAGCGGACGCAGGTCCGGCGGCAGCACGGGCAGCACTGTCATGATCATCCACTCCGGCTTGTTGCCGGATTGCAGGAAGGCTTCCATCAGCTTCAGACGCTTGGTGGTCTTCTTGCGCTTGGTCTCGGAGTTGGTCTGATCCAGCTCCTCACGCATGGCTTTGACTTCACCTTCCAGATCGATGGCGCGCAGCAGGGCCAGAATGGCCTCGGCACCCATCTTGGCGTCGAATTCGTCGCCCCACTCTTCCAGTGCGTCCAGATAGTTCTCTTCGGACAGCATCTGGCTGCGCTCGAGGTTAGTCATGCCGGGTTCGATCACTACATAGGATTCGAAATACAGCACGCGCTCGATGTCACGCAGGGTCATGTCCAGCAGCAGACCGATACGGGACGGCAGGGACTTCAGGAACCAGATGTGGGCAGTCGGGCTGGCCAGCTCGATGTGGCCCATGCGCTCACGACGGACCTTGGTCTGGGTCACTTCTACACCGCACTTCTCGCAGATCACACCACGGTGTTTCAGGCGCTTGTACTTGCCGCACAGACACTCGTAGTCCTTCACCGGTCCGAAGATACGGGCGCAGAACAGACCATCACGCTCCGGCTTGAAAGTCCGGTAGTTGATGGTCTCAGGCTTTTTGACCTCACCGAATGACCAGGAGCGGATCATGTCAGGAGAGGCCAGACCGATCTTGATACTGTCAAACTCTTCGGTCTTGGTCTGAGCCTTCAAAAACTTGAGTAAGTCTTTCACGTGTTTCCCCTGTCAGGAGTCTAACCTCGGCGCCCCGGCTGCCGAAACAGCGGGGCGCCCACGTCAATTCTCGAACAATAAGAGCGAGCTCTTACTCTTCGTCCAGCTCGATGTTGATACCCAGAGAGCGGATTTCCTTCAGCAATACGTTGAAGGATTCGGGCATGCCCGGCTCCATACGGTGGTCGCCATCCACGATGTTCTTGTACATCTTGGTACGGCCGTTCACATCGTCAGACTTGACGGTCAGCATTTCCTGCAGGGTATATGCCGCACCGTAAGCCTCCAGGGCCCACACTTCCATCTCACCGAACCGCTGACCACCGAACTGCGCCTTACCACCCAGCGGCTGCTGGGTAACCAGGCTGTAGGAACCGGTAGAACGCGCGTGCATCTTGTCGTCTACCAGGTGGTTCAGCTTCAGCATGTACATGTAACCCACGGTGACCTTGCGCTCGAAGGCGTTACCGGTACGACCGTCGAACAGGGAGATCTGACCGGATTCCGGCAGATCGGCCAGCTTCAGCAAGGCTTTGATTTCGCGCTCTTTGGCACCATCAAAGACAGGTGTAGCCACCGGCAGACCCTTACGCAGGTTACCCACCAGGGTACGCACGTCGTCGTCAGACAGTTCAGCAATGTTCACTTGCTGGGAGTCCTTCTCGCCCAGGTCATAGACCTGTTGCAGGAACTCGCGCATCTCGTGCAGCTCGCGCTGTTCTTTGATCATGCGGTCGATCTTCTCGCCGATGCCCTTGGCCGCGAGGCCCAGGTGCACTTCGAGGATCTGACCGATGTTCATACGAGATGGTACACCCAGCGGGTTCAGTACGATGTCGACCGGACGGCCGTACTCGTCATGGGGCATATCCTCGACCGGACAGATCTTGGAGATAACACCCTTGTTACCGTGACGGCCCGCCATCTTGTCACCCGGCTGGATGCGACGCTTGACGGCCAGATAGACCTTGACGATCTTCAGTACGCCCGGCGCCAGGTCATCGCCCTGGATGATCTTGCGACGCTTGTTCTCGAATTTCTTGTCGAACTCGGCCTTCAGCTCAACGTGCTGTTCAGCGATCTGCTCCAGCTCGATTTGCTTGGCTTCATCTTCGATGGCCAGCTCAAACCACTTGGAACGATCAAGCTTGTTCAGACGATCTTCGCTGTAACCGGCGGCCAGCAGCAGGTTGCGGGAACGGCCGAAAATGCCGTCTTCCAGGATCTTGAACTCTTCGGTCAAGTCCTTCTTCGCTTCCTTCAACTGCATCTCTTCGATTTCTTTGGCGCGCTTGTCTTTTTCCACGCCATCGCGGGTAAAGACCTGCACGTCAACCACGGTACCGTACACACCGTTCGGCACTCGCAGGGAAGAGTCCTTCACGTCGGACGCCTTCTCACCGAAGATGGCGCGCAGCAGCTTCTCTTCCGGAGTCAGCTGGGTTTCACCTTTCGGAGTCACCTTGCCGACCAGAATGTCGCCGCCCTTCACTTCCGCACCCACGTAGACGATCCCGGACTCGTCCAGCTTGGACAGAGCGGCTTCACCCACGTTCGGGATGTCAGCAGTGATCTCTTCCGGACCCAGCTTGGTGTCACGGGAGATACAGGCCAGTTCCTGGATGTGAATGGTGGTCAGGCGATCTTCCTGAACAACACGCTCGTTCACCAGGATCGAGTCTTCGAAGTTGTAACCGTTCCACGGCATGAACGCGACGCGCAGGTTCTGACCCAGCGCCAGTTCACCGAGATCGGTGGACGGGCCGTCAGCCAGTACGTCGCCCGCCATCACCGGCTCACCCAACATCACGCACGGACGCTGGTTGATACAGGTGTTCTGGTTGGAACGGGTGTATTTGGTCAGGCTGTAGATGTCGATGCCGGCTTCGCCAGGCAGCAGCTCATCTTCGTTGACCTTGATAACGATACGGGAGGCATCGACATAGTCGATCATGCCGCCACGCTTGGCCACTACGGTCACACCGGAGTCAACGGCCACTGCGCGTTCCATACCGGTACCTACCAGCGGCTTGTCAGCTCGCAGGGTCGGTACAGCCTGACGTTGCATGTTTGAACCCATCAATGCGCGGTTCGCGTCATCGTGTTCCAGGAACGGGATCAGGGCCGCTGCCACAGAGACGATCTGTTGCGGGCTCACGTCCATGTACTGGATCTGGTCGGCGTTCATAAAGGTGGATTCACCTTTGTGACGGCACGGGATCAATTCATCTTTCAGACGGCCATCTTCGGTGGTCGCGGCGTTGGCCTGTGCGATCACGTACTTGCCTTCTTCAATCGCAGACAGGTAATCCACTTCGTCGGTGATCACACCGTCGATCACCTTGCGGTACGGGGTCTCGAGGAAACCGTACTCGTTGGTGCGGGAATACACGGACAGCGAGTTGATCAGACCGATGTTCGGACCTTCCGGCGTTTCGATGGGGCACAGACGACCGTAGTGGGTCGGGTGTACGTCTCGCACTTCGAAACCGGCACGCTCACGGGTCAGACCGCCCGGGCCCAGCGCGGAGATACGGCGCTTGTGGGTCACTTCGGACAGCGGGTTGTTCTGGTCCATGAACTGGGACAGCTGGCTGGAACCAAAGAACTCTTTGACCGCGGCGGAGATCGGCTTGGCGTTGATCAGATCCTGCGGCATCAGGGTGTCCAGATCGCCCAGAGACAGGCGCTCCTTCACCGCACGCTCGACACGGACCAGACCAACACGGAACTGGTTCTCGGCCATTTCACCGACAGAACGGATACGACGGTTACCAAGGTGGTCGATATCGTCCACTTCGTCGTTACCGTTACGGATATCGATCAGGCGCTTCATGACCTCGACGATATCGTCCTTGGTCAGCACGCCAACGCCTGTCTCGTCTTCACGACCCAAACGGCGGTTGAACTTCATCCGACCTACGGTAGACAGGTCGTAACGCTCGGAAGAGAAGAACAGGTTCTCGAACAGCTGCTCGGCCGCTTCGCGAGTGGGCGGCTCGCCCGGACGCATCATGCGATAGATCTCGACCAGGGCTTCTAGGCGGCTGGAGCTGGAGTCGATACGCAGGGTCTCGGACATGTAGGCACCGTGGTCCAGTTCGTTGGTGAACAGAACCTCGAAGTGCTTGAAGCCGGCTTGGGACAGGTTGGCAACTGCTTCCAGGCTCAGGGCCTGGTTGGCAGCCACGACCATTTCACCAGTCTGCGGATGTGCATAGTTCTTGGCTGCAACTTTGCCAACAACATACTCTACCGGCACCTCGATCTGGGTGATGCCGTCTTTTTCCAGCTGACGGATGTGACGGGCAGTGACACGACGACCGGTTTCAACCACCACGGCGCCATTGGCAATGATGTCGAAGGTCGCGGTCTCGCCACGCAGGCGCTCGGGCACCAGATCCATCATCAACTTGCCATCCTTGACCTCGAAACCGATGGTCTCGAAGAAGGTGGCCAGGATTTCTTCGGAACTGAAGTCCAGGGCGCGCAGAATAATGGAGGCCGGCAGTTTACGACGACGGTCGATACGGACAAACAGGTTGTCTTTCGCATCGAACTCGAAGTCCAGCCAGGAGCCACGGTAGGGGATAACGCGAGCGTTATAAAGCACCTTACCGGATGAATGTGTTTTGCCTTTATCGTGGTCGAAGAAGACGCCCGGGCTGCGGTGCAGCTGGGAGACGATGACCCGCTCGGTACCATTGATGACAAAGGTGCCGTTTTCGGTCATGAGCGGAATTTCGCCCATGTAAACTTCTTGTTCCTTGATGTCTTTGACGGTGCCGGCAGCTGCTTCACGGTCGTACAGAACCATACGAAGCTTGACACGCAGCGGCGCGGAGTAGGTCACTCCACGGATCTGGCATTCTTTTACGTCAAATACCGGCTCACCCAGGCGATAGCTGACATACTGAAGCTCAGCACTACCGGAGTAACTGGTGATCGGGAAAACGCTACGGAAGGCGGCTTCTAGGCCGTACTCACCTTCCGGGTCAGCCTCGATGAACTGCTTGAAGGAGTCCAGCTGAATGGACAACAGATAAGGCGTGTCCAGTACCTGGTCTCGCTTACCGAAGTCCTTACGTATGCGTTTTTTTTCGGTATAAGAGTAAACCATAGGGTTCCTCAGCTCGCTGATAAGTGACCCACTCTGTCCCCACGGGACAGCTCTGTCTCAACACCGTTTTGTGTTGGCCCGGACGATGAGGCGGTCCGGATTGCTGGTGCACCGAGAGTCGTGAACGGTGTGAAATACTCTCAGTCTACAGCGCAAAAAGGCTGGTGAATAAAGATTCACCAGCCTTAGCCTGTTTTATCAGGCTAATCTACATAAATGCAGATTATTTGATCTCAACAGAAGCACCGGCAGCTTCCAGCTCTTTCTTCAGAGCTTCAGCTTCGTCCTTGGACACGGCTTCTTTCAGATTGGTCGGAGCAGCTTCTACCAGGTCCTTGGCTTCTTTCAGGCCCAGACCGGTAGCGCCACGAACGGCCTTGATGACGGCAACTTTGTTGGCGCCAGCAGCAGTCAGAACTACGTCGAACTCGGTCTTCTCTTCTACTGCTTCAGCAGCAGCCGGGCCAGCCATGACGGCAGCAGCGGCAGAAACACCGAACTTCTCTTCCATAGCTTCGATCAGCTCAACAACTTCCATTACGGACATGGAAGCAACGGCTTCGATGATTTGGTCTTTAGTGATAGACATGACAAAAATTCCTGATGTTGAATAAACTCAAACAGCCTAGATAGGCGAGAATCAAGCAGCAGCTTGTTTCTGGTCGCGAACAGCAGCGATAGTACGAACCAGCTTGCCAGCAGAGGCTTCCTTCATGGTAGCCATCAACTTCGCAATTGCTTCTTCGTAAGTCGGCAGCGTGGCCAGACGATCAATTTGTGCTGCGGCGATAAACTCACCGTTAAAAGCGCCAGCCTTGATTTCGAACTTTTGGTTCGCTTTGGCAAACTCTTTGAACAGACGAGCGGCAGCGCCCGGGTGTTCGTTAGAGAAAGCAATCAAGGTAGGACCGGTAAATGCGTCGTTCAGGCACTCGTATTCGGTACCTTCTACCGCGCGACGCAGCAGGGTGTTACGCACAACGCGCATGTACACACCAGCTTCACGAGCGGTCTTACGCAGGACGGTCATCTTGTCTACAGTGACGCCGCGAGAATCGGCTACAACTGCAGAAAGAGCGCCTTTGGCAGCTTCGTTGACTTCAGCAACAATTGCCTTTTTGTCTTCGAGTCCCAATGCCATTGGCTTAACTCCTGGATTGAATCCGGGTCTGTTGACCCAGTACTGACACATCCCCCCTACCTTTACAACAGAGGGGAACGATGCGGTAGCAGGATTCCAGAAGAGAAAGAATCTTTCTCGCTGGGTTTCCGGCACCGTCTACGCAGGAAAAATTAAGGCTTTGCGGCCTCCTGCGGTCTTGGACGGAGGTCGAAACCCCCAACCAATCAAGGCGCAAAATTATAGATTAAATTGTGCGCCTTGTAAAACCCATCAATTAGGCCTGAGCTTCCAGGGAAGCTTGGTCTACGGCAACACCGGCACCCATGGTGGTGGAGATGCTGACTTTCTTGATGAATACACCCTTGGCGGAGGACGGCTTGGCCTTCTTCAAGGCAACCAGCAGAGCTTCCAGGTTTTCTTTCAGCTGAACTTCGTTGAAAGAGACCTTGCCCAGAGTGGTATGAATGATACCGTTCTTATCGTTACGGTAACGAACCTGACCAGCCTTGGCGTTCTTGACGGCTTCGGCTACGTTCGGAGTGACGGTACCCACTTTCGGGTTCGGCATCAGACCGCGCGGGCCCAGGATTTGACCCAGTTGACCAACAACACGCATGGCATCCGGGGATGCGATGACGACGTCGAAGTTCATCTCGCCTTTCTTGACCAGCTCAGCCAGGTCATCCATACCAACCAGTTCAGCACCGGCAGCCTTGGCGGCTTCGGCGTTGGCACCCTGGGTGAACACGGCGACACGGATGTCACGACCGGTACCGTGCGGCAGTACAGTTGCACCACGTACGTTCTGGTCGGATTTACGAGCATCGATACCCAGGTTAACGGCAACGTCAACGCTTTCAACGAACTTGGCAGTAGCCAGTTCTTTCAGCAGGGCAATGGCTTCGTTGATGGAGTACTCTTTGGTACCGTCAACTTTTTCGCGAATAACGCGCATACGCTTGGACAGTTTAGCCATTGTCTTACTCCTCCACTACCAGGCCCATGGAACGAGCGGAACCGGCGATGCAACGTACTTTTGCATCCAGATCGGCACCAGTCATATCCGGCTCTTTGGTCTTGGCGATTTCTTGCAGCTGAGCCACAGTCACCTTACCAACCTTGTCTTTGTTCGGCTTGGCGGAACCAGACTGGATACCAGCGGCTTTCTTCAGCAGGAAGGAAGCGGGCGGAGTCTTGGTTTCGAAGGTGAAGGAACGGTCGCTGTAAACGGTGATCACGACCGGAGTCGGAGAACCTTTTTCCAGCTTTTCTGTACGGGCGTTGAATGCCTTACAGAATTCCATGATGTTCACACCGTGCTGACCCAGAGCAGGACCAACGGGAGGGCTGGGGTTAGCACTGCCAGCCTTAACTTGCAGCTTGATATAAGCTGTGACTTTCTTAGCCATTACAAAAATACCTCAAAAATGGGTTCTAACGCCTCGGAGACATGCTCCTGCAAACGGCTCCCCAACAAATAAAGGGGCAGCGAATTATAGAGATAATCGCTGCCCCTGACAACCGTTAAACGTACAGAGATTAATCAGCCTTTTTCGACCTGACCAAAATCCAGTTCTACCGGCGTTGAGCGGCCGAAGATCAGTACGGAGACCTTCACGCGGCTCTTTTCGTAGTCCACCTCTTCAACGGTACCGTTGAAGTCGGCGAACGGACCATCGGCAACCCGGACCATCTCACCCGGTTCAAACAGGGTTTTCGGACGCGGTTTGTCGTGGGCATCTTGCAGACGGTTGAGGATGGCATCCGCTTCTTTATCGGAGATCGGAGCAGGGCGATCGGAGGTACCGCCGATGAAGCCCATGACGCGCGGTACATTGCGTACGAGGTGCCATGTGGTTTCATCCATCACCATCTGGACCAGGACGTATCCTGGGAAAAATTTGCGCTCACTCTTGCGCTTCTGGCCAGCACGCATCTCGACCACTTCTTCGGTCGGGACCAGCACTTCACCAAACAGCTCTTCCATGCCATGCATCTTGATATGTTCACGCAGGGATTTGGCAACACGGCCTTCGTAGCCGGAAAATGCCTGCACGACATACCATCTCATACGCTGTTCACGTTGTTCAGTCATGGCTTATCCTTACACACCGGTAATCAGGTTGACCAACCAGACCAAGGCGCCGTCCAACACGAACAGCAGCAGCCCCATCACGGCAGTCACCGCCAGCACAATCAGGGTTGTCTGAATGGCTTCCTGACGGGTCGGCCATACGACCTTGCGGACTTCCAGGCGAGACTCACGGGCAAACGCCAGTGTTGCCTTGCCCTTGGTGGTTTGCAGGGCCACTGCACCGGCAGCAGCGATGACAACGACCACACCCAGGGCGCGGACGGCAGCAATAACGTCGCTCAGCAGGTAATTGCCCACTACAGCGGCCGCCAGGATGATGAAAACCAGGCCCCAAAGCAGGGTATCCTTGCTTCCGCCCTGACCCTCAGAACTAACACTCATACAACCCACCTGTATCTGACGTAACCAAAGACACAAAAGCCCCGTACGAGACGAGGTATATGGCAGGGGCGGCAGGACTCGAACCCGCAACCATCGGTTTTGGAGACCGCTGTTCTACCAATTCGAACTACGCCCCTGCATAAGAAAGCCCCTATTATAGGGGCTTTGCTTTATTTATGTAAGCCAAGATTAAGCGATAACTTTGGCTACAACACCAGCACCTACGGTACGGCCACCTTCACGGATGGCGAAACGCAGGCCGTCGTCCATCGCGATCGGGGCAATCAGGGTAACAACCATCTTGATGTTGTCGCCCGGCATGACCATCTCTACGCCTTCCGGCAGTTCGATGGTACCGGTCACGTCGGTAGTACGGAAGTAGAACTGCGGACGGTAGCCCTTGAAGAACGGGGTGTGACGACCACCTTCTTCTTTGGACAGCACGTACACTTCGGATTCGAACTTGGTGTGCGGCTTGATGGTGCCCGGCTTGGCCAGTACCTGACCACGCTCTACGTCTTCACGCTTCACGCCACGCAGCAGTGCACCAACGTTCTCACCAGCACGACCTTCGTCCAGCAGTTTGCGGAACATTTCAACGCCAGTACAGGTGGTCTTGGTGGTATCTTTGATACCAACGATTTCCACTTCTTCACCAACCTTGACGATACCGCGCTCTACACGACCGGTAACTACGGTACCACGGCCTGCGATGGAGAAGACGTCTTCGATAGGCATCAGGAACGGCTGGTCAATGGCACGCTCCGGCTCCGGAATGTAGGTGTCCAGGTGGCCAGCCAGTTCCAGGATCTTCTCTTCCCACTGAGCTTCGCCTTCCAGCGCTTTCAGCGCGGAACCACGTACTACCGGCAGGTCATCACCCGGGAAGTCGTACTCGGACAGCAGTTCGCGAACTTCCATCTCGACCAGTTCCAGCAGCTCTTCGTCATCTACCATGTCGCACTTGTTCATGAACACGATGATGTACGGAACGCCTACCTGACGACCCAGCAGGATGTGCTCACGAGTCTGCGGCATCGGGCCGTCAGTCGCTGCTACTACCAGGATTGCGCCGTCCATCTGGGCAGCACCGGTGATCATGTTTTTAACGTAGTCGGCGTGACCCGGGCAATCTACGTGAGCGTAGTGGCGGGTAGCAGTGTCGTATTCTACGTGGGAGGTGTTGATGGTGATACCACGCTCACGCTCTTCCGGCGCCTTGTCGATCTGGTCGAAGGCGAAAGCTTTACCACCGAAGTGCTTGGCCAGCACGTTGGTGATGGCGGCGGTCAGGGTGGTTTTACCGTGGTCAACGTGGCCGATGGTACCCACGTTAACGTGCGGTTTATTACGCTCAAATTTTTCTTTAGACATGATCGTCCCTCTAAACTAACGCTGAGTACGCGGTGGCAAGCTAACCACAGAACAGTTTATATGATGGATTTGAATCAAGGGGAGTAGAGAGGTTGGTGCTGACAGGCTGGTTCGATTGCCGAACTCACCCTAAGGTGTGGCTATCAGAATTACCTGAGCCATATCAGCATCTTGGAGCGGGCAGCGGGAATCGAACCCGCATCATCAGCTTGGAAGGCTGAGGTAATAGCCATTATACGATGCCCGCATTTCTCTAACCCAAAGAACTCAAACCGCAGAGAAATATGGTGGAGGGAGAAGGATTCGAACCTTCGAAGGCAGAGCCGTCAGATTTACAGTCTGATCCCTTTGGCCGCTCGGGAACCCCTCCAGTTGCATAAATGCCACAACGGTAATTCTGCTTGCACCCGTTGTTTTTGTCGCTTTTGCTGGGCAAATAGACGACAGACATCCAAGCGTCGCGCATTTTATGGTAAGGATTTTGGGGATGCAACCATTGCACCTTGCAAAATGTGCATTTATGCCGGGATCCAGGCAAAAAAACGCTCCTTCTCCGTCCCGACCGGACGCGTCCCTTGTCGCTCCCGATCCCTTGGTGTATGGTCGCCCTGCCCAAGAAACAGTGATGACACCATGACGACAGAGCATAACCCCTATTTGCAATTCACCCGCGAACAATGGGCGTTATTGCGCGATGCGGTCCCCCTGACCCTGACCGAGCACGATCTGCAGACCCTGCGCGGGATCAACGAGAAGGTGTCATTGCGGGAAGTGGAAGAGATCTATCTGCCCCTCTCCCGTCTCCTCAATCTCTACGTCAAGGCCAAGCAGCGCCGCAGCCGGGTGCTGGAGCAGTTTCTCGGTCAGTCCCGCGGCAAGGGCACCTATATCATCAGCATCGCCGGCAGCGTGGCGGGGGGCAAGAGCACCACGGCCCGTATCCTTCAGGCACTGCTGGAGCGCTGGCCGGAGCACCCCAGGGTGGAGCTGGTCACCACCGACGGCTTCCTGTTTCCCAACAAGGAGCTGGAAGCCCGTGGCCTGATGCGTCGCAAGGGGTTCCCCGAGTCTTATGACATCCGCCATCTGGTGGAGTTTGTCGCCAATATCCGCGCCGGCCACGAGAAGGTCGAGGCCCCCGTGTACTCCCACCTGATCTATGACATCCTGCCCGACGAGAAGAAGGTGGTGGAGCAGCCGGACATCCTGATCCTGGAGGGGCTCAATGTGCTGCAAAGCGGCATGGACTATCCCCAGGACCCCCATCGTGTGTTCGTGTCGGACTTCGTCGACTTCTCCATCTATGTGGATGCTGACGCCGAGCTGCTGCGCACCTGGTACATCGATCGTTTTCTCAAATTCCGCAGCGGCGCCTTCTCGGATCCCGACTCCTATTTCCACCACTACGCCAAGCTGGCCGAGAGCGAGGCGACCGAGATCGCCAACAACATCTGGCAGGATATCAACTACCTGAATCTGCAAGAGAACATCTTGCCGACCCGGGAGCGGGCCAACCTCATCCTCACCAAGGGCAACGAGCACGCCATCGAGCAGATCAAGCTGCGCAAGTGATCACTGTCGCAGTGCATACATGAAAGAGGGGGCCCGCAGGCCCCCTCTTTCATTCAGTCGTCATGAGCGTATGGGTTCAGTCCCCCCGCCGCAAGGAGAGTTCCCCTCCCAGATAAAGCTTGAGCCCTTCTTCCGTCTCCAGACGCAGGGCTCCGCGTTCGTCGATCCCCCGGGCAATCCCGCGGATCACCTGCTCTCCCATCAGCAGCTTCACCGGCTGGCCGGCGAAGTGGTCAAGCCGATTCCAGCTCTCGACGAAACTCGCCAGTCCCGTCTGTTCGAAGGTCTGCATGGCCTGCTGCAGGTGCAGCAGCACGCAGGCGGCCAGCTCGTTGCGATCCACCAGCTCGGGCTGGATATGGCGCAGCTCGGACCAGGCCTGATCGATCTTCTCCCCCTCCCGACTCGGCATCGCCAGATTGAGGCCGACCCCGATCACCAGATGGCAGCTGGCACCCGCACTGCCGCTCATCTCCACCAGGATGCCCGCCAGCTTGCGGCCCTGGTAATAGAGGTCGTTCGGCCACTTGAGCGCCACCCCGGGATAACCGAGGGACTCCAGCGCCTCGACCACCGCCACGCCGACCGCGAGACTCAGTCCCATGGCGGCCGCCATGCCTTGCTCAAGCCGCCAGTACATGCTCAGGATCAGCTGGCAACCGAAGGGGGAAACCCAGGGTTTGCCACGACGTCCCCGCCCGGCGGTCTGGCACTCGGCCAGACAGCTTTCCCCGGAGCTCAGGGTATTGACCCGCTCCAGCAGGTACTGGTTGGTGGAGTCGATGACAGGGAAGCAGTGCACCGGCGCCATCGGTGCCTCTGCCTGCAGCCGCCCCTCGTCATAGAGGGCCATGGGCACCGCCAGCCGATAGCCCTTGCCGGTCAGGCTGAAGAGATCCAGCCCCAGATCCTTGAGCGCGGCCATGTGCTTGCTCACCGCAGCCCGGCTGATGCCAAGGCGCTCGCCCAGCTGCTCGCCGGAATGAAACTGACCATCGCTCAGCAGGGTGATCAGGGTCTGTCTGACGGGGGTCAGGGTCATGCCAGTACCTCATCGAGCCAGGTTTCACCGCTGCGCCCCATGAAGCGCACCTCGTGTTCCAGCACCACACCGAACTGGTGCTCCACGCTGTCGCGGACATGGGCCGCCAGGGCGATCAGCTCCATGGCGCTGGCGCCTCCCAGGTTAACCAGCACCAACGCCTGCTCCTGATGGACGGCGGCACGGCCGATGGCGAACCCCTTGAGGCCGCACTGTTCGATCAGCCAGCCCGCCGCCAGCTTCACCTGACCGTCGCCGGCCGGGTAGCTGGGCATCTGCGGGTATTGCTGTTTCAGGGTCTCGGCCAGGGCGGCGGGCACCACAGGGTTTTTGAAGAAACTGCCCGCGTTGCCCAGCACCGCCGGATCCGGCAGCTTGGCCATGCGGGTGGCACAGACGGTGTCGAAAATGGCCTGTGGCGAAGGGGCATCCCCCAGCGCCGCCAGCGGGCCATAGCCGGCGACCGGGCGCCATGCCTTGGGCAGGCGCAGACCGACGGCGATGATGAAGTGGGAGTCCTGATAGTCGTGCTTGAAGATGCTGTCACGGTAACCGAACCGGCAGTCGGCCGCCGCGATGCGCTCAACCTCGCCACTCTGCCAGTTGAACGCCTCCACGTAGGCACAGACGCTGGCCAGCTCGACCCCGTAGGCACCGATGTTCTGTACCGGGGCCGCCCCGACCGTCCCGGGAATGAGTGCCAGATTCTCCAGCCCGTGCCAGCCCTGTTGCAGGGCGTGACATACCAGCTCGTGCCAGTTTTCACCTGCCGCCACGTGTAGCAGCCAGTGCTCGGACTCCTCGTGCAGCGTGATCCCTTTCAGGCCGTTGTGGACCACCAGACCGGCAAAGTCATCGCAGAACAGGATGTTGCTTCCTCCTCCCAGCACCAGGCGCGGCAAGGTGGCCAACTCCGGGTTGGTCCGCAGTTGCGCGAGATCATCCGGCCGGGTCACATCGGCCAGCCAGAGGCAGTGTGCATCCAGGCCCAGGGTATTGAGGGTCGACAGGGAGGCGTGGGGGGTGAGTTTCATCTGTGTGTTCCGACAAGGACAAGGGCGCAGTTTACCCCAGATCCCCCGGGACAAAAAACCCGGACACTTTTCGGACTCAGGGCTCTGGAGTAGAGTAACCCCTTCATCCCGCTGAGGAAGCATGTATGAACAATCAATTCGCCGTCATCGGCCTGGGCCTGTTTGGCAGCGCCTTGTGCGAAGAGTTGCAGCGCCAGAATGCCGAGGTACTGGCCATCGACATCGACGAGAGCAAGACCCGCCAGATAGCCACCCTCTGCAACCACGTCATCGTGGCCGATGCCACCGACGAGGCCACAGTCGCCGAACTGGGCCTGGCGAATTTCGACATCGTCTTTGTCGCCATCGGCGACAACCTGGAGACCAGCATCCTGACCACGCTGGTGCTGAAAGAGGCGGGCGTGAAGAAGGTCTGGGTCAAGGCCCGCGACAAGTTCCACGCCAAGATCCTGCAGAAGGTAGGCGCGGACAAGGTGATCAACCCGGAGTGGGACATGGGCCGCCGGGTGGCCCAGAGCATGCTGGACAACCGGCTGTTCGACTACCTGGAGCTGGGTCACGACATGGTGCTGACCGAGTTCGTGATCGGCTTGCAGCAAAACACCCGCACCCTGGCCGACTTACGCCTGCTGCAGCAAAGCGATTTCCAGCTGTTGGCCATCAAGCGGGGTGAGGTGCTGCACAACGTCCTGACCGGCAAGATGGAGCTGCAACTCGGTGACATCCTGATCCTGGCCGGCAACAAGCACGCCATCGATCACTGGCTCGACACCCTATGATCAACTGGCGCAGCAACTACGCCTTCACCCTGCATCGGGAAGACAACTCCCGCTGGAGCGAGGCCAAGCTCATCCTGGGCAGTTTCCTCATCATCCTGCTGGTTGGCACCCTGTTTCTGGTCCAGCCCTCCAGCCACAAGGGTGAGGTCACCGTCATCAACGCCCTGTTCACCGCCACCTCCGCCATCAGCGTGACCGGCCTCGGGGTGGTAGATACCGGCACCGCCTTCACCCTGCAGGGGCAGATCATCCTGTTGATATTGATGGAGATTGGTGGTCTCGGCCAGATGACCATGACACTGCTGCTCATCGCCATGTTCAGCAAGCGGGTCGGGCTGCGCCAGCAGGTGCTGGCCAAGGAGGCGCTGGGCCAGGAGGGATCCGTCAACATCGTCCAGCTGGTGAAGCGCATCGTCCTGTTCGCCCTGATTGCCCAGCTGATCGGCACCGCCATCATGGCCATTCGCTGGGTGCCCGACATGGGCTGGGGCCACGGCCTCTACGTCAGCTTCTTCCACGCGGTGTCAGCTTTCAACAACGCCGGCTTCTCGCTGTTTGCCAACAACCTCATGGACTACCGGGATGACCCCATCATCAGCCTGACCATACCGGCCCTGCTGATCCTGGGGGGGGTAGGCTTCACCGTCATCGTCGACCTGGTGCGCAACCGCCGCTGGCGCAAGCTGAAACTGCACAGCAAGCTGATGCTGCTGATGACCCCTGCCCTGCTGCTGCTGGGGACCCTGATGTTCTGGCTGCTGGAGCACAACAACCCGGGCACCCTGGGCAACGCCTCCTTCGGGAGCCAGTGGCTGGCAGCCTTCTTCCAGTCGGCCACCGCGCGCACGGCGGGCTTCAACACGGTGGATATCGGCCAGATGGTACCGGCCTCCCTGCTGTTCATGATGCTGCTGATGTTCATCGGTGCCGGGGCAACCTCCACCGGGGGCGGTATCAAGGTCACCACCTTTGCCGTCGTCCTGCTGGCGACCCGGGCGTTTCTGACCAAGCGCCCCCATGTCACCGCCTTCGGCCGCACCCTGTCACCCCAGATAGTGACCCGCTCCCTGGCCATCATCATCGTCAGTACCATGGTGCTGATGCTGGCGATGTTCCTGCTGATGCTCACGGAGTCGCAATCATTCGACAAGATCATGTTCGAGACCATCTCGGCCTTTGCCACCGTGGGACTGTCCACCGGCATCACCGCTTCTCTGAGCGAACCGGGCAAACTGATCCTGGTGCTGGTGATGATCTGCGGCCGTCTGGGGCCCCTCACCCTGGCGATCATGCTGGCCCGCCCGGTGGAGACCCGCATCCGTTATCCGGAAGAGAGCGTCTACACGGGGTAAGCCGCTCCATCCATGCAAAGAGGGGCCACTGGCCCCTCTTCTTATTTTTATGTGATCACGGCGCTCGCCAGCCTCAGGCAGCCTTGCCCCTGGTCGTCCCCTTACCAGTGCTCTTTCCAGGGCTCTTCCCCGCACGAGCACTCTTGCCCGTGCTCGTGCGGGGGCGTGCGGCGGTGGACCCAGTCCGCTTGCGGCGGGCAAAGCGTTGCTTGCTGTCACCGGGCGCCGCCTTGGGCAGCGCGCTGAAGCTGGCGCCGGAATCCTGCCGCGCCCCCTCGATCAGGCCGTTGAGCTGCTCGGTGAGCGGCCCCATGAACTGCTGGTAGCTGCCGTGACGTTCGGCGATCTGACCCAGACTCTGCTCCCACAGTGCCGTCATGTCCGGTGTCGTGGCGGTCGTGGGCAGCGCCTGGACCAGGGCTCGCCCGGTCGGGGTGGCCTTGATACTCTTGCCCTGGCGCACCAGGAAGCGGCGCTTGAACAGCAGATCGATGATCCCGGCCCGGGTCGCCTCGGTGCCCAGACCGTCGGTCTCCCGTAGGGTCTTGCGGATCTCGGGATCTTGCACATAACGGGCGATGCCGGTCATGGCGGCCAGCAGGGTGGCATCGGTAAACGGCTTGGGGGGCTGGGTCATCTTCTCCAGCAGCTCCCCCCGCTCGCACAGCAGTTCCTCCCCTTCTTTCAGGGCAGGCAGGGTTCCCGCCTCCTCCTCGTCATCCTCTTCCACTCCGAGCAGCGCCTTCCAGCCCGCCTTGAGGATGCGGCGCGCCTTGGCCTGGAACAGCCCTCCGGCGATGCGCAGCAACACCTTGCTGTCGTTGTACTCGAACGGCGGGTAGAACTGCAGCAGATACTGGCGGGCAATCAGGCCGTAAAGCTTCGCCTCGTCGGCCCCCAGGCTCCCCTCGTTCCCCCTCTTCTCGGTGGGAATGATGGCGTGGTGGGCATCCACCTTGCTGTCGTTCCACGCCTTGCTGCGGATCCTGCCATCCGCTTCGGCGACCGCCCTGGCCAGCGCAGGGGCCGTGCTGGCGATGGCCTCCCGCACCTGGCCGGCCCGGTTGAAGTGCTCGCTCGGCAGATGGCGGCTGTCGGATCTGGGATAGGTGATGAGCTTGTGCCGCTCGTAGAGGCTCTGGCAGATATCCAGCACCCGCTTGGCATCCATGCCAAAGCGCTTGGCCGCATCGATTTGCAGGCTGGAGAGGTTGTAGGGGAGCGGCGCCGCCTGCTTGCGCGCCTGCTCCTCCACCGCTTCCACCCGGGCGGGCTGCCCCTGGATCCGCTCCACCACCTTGGCGGCCAGCGCCCGGTTGAGCACCCGTCCCTCCTCATCCTGCCAGGGCAGACAGGCCTCCGATGGCAGCCACCTGGCGGTGAAGCGTTCGTTGCCCTGGGTCAGCAAATGGGCCATCACCTCGTAGAACGGCTTGGGAACGAAGGCCTCGATCTCGAGATCCCGGCGCACCACCAGACCGAGCAAGGGGGTCTGTACCCGGCCCACCGACAGCAGCTCGCTGCAACCCCCCTTGCGGCCAAGCAGGGTATAAGCCCGGGTCATGTTGATGCCATAGAGCCAGTCGGCACGGCTACGGGCCAGCGCCGACACCGCCAGCGGCACGAACTCCTTGTTGTCCCTGAGCTTGTCGAGGGCGCGGCGCACGGCGGGGGGATTGAGATCGCTGATGAGGCAGCGCTGAACCGGTTTGGTCTTGGGATAGCCGAGAAAGTCGATCACCTCGTCCACCAGCAGTTGCCCTTCCCTGTCCGGGTCACCGGCGTTGACCACGCAGTCCGCCTGCTTGATAAGCCCCTTGATGACGGCCAGCTGGGCCTTGGTCTTGGGTTTGGCCACCAGCTGCCACTGGGTCGGGACAATGGGAAGGGATTCCATGCGCCACTGCTTGTAGGCGGCATCGTAGGCATCGGGCTCGGCCTGCTCCAGCAGGTGGCCGATGCACCAGGTCACCACGTCTCCCTGCGCCGTCTCGATGAAACCCTCCCCCTTCTTGTGCGGTTTGGGGAGGACATCGGCGATGGCGCGGCCAAGGCTGGGTTTCTCGGCGATAAAGAGTCGCATGGTGGATACACCTGAATACTGTATATGTGAACAGTATACAATCCTCTCGCCACAAACCCCAAGCCCCGGGGTGGCGTACTGCCTCCTCGCCCCGGCTTGGGCATCGCTCTCACCACAGCACATCCCGCTCCCGCTGTATGGGAAAAATGCGATTTAAATTCAATAAATCATGCCAAAACAAATAACAAAACCAAAAATCAATTATATGACGAAATAAAAACCATGACCGAGGTCAACCCTTTGAATCCTGGGACTACTACTATATTGGTAATACCCGAATTCGAAGGACACCGTCACCATGCTTGGAAAACTGTTGAGAAAGACCTGGTTCTGGCTTCTGCTGCTCGGGGCCCTGCTGGGGATCGCCGCACTGGGCGTCACCGTCACCGTGCTGCACAAGACCAGCTCCACCGAGTTCTGCGTCTCCTGCCACTCCATGCAGACCCCGCTCGCCGAATATCAGGGCAGCGTCCACTTCCAGAACGTGAAGGGGATCCGCGCCGAGTGCGCCGACTGCCACATCCCCAGTGAACCCGCCGCCTATCTCTGGACCAAGATCCGCGCCGTGAAGGACATCTATCACGAGGCGATCGGCACCCTCGACACCCCGGAGAAATACGAGGCCCACAAGCTGCGCATGGCCCAGACCGTGTGGGATCAGCTCAAGGCCAATGACTCCGCCACCTGTCGCAGTTGCCACAGCTACGCCGCCATGGACATCCTGGCCCAACGCCCCAATGCCCGCGCCGAGCACCCGGTCGCCATCAAGGAGGGTCAGACCTGCATCGACTGTCACCGCGGCGTTGCCCACATCATGCCGGACATGAGCGGCCTGGCCGCCGCCGGTGCCAGCGAACTGGCCGCCGCCGCGGCCCAGACCCCGGTAACCGTCACCACCCGCTATGCCATCGCCACCACCCCGCTCTATCTGGATGCTGGCGCCAAGACTGACGAAGGCACCCTGATGCCCTCCACCCAGGTGGAAGTGCTGGCCAACGACAACGGCCGCACCCAGGTGCGCATCGACGGCTGGCAGCAGGACGGTGTGAGCGAGGTGTTCTACGCCGCCCCCGGCAAACGGATCCTGAGCGTGCTGGTCGGCGAAGCCGCCAGAAAAGCCCTCGTGACCGGCAAGAGCGAAACCGACAGCGCCACCAACCTCACCTGGCATCAGGTCAGCCTGACCGCCTGGGTCGACCAGAGCCAGCTCATCGGCGACCAGGGCAAGCTGTGGCAATACGCCTCCACCCTGATGTCCAACAACTGCACCGGCTGTCACGGCCTCACCGCGCTGGATCACTTCAACGCCAACCAGTGGATCGGCGTTATCAAGGGGATGGAGTCTCGTACCTCCCTCACCCCGGAGCAGGCGCGCATGCTCACCCAATACGTGCAGAAACACGCCAGCGACATGAGCGCGGCCCATTAAGGCAGGAACAGAGGACTCTCCCATGACTTTTTTCAATGACCAACAGACCAACCTCTCCCGCCGTACTCTGCTCAAGGGGCTGGGGGCCTGTGCCGCCCTGCCCCTGCTGGCTGGTCTCTTCCCGAAAAGCGCCCTGGCCAAGGCCGTCAGCACGGCCCTTGAGCAGTTCCCCACCCTGGTGCCCGCCCAGAAAGGCATCCTGACCGGCGCCCACTGGGGGGCCTTCGAGGCCATCGTCTCCGAGGGCCGCATGGTGCGGGTCCAGCCGGTGGCCGACGATCCGGCACCGAATGACCTCATCGACATGGCGCCGTTCCAGGTCCACGCCAAGAACCGCATCAAGTACCCCATGGTGCGCAAAAGCTGGCTGGAGCACGGCCCGGGTGCCAGACCGGAGCTGCGCGGAGCCGACGAGTGGGTACGGGTGAGCTGGGAGAAGGCCATCGAACTGGTGGCCGGCGAGATCCAGAGCGTCCAGTCTGATTTCGGCCCCCAGGCGATCCACGCCGGATCCTACGGCTGGAAGAGCGTGGGCATGTTCCACAACAGCCGCACCCTTCTGCACCGCCTGATGAACCTGGCCGGGGGTTTCACCGGCTATGCCGGGGACTACTCCACCGGCGCGGCCCAGGTGATCATGTCCCACGTGATGGGCTCCATCGAGGTGTACGAGCAGCAGACCGCCTGGCCCAACGTGGTGGAGCACGCCGAACTGGTGGTGCTCTGGGGGGTCAACGCCCAGGTGACCCTGAAGAACAGCTGGAACATGCCGGATCACGAGGGGCAGGCCGGCTTCAAGGCGCTGAAAGAGAAAGGCACCCGGGTCATCAGCATCGACCCCGTCTACAACGAGACCGCCAAGCAGGCCAATGCCGAGTGGATTGCCCCGAACGCCTATACCGACGTGGCCATGATGTTGGGTGTCGCTCACACCCTCTACAGCGAGAAGAAGCACGATCAGGCCTTCCTCGATCGCTACACCGTCGGCTTCGACACCTTCCTCGCCTACCTGCTCGGCAAGGATGACGGTCAGCCCAAGAGCGCCGAGTGGGCGAGCGCCATCTGCGGCGTCGAGGCCAAGGTGATTCGCCAGCTGGCACTCGACATGGCCGCCAAGCGCACCATGATCATGGCCGGTTGGGGCATGCAGCGTCAGCACCACGGGGAGCAGCCCAACTGGATGCTGGTCACTCTGGCCTCCATGCTGGGCCAGATCGGCCTGCCGGGGGGTGGCTACGGCTTCAGTTACCACTACTCCTCCGGTGGCAGCCCCACCGCCAAGGGCGGCATTCTGGCGGGCATCTCCGCTGGCAGCGCACCGAAGAACAGCCCGGCCCCCATCCCGGTGGCCCGCATCGCCGACTGCCTCGCCAACCCGGGCAAGACCATCGACTTCAACGGCCGCAAGGTGACCTATCCGGACATCAAGCTGGTCTACGTGGCGGGGGGCAACCCCTTCCACCACCATCAGGACACCAACAACCTGCTGCAGGCGTGGCGCAAGCCGCAGACCGTGATCGTCCACGAGCCCTACTGGACGGCCACCGCCAAACACGCCGACATCGTGCTGCCGGCCACCACCAGCTATGAGCGCAACGATCTGGAGATGGGGGGCGACTACTCCCAGCGCTACGTCTTCCCCATGCACCAGTGCGTCCCCCCCCAGCATGAGTCCCGCAACGACTTCGACATCTTCAGCGCCATCGCCGCCAAGCTGGGCGTGCAGGAGCAGTACACCGAAGGGAAGGACGAGATGCTGTGGCTCAAGCAGATGTACGACGGCATGGCGGCCCAGGCTCGCGGTGCCCGGGTGGCGCTGCCGCCGTTCAACATGTTCTGGGAGGCCAACAACTACATCCGCTTCCCGATCCCGGAGGCCAACCGCCAGTGGATCCGTCACGCCGATTTTCGCGAGAACCCGCTGCTCAACCCGCTCGGTACCCCGTCCGGCAAGATCGAGATCTTCTCCAACACGGTGGCGGGGATGGATTATGCCGACTGCGCCGGTCATCCCAAGTGGTATGAGCCCAAGGAGTGGGTGAAGAGCGAGATAGCAGCGCGCTATCCGCTGTCGCTCAACACCTCCCACCCGACCCAGCGGCTGCACTCCCAGCTCGACAACACCCCGCTGCGGGACAAGTTCGCCATCGCCGATCGGGAGGCGATCCTGATCCATCCGGACGACGCCAAAGCGCGCGGCATCCAGGATGGCGATCTGGTGCGGGCCTTCAACGAGCGCGGCCAGATCCTGGTGGGTGCCCTGCTCTCCGCCGATATCCGGCCCGGGGTAGTGCGGGTGTGTGAAGGGGCCTGGTACGATCCGGCCAAGCCGGGCGAAGCGGGCAGCATCTGCAAGAACGGCAACGTCAACTGCCTCACCTTCGACGAGGGCTCGTCCAGTCTGGCCCAGGGCAACTGCGGCCACATGGCCCAATTGCAGATAGAGAAGTATATCGGGCCAGTGCTCGCCAACACGGCGCACGAGGTACCGGCCAACGGCTAAGGCTGTTGCTACCGGACAAAACGGCGCCATCATGGCGCCGTTTTCTTATCGCAGTTTGTGGTGTGGCTCAGAATCACAAGTCACCCTCAACCATATACTCTTCCGCATACTCCACCCGCCTTGCAGCCAGAGCGCGGACAAGGGGGATCAGAAGTCGCCCTCAACCATATATTCTTCCGCACACTCGACCAGCTGGGGCCAGAGATCTTCCGGCACCCAGGCCTCGGGGTCATCCTCGTCACCGTCATACTGGCTCCAGAAGAAGGCACGCAGCCCGCTTGCGAAATCGTCGCTCAACTCCGCCAGTTCGGAGAGGGGCCCCAGCCAGGCAATACGGCGCAGGCCGGAGGCGAGATCGTTGATGGCATCCATCAGGGTGCGATCATCCAGGCTCTGCTCCACCAGCAGGGTGAAGCGCTCGCGGGCGCTCTCGGTCTGATCCTCGTCCAGCTCGCCCACATCGGCCAGCAGGTCGACAAAGTCCTCCAGCAGGAACTGGATCAGGGCATCCCTGTCCTCGAACCACTGGATCTGGGCCCCCTTGGTGCCCAGCACCGAGGCATCGAACGAATCATCGAGATGGCACAAAGCCCAAGGATCGTCAGTCATTGCTACCCTTCCTACACCTGAAACAAGAGACGTATCTTATGCCGGGTGCCGCACCCTTGCCAGCACGGCGGCACAAAAGGGGCCCCCCGACGGGGCGCCCCATCACTCGACCCTGGCCACCTTGGGCAGGGAGAGGGAAGCGGCGAGCCCCCCCAGCTCGGCCCGTCCCATGATGAGGCTGCCGCGATAGGCTTCCGCGAGATCCGAGACGATGTTGAGGCCAAGGCCCGAGCCCGGCACCTTCTCGTCGAGGCGCACCCCCCGCAGCACCGCCTTGGCGATCTGATCCTCGCTCATGCCGGGGCCGTCGTCCTCGATGCGCAGGGTGATCCAGCCCCCCAGCTCGGCACTGGAGATGCGCAACTCGCTGGCGGACCACTTGAAGGCGTTCTCCAGCAGGTTGCCCACCATCTCGTCGAAGTCCTGCTCCTCCACCCCGACCGCCAGATTGACCGGCACCTGCAAGTCCACCGTCTTGCCGGGATAGAGGCGGGAGAAGGCGCGGCAGATGTACTCCACCCGGGCCCGCACCGGGGTCGACACCCCGAGGATCTTGGCGGCGCCGGTCACTCGCGCCTTGCCGAGGTGGTAGTCGATGTGGCGCTGGATCTGGTCGAGCTGCTCGCCGAGGGCGGCTTGATCCTCCGGCGGCAACTGGGTCACCTGGTTGCGCATGATGCTGAGCGGCGTCTTGAGGGCGTGGGCCAGGTTGCCGGTGTGGGAGCGGGCTCGTTGCAGCAGCTCGCCATAGTGGTGCAGCAGGCGGTTGATGTCCTCCACCAGCGGCTGGATCTCCAGGGGGTAGCGCAGCCGGAACCCCTCCTGATGACCCTGATGGACGCGGCTCAGCTCGCGGCGCAGCAGGTGCAGCGGGCGCAGGCCGTAGAGGATCTGGAACATGAAGCCGAGCACCAGGCCGGTGGCGGCGAAGCCGAGGCCGAGGAACAGGCTGATGCGGGTCTTCTTCAGGGTCTGGGTCAGGGCGCTGCTGTCCTTGGCCATCACCAGGGTAAAGACCCGATCAGACCCCGGCAGCAGCACGGTACGGGTCATGATGAGCAGGGGCTCCTTGTTGGGCCCCTTGCCGACAAAGAGATCCGGATCGCCGAAGGCCGACTTCAGGCCGTGGGCGCTCAAATGGGCATCCCACAGGGAGCGGGAGCGACTGACCACCGTCTCCCCCAGCTCCAGTTGCCAGTAGTAGCCGGAGTAGGGCTGGCGATAACGGGGATCGGCCATGGGCTCGGTGACCACCGGCATGCCGTCCGGCTGGATCTCGAGGCGGGAGAGCAGATCGTAGAGCTGCAGGCGCAGGCCATCGGCCTCCGCCTCCTGCCAGTAGTTGCGCATCATGGTCTGCAGGCTGAAGCCGGTGGCGAACAGGAAGAGACCGCACCAGACCATGGCGATCACCACCAGCCGACCTCGCAGGGTGCGTACCAGCCTCATTCAACCCACCCCGCCATCGGTTGCGAGGGTGTCATTCGTTGATCCGGTAACCGAGGCCGCGCACCGTCTCGATGAGATCGGCGTGGGTCTTCTTGCGGATGCGGCCGATGAACACCTCCACGGTGTTGGAGTCGCGATCGAAATCCTGGGCATAGATGTGGTCGATCAGCTCGCTGCGGGACACCACCTTGCCCCTGTGCTGCATCAGGTAGCCCAGCACCCGGAACTCGTGGGCGGTGAGCTTGATGGGGGTCCCTTCGTACCACACCTGGGAGGCCGCCATGTCGAGACGCACGCCACCGATCTCGAGGATGGAGCTGGCGTTCCCCGCCGCCCGGCGCACCAGCGCCTGCACCCTCGCCACCAGCTCCGCCACCTGGAAGGGCTTGGTGAGGTAGTCGTCCGCCCCGGCGTTGAGCCCTTCAATCTTCTCGTGCAACTGTCCACGGGCGGTCAGCACCAGCACCGGGGTGTCCATCCCCTTGCTGCGCCACTCCTTCAGTACGCTCAGGCCGTCGCGACCGGGCAGGCCGAGATCCAGGATGATGGCGTCATAGGGTTCGGTCTCGCCGAGAAAGCCCGCCTCGTTGCCATCGTGGCAGAGATCGGTGACGAAACCGGACAGACGCAGCTGTTCCGCCAGCTGGCCCGCGAGGATCTTTTCATCTTCAACTATCAGAATGCGCATACATGGGTATCCAAAACAGAGTTGTGCCGGCACCGGCAACGGTTGGGGGGACGAACCGGACGACGGTAGGTTCACGGACTCACGCCGTTACTCCTCTTCCGGGGGCGGGCGCGGAGCGAACAGGCGTTCCAGATGGTGGCCCTTGAGCCACACCATCTCCAGGTTGTCAGCCCGGTAGCCCACCTTGATGACGCTGTTCTCCTCGTCGATGAGCCTGAGCTCGTAGAGCCAGACGCCATCCTCCTCACCCAGATCGACCCGCAGCACCCGCACCGGCAGGCGGGAGGCCACCGCCATCAGATCATGAAAAGGACGGACCCGCCCCTCGCTGACCGCCTGTTGCAGCAAGGCCTCGTTCGGCTGGGCCGCCTGAACCAGCATCGGCAGCAGCAATCCAAGCAGGGGCAGCGCGCTATTCATGGGTGATTCATCTCTCAAAACCTAACATAATGCCGTTTATAGTGTGCCAGCCATGAATCCGGAATGAATATGATCCCACGCAGTATCCTGCTGATCTTGTGCCTCTTTTCCACCTTTGGCTGGGCGGCGCAGACACGTCTCGACATGGCCGGACTGGTCAAGTTGTTGCTGGCACAAGGGTATCACGACATTCGGGAAGTGGAGCTGGAAGGGGACAAATTCGAGGTCGATACCCTGAATGCCGACGATCAGCGCGTCCAGTTGCAGGTCGATGCCAACACCGGCGAGATCACCAAAAAAGAGGCCGAATAGGCCTCTTTTGCTATGGGCGTGACGGCTGTTGCGCCGCCCCCCTCCCGGCTACTTGCGCTCGCCTACGCCAGGGGCGCAGCAGCTTCTCTCGCCGTGGCCACAGCAGGGCGCAGGCCAGCACCAGATAGATGAGGGGCTCCTGCCACCCGCTCTTGACCGACCACCAGTAGTGTACCGGCACCAGTAGAGCCACCCCGTAGATCCAGTTGTGCAGCTTCTGCCAGGCAGGCCCCATGCGCCGCAACAGGGCCGGGATCGAGGTGATGCCGAGCGCCAGCAACAGCAGCAGCGCCACCATGCCCACCACTATGTAGCTGCGCTTCACCAGCTCGCCGCCAATCAGCCCCCAGTCGAACTGCAGATCCAGCCCCAGCCAGACCATGAAGTGCAGGGACGCCCAGGCGGCGCACCAGAGCCCGAGGGGGCGGCGCAACTTGATGAGCTGCCCCTGGCGCCAGCGCTTGGCGAGCGGCGACACCAGCAGGGTCAGCAACAGCAGGTGGAGGGCCCCCTTGCCAAGGTAATGGGTCAGCCCCTGGACCGGATCCCCCCCCAGCAGCCCGGCTGGCACGGCATAGCCCAGCCAGAGCAAAAAGCCGATCGAACCAAAGTGCACCAGCGCCCGCAAGCCGTTGACATGGGCTGTTTTCAGTCTCGGCATCATATTGCAGCTCCCGTCATGTTTTTCCCACTTCTCATCCCCTCTCCCACCAGGGGAAAAGGAGGCAAGAGATCAGTCGGGCAGAGCGTCAGTCTCAATACCATTTACGCAGATCCATCCCCTGATAGAGGGACGCCACCTCGTCGCCGTAGCCATTGAACATCAGGGTCGGCTGGCGCTTGGCCCCGAAGATGCCCCCCTCGCCGATGAAACGCTCGCTCGCCTGGCTCCAGCGCGGGTGATCCACGTTCGGGTTGACGTTGGCGTAGAAGCCATATTCGTTGGGGGCCAGCAGGTTCCAGGTGGTGGGGGGCATCTCCTCCACCAGGCGGATGGAGAGGATGCTCTTGATGCTCTTGAAGCCGTACTTCCAGGGCACCACCAGCCGGATGGGAGCCCCGTTCTGGGCGGGCAGGGTCTTGCCATAGAGCCCCATGGCGAGGAAGGAGAGGGGGTGCATGGCCTCGTCGAGGCGCAAGCCCTCCACATAGGGATAATCGATGCCGCCCCCCAGGGCACGGGAGGCCTGCCCCGGCAACTGTTCCGGATCATAGAGCGTCTCGAAGGCCACGAACTTGGCGCGACTGGTGGGCTCGGCACGGCGGATCAGATCCGCCAGCGCAATGCCGCTCCAGGGCAATACCATGGACCAGGCCTCCACGCAGCGCAGCCGATAGATGCGCTCCTCCAGCGTGCTCTTGTTGATGAGATCCCACACATCCAGGGTGAAGGGTTTGGCCACCTCCCCTTCCACCTTCAGGGTCCAGGGCTCGGGCCTGAGGTAATGGCCGTTGCGGGCCGGGTCCCCCTTGTCGGTCCCCAGCTCGTAGAAATTGTTGTGGGTGGTGGCCTTCTCCTCCGGGGTGAGGATCAATCCCTCTGGTCGGGTCGCGGCACGGATGTCGAGGGGTCTGGTGGGGGCCACGGTGGCCGGCTTGTCCGATGCGAAGAGATCCAGCAGGCTGGCCTTCACCGGAAACGCCAGGGTGGCGGCACCGACGCCCAGGCCCAGCCCTTTCAGAATGCGGCGACGATCCTGATAGACGGTTTCCGGCGTGACATCCTGTTCGGTGGGGTGATGAGAAGTACGGCGCTTGATCAACATGAAAAAACTCCCGGGACGATGAGGTTGACAACCATAAGACCCGCCCCGGCCGAGTTTTATTTCACACAGAATTACATGAGTTGGTAAAGGGGCAGTGCCTTGGCCATGGTACCGGCCAGGAAGAGCACTACGAACACCAGCAGAGGAACGATCACGTTTGGCACCATCAGACTCACTCCATGAGCAGGACAGGGCCTCTAACTATGGAACAAGGTCTGCGGCGCCTCCAATGAATTTTTTTCGCGAGCGCAAGCGTATTCCAGAGTTGCAAAGAGTGACCGGGATCACACACAATCCGGCCCCCGCTTGCTGCCGCTCCACCGCGGAGTAGGCTGCCTCCTTTTCCGGATTCAACCACTGAGAGTCACGCCATGAGCCCACTGTTCGCCATCGCCATCACGACCGGGATCCTCTCCGCCGTCTGGGGTGGACTGGCCGCCGCACTCGGTCTCATCTCCTGGGTCGGCTTCCTCGGCTGCACCAGCTACTTCGCCTCGAGTGGCGGTTACAAGGCGCTGTTACAGACCTTGCTGTGCAACACCACCGGCATGCTGTGGGCACTCCTGCTGATCCACGGGGAGACCTGGTGGGGGGCCGGCATGGCGGGTTATCTGATGACAGGGGTGGTGGCCACCCTGATGTGCGTGCAGGCCAGGCAGCAGTGGCTCGCCTACATTCCCGGCACCTTCGCCGGTTGCTGTGCCACCTTCGGCGCCGCAGGCGAGTGGCGGCTCATTCTGCCCTCCCTCATCATCGGCGCCCTGTTTGGCTATCTGATGAAGGCGAGCGGCCTCTGGCTCTCCCAGAAGACCCTCTCCACCGACGGCGTCAGCGACCCGGCCTGAGCCTGAGCCTGAGCCTGAGCCTGAGCCTGACAAGGTAACCGATTCGGTCGGAAACCAGAGGGGCGGCCCGTCATCGACGGGCCGCCCCTCTGTCATTTATCCCTTCTATCCCTTCGACTTGAAGTTGGCCGCCTCGATGCCGTGCCGATTCAATAGCTTGTAGAAGTCGGTGCGGTTTCTCCCCGCCATGTTGGCCGCCAGGGTCACATTGCCTTCCGTGGTGCGCAGCAGCCGGATCAGGTACTCCTTTTCAAACTCGGCCCGCGCCTCGTTGAACGAGGGAATGCCGCCACCGCCGCCACTCAGGGCCGACTCCACCATGGCCGCGCCTATCACCGGGCTGCAGCAGAGGCTCGCGAGCTGCTCCACCACCCCGCAGAGCTGGCGCACGTTGCCCGGCCAGGCCGCGGCGGCCAGCAGGGCCAGCGCCTCCGGCGAGAAGCCGAGGGCGGCGCAATCGGGGTGACGGTTGCGGTAATCGTCCAGCGCCTGACGGGCCAGCAGGGGGATGTCCTCGCTGCGGGCGCTCAGAGGCGGCAGAGTGATGTTGGCCACGTTGAGGCGGTAGAAGAGATCCTCGCGAAAACGCCCCTCTTCCATGGCGGTCACCAGATCCTGATGGCTGGAGCTGATGACCCGCACCTCGGGGGTACCCTGACCATACTCCGCCAGCACCTGGAGCAACTTGGCCTGGAGTGACTCCGACAGATCCCCTATCTCGTCGAGGAAGAGGGTGCCGCCTTTGGCCTCGGCAAACAGGCCGGACTGGCCATCCTCGCCAAACAGCTGCAAGTCCAGCGCGGGCCAGGGCAGAGCCGCACAGTTGATGGTATGCAGCGGCTTGTCGCGGCGGTGGCTGGCCTGGTGCAGCGCCTGGGTCATCACCCCCTTGCCGGCGCCGGAGGGGCCCAGGATCAGCACGGGCACGTCCATGGTGGCGATGCTGCTCGCCTGGATCAGCAACTGCTCCATCTGCGGGTTGCGGGTCTGGATGAGGGACTGCCACTCCTGCTGCTGCTTCGGACGGGTCAGGCTGAGAGCATGTTCTATGGTGACCAGCAGCTCGTCCTTGTCGATGGGCTTGGTGAGGAAGCTGAACACCCCGGAGCGGGTCGCCTGGATGGCGTCGGGAATGGTGCCGTGGGCGGTCATGATGATCACCGGCATGCCGAGCCACTGGGACTGGATCCGCTCGAACAGCGCCAGCCCGTCCATGCCCCCCATGCGCAGATCGCTCAGCACCAGGTCGGCCCGCTGCTGGCGCAGCCTGTCCAGCGCTCCTTCGGCGCTGTCGGCGGTATCCACCTCGTAACCCTGGCTGCGCAGGCGCATGCTCATCAGCTTGAGCAGGCTGGCATCATCGTCCACCAGCAGAATACGGCTCATGCTCTCACCTCCTCTTGGCGAAAAACGCGATCATTGCGGCGCGGTCCGGAGCTGTCATGGCTGACCTCCCCCATTGAGCTTACGCTGGTTGAGCTGCTCGTCGATGGCGGAGAGCTGCTCTATCTGCTGGCGCAGACGCTTCACCTCCTGACTCTGATCGTCGCGGCGGCTGTCTCGCACCAGCAGCTCCTCCCCGAGGGCGATCCAGCTGCGCAGGAAGGCCTGGGCATCGAGACCGAGCTCCGGCAACAGAGCTTTCAGCTGATCCAGCCCGGCCCGGCGGCTGGCCACCGATTCGGACGGGTGGGTGTTGACCATGGCCAGACTGACCCGGCTCTCGAGGTCGGTGGCGCCGGCCAGTCGCTGGCGCTCCTGCATCCGCTGCTGGGGATGGCTGGCCAGCAGCCAGTCCGAGTATTGCAGGCGCACCTGCATCTCCTTGTTGGCAAACTCCATCCGCCTGGCGATCGCCTCCTGGGAAGGCTCGGTGAGGCTGGTAGAAGGCAGCAGGGAACAGCCAGCGAGCAGGCCTATCATCAATACGGGAATCACAAATCGTTTCATCTTGAATGTCACTTCAGATCCTGGTGGGAAACAGGCACCTGCCCGCTCCTCTCAATATTCGGTGTCAAGGCGCCACCCGCACCTGCGGGGTCGCCGCCACGCCCGTCAGCTCGGGCGCACGTTCAAATCCAGCCGGAAACAGACATCCGCCTGGGCATCCTCGATCAGCCTGAGCTCGCCGCCCAGACTCATGGCAGACTCACGGGCAATGGAGAGGCCCATGCCGGAGCCTTTCAGCAATCCCTGGCGCACTATGCTGCCCTGTTCAAAGGGCTCGAAGATGCGCTCCCGCTCGTCTGGCGGGATGACAGGCCCTTCGTTGGCCACCTCCAGCCAGCCGCCGCCCGCTCCCGCCCCGGCGCGGATCCAGATCTGTCCGCCCCTGGCGCCATAGCTGACCGCGTTGGAAAAGAGATTGTCGAGGATGAGTCGCAGGCGGTAGGGCTCTGCCCGCAGGCTGATGGGCTCGGGCGGCAAGTGTACACTGATTTGCTTGGATTCCAGCGCGAGCCGGTACTCTTCGGACAAGTCTGACAACAAGGGCGCCAGGGGCACCTCGGACAGGGTGAACACCTCCTGCTGGCTGAGGCGATTGAAGTCGAGCAGCCGCTCGATCAGGGTCTGCAGACGGCGGCTGTTCTCCTCCAGCATCTGGCAGATCTCCTGCTGATCCCCGTTGAGGGGCCCCACCAGCTGCTCCGAGAGCAGATCAGCCCCCTCCCGCAGCACGGCAAGGGGGGTTTTCAGCTCGTGGGATACGTGGCGCAGGAACTGGTATTTCTGCTGTTCCAGCTCCTTGAGCTTGTCGTGCAGCCAGCTGATCCGCTCCCCCAGCAGCACCAGTTCGGCCGGGCCATCCACCGGGCGCTGATCCGGCTCGACACCTGCGCCCAGACTCAGGATCCGCGACTCAATCTGACGTACCGGGTGGATGATGAGGTAGGTAAAGAGCAACACCAGCAGCAGGCTGAGCCCGACCACGAAGCCGC
Source organism: Aeromonas sp. INTO2 (assembly GCF_049860605.1). Lineage (NCBI taxonomy): Bacteria > Pseudomonadati > Pseudomonadota > Gammaproteobacteria > Aeromonadales > Aeromonadaceae > Aeromonas > Aeromonas sp. INTO2. The sequence continues at coordinate 3,928,759 of NZ_CP187588.1, forward strand.
TGACCCACCAGATCTGCTGCTTCAGCTCCACGATGGCGCCCCGCATGCGGGTCACGTGATCATCCACCTGGCTGCGGGTGACCACTTCCAGTTGCTGGTTCAGTTCGTTGAAGTCGGTGAAACGGGGGCTGGTCGCCTCCTGCCTGGCCTTGCGCAGATCCTGCAGGCCGTCGAGCCAGACCAACGTCGCCTCGAGATCTCCGTAGACCTCGGCATCCGGAATGGAGTCCTGATGGGTCGCGAGCAGTTCCCGGTAGCGCACCAGCTGCTGCCGATAGCTGGCCAGGATGCGATCATCACCCAGGACCGCATAGCGGCGCAGGGTGCGCTCCAGATCGATGGCCTGGGTGGAGAGCAGCGTCGCCCGGCGAGTGTCCCGCACCGCACGTTCCATCTCGTCGCTGGTGAGCTGGCCCAGGTGGGAGAGAGCCTGACTGTCGTGCCAGATCATGCCCCCCAGGGGCATCAGCACCAGCACGAAGCCCATCAGTACTACCTGGAGCAGGGAGCGGGGCCGAACCTTGGTCATCTTCTGCGGTCTCGATTCGTCATGGGGGAGCCAGCATATCCGCACTGCCCCAAAAAGCAAAACCGGCCATAAAGCCGGTTTGATTGCTCACCGAGGCCGGATTCACGCCAGGCCGACGGACGCCACACAGATGACAATGATCATAGCAAGGGCCCCTGACGCGGCCAACAGTGCCCATTTCATTTCTACGCTCATGCAAACCTCCTTTCTGCCAATCAGCGTTGGATCACAACAGATAACGACATGTTAATTCATAGTGAATCCCATAACCGTGAGCTGCGTATATATTTCAGACGAGCCCAACCCAAGGAATGGAAAGCATGTTTTACCTCTGTAGCATTGGATCCAATCTCGACCCCGCCCTGCACGTCAGTCAGGCCGTCGCCGAATTGCTGGCCCGCTTTGGTCGCCTTCACCTGAGTTCCGTCATCCAGACCAAGCCCGTGTGCATGCATTCGCGCCACGACTTCCTCAACTGCCTGTTCGTCGTCCAGAGCGACCTCTCCCCCGTCCAGCTCAAGGCCGAGTTTGTCACCATGGAGCTGGCTCATGGCCGGGATCGCAACAACCCCCTGTGCAAGGTGGCGGACAGGCCACTGGACATCGACATACTGGCCTGCGGCGAACGGGATGACTTCGCCGAGGCCGGGGTGGATGCCTACCTGGGGGATCTGCTGGCGGAGATGTATCAGGGCGGCAGTGTGGACTCCGGCAAGGTGACCCTCGGCCTGCCGGGCAGCAAGGTGTTTGCGAAGCAGCGCATCGGTCAGGCCCCCATCCATCTCTGCCAGCAAGACGAGGCCCTGCTTCCCGGCAACGGCCACCCCGGCCCCCCTTCCCGGCACGCCGCCATCCGGCACCCTTGAGCCGTTCACACACATGAGGCGCCCAAAGGCGCCTCATGTCATGGCGGCCCGCCTTGCCCTAGATGACGGCGAGGGCGCGCCCCCCGTCCACCCGGATGCTGGCCCCGGTCATGTAGTCGTTCTTCATCAGCATCTGTACCGCCTGCCAGATGGGCTCCAGACCCCCTTCCCGCGCCAGCGGCGTCTTCGCCAGCACCTGCTGGCGCCAGTCATCCCCGTGCTCGTCGAGAAACAGGATGGGGCCAGGCTCTATGGTGTTGACCCGCACGGCGGGTGCCAGTTCGCGGGCAAAGCTCATGGCCAGGGAATGGGCTCCCGCCTTGGTGGCCACGTAGGCGGCAAACTGGGGCGCCGGGGCATGGATGTAGATATCGGTGATGTGGATGATGCCCCCGTTGGGCTGGCGGGCAAGGGCGGGCGCCAGCGCCCGGTTGAGCTGGAAGGGAGCCGCCATGTGTACCCGGTAGAACTGATCAAACTGGGCCAGCTGCACCGCAGGATCCGCCGCCTGGGGCTCGAAGGCGGAGGCATTGTGGATGATCAGGGCAAGATCCTCATGGGCCGCCAGCGCCGTCACCACGGCGCCCACCTCCTCTTCCCGGGTGAAGTCCGCCTGTACCAGCTCGACGCCCACGTCTCGCAGACGATCCAGCTCGGGCCGTTCGCTGCGATAGCTGCCCGTCACCTGCCAGCCAGCGGCCACCAGCTGTTCGCACAGATAGAATCCCAGGCGACGGCCACAGCCCGTTACCAATGCACGCATACCCTCTCCTTGTGGTTGTCGCCCTCCCCGATCCATTCAGGATCGCACGGAGGGCCCATTCATCGGCCATGACCTATCGATGTCCTAGGCAAAACCCATTGGCCCCCTGTCATGGCCACCGGGCATAGTGGTCCCATCGACCCCCATGGAGCCACCATCATGCTACAAATTCGCGATCATATGCAGCCATTGACCCACTCACTGCACCCCGGCCTCGGTCTGGCCGAGGCGCTGGACAGACTCCATCGGGCAAACCTGGGGGGCCTGCCGGTACTGGATGACCATCAGCACCTCGTCGGATTTCTCTCCGAGCAGGATTGCATTCCCGCCCTGCTCACGGGCAGCTATCACTGCGACACCCGTACTCTGGTCGAAGATCTGATGAGCCGGACCCCGCTGTTCGTCTCTCCTGATGACAACATCGTTGATCTCGCCCGCCAGATGGCCGGGGCCAGACCCAAGGTCTATCCGGTAATGGAGGGAGGCAAGGTGACGGACATCATCAGCCGTCGTCAGGTGATGCAGGCCCTCAACACCCAGATGAAACAGTGTCAGGCAACCTGAGTCAGGCCACCTCGCACACGTTTCATGCCGACTACCCTCCCGCCCACAGCCGGCGAGTGGCTGGTCCATCCCGCCCGACTCTGCCACGGGGCGGCCTGTCGAGGCAGCGCCGCCCTCCTCCCACCGGCACCGTTCGTTTGTCCCCTCCCCATTTCAGGGTTTGCCATCCGTGGTCGTCTCTAGTTAGATAGGTGCCGGTCACAGTCCCTGCCGGATGCGACCCCGTCCCGAGTGCTCAGGAGATGTAACGTGCGACGCTTGCTCGTATTCTGCTTTCTGCTGCCCTGCTGGCTGTCAGCTAGGGAGTTGGTCATTGGTGGCATCCAGGAGCCCCCTCTCAAGTGGCTGGATGCACAAGGACACCCTCGCGGGCTGGATGTGGATCTCGTCACCGCCATCTTCGGCACGCTCCATACCCCCATCAGGATTGAGCTCATCGATTCGGGAGCCAGGCTCACCCGCAATGCCGAAAGCGGCTTCTATGATCTGCTGCTGGCCCACTCCTACAAACCGGAGCGGGAGGCCTATCTGCTCTACCCCAAACAGGCCCATATGCTCCATAGCTGGCACTTCTTCATACGCAAGGAGTCCGCAGGCCTGATCCACTATGACCATCTGACGGATCTCAAACCCTGGCGTATCGGTGTCACCCGGGATTTCTCCTATACCCCCGAGCTCGCGGCAGCCATGACAGACCCGAGCTATCACTTCCAGGAGATCCCCATCAACCAGCTGCAACTGCGAAAACTCATTGCCGGTCGTATCGACGTGGTGCCCATGTCCCTGGTCACCGCCTTCACCCAGATAAGAGAGGAGGGACTGGAAGGCAAGCTCGACTACCTGCCAAAACCCCTCAAGACCAGCCCCTACTTCAATGCCTGGACCCGTTCCCGGGCCGATGCCGACACCCCGGCCCTGATGGCCGCCTATGATGCCGAACTGCTGCACATGAAGCGGGACGGCCGGCTCAAAGCCCTCTACGACAAATACGGCATCCCCTATATCGAACCCTGATCCACCGTTCAGGGTGTCATCTCCCACAGGGTCGCATTCTGCTGCGCGAACAGGGTCTCGCACGGGAGAGGGATCTCTACGCCCCCCTCAGACCACCCGACTCAGGGCTTCACATCCCGCAGGATCGGGTTTTGCAGCGAAATCAGCGTCTCGGTGGACTGGATCTCGTCGATGGTCTGGATCTTGTGGATCAGTACCGTCTGCAACTCGTCGATGGAACGGGTCATCACCTTCATGAAGATGCTGTAGTGGCCCGTGGTGTAGTAGGCCTCCACCACCTCGTCCAGCGCCTGCAGTTTGGCCAGGGCCGACGGGTAATCCTTGGCGCTCTTGAGGTTGATCCCGATGAAGCAGCAGACGTCGTAGCCCAGCTTCTTGGGGTTCACCTGCACCCGCGTTCCCTCGATGATGCCCGCCTGCTTCATCTTCTCTACCCGCACGTGGATGGTGCCCGGGCTCACCAGCAGTTGTTTGGCCAGCTCGGCGTAAGGCAGGCGCGCATTCTCCATCAGGGCGGAGAGGATGGCCTGATCGAGATTATCGATCCGATAATTTTCTGACACTTTTTTGCGCTCCTTTTAATGATTCATCATTAATTGATGGCTTATTTTGAAGAAAAAAACACACAAAGCCTATTTCAATTATCGAATATTGAATTTAGTTGGCATTCTGTTGAAGAATCACCGCATTCAACGGATTCACGACAGGTAATTCAGCATGAAACAGCACTATATCCGCAGCCAACAGCAGATCAGCTTCGTCAAAGAGATGTTCTCCCGCCAACTCGCACTGCAACTCGGCCTGATGGAGGTACAAGCCCCCATTCTGAGCCGGGTCGGTGACGGCACCCAGGACAACCTCTCCGGCTGCGAGCATGCAGTGCAGGTCAAGGTGAAAACCCTGCCGGAGCACAGCTATGAAGTGGTCCACTCCCTGGCCAAGTGGAAGCGCCAGACCCTGGGTCGCTTCGGTTTCGGCCCGGGTGAAGGCATCTACACCCACATGAAGGCACTGCGTCCGGACGAGGATCGTCTCAGCCCCATTCACTCCGTCTACGTCGACCAGTGGGACTGGGAGAAGGTGATGCCGGGCGAGCGCCGGGATCTGGCCTATCTGCAGGAGACGGTGCGCAGCATCTGGGCCGCCATCAAGGCCACCGAGCGCGCGGTCTGTGCCGAGCACGACCTGACCCCCTTCCTGCCGGCGGATATCCAGTTCCTGCACAGTGAAGAGCTGCTGACCCGCTACCCGGACCTCGATGCCAAGGGACGCGAGCGCGCCATCGCCAAAGAGCTGGGAGCGGTCTTCCTCATCGGTATCGGTGGCGCCCTCTCCCACGGCGAACGCCACGACGTGCGAGCCCCGGACTACGACGACTGGAGCAGCGAGAGCGAGCTCGGGCTGGCGGGTCTGAACGGTGACATCCTGGTGTGGAACCCGGTGCTGGAAGACAGCTTCGAGATCTCCTCCATGGGGATCCGGGTGGACGCAGAGGCGCTGCGCCGCCAGCTCGCCATCACCGGGGACGAAGATCGCCTGCAGTACGACTGGCATCAGGATCTGCTGGCAGCACGGATGCCGCAAACCATCGGCGGCGGCATCGGCCAATCCCGTCTGGCCATGCTGCTGCTGCAAAAAGAGCACATCGGTCAGGTCCAGGTCGGCGTCTGGCCGGCCGAGATGAAGGCCGCCATTGCGGACATGCTGTAACGAATTGATTTGATTGCCTCTGTCCTCCTATCGCGGCAACACGGCGCGGGACAGACGCGATAGCGAAGCTGGTCAGCCGGGGTGGAGAGCGTATCCCGACTGACTGTAAGGCGGGCATGGTCGCTGACTGTGCCTGCCGACCCTGGGGCTTGCCCCTGCGATCCGCTCAACCCACGTCAGATCGCATCGAATACATTCCTCCCGGCAATCTTCGGATTGCCGCTTTTTTTACGCCGAAAAACTGTGCTCAAAACCCGCCCCGATCTGGTGCTGGCGCGGCAGCCCCGCCTTTCTGCTGCCGGTGCAGTGGCAGGCAAACAACCGCTCCACCGCCTCTTCCTGCAGATAGGCTCCGAGCGCCACCGCCCGCTCTGTGCCGGAAAACTTCAGGTGCAGGCCGCCGATGACGGCGTGGATCCGCTCGTCGCCACACACCTCCTTGGCACACTCGATGATGTTCTCGACCCCGGCGTGACCGCAGCCGATAAAGACGATGAGCCCCTGCTCGCTCTTGTAGGCCAGCGCCGAGTCGTCGCTGATGAGGTCTTTCTCCACCCGCCCGCCCCGCACCATGTAACCAAGCAAGGAGGATTTGGCCTGCTCCCGTCGCAGTATGGTTCCCAGGAACACCAGCCGCTCGGACAGCCAGACCGGCTCAGCTGAACAGTGAGGGAGCAGCCCTCTCGTCGCCAGTTGTCGCGGATCCAGGTCGCCCGAGAGGCGGTAGAGGTTGTAGCGTCGGGGCAGCAACGGCAGGAAGTAGCCCCGCTCATTGAACACATCCGGACAAGCGATCAATGGAATAGGATCGGAATAGACGGGCAGGGAGCCGATGCCTCCCACATGGTCGTAATGACCGTGGGACAGCACCACATGGGTGAGAGAGCCAAGATCTACCCCCATCACCTCGGCATTGTGCCGCAGCGCCCGGCCCCGACCACTGTCGAACAGCACCTTGAGTCCATCGCACTCCAACAGCAACGACAGTCCCTTTTCAGGCAGGCAGCCGGGTAGATGAACATCATCATCCACCAAAACGGAAAACGTCAGCATCTCAATCACCCTGAAAACAAAACGCAGGCACGAGGCCTGCGCTTTTCATCGACAATCCCATTACTGGGTCATGGTGAGGCCGTTGCTGTCGGCCCCCAGCCGCAGTGTCTTGCCAGGGATGACCCGACCGCTGAGCAGGGCCTGGGCCAGCGGGTTCTCCACCTTCTGCTGGATCGCCCGCTTGAGGGGGCGCGCCCCGTAGACGGGATCGAACCCGGCATGAACCAGCTTGGTCAGCAGCTCCTCGCTCACCTCCACCTCGAAGCCCTGGGACTCCAGACGGCTCATCAGGCTCTTGAGCTGGATGCGGGCAATGGACTTGATGTGCTCCTCACCGAGCGGGTGGAACACCACGGTCTCGTCGATCCGGTTGATGAACTCCGGCCGGAAGCTGCGGCTCAGCACCTCCATCAGCATGACCTTCATCTCGTCGTAATCCTTCTCGGAGTGGTGCTCCTGGATGAGATCAGACCCGAGGTTGGAGGTCATGATCACCACGGTGTTGCGGAAGTCCACGGTACGCCCCTGACCGTCGGTCAGGCGGCCATCGTCCAGCACCTGCAACAGGATGTTGAAGACATCGGGATGCGCCTTCTCCACCTCGTCCAGCAGGATCACCGAATAGGGGCGACGGCGCACTGCCTCGGTGAGATACCCCCCTTCCTCGTAACCCACGTATCCCGGAGGCGCCCCCACCAGACGGGCCACGCTGTGTTTCTCCATGAACTCGGACATGTCGATCCGCACCATGGCATCCTGGGTATCGAACAGGAACTCCGCCAGCGCCTTGCACAGCTCGGTCTTGCCCACCCCGGTGGGGCCGAGGAAGAGGAAGGAGCCGATGGGGCGGTTCGGGTCGGACAGCCCGGCACGAGAGCGGCGAATGGCGTTGGAGACGGCGTCCACCGCCTCTTCCTGGCCGATCACCCGGCTGTGCAGCTGATCTTCCATCCGCAGCAGCTTCTCCCGTTCCCCTTCCAGCATGCGGGCCACCGGAATGCCGGTCCAGCGGGCCAGGACGTCGGCGATCTCCACGTCGGTGACCCGGTTGCGCAGCAGGCTGGTCTCCTGCATCTCAGCCTGGGTGGCGAGATCCAGCTGTTTCTCCAGCTCCGGGATGCGGCCGTACTGCAACTCGGACATGCGGCCCAAGTCCCCTGCGCGGCGCGCCACATCGAGATCCTGACGGGCCTGCTCCAGTGCAGCCTTGATGTGCTGGGTCCCGGCGAGGGCAGCCTTCTCGGCCTTCCACACCTCTTCCAGCTCGTTGTATTCCCGCTCTTTTTCCGTCAGCTCCTGATTGAGCAGATCGAGGCGCTTGCGGCTGGCGTCATCGTCCTCCTTCATCAGCGCCTGCTGCTCCAGCTTGAGCTGGATGATGCGCCGCTCGAGCCGGTCCAGGGATTCCGGCTTGGAGTCGATCTGGAGCCGGATGCTGGCCGCCGCCTCGTCGATGAGGTCGATGGCCTTGTCAGGCAGCTGGCGATCCGCGATGTAGCGGTGGGAGAGCTGGGCCGCCGCGACGATGGCGGGGTCGGTGATCTGCACATGGTGGTGCAGCTCGTAGCGCTCCTTCAGGCCACGCAGGATGGCGATGGTGTCCTCCACCGAGGGCTCCTCCACCAGCACCTTCTGGAAACGGCGCTCCAGCGCGGCATCCTTCTCCACGTACTGCCTGTACTCATCGAGGGTGGTGGCCCCGACGCAGTGCAGCTCGCCGCGGGCCAGGGCGGGCTTGAGCATGTTGCCCGCATCCATGGCACCCTCGCCCTTGCCGGCGCCGACCATGGTGTGCAGCTCGTCCACGAAGAGGATGACGCTGCCCTCCTCCTTGGCGAGATCGTTCAGGACCGCCTTGAGCCGCTCCTCGAACTCGCCGCGATACTTGGCACCGGCCACCAGGGCCCCCATGTCGAGCGACAGCACCCGCTTGTTCTTGAGCCCTTCCGGCACTTCGCCATTGATGATGCGCTGGGCCAGCCCCTCGACGATGGCGGTCTTGCCGACGCCGGGGGCACCGATCAGCACCGGGTTGTTCTTGGTGCGGCGTTGCAGCACCTGGATGGTGCGGCGAATTTCGTCATCCCGGCCGATCACCGGGTCGAGCTTGCCGAGTTCTGCCCGCTCGGTGAGATCGATGGTGTACTTCTCCAGCGCCTGGCGATTCTCCTCGGCGTTGGCATCCTCCACCTTCTTGCCGCCACGGACCTTGTCGATGGCTGCCTCGAGTCTTTCCTTGGTCAGCCCCTGGGCACGCAGCAGCTCGCCCAGCGTCCCCTTCTCGTCCAGGGCCGCCAGCACGAACAGCTCGGACGAGATGAACTGATCCTTGCGCTGCTGGGCCAGCTTGTCGCAGACGTTGAGCAGGCGGCCGAGGCCGTTGGAGAGCTGTACGTCCCCTTCCACCCCGCTGACGCGGGGCAGGCGATCCAGCTCCTCGCCGAGGCGCGAGCGCAGGGTATTGATGTCGAGCCCGGTCAAGGTGAGCAGCGGACGAATGGATCCGCCGTCCTGATTGAGCAAGGCGCTCATCAGATGGACGGGTTCGATGAATTGGTGGTCACGACCCAGTGCAAGAGACTGGGCATCGGAAATGGCAATCTGGAATTTGCTGGTCAGGCGATCGAGGCGCATTGCACTCCCCCTTCAAGACAGACGCCGCATGCGCGGCAACAACATCGCTTTCTGACAAGGAAGATGTGGTCTTGAAGGGCAATTTCAAGGGGTGACTGTTTATTTTTTCCTCAATAGCGGTGACCGAGGGAAAACGACCTCGCAATGGCAGCCTGCACCCTGAGCCTGCTCGGCAGCAAGACATAGTCGCCAAAGGGCCATCACCAAGGAGTGAAGAGGCGCATGCGGCCACTCGCGAGCGCCTCTTCGGCTATTTTTCCAGCCACACAAGGGAGGCCATGCGACCCGTCTGCCCGTCGCGGCGATAGGAGTAGAAGCGCTCGCTGTCGCTGAAAGTGCAGTATTCGCCGCCATAGATGGCGGTGACACCGGCGCGGGCGAGGCGCAGTCGGGCCAGCTGGTAGATATCCGCCAGCCATTTCCCCTCGATGGACGAAGGGGCGAACGCAGCCGCCGCCTCGGCCTGCTCCGCCATGAAGGCCTCACGCACTTCGCCACCCACTTCGAACGCGGCGGGACCGATGGCCGGGCCCAGCCAGGCCAGGATCTCGCCAGGCTCGCAGCCCATGGCGGCGATGCTTGCCTCCAATACGCCCCCCTGCAGTCCGCGCCAACCGGCATGGGCCGCCGCCACTACGGTGCCTGCCCGATCGCAGAACAGCACCGGCAGGCAGTCGGCAGTCATCACGATGCAGGCCTGCCCCGTCTCATGCGCACAGGCGGCATCGGCATCCGGTGCGCGCTCATAACGGTCGCTCACCGGATGGACGGCGATGCCATGTACCTGGTTGAGCCAGTTGAGAGTGCCGGGGATCCCCGCCACCTGCTGCAGTCGGGCGCGGTTGGCCTCGACCCTGGCCAGTGCATCGCCCACATGGGCCCCGAGGTTAAGACCAGCAAAGACCCCTTCGCTGATGCCGCCGTCCCGGGTGGTCGAGAGAGCCCTGACATTGCCCGGTGCGGGCCAGTCGGGTGCGATCCAGTTCATCTGTGGCTCCTTTCGTTCATATGAAAACGGGGCCCCTTGGCTGCAACCAGTCAAGGGGCCCCGCATCAGATCATGGAGGGCAGGTTACGGCAGGAATCGTCGCAAGGCCACCCCCGGGATCAGTTCCAGACCAGATCGTCCGGATTGGCCAGGGTATCCGCCCGCAGCACTTCCATCAGCGCCACCATGTCCTGCGGCGTGGGGGAGTGCCACTCCATCACTTCACCCGTGATGGGGTGCGCCAGCTTCAGCATGGTGGCGTGCAGCGCCTGACGGTGGAAACCGCGCAGGGCCTCCGTCAGTTCGGGGGTGGCGTTGCGCAGCAGACGCAGACGACCGCCGTAGGCGGGATCCCCCACCAGCGGATGCTTGATGTGGGCCATGTGGACACGGATCTGGTGCGTACGACCGGTCTCCAGCCGCAACCGCAGACGGGTGTGCCCACGGAACTTCTCGTGCACCCGGTAGTGGGTGACGGACTCGCGCCCGTTGGGCACCACGGCCATGTGGGTACGCTGGGTCGGGTGACGACCGATGGGGGCATCGACGGTGCCGCCGGCGGTCATGTGACCGATGGCAATCGCCTCGTACTCACGGGTGATCTGGCGTGCCTGCAGGGCTTCCACCAGGTGGGTCTGGGCGGGAATGGTCTTGGCCACCACCATCAACCCCGTGGTGTCTTTGTCCAGACGGTGCACGATACCGGCGCGGGGGACCTCGGCGATGCCGGGGTAGCGGTGCAGCAGGGCGTTGAGCACGGTGCCGTCCGGCGTACCGGCGCCCGGGTGAACCACCAGGCCGGCCGGCTTGTCGATCACCAGGATGTGTTCATCTTCATAGACGATGTTCAGCTCGATGTTCTGGGCATCCCAGCGGGTGTCGTCTGCCAGTTCCACATTCACATGTACCTGCTGCCCGGCCACCACTTTCTCGCGCGGGGTATTGGCAACCTGACCGTCCAGGGTCACTCTGTCCTGTAAAATCCACTCCTTGATGCGGGTCCGGGAGTAGTCGGGAAACAATTCGGCCAGGGCCTGGTCGAGTCGTTGCCCGAATTGGTGATCCTGAAATTCGCCTGTCAGTTCAATATGCTGGCTCATGTATGGTCTCTTGAGCGGGGGTATCAATTCGAAATAATCCGGGTATTCTAGCTTTTCTTTTAGCCAAGCATAACGGATACTTTGCCAATTTCGTGGAAATGGACCGGATGTTGTTGATGGGAAAGAAGTCTCACCTGCTGATGTCGCTCGCCTTGGTCGCTACCCTGATCACTGGCTGTTCCAGCACCAAACCCAAGGTTCCCGACGAACCGCCGGAAGTTCTGTACCAGAAAGCCCGCATCAAACTGGATACCGGCAACTACCTCAATGCCATCGAACTGCTGGAAGCGCTGGACTCTCGTTACCCGTTCGGCGCCTACTCCAACCAGGTTCAGCTCGATCTCATCTATGCCTACTACAAGCAGGATGATACCGCCCAGGCGATCGCCAACATCGACCGTTTTATCCGCCTGAACCCGGCGCACAAGAACATCGATTACGTCTTCTACATGCGCGGCCTGACCAACATGGCGGCGGATTACAACTTCTTCCAGGATTTCCTCGGCATCAATCGGGATGACAAGGACCCCTCCTACGCCCGTCAGGCCTTCCAGGACTTCAAGACCCTGCTGCAGAATTACCCCAACAGCAGCTATGCAGCCGATGCCCGTGCCCGCATGATCGGCCTGAAGAACCGTCTTGCCCGCTATGACCTGGGGGTAGCCGAGTACTACGTCAAGCGTGACGCCCTGATCGCCGCCGCCAACCGCGCCAAGCTGATCGTCGAGACCTATCCCGACACGGTGGAGACCGAGAAGGCGCTGGAAATCATGGTCAACGCCTATGACACGCTGAAGATGCCGACCCTGGCCCAGCATGCCCGAGAAGTGCTGGCCAAGAACTACCCAGACAACCGTCTCGGTCGCGGCTGAGTAGCGAACGGACAATGAAAAACCGGAGCCACTGGCTCCGGTTTTTTTATGGCCGACGGCGGCACTCCGGGGTCACTGGTGCTTACCCTGCTGCTTGGCCCGCATGATGTTGATGATCTCGATGTCGGTATCCAGCATCCCCTCCCTGGAGAGGCGACCCAGGTTGGCGATGGTCTGGTCCACATCGTCCGAGACGATCCCCTCGCTCTGGGGCACGCGCAGGTTGTTGATGGCCATCAGCGAGGATTTCACCGCCGCCGAGGTGGAGGTGGAGACCTTCATGGAGCAGGCGCTGCCGGCGCCGTCGCAGATGATGCCGGAAACATCCCCAATCATGTTGTTGATGCAGTGGCTGATCTGCTCGAACTGGCCCCCCAGCAGCCAGGTGATGGCGGCCCCCGATCCCATGGCGGCGGTACTGGCTGCACACAGGGCGGAGAGCTTGTTCTGGTAGGCCTTGATATAGATGGCCACCAGGTGGCTCATCACCAGGGCACGGGCCAGCTGCTCGTCATCGGCCTTGAGGAAGCGGGCGGCGGCGACCACCGGCATGGTGGCGGCAATGCCCTGGTTGCCGGAACCGGAGTTGGACATGGCGGGCAGCATGGCGCCATCCATCCGCGCATCGGAGGCGGCAGACGACAGGCGCATGGCCAGGGTCATCAGATCGTCGGAAAGCAGCTTGCGTTCCACCTGGTCGGTGAGGATCTTGCCGATGCGCAGGCCATAGCCCTGCAGCCCTTCGTCCGCCAGCGCCTGGTTCATGGTGGCCGCCTCGCGGATGAAGTCGATCTCGGCCAGCGGCACCTCCAGGGCGAAGGCCACGATCTCCTTCAGGGTCATGGCGGGCTTGCCGGCCTTGGCTGGCTGGATCTGCACCCCGGGGGCGCTGTCCTGCACCATCAGCACCTCGCCATCCTTCTCCATCAGCACGATGCGGGTATGGTCGGTACAGATCACCACCCGGGCGCTGTGCCCCTCCACTTCGGCCAGCACCTCGGCGTAGAGCACGTCGGGCACATCCTTCACATCCACCTCTATGGTGGGCAGCAGCCCCTTGGCCGCCTCGACCTGATCCGGCGTGAGGCTCTTGAGCACCTCCAGCCCGGCATCCGGGTTGCCACCGGTGATGCCGACGGCGGCGGCCACCGGCAGGCCGATCATGCCGGTACCCGGCACCCCGACCCCCATGCCGTTCTTGAACAGATTGCCGCTGACCCAGACGCGGGTGCGAGTCGGTACCTGCCCCAGCAGCTTGCGGCAGTTGGCCGCCGCCAAGGCGACCGACATGGGCTCGGTGCAGCCGAGGGCCGGCACCACTTCACGCTTGAGCAGGGTAATAAAGTCGGTCCATTGTGCGTTCATTGCGATGTGTCTCATGTTCATGACGCCCGCGTGCGGGCTCGTCATTGTTGTTCGGCCAGTTCCGCCTTGTGATTGCGGATATGCAGGTAAACGGTATGGCGGGAGATGCCGAGCAGCTCGGCCACCAGCTGGGCGGCATCCTTGATCTCGAAGATGCCCATGTCGTAAAGCCGGTGCACGATCGCCTTGTTGCGCACGCTGCTGCCCAGCCCGGGATCCCTGTCCACCTTGGCGATCACCTGCGCCACCAGATCATCCACCGAGCTGGCGAAGGTCTCGGTGCCGTGGGCAGGGGGCACTGCGGGCGGGGCAAAGGTGTCGAGCAGGCTGCCAAGGGGCGTGTCCAGGCTGAAATTCACGCACAGCATGCCGATGGGTTTGCCCTCGCGGTTGCTGATGGTGATGGACGAGGATTTCAGCAGGGAGCCCTCCCGGGTGCGGGAGAAATAGCTGCTCCACTGGCTGCCGGCGGCACTGTGCAACTTGTCGAGCGCGAAGTCGGTGACCGGCGCTCCCTCCTGGCGGCCGGTGATGTGGCCGTTGGCAATCTTGATGACGGAGGCGTGCAGACTGTCAAAGGCGTGCAGCACCACCTCGCAGCCCGGGCCAAACAGGGCGGACAGCGCCGCCACCGCAGGCTCGAAGCTGGCAATCAGATGGCGCTCTTCATCGGTCAGTGTGCTGGCGTCGCGCAAGGGGGCTACCTCGGTCATGGGGTCATCCGGTCAACGTTGGGTAAGGATATTCGAAGCGGACTCAAATAAAATTGAGCAAATCCGCTTTTTGCGCGGGCATTATGCCCGACTGGTGAGACAACACCACAAAATGTGAGCAAAATCACGACGAAAATGACAAAAAGGCCCCATGAGAGGCCTTCAAGGTGGTTTTTTGGTGCTTTTGCTCAACTTTAATTGAGCCAGGGCTCGTCAGTCAGTCCGGACAGGCAGGCACCACCGTCTGTCTGTTCCCTGCCACGGTCATCCACCCTGGTCATAAAAAAAGGGGGCAGAAGCCCCCTTTTTGTCTCATCCGGTCAACGCTTACAGCGCCTTCAGGATGGCCTCGACGCTGGCCTTGGCATCGCCAAACAGCATCTGGGTGTTCTCCTTGAAGAACAGCGGGTTCTGGACACCGGCGTAGCCAGTGTTCATGGAGCGCTTGAAGCCGATGACGTTCTGCGCCTTCCACACTTCCAGCACCGGCATGCCGGCGATGGGGCTGCCCGGATCTTCCATGGCGGCCGGGTTGACGGTGTCGTTGGCACCGATCACCAGCACCACGTCGGTGTCGGCGAAGTCATCGTTGATCTCGTCCATTTCCAGCACGATGTCATAGGGGACTTTCGCTTCCGCCAGCAGCACGTTCATGTGACCAGGCAGACGACCGGCCACCGGGTGGATGCCGAAGCGCACCTTGACGCCGCGATCACGCAGCTTCTGGGTGATCTCGGCCACCGGGTACTGGGCCTGCGCCACCGCCATGCCGTAGCCCGGGGTGATGATGACGGAGCTGGCGTTCTTCAGCATGTCGGCCACGTCTTCGGCGTTGGTCTCGCGGTATTCGCCCAGCTCCTGCTCGGCGGTGGAGGCCACGCCGTCGGAGCCAAAGCCACCGGCGATCACGGAGATGAAGGAGCGGTTCATCGCCTTGCACATGATGTAGGAGAGGATGGCACCGGAGGAACCCACCAGGGCACCGGTGACGATCAGCAGGTCATTGGAGAGCATGAAGCCCGCCGCCGCCGCCGCCCAACCGGAGTAGGAGTTCAGCATGGAGACCACCACCGGCATGTCCGCACCACCGATGGAGGCGACCAGGTGCCAGCCGAAGGCGAAGGCGATCAGGGTCATCACCAGCAGGGCGAAGGTGGAGCCACCGGCGTTGACGAAGTGGATCATCAGCGCGATGGAGACCACCACGGCCAGCAGGTTCAGCTTGTGGCGGTGCGGCAGCATCAGCGGCTTGGAAGAGATGAGGCCACGCAGCTTGCCGAACGCCACCACGGAACCGGTGAAGGTCACGGCACCGATGAAGACGCCCAGGAACACTTCCACCAGATGGATGTTCAGCATGGCGCCGGAGAGGTGCTCGACCTGGGCGACGCTTGCCGCCTGCTCGAACGCCGCCCGGGCGGCTGCCAGGGTCGCATCCAGGTTGGAGCCGACAGAGACCACCACTTCAGCGGGGGCGGAGGGGTGCAGATCGATGAAGCTGTTGAAGCCCACCAGCACCGCTGCCATGCCCACGAAGCTGTGCAGCACGGCCACCAGTTCGGGCATCTCGGTCATCTCGACCTTGAGGGCCAGACGCACGCCGATGGCGCCACCGATGGCCATGGCCAGGATGATCCAGTGGACGCCACTGGTTTCCGGGTTGAAGACGGTGGCGAGCAGGGCGATGGCCATCCCCGCGATACCGAACAGGTTGCCATGCTTGGCCGTTTCTTGCTTCGACAGTCCCGCGAGACTGAGGATGAAGAGCACGGCGGCAACGATATAGGATGCTGTTACCAGTCCTTGAGACACGTTAAACCCCCTTAATCCTTACGGAACATCTTCAGCATGCGCTGAGTGACGGTGAAGCCACCGAAGATGTTGATACTGGCAATCAGCACGGCGACAAAGGCCAGCACGGTGACCAGGGTCGACCCTTGTCCAATCTGCAACAGCGCACCGACCACGATGATGCCGGAGATGGCATTGGTGACCGACATCAGCGGCGTGTGCAGGGCGTGAGAGACGTTCCACACCACGTAGTAACCGACCACGCAGGCCAGGATGAAGACGGTGAAGTGGGAGAGGAAGGCGGCAGGCGCCACGGCGGCCACCCAACCGAAGGCGGCGATGCCGAGGGCACCGAACACGAACTTCTTGTTGGAGGGCTTGGCCTCTTCCTTCTTGGCGGCCGGTTTGGCGGCAGCGGGTTTCTGCGGGGCGGCAGAGACGGAGATGGCGGGGGGCGGGAAGGTCACTTCACCGGCCTGGACCACCGTCATGTTGCGCTGTACCACGTCTTCGAAGTCGATGGCGACGTTGCCGTCCTTCTCCTTGCACATCAGCTTCATCAGGTTCACCAGGTTGGTGCCGTAGAGCTGGGAGGATTGGGCAGGCAGGCGGCCCGGCAGATCGGTGTAACCGATCACCTTGACGCCGTTGTCGGTGACATGCAGTTCACCCGGTACCGTGTATTCGCAGTTGCCGCCGGCCTGGGCCGCCATGTCCACGATGACGGAGCCCGGCTTCATGCTGTCCACCATTTCCTTGGTGATGAGCTTGGGTGCCGGCTTGCCCGGGATCAGGGCGGTAGTGATGATGATGTCCACTTCCTTGGCCTGCTGGGCGAACAGCTCCATCTCGGCCTTGATGAACTCTTCGCTCATCACCTTGGCGTAACCGTCGCTGGAAGCGCCATCTTCGCCGCCGAAGTCCAGCTTGAGGAATTCCCCACCCATGGACTCGATCTGCTCGGCCACTTCCAGACGGGTATCGAAGGCACGCACGATGGCACCGAGGGAACCGGCGGTCCCGATGGCGGCCAGACCGGCCACACCGGCACCGATGACCAGCACCTTGGCGGGCGGAACTTTACCGGCGGCGGTGATCTGGCCGGTGAAGAAGCGACCGAACTGGTGCGCGGCTTCCACGACGGCGCGATAGCCACCGATGTTGGCCATGGAAGAGAGGGCGTCGAGGGACTGGGCACGGGAGATCCGCGGCACCATGTCCATCGCCATCACATTGATGTTGCGCTCGGAAAGCTTCTTGACCAGCTCGGGGTTCTGGGCGGGCCAGATGAAGCTCACCAGGGTGGCACCATCCTTAATTTGTGCGATTTCGGCCTCGGTCGGCGCGTTGACCTTGAAGACAAGGTCGGCTTGCCAGACGTTCGGTACCACGCTGGCACCGGCAGCCTCGAAGGCGGCATCATCGAAGCTGGCTCGTAGGCCGGCACCGGCCTCGATGGCAACCTCGAAGCCGAGCTTTTTCAGCTGCTCGACAGTGGCCGGGGTCGCTGCGACCCGGGTCTCACCGGCGAGACTCTCTCTCGGTATTCCAATCTGCATGACTATTCCCTGATGGTTAATAAACAATCATCGC
The DNA here is from genome assembly GCF_049860605.1 of Aeromonas sp. INTO2. NCBI lineage: Bacteria > Pseudomonadati > Pseudomonadota > Gammaproteobacteria > Aeromonadales > Aeromonadaceae > Aeromonas > Aeromonas sp. INTO2. The sequence continues at coordinate 3,946,314 of NZ_CP187588.1, forward strand.
CAAGTCTCTCATGTCTGAGGGGACAAGGCATGATCAAAGTGCAGGTCACGGGCCCTTTGTTATGAAAATCAGCAGGCTTCACCTCGACCTCCTGTCACGGTCAGGCCCCCGCTTTTCAGGCGCGAGGGTGATTAGTATCAAATTTTGGAGTTTTATTACAACCACGGCCCCGGGCGGGCGGGTACAGAATTCAGCCCATCCCGGACCATGATTAAAAAAAACAAACCAAATTAGGGGCTTATACCAGCAAAAAGCGCTAAAAAAAGTGATCCAACCAGTCAAAAAAAATGTTTAACCCGGCCTCTACCTTAGCGTTTTTTGTTCTTACGAAATCTGCCGTTGGCTCATCTGATGAGATGAAAAGGGAAAAAGTAACCATTTTGCAACGATCAGGGGGCCGCGTCCCCGCCTGCTGGCGGGTTCGGGCCCCCTGGTGCAACCGGGCCTTGGGCCCGGTTCAGGCGTGCTCTGCTTACCAGGCAGCCTCATAAATATGCCGGCTCTGGGCCAGGTCGATGTCGCCGTGCTCACCCAGGGCGGTCATGCCGTGCTCTTCGAGCTTGGCCAGCAGGGCGTCGATCCGGGCGTCGGCCACGTAATCCCGCAGCCGGGTCTTGATCCCCATCCGCTCGAAGAAATCGCGGGTGGCGGCGATGGCACCGTCGATACGCGCCTCGTCACTGCCGCTGCGCAGATCCCAGACCCGCTCGGCGTATTGCAGCAGCTTGGCGCGCTTCTGCTCGCGCTTGGCCTGCAGCAGGGCGGGCAGCACCACCGCCAGGGTCTGGGCGTGGTCCAGACCGTGCAGGGCGGTGATCTCGTGGCCCAGCATGTGGGTGGCCCAGTCCTGGGGCACGCCGGCTCCGATCAGGCCGTTCAGCGCCAGGGTGGCGCTCCACATGATGTTGGCACGCACGTCGTAGTTTTCCGGCTCCACCAGCGCCTTGGGCCCCTCTTCCGCCAGGGTCAGCAGCAGCCCTTCTGCGAAGCGATCCTGCACCTTGGCATCCACCGGGTAGGTGAGGTACTGCTCCAGGGTGTGGATGAAGGCATCCACCACCCCATTGGCCACCTGACGGGCGGGCAGGGTGTAGGTGAGCACGGGGTCGAGCACGGCGAAGCGCGGCATCACGAAGGGCGAGAAGAAGTGCTGCTTGTCCCCAGAGCTCTTGCGGGTGATGACGGCGCCCATGTTCATCTCGGAACCGGTGGCTGGCAGGGTCAGCACGCTGCCCAGGGGAATGGCGGAGGCCACCTCGCCCCCGACGGTCTCGAGGATGTGCCAGGGATCCCTGGCCGGATCGTAGTGAGCGGCCGCGGCGATGAACTTGGAGCCGTCCAGCACGGAGCCGCCACCCACTGCCAGCAGGAAGTCGATCTTCTCGGCGCGGGCCAGTTCGACGGCGCCCATCAGGGTCTCGTAGGTAGGGTTGGGCTCGATGCCGCCAAATTCAAACAGGGTCAGGCCGGCCAGCTCGCGGCGGATCTGGTCCAGCAGGCCGCTGCGCACCACGCTGCCACCGCCGTAGGTGACGAGGATGCGGGCGTCGCTGGGGATCTGGCCGCGCAGCTGGGCCACCTGGCCCTTGCCGAACAGCACCTTGGTGGGGGTGTGCAGGATGAAGTTGTTCATGGGATCTCCCGGGGTGGTCGTAGTCGGTAAGGTATGGGTTGCATTTTTCTCTTATAACCCCCTACCATCAAGGGAGCTTTCTGCCGATTTATTGCCTATTTCTACTGAGCCTGGATAAATGAGTACAAATCAGCCCATCGCGGCGACCCATCAGTCCGCCCTCGCCAGCCGACTCGCCGCCCTGGCTCCCCACCCGGGGATCACCGCCGCCCCCGTGCCCGGCGTGCACCTCATCTACACCACGGAGCATCACGACCGCATCCCGGTGCTCTACCGCCCGCGCATGATCATCATCCTGCAGGGGCACAAGGTGGGCTATCTCTCGGACTTCACCTTCCGCTACGACCCCGAGCACTACCTGATGATGACCCTGCCGCTGCCCTGCGAGTGCGAGTGCTTCGCCTCCCCCGAATCCCCTCTGGTGGGGCTCTCGGTAGAGATCGACGTGGCGGCGCTGCAGGCCCTGCTGCTGGAGATGGGGGACGCGGCCCCCGCCCCGGCGGAACCGGGTCGCGGCGTCGTCTCCGTGCCCCTCTCCGAGACCATGCTCTGCGCGGTGGAGCGCCTCATCGACGTGATGGACAAGCCGCTCCACGCCCGGGTGCTGGGGCCCCAGATCGTGCGCGAAATCCTGTTCCACGCCCTGCACGAAGGGGGGGCCCCCGCCCTGCTGGCCATGGCCAGCCGTCACAGCCAGGTGAGCCAGATCGCCCGGGTGCTGCGTATCATGGAGCAGCGCTTTACCGAGAACCTGACGGTGGAGGAGCTGGCCCGGGAGGCGAACATGAGCGTCTCGGCCTTCCACCACCACTTCAAGGCGGCCACCGCCACCTCGCCCCTGCAGTACATCAAGACCCTGCGCCTGCACCGGGCGCGGCTGATGATGCTGCATGACGGCCTCAAGGCCGGGGTGGCGGCGGACAAGGTAGGCTACGAGAGCGGCTCCCAGTTCAGCCGCGAATACAAACGCTTCTTTGGCAACACCCCGAGCGAACACGCGGCACGCTTCCGCTCGGGACAACTGCGTATCGTGGAGGGATGACATGCGCACACTGATCCTGCTCGTTCTGACCCTGCTGGCCACCGCCTGCACCGGCATTCCACCGGGACACCAGGTGGTCAAGCCCTTCCAGCTCGACCGCTACCTGGGCACCTGGTACGAGGTGGCCCGCCTCGATCACGGTTTCGAGCGCGGCCTGAACCGGGTCACCGCCACCTACAGCCTGCGGGATGACGGTGGTGTCAGGGTGATCAACCGGGGGCAGGACGAACAGGGGGAGTGGCGCGAGGCCGAGGGGCGCGCCTACTTCGTGGGTGACAGCGACGAGGGGCGCCTCAAGGTGAGCTTCTTCGGCCCCTTCTACGGCAGCTACAACGTGCTGGCGACGGACTATGAGCTCTCCCTGGTGAGCAGTTACAACCTCCAGTACCTCTGGATCCTCTCCCGCACGCCCCATCCCCCCAAAGAGAAGGTAGAGGCCCTGGTCGAGCGGGCCCGGGGGCTCGGCTTTGCCACCGACCGGCTGATCTGGGTCAGCCAGGATCCGGCGGGGAACGCCCCATGAGGATCTTCCAGGCCACCCCCGGGGACATTCCCCTGGTCACCCCCCTGTTCGTGCAATACCGGGCGTTCTACCGGCTGCCTGCCCGGCCCGAGGCCGCCGAAGCCTTCCTGCTGGAGCGCTGCACCGCCGGGGAGTCGGTGCTCTTCGTGGCCCAGAGCGAGGCGGGAGAGGTGCTGGGATTTGCCCACCTCTATCCCCTGTTCTGCTCCCTCGCCCTGAAGCCCGTCTGGCTGCTGTACGATCTGTTCGTGGCGCCGGCGGCCCGCCAGCAGGGGGTGGCCCAGGCGCTGCTGGCGCGGGCCGATCGCCACGGCCAGGAGACGGGCGCCGCCTTCCTGATGCTGAGCACCGCCACCGACAACCGGCAGGCTCAGGCCCTCTACGAAGGGCACGGCTACCAGCGGGACAACGAGTTCTACAGCTACATCAAGCCCCTCTGAGCCTCTGCCTGCACCCGTTGCAGGGCCAGGACCCGGCATTATTCAGCGGGTGCATGACGAATTAATATCCATACACAGGATGAATAAAGGCGACCCCGGGGTCGCCTTTGTCACATCCGGGTCGCAGCCTAGAGCCGGAAGCGCCCGATCTCCTGCTCCAGCCGCTCGGTGAGAGACTTGAGCTGGGCCGCCTGGGCGGCCTCTTCGCCAGCCTGGGCCGCCAGCGCCTGGGAGACGTGGCGGATATTCTCGGTGTTGCGGCTGATCTCGCCGGTCACCGAGGTCTGCTCCTCGGCCGCCGCCGCGATCTGGGTCGCCATGTCGCTGATGGCGCCGATGGCCTCGTTGATCCTGCCCAGGCTGAGATTCGCCGCTTCGGCGTCCTCCACGCTGGTGCCCGCCAGCTGGCGGCTGGTCTCCATGCCGCCCACCGCCTTGCGGGTGGTCTGCTGCAGCGCCTCGATCATCTGCTGGATCTCGGCGGTGGAGTCGTGGGTGCGGCGCGACAGCACCCGCACCTCATCCGCCACCACGGCAAAGCCGCGCCCCTGCTCCCCGGCCCGGGCCGCCTCGATGGCGGCGTTCAGGGCCAGCAGGTTGGTCTGCTCGGCGATGCCGCTGATGGTGGCCAGAATGCCGCTGATCTGCTGGGCGTGGCCATCCAGCTCGTGGATGGTCTGGCTGGCGTCGGAGACCTCCCCCGCCAGCCCCGTGATGCTGCGCTGGCTCTGGCCGACCTGGGACTGGCCGGCCACCGCGAGGCGCACCGCATCACCGGCGGTGTTGGCGGCAAACTCGGCGTTGCCGGCGATCTCCTGGGTGGCGGAGGCCATCTCGGTCACCGCGGTGGCCACCATGACGATCTCGTCCTGCTGCTGGCGCACCCGCTGGCTGCGGGCCTCGGCCCCCGCCGCCTGGGTGCGGGACTGGGCCGCCAGCTCGACGGTGACGTCCCGCAACCGGCTGACGATGCCGTGCAGTCGCGCCACGAACTGGTTGAAGTTCTGGGCCAGCTGCCCCACCTCATCCTGGCTGCGGGTGGCGATCTGCACCGTGAGATCCCCCTCCCCGTGGGCGATGTCGGCAAGCGCCCTGGAGACCCGCCCCAGATCCGCGAACAGGTAGTTGAACATGGCGATGAGCAGGGCACCGAACACCAGCAGCAGCACCAGGGTCAGCCCCACCAGTTGCCACAACAGGGAGGCGAGCGGCGCCTCCAGCACCTCCTTGTACATCACCATGGCGAGCAGCCAGTCGGTGCCGGGCACTCCCTGCACCGAGAGCAGCACCTCGCGCCCGTTCAGGTTGGCGCCGTGCAGTTCGCCGTCGCGGCTCCACGCATCCAGCGCCGCCCCGGTGAGACCGGGATCCAGCTCCGCCACCTGCTTGAGCGCCAGCTCCTTGTTCGGGTGGCCGACGATGAGGCCGGTGCGGTCGAGCAGCATGGCGTAGCCCTCTCCCTGCACCTTCATGGCCAGCACCTCGTCGATGAGGGCGTCGAGGGAGAGATCCGCCCCTGCCACCCCGATCACCCGGCCCTGGTGGCTCACCGGCTCGGCCAGGGTCACCACCATCTGCTGCATGGTCACGCTGACATAGGGCGACGTGACGATGAGCTTGCCCGCCTTGTCGGCGTTCTGGTACCAGGGGCGGGCCCTGGGGTCATAGTTGGCGGTGTTGAGGGCGGGATCGTGGCGGGTCATCTCCCCCTGCGCCGAACCAAAATAGGTGAGGCCGAAACCGCCGGAGGTGCGGGTCTGCAACAGGTGGGGCACCAGGGCCGTGTCGGGGTCGCGCGCAATGACGGCGGCCAGGGCGTCGACCGCGTGCTTGCGATCCTCAAGCCAGTTGCCGATGGCCACTGAGTGGGCGTGGCCGTAGTTGACCGCCTCGCTCTGGATGGTGTCAAGGGTGCGGGATTTGAGGGTGTGGAAGGCGACAATACCGAGCAGGGCTGCCATCAGCAGCACTACCCCCAGGCTGGCCGCGAGCAGCTTGCCGCGCAACGAGAGAGTCATGACAACGAATCCTTGTGGTAGCCGGGGGCCGGGAATACCCCCATCTTGGTAGTTCTATCGGCACAATGATGAACGGTCTTTAGTGAATCCTGATATTTTTTCATCTATCAACAACAGAACGCACTACCAGCAACAGACTGTTCACTATTCCATGCTGACACCCGCAGGCACCACAAGGCCGCCCTAAGGCGGCCATGAGGTCATATCGCGGATGACGGGCAGGCACCGGCAGAGCAGGTCAGCACCCGCTGACCTGTCTCTTGAGGGCGGTTTCAGGCGTCTGAAAGAGGGTTGGCGGGCAGGGTTGAGCATCCATCAGGAACCGAACTGGTGCTCCCCCTGTTGCCCCCCTCTCGGCAACGTGGGCTGTGCTAGATTGGGTATCCCGTTTTCAAGGAGAACCCGCTGCCATGCCACGAAATATCGAGATCAAAGCCCGCATAGTCGGGGTCGATGACCTTATCTCCAAAGCTGCGGCCATCGCCGACAAGGGCCCCGTCGACATCGCCCAGGATGATACCTTCTTTCGCTGTGAATCGGGCCGCTTCAAATTGCGGACGCTCTCCCCGTCGGCAGGCCAGCTCATCTTCTACCGCAGGCCTGATCAACAGGGTCCGAAGGAGAGCTACTACCACATCACGCCAACGAACGAGCCGGACAAGCTGCGGGAAACGCTCACCCTGGCTTGCGGCCAGATTGGCAGAGTGCGAAAACAGCGGACCCTGTTTCTGGTGGGCAGAACCCGGATCCATCTCGACCGGGTTGAAGGGCTGGGTCACTTCCTCGAACTGGAAGTGGTGCTGGAAGATGACGAACCGCGCGAGGTGGGGATGCAGGAAGCTCACGACATCATGGCGCGTCTCGGTATCGAACCCTCCCGGTTGATCGAAGGCGCCTATCTGGATCTCCTGCTGCAACGACAACCCTGAGGGATTCACAACAACAAGGCCGCCTCAAGGGCGGCCTTTACTGTCCGGCAGCTGGGTTATTTGACCCGCGCCAGCGCCGTGTTGATCCTCAGGTTGGTCGCCTCCAGCCCCGGCTGCTGGCCGTAGAAGTCGAACGCCAGCTCGACACCGGGGCGAAACAGCAGGCAGTGGGTGGAGCCGCCGAAGTGGAACATGCCGAGCTGCTCCCCCTTCGCGATCCGCTGCCCCGGCTGCCCCGTCACCTCGCAGCTCGACACCTCCGCCATGCCCACCGGCACCACGCACATCAGGCCGATCCTGGGGTTGTCCGCCTCGATGAAGATGAGTGCCCGGGTCGCCACCGCGGTGAGGAAGGGCTGGGACTGGTTCGGGGCGCTGGGGTCGGGCCCCGCCGGGCTGTCGAAACCCTGGTGGCGGTTGGCCAGGTAGTAGCTGCCGTTGACCACCTTGACCGAGCGCACCGTGCCGCTCACCGGGCTGTGCCAGCGGTGATAGCTGAGGGCGCTGAGGAAGGCCTGATAGAGGGTGCCCCCCTCGAACGCGGCGGCGCGCGGGTCGAAGTCCAGCAGGTTGTCCAGAGAATAGGGCTGCCCCTTGAGCCAGAAGGCGTCCTGCCGCCTTACCCCGGTCACCACCTGCAGCGGGGCCGACTCGCAGGTGTTGGCGATCACGCTGTCATCGTCCGGGGCCGTCACCGGCCGCACGCCGGGGCAGAAGCGGCGGGTGAAGAAGTCGTCCCAGCTGGCGAAGCCCTCGTATTCCTCTCCCGGCGCGGTGTGGAAGATCCCCTCGAAGCGCTCTGGGGTGGGGTTGTCGCCGGCCCCGAGCGCCCCCTGCGCCACCTTGACCATCTCCCGTTTCGCCACCTCCCCGAGCCAGGGGACGATCAGGGTCTGGCGATCCAGGGGGCTCACCGACTCGGTCAGCACATAGCGGGACGCGGGACCTTGCAGGAAATCGGCCCAGTAGCCGAGGATCTTGCGCAGTTGCTGGTTCACCAGCGCATTGGCGAAGAAGTCGTACCCGGCGGCCGTCGCCATGGGCCAGTTGAGCAGGGCATTGATGGGGAATCCGATCAGCCCGGCGGGCTCCTGGGTCTGCACATTCTGATAGGCTTCCGGGGCCGTGGTCATGATGCCGTTGAGCAGCTGCAGGAACTCATCGAAGCTGTGCACCTGGACCTGACCGAGCGGCGTGCTGTGCTCATGCTGCCACGCCTCGTCAAACATCCCCTGGGCCTGCTGATGCAGGAGGGGATCCTGCTCCACCAGCGCCTTCAATCCGGCGATCGGGGCCACCAGCGGGCGAGGCTGGCGGGTGACCGCCTGACGCAGCCGCTGTACCCAGCGCGCCACATGGGCCTGATCCCGGGGGACCCAGCCACCGGCATGGGCATGGGGGTGACGCGTATCCACTGCCTTGTTCATCGCTCTCTCCTTGTTGAAGCGCCTTGGGCCCGCCGGATGCGATGCGCCTGAGGGCGCCATCTGGCAGGAAGCAAGGTGTAGCACAGGGGAAAAGCGGCCTCCATTGGCAGAAATGGCAGCGGCGAAGCGGGGAAAAAGAGGCTAAGGGAGGCGGTGGCAAACGCCGAAAATGCGAAAGGCCAGCTCAATGAGCTGGCCTTTCTGAAAAATGGCAGGGGCGGCAGGACTCGAACCCGCAACCATCGGTTTTGGAGACCGCTGTTCTACCAATTGGAACTACGCCCCTGCAACAAACGAGGCGTAGTATACAAAGCGGAGGTCAAAGGTAAAGGCTTTTTTTCTTACTTTCGATGCGATCGAACAAATGACGAGCAGATCCCCGCAATTCCAACAAGGAGCGGGGGTAAGCTGCTGTATTTGCAGCCCCGACGGGGTAGGAATGGGACACAAATGGGGGTAGGGTGAAACCAGGCTCAGGGAGGCTGCCCATGCTCAATTACCGACTGCTGCAACAGCTTGCGCCCCTCAACTTCCGGGATGAGCGCAAGACGGAGACCCTGGCCGACTATCTGGACAGAGTCTCTCCCCTGGTGCCCTCCATTCCCTCCAATGTGCTCGCCCAGTGGATTTACCGTCATTGGCGCGGTTTTGAATCCAACTGGAGCTTTATCGATCTCGCCAGCCACCAGTTCGAGTGCGAGCACTGGCCCACCGCGCAGATTATCGAGCAGATAGACTCCCGCCACATGGAGGTGATCGATCGCTGGGGCGAGATGCTGCGCAGCAACCGCTACGTGCGCCGCTCCTGGCTCGGCGATGACATGCTGCGCCGAGGCACCTGGTCCGAGCCTGTCATCGTCCTCGCCACCGCCCCGGGAACCTGCTACCCGGACGGTCACCCCCTGCCCCATCCCTACTGCCTGCTGGAGGGGCACCACAGGCTCGGCTACCTGCGCAGCATGGCCGCCGATGGCGCCCCCTTGCAGGCGCAACACGCACTCTGGATTTGTCGACCCGTTCGCGACACTCAAACGTTTTTCTAGGCAAATCCTGCCTCTGAAATAAATTTTTGACAATTCAAAAACCAGCCCTATAATCGGTGCGGTTTTGAAAAAGGTCGGGACAGGACAATGCCGTTTTTGATGAAAAAAGCAGCCTTGCAGACGGGTGGAGCGCACCAGAGCGGCCCCGTTGTTTCCGGTTCCCGTCCCACAGATCCCCCGTTTTTTTTGAAAAGAGCCCCTGTTTCAGGGGCTTTTTTTTGTGCCGGAAAAACCTTCATTGATGCCAAAGGGAATGCAGACGATGACCAATCCACTCTATAACAAACACGTCATCTCCATCTCGGATCTGACCCGGTCCGACATGGAACTGGTGGTCGCCACCGCACAGCGGTTGAAGGCCGAACCCGACAGCCGCCTGCTGAAAGACAAGCTGGTCGCCAGTTGCTTCTTCGAAGCCTCCACCCGCACCCGTCTCTCCTTTGAGACCGCGGTCCAGCGCCTGGGCGGCAACATCATCGGCTTCGCCGACGGCGGCAACACCAGCGCCAAGAAGGGCGAGACTCTGGCCGACTCCATCAAGATCATCAGCTCCTACACCGATGCGGTGGTGATGCGCCACCCGAAGGAAGGGGCAGCCCGTCTGGCCTCCGAGTTCTCCCGGGTGCCGGTCATCAACGGCGGTGACGGCTCCAACCAGCATCCCACCCAGACCCTGCTCGACCTCTTCTCCATCCACGAGACCCAAGGCAAGCTGGACGGCCTCAACGTCGCCTTCGTCGGTGACCTGAAGTACGGCCGCACCGTCCACTCCCTGGCCCAGGCCCTGAGCCTGTTCAACTGCCGCTTCTTCTTCATCTCGCCGGAGGCGCTGGCCATGCCGGACTACCTCTGCGAGGAGCTGGAAGAGAAGGGCATCCGCTTCAGCGTGCACGAGACCATGGAAGAGGTGATGCCGGAGCTCGACATCCTCTACATGACCCGCGTCCAGAAGGAGCGCTTCGACGAGACCGAGTACAAGCACATGGCTGCCAAGTTCGTGCTGGAGCTGGCGACCCTGGAAGGGGCCAAGCCCACCATGAAGATCCTCCATCCCCTGCCCCGGGTTGACGAGATCGAGGTCGCCGTCGACAAGACCCCCCACGCCTACTACTTCCAGCAGGCGGAGAACGGGGTCTATGCCCGCCAGGCACTGCTGGCACTGGTACTGAACGAAACCGTCTAAGGGAAAGGGGAACATCATGTCCGAGAAGAACCAACTGCAAGTCGAAGCCATCCGCCACGGCTCCGTCATCGACCACGTCCCCGCCGGCCAGGGCATCAAGATCCTCAAGCTATTCCAGCTGATCGAGACCCAGGAGCGGATCACCGTCGGCTTCAACCTCAAATCCGGCGCCCTCGGCAAGAAAGATCTCATCAAGATCGAGAACACCCGTCTGACCGAGCAGCAGGCCAACCAGCTTGCCCTGTTCGCCCCCAAGGCGACCGTCAACATCATCGAAGACTTCGTGGTGGTGAAGAAGCACCAACTGGCGCTGCCGGAGTTCATCGAAGGGGTCTTCCACTGCCCCAACTCCAACTGCATTTCCCACAACGAACCGGTGGAAAGCTACTTCCGGGTGCGCGAGGTGAAAGGGGCGGTGCGGATGAAGTGCAAATACTGCGAGAAGTCCTTCACCCAGGACATCGTCAGCGAACGCTACTGATTTCCTGCCGACAAAAGATATCCATGTGGGCCCCATCGGGCCCATTTTTGAACCCTGTCACATCACTTATTCCCCCTTTGGTTATAATTTGCCATCCCGTAATGGATATACCTCGCTCATCCCCTGCTTGAGTGCTCCTCATTAGTGTTTTTCGCTATGAAAAGCCGGAACGACAGACTGGGCGAGACCGCCATCGCTCATCGCCAAAGGAAGTCGCCATGGTCAACACCCTCAGCCGCCCAGCAGAACCAGAGTCCGACCTGGCCCAGCTCGACGCCTGCCGCCAGATCATCGGCCAGCACTGCTACAGCACCCAGGAGGAGATCCGCCGCGAGCTCTCCGCCCGCGGTTTTGCGGACATCAGCCAGTCCACCATCTCCCGCCTGCTGCGCCGTCTCGGGGTCGCCAAGGCCCAGAACGCCAACGGCAAGAAGGTCTACACCCTGGTGGACGAGCAGCTGGAGCCCGCCGGCAGCACCCGCTCCATCCACGACATGGTGCGCGCCGTGGTCCACAACCAGCAGATGGTGCTGGTGCATACCACCCCGGGGGCCGCTACCGTGGTGGCTCGCCTGCTGGATCGCAACGCCAATCCCGAGATCCTGGGGGCCGTGGCCGGCAACGACGTGGTACTGATCGCCCCGCGCCACATCAGCCGAACCCGCCAGGCTCACGCCGCCGTGGTGCGCACCCTGGAAAACGCCCGCTGACCCCTGCTGGATGCCAGAAGGCGACCCCGGGGTCGCCTTTTTGTTGCCCGCGCGGCAAGGAGACAGACCACGGGAGAGCCCGGGCGCCCCGCCTTGCCTGTCATAAAAAACGGGAGCCCCAGGCTCCCGTTGTTGTCCCTATGTCTGTCGGCATTCATGCCAGCACGGCACCCAGGCTCAGGCAGAGCACGATCAGCACAGTCAGCATGCCGAGCAGCGGGGCCACCCACTTCAGCCAGCGCACATAGGGCACCTTGGCGATGGCCAGCCCCCCCATGACCACGGCGGAGGTCGGGGTCACCAGGTTCACCAGGCCGGAGGCGGACTGGTAGGCGGTGACCACCAGCTCGCGGCCCACGTTGGCGAAGTCGGCAAGCGGCGCCATGATCGGCATGGTCAGCACCGCCAGACCGGAGGAAGAGGGCACCAGGAAGGAGAGCACCACTTCCAGCACGAACATCACGTTGATGAAGACGATGGTGGAGAGGCCGGTCACTATCCCCTCTGCACTGTGCAAGATGGTGTGGGTGATCATGCCGTTGTCCATCACCACCACGATACCGCGGGCGATACCGATGATGAGGGCCACGCCGAGCAGATCGCGGGCACCGTCGATGAAGTTGGAGGTCAGCTCCTCCTCGCTCATGCGTGAGATGACGCCGACGATGATGGCGGCAGCCAGGAAGACGCCGGAGATCTGCGCCATCCACCAGCCCAGCACGGCCACCCCGTAGATCATCACGGCGAAGGCGGCGACGAAGATGCCCAGCACAATCTTGCGGGTGGTGGTGAACTCCAGCATCTGGTCGCTCTTGTTGCCGAGGAAGTGGGCTCGGTTCTCTTCCCACTTGTCGGCCACCAGGGACTTGCTGGGATCGCTTCGCACCATCTTGGCGTAACGCATCACATAGGCCACGCAGGTCAGCCAGCCGGCCACCAGCATGGCGACCCGCAACCAGATGCCGTCGGTGAAGGAGATGCCGGCCGCGTTGGCGGCGATCACGGTGGCGAACGGGTTGATGGTGGAGCCCAGGGTACCGATACCGGCCCCCAGCAGCACGGTCGCGGCAGCGACCACGGGGTCGAAGCGGGCGGCCATCATCACCGGCACCAGCAGGGTGTAGAACGGCAGGGACTCTTCCGCCATGCCGTAGATGGTGCCCCCTGCGGCGAACAGCGCCATCAGGATCGGGATCATCCACTCTTCACGGCCACGCAGGCGATCGGTGACGCGCTCGATACCTGCATCAATGGCACCTGTCTTGGTCACGATGCCAAGGAAGCCACCGATGATCAGGATGAAGAGGGAGACGTCGATGGCGCCAGCCTCATAGGTGTCGTGGTTGTAGAGACCGTCGATGGGTGCCAGCAGCACGTCGACGATCCCCTGGGGATTGGCATCCACCAGTTTGTAGGTACCGGCCACCGGCACTTCCTTGCCGAGGGCCTCGTTCATGGTCATCTCGTATTTGCCGGCCGGCACTATCCAGCTCAGGGCGGCCACCAGGGCGATCAGCACAAACAGTATCGTGTAGGCTGACGGGAACTTGAATTTGGTCATGGTCCAGCTTCCTTCTGTGGGTGTGGTATCCATGCAGGCTGCGGGTCGTAGGGTTGGAGGTATTATGCCGCTGTCACATGGTTGAAAAGCCGGGGGTCACCCCCCGGCACCACTGACGACGTCAGTCGCCCAGCGTAGCCACCATCACTGCCTTGATGGTGTGCATCCGGTTTTCCGCCTCGTCGAACACGATGCTGTGCTCGGATTCGAACACGTCCTCGGTCACTTCCAGGCCCTTCATGCCATATTTGTCGGCCACTTCCTTGCCCATGGTGGTCTCGTCGTTGTGGAACGCCGGCAGGCAGTGCATGAACTTCACATCCGGGTTCTTGGTCGCGTTGATGACGTCCATGTTGACCTGATACGGGGTCATCAGTTTCACCCGTTGATCCCAGGCTTCCTTCGCTTCACCCATGGAGACCCAGACGTCGGTGTAGAGGAAGTCGGCACCCAGCACACCCTCTTTCACGTCTTCGGTCAGGTGGATGCGCGCACCGGTCTCTTCGGCGATGAGGCGGCAGGTGGCAACCAGCTCCTCTTCCGGCCAGAAGGCTTTCGGCGCCACCAGGCGGATGTCCATGCCCATTTTGGCGGCACCCACCATCAGGGAGTTGCCCATGTTGTTGCGGGCGTCACCCAGGTAGGCGAACTTGATCTGATCCAGACGTTTGCCCTTGCCGTGCTCCAGCATGGTCATGAAGTCGGCCAGGATCTGGGTCGGGTGGAATTCGTTGGTCAGGCCGTTCCAGACCGGCACACCGGCGTGGGCCCCCAGCTCTTCGACGATCTCCTGGCCGTAGCCGCGGTATTCGATGCCGTCATACATTCGGCCCAGCACCTGGGCGGTGTCCTTCATGGACTCCTTGTGACCGATTTGGGAACCGCTCGGGCCGAGGTAGGAGACCTGGGCGCCCTGGTCGAAGGCCGCCACTTCGAAGGCACAGCGGGTGCGGGTGGAGGTCTTCTCGAAGATCAGGGCGATATTCTTGCCGACCAGATGCTTGCGCTCATAGCCACCGTATTTGGCTTTCTTCAGGTCGATGGCCAAGTCAATCATGTATTGGATTTCGCGAGGGGTGAAGTCCAGCAGTTTCAGGAAGTTACGGTTACGCAGATTAAAAGCCATGATGAGTTCTCTCTATCTTTGTTCAGACCAATTTGGCAGTGTCATTGACTACGCAGTTGTTCAGACCAGAGCCTTGGCTCAGGCATTGACGGTATGGGTGGCGACGATATTGGTACCGACCTCCCCCTTGAGGATGGCGAGGCCATCTTCCAGGGAACCGATGCCGACCATGCCGCCGGTCGCCTTGACGAATTCACAGGAGGCTTCGACCTTGGGCCCCATGGAGCCGGCATCGAACTTGACCCCGGCCAGCTCGTCCGGGCTGGTGACCCGCAGCGGACGCTGGGTCGGCTTGCCCCAATCCAGATACACTGCATCGGCGTCGGTCAGGATCAGCAGGGCGTCGGCCTTGATCTGCTTGGCCAGGTAGGCGGCAGACATGTCCTTGTCGATGACGGCCTCGATGCCGGTCAGACTCTGGCCATCCCAGGTCACCGGGATGCCACCACCACCGGTACAGATGATGAGGTGACCCTGGGCAATCAGGGTTTCGATGGCGTCGCCTTCGACGATGCGCTGGGGCAGCGGGGACGGCACCACGCGGCGGAAGAACTTGCCGTCGGCCTTGACCACCCAGTGCTTCTCGGCAGCCAGGGTGCGGGCTTCCGCCTCTTCGTAGACGGGACCGATGAACTTGGTCGGGTTGGCAAACGCCGGATCCTCGGGATCGACCTGCACCTGGGTCAGCAGGGCGGTGACGTTGCGGCTCGGCATCAGGTTCTTCAATTCCTGGATCAGCATGTAACCGATCATGCCCTGGGACTCGGCACCCAGCACATCCAGGGGATAGGGGGAGACCTTGGTGTAGGCGCTGTTCTGCAGGGCCAGCAGGCCGACTTGCGGGCCATTGCCGTGCACCAGCACCACGTTGTAATCCTCGGCGATGCGGGCGATGGTCTTGGCGGCGGTAGCGATGTTCTTGCGCTGGATGTCGGCTTCCAGAGGTTCACCGCGGCGGAGCAGGGCATTGCCCCCCAGGGCGACGACGACAGTTGGTTTTTTCATGGGTGTTACTCTCGAATTCTGGTGTGTGTGGCGCCAGCCTCTGCCGGCGCCACGCCGTCTTGTCAGATGCCGTCGCGTTCCATCGGGCAGCTCATGCAGCGGGCGCCGCCGCGGCCACGTCCCAGCTCTTCACCCGGGATGGGCAGCACAGTGATGCCGGCCTTGTCGTACTTCTCGTTGGTGTAGGTGTTGCGCTCGTAACCCACCACCACGCCGGGGCGCACGGTCAGCACGTTGTTGGCGTCGTTCCACTGCTCCCGCTCGGCCTCGAAGCTGTCGCCGCCGGTGGTGATGAGCCTGAGCTGATCCACCCCCAGCGCCTTCTCGATAGCGGTCACGAAGTAACCCTCTTCCTTGATGTTCATCCCGGTGGCACCGCCCGGGGTCAGGCTCCAGCAGTTCACATCCTTGCGGATGACTTCCGGATAGACGGAGAAGGTGTCGACATCCATGTGGGTCATGACGGTGTCGAGGTGCATGCAGCTACGGTGTTTCGGCAGCTCCATGGCGATGACCTGCTTGGCCTGACCGTGCTTGAACAGGCTGCGGGCCAGATGCTCCACCCCTTGCGGCGTGGTGCGCTCGGACATGCCGATGAGCACGGCGCCACGGCCGATGACCAGAACGTCGCCCCCTTCGATGGTGGAGTTGTCGTAGTCGCGCTCCTCGTCACCGAAGTACTTGATGAACTCCTGACCGGCAAAATGCGGGTGCCAGCGGTAGATGGCCTTCACGTGGTTGGTCTCGCGACGACGGGCAGCCTTGGCCATGGGGTTGATGGAGACGCCGCCATAGACCCAGCAGGAGGTGTCGCGGGTGAAGAGGTGGTTGGGCAGCGGTTCGATGATGAAATCGGTCGGGGCATGCATGCCGACCACCATGTTGACGCCGCTGTAGGGCATCTCGGAGTAGGTGAGGCCGCCGGAGAGGATGCGGGCCAGCTCGCGGTGAGGCATGTCCGCCAGGAAGCAGCGCACGTCGTTGGCCAGGGCAGTGCCGAGGCGATAGTCGGAGACCTGGTGTTGCAGCAGCCAGGCTTTGGCTTCCGGCACGTCCAGGGTTTCCGCCAGCAGATTGGTCAGGAGGAAGACTTCGACATTCTGATCGCGCAGTACCTGAGCGAATTTGTCGTGCTCCTGACCGGCACGTTCCACGGACAGGACGTCGTCAAACAGCAGATCCTGGCAGTTGGAAGGGGTCAGACGCTTCAGACTGAGGTTGGGGCGGTGCAACATGACACGGCGCAACTGGCCAACTTCAGAATGTATGGAGATGGTATTCACCTGACAGTTGCCCACAAAAGGGAGTGGTCATACGGCTTCAAACCGGATAACAAAACGGTACCCCTACCGTGTTATCCGGAGTCACCGTATGACCACCAACGAGAAAGTAGCACGTCGCAAACTCAGCCTGCTAGAGCTCGCCAAAGAGCTCAATAACGTCAGCAAAGCCTGCAAGCTCATCGGCTACAGCCGTCAGCAGTTCTACGAAATTCGCCGTAACTATCAGACCTATGGCGCCGAGGGCTTGCTCGACAAACTACCCGGCTGTAAAGGGGCGCATCCCAACCGGGTCGCTCCCGAGATTGAACAGGCTATCCTCGATTACTCTCTCACCAGACCAACCCATGGCCCGCTGCGGGTCGCGCAAGAACTGGCTCTGCAAGGCATCAACGTCAGTGCGGGCGGTGTGCGTGGCGTGTGGCAACGTCACGACTTGCTCTCCAAGCATGACCGCTTGTTGCGCCTCGAGAAAACCCACAGGGAACAGACGATTGAGCTCAATGACGAGCAGATCCGCCTGCTCGAGCGCTTCAGCCCCGAGTTTCGCGAACGCCAAATTGAGGTTCACTACACCGGGGAACTGGTGGCGGTCGACACCTTCTTCGTCGGCGCACTCAAGGGGGTGGGCAAGGTGTATCTGCAAACCGTACTGGACTGCTACAGCCGCCACGCCTGGGGACGGCTCTACACCAGCAAGCTGCCGGTGACCTCGGTCCATGTGCTCAACGAAACGGTCCTGCCGTTCTTCGAGGCTCACGAGGCGCGGGTCTATACCATCCTGTCAGATAACGGGCGCGAGTTCTGCGGGCGCCCTGACCATCACCCCTACGAGCTGTTCCTGCAACTGGAGGGGATTGAGCACCGGACCACCAAGGTACGCAGGCCGCAGAGCAACGGCTTTATCGAGCGGCTACATCGCACCCTGCTGGATGAACACTTCCGTATCAAGGGGAGAACGACCTGGTATGAGTCGGTAGAACAGATGCAGACAGACCTGGATAGCTACCTGGGACACTACAACACCCAGCGGCCACATCAGGGCAGGATGATGGAGGGTCAGACCCCCTACAGCATGTTCAAGAAGGGTCTGAAATTGATACCGAAGGAAGTGCGCACTAAAGTAGCGTAAACAAGACACCGGTTTGAGGCCGGTGTCAGGTGATAACTAGATCTGTACATTCAGAACCTACATAAAATTTGCTCATGATGATATTCCGTCTAGCAGTGGTCCCTGCGAGTGATTGAATAGATTCCTTCTATTCAGGCTCGTGGCTAAGGCGGGATATTCTTTATGTAGGGTACTCGGCTTGTGTTCTATCCTGCCCTTGCCTTTCGACGCAGAGATTAGGTCTGGCAACTCCACCAAACTTGGACATTGATCACATTCACCCGAGACTGCATAAATTCAGAAGTTAATTTATGATGGAGTTTACATATCTGACATTTCCCTCACCCTCCATCCGGCATAAATACGCAATAAATCCCCAATATATTCCACAAAGAACGCAATTCCATTCATCCATGATATCCACAAATGGATAGTCACCAATAAAAAATATCAAATAAATCATTACATTAAAATCAAATCGCTCATTTTTTGAATAAACTTCACCCACCTTTGAATTTATCCTCGCTTATCATCCCGTTTGCTCTCACATAAATAATCACCTGCTCCTTTATCGCTGAATAATCCATCTATTGTCCCAGATCATGGCGGCCTGCCCGGGCCAGATGGCGAGCCTCATTGCCAAGTCGTGTGCACTATCTCTTTTATATGGATATGCATTTTGCACGCATCCTGATGGCGGCTTTTTCACCGACCGGAGTGCAACCGGGATTCAAAGTTTTTTCATTAGTTGAATTTTTTCAGTCACCTTGCGCCGATTTCGGGTTCGCCTTAACTCAAAAAGTGATGCTTGTTACATTCGTTCCCGTCACCAAGGAGATAACCATGAAGATCCCGTCGCTGTTTCTGCTCATCGCCCTGGTCCTGCCCATGACACCGGCCCTGGTGCATGCCCAGGGAGCCCCCGCCATGCCGCTGGTGGTCTGTCACGTTGACCAGGCACCCCAGATGCTGGTCCCCGCCTACCTATGCCAATGGCACGGTGGCAGCCAGCATCCCTGACCCTCTCGCCCAAGGGGAGGCGATCTCCTCTTGGGTCATCTCAGCTTTCCCTCCTTTACCTCCTTTATCTCCTGAATGGGATCCGGACCACGCCACCTGCATCATGCCCGTTGCCCTCCTCCACCCTCATCTGCGATCGACACTGACCGGTCTCCCCGGATTCTGAACCGCAGTTAAACGCCTTGTGAGACATTCGCTATCGACTGCGTAAGCAAAGTGCCAACAAAATTCTCGCCATAGTCGGAAGATGCGCGTAAAAAAACAGCATGAGAGATCATTAAAACCATGATTTTAAAAAAGATAACTTCATTATCCTTTCGCGGGAAACCAGTTTGAATAAAACGTTTTTCAGCATGTCATTGTCGCCCTGCGCGAAATCCTTATAGTTACTCCTGCACGGACGCAATGAAGTCGGTCAGGAAGACTGGCTGCCAGGGTTGGGCAAATGGACTCACCACAGGATGTGGTAAAGGACACCTCCCAGGACGGAGAAAGTGCGACGGGAACGGATGACTCGTCAGGCCATGATGGCTAAAGGACACCCCAAAGGATTGGGAAGGGGAAACCTAAAGGAAGAGGTATAGTCAGGGATTGCAGGGAGCAACTTCGTTCAAGGATATGAGCGATAAGACTATCGGGGGCGACGCAAGTCGCCCCCATCTTTTTTGGGTATTTTTCACGTCTACCCGCTGATGGGTCACCCCGATCACGGCATTGCTGGCCAGGGTAACCGGGACTCGCCCAGCCGGCGCTATTCCAGCCGGAAGTGTCCCACTATCTCCCGCAGCCTGTCATAGGTGCGCTGCATGGCGTTTGAGCTGTCCACGGTGCGCTCGCCATTCCCCTTGAGCTGGGTGATCACCTCGGCGATGGCACTCATGTTGCGATTGATCTCCTCGGCGACGGCACTCTGCTCCTCCGCGGCCGTGGCGATATGGCTGATGAGATCGTTGATCTCCACCACTTCTCCCGCCATCAGATCCAGCGACGCATTCACCTTGCTGGTGTTTTCCGCCGCATCCTGGCAGCTCTGCCGGGTGTTGCCCATGGCGGCCACCACGGTCTGGGTGCCCCGTTGCAGCCGGGTCAGCATGGTCTGGATCTCGGCAGTGCTCTTCTGGGTGCGTCCCGCCAGAGAGCGCACTTCGTCCGCCACCACCGCAAACCCCCGCCCCTGCTCCCCGGCCCGGGCCGCCTCGATGGCGGCGTTGAGGGCCAGCAGGTTGGTCTGCTCTGCGATGCCACCGATGACCCCGAGAATCGAGCCTATCTGCTGCACATCCTGCTGCATGGCTTCGATGGAGTGTGCCGTGGTCTCCACCTCCGTCACCAGCGCAGTGACGCTGGCCATGGCCTGATCCACCACCTGACGCGACTGGTTGGCCAGTTGCTGGCTCTGGCCGGTCAGCTGGGCAGTATTGGCCGCGCTCTCCGATACCGAGACGGCAGTACGGCTCATCTCGTTGATGGCGGTGACCACCTGTTCGGTCTCCCGCACATGCTCCGCCAGCAGGCCCTGGGCTGACCCCGTCTGCCTCGCCAATGCCGATATCCCTTCATTGAGCTGGCCGCTCGCTTGTCTCACCTCCCCCATCATGCTCTGCAACTGCTCGATGAAACGGTTGATGCCCGCCGAGATCTGGCCGAGATCATCCTTGCTGGTCACCGTGAGCCGGCGGGTCAGATCCCCATTGCCCTGGGAGAGCTCCTGCACCAGGTCGCGCAAGGAGAGGATGGGTCTATAGGCCAGGTTGAGGGCCACCATGGAGAGGGCCAGTACCAGCGCCGCCACCCCGAGCAGGGCCAGGGTGATCTTGCCGTTGAGCGCCTGGGTCATGGCCCGGATATAGTCGAGATCCACATAACCGGTCAGGGTCCACTCGCTGCCGCGAATATCCAGCTTGTTGGGGCGGCTCTCGCTCTCTCCCTGGGGCTTGCTGCTGTAGAGCACCTGTCCCTGACTGTCGGTGAGGGAGAAGTAACGCCCTTCCCCGCTTACCTTGGTCAGCAGCGTCTTGAACTCGCTCATGTCGAGGTAGTAGAGGTAGGCGGAGTCTGCACCGCGCGGCACCAGGATGGAGATGACGGGTTTGCCGTCCAGCTGCTCCAGCGGGCTGACGGTGATCTGGTTGTTGGCGGCGGGGATCAGCTTGCGCAGGGCGTCAACCCTGGCCTTGTCGTCGATGACCCCGTTCGCGTCGAATGCCATGTCGCCAATGAGCTTGACGATGTTGTGAAAGCCGGTCTCCTGCAGCGCCTTCTTGACGCTGGTCACCCCGAGGTTCAGGTTGGCGGCCAGCAGCACCTTCTGGGTGATGTCACCCGCCAGCTTCTCCCTGACCAGGGTGATCTGCTCGTTGATGTTCTGGGTGGCCTGGATGCGGATGTAGCCGCTGATGAAATGGTTGACGCTGAACCAGGCGGTACCGATGGTGACCAGAATGGCGAGCAGCAACAGTACGTTGATTTTGACTTTGAATGCCATGGTATGGGTCCCTCCAAAGAGAAAGGGCCGGGATGACCCGGCCCTCCCTGCCAATGCTTATTTCTTCTTGGCGTACTTCATGGAGTCCAGGGCTACCGCCAGGATGATGATGCCGCCCTTGATGATGAACTGCCAGTAAGGGCTGACACCGATGTAGGTCAAACCATAGTTGATCAGCGTGAAGATAAGTACGCCGGTGATCACACCCGCGACAGTTCCCACACCGCCGGCAAACGAAACGCCCCCCACCACGCAGGCCGCGATGGCATCCAGCTCGTACATGAAGCCGAGGTTGTTGGTGGCACTGCCGATCCGCCCCGCTTCCAGCATGCCGCCGAAGGCGTAGAAGACACCGGCCAGGGCATAGATGACCACCAGGTTGACGGCGACGTTGACGCCGGACACCTTGGCCGCTTCCGGGTTGCCACCGATGGCGAAGATGTTCTTGCCAAAGCGGGTCTTGTTCCACAGCACCCAGACGAAGACGCTGGCGATGGCCGCATAGAAGGTCAGGTACGAGAGCTTGAACCCGCCAATCCGGATGAAGCCCTGCGCAAAGTTGGAGAAGCGAGGATCAAACCCGGCTACCGGGGAAGCCCCCACGGAGTCAAAATAGAGGGAGTTGATGCCGTAGACGATGATCATGGTGCCCAGGGTGGTGATGAAGGGCGTCACGTTCAGGTAGGCGACAATCAGGCCGTTGACCAGACCAATCAGGGCCCCCACCACGCACACCAGCAGGATCACCGCCGGAATGGGCACCTCCCCCAGGGTGGGGAAGACCTTGTTGACGTTGGTCAGGGCCTGCAGCATGGTGGCCGCGATCAGCGCTGCCAGGCCGACCTGGCGACCGGCCGACAGGTCAGTACCCTGGGTGATGATGATGCCCGCCACCCCGAGGGCGATGATGACCCGTACCGAGGACTGGGTCAGGATGTTGCTGAGGTTGGTGAGGCTGAGGAAGGAGGGCTCCTTGATCACGATGATCATGAGCAACACCAGCAACACCACATAGATGCCGTTCTCTTTGAGCGCCTGCATCAGATTGAAATTTTTAGCCGACTCCATAATGTCTTCCTGTCTTTATAGGTACAGAGATGCCAGGCGCAGGATCTCGCTCTGGTCAGTTTCTTTGGTGTTGACGATCCCCGCGACCCGGCCATTGCTCATGACCATGATGCGGTCCGTGATGCCGAGCAGTTCCGGCATTTCGGAGGAGATGATGACGATGCCCTTGTCCTTCTTCGCCAGCTCCAGGATGAGCTGGTAGATCTCGAACTTGGCGCCGACGTCGATACCCCGGGTCGGTTCATCCAGCATCAGGATCTCGGGCTGGGTCAGCAGCCAGCGACCGATGATCACCTTCTGCTGGTTGCCACCGGAGAGGGAGCCGATCTGGGTCTGCTGGGTCGGTGTCTTGACCCGCATGGAGTCGATGACCCACTGGGTATCGCTCTTCATCTTGTTGTCGCTGAGCAGCCCCATGGATCCCTTGTAGTTGTCCATGTTGGCGATCAGGGAGTTGAAGGCGATGTCGAGGCGTGAATAGATCCCGGTAGAGCGGCGCTCCTCGGTCACCAGGGCGAAGCCGTTCTGGATCGCCTCGTGGGCGTTGTGGTTCGCCACCTCTTTGCCGTGCAGCTTGATGGTCCCTTCGCTGCGATCGCGGATGCCGAACAGGGTCTCCACGATGTCGGTGCGCTTGGCCCCCACCAGACCGGCGATGCCGAGGATCTCCCCCTTGTGCAGGTTGAAGGTCACGTCCTTGATGGAAGGCTGGTTCTTGGCCGTCAGGTGCTCGACCTCGAGGATCACCTCTTTGGGCTGGTTGGTTTTTTCCGGGAAGCGCTGGGTGAGCTCGCGGCCGACCATCATGCCGATGATCTGATCCATGGTCATGCCCTTGAGGGGCTGGGTCGCCACCCACTGGCCATCCCGCAATATGGTGATCTCGTCACAGAGCTGGAAGATTTCTTCCATCTTGTGGGAGATGTAGACGATGCCGCACCCCTTCTCCTTGAGCTTGTTGATGATCTTGAAGAGGTGGTTGACCTCTTTCTCGGTCAGGGAGGAGGTGGGTTCGTCCATGATGACGATCTTGGCGTCATAGGAGAATGCCTTGGCAATCTCGATCATCTGCATCTGGGAAACCGACAGGGTGCCGACCTTGACCCTGGGGTCGATGTCGATGTCCAGCTCCTCGAAGATATGCTTGGTGTCCTGATACATCTTGCCGTGGTCGACAAACAGTCCCTTGGTGGGATAGCGGCCGAGCCACATGTTGTCCATCACGGTGCGTTGCAGTACCAGGTTCAGCTCCTGGTGCACCATGGAAACGCCATTCTCCAGCGCCTCTTTGGACGAGGTGAAGTTGATCTCCTGTCCCTTGAAGAAGATCTTGCCCTGATCCTTCTCGTAGATGCCGAACAGGCACTTGAGCAGCGTGGACTTCCCTGCGCCATTCTCGCCCATCAACGCATGCACAGAATGAGGACGGACCCGTAAATTGACATTATCGAGTGCCTTGACGCCAGGAAAGCTCTTACTGACGTCAATCATCTCCAACAGCCATTCTGATTGTTGCCGTGTTGTCATATCAGCCATCACATCTGGTTGAAAAGAGGGCAAGGGGATCTCCCTTGCCCTGAGGGGAGGAATTACTCGAATTGGGACAGGTTGTCTTTGTCTACGCCCACGTAGGCAACGCGGACGACCTTGTTGTCGATCTTCCAGTTGGTGCCTTCACCGGCCGGCTTGCCTTCGGCCAGGTTCTTGGTCAGCTCGAAGGTGGCCTTGGCCTGGTTGGCCGCATCGTTCAGCACGGTACCAGCCATGGCACCGCTCTTGACCATGGCCAGGGCTTCCGGCAGGGCATCAACACCGAACACCGGGATGGCGGTCTTGCCCTGGGCCTTCAGGGATTCCACGGCGCCCATCGCCATGCCGTCGTTGTTGGCGATGACCACTTCGATCTTGTTGGCGTTCGGACCGGAGATCCAGGCGTCCATCTTGTCCTTGGCCATGGCGGTATCCCACATACCGGTATCCATGTGCAGTTGCTCGGTCTTGATGCCGCCATCGTTCAGGGTCTTGACGACGTAGGTGGTGCGTGCTTCCGCATCCGGGTGGCCAGGCTCACCCTTGAGCAGCACGAACTGGATGACGCCATCCTTGTTCAGATCCCACTCGGGGTGCGCTTTCCAGTGCTTGGCGATCAGCTGGCCCTGGATGATGCCGGACTCCTTGGAGTCGGTGCCCACGTAGTAGGCCTTGTCATAGCTGGCCAGGTCGGCCGCGCTCGGTTCCTTGTTGTAGAAGACCACGGGGATCTCGTCCGCACGGGCTTTCTCAATCACGACAGGGGCCGCCGCCGGGTCAACCAGGTTGATGGCCAGGGCCTTCACGCCCTTGGCCAGCAGTACATCGATCTGGTCGTTCTGCTTGGACTGGTCGTTCTGGGAGTCGTTCATCAGCAGTTCCACACCCGGGGTGGCCGCCGCTTCTTTCTCGATGGCCTTGCGCACCACGGCCATGAAGTTGTCGTCGTACTTGTAGACGGTGACCCCGATACGGGTATCGGCCTGGGCTTGGGCTCCCGCCATCAGTCCCATCAGCAAGGTGGCAACTGTCGTGAGTTTTTTCATTGTTATGCTCCGATCTCTATCTGTTTTTTGTAGGGAATGCTGTACACCGTTTGAGCTGGCGCCAGCCTAATGTAATCAGTTTGTTGTGAGGCGGTCTGTGATCCTGGCAACAAAATGAAAACGTTTACACTCTGTTACATAGCCGTAATATTGTTAAAAATTAAATAGTTACGTGAGAAACCGCCTTTGAGTCTCGCCATCTCGCGACGGCGGGTCCGGCTAGCGCAGACGGCAGTGCCACTGATAACGCCCCGGCAACAGCCAGAACTCGGGCCGCACGCTCTGGCTCCAGGAGTCGTCGCCTCCCACCCCCATGTGGAAGCCATCGAGGCACAGGTGCGTGCCCCCCAGGGCCGCCAGATCGGTCTGGTGACGGGCTTCGGCCAGCTGCTGCTGACTGTAGCGGCTGACACTGAAGTGGAAGCGCCCCTCCACCGCCAGATCCCCCAGTTGCAGTGCGCGGGTATCGCAGCGCAGTCCGTTGTCGGTCGGGAAGACATAAGGGGTGTGCAACGCCTCGATGGGCAATTGCCAGCGACCGAGATCGGCGGCGAGCCGGCGATCCGGGTAATTCTCGTGGGGGCCAAGCCCCAGCCAGCTCACCGGGGCACCTTCGGCCGGTTCATCAGCCAGCCAGAGCCGGGCACCGATGCGCGGCAGGGAGGGCATGTCGGCGGCCACCTCCACCTCGATGGCGAGGTGCATGGCGCCCTCCCCGTCCACCCTGTGATGCCAGCGGGTCAGGATCTTCGGTTCGTCACCCACGAAGTAGCCGTGGTGCGCCGTGATGAGACCCAGCTCCGGACTCGCCTCCAGGCCGAGACAGCGGTGCTGCAGATCATTGAGTCCGGCCTCCTGCCAGCGGGCAATCCAGGCGTTGGGATCGGCGTGATCCGCCTCGCTGGTGCCGATATCGTTGTCGAGCGGCGCCCGATAGAAATGATCGGCGATGGCGTCGCGCAGCCGCTCGCGGCCCTGCTTCTGCCAGCTGACGATGCGACCACTGGCCTTGTCGAGCTGCCACAGGGAATCTGCGGCGCCAAGCACCCAGTGATCGCGCTGCTCGGTCAGGCTGACCGCCAGGCAGGCCGACGGCAGCGCCAGGGGCGCGGGCAACAGGCATTGCTGGCGAGCCACCTCGTGACCCGCTCCGGCCCAGGCCGTGGCGGTGGGCTGCACGATGGCGAGATCCAGCCAGGCGAGCGCCCCCGGCGCAAAGGCCGGCAGTTGCTCCAGCAGGGTCAGCGTCACGCTCCCCCGGGGGGCCAGCGCGAGCGGGCATTCACCCTGGCTCACCACCACGCCGTCTTCACACAGACGCCACTGCAGAGTCTCGTTATCCGTCTCGCGGAACAGGTATTCGCTGCGGATCTCCACCGTCAGCGGCTGGCGACCCTGCAGGGTAAGAACAAAGGGCTGCTGGGCACGCCGGGCTTCAAACAGGGAGGGATGGGGGGTGCGATCGGGGAACAGCAGGCCGTTGCAGCAGAACTGGCGATCGTTGGGAGTGTCGCCGAAATCGCCACCATAGGCCCAGAAATGGCGGCCATCGTCGGCCTGCTTGTCCAGCCCCTGATCGACCCAATCCCAGACAAACCCACCCTGCAGCCGCGGATGATCGCGAAATGCCTGCCAGTAATGGGCATAGCCCCCCAGGCTGTTGCCCATGGCGTGGGCGTATTCGCACAGGATCAACGGCCGGGTCTCTTCCGGCAGGCCGATCCACTTGGCCAGTGCCCACTTGGGCACCGCCGGGAAGGGTTGATCCTGATGGGTACGGGCATACATGGGGCAGATGATGTCGGTGGCCGGGGTGTCGGCCCCGCCCCCTTCGTACTGCACCGGGCGGCTGGGATCAGCCCCCTTCACCCAGCGATACATAGCGTCGTGGGCCGGGCCATAACCTGATTCGTTCCCCAGGGACCAGATGATGATGCAGGGGTGGTTGAAGTCCCGGGCCACCATACGGGTGACCCGCTCCAGAAAGGCGTTGCTCCAGGCGGGATCCCGCGCCAGCCGCCCCATGGGGGTCATGCCGTGGGTCTCCAGGTTCGCCTCGTCCACCACATAGAGGCCGAGCCGGTCGCACAGGCGATAGAGTTCGGGTTGATTGGGATAGTGGGAGCAGCGCACCGCGTTGAAGTTGTGCCGCTTCATCAGCAGCAGATCCTGCTCCATGTCGGCCGGGGTCACCACGTGACCCGTGGCGGGATGGTGTTCATGGCGATTGGCACCACGAATCAGCAGGGGCTGGCCGTTGACCCGCAGCAGGCCGCCACGGATCTCCACCGCCCGAAAGCCCACGTCATGGGCCTCGCTCTCGAGGACGCTTCCCTGCTCGTCCAGCAGAGTCAAGGTCAGGCGATAGAGGTGCGGGGTCTCGGCGCTCCACTTGTGTGGCGCCGTTACCGTCAGCCACAACTCGGCGCGATCGTCATACACCCCTTTCTCGTCGATGGCCTGGGTGCCAATCTGCTGGCGCAGGGTCGCCACCCGCTCGTCGCCATCATAGAGGTTGGCCTCCACCGACAGACCGGCTCCGTTGGCCGCCTGCAATTCAACCTTGAGGAGGGCATCCCGGTAGCAGGCGTCGAGCTCGGGCGTCACCCGGATATCCATCAGATGACGGGCCGGTTTGTGCAGCAGGCTGACTGAGCGGAAGATGCCGCTCATGCGCCACATGTCCTGATCTTCCAGATAGGAGCCGTCAGACCAGCGCAGCACCAGGACGGCGAGGCGGTTGGCCCCGACCTGAAGGAAGGGGGTCAGATCGAATTCCGCCGGCAGCCGGCTGTCCTGGGAGTAACCGACCCAGCGGCCGTTGCAGAAGAGGTGAAACGCGCTGTCCACCCCGTCGAAGATGATCCGGGTCTGCCCCTCGGCCAGCCAGTCCGCAGCAACGGTGAACTCGCGGGAGTAGCAACCGGTGGGATTCTCGGCAGGCACCCGGGGCGGGTCGCAGGGAAAGGGGTATTTGATGTTGGTGTAGATGGGTACATCCGTGACGGGCCGCGCCCCCGGGTAGGCCGCAGCCAGTTGCCAGTTGCCCGGCACCTTGATGGGACAGGCATCCGGCAGATCCTCCACCAGCCACTGCTCCGGCACCCGCTCCGGGGCCTCGAACCAGGAGAACTGCCACTCGCCGTCCAGCAGCAGGCGGGAAGGTGACAACCCCCCCATCCTGGCTTCCCCTTCACTGCGCCAACTGGACAAGGGGGTATGGGCTGGCAACCGGTTCACGGCGGTGATCCCCTGGGTCTGCCAATCCTGACGGGCCACTATCTCCCTGAGCATGCTTCACTTCTCCCTGCATTCACGCTGAAAACCACTGCAGTGTAGGAGAGTTTTGCCCGGTGATCGGCGATCCCGCTCACACAGATGTAAACGATTACACTCATTTTGTTAAGTAAAACGGAGTAAAAATCGGATAAATCCGGGTAAATGACCCCACGGGGGAAAAAGCGAACCTTCGGAAGGGCAAAAGATGCCCGGGAGTGTGAAACCGGGAGGCAATGGCCGAGCCAGCGGAGCAAGCCATGGCAAAGACCCGACATCGCGCCCCCCTCGCCTCATCAGGCGCTGGAGCGCCTCAACCCGGTTCCGGGCACGCAGCCGGGCCTCTCGAAGGAGCGTGCAGAGGCCACGATCGCCCTGCCCGGCGCAGAGAAAAGCCATGACGGGCGTCTGGCAGGATCTGGCCGGAAGTGAGGCTCGGCAGGCCGGGGGAGAGGGGCTCGTGACAGACGAGCGGGAAGAGCTGCCGAGTTCGGCAGGCAGGGAGCGTGAGGGGACCGTTGTCACTCCTCAGACAGTCCTTTATGGTCTGCGCTAGCCATGCTCTGAGCTATCTATCGTCTGAGCTATGGGGGCGCTTTATATGCTGCAGTACGGGTTCGCCAGGTGCAGCGCTTGCGCCGACGGGGCGCAAGCGCTGCGATCAGGACCTGACGGGAGCGACCGAATGGCGGTTGATCAGGGTGGGGGTATAGATGCGGCTCTGCACCGATTCGCTCTCCCCTGCGGCGAGTTGCAGCGCCAGCTTGGCCGCCTGGGCCGCCATCAGCTCGATGGGATAGCGCATGGTGGAGAGCTTGGGTCTCAGGTATCTGGCGTAGATGATGTCATCGAACCCTACCACCGACACCTCTTCCGGCACCTTGAGGCCGTTGTCCGCCAGCACAGAGATGGCCCCTGCCGCCATGGCGTCGTTGTAGGCCACCACCGCCGTGATGGGCAACCCCTTGGCCAGCAGGTTGAGCATGGCGCGCTCGCCCCCCTCTTCATTGGGCATGCCGCTCTCCACCAGCTCGGGATCGGCGAAGACCTCCGCCTCCGCCAGGGCATCCTGATAGCCTTGGTGGCGCAACAGCGCATCCTCGATGGCGTGATCCGAGCTCAGGAAGGCGATATGGCGGTGGCCGAGATCCAGCAGATGACGGGTGGCAGTCGCCGCACCCTGGCGGTTGTTGAGAGCGATGCAGCGCCCCCTCAGACTCGGAATGTCGCGGTTGATCAGCACCATGCCGGGGGCGCGCAGGGCGTAGTCGACCAGCTCCTCGTCGCCGAGCGCCTTGCTGTGCACCACCAGTGCCTCGCAGCGTTTGCCGATGAGCAACTCGATGGCCTCCCGCTCCTGCTGGGCGCGGTGAAAACCATTACCCATCAACAGGTGCAAGCCCTGCTCCACTGCCACCGCAGCGACCCCTTTGACCAGGGCGCCGAAGAAAGGATCCGCCACGTCGCCCACCACCACTCCCATGGTGTCACAGGTCTGGCTGACCAGGGCCCGCGCGTTGGCGTTGGGGGTATAGCCCAGCTCGGCCATGGCCTTCAGCACCACCTCGCGGGAGGCGGCACTGGCCTTGGGTGAGTTGTTCATCACCCGTGAAACCGTTGCCACTGACACATTGGCCAAACGGGCGACATCCTTGATGGTGCTCATGCTGTTTTCACTTATTTCACGCTGCAACTGGCCGCATTATACCGTTCAATGTCACTGATAACAGGGGGAAAAATCAGAACTTGCCACATTGGTCGATGAAAACAAGTGTAATCGTTTACACATATTTGTTAAGCAGCTCACAGTTTGCCCGTCAGCCCCTCGGCTAGACTCCTGCTCAGGCTTTCCTGATGCGAGGAGTTGAGGGTGGAACAACGGATGAAAGTACTGGTCACCGGCGGTTGCGGCTACATCGGCAGCCACACCTGTCTGGCCTTGCAGGCCGCAGGCATGGAGCCCGTGGTGGTAGACAACCTCTGCAACAGTAAGGCGGGCGTCCTGACCCGTGTCGCCGCCATCAGCGGGCGCGAGCCCCGCTTCTACGAGGGGGACATCCGTGACCCGGCCCTGCTGGATCGCATCTTCAGCGAGCAGCACATCGACGCCGTGATCCACTTCGCCGCCCTCAAGGCGGTCGGCGAGTCGACCCGCATCCCGCTGGACTACTACGAGAACAACCTGAGCGGCACCCTGGTATTGCTGCAGGCGATGAAACGGGCCGGGGTACGCAATCTGGTGTTCAGCTCGTCGGCCACCGTCTACGGCGATCCCGCCAGCACCCCGATCCGGGAGGATTTCCCCCGCAGCGCCACCAACCCCTATGGCCGATCCAAGCTGATCATCGAGGAGATCCTCGAGGATCTGCAGCGGGCCGAGCCCCACTGGAGCATGACCCTGCTGCGCTATTTCAACCCCGTCGGCGCCCACGAGTCCGGCACTCTGGGGGAGGATCCCCAGGGCATCCCCAACAATCTGATGCCGTTTTTGACCCAGGTCGCCATCGGCCGGCGCGACTGCCTCTCGGTCTTTGGTAACGATTACCCAACCATCGACGGCACCGGGGTGCGCGACTACATCCATGTGATGGATCTCGCCGAAGGGCACGTCAAGGCTCTGGAACACTGCGCCGGACGGGGCGGTGTCCACGCCTACAACCTGGGCACGGGCCAGGGCCAGAGCGTGTTGCAGATGGTCGCAGCGTTCGAGGCTGCCTGCGGTCGGCCCCTTCCCTACCGGATCGAGCCACGGCGCCCCGGCGACATCGCCGAGTGCTGGGCCGATCCCGCCAAGGCCGCTCGGGAACTGGGCTGGCACGCCAGCCGGGATCTCGCTGCCATGTGCGCCGACAGCTGGCGCTGGCAGTCCGCCAACCCCAATGGTTACGAGGCGTAGGCCCTGGCCTGCGCCTTCGGATGTATTCAACTCACACACTGGAGTGATGATGTTCAACCCCGTTGATCACCCCCACCGCCGCTTCAACCCGCTCACCGGCCAGTACGTGCTGGTCTCCCCTCACAGGGCCAAGCGCCCCTGGCAAGGCCAGGTCGAGAAGGTGAGCCAGGCGCCGAGCCAGGCCCATGATCCCGACTGCTTCCTCTGTGCGGGCAACACCCGGGTGACCGGCGATATCAACCCCGACTATCAGGGCACCTTCGTCTTTACCAACGACTTCGCCGCCCTGATGCAGGACACCCCGGCCGCTGACGCGGCGCCGGATCCCCTGCTGAAGCTGGAAGCCGCCCGGGGCACCAGCCGGGTCATCTGCTTCTCGCCGGATCACGGCAAGACCCTGCCCGAGCTGCCCCTGCCCGCCATCGAAGGGGTGATCACCACCTGGATGGACCAGGTGGCCGAGCTCTCTGACCAGTGGGAATGGGTGCAAGTCTTTGAAAACAAGGGCGCCGTCATGGGCTGCTCCAACCCGCACCCTCATGGCCAGCTCTGGGGCAGCGACTTCCTGCCCAACGAGATTGCCCGGGAAGAGGCGCACCAGCGCGCCTGGCTGGCCGAACACGGCCGCCCCCTGCTGCTGGACTATGTGGAGCGGGAGCTGGCGGATCGCTCCCGCATCGTGGTGGAGACGGCCCACTGGCTGGCGGTGGTGCCCTTCTGGGCAGCCTGGCCGTTCGAGACCCTGCTGCTGCCCAAGGCCCATGTCCCCTCCATGCTGGATCTCACCCGGGAACAGCAACAGGACCTGGCCATCGCGCTCAAGGAGCTCACCAGCCGCTACGACAACCTGTTCCAGTGCAGCTTCCCCTACTCCATGGGCTGGCACTTCGCCCCGCCCCGTTCCGACTGCCCCGAGGCGTGGCAACTGCACGCCCACTTCTATCCGCCCCTGCTGCGCTCCGCCACGGTGCGCAAATTCATGGTGGGCTTCGAGATGCTGGCCGAAACCCAGCGCGATCTCACCCCGGAACAGGCGGCCGAACGGCTGCGTGCCCTCAGTCCCATCCACTACAACGACCAGAACCAGGCCAACGAGGAGGCCCTATGACCCCGAGCCAGCGCGTCAGCGCCGTGTTTGCCGAGCAGTTTGAGCAACAACCCGACCTGCTGGTTCGGGCTCCAGGCCGCGTCAACCTCATCGGCGAGCACACAGACTACAACGACGGCTTCGTGCTGCCCTGCGCCATCGACTACGAGACCTGCGTCGCCATCGGCCTGCGCGGCGACAACCTGGTCGAAGTGATCGCCGCCGACTACGACAACCAGCGCGACCGATTCAGTCTCGATCAACCCATCGAGCACCACCCCAGCCAGCGCTGGAGCGACTACATCCGCGGCGTGGTGAAACACCTGCAGGCACGGGGCCACGCCCTGCGCGGCCTCAATCTGGTGGTCTCCGGCAACGTGCCTCAGGGGACGGGTCTCTCCTCCTCCGCTTCCCTGGAGGTAGCCATCGGCCAGGCCTTCAAGGAGGCCCAGGGGCTGGCCATCAGCCAGGCGGAAATCGCCCTCAACGGCCAGCAGGCAGAGAACCAGTTCGTCGGCTGCAACTGCGGCATCATGGATCAAATGATCTCCGCGAGCGGCAGGCAGGATCACGCCCTGCTGCTCGATTGCCGTTCCCTGGAGACCCGGCTCATCCCCATGCCCACCGATCTGGCGGTGCTCATCGTCAACTCCAACGTGCGCCGCGGCCTGGTGGACAGCGAATACAACACCCGTCGCCAGCAGTGCGAAACCGCCGCCCGTCACTACGGGGTCAAGGCCCTGCGCGACCTGGATCTGGCCACGCTGGAAGCGGGCAAGGCCGGTCTGGACGAGGCCTGCTATCGCCGTGCCCGCCACGTGGTCGGCGAGA
Source organism: Aeromonas sp. INTO2 (assembly GCF_049860605.1). NCBI lineage: Bacteria > Pseudomonadati > Pseudomonadota > Gammaproteobacteria > Aeromonadales > Aeromonadaceae > Aeromonas > Aeromonas sp. INTO2. Next base: position 3,979,065 of record NZ_CP187588.1, read on the forward strand.
ACGCCCGCACTCTGGCGGCGGCCGATGCGCTGGCACAGGGCGATCTGGTGCGCCTCGGCGAGCTGATGGGCCAGTCCCACGCCGCCATGCGCGATGACTTCGAGATCACCGTGCCCCCCATCGACGGCCTGGTGGAGATCATCAAGGCCCGGCTCGGCAGCGAAGGCGGTGTGCGCATGACCGGCGGCGGTTTTGGCGGCTGCGTGGTCGCCCTGCTGCGCCCCGAGAAGGTGGCCGAGGTGATCGCCGTGGTGGAGGCGGAATACCCGGCCCGTTTCGGCCTCAAGGCGGACTGCTACGTCTGCCGTGCCAGCGCAGGGGCCGGCAGACTGTAACGCACGCCTGACAACGGGTGACGCCCCCTGCCCGGCACTCGCGACGTCGGCAGGGGGCGACGGGATCACGACGGGGAACCGCAAACCATGATGAGATTCGAGCTGGAAAACGAGGAGGGACTGCGGCTGCGCGGTCTCACATACGGGGCCACCCTCACCTCCCTCACCCTGCCGGTGGCGGGAGAGCGGCGGGAGGTGTTGCTGGGCTGCGCCGACGAGGCCTACCTCACCCAGCAGGTATGGCTGGGGGCCGTGGCGGGGCGCTTTGCCAACCGCATCGGCGGCGCCCGCCTTGAGCGGGAAGGCCAGTGCTGGACGCTGGACGCCAACCAGGGGGCCAACTGCCTGCACGGCGGGCGCGACGGGTTCCATCGCCGCACCTGGCAGATCAAGGAGCAGGAGGCGGACAGGGTCAAGCTGGCGCTCCTCTCCCGGGCGGGGGATCAGGGCTTTCCCGGCAATCTGAGGGTGAGCCTGGAGTATCGGCTGGAGCAGTGCGATCTGGTGGTCGACTTCTGCGCCAGCACGGACGCCCCCAGCCCGGTCAGCCTCACCAGCCACGCCTACTTCAACCTGGATGGCGGTGGCGACATCCGCCACCACACCATCAGCCTAGACGCCGACCGCTACCTGCCCACGGATGACCAGAGCCTGCCGCTGGCCATCGCCCCGGTGGAAGGCCCCTTCGATCTGCGCGCCCCCCGCCCCATCGGCCAGGCGTGGCTGGACCACCCCCAGCAGCAGTTGGCCAAGGGGTACGATCACGCATTTCTGCTCAACAACAGCGATTTTGAGCCTGCTGATGAGCCGTTTGGTGGGTCCAATCAGCCATGGGCCGCCCGGGTGATCTCGGGGGATGGCAAGCTGGCCATGGCGGTCTACACCAACCAGCCCTCCCTGCAGTTCTACAGCGGCAACTGGCTGACCGGCACACCGGATCGTCAGGGCCGACCCTACCGGGATTACGACGGCTTCTGCCTGGAGGCCCAGCAATTGCCCGACAGCCCGAACCGGCCCGCCCTCGGCGATCCCTGGTTGCTGCCGGGGCAGCGTTATCGCCACCAGACCCGCTATCGCTTTATTCCTGCCCCCTGACAGCCCCGCTCGGGCAGACGAAGGGGCCCGGGCGCGCCGCCACGTCATGGCGGCCCCGGCCCCGATGGCACCACCGAATCAGCCGGGGTGAGGCCCGCCGCAGGGCACGTCGCTCCTCATTGCACACCAGCCCAAGGAACCGCACCGTGATGGATGACAACTACCTCGCCGCCCCCGACCGCTACCAGCGCCAGCCCTACCGACCGGCGGGCCGCCACGGCCTGCGCCTGCCCGGCATCGGCCTCGGGCTTTGGCACAACTTCGGCGCCGGGAGCGATCCCGCCACCGCGAAGGCCATGGTGCACCAGGCGTTCGATCTGGGGATCACCCACTTCGATCTCGCCAACAACTACGGGCCGCCGCCGGGATCTGCCGAACTGACCTTCGGCACGCTGCTCAAGAGGAGCCTGGCTCCCTATCGGGACGAGCTCATCATCGCCAGCAAGGCGGGCTACGTGATGTGGGACGGCCCCTACGGCGATGGCGGCAGCGCCAAGTACCTCTTCGCCAGCCTGCACCAGAGCCTGCGCCGTCTGGGCCTCGACTACGTGGACATCTTCTATCACCACAGGCCGGATCCCCGCACCCCGCTCGAGGAGACCTGCCAGGCCCTGGCCCTGATGGTGCGCCAGGGCAAGGCGCTCTACATCGGCCTCTCCAACTACCCGGCCCCGCTCGCGGCCAAGGCTGCCGCCCGGCTGGCAGAGCTCGGCACCCCCTGCCTGGTCAACCAGCTCAAATACTCCCTGTTCCAACGCGATATTGAGCCCGACACCCTGCCGGCCTGCCGGGAGCACGGCATGGGGGTGGTCGCCTTCTCGCCCCTGGCGGGGGGGCTGCTGAGCGATCGCTACCTGGCGGGCATTCCCGCGGATTCCCGCGCCGCCAGTGCCAGCCTCTTCCTCACGGCGGACCAGATCACCGAGGAGAAGCTCGCCACCGTCCGCGCCCTGCATGCACTGGCCCTGCAACGGGGTCAGTCCCTGTCGCAACTCGCACTGCAATGGGTGCTGCGCGACCCCGTGGTGAGCTGCGCCCTGATCGGCGCCAGCCATCCCCAACAGATAACGAGCGCCGTCGACGCCCTGGGGCAGCCCCCCCTGGACGATGATCTTCAACAGAAAATCCTGTCCATACTGGCCTGACAGCACAAAGAGATCATAAAACAGAGGTCAACTGGCGTGACTGAACTGTCAGAACGTGACGGGGCCGTCATGGCTTCTGACAGCATGTGGCAAGCCGCGCCCTGCATGGTCCGCCAGCGCCCTTTTCCGGCCGGAACAGGGCGCTGAAATCCCCAATATTCACTGGTTGCCCGCGCGATTTTCCGCCATCATTGGCCGCCCCGACCCGTTCGGGGTGATTTTATCCAGACCCCATAACCAAGAGATCTGCACCATGACCGAATCCTACGCCCTGTTCGTCGCCTTTGTGCTGGGCATAGTGGAAGGCCTGACCGAGTTCCTCCCCGTCTCCTCCACTGGCCACATGATCATCGTCGGCCACCTCCTCGGGTTTGAAGGACCCAAGGCCGCCACCTTCGAGGTGGTGATCCAGCTCGGCTCCATCCTGGCAGTGGTCGTCATGTTCTGGCGCCGCCTGTTCGGGCTCATCGGCATTCACTTCGGTCAGAAACCGACCCCGGGCCACGCGACCCTCTCCCTGGTGCACGTCATCCTCGGCATGCTGCCTGCCGTGGTCGTCGGGCTGGCTATCCACAGCTGGATCAAGGCCAATCTGTTCGGGCCGGAAACCGTGATGTATGCCCTGGTGGCTGGTGGCATCCTGCTCATCATCGCCGAAAAGTTCCGCCCCGCCGTGACCGCGGAGACCCTGGACGACATCAGCTACAAGCAGGCCTTCGGCATCGGCCTGTTCCAGTGCCTGGCACTCTGGCCCGGTTTCTCCCGCTCCGGCGCCACCATCAGCGGCGGCATGCTGATGGGCATCAGCCGCCACGCGGCAGCGGAATTCTCCTTCATCATGGCGGTACCCATGATGATCGCGGCCAGCGGCCTGGATCTCTACAAGAGCCGCGATTTCCTCTCCATGGCGGACTTCCCCATGTTTGCGGTGGGCTTCGTCACCGCCTTCGTGGTGGCCATGGTCGCCATCAAGACCTTCCTGGCGCTGATCCGTCGTCTCGACTTCATCCCGTTCGCCATCTACCGCTTCCTGCTGGCCTTCGTCGTCTACCTGGTCTTCGTGGCCTGATGGGCTTCGCCCCCAAGCAACACAAAAGGGACCCGAGGGTCCCTTTTTTCATGCCGTTATACCGCCTCAGTCGCGCGGCAGCCCGCGATCACCGGGCAGCCGTGACCCAACTCAATAGAGGTGCTGGCTGATGCCGTTGAGCAGCCGTGACAACCCCTTGGTGAACTGCACGGGGGCATCCTGCACCGTGTAACAGAGGCAGCCGTCCGGGGTACGGGGGCTGTGGGCGTGGCTGGCGTCACGCCAGATGAAATCCCCCACCTGATAGCGGGTGTCGCCATCCTCGATGGTGCCCGCCAGCAGCAGGGTCAGCTCATATCCCTTGTGGGTGTGCTCCGGGATCCGCCCCCCCGCCTCGATGTGGAGCAGGTTGGCCCGCGCCCCCATCTCGTCCAGGGGCAGGCTGACCTGACGGATGGCCCCGAGATGACGCCACCTGGGGGCATGATGCCGTGCCAATGCCCGCGGCAGCCGGTAACTGTGACCCGCCACCCTGAGCTCTGGCCTCGGGCTCTCGGGAAGGGCGAGCGCCGCCTCCGTCGCCACCGGCTGTTGCAGTATGCCCGCCAGCATGGCATCGAATCCGGCGGGCAGCGCCTCGTCCGGCGCGTCAGGGGCGAGATGCTGGCACGCCAGCGCCTCTTCAAATTCCTTCACCCGGGCGGCGCACTCGGGGCAGAACTCGCAATGGGCGGAGACACCGACGGCCAGCGGCAGAGGCAGCTCGTCGGCGGCGAAGGCGCGCAGCATGGGTTCAGTCGGATGGGTCTTAATCATGGCCTTGCTCCACTTGTTCCTTCAGTTTCTGTAGTGCCAGCCGCAGCCGGGACTTGATGGTGCCAAGGGGCACGCCGAGCCGGTCGGCCAGCTCCTGCTGGGAGAGCTCCTGCAGGTAGATGCCGCGCACCACCTGCTGCTGCGGCTCCGGCAGCGTGGCGACATAGTGGGCCATCTGGCGGGTCAGCACCGCGTCTTCACCGCCGCTCAGGTGCTCCTCTTCGGCCCGGAACTCCAGCAGCGGCCAGATCTCCTCGGCGCAGAGCTCCTCCTTGCTGGCGCGGCGGCGACGCAGCATGTCAAAGCTCTGGTTGCGCATCACTGTGTAGATCCAGGTGGTGGCGGCGCCCTTGTCGGGGTGATAGAGCCGTGCCTTCTGCCAGACCAGCAGCATGGTCTCCTGCACCAGTTCCATGGCGTTGGCTTCGCTGCCGAGGTGGCGCAGCCCGTAGCTGCGGATGCGCGGCGCGAAGTGGTGGAACAGGGTGGCGAAGGCAGCCTTGTCGGCACGCTCGGCCACCCGGACCAGCAAAGATGTGAGGTCGCCGTCTGGGTTGTCCATGGGGGGCGATGTCCTGCGTGGAGCCGATTGTGGTTGGCCAGTATATGCCATTGCGCCATCCCTCGCGTGTGGTGTTCACCCCCAATACGGTGAGCGAGGAAAAAGGATCACCGGGAAGGGGAATTCAATGGCTCGCGACCAGCAGACCGCTCAGCAGGGAGAGGGTGGGCTGGTTGTCCTTGGCCGCCACCAGCCACTGTTTTTGCTCCACCGGGATGGGCAGCACCTCCAGCCAGCGCTGGGCGACCCAGCTCGCATCCTCCCAGTCCGGCTCCGGATAGAGGGCCGCGTACTCCGGATAGTCGTTGAACACATCCTGCAACGCCTTGGCCAGGGAGTGCTGATCCGCCTGGAGCCTGCCGCTCTGCCAGGGGGGAAGGGGCTCCACCTCGCCGACCCGCAGACCGTCCTCTTCCTGCCAGAGATCCGTGATGCGCACCCGCTCCACCCCGAGCACCGTGATGCCGAGCAGACCATCGGGCAGCAGATCGAAATCGATGATGCGCACCCGGGTGGCGATGGGGTACATGTTGCGCAGCGCGTCGGGCTGGCGGGGGTCCAGCATGCAGAGCGCGAACTCCCGCTCCCGGGACTCGGCGATCATGCGCTGGTATCTGGGCTCGAAGATGCGCAGCGGCATGATGCCGCCAGGCAGCAGGTGAGCGGAGAGTGGAAACAGTACCAGTGTCATGGGAATCATCCTCCAACGGCGTCCTCAAAGGATACGACCGCCACGGGAAGCGGGATCATTCAGACCGAATCGGTATAAATAACCCTGTCATAATCAGGGGAAAATAGCCTGGACAAGCCGTTTCGTTATGCAGTAGAAATGGATAACCACCACTTAACCCAAATCAATATCCTGCAATGTGGTGGAAAATGCAGTGAAATATCCGCCACGCCCACGGGTGCGGGCCGTTCCTATAGTTTTCTCGGCCCGATGCGGGTAAAATTCACGCCCTTATCCAGTCAGTCACTTTTCGACGCGCAACCTCGGTGGTCAGTTATGAAAGAGCATATTCATCATCTACTTGAACAAACGGTAGCCAATCTCAAGTCCGCAGGCGTCCTGCCCGCCGACCTGGAAGCCCGGGTGCAAGTAGACCGATGCAAGGAGAAGGCTCACGGCGACCTGGCCACCAACCTGGCCATGCTGCTGGCCAAACCGGCCCGCAAGAATCCCCGCGAGCTGGCCGCTGCCATCATCGAGCACCTGCCTGCCTCCGATCTGATCGCCAAGGTCGAGATCGCCGGCCCCGGCTTCATCAACTTCTTCTTCGACCCGAGCTGGCTGGCCGGTCAGGTGGAAGCCATGGTGACCTCCGACAACGCCAACGTGAAGCTGCCGGCGCCGCAGACCGTGGTGGTGGACTACTCCGCCCCCAACGTGGCCAAGGAGATGGCGGTGCACCACATCCGCTCCACCGTGCTCGGTGACGTGGCCGCCCGCGCCCTCGAATTCCTGGGCCACAAGGTGGTGCGTGCCAACCACATCGGCGACTGGGGCACCCAGTTCGGCATGCTGATCGCCTATCTGGAGAAGATGGCCAACGAGCACGCCTCCGACATGGAGCTCAAGGACCTGGAAGCCTTCTACACCCAGGCCAAGCGTCACTACGACGAAGACGAAGCCTTCGCCGAACGCGCCCGCAACTACGTGGTGAAACTGCAAGGTGGCGATGAGTACTGCCGCACCATGTGGAAGAAGCTGGTCGACATGACCATGGAGCAGAACCAGCGCAACTACGACCGTCTGAACATCTCCCTGTCCAACAAGGACATCATGGGCGAGTCCATGTACAACGACATGCTGCCGCAGATCGTTGCCGACCTGAAAGCCAAGGGGCTGGCAGTCGAGAGCGAAGGGGCCACCGTGGTCTTCCTGGACGAGTTCAAGAACAAGGATGGGGAGCCCATGGGCGTCATCATCCAGAAGAGCGACGGCGGTTTCCTCTACACCACCACCGACATCGCCTGCGCCAAATACCGTTACGAGAGCCTGGGCGCCGACCGGGTCATGTACTTCATCGACTCCCGTCAGCACCAGCACCTGATGCAGGCCTGGACCATCACCCGCAAGGCAGGCTATGTGCCGGAGTCCGTTCCCCTCGAGCACCACGCCTTCGGCATGATGCTGGGCAAGGACGGCCGTCCCTACAAGACCCGCTCCGGCGGCACCGTCAAGCTGGTTGACCTGCTGAACGAAGCGGAAGAGCGCGCCAGCGCCCTGCTGGAGAGCCGCAACAGCGACCTCTCTGCCGAAGAGAAGGCCCAGGTGGTGCACGCCATCGCCATGGGCGCGGTCAAGTATGCGGATCTCTCCAAGAACCGCACCACCGACTACATCTTCGACTGGGATCTGATGCTGTCGTTTGAAGGCAACACCGCCCCCTACCTGCAATACGCCTACACCCGCATCCAGTCCATCTTCCGCAAGGCCGGCGTCGATGCCGACACCCTGAGCGGCAAGGTGGTCCTGAGCGAAGACGCCGAAGAGACCCTGGCCCAGAAGCTGATCCAGTTCTCCGACGCGGTCAACGGCGTGGCGGACAAGGGGATGCCGCACCTGCTCTGTACCTATCTGTACGAGCTCTCCGGCAACTTCATGACCTTCTACGAAGCCTGCCCGATCAACAAGGACGGCGTGGACGAAGCGACCCGCCAGAGCCGTCTGCTGCTGTGCGCCGCCACCGCCAAGGTGCTCAAGCTGGGCCTGGGCGTGCTGGGCATCCACACCCTGGAGCGCATGTAATAGATGGCGACCCGGGATTACGTCGGCAACAGCCCGAGACGACGGGCGGGTGGCCGTAACATCAAGAAAGCGGCCCCTCGCCGCTTTCCTGTTATCCCGGCACTGCTGGCCGGGGCCCTGGTCGTCGGTTTCGGCGCCTTCCTCTACCTCATCAACGGCAAGGGCGCCGATGCCCCCACCATCGAAGAGCAGGTGAAGGCCAACAAACCCAAGGCACAGGGCAATACCCTGCCCCAGGAGAAGTGGAGCTACATCGAGCGGCTGGAGAACAAGCAGGTGGACATCATAGAGCCGCCGCCCCAGCCGGGCGTGCTGCCGCCCCCGCCCGCCGAGACCATGACCCTGCAACCGGAGAAGCTGCCCAAGCCGGTCGCGACCGACATTCCCCAGCCGGGGACCCCCATCGGTCAGGTGAAGCCGTATCAGCCGCAACCGGTGCAGCCGACCAAGCCGGCCACCGGCGCCCCGGTCGCCAGCGCCCGGGAGCAGGTGATCGACCAGAAGGCCGAGCGTGAGCGGATGGAGCGGGAGATCCGCGCCGAACTGGAGCGGGAGCGTGCCGAGGCCGCCAGGGCCAAGGCGGCGACCCAGACTGCACAGACCGCAGCCGCCGACGGCGGCCGCTACATGATGCAGTGTGCCGCCCTACGCTCCCAGGATTCCGCAGAATCCCTCAAGGCGCGCATCGCCTTCACCGCCGGGCTCTCCTCCAGTCTGCAGGTGGTGAACGGGGCCGGTGGCGCCGTCTACAAGGTGATGGTGGGCCCCTTCAACGGCAAGGCGGCGGCCGACGCGGCCAACCGCAAGCTGCAGGGCTCGGGCATCAGCGGCTGCATCCCCAAGAAGGGGTGATCGCCGCGTTCATGCACAGGGCCGGGTGGCAACACCTGGCCCTGTTTCTTTTGGCGCCATCCCGCGCCCACCCGATCCCTCCTCCGCGATCCGTGCTCGGCACAGGCTTGAAAAGCCGTTTTGCCATCCCCATCTTTTCCTCCATGCACAGTCAGGCCGTCATTCGGCTCAAGCGAGGTAAGTAAAGTGACTACCATAGTTTCAGTTCGCCGCAACGGTCAGGTCGTCATCGGTGGCGATGGCCAGGTTTCTCTTGGCAACACCGTCATGAAGGGCAACGCCCGCAAGGTTCATCGCCTCTACAACGGCAAGGTACTGGCTGGTTTCGCCGGCGGCACCGCCGACGCCTTCACCCTGCTCGAGCGCTTCGAAGCCAAACTGCAGGCCCATCAGGGCAACCTGGAGCGCGCCGCCGTGGCGCTGGCCAAGGACTGGCGCACCGATCGCGCCCTGCGCCGCCTCGAAGCCCTGCTGGCCGTCGCCGACGAGCACAAATCCTTCATCATCACCGGCAACGGTGACGTGGTGCAGCCGGAGCACGATCTCATCGCCATCGGCAGCGGCGGCAACTTTGCGCAGTCCGCCGCCATCGCCCTGCTGGAGAACACCGAGCTCGACGCCAAGAGCATTGTCGAGAAGTCCCTCAAGATTGCGGGCGACATCTGTGTGTTCACCAACGGCAACCACACCATCGAAGTGCTGGATTATTCAGCTAAATAAGTCGGCGAAATAGGGCCGCCAAATAAGGCCGCCAGCCAAACCCCATTTTCCAAGGGGTGGGCCCTGCCCGCCCCGGATACAGGAACGCCATCATGTCCGAGATGACCCCGAGAGAAATCGTCCACGAGCTGGACAGACACATCATTGGTCAGGCCGACGCCAAGCGCGCGGTCGCCGTCGCCCTGCGCAACCGCTGGCGTCGGATGCAGCTCTCCGAGGAGATGCGCCACGAGGTGACCCCGAAGAACATCCTGATGATCGGCCCGACCGGTGTCGGCAAGACCGAGATCGCCCGCCGCCTGGCCAAGCTGGCCAACGCCCCCTTCATCAAGGTGGAAGCGACCAAGTTCACCGAAGTGGGCTATGTGGGCAAGGAAGTGGACAGCATCATCCGCGATCTGACCGATGTCGCCATCAAGCTGGTGCGCGAGACCGAGATGGAGAAGATGAAATACCGCGCCGAGGAAGCCGCCGAAGAGCGCATCCTCGACGCCCTGCTGCCCAACCCGCGCAACAGCTGGGGTGAGGAAGAGAAAGCCGACAACTCCAACACCCGCCAGATTTTCCGCAAGAAACTGCGGGAAGGTCAGCTGGATGACAAAGAGATCGAGCTGGATCTGGCCGCCTCCCCCATGGGTGTCGAAATCATGACCCCGCCGGGCATGGAAGAGATGGCCAACCAGTTGCAGGGACTGTTCCAGAACCTGGGCCAGAACCAGAAGAAGAAGCGCAAGATCAAGGTCAAGGAGGCCATGAAGGCGCTGATCGAAGAGGAAGCGGCCCGCCTGGTCAACCCGGAAGAGCTGAAGCAGAAGGCCATCGCCTCCGTCGAGAACAATGGCATCGTCTTCCTCGACGAGATCGACAAGATCTGCAAGCGCGGCGAGAGCTCGGGCCCGGACGTTTCCCGTGAAGGGGTTCAGCGCGACCTGCTGCCGCTGGTCGAGGGCTGCACCGTCAACACCAAGCACGGCATGGTCAAGACCGATCACATCCTGTTTGTCGCCTCCGGTGCCTTCCAGATCGCCAAGCCGTCCGACCTCATCCCCGAGCTGCAGGGCCGTCTGCCGATCCGGGTCGAGCTGACCGCCCTGACCACCGAAGACTTCGAGCGCATCCTGACCGAGCCGAACGCCTCCCTGACCGATCAGTACAAGGCGCTGATGGCCACCGAAGGGGTCAACATCGAGTTCACCCAGGATGGCATCCGCCGTCTGGCCGAAGCGGCCTGGCAGGTCAACGAGCGCACCGAGAACATCGGTGCCCGCCGCCTGCACACCGTGATGGAGCGGCTGATGGAAGACATCTCCTACGACGCCTCCGAGAAGTCCGGCGAGACCTTCGTCATCAACACCGACTACGTCAACGCCCACCTCGGCAAGCTGATTGAAGACGAGGATCTGAGCCGCTTCATTCTGTAACAGGTTGATCGATAACGAGGTGCTGAGCGGTTTACTATCCTGCTCAACCCCATAGCAAGACGCCTCCCCTGTGGAGGCGTCTTCGTTTTCAGCGTTCTCCCGACTCGCAGCCGTCCCGGGCCACATCACCCTGCACGGCACGCTCCTCCCTTCCCGCCAGCCAGAGCGCACTCATCAGCAGCAAGGCCGTCAGGGCGAAGGTGACCCGGGTGGCAAACGCCAGCTCGTCCGCCGTCGCGAGGGCGAGATCGGGCCGCCCCGCCAGGGCGGCGAACAGGCCCCCCAGTCCCGCCGCCCCCGTCAGCTGGCCCAGGTTGCGCGACAGGGTCAGCAGCCCGGCCACGGCGCCACGGCTCGCCCCCTCCACCTCCCCCACCACGGCGCTGTTGTTGGCGGTCTGGAACAGGGCATAGCCGGCGGTGAGCAGCAGGATGGGCAGCAGGTAGCCGAGGGGCCCGAGCGCCCTGTCAAGCAAGGCCAGCAAGACGGCGGCCACCACCATGAGCCCCAGGCCGAGGCGCACCACAGGGGTCGCCCCCACCCTGTCCACCAACCAGCCAGCGGGCATGCCGGACAGCGCCGCCAGCAGGGGGCCCATGGAGATCATCAGCCCCACCGTCCCCATGTCGAGAGCAAAGGCGCCGTGCAGGTAGAAAGGACCGATCAGCAAAGTCGCCACCATGACGCTGGCCACCAGCGCACTGGCGATGATCCCGCCTCTTCGCCTGGACGCCCCCAACAGCGCCAGGGGCAGCAGGGGGCGACGGGCGCCCGAGTCGGCACGCACGAAGAGCACCATGGCGACGAGCGCCCCTATCCCCGGCCAGCCCCCGAGCGGGCTGCCCCGGGTCAGTGCCAGCCCGTAGCAGAGCAGCGCCGTCACCAGCAGCAACAGACTGGTGAGCGGGAGGCCTCCCTCGGCAGAGCCCGCCTCATCCCGGGGCAGATCCCGCCAGGCACACCCCAGCGCCAGCAACGTCAGGGGGAGCAGCAGCAGGAAGGGAGCCTGCCAGCCAAATCCGCCGATCGACAGGCCGCCAAAGGAGGGGCCGAGCGCCGTGCCGCAGGCCGACAGGGTGCCGAGCAATCCCATGCTCCAGCCCCGTCGGGCTGGCGGCACCAGCTCTCCTGCCATGGCCAGCGAGAGCACCAGCATGCAGGCCGCACCCGCCCCTTGCAGGGTGCGAGCTGCAATGAGCCAGCCAATGGAAGGGGCCAGGGCGCACAGCAGGGAAGCCAGCGCAAAGACCCCGGTCCCCCAGAGCAGCAGGCGACGCCGCCCCAGACGATCCCCGAGCCGGCCCGCCACCACCGTCAGACTGGTGATCCCAAGCAGGTAGGCCACCAGCACCCATTGCAGGCTGGCGAAGGGCACGCCGAAGTCCTGCCCCAGGGCAGGCAGCACCAGGTTGGCCATGCTGCCCGCCAGCATGGGCAGCAGGGTGGCGAGCCCGAGCCCCGCGAGACCAAGACGGCGCGTCACGGGAGGGGAAACAAGAAGTGGTGTGGACATGGCAGTCTCTCCGGCAAGTGATGATGCACCCAGGCTAGCGGGGGTAGTGACAAGGCGGAAGACGCACGGATTGCAGCTTATAGTTGCACCAGACGCCATATGAAGAGACGGCAACTCGCGTATCATGAAGGGGTCGGCCCGTCAGGCGCCGCCTGCGAGGAGACGACCATGACCCCGGATTTCAACCTGCTGATCACCCTGGATGCCCTGCTGGAAGAGGGCAGTGTGGCGGGCGCCGCCAGACGGCTAGGCCTGAGTGCTTCCGCCATGAGCCGGGCCCTGGCAAGGCTGCGGGAGACCACGGGGGATCCGCTGCTCGTGCGGGCGGGACGCGGCCTGATCCCCACACCTCGGGCGCAGATCCTGCGGGATGAGGTCGCCCGCCTGGTTCAGGAGACCCGGGCCGTGCTGCGCCCCCAGCAGGAAGTAGACCCGGCGAGCCTGGAGCGCACCTTCCGCCTGCGATCCAGCGACGGCTTCGTGGAGGCGGTAGGCCCCGCCCTGCTGGCGCGCCTCGCCGTCGAGGCCCCCGGGGTGCGGCTGCACTTTCTGGCCAAACCCGACAAGGAGAGCGGCCCCCTGCGCCGTGGCGAGCTGGACTTCGAGACCGGGGTCATCGGCGCCACCACGGCCCCCGAGCTGCGCACCCAGGCCCTGTTCCAGGACCACTTCGTCGCCGTGGTGCACCCGGACCACCCCCTCTGCGACGGCACCCTGACCGTGGCGCGCTATGCCGCCGCCCGCCACGTGCTGGTCTCCCGCCGGGGCCAGCCACACAGCCTCATCGACGAGATCCTCGCAGGCCAGGGGAAGCGGCGCACCATCACCACCCTGGTTCCCGGGTTTGCGACGGCGCTGGCCCTGGTCAGGGAGAGCAATCTGGTGGCGACGGTGCCGCGCCTGCACTGCGCCAGCCTGCTCGGCGATCTGGTCACCCTGCCCCTGCCCTTCGCTCTGCCAGGGATCCGGGTCGCCCTGCTCTGGCACCCCAGTCAGGATGCCGATCCGGGCCACCGCTGGCTGCGCGCCCTGATACGGGACACCTGTGCCCGGCCCCCCTACCACACCGGGGCCACCGACACCCCCTGATCCGGGTCAGGCAGCGCCCGGCTCCATCACAGGCCCCTTGTGGCCCGGGCGCCCGCACCCGGGACCAGAAGCGCCTTTCACCACCCCATCACACCGACATGCCCGTGGCTTGGGCACAAGCGATGGATCCTTCCCCCTGCCGGACGGGGATCACGGCCCCTTAGAGCGGGGCGGATCACATTGCGGGCAAAAAGATCCTGCTGCCCGCTTCCGCATTTTTTATACGGTCGTATAATTGCGTACAAAATGCATACACAAGGAGCGCCAGCCAGATGCACCCCACCCGTCAGAAACTGCTCGATAGCGGCCTCGCCATCGCCACCGAGAAAGGGCTGCGCGGCCTGACGGTGCACGAGCTGGCGGCGGCGGCCGAGGTGAACCTCGGCTCCTTCGTCTACCACTTCGGCAACCGCGACGCCTTTATCGACGAGTTGGTGGAGCTCTGGTACGCCCCCCTCTATGACGAGCTCAAGGCGGTGGCAGCCAAAGGCTCCTACTCCTCTGCCATCGCCATGTTCGAGGCGACCATGGAGGCGCTGATCGGGCTGGTGGCGCGCCAGCGCGGCTTCATCAACCACCTCTTTGGCGATGCCCTGGCGGGTGAAGGGGCGGCCCAGCGCTTTCTGCTCAGCCTGCCGCGCCGTCATCCCCTGCTGCTGATCGAGCAGGTACGGATGGCACAGGCGGAAGGGTCGCTGGTCGCGGGTCACCCGCTCCAGCTGATGATCTTCATCATGGGGTCGGTCGGCCTGCCGCTGGTGATCGCCGGCAGCGGTCGCCAGCTTGGCTGGCTGCCCGAACAGGCCGCCCCCTTTCTCAGCCAGATAGACAACCCCGAGGCCGCCAGACAGCGACTGGTATGGGCCCTGCGCGGCCTGCGCCCCACCGGCATCAAGGAAGGAGAAACGGCATGAAACAACCCATCGCGATGCTAGCTCTGCTGCTGGCCGTTTTCGGTGGTGACCTCTGGTGGCAGAGCCATCCTCAAGGAGAAGCAGCATGAAACAACCCATTGCAATCGTGGCCCTGCTGCTAACCGTTATCGGTGGCTACCTCTGGTGGCAGGGGCGCCCGGCTGACGGCTCCATCCTCTACGGCAACGTCGATATTCGCGACGTCAATCTGGCCTTTCGGGTCGGCGGCCGCGTCGATCAGGTGCTGGTTGATGAGGGGGATAGGGTAAAAGCCGGTCAACTGCTGGCCCGCCTCGATCCGGTTCCCCTCACCCACAGCCGCGACAGCGCCCGCGCCAATCTGGCCGCGCTCACTGCCGCCAACACCTTGATCCACAAAGGCTATCGCAGCGAAGAGACCGACCGCGCCCGAGCCGCACTGGCCGCCGCCGAAGCCGCTGCGCTGGAAGCCGACCAACAGTGGCGCCGCCAGAGCGCATTGGCCGCCACCGGCGCCATCTCCCGCGGTCAGCTCGATACTGCCCGCTCCCAGCGGGATCAGACCCAGGCGCAGGTACGCTCCGCCCGCGAACAGCTCGCCCAGCTCGAAACCGGCTACCGCCCGGAAGAGATTGCCCAGTCCGATGCCCAACTGGAAGGGGCCAAAGCGGCGCTCGCCAGTGCCGAACTGGCGCTGGCAGATGCCAACCTGACCGCCCCCAGCGATGGCATCATCATCAGTCGCGCCATCGAGAACGGCAGCATGGTGCAGAGTGGAGCGACCGCCTTCAACCTCTCCCTGACTGCGCCAGTCTGGGTGCGCGCCTATGTGGAGGAGCCCTGGCTCGGCCACTTCCCGAGCGGCGCCAAAGTAACCCTCACCACCGACTCGCGGCCGGACAAGCCCTATCACGGGGTGGTGGGCTTTGTCTCGCCGACCGCCGAGTTCACCCCGAAATCGGTGGAGACGCCGGATCTTCGCACCCACCTCGTCTACCGGCTGCGCATCGTGGTGCAGGATCCCGACCCGGCCCTGCGCCAGGGGATGCCGGTCACCGTCAGGCTGGCGCCATGAGCTGCGCCATCTCCCTTGAGGGGCTCACCAAACGCTTTGGCGAGCGGGTCGCCCTCAACGCCATCTCGGCCACCATTCCGGCTGGCGGCATCACCGGGCTGGTCGGCCCCGACGGCGCCGGCAAGAGCACTTTGCTGCGCCTGCTGGCCGGTCTGCTGATCCCGGAAGCGGGCACCATCCGGGTGCTGGGGCTGGATCCGGTGAGCGAGGGGGATCTGCTGCGTCAGCGCCTCGGCTACATGCCCCAGCAGTTCGGCCTCTACGAAGATCTCAGCGTGCTGGAGAACCTCACCCTCTATGCCGACCTACGCGGTGTACTGGAGCCCGAACGCACGCCCACCTTCGCGCGGCTGCTCGCCTTCACCGATCTTGCCCGCTTCACCGCACGGCCAGCCGGCAAGCTCTCTGGCGGGATGAAGCAGAAACTCGGGCTGGCCTGCGCCCTGCTCGGCACCCCGGATGTGCTGCTGCTCGACGAACCCGGGGTCGGGGTCGATCCCATCTCCCGCCGCGCCCTCTGGCAGATGGTACGCGAGCTGGCAAAAGGGGGGATGACGGTGCTCTGGAGTACCGCCTATCTCGATGAGGCGGAGCTGTGCGACCACGTGCTGCTGATGGCAGATGGCGAGGTGCGCACCAGCGGCACCCCGGCCGATCTGATGGGGGCCATGGCCAGCCGCTGCTGGCTGCTGGAGGCGGGGCAGCTGGATGGCCGCGAGCGACGCGCCCTGCTGCGCCGGGCACTGGCTCACCCGTCGGTGATGGATGGCGCGGTGGCGGGGGAGCGGGTTCGCCTGCTGCTGCACCCGGGCATGACGCCCCCACCGCTGGCGGAGCTGCAACTGGCCAACGGCGCCTTTCAACCGGCCCAGCCCCGGCTGGAGGATGCCTTTATCGACCTGCTCGGCGGCGGCCCCGGCGGGGAGTCGAGTCTGGCAGCCGGGATGCGGGAAGCCGAACTGCCGCAGGGGGTCTCCCCCGAGGCGGTGATCGAGGCGCGCCACCTCACCAAGCGCTTCGGCGATTTTGCCGCCACCGATGATGTCAGCTTTGCGGTGCGCCGCGGCGAGATCTTCGGCCTGCTCGGCCCCAACGGAGCGGGCAAGTCCACCACCTTCAAGATGGAGTGCGGCCTGCTGCGCCCGAGCGAGGGGCAGGCGCTGGTGACCGGCATCGATCTGGCCCACAGCCCCTCGGCGGCGCGTCAGCGCCTCGGCTACATGGCGCAGAAGTTCTCCCTCTACAAGCAGCTTACCGTGGCCCAGAACCTCTCCTTCTTCGCCGGTATCTACGGCCTGTTCGGCCGCCACCAGCAGACGCGGATCGACGCCATGGTGACTGCCTTTGCCCTCACCCCCTGGCTCGATCAGAAGGCGGAATCCCTGCCGCTCGGCCTGCGCCAGCGTCTTTCACTCGCCTGCGCCCTGCTGCACGAGCCGCCGCTGCTGTTTCTCGACGAGCCCACCTCCGGGGTCGATCCGGTGACCCGGCGCGAGTTCTGGTCGCACATCAACGCGCTGGCCGACCACGGCGTCACCGTGCTGGTCACCACCCACTTTATGGACGAGGCGGAGTATTGCGACCGCATCGCCCTCATCTATCGCGGCAAGCTGCTGGCCCTCGGCACCCCGGACGATCTCAAGGGGCTGGCCGCCAAAGAGGCGGCGACCTCTTTGCCAACCGGCTCCTTGCCGACCTGTTCTTTGCCAACAATGGAAGAGGCCTTTATCACGCTAGTCGAGCAGGCCAGCGAGGAGGACGCATGAGCATCAACCGCCGCCGTCTGCTGGCCCTGTGCCACAAGGAGTCCCTGCAAATCGTGCGCGACCCCAGCAGCATCCTCATCGCCTTCATCATGCCCGTGGTGCTGCTGGTGGTGATGGGCTACGCCATCAACCTGGACGTGGACCACCTGCGACTCGGCATCTGGCGCACCGACGGCGGCGCCCCGGCGGTGCGGCTGGAGCAGGCCCTGCGCGGCTCCACGGCGCTGGAGATCCACGGCGGCCCGAGCAAGGCGGCGCTGCTGGGGAGCCTGGAGCGCGGCGAGATCCGCGGCCTGCTGGTGATCGACGAGGGGTTCTCCCGCGCCATGGCGGGCCAGGGCGGCAGCACCCCCAGGGTCTTGCTGCTCACCGACGGCTCCGAACCCAACACGGCAAACTTCGTCACCCACTACGTGCAGGGGATCTGGCAGGGGTGGCTCGTCAGGGAAGGGACCTCCCTGCCGGTGGCGGTGGAGAGCCGCGCCTGGTTCAACCCGGCCCTGGTGAGCCGCAACTTCCTGGTGCCCGGCTCCATCGCCGTGGTGATGACCATCATAGGCGCCCTGCTCACCTCCCTGGTGGTGGCCCGGGAGTGGGAGCGCGGCACCATGGAGGCCCTGCTCGCCACCCCGGTGACCAGGACAGAGCTGCTGCTCTCCAAGCTGCTGCCCTACTACGGGCTCGGCATCGCCGCCATGCTCATCTGCCTGCTCTTCTCGGTGGCCGTGATGGGGGTGCCCTGGCGCGGCTCGCTGATCACCCTGTTCGTGCTCACCACCCTGTTTCTCGGCAGCGCCCTCGGGCTCGGGCTCTTTCTCTCTACCGTGATGCGCAGCCAGTTCAACGCCGCCCAGGCCGCCCTGACGGCGGCGTTTCTGCCGGCCATGATGCTCTCGGGCTTTGTGTTCGAGATCGCCAGCATGCCACCGCTGCTGCGGGCCATCACTCACCTCATTCCGGCCCGCTACTTCGCGAGCTCCCTGCAGACCCTCTATCAGGCGGGCAGCGTCTTCTCGATCCTGCTGGTCAACGGTTTCTGTCTGCTGCTGCTGGCCGGTTTCTGGCTGGCCCTGACCGCCCGCAAGACGCGGCGCACTCTGGAGTAACCCATGCTGATCCGACTCTGGTGGCTGATCCGAAAAGAGTTGCAGGCCCTGATGGGCAATACCCAGGGACGCTTTCTGCTCATCATGCCGGTGCTGCTGCAAACCGCCCTGTTCCCCTTCGCCGCCACCCTGGAGGTGACCGGCAACACGCTCGCCATCTACGACCAGGATGGGGGGGCCCAGAGCCGGGAGCTCATCGAGCGCCTCACCCACATGCCCGCCTTCACCACCATCATTCCGGTGAAGGGCGAGGCGGGGATGACAGAGGCCATCACGGGGCAGCAGGCCCTGATCGGCCTCATCATCCCCCAGGATTTCTCCCGCCGGCTGGCCAGGGGCGAGCAGGCCAAATTGCAGCTCATCATCGACGGGCGCCGATCCAACGGCGGTCAGGTGGCGGCGGGCTACATCAATGAGGTGATCGCCCGCTGGCAGAGCGAGGGCAAGGGGCCGCCGGAGCTCACGGTGCGCCACCTCTACAACCCCAACATAGAGTTCAGCTGGCACATACTGCCCTCCCTGGTGGCCATCATCACCACCATAGGCTGCCTCATCGTCACGGCCCTGTCGGTGGCGCGGGAGCGGGAAGAGGGCACCTTCGACCAGTTGCTGGTCTCCCCCCTCACCGCGGGCTGGATCATGGCGGGCAAGGCGGTGCCCGGCATCCTGGTGGCGGTGGGCCAGGGCACCATAGTCGCGCTGGCGGCCCGCTTCCTCTATCAGGTGCCGTTTGGCGGCAGCACCACGCTGCTGATGGCGGGCATGGTCTGCTACGGCCTGGCGCTGGCGGGGATAGGGCTCTTCGTCTCGTCCCTCTGTTCGACCCAGCAGCAGGCGTTTCTCGGGGTCTTCTCCTTCATGGTGCCGGCGGTGATCCTCTCGGGCTATGTCTCCCCCATCGAGAACATGCCGCTGTTGTTCCAGTGGCTGGCGGCCGTGGATCCCCTCAGCCACTTCATCCTGCTGCTCAAGGGGGTCTTCCTCAAGGATCTCGGCTGGTCGGCGGCCTGGCCCCTGCTCTGGCCCCTGCTCGCCATCGCCGGCGTCACCCTGTCGCTGGCGCTCGCCATGTTCCGCCGCCATATCGCCTGACGCGCCACCTTGTTCAGCTGATGCCGGTCTCGCCCAGTGCGAGACCGGCCTTTTTCCGACATAAGTTTTCACTCCCCGGCCGTGGGTAAACCGGGCTTTCCCTCCACCATCCCTCACCCCGAGCCAGCCCAGAAATCATTAACTGGTATACCTATTTTTGTATAGTGTTGAATTTTCTCGAATTACCCCTGAGGAGATATATAAATAGACACTTGATTTGCATCAATCGCCCACCCCTGCCGACTGGGTAGCCTAGCCCCAGAATGATGTTTTATTACTCCAAACTTGAGGCAACTATGAGCAAAGTCAGACTGGTCGTTGTGGGCAACGGCATGGTGGGGCACCGCTTCATCGAAGAGCTGATCGAGCGGGCCGATCCGGGCCGCTACGAGATCACCGTCTTCGGTGCAGAACCCCGTCCCGCCTACGATCGCGTCCATCTCTCCTCCTATTTCTCCCATCACACCAGCGAAGATCTCTCCCTCGTCAAACCCGGCTTCTACGACAAGCACGGCATCCGCCTGCTGCTCGGCGAAGCGGTGAAAAAAATCGACAGGGCCAACCGCGAAGTGCACTCCAACAAGGGCACTGTGGTCGAGTACGACAAGCTGGTGCTGGCCACCGGCTCCTACCCCTGGGTGCCGCCCATCCAGGGCAGTCAGCACCACGAGTGCTTCGTCTATCGCACCATCGAGGATCTGAAAGCCATCCGCAGCGCTGCCAAGAGCGGCAAGAGCGGGGTGGTGATCGGGGGAGGTCTGCTTGGCCTCGAGGCCGCCGGTGCCCTCAAGGCGCTGGGTCTCGAAACCCACGTGGTGGAGTTTGCTCCTGTGCTGATGGCCGAGCAGCTCGACGGTCAGGGCGGCCAGCTGCTGCGCCGCAAGATTGAATCCATGGGCGTGCAGGTACACACCAGCAAGAGCACCAGCGAGATCCTGATGCATGGCGGTGAGCAGGCGAAACACCGCCTCGCCTTTGCCGATGGCAGCCAGCTGGAAGTGGATGTGGTGGTCTTCTCCACCGGCATTCGCCCGCAAGATACCCTCGGCCGTTACGGTGATCTCGCCATCGCCGAGCGCGGCGGCATCGTCATCGACGATCACTGCCTCACCTCAGACCCCGACATCTATGCCATCGGCGAATGCGCCGCCTGGCAGGGCCGCTTCTTCGGGCTGGTGGCGCCGGGCTACAAGATGGCCCAGATCACCGTCGACCATCTGCTCGGCGGCGACAGCCGTTTCGAAGGGGCTGACATGAGCGCCAAGCTCAAGCTGCTCGGCGTCTCCGTCGGCTCCATCGGCGATGCCCACGGCCGCACCCCGGGCAGCCACAGCTATGTGTTTCAGGACGATCAGGCCGGCGTCTACAAGAAGATCGTGGTGAGCGAGGACAACAGCCGATTGCTCGGCGCCGTGCTGGTGGGTGACGTGGAAGATTACGGCAACCTGCTGCAGATGATGCTCAATGCCCTGCCGCTGCCGAGCCACCCGGATACCCTGATCCTGCCCGCCTACGCCGGTGCCAAGCCGACCCTGGGGGTGGATGCCCTGCCTTCAACCGCCCAGATCTGCTCCTGCTTCGACGTCTCCAAGGGCTACATCGCCAAGGCGGTGGCCGAGGGCCACACCACCCTGGCAGCCATCAAGCAGCACACCAAGGCCGGTACCGGCTGCGGCGGCTGTGTGCCGCTCATCAGTCAGGTGCTCAACGCCGAACTGGTGAAGCAGGGCATCGAGGTCAACAACCACCTCTGCGCCCACTTCCCCCACTCCCGTCAGGAGCTGTTCCATCTGGTCAAGGTGGAGGGGATCAAGAGCTTCGACGAGCTGCTGGCCAAACATGGCCAGGGCTATGGCTGCGAGGTGTGCAAACCGACCGTCGCCTCCATCCTCGCCTCCTGCTGGAACGAGCATGTGCTGAGCCCGCGCAATATCCCGCTGCAGGACACCAACGATATCTTCCTCGGCAACATGCAAAAGGACGGCAGCTACTCCGTCATCCCGCGCATGGCCGGTGGTGAAGTGACCCCGGAAGGGCTGCTGGCGGTGGCCGAAGTGGCCCGCGACTACAAGCTCTACACCAAGATCACCGGCGCCCAGCGCATCGGCCTGTTCGGGGCCCAGAAGGATGATCTGCCCGCCATCTGGCGCAAGCTGCTGGCAGCGGGCTTCGAGACCGGTCAGGCCTACGCCAAGGCACTGCGCATGGCCAAGACCTGCGTCGGCAGCACCTGGTGCCGCTTCGGCGTACAGGACAGCGTCGGCCTCGGGGTCTTCCTCGAGAACCGCTACAAGGGCATTCGCACCCCGCACAAGATGAAGTTCGGCGTCTCCGGCTGCACCCGCGAATGTGCGGAAGCCCAGGGCAAGGACGTCGGCATCATCGCCACCGATGCTGGCTGGAACCTCTATGTGGGCGGCAACGGCGGCATGAAGCCGCGCCACGCCGACCTGCTGGCGTCTGACCTCGACCGCGAGACCCTGATCAAGCTGATCGACCGCTTCATGATGTTCTACGTCACCAGCGCCGACAAACTGCAGCGCACCTCGGTCTGGCTCGGCAATCTGGAAGGGGGCGTCGACTACCTGCGCGAGGTGATCGTCGACGACAAGCTGGGACTGGCCGAGACGCTGGAACGCGATATCCAGACCCTCATCGACAGTTACGAGTGCGAATGGTCGCGCACCCTCAACGAAGAGGAAGCGCTCAAGCGCTTCAGCCACTTCATCAACAGCGACAAGCGCGATCCGGACGTCCAGTTCGTCGCCGAGCGCGACCAGCACAGACCCGCCACTCCGGCCGAGCGCATCCCCGTCTACCAGATCGAGGTGGAAACCAAATGATGAAACTTGCCTGCCAACTCAACGACATCCTGCCGGGCACCGGCGTCTGCGCCCTGATCGAGGGTCGTCAGATCGCTCTGTTCCGCCCGAGCGCGGCCGCCGAGGTGTTCGCCATCGACAACCGGGATCCCTTCTTCGCCGCCAACGTGCTGTCGCGGGGCCTGATTTGCGAACACGACGGCGAGCTCTGGGTGGCCAGCCCGCTCAAGAAGCAGCGCTTTCGCCTGAGCGACGGCCACTGTTTCGACAACCCTGAGATGTCGGTACAGAGCTACCCCGTTGAAGTGCGCGACCAGCAGGTCTGGGTCGCCGTCTAACACCAGACCCCACCCCGGCCCTCCCCTTCACAGGGGAGGGAGCAAAAAGCCCCTCCCCCTTGACAAGGGGGAGGCAGGGAGGGGGTTAAAAAACAGTCAGGGCTGCCCGTGGGCGGCCCCTCTAAAGAGAATCCATATGTATACCGACACCATCAACAAGTGCGCCGCCAACGCGGCCCGCATCAACCGCTTCGAGCGCAGCGACAAGCTCGGCTTCTGGCTCAGCTCCGCCATGGCGGGGGCCTATGTGGGCCTTGGCATCATCCTCATCTTCACCCTGGGCAACCTGGTGGATGCCAGCGTGCGTCCGCTGGTGATGGGGGCCACCTTCGGCATCGCCCTGACCCTGGTCATCATCGCAGGCTCCGAGCTGTTCACCGGCCACACCATGTTCCTCACCTTCGGGGTGAAGACCGGCAAGATCGCCATGGCCGATCTGCTGCGCATCCTGCCCCAGACCTGGGCCGGCAACCTGCTCGGCTCCATCTTCGTCGCGCTGATCTACTCCTACGGCGGCAGCCTGCTGCCGGACGCGGGCAGCCTGGCCCACAAGGTGGCGCTGGCCAAGACCCAGGCTCCGGCCCTGACCCTGTTCATGAAGGGGGTGCTCTGCAACTGGCTGGTCTGCCTCGCCATCTGGATGGCGCTGCGCACCGAGGGTGCCGCCAAGTTCATCGCCATCTGGTGGTGCCTGCTGGCCTTCATCGCCTCCGGCTATGAGCACTCGGTCGCCAACATGACACTGTTCGCCCTCTCCTGGTTCGGCGCCCACTCGGATGCCTACACCCTGGGTGGCATAGGCCACAACCTGCTGTGGGTGACCCTGGGCAACACAGTCTCCGGCGCCCTCTTCATGGGCCTCGGCTACTGGTATGCCACCCCCAAGGCGGAGCGCCCGGTCGCGGCTATAGACGCCAGCGCCACCACCAGCCAGACCCAAACCGCCTGATCAGGAGGCCCCATGGACTACTTGCCTATCTTTTGCCGACTCGACAACAAACCTGTGCTGCTGGTCGGCGGCGGCGAGGTAGCAGAGCGCAAGGCGCGCCTGCTGCTGGATGCCGGTGCCCAGCTCACCGTGGTCGCCCCCGAGCTCGATCCCGAGCTGGCGGAACTGGCTACCAACGGAACCATCGAGTGGCTGGCCGGTGAATTCGCGCCGGCACAGCTGACGGGCAAGTGGCTGGTGGTGGCCGCCACCGACAGGCGCGAGGTGAACGCCCTGGTCTACCAGAGCGCCAATCAGGCGCGGATCTTTGCCAACGTGGTGGACGACCCGAAACGTTCCAGCTTCATCATGCCGTCGATCATCGACCGCTCGCCGCTGATGGTGGCCATCTCCTCCGGCGGCAAGGCCCCGGTGCTGGCCCGACTGCTGCGGGAGAAACTCGAAGCCCTGCTGCCCCAGCATCTGGGTGCCGTCGCGGCCTTCGCCGGCAGCCTGCGGGAGCGGGTCAAGACCCGCTTCGCCAGCATGGGCGAGCGGCGCCGCTTCTGGGAACGGCTGCTCGGGGCGGATCGGCTCGGTCAGGCGCTGGCTCGGGGGGATAGCGCCTCTGCCCACCAGCTGGCCGACAATCTGTTTGCCGACGAAAGCCAGAGCGCTGGCGAGGTGGTGCTGGTCGGTGCCGGCCCTGGCGATCCGGGTCTGCTCACCCTGCACGCCCTGCGCCAGATGCAGCAGGCGGACGTGGTGGTCTATGACCGGCTGGTCTCCGACGAGGTGATGGCGCTGGTGCGCCGCGACGCCAAACGCATCTTCGTCGGCAAGCAGGCGGGCAACCACTGCGTGCCGCAGGAGGGGATCAACCAGCTGTTGCTGGAGGAGGCGAAGAAGGGACAGCGGGTGGTGCGGCTGAAGGGGGGCGACCCCTTTATCTTCGGCCGTGGCGGCGAGGAGCTGGAGACACTGGTCGGCACTGGCATCGGCTTTCAGGTGGTGCCGGGGATCACGGCGGCCAGCGGCTGCGCCGCCTACGCCGGCATTCCGCTGACCCACCGCGACCACGCCCAGAGCGTGCGCTTCGTCACCGCCCACGGCAAGGGGGGTGCCCGGGATCTCGACTGGCCGCTGCTGGCCAAAGATCGGCAAACGCTGGTCTTCTACATGGGGCTCTCATCCTGCACCACCATCCGTGAACAGCTGCTGGCCCACGGCAAGGCAGGCGACACCCCGGTGGCGCTGATCGAGCGCGGCACCCAGCCCTGCCAGCGGGTCATTCGCGGCACCCTTGATGAGCTGCCCGAGCTGGCGGTAGGGGTCGAGAGTCCGGCGCTGATCATGGTGGGCTCGGTGGTGACCCTGGCCGACCAGCTTGCCTGGTTCGGGCAAGGAGGCGCCACAGACGTGGCCCTGGCCTCGGCCTGATCGCTGCATCCATTCCAACGCCACCCTCGGGTGGCGTTTCTTTTTCTGCATTTACTGTCATAACCTCTTGTTTTGAGTCTGGTATCCTATGGGGTGTGTCAGCCGGACCACCGAATTCAGGAATTCTGCTTCATGTCCCTCCCCCCCAAGAACAGCGCCAAACAGCGTGAACACGACAGAGCCCGCATCCTCACGCTGCTGCTGGCCGATGACGCCCTCACCGAGAGCCTGCTCGACCCGCAAGGGGAGCAGGACGCAGAGCTTCGGGACCAGACCAGCGAGCTGACCCGGCTGGTCAACAGCCTGCCCGCCGCCGATATCGCCGATGCGCTGGAATCCCTGCCGCCGGACGAGCGCCATGTGCTGTGGCAGCAGGTGGATGCAGACAAGCACGGCCAGATCCTGGTAGAGGCGTCGGAGACGGTGTGGGACAGCCTCATCAGCGGCATGAGCGACAAAGAACTCCTGCACGCCCTGAGCACCCTCGACATCGACGACCAGATCTACCTGGGTCAGTACCTGCCCCGCAACCTGATGGGACGGCTGCTCACCTCCATGGCGCCGATGGACAGGGACAAGGTGCGCGAGGTGATCCGCTACGGCAAGCACACGGTCGGCGCCATGATGGACTTCGAGCTCATCACGGTGCGGCCCGACGTGACCCTGGCCACCGTCCAGCGCTATCTGCGCCTGCGCGGCCAGATCCCCGAGAACACCGACAAGCTGTTCGTCACCGATCGGCGCAACCGGCTGCAGGGGGAGCTGCTCCTCACCGCCGTGCTGCTGCACAAGCCCGAAACCCTGGTGAGCAACGCGATGGAGAAGGATCCGGTCACCTTCGATCCGGAAGACAACGACGAGGCCGCCGCCCGCACCTTCGAGCGGGACGACCTGGTCTCCGCCGCCGTGGTGGATGCCAGGGGCAAGCTGATGGGACGGCTCACCGTCGCCGAGGTGGTGGACCTGGTCTATGAAGAGAGCGACACCGACCTGCGCCGCATGGGGGGGATCAGCGAGGAAGAAGACGTGTTCGCCCCCGTCTCCAAGGCGGTCAAGACCCGCTGGGCCTGGCTCGCCATCAACCTCTGCACCGCCTTCGTGGCGTCGCGGGTGATCGGCCTGTTCGAGCACACCATCTCCCAGCTGGTGGCGCTGGCGGCCCTGATGCCCATCGTCGCCGGCATCGGCGGCAACACCGGCAACCAGACCATCACCATGATAGTGCGGGCGCTGGCGCTGCAGCATATCCAGACCGGCAATGTCTCCTTCCTGCTGTGGCGCGAGCTGGGGGTGGCCCTGATCAACGGCCTGGTGTGGGGCGGCACCATGGGGGTGGCCACCTACATCCTCTATCAGGATGCGGCGCTGGGCGCGGTGATGACGCTCGCCATGATGCTCAACCTGCTGGTGGCGGCCCTGATGGGGGTCATCATCCCCATGACCATGAGTCGGCTGGGGCGCGACCCGGCGGTGGGGGCCAGCGTGATGATCACCGCCATCACCGACACCGGCGGCTTCTTCATCTTCCTGGGGCTGGCGACCCTGTTTCTGCTCTAGGGCCCGAGGCTGACCGTCTGCGGCGCCTGCCATGGCGCGGGGCCGCTTTCGCGCAAAAACGGCATTTCCCGCCACTGGGCAAGGAATAGTCGTTGAAATGCCAACCCCACTCCTTATACTGGATCCACCTGTTTCCAGCGGTGGATCTGACACAATGGAATACAACACTTCAGAACTGTGCGACATCTATCAGGACATGGTGGATGTACTCGAACCCATGCTCTGCTCCTTCGGCGGCCGCGCCTCTTTCGGCGGCGTCATCACCACGGTCAAGTGCTTCGAATCGAACGGTCTTATCCGTGAACTGGTCAAGGAGAACGGCGTTGGTCGCGTGCTGTTGATCGACGGTGGCGGCTCCATGCGTCGTGCCCTGATCGACAGCGAGATCGCCACCACGGCGGCGGAAAATGAGTGGGAAGGGATCGTCTGCTACGGTTGCGTCCGTGAGGTCGATATCCTGGAAGATCTCGACATCGGCATTCAGGCCCTGGCGGCCATTCCGGTGGGCGCCGACAGCAAGGATATCGGGGAAACCGATCTGCCGGTCAACTTCGGCGGCGTCACCTTCCTGCCGGATGACCACCTCTATGCCGATACCACAGGGGTGATCCTCTCCCCCGATGCCCTCGACATCGAGTAAACAGCGCTGAGTGATAATGGGAGCCCTGGCTCCCATTTTTTATGCCCGCTGATGGCGGAAAAGACGCAAAAAAAAGAGGGCCAGTAAACTACTGGCCCCTTAACTGGAAGCAATGTGAGCAATGTCGTGCCTTCACAAGAAGTCCATCACGTTGGAACGAATGAAGTCTTTCCCGGAAAACAAGGTAACAATAATCATTCTCATTTAACTGTGCAAGCCTTATTTGTGAAGATCACAAAAAAATTGACCACCCATGGGGGTGGTCAATCTCATCAGGCTTGTCGCGTAGCAGCTTGCAGGCCAGCCAATCCGGCCTCCCCCACCAGCTTGCGGCTGAGATAGCGCAGCAGCACACCGTAAAGCGGCACAAACAACCCCAGACTTATCAGCAACTTGAATACGTAATCTACGGTCGCGATCTCGACCCAGTGCTCGGCCATGAAGGGATCTGTGCTGCGCCAGAAGGCGATGCTGAAGAAGGCGATGGTATCCACCAGATTGCCGAACAGGGTGGAGGCTGCCGGTGCCACCCACCAAGCTTTCAACAGGCGCAGGCGGTTGAACACCACCACGTCCATGAACTGGCCCACCAGATAGGCCATAAAGCTGGCTAACGCGATCCGGGCAACAAAGAGATTGAACTCTGCCAGATTGCCCACCCCCTGGAAGCTCCCTTCGAAAAAGAGCACCGAGAGCACGTAGGACACGGTCAATGCCGGCAGCATCACGGTCTGGATGATCTTGCGCGCCAGGCCTGCGCCGAAGATCCGCACCGTCAGATCGGTGGCCAGGAAAATGAACGGGAAGCTGAAGGCACCCCAGGTGGTGTGGAAGCCAAAGATGGTGATCGGCAGCTGCACCAGGTAGTTGCTGCTGGCAATGATCAGGATGTGGAACAACGAGAGACGCATCAGTGCCGTCTGGTACTGAGCCGGAGTCAGGTTCATATTGTGACCTTTTTGGTTAATGGGGTTAGGGAACCCATATCGCCACCATGGCGATAATCAAGGGGCGAGATTATACGCCCCAAAATTGATAGTTCAATCTTTATGCGGTTATCTCAAGAGATTGACTCGCATCGCACGCCAAGCTCACTCCCGGGACTGCCGAGCCAGCCAGAGCAGCGCCTCCGCGTCGTCCGGCTGCACCGCCGCCAGCCAGCAGCCGCTGTAATGTTCGTACTCGAGCCGAAAGCGGCTGCCTTCAAACTCCAGCAGCCAGCTGTGGCGATCCGCCCCCCACTCCCGCTCGAGTGCCGCTAGCTCCCACTCCTGCAACAGGGCCTCGGCCAGAGTCGGGAAGCTGTCCCAGTCAAGGCACGGGCAGGTCAGCATCACCACCCCGGCTTCCCTGTCTGTCTGCGTGATATGCCAGTTCATCCGTTGCTCCTCAACTGCTGCACGAGAGCTCGCCCCCGCAATACCAGCCCGGATGCGGGGTGGCGAGACCCTCGTATTCGGGTTGGTCATCATAGGGGTGCTGCAGGGCCGCAAACAGCCGCTCGAACGGCGCCATGTCGCCCTGTTCTGCCGCCTCGATCACCTGCTGGGCCAGGGCGTTGCGCAGCACATACTTGGGATTGACAGCGTCCATCTGCCCCTTGCGCACGCCATCCACGCTCCCTTCCCGGGCGAGGCGCGCCCGATAGGCCTCAAGCCACCCCTGCCAGACGGCAGGATCGGGCAGCAGGGCCAGCAGGCGGGCGGGCCACGCTCCCTCTCGCGTCACCTCACCGAGACGTCGCAGGAAGAGGTGGTAATCCACCTTGTGCGCCGCCAGCAGCCGGAACAACTCGCGGAACAGCGCCGGATCCTCCTCTTCCCACACCGCCAGCCCCAGCTTGGCGCGCATCAGCTCGGAGTAGTGCAACATCAACTGGTGCTCGTACTGGGCCAGGGCCGACGCGAGCGCGTCGCCATCCACATGGCCGGCCAGCGCCTGTGCCAGCTTCTGCAGGTTCCAGTATCCGACCGCAGGCTGCTGATCCAGCGCATAGCGACCATCCGGATCCGAGTGGTTGCAGACGAAGTCCGGCACATAGGCGTCGATGAAACCGTAGGGGCCGTAATCCAGGGTCAGCCCGAGCAGGGACATGTTGTCGGTGTTCATCACCCCGTGACAGAACCCCGCCGCCTGCCACTTGGCGATGAGCCGCGCGGTGCGGCGCACTACTTCGGCAAACAGCTCGGCGCCATCGGTCAGCTCGGGGAAGTGGTAACGCCGCGCATAGTCGATGAGGGCCGGGATCTTCTCCCCCTGTCCGCTCCATGCGAAATACTCGAAGTGACCGAAGCGCAGATGGCTCGGCGCGGTGCGCAGCACGGTCGCCCCGCTCTCCACCTGCTCCCGGTAGACAGGCTCGTCACTGCCCAGCAGCACCAGAGCCCGGGTGGTGGGAATGCCGAGGGCATGCAGCGCCTCGGAAGCCAGGTACTCGCGAATGCTGGATCGCAGCACGGCACGGCCGTCGCCGAAGCGGGAGAATGGCGTCTTGCCCGCCCCTTTGAGGTGCAGGTCCCAGCGGCTGCCATCAGGCGCCAGCTGCTCCCCCAGCAGCAGGGCGCGGCCATCCCCGAGACGCGGGCTGTAGCCGCCGAACTGGTGGCCCGCATAGACCTGAGCCACCGGCTGCATGCCCGGCAGGGGCTGCCCCTGGCCGCAACAAGCGAGCCACTGCGCCTCGCTCACCTCCCCGAGCCCCAGCTCACCAAGCAGCGCACGGTTCAGATGCAGCAATCTGGGGCCATGCAGCGGCTGCGGGGCAACAGGCTCGCAAGCCCAGGGGAGTTCGGTGGCAAAAGTGTTGATCAATTTCATGGTGATGGGGGTTGTCCCTGCGTATGCTCGTGTCACTCTTTATACCGCCGTTGGCTCGTCGAGGCTAACAGGCGATCACGATTATTCATTTCAAGGAGAAGACGATGCAAAAGTGGGTCTATACCCTGCCCCTGCTGGCGCTTGCCTGGGGCCATCAGGCCAAGGCGGCCGACATAGACGCAGGCAAGGCCAAATCCGTGGTCTGTGCCGCCTGTCATGGCGCGGATGGCAAGGCGAGCGTCCCGACCTACCCCCACCTCGCGGGCCAGAACCAGGCCTATTTGCTCAAGCAGATGAAGGCGTTCAAGGAGGGTTCCCGTACCGAGCCACTGATGGTTCCCTTCATGGCGATGCTGACCGAGGCGGACATGGAGAATCTGGCGGCCTATTACGCCAACCTCAAATAATGCATGGCGCCGACCAACGGGCGCCTTTCCACTGTTTGTTGTGCCAGCCTACCGGCCTGGGCCTGCTGCGGTCGATGACAAGGTCTACCAGGGCCGACCCTACCGGCGGCAGTAGTCGATGATCAGGTCCATAAAGGCCTCACCGAAGCGCTCCAGCTTGCGGTGACCGACACCGTTGACCGCCAGCATTTCCTCCTCGGTCATCGGCATGAGCTGTGCCATCTCCACCAGGGTGGCGTCGTTGAACACCACATAGGGCGGCACCTCTTCATCCTCGGCGATCTGCTTGCGCAGGGCGCGCAGCTCCTTGAACAGCCGCTTGTCATAGTTGGCGTTGTCGAGCAGGCCGTTGCGCTTCTCCTTGCGACTGGAGATGGGCTGCAGGCGGGGGACTGCCAGTTCAAGCTTCATCTCGCCACGCAGCACGGGTCGAGCCGCTTCGGTCAGCTGCAACACCAGATTGCGGGTGATGTTCTGGGTCAGCAACCCCTTGTGGATCAGCTGGCGGATGACGCTCATCCAGTATTCGTGGCTCTGATCCTTGCCGATGCCGTAGGTCGACAGCTTGTCGTGACCGTGATCCTTGATGCGCTGGTTCAGCGATCCGCGCAGCACCTCCACCACATAACCGACCCCGAAATTCTGTCCCACCCGCCAGACGCAGGAGAGCGCCTTCTGGGCATCTTCGGTGCCGTCATAACTCTGGGGCGGATCGAGGCAGATGTCGCAGTTGCCGCACGGCTTGTCGTTGTACTCGCCGAAGTAGTTGAGCAGCACCTGACGGCGGCAAGTCTGCGCCTCGGCGAAGGCCGCCATCACGTTGAGCTTGTACTGCTCCACCTGCAACTGCTGTGGGTTTTCGATGTTGTCGAGCAGCCGGCGAACCCGACCGATGTCGGCGGGATCGTAGAGCAGCAGCGCCTCGGCCGGGGTGCCGTCGCGCCCGGCACGGCCGGTTTCCTGATAGTAGGATTCGATGTTCTTCGGAATGTCGTAGTGCACCACGAAGCGCACGTTGGGCTTGTCGATGCCCATGCCGAACGCCACCGTCGCCACCACGATCTCGATGTCATCCTTGAGGAAGGCCTCCTGGGTCTGCTGACGCAGCTCCAGCGGCAGACCGGCATGATAGGGTGCCGCCTTGCAGCCGTGACGGGATAGCCGCTCGGCCACCTCCTCCACCCGATTGCGGCTGGAGCAGTAGACGATGCCGCAGTTGCCCTTCTGGCTCTGCACGTAGCGCAGCAGCTGCTCCGCCGCCTTGAACTTTTCCACCAGGCTGTAGCGGATATTGGGCCGATCGAAGCTGGCGGTGTGGATGAAGGGATCGTTCAGTTCCAGCCGGTGCAGCATGTCGCAGCGGGTCGCCTCGTCGGCGGTGGCGGTGAGCGCTACCACCGGCACCTGGGGGAACCACTGCTTGAGCCGTCCCAGCGCCGCGTATTCCGGCCGAAAATCGTGCCCCCACTGGGAGACGCAGTGCGCCTCGTCGATGGCGAACAGGCCGAGGGGCAGCTCCGCCAACCGGTCCATGAACTCGTGCTGCAGCAAACGCTCGGGGGAAACATAAACCAGCTTGATCTCGCCCCGGCGCATGGCGGCGAAGTTCTGGATCATCTCTTCCCGGCTCAGTGCCGAGTTGATGTAGACCGCCGCCACGCCGTTGGCGCGCAGGGTGTCGACCTGATCCTTCATCAGCGAGATGAGGGGGGAGACCACCACACCGAGCCCGGGTCGCAGCAGCGCCGGGATCTGGTAGCAAAGCGACTTGCCGCCGCCGGTGGGTTTGAGCACCAGGGCATCGCGCCCCGCCACTATCTGCTCGATGATCTCGAGCTGGCCCGGCCGAAACTGCTGATAGCCAAACACCGCCTGCAACAGGGCAAGGGGATTCTCTGGCTGAGGGTCAGGCAGGGTTTCGGCAATGACGGTCATGGGCTCTCCTTTGGGGTCGCCATTCTAAAGCAGCCGCCGCCCACAATAAACCTGCCATTGCGAGTGTTAAGGAAGTGTTGCAGACTGGCTGGAGTTTTTACTCGGCTTTGATGACAGGGCGGACTGAAGGAATGAAACAGATGCTCAAGAAGATGGCGCTCAGTGGCATAGCCAACCTGTTCGCCGAGAGGATGCCCTTCAACAAGCTGATCGGCATGCAAGTCACCCACTACGACTTCGACAAGGTGGAGTTGCGCATCAAGATGGAACAGAAGCTCATCGGCAACCCTTTCCACAACATACTGCACGGCGGCGTCACCGCCAGCCTGCTCGATGTGGCGGGCGGCATGATAGTCGCCGCCTCCTGCATCGACGAGCTGGAGGACTTCTCCCCCAGCTATCTCAAGGAGCGCTTCTCGCGGCTTGGCACCATCGATCTGCGGGTGGACTATCTTCGTCCCGGTCGCGGCAACGAGTTCATCGCCACCGCCCACATCATCCGGGCAGGCAGCAAGGTAGCGGTCGCCCGCATGGAGCTGCACAACGAAGAGGGCACCCACATCGCCTTCGGCACGGGCACCTACCTCGTCGGCTAATGGTTTTTATTGCATAAAAAGTGCGCTTCTAAGCTGATTTTAATCATTAGAATTCTTACCCCCTCCTCCGCTCAGGGTCCATACTGAAAGTCGGGATTCTGTGCAGAGGGAGGATTGCAGACGATGAGCGCGATACTGGCTACCCAACCATCCAGAGCCTTGCTGACACGACTTGAGGCCATGCGCGAAGAAGTGCAGACCCCAGAGTGCCGTCACTGGTTGGAACAGGAGCTGGAGGGGTATTCTCTCTGTTCACCCCTGCCCTGGTATCGCATCATTGCCTGTCGGCAACGCGGTCACTTCCTGAATCTGAAGACGGGGAAATATCTGACTTGCCATATCGGCAGCCAAACGCTAAGCCAACGCGACCTGGCCCAAGTTCAGTTCATCTATGCCCGTGAACCCGCCGCCCACTATTTACTGCGTCACGATTCCCATATCGAGCCCTGGCCGGAATCACTGCTGGAAGCGTATCGAGAGCAGCTGATCCCTGGTCATCTCTGCCTGCAAGCCTGGCATGAGCCCGTGTCTTCGCTGCGTTCACAACTGATGGAGGGAATAGCACATTTCATTAGTGAGTACCCCAAGCATGCGGCCCTGCAAACCCAACACGGTTTCAAGGCATTGCGGCATCAACACTGGCATATCTGAATGAGCGCCTGGGGCGCAAGGAGGGCACCATCGACAAGACCCATAACGAGATTGTCACAATCTAGAGTGCCGGAGTCAGGATCAGACTCCACCAGTGGGGCCACCGAGCGGTGGCCCTTTTAGTTGGGCAAATGAGGGGGATCGGAGCAGGAACAGGAACAGCAATCGACAATGGAAATGTCAGCTTTTCTTCAACAGACCAAATGCGAAAAGGCCGCTCATTGAGCGGCCTTTTCAAATGTGGTCGGTGTGAGAGGATTCGAACCTCCGACCCCTTCGTCCCGAACGAAGTGCGCTACCAAGCTGCGCTACACACCGATGTCTGCGGGGCGAGAATTTACCGAAAGCCCCGACCCGACACAAGCCTTTTTTTGCATTCACTCTAAAAAAACGGCTTTACGCTCAATAATTCAGCGAGTCGCAGCAAAAATCGCCACAAGGCATCTTTCCGCCTGCCTTCAGCCCTGTCGAGGCAACCTGAACTCGGTCGGCCCCAGCAAACGCCGGCTCCAATCCGCCACCACTCCATGTTCCAGCCAATGAGCCGCATGCTGGCGCCAATTGGGAGAGAGCGCCGGGTTCTCCAGCAGCAGTTGCAGGTCTTCCTTGTTGCGAACCTGGTTGAACAGGATGTCGGCGGTGCGCTTCACCGTCAGCTCAGGGTAGGGTCTGTCCACCAGTGTCAGCTCCCCCTGCGGCTCCACCCTTCCCTCTTCCAGCACCCGCAGCAGCCAGCCACAGCGGCCACTCAGCTGCATCACCTGGGAGAGCTGGCCATAGCCAAAGCGCTGGTTGAGCTTGAAACAGGGGGATCTGGGCTGGCTTATCTGGATCAGCGCCTCCCCAAGTCGATAGACATCGCCGATGCAGGCCTGCGCCTCCGTCAGCCCCGAACCAGAGAGATTCTCGCCAAAGGCGGCAGGCTGCCAGGGTGTGCGTGGTACAGGCAGCCCCAGCGCGGTTTGCCAGGTTTTCCACCAGGCGTAGTGCTCCGCAGGGTAATGGTGCAGGGCCCGATCCGGGCCGCCATGATGGCGTCTGTCGCTCTGCTCATCCCCGCGAAGGCCGAGGAAATCGCACCACAGAGGGGCGTCGGCAGGCTGCTTGTGGATGGCACTGATGAGGCCGGGGGCCTGCTCTGGGTTCAGTTCGGCGCTCTGGCCGATGAAGAGGGAGATCCGCATTCCATTCTCCTGACGGATGGGGGAATGCGGATCTTATCACGGGGCAGGTCAGGCAACTGCCTGCATCTGGGTGGTCATGGCGATTTCGGCACGGCGGCGTTTCTCCGCCCGGGCCATCAGATACCAGCTACCGAAGGTGAACAGGGATACCGACAGCAGGATCAGGCTCGCGATGGCGTTGATCTCGGGCTTCACGCCGAGGCGCACCGCCGAAAACACTTCCATCGGCAAGGTGGTCGAACCCGGGCCGGAGACGAAGCTCGCCAGCACCAGATCATCCAGCGACAGGGCGAACGACATCATGCCACCCGCCGCCAGCGACGGGGCTATCATCGGGATGGTGATCAGGAAGAACACCTTCCAGGGCTTGGCACCCAGGTCCATGGCCGCCTCCTCGATGGAGAGATCCAGCTCCCGCAGCCGCGCCGACACCACGATCGCCACATAGGCGGTACAGAAGGTGGTATGTGCTATCCAGATGGTCAGCATGCCCCGCTCCGCGGGCCAACCCACCAGCTGGGCCATGGCCACGAACAGCAGCAGCAGGGAGAGACCGGTGATCACCTCGGGCATCACCAGCGGCGCCGTCACCATGCCGCCGAACAGGGTCCGGCCACGGAAGTGAGGGATCCGGGTCAGCACGAAGGCCGCCACCGTCCCCAGCGCCACCGCCGCGATGGCGGTGTAGAAGGCGATCTCCAGGGAGCGGAACACGGACCCGATCAACTGTTTGTTGTCGAGCAGGCCGAAGTACCACTTGAGCGACCAGCCTCCCCACACCGTCACCAGCTTGGAGGCGTTGAAGGAGTAGATGACCATGATGATCATGGGCAGGTAGATGAACAGCAGACCCAGCCATAGCATCAGCTTGGCAAAACCGAAACGTCTCATGCCTTGCCCTCCAGCTCTTTGGCCTGGTTGCGGTTGAACAGGATGATGGGAATGATCAGCACCGCCAGCATCACCACCGCCAGGGCGGAGGCCACCGGCCAGTCACGGTTGTTGAAGAACTCCTGCCACAACACCTTGCCGATCATCAGGGTCTCCGGACCACCCAGCATCTCGGGGATGACGAACTCGCCCACCACCGGGATGAAGACCAGCATGCAACCGGCGATGATGCCGTTCTTGGAGAGTGGCACCGTGATCTGCCAGAACCGGGTCAGGTTGCGGGCACCCAGGTCGGAGGCCGCCTCCAGCAGGCTCTGGTCGTGCTTGACCAGGTTGGCGTAGAGCGGCAGCACCATGAACGGCAGGTAGGAGTATACGATGCCGATATAGACCGCCAGGTTGGTATTGAGGATCTGCAGCGGTTCGTCGATCACCCCGATGCCCAGCAGGACGCTGTTGAGCAGGCCGTTGTTGCTGAGGATCCCCATCCAGGCGTATACCCGGATCAGGATCGCCGTCCAGGTCGGCATCATGATGAGCAGCAATAGAACGGTCTGAGTCTCCTTGTTGGCCCGCGAAATGGCGTAAGCCATGGGATAACCGATCAACAGGCAGAGCAGGGTGCTGACCAGGGCTATCTTGAGGGACCCCAGATAAGCCGCGATGTAGAGCTCATCCTCCTGCAGCAGCAGGTAGTTGCCCAGGTTGAGCAGTATGGTGAGCTGATTGTCTGCCCAGCTCACCACGTCCGTGTAGGGCGGGATGGCCACGTCCGCTTCGGCGAAGCTGATCTTCACGACGATGATGAAGGGCAGCAGAAAGAAGAGGAACAGCCAGAAGAAGGGGATGCCGATGACCAGCTGCCGCCCTCCCACCTGTTTGAGTCGTCTCAATGCCTTCATGATTGCAGCACCACGCCGCTGTCATCTTCCCAGTAGAGGAACACCTGGTCATCCCAGGTCGGCCGTTTGCCGTGGCGTTCGGCATTGGCGATGAAAGCCTGAACGATTTTGCCCGAGGGCAACTGGATGTGATACACGGAATGGCCGCCCAGATAGGCGATGTCATAAACCTCGCCCTTGGTCCAGTTGAAGTCCGGATGCTCGATCTCTTCCGGCTTTTGCAGGCTCATCAGCAGTTTTTCCGGACGCAGGGCATAGGTGACCTTCTTGTTCTCCGCCCGGGAGCTGATGCCGTGACCCACATAGATGGGCTGCTCCAGATCCGCACAGGCGATGATGGCGTGGTCCTGCTCATCCTCCACCAGCAGGCCGTCAAACAGGTTGACGTTGCCGATGAACTCGCACACCAGCCGGCTGGCCGGGGTCTCGTAGATATCCATCGGGCTGCCGATCTGCTCGATGCAACCGAGGTGCATGATGGCGATCCGCTCGGCCATGGTCATGGCTTCTTCCTGATCGTGGGTCACCATGACGCAGGTCACGCCCACCCGCTCGATGATCTCGACCAGCTCGAGCTGCATGGTGGAGCGCAGCTTCTTGTCCAGCGCCCCCATGGGCTCGTCCAGCAGCAGCAGCTTGGGACGCTTGGCCAGGGAACGGGCCAGGGCCACCCGCTGACGCTGACCACCGGAGAGCTGGTGCGGCTTGCGGCGGGCGTACTGGGTCATCTGCACCAGCTTGAGCATCTCTTCCACCCGGGCATCGATCTCCGCCTTGGGCAGGCCATCCTGCTTGAGGCCGAAGGCGATGTTCTGGGCCACCGTCATGTGGGGGAACAGGGCGTAGGACTGGAACATCATGTTGATGGGGCGTTCATAGGGCGGCATGTCGGTAATGTCGACGCCGTCGAGGAACAGCCGTCCTTCCGTGGGTCGCTCGAACCCGGCCAGCATCCGCAGCAAGGTGGACTTGCCGGAGCCGGACCCACCCAGCAGGGCGAAGATCTCGCCCTTGTGGATGTTGAGAGACACGTTGTCGACCGCCAGCGTTTCGTCGAACTGCTTGCTTACCCTGTCTATTTTGACCAGCACTTCTTTACGCTGCTGGCTGCCCTCGAGGGCTTTCTTGTAGGCACTGGAGGCTATCGCCATTACCAAACTCCCAAAGGTGATTCCGGCCTGGGCCGATCCATCAATACAATCTGGCGC
Source organism: Aeromonas sp. INTO2 (assembly GCF_049860605.1). Classification (NCBI taxonomy): domain Bacteria; kingdom Pseudomonadati; phylum Pseudomonadota; class Gammaproteobacteria; order Aeromonadales; family Aeromonadaceae; genus Aeromonas; species Aeromonas sp. INTO2. Next base: position 4,016,643 of record NZ_CP187588.1, read on the forward strand.
CCCGGGATGGGCACCAAGGTTAGGTTCCGGATTTGATCTTGGTCCAACTCCGGGTGATCAGGCGCTGCACCGAACGGGGATGTGCTTCCTGCACATACAGACGCTCAAGCACCGCCTGGGGGGGATAGACTGACTCGTCCTCGCGAACGGCCTTGTCCATGAACTCTCCCGCCTTGATGTTCGGGTTCGCGTAACCCACATAGTCGCTCACCTTGGCGATGACCTGCGGTTCGAGAATGTAGTTGATCAGGGCGTGAGCCTCTTTCACGTTGGTGGCATCGGCCGGGATCGCCATCATGTCGAACCAGAGATTGCCACCCTCCTTGGGGATGCTGTAGGCAATCTTGATCCCCTTGCCCGCCTCCTCGGCCCGGGACGCCGCCTGCAGGATGTCGCCGGAGAAACCCGCCGCCACGCAGATGTTGCCGTTGGCGAGGTCACCGATGTACTTGGAGGAGTGGAAGTAGGCCACATAGGGGCGCACCTTGAGCAGCTGCTCTTCGGCCCGCTTGATATCCGCCGGCTCATGGCTGTTGGGGTTGAGCCCCAGGTAGTTGAGGGCCGCCGGGATCATCTCGTCCGCCGAATCGAGGAAGGCCACGCCGCAATGGGAGAGCTTCTTCATGTTTTCCGGCTCGAAAATGGTCGCCCAGGAGTCAATCTTGTCGACACCCAGCACTTCCTTGATCTTGTCGACGTTGTAGCCGATGCCGTTGGTACCCCAGAGGTAGGGCACGGCGTACTGATGGCCCGGATCCACCTTCTCGAGCTGCTTGAGCAGCATGGGGTCCAGGTTGCTCAGGTTTGGCAGCAGGGTGAGGTCCAGCTTCTGGAAGGCCCCCGCCTTGATCTGCTTGGCCAGGAAATTGTTGGAGGGCACGACCAGATCGTAGCCGGTGCGTCCGGTCAGCAGCTTGCCTTCCAGCGTCTCGTTGGAGTCAAACACGTCGTAGACGGTCTTGATCCCGGTCTTCTGCTGAAAGTCACTGAGGGTGGTCTCGCCGATATAATCGGACCAGTTGTAAAAATGAACCACAGGGGCTGCCTGGGTCAGATTTGCAAACCCCAGGGTCAGGGCCAGCGTTGCCATCTTGGTCATGTGCACTTATCAGTCCTCATTTGTGTGATTTTGCCAGTCGCGCATCCATACGCGCCGTCCAACCTGTCGGGTGGTCACCACCCTCCCGGCCGAACTGCGGACCGGGAGGGGTACTCGTCACTCTTACTTGCCTGACTTGATCTTGGTCCAGCTGCGGGTCATCAGACGCTGCACCTTGGCCGGCAGATCCGGGAAGGTGTAGATCTTCTTGAGGGTATCCGGCGTCGGGTAGATACCCGGGTCGGTACGGATCGCCTCGTCCACCAGCGGCGTGGCCGCCTTGTTGCCGTTCGGGAACTGCACCACGTTGGTGATGTTCGCGATCACGTCCGGCTTCATCAGGTAATTGATGAAGGTGTGGGCCGCCTCGACGTTCTTGGCATCCGCCGGGATGGCGATCATGTCGAAGAAGCTGCCTGCCCCCTCTTTCGGAATGGTGTAAGTCAGGCTGACACCGTTCTTGGCCTCGGCGGCACGCGCCTTGGACTGCTGCAGGTCACCGGAGTAACCCACTGCCACGCACAGGTTGCCGTTGGCCAGATCCGAAATGTACTTGGAGGAGTGGAAATAGGCGGTATAGGGACGGATGGAGAGGAACAGCTCCTCTGCCTTCTTCAGCTCATCCGGCTTCTGGCTGTCCGGCTTGAAGCCCAGGTATTGCAGGGCGGCCGGCAGCATTTCGGTCGGCGAGTCGAGGAAGGAGACACCGCACTCCTTCAGCTTGGCCATGTTCTCCGGCTTGAACACCAGATCCCAGGAGTCCACCGGGGCATCGGCCCCCAGCACGGCCTTCACCTTCTCGGCGTTGTAGGCATAGCCGATGGTGCCCCACAGGTAAGGGATGGAGTATTGGTTGCCCGGATCGCTCGGTTCGAGCGCCTTGAGCAGGTCGACGTCCAGGTTCTGCCAGTTGGAGAGTTTGGACTTGTCCAGCTTCTGGAAGACACCTGCCTTGATCTGCTTGGCCAGGAAGGGGTTGGACGGTACGACGATGTCATAGCCCGACTTGCCTGCCAGCAACTTGGCTTCCAGCACTTCATTGCTGTCGAACACGTCGTAGACCACCTTGATGCCCGTCTCCTTCTGGAAGTTTTCCAGCGTATCCGGCGCGATATAGTCGCTCCAGTTGTAGACGTGCAGCACCTTCTCGTCGGCCATCGCCCCGGTACTCATCATGACCAGCGCCACGGAAGCAGCCATCATTCCCTTTTTAAAAGACATAGTCCTTGTCTCCTAAGCAAATTGTATGCGTAAGCCAACCTGCCCGGTTCCCGCCTATTCCCGCAGCTTTGCAGCCGTCAGGTCCAGACTGAGCCTGGCCAGTTTGACCAATTCATCCACCTGTTCCTCGGTGATCACCAAGGGGGGCGATATGATCATGGTATCGCCGACAGCCCTCATCACCAAGCCATTGTTAAAACAGAACTCCCGACAGGTCATCCCGGCATGGAGCTCGGCCGGGAAGCGACGTTTCGTCTGCTTGTCCTGCACTATTTCCAGCGCGGCGACCAGGCCTTTTCCACGGGTTTCCCCCACCAGCGGATGGTCCGCCAGCTCAGCCCAGCGGCGCTGCAAATAGGGGCCGATACTATCATGAACTCGCTTAACTATGCTCTCCCTTTGCATAAGCTGGATGTTGGCAATGGCCACGGCGCAGGCGACCGGATGACGAGTTATTGTCAAATGTGGTGTATGGAGTCAGGCGGCGTTCCTGTCTGACTCTTCCTGCATCTGTATTCCGTCCTTGAACTTCACGTTGTTTACCACCAACGTCAGCAGCGCAAATCCCTTGAGCCGCTTCCAGTTCTTTTGGGCCGACTCCAGCAGCTTATAAACCATCGCCAGCGTGGTCTCCCGTGAACCACAGTTTCTCGCTCGCTTGGTGCGTAACCGGACCGTCGAAAACGTTGACTCTATCGGGTTAGTCGTCCGGATACTGACCCAGTGCTCCGCCGGAAAATCATAGAACGCCAGCAGTTCATCCCGGTCTTTAACCAGTTTATCCATGGCCCCTGGATACTTCGCTTCAAAACGGGTCAGGGTGCGATCAAACGCCTTGTGAGCATCCTCTCTCGTCTCGGCCATCCAGATATCATGCAGCGCCTCCTTGACCTTGGGCTGTACCGACTTGGGCAGCACCGACAAGACATTCGCTGTCTTGTGAACCCAGCAGCGCTGATGGGCTGTGTCCGGGTAGCACTTGGCCAGCGCCTTCCAAAAGCCCAGTGCCCCATCCCCGATGGCCAGCTTGGGACTGAGGGTGAGCCCTCTGCCTCGCAGTCCCATCAGCACCTCCGTCCAGCTTGTCTCTGACTCCCGGTGACCATCCTCCACCGCAACCAGCTCCTTGCGCCCGTGCTCGGTCACCCCGATGATGACCAGCAAACAGAGCCGGTCATCCATGCGCACGTTGCTGTATATCCCGTCGGCCCACCAGTAGACATAGCGAGACTTGGTCAGGTCTCGTTGTCGCCACCGCTGGTGCTCATCAATCCAACCTTGCTTGAGCCGGCAGACGGTGTTGGCTGACAGCCCCTTGGCCTGGTCGCCGAGCAGCGCACAGAGGGCCTCCTGATAGTCCCCACTGGATATCCCCTTGAGGTAGAGCCACGGCAACAGCTCCTCGATACTGCGGGAGCGCTTGAGATAGGGCGGCAGCAGGGTGCTGGTGAAGTTGATACCGGAGCCGCTGCGGTCGCGTACCTTGGGCACTTTGATTTCAACGTCTCCGATGCCGGTTTGGATAGTCCGCTGGGGCAGATACCCGTTGCGCACTACCGCCTGGCGGCCATCAGGGAGTCGCAACTCTCGATGCTGCTCAAGCATGATGGCGAGCTCCGCCTCCACAGCGTGTGCAATCAGGTCCCTGGCTCCGGCGCGTAGCAGCTCGGTGAGCATGTCGCCGGGCTTGCCTTCTGGTTGTGGCAGGACAGTGAGGGTAGAATGTTTCATGGCGTATCCGCTCTGTTGATTGAGATTCTTGCAGGAATCAATCAGCAGGATACGCCACTCCTTCTATCCCTCCGTACACCAGAAATCACCATAACTCCCGGATGACCGGAATAGGTGAAACCATGGTTGAACTCCCCCCCCTCTTCCACCAGCACCCTGGCTACCCTGTCCCCCACCATCACGGCGCCCATCGGCAGATAGCCGGAGGTAATGCCCTTGGCTAGGCACATGAGGTCGGGTTTGATGCCAAAACCTTCACTGGCAAACCAGTGGCCGGTGCGGCCAAAGCCGCAGATCACCTCGTCGGCGATAAGCAGGATGCCGTACTGGTCGCAGATGCGCTGGATCTCGGGCCAGTAGCTCTCGGGCGGAATGATGACCCCCCCCGCACCCTGGATAGGCTCGCCGATGAAGGCGGCTACCTTGTCCACCCCCAGTGCCAGGATCTTCTCTTCCAGCTGGCGGGCACGGGCCAGACCGAACTCGTGGGCGCTCATGCCCTCTCCCTCACCGAAGTGATAGGGCTGGTCGATGTGTACTATGCCGGGAATGGGCAAGCCGCCCTGGGCGTGCATCCCCTTCATGCCCCCCAGACTGGCCCCCGCCACGGTGGAGCCGTGATAGGCATTGTGGCGGCTGATTATCACCTGCTTGTCAGGTTGTCCCTTGCTGGCCCAGTAGTGGCGCACCATACGCAGCACGGTGTCGTTGCACTCCGAGCCCGAGCCGGTGAAGAAGACGTGGTTGAGGTGGGAAGGCGTGATCTCGGCCAGCAGGGTTGCCAGCTCGGCAGCAGGAGGGTGGCTGGTCTGGAAGAAGAGGTTGTAGTAGGGTAGCTGCTGCATCTGGCGAGTGGCGGCATCTACCAGCTCCTGACGGCCGTAGCCCATGTTGACGCACCACAGACCTGCCATCCCGTCCAGAATGCGCTTGCCTTCGGAGTCTTCCAGATAGACGCCTTCGGCCTTGGTGATGATGCGACTGCCCTTCTTGTTCAGGGCCTGAAAATCGGTAAACGGATGCAGATGATGGCTGGCTTCCAGTTGCTGCCACTCACGGGTGGTGTGCTGCATTGCTTGCTCCTCGGTTCCTTCGATTCGGCGAATCTTGTCGCCATTCATGAGGGCACGGGTGGCCTGCCCGGTCACTGCCATTCACGGGGCTGGCACTCTCTTGCCTGCTCGATGCCTTTCCATGGGGCGAACATCGTCGCCAGTTGATTGCAGGTGACCCCCCTCTCCATTGCGAGAGCGGGCCTCACCTTTACTCGGTGCCTTCCGGGTCGCGGGCGCCCCCGCCAGACGGGCCTTCGGCCCCTTGCTTGCGATATGACGGGGAGAGGCCTCGCCTCCCCCGGGGACAGATCAGACGTTCAGCAGCAGGAATTCCCGTTCCCAGCGGCTGATCACGCCGAAATAGGTCTCGTACTCCTTGCGTTTGACGGCCACAAAGGCGCGGATGAAGCGCTCCCCCAGCATGTCCTTGATGGGTTCACACTGCTCCAGGTGGCTCAGCGATTCCTCCAGCGAGCGGGGCAGGCTGTAGGGCAGGTCATAGGCACTCGCCTTCATCTCCTGCATGGGTTCGAGCTTCTCCAGCATGCCGAGGTAGCCGCAGGCCAGGGTGGCGGCCAGGGCCAGATACGGGTTGGCATCGGCCCCGGCGAAGCGGTTCTCGACCCGGCGTGCACTCGGTTCGGAGAAGGGGACCCGCAGGCCGCAGGTGCGGTTTTCCACACCCCACTGCACGTTGCGCGGCGCACTCTCGCCAAAGGTGAGGCGGCGGTAGGAGTTGACGTTCGGCGCCAGCAGGGCGGTCACTGCCGGGGTGTATTTCTGCAGGCCGGCGATGAAGTGCATGAACAGATCGGAGTTGCCCCCTTCGCTGGTACCAAACAGGTTGTTGCCATCCATGTCTTCCAGGCTCTGGTGGATATGCATGGCGGAACCCGGTTCGTTGCTCATGGGCTTGGCCATGAAGGTGGCATAGATGCCGTGGCGATGGGCGGCCTCGCGCATGGTGCGCTTGAACAGAAACACCTGGTCGGCGAGATCGATGGCATCCCCGTGCAGGAAGTTGATCTCCATCTGGGCGGCACCGGATTCGTGGATCAGGGTGTCCACCTCCAGCTCCTGGGCCTCGCAGTAGTCGTACATGTCCTCGAAGATGGGGTCGAATTCGTTCACCGCATCGATGCTGAACGACTGGCGGGCCGTTTCCGGGCGGCCGTTGCGGCCCACCGGCGGCACCAGTGGATAGTCGGGATCTTCGTTGCGGGTCACCAGGTAGAACTCCAGCTCCGGCGCCACCACCGGCTTCCAGCCCTGCTTCTCGTAGAATGACAGAACCCGGCGCAGCACGGAGCGGGGAGCGATGTCGATGAGCTTGCCGTTGACGTCAAAGCAGTCGTGGATCACCTGGGCGGTGGGCTCCAGCGCCCAGGGTACGAAACGAATGGTGTTGGGATCGGGATAGAGCTGCATGTCCCGCTCCAGCGGGTCTATCATGCTGTCGTCATCCGGGTACTCGCCAGTCACCGTCTGGGTGAAGATGACCTCGGGCAGCCGCATGCCCCCCTCGCGCAGAAACTTGTTGGCTGGAATGATCTTGCCTCGGGCATTGCCGGTGAAATCCGGAAACAGGCACTCCACTTCCGTGATGCGATTGCTCTCCATCCAGCCCTTGATACTGTCCATGTTAAACCCCGACTTTACGGTTGCCATTGTCAAGGGTGTCTAATATAAGGAACACCCTTGTTAAAAAAATGTAATCGACCACACCATAAAAGCCCGTGATAAAGGCCTTTGTCAAGCAGCGGTGTTTAAAAAACTATAAACAACGGCCTGTATAATGACCAGCGCGGCACCAAATACTAAACACTTTGTGTCACGATCAGCCCACTGCAAGCTCGATGCCAACGGCGGCGGGATCTCGTTCGATACTCAGTCAGACCCTGTCGGAGAAGGCCCATTTCTTTGCAAGGGCGCACACTCCTTATCCAATTTCCTTTGCATGTCTGCATTTTTTTGGTACAAGGCCCGCCCTGATTTGCACTCTCCTGCATGGATTTGGTGCAAAACGGGATACAAGGGCTTGGTCTGACGACAGACAGCCCCCATCAATGGGTAACATTGGGAAACTGACTGGTAGCAAACCGTATGTGTGATTTCATGACAGAAGACCAACTGACCTTCTACAAAGGCCAGATCGAGCGACAAATCCTTGAGCTCGAAGAACGTCTCAACTCCCAGGCCAGCCAGGCTATCGCCACCGATACCAACGAGATGGCGGATGAAATTGACCGTGCCAGTGTCGAGGAGGCCCGTCGCCTGGAGCTGAACCGCATCGAGCACGACAAGTTGCACCTGCGCAAGCTGAAAGGGGCGTTGAAGCGGATCAATGAAGGGGATTTCGGCTATTGCGAATCCTGTGGCGACGAGATCTCTCTCAAGCGGCTGCAGGCCCGTCCCGAGTCCCGCTTCTGTGTTGAATGCCAGAGCACCAAGGAATTCAACGACACTCACGTGTTCCGTCGCGTCGCCTGATGCGGCGAACAAGCCCGGCCTCGGTACGAGCCGGGCACAGGGCAAGCCATGCCCGAAGATGACGCGGCCGGGTGATCCCCGGCCCCTTTCACAGCAAGAGCGTGACAACTTCTGTTAGACTCCGGGCAAGTCCCGGATCCTACAGGAGATCAAAGCGTGAAATGGCTCATCAGGCTGTGCTTGTGCCTGCCATTGCTGGCACAAGCACAGACGCTCACCGTCAAGGTCCCCAGCCGACCGATCAACGATCTCGACAACGAATACCAGCTCAAGCTGCTGGAACTGGCGCTCAACCACGCCGGGCAGCCCTACAAGCTGGAGCGGGTCGACCTCAATCTCAACCAGTACAGCCTCCAGCAGGCGCTTGCCAAGGGCAAGGTCATCAATGTGTTCTGGATGGGTACCTCCAGCGCGCTGGAATCCTCCCTCACCGCAGTACCAATCCCGCTGTTTCGTGGCCTGGAAGGGCTGCGCCTCTCCTTCATCCACGCCGATGCCCAGGAGCGGTTCAACCAGATCAACACCCTGGCAGACCTCAAGAAACTGAAAGCCGCACAGGGGGTGGGCTGGGCCGACAACAAGATCCTGGAACTGGCAGGCATTCCCACCTATGCCGGGCGCTACAGCAACCTGTTTCGCCTGATGAATGACGGCGACAAGCTGGACTTCTTCCCCCGTGGTCTGGTGGAAATCTTCGCCGAACGCAGCGAGCTGGCGGCACAATATCCCAACCTGGTGATCGATCAGCACCTGCTGATCCGCTACCCCTTCGCCGAGTTCTTCTTCGTCAGCCCGGAGTCGCCGAAGCTGGCCAAGGCGATCCAGACCGGCCTCGAGCGTGCCTATGCCGACGGCAGCTTCATGGCGTTCTTTCGGGAGAACCCCAAGATCCGCGAGGCCCTGGCCAGCGCCAATCTGGAGCAGAGAGTCACCATCGCCCTGCCCAATCCCGACATGACCCCCTTGCTCAAAAGCATTCCGGCCCAATATTGGGAATATCCACCGTCGCAGGAGTAAACGGACACGATATCCGGCGTTGAGAATATCCACCGCTGCGAGCGTGAACGGACACCGCCTCCGGCGTTGGGAATATCCACCGCCGGGAGCGTGATCAGCCTCGGATCATCCCATCCGGTGGGCGCAGCCCGCCGCAGACGCACAGGAACGCGAGGTCGCCCGGCCTCAATACGCGCACCAGGGAGGTGCCATGAAACGACTGGATGACTGGTTTCGCGACTATGGCCAGAGCCATCAACACCCCGTCAATGTGGCCATCCACAAGGTGGCGGTGCCAGGCATCTACCTCTGCATCCTGGCACTGCTCTGGTGCCTGCCCGCAGGTCCCCTGCCAGCGTCCCTCAACTGGGCGGAGCTGGCGGCCATCCCGGTGCTGGTCTTCTACCTGCGGCTGTCGTTGACGATCTTTACGGGGATGACGGCCCTGACCGCCCTGGGGCTGGCCTTCTGCCACGTCTGGCAGGGGCCGCTGCTGTGGCCTGCCCTCATCGGGTTCGTGCTGTTCTGGATAGCCCAGTTCGTCGGTCACCATATCGAGGGGAAACGCCCCTCCTTTCTTACCGACCTGCAATTTCTGCTGGTAGGCCCCGCCTGGGTGCTGGCCAGCCTCTATCGTCGTTTGGGCATCCCTTTCTGAGGGAGGCCAACAGGAGAGACCATGAGACATCTTCAGACCCTTGCTCGCACCCTGCCCCTGCTGCTGGGGGCTCTGATGGCCGGCCCGGTGCTGGCCGACAAGGCCGATCCCGTCGGCGAGGTGAGCACCGCTTTCAAGCTGCTCGGACCCAACCACAAGATCCTGGTGGAGGCGTTCGACGACCCTAAAATCGCCGGTGTCGCCTGCTATCTGGCCCGCCCCAAGACCGGCGGCGTCAAGGGTGGCCTTGGGCTGGCGGAAGATCCCTCCCACGCCTCCCTCTCCTGCCACCAGATCGGCCCCATCACCCTGCCCGCCAAGCTGAAGGCGGGGGAAGAGGTGTTCGACGTCAGCACCTCGCTGGTGTTCAAGGAGCAGAAGGTGGTGCGTTTTTACGACGAGAAGCGCAATGCCCTTGTCTATCTGACTTACAGCACCAAGTTGGTGGATGGTTCGTACAAGAGTGCGGTCAGTGCCGTTCCCATCATGCCCTGGGGTTGAAACAGCACCACTTATCCCGTGATGACGGTCACTATTTGTTGTAATTTAACCACATCATTATCTACGGAGAGCGCACCATGAGAGTCGCCGTTTTCAGTACCAAGAGCTACGACAAAGAACATTTCCACCAGGCCAACGCCCAGTACGGTTTCGATCTGGAGTTCTTCGACGTGCGGCTGGAGGCCAAGACGGCCCGTCTCGCCCACGGCTTCCCCGTGGTCTGCCTGTTCGTCAACGATGATGCCGACCGCGAAGTGCTGACCGAGCTGGCGCAGTACGGCACCAGGGTCATCGCCCTGCGCTGCGCCGGTTACAACAACGTGGATCTGGCCGCCGCCAAGGAGCTGGGACTCAAGGTGGTGCGGGTGCCTGCCTACTCCCCCGAGGCCGTTGCCGAACATGCGGTGGGCCTGATGATGACCCTCAACCGCCGCATCCATAAGGCGTATCAGCGCACCCGGGACGCCAACTTCTCCCTGGAGGGGCTGGTGGGCTTCAACATGCATGGCCGCACCGCCGGCATCATAGGCACTGGCAAGATCGGCATCGCCACCTTGCGCATCCTCAAGGGGTTCGGCATGCGCCTGCTGGTGAGCGATCCCTATCCGAACCAGGCGGCCATCGATCTGGGCGCCGAGTACGTGGATCTCGACACCCTATTCCGTCAGTCCGATGTCATCAGCCTGCACTGCCCCCTGTTCAAGGAGAACTATCACCTGCTGAACAAGGAGGCCTTCGCCAAGATGAAGGACGGGGTGATGATCATCAACACCAGCCGGGGCGGCCTGCTCGACTCCAACGCCGCCATCGAGGCCCTCAAGACTGCCCGCATCGGCGCCCTGGGGCTGGACGTCTACGAGGAGGAGGAAGACCTCTTCTTCGAGGACAAGTCCAACGAGGTGATCACCGACGACGTCTTCCGCCGCCTGTCTGCCTGCCACAACGTGCTGTTCACCGGTCACCAGGCCTTCCTGACCCGGGAGGCGCTGCACGCCATCGCCGACACCACCCTCAGCAACATCCAGGCCATCGAGAGCCAGGGCCGCTCTGACAACGAAGTGGAGTGATCCCTGAGGCGTTGTCGCCACGCCATTGATCCCGCCGCCGGGTTGTGAGACCCGGCGGCATCGGGTAGGCTACCAGCCCTTTTTTGTACAGGAGTCTGGCCAGCATGTTCATCGGATTTGATTACGGTACCTCCAACTGTGCCGTCGCCGTGATGGAACAGGGCAGCCCCAGGCTGCTGACCCTCTCCGGTTCCCATTACCTTCCCTCCACCCTGCACGCCCCCCACCGGGACGCCATCGCAGGCCTCCTGGCCGAAGGGCTGGCCCCCGTCCAGCAGAGCGAATACCTCAAGCTGCGCGGTCCCGTGGTGACCCGGGCCCAGGCGGTGCGCCGCCAGATGCGCGAAGAGGGACTCATCGACGAGCTGAGCTTCGGCGGTGCGGCGCTGGCGCGCTATCTGGAAGAGCCGGACGAGGGCTACTACATCAAGTCCCCCAAATCCTTTCTCGGGGCCTATGGCCTCAAGGCTCCCCAGATCGCCCTGTTCGAGGACATCGTCTGCGCCATGATGCTGCACGTGCGCCGGGAGGCGGAGCAGCAGACGGGCAGCACCATCCGCCAGGCGGTGATCGGCCGACCGGTCAACTTCCAGGGACTGGCGGGGGAAGAGAGCAACCGCCAGGCCATCGCCATCCTGAGCGAGGCGGCACGCCTCGCCGGGTTCGAGCGGGTGGAGTTCCTCTATGAGCCGGTGGCCGCCGGCTTCGAGTTCGAAGCGCGCCTCACCGAGGATGCGGTGGTGCTGGTGGTGGACATCGGGGGCGGGACCACCGACTGCTCCGTACTGCGCATGGGCCCGAGCCACCGTGACCAGCTGGATCGCAGCGGCGATCTGCTCGGTCACAGCGGCCAGCGCATCGGGGGCAACGACTTCGACATCCGCCTGACCGTGGAGGGCATGATGCCGCTGCTCGGCATGCACGAGACCCTCAAGACCGGCAAGCCGCTGCCCCATCCCCTGTTCTGGGACGCCGCCGCCATCAATGACGTCAGTGCCCAGAGCCGTTTCTACAGCCTGGATACCGCCCGCCAGTTGCAGGATCTCCAGCTCGACAGCCAGCCAGGCAGCAAGCTCCCGCGCCTCGCCAGCCTGCGGGCCCACAAGCTGAGCCATCAACTGGTGTGGCGCGCCGAGCAGGGCAAAATCGCCCTCTCCGACCACGAGCACAATCACCAGACCCTGAACGAGCTGGAAAAAGGGCTGGAGGCGGCACTCACCCGCCCCCAGCTGGCCAGTGCTTCCGCCCCCTTGCTGGAGAAGATTGGCGAGCTGATGGACGAGGCTATCCTGGCGGCAGGCGTGCAGCCTGACCGGGTCTTCGTCACCGGCGGCAGTGCCCGCTCCCCCCTCATCAAGGCCTTCATCCAGCAGAAACTGCCCAAGGTACCGCTGGAGGGGGGTGATGACTTCGGTTCGGTGGCCTCGGGCCTCGCCCGCTATGCCGAGCGCCTGTTTGCGGACTGAAACGGCCAGGGGAGCCATGGGCAACCGGTAGACAGGTTCGCTCGGGGCGGGTGTTGCCATTTGCCGACACCCCCTCTTCCCCCGGGGCGACAGAAGCGGTCGGGCTCCTCCCCCCTCGCCCTGCCGCCCGGGCCCGGGGACGGGTATGCTTGTCATACCCACCACCGGAGCCCCTTCAATGCCCAGATACCTGCTACTGCTGCTCGCCCTGCTTCTGCTCAGCGCCTGCAGCAGTGCTCCCCGCTTTGCCTCGCAAGACCTGCAACACCATCACTGGGTGCTCGATCGGCTGGATGGCCAGGCCATCGCCAGCCGCCGCAGCAATCCCCCCGACATCGAGATCGGTGAGCACTTCACCGTCAACGGCATCGCCGGTTGCAACCGCTACTTCGGCCAGGGTCACCTCAAGGGGAACAAGCTCTGGGTCACCAGCCTCGGCAGCACCGCCATGGCCTGCCCCCCCGAACTCGATCTGATAGAGCAGGCCGTGCTCGCCACCCTGACGGAGGGGGCCACACTGAGCGGTTCCACCCAGACCCTGATCCTCCAGGGAAAACGGCACCGTTTGGAATACAGACTGCAAGACTGGGTGTACTAGGGCTCACAAAACCGCTCGCCAGCAGGAACAACTGGCCAGGCTGTGGCACAATATGAGGCATTGTTAGCAATGGAGGCTGCCTCAGCCATGTCGATGGATCGCCTGTTTGGCAAGATCAAGCAACTGCCCACAATTCCGAAACTGCTGCACGAGCTGATGCAGAGTTTCAACGACGAGAATGCCCGCATCGACGAGATCGCGGCCAAGATCGCCATGGACCAGGTGATCAGCGTCAAGGTACTGCGGATGGCCAACTCCGCCGCCCTGCGCCGTGGCAATGAAATCACCTCCATCGAACAGGCGGTGATCCGGCTCGGCTTCAACCGGTTGCGCTCCGTGGTGGTCGCCTCCGGCATCATCAGCAGCTTCAAGGCCCCCCCCGGTTTCGACAAGCACCACTTCTGGACCCAGACCTTCCAGGTCGCCACCATAGCCCGCACCCTGGCCCAGCAGACCACCTCGGTGGATCCCGAGACCGCCTTCACCTGCGCCCTCATTCACAACATCGGCGAGCTGCTGATCCAGAGCACCTTGCCGGAAGAGGCGGGGCTCATCAATCTGGCCATCGAGAAAGGCAGCAGCCGGGTCGATGCCCAGCGGGAGATGCTGGGTTACGACTATGCCCAGCTCGGCGCAGAGCTGGCGCGGCGCTGGAACCTGTCGCCCGCCTTCGTGGATGCCATCGCCCAGCAGCTCGACCCCCTCTCCCACGATCCGGTCAGCAAGGAGGCCGTGCTCATCCGGCTCGCCGTCTTCGTCTCCTTCGCCTGGCAGGCCGGCGTACCGGCCCAGGCCATCATCGCCCGTTTCCCCAGAACCCTGGCTGACCAGCTGGGGCTGGATCCCGCCAGCCTGGCGGATCAGCTGGAGCAGCTCCACGAGCAGGGCAACGCCCTGGCCGATTTGCTGACCCAGTAGATGTACAACGGCCGATCAGCAGGAGCCGGATCCCCGTCTCATTCTGGCGGATCAGCTCGAACAGCTGCACGAACAGGGCAACGCCCTTGCCGATTTGCTGACCCAATCGCGTCACGGCAGACCGCCCAGCCAAGCCGGAAGCACCGTCTCATTCTGGCCGGTCGTCACATACACACGCCCATGGACGGGATAAGATGGCCTGCGCCCATCCCCCACTCCTGAGCCTCTCTGACACAGTAGATACCATGACCCATCCCTTCCTGTTTCACCCCCAGGCGGCACCCTGGTTCAAAGAGAGTGCCGACACCCTGCAGCTCACCCTGTTCAGCGAGCTGGACGCCCCCATCCGCGAGGTGTGGCTGCGCCACGAGCCGGACAACGAGGAGTATCTGGTCGCCATGACGCCGGTCGCCACCCGGGACAGGCTTCAGGTCTGGCAGGTCGAACTGCCGCTGGCCAGGGGGCAGGAGATCCACCTCTACTGCTTCAAGTGCCTCACCGACGAGGAGCAGTGGTGGCTGCACGGGGCGGGCGTCAGCGCCGCCATGCCGCCGCGGGAGCAGCATTTCCGCTTCAACAGCCATCACCAGCCCCCGGCCTGGGTGCAGGATCAGGTGTTCTACCAGATCTTCCCCGACCGCTTCTGCAACGGCGACCCGTCGCTGAGCGTCAAGCATCACGAGTACGAGTACAGGGGCAAGGCGGTCATCAGCAAGGCCTGGGGCGAGCCGGTCAGCCGCCACGAAGAGGGGCACGGCGCCTGTGAATTCTACGGCGGGGATCTGGCGGGCATCGACGCCAAGCTGCATTACCTGCAATCCCTGGGGGTGACGGCGCTCTACCTCAACCCCATCTTCGATTCGCCGAGCAACCACAAGTACGACACTCAGGACTACTTCAAGGTGGATGCGCACCTCGGTACCAATGCCCAGTTTGCCGAGCTGACCCGCAACCTGCACCAGCGCGGCATGAGGATCATCCTGGATGCGGTGGTCAACCACACCTCCACCGAGCACCCCTGGTTCTGCCCGCCGCTGGGCGCCCAGAGCAACCCGGATTCCCCCTGGCGCAGCTTCTACACCTTCGATCAGGAAGGGGATTATGTTAGCTGGAAAGGGATCCGCAGCCTGCCCAAGCTGGATTTCTCAAGTGAACAGGTGCAGGACGCCGTTTATCGGGCAGACAACGCCATTCTGCGCTACTGGATGCGCGCCCCCTACCAGATCGATGGCTGGCGCTTCGACGTCATCCACATGCTGGGGGAGCGGGGCACTGCCGAGGGCAATCGCGGCCATGTACGCGCCATTCGCGGCGCGGTGAAGCAGGAGAATCCGGACGCCTACGTGCTGGGCGAGCACTTCTTCGAGGCGAGCCAGTGGCTGCAGGGGGATCAGGAGGACGGCGCCATGAACTACTACGGCTTCGCCCACCCCATCCGCGCCTTCCTGGCGGGGCAGGACATCGCCTATCACCCCATCAAGATCAGCGCCACCGAGCTGGATCACTGGCTCAAGCTGGCGCGGGCCCATATTCCGTTCAAGAACCAGCTGGCCCAGTTCAACCTGCTGGACAGCCACGACACCGCCCGCTTCCTGCACCTGCTGGGAGAAGACAAGCAGCGGATGCGACTCGCCGCCACCCTGCTCATCACCTACATCGGCGTGCCCTCCATCTACTACGGCGACGAGGTGGGGCTCTCCGGCGGCAACGACCCGGACTGCCGCCGCTGCTTCCCCTGGGATACCACCGACTGGGATCACGTGCTGCACGACCACTATCGCCGCCTGATCCAGCTGCGCCGCCAGCGCCCGGCCCTGCGTCGGGGAGACATCCAGACCCTCTACGCCGGCCCTCACAGCTATGTGTTCGCCCGTACCCTGCAAAGCGATCAGGTGGTGGTCGCCTGCAACCGCCACCCCACGGAGCCGCGCACCATCAGCCTGCCCCTGTGGCAGACCGCCAGCCCCGCCAGCCGCTTCACCGACGCCTTCAACGGCGACAAGTTCGAGGTGGTGCAGGGGGAGGTGCAGCTCACCATCCCGGCCAACTCGGCCAGGGTACTGCTGTCGAGCTAGGGATCGCGGCAATAGAAAACCGGCGCTCGGGGCACCGGTTTTTTTATGCCTGCACCCACCGAAGTGGCGGATGCTGCCTCATCTCTGTTTTTCGATCCGATAGCCCTACGTCGCCATGTGTGATGCGACGAATACATCAAACATCATCTCTTCATCAGTAGTTGATGCTGACATAGGGGACTTCGGTCACATCCCACGCCTGCTTGAGGTAGACGGTGAGCACGAAGAAGAAGTTGGCCAGCAGATTGGCGAAGCGATAGAGGATGGGATCGAAGCGCACGCCGCTCTCTTCCAGGCGTACCAGCAGACGCACCACCTTCTTGCTGCCACAGCGGCACAGGTGCAGGGTGGGAATGGGCTGGGGCCCCTGGGGCAGCACGAAGCCGGTCACCCGGCCGCGACTCGCCTCGTTGTAGTGATCGTACCGCCCCTTCAGCCAGTCCAGATCCTCCTCGAAGATGCCGAGCCGTCCCCGCACCGAGCCGTTGAGGTTGTAGATGAGCCGCTGCAGGGTCGCCAGATCCGCCATCACGGGCCGGGTATCCTCATCCGGCATCAGATGAGAGAGCACGGCCCCCACCTGGCAGCAGAGCTCGTCGGTGGCGATCTCGTAGTCGCACTGAAACTGGGTTTCGAAGATGAAGGGGTAGCAGAGCTCGCGCTTGTCTCTTGGCTTCTTGGGGTTCATGGCATCGCCGGGCTGGGGAAAAGGGCAGTGTGCCAGCCCGGGGACGGGCTGGCAAACACCCCGCCCCCGCCGGCATCACGGGGGCGTCGCCAGACTAGCCGGTCGCCATCTGCTGGCCAAGCAGTCGCATGGCCTCCAGCATCCGCTGGTTGAAGCCCATGAAGCCTGCCCCCTGGGTCGCCCCGTCCTGACCCCGCGCCGCCAGCACGGTGGGCGTCAGCGCCTCCTGCTGGGAAGGGGGCAGCAGGGCGTCGGCCTGCTGCTGCAACCGGCTGAGCCTCGGCAGGTAGTCCGCCAGGGGCTTGAGGCTCTCCTGCAGGGAACTGGCCCCCTGGTAGGTCTGACTCAACTTGGCCGATTGCTTGAGCTTGAAGGAGTAGGAGACCAGCTGGCTGTCATCCAGTTGCAGCCCGTTCAGCCCGTCCGCCAGGGTCTTGCCGTCGCCCCCCTTGAAGAACTGCCCGGCCAGCTCGTCCAGCCCCTTGACCAGGGTGCCGATGGCATCCATCTCGGCACTGTCGAGATCCCCCTCCAGGGAGAAGTCGAAGCTCTGGCTCGACTTGAGGCTGAACTGGCTGCCGCCCCCGTCGCTCTGGGACTTGAACTGCCAGCTGTCGCTGAAGCGCAGCATCACCTTGTCCCCGTCCCGGGTCTCGATCTCGAGGAGGGCCTGCTGGCGGCTGGCCATCCTGGCATCCCCCAGATCCGTGGTCGACACCTTGCCGAAGAACTCCTTCTCGAACTCGTCGAGCCCCTTCTGGATCAGCTTGTAGCTCTGATCCATGCCGGTCTTGATGTCCTCGTTGTCCGCCCAGTCACCGAGCTGCTTCCTGGCGTCACCGAAGCCCTTGTCCACCCCCTTGCGGGCCTGCTCCATCATCTTGGTCAGGTCGTCGTCGGACTTGCCGTCCGCACGGGCCGCGCCTATCCGCCCGGTGACGAACTGCAACACGTTGTCCGCCACCGACTGGAAATCGAACAGGGTCTCCGGGGTGATCTCCTGGGGCTCCTGCACCTTGGGTGCCTTGTAGCCCTGGCCGTTGATCTCCAGCGCAAATTGCAGCGCCTGCTGGATCAGCACCTGGGCCCATTTCGGGGGCTTGTTCAGGGAGACCTCATCCCCCTTGTCCGCCGTTTTCGACTCCGTCTGTTGAGGCGATTTGGGAGCAATGCCCACTCCCTTGGGTTGGGCTGCGCCCATGCCATCAATTTGCATCATTACTCTCCCGCCTATAGTGGTGGATCGGTTATCGGCCCGACTGGCCACTTCTTGACCACAAAAAACTTGGACAATCCGCAACGGCCTTTTAAAATCCCCACCCTTTGGTTGGCTGCGGCCTTCCCCCGGTCTTTCCCCGGCTCAACCCGGTGCATGCGAGGTATCCATGACTCAATCCCAGCCATCTTCCGCCGACGCCCAGGGCAGACGGACTCCTGCCGACTACCAGGCCCAGCTCGACGAGAAGCGCGATCGCCTCACCCAGCTGTTCGCCCCCTTCAATCCGCCTGCGCTGGAGCTGCACGCCTCTCCCGCCGAGCACTACCGGATGCGCGCCGAGTTCCGGATCTGGCATGAGGGGGACGACCTCTTCCACTGCATGTATGCACCGGCCACCAAGGAGATTATCCGGGTCGACAGCTTCCCCACCGCCAGCCTGCTCATCAACCGGCTGATGCCTGTGCTGCTGGCCAGGCTGCGCCCGCACCCCGTGCTGCGCAAGAAGCTGTTCCAGATCGACTATCTCTCCACCCAGTCCGGCCAGATCTGCGTCAGCCTGCTCTACCACCGCAAGCTGGAAGCCGAGTGGCAGCAGGCCGCCGAGGCGCTGCAGGCCGACCTGCGTGCCAAGGGGTTCGAGCTGCAACTGATTGGCCGCGCCCACAAGCAGAAGATCTGCCTGGGGGATGACTTCGTCATCGAACGCCTGACCGTGCAGGGGCGCGAGCTGGTCTACAAGCAGGTGGAAAACAGCTTCACCCAGCCCAACGCCGCCATCAACGAACAGATGCTGGGCTGGGCCCTGGACGTGACCAAGGGGAGCGAGGGGGACCTGCTGGAGCTCTACTGCGGTAACGGCAACTTCTCCATCGCCCTAGCGCAGAACTTTCGCAAGGTGCTGGCCACCGAGATCGCCAAGCCGAGCGTGGACTCCGCCCAGTTCAACATCGCCGCCAACGGTGTCGACAACCTGATCATCCTGCGCATGTCGGCGGAGGAGTTCACCATGGCGATGCGCGGCGAGCGGGAGTTCAACCGCCTCAAGGGGGTCGATCTTCGCGCCTACCAGTGCAACACCATCTTCGTCGACCCGCCCCGGGCCGGTCTGGACGACGCCACCGTCAAGCTGGTGCAGGATTACGACAACATCCTCTACATCTCCTGCAACCCCGAGACCCTGCAGGCCAACATGGCCGTGCTCGGTGAAACCCACGAGATCGCCCGCTTCGCCCTGTTCGACCAGTTCCCCTGGACCCACCACATGGAAGCCGGGGTGTACCTGAAGCGCAAGAGCGGCTGATCCGGGCGGTTCCCCGGCTGCCCCATGGCAGCCGGAGCCGCTATGGCCACTGAAGGGCACGGATCCTGCCTCATCGGACCGACCCGCCACGGGACAAGTGGGGCGGCCCGATGCCAACCGGTTCATTCTGCCCCCCATCCCCCCGGGAGAAGGGGCAAAAACCCCCGTATTGATTAGTTATCCCGGTGCAGAGCGCGGACGCAGCCGTTATGCTGGCGACACGCCCACTCACGCCATGACCGGGGAACCACGCCACCATGCCACGCGTTCTGTTTGTTGAAGACGATCCCGAGATAGGCCAGCTCATCAGCAGCTGGCTCGGTCGCCACGACATCGAGGTGATGCTGGAGACCCGGGGTGACCGGGCACTCGACAGGGCCCTGGCCGAGCAGCCGGATCTGGTGCTGCTCGACATCATGCTGCCGGGGCAGGATGGCCTCTCCCTGTGCCGGGATCTGCGCCCGCGCTTTGCCGGCCCCATCGTCATGCTCACCTCGCTCGACAGCGACATGAACCAGATCCTGAGCCTGGAGCTGGGGGCCAACGACTACATCCTCAAGACCACGCCCCCCCCGGTGCTGCTGGCCCGGCTACGAGTCCAATTCCGCCAGCAGGGGCAGAGCCAGCAGGCCGTGGTCCCCGCCACCCCGCCCCAGCGCCTGCAGTTCGGCCGCCTCCAGATAGACGGCCCGGGTCGGGACGTGCGCCTCGATGGGGAGAGCATTCCCCTCTCCACCGCCGATTTCGACCTCCTGTGGGAGCTGGCCTGCCACGCGGGCCAGATCCTGGGGCGGGAGGCGCTGTTTCGCAGCCTGCGGGGGCGCGACTACGACGGCCAGGATCGCAGCATGGACGTGGCCATCTCCCGTCTGCGCCGCCGGCTCGGGGATGACAGCAACAACCCGACCCGCATCAAGACGGTGCGCCAGAAGGGTTATCTACTCGTACCCCAGGCTTGGGAATGAGCTGGTGTCTCACACGCCTGCACACCAGAAGCCAAGGAATGACAGCAACAACTCGATCTGGATCAAGACGGTGCGCCAAAAAGGTTACCTGCTGGTGCCCCAGGCCTGGGAATAAGCCCCGCCGAATGACCTTGATGCACTCAGCCTTCTCCCCTTGCGGGAGAAGGGTTGGGGATGAGGGGCAACAAGGCAATGTCCAGACGCAATCCAGGCAAGAGGAGAGCCCCCATGCGACGCCTGTTTATCCAGTTCTATCTGTTGCTGATAGGCTGCTTCACCCTCGCCATTCTGCTCATCGGGCTGGTCTATCAGGTCAGTGCAGAGCGGGCGGGGGACCGTTATCTGGAGCGGATGATGCAAGGCTCCCTCGGCCTGCTCACTGGCGAGCTGGCCCGGCTGCCGCCGGAACACTGGGCCACCCGCACCGGCGAGCAGAGCCGCCAGCTCAATCTGCCGCTGCAGATCGGCGTCCTCGCCAACCAGCCCCTGGCCAGCGAGGATCAGGCCTTCCTCGAGGCGGGCAACATCGTCATCGTCGAGGAGGATGACACCTTCCTGCAGCGCATCCCGAACACCGACAAAGTGCTGATCGTCGGCCCCGTCCCCTACCTCTCCTACCTGCACGAGCTGCACTGGGTGGACGTGGGGCTGCTGCTGCTCATCGGCCTTTCCCTCGGCCTGCCCATCCTGCTCTGGCTGCGCCCCCACTGGCGCGGCCTGCAACAGCTCGAACAGACCGCCCGCCGGGTCGGCGACGGGGATCTCTCCTGTCGCACCGGTTTGCCGCCCGGCAGCAGCCTGGGCCGGGTCGGCCGCACCTTCGACCAGATGGCGGAGCAGTTGCAGGCCATGCTGGCCAGTCGCAAGCAGTTGACCGACGCCATCGCCCACGAGCTGCGCTCCCCCCTGGTGCGGCTGCGCTATCGCCTCGCCATGCTGGCCGAGCCTCCCTCACCCGAGGAGCAGCAGGGGCTGGAGCGGGACCTCGGCGCCCTCGATGCCCTCATCGAGGAGATGCTGACCTATGCCAGGCTCGATCGCCCCGAACTGCCGCTGCAATGCAGCGATCTGGAGCTCGGCAGCTGGGCCGGCAGCCGCCTGGCCGACTGGCAGGCCCTGCGACCGGACAAGCGGCTCGACTTCGTGCGCCCTGCCATGGCTCTGCCCTGGCGCGGCGACACCCGATTGCTGGACCGGGCGCTGGAGAACCTCATCGGCAACGCCCTGCGCCATGCCACCAGCCAGGCAAGCCTCTGTATAGCGCGACAGGGGGACGACTATCTGCTGGAGGTGGCCGACGATGGCCCCGGCATCGATCCCGCGCTGGCCCCGCAAATCTTCGAGCCCTTCGTGCGCCTGGATCAGAGCCGGGACAGACGCACCGGCGGCGCCGGGCTGGGGTTGGCCATCGTGCGCAGCATCGCCCACCACCACGGCGGCGAGGTGCAACTGCTGCCAAGCAGCAGCGGTGCCCGTTTCTGCCTGACCCTGCCCGTACATTTGGATACAAACCGTCACCAGTCGCTCACTGAACCGCAGGTCGAACAACCCTAGGATGAAGTCATGGAGAAACGCTCCATGTCATCAAACCGAACGAGGAACTGGAATATGAACAAGCTGATCCCCCTGACTCTGGCCGCTGTCTTCGCCCTGACCTCCGGCTTCACCATGGCCGCCACCCCGACCAAGGCCGCCGCTCCCCACGCCACCCAGACCAAGGTCGTGAAAAAGCATCACAAGGCTGCCCACGCCAAGGCGCCGGCCGTCAAGGTTGCCCCCAAGACCAAGTAAGCTGCCCGCTTCCGCCATGAAAAAGGGGCCCCCGACAGGGGGCCCCTTCTGTTTTTGCGCGCTTGCCGTGACTCAACCCAGCATGTAACCCCCTGGCAGTTCGATGCGGGCCACCCCGGAGGCAACCGCCGCCAGCGCCACGGCACGGGCAACCCGCGGCAGCAGGCGGGCATCCATGGGCTTGGGAATGACGTAGTCCTTGCCGAAGGCGAGTTCACTCACGCCAGCGGCGGTCAGCACCTCGGCGGGCACCGGCTCCTTGGCCAGAGCCCGGATAGCCTCCACTGCCGCGATCTTCATGGCATCGTTGATGCGGCTGGCGCGCGCGTCCAGGGCGCCGCGGAAGATGAAGGGGAAGCAGAGCACGTTGTTGATCTGGTTCGGGTAGTCCGAGCGGCCGGTACCCATGATGAGATCCCCGCGCACTCCGTGAGCCAGGGCAGGCTTGATCTCGGGGTCCGGATTGGAGCAGGCGAAGATCACCGGGTTGGGGGCCATCAGGGCCACCGCCTCGGCGGGCAGTACGTCCGGGCCGGAGACGCCGACGAAGACGTCAGCCCCCTCGATCACCTCCATCAGGGTGCGCAGGGGGGTGTCGTTGGCGAAACGCTGCTTGTACTGGTTCAGATCGGTGCGGCCGCTGTGGATCACACCCTGGCGGTCCAGCATGAAGATGTTGTGCGGCGCAGCCCCGCACTTGATCAGCAGATCCATGCAGGCGGTGGCGGCGGCACCGGCGCCCATGCAGACGATGCGGCTGGTGCCAATCTCCTTGCCCTGTACTTCCAGCGCGTTGAGCAGCCCGGCGGCGGTGACGATGGCGGTACCGTGCTGGTCATCGTGGAACACCGGGATGTCGCAGCGGGCGATCAGCGCCTCTTCAATCTCGAAGCACTCGGGGGCCTTGATGTCTTCCAGGTTGATGCCGCCAAAGGTGTCGGCGATGGCGGCCACCGTATCGATGAACTGGGCGCTGGTCTCGTGCTTCACCTCGATGTCGATGGCGTCGATGCCGGCAAAGCGCTTGAACAGCAGGGCCTTGCCCTCCATCACCGGCTTGGAGGCCAGCGGGCCCAGATTGCCCAGCCCCAGGATGGCGGTGCCGTTGGAGATGACGGCCACCAGGTTGCCCTTGCCGGTGTAGCGGTAGGCATCGGCCGGATTGGCGGCGATCTCGCGTACCGGTTCGGCAACGCCCGGGCTGTAGGCCAGCGCCAGATCGCGAGCGGTCTCGGCGGGCTTGGTGAGGGCGATGGCGATTTTACCCGGAACGGGTTGGGCGTGGTAGTCGAGTGCCTGTTGGCGGAGATCGTGCTGCTGATCGGACATGGGGGACCCCGATACGGAAATGAATGAGTGATGCGTTGGCTCGCCAGCGGGCGAGGGCTGAGGATCATAAAGAAATCCCCCGCCCTTTCACAGCATAAAATATCGCTGGATAGCAATGACAGGCTAGTCAGTAGCATGCCATGCCACCCAAAACTACCCAATTAGTTATAAATTCGATTTCAATCCATGACTGGAATGCCGGCTTTTGCCTCTGCCTGCCGGGCGATGGCCTCCGTCATCCCCTGGAAGATGAAGAGGTGGAACGGCAGCATGGCGAGCCAGTAGGCCAGCCCCCAGGCCCCCTGCGGATGCCAGTGGGCCGTCACTCGCAGCCGGGTCAGGCCGGACTCCAGGGGCTGGATGTTGAACTCCAGCCGACCGACGCCGGGGGCCTTCATGTTGAACAGCAGATCCAGCCTGCGTCCTTCATCCACCCCGAGGATCTGCCAGGAGTCCAGCATGTCCCCCTTCACGAAGCGATCCGGGTTGGTGCGCCCCCGGGTCCGGGCCGGGCCGCCGATCAGATGATCCATCCATTCGCGCACCACCCACAGCTCGTTCATGTAGAAGTAGCGCTGCTCACCCCCCAGCTGCTGCAGCACCTGCCACACTACCTCGGGGGCGGCGAGGCAATCCGCCTCCCCGCTGGCGGTGCGGTCGTAGAAGCCATACTCGGGATGACGCCAGCGCAGACCCAGGGGCGTCTCCTCCCCGTGCTGCTCGGCACCGAGCCTCTGCTCCAGCGCCAGGCTCTCCGCCAGCGCCTCGTCGAAGCTGAGCAGATGCTGGGGCAGCAGGGCGCGCAAAGGGCCGTCATCCGCCGGGATGTCGTGCTTGAGCCCCCCCACCAGCGCCTTGGCGATGGGTTGGGGAACCGAGGTGGCGAACTGCAGCCACCAGGCGGAGAGCCGGGGGCTCAAAAAGGGGATCGGAATGATGGGGCAGCGTTTGCCGATATGGGCGGCGAATTTCTGGAGCTGCTGCTGGTAGCTGAGCAGCTCGGGGCCGGCCGCATTGAAGATCTGGCCATCCACCCCGTCGGCTTCCACCAGCCCGCCCAGATAGTGCAAGAGGTTGGAGAGGGCGATGGGGGGCGTGCGGGAACGCACCCACTTGGGCGTCACCATCATGGGCAGGTTGTACACCAGATCCCGCATCACCTCGAACGCCGCCGAGCCGGGGCCTATGATGATGCCGGCACGCAGCTCTACCGTGGGCACCCCTGCGCTGCGAAACAGCTCGCCACAGTAGCGCCGGGAGTTGAGGTGGCGACTGTTGCAGGGCTCGGGCTGGATGGCGCCGAGATAGACGATGCGGCGCACCCCGGCGGCACGGGCGGCAGCGGCGAAGTTCTTCACTCCCTGCTGCTCCAGCCGGTGAAAACCGGCCCCCGCCCCCATGGCGTGTACCAGATAGAAGACGGTGTCGACCCCCGCCAGCGCAGGGGGCAGGGTGGCAGGCTTGAGGCTGTCGGCGAGGCGAAACGCCACCCCCTCCGGCAGACGGCAGGGCCGACGGGCCCCGGCGATGACCCTGTACCCCAGACCCTGCAGATGAGGCACCAGGTAGGATCCTATGTACCCGGCAGCTCCCATCACCAGACATGTGCGCATCGGCTCTTCTCCCTTGGTTGAGCCAACACCATAGGGCAAAGCGGTGAATTACAGAATGGCGGCCAATAAAAAAGGCACCCGATGGGCGCCTTTTTCAGAATTCTTCAGAAGCAAGATTACTTCTTGGAGGTCAAGCCACCGAAACGCTTGTTGAACTTGTCTACACGGCCGCCGCTAGAAACTTCTTTCTGCTTGCCGGTGTAGAACGGGTGGCACTCGGAGCACACGTCCAGGTTCAGATCTTTACCGATGGTAGAGAAGGTGTTGATGACGTTACCGCAAGAGCACTTGGCGGTGATGGCTACGTAGTCAGGATGGATACCAGCTTTCATGGACAACCTCAATTATCAGGCCGTGTCGCCATCCGATCTCTTGTCGGACACCACACGATTGTTGAACACAGTTTCAAAGGCTGCGAATAATATAGGAAACGCCTGAGATCAGGCAAGTGGCTTCGCAGAAAAAATAGGCAACCCCTGGTGAATTCTTCCCAAACGCTGGATCTGGTTCGTGTGGCTGTGCCGGTGCCGTTACGCCGTCATTTCGACTATCTCTCTCCCCTGCCCTTGCCTGCCCCCGGTTGCCGGGTCGAGATCCCGTTCGGCCCGCAGACCCTGGTCGGTCTGGTGGTGGATCACCCGACCGAGAGCCAGGTCCCCCGCAACAAATTAAAGCCCTTGAAGAGGGTGCTCGACAGCGCCCCCGTGCTGGGGCCCGACATCCTGGCGCTGATGGCCTGGAGCGCCGGTTACTACCAGCACCCGCTGGGGGAGGTACTGCCCCACGCCCTGCCGGTGCTGGTGCGCAAGGGGGAACCCGCCGCCTATCGGGAGCTGGAGTTCTGGTTTGCCACCGAGGCCGGCATGGCCATCGACCTCAACGAGCTCAAGCGGGCGGCCAAGCAGCAGCAGGCCCTCGCCTTGCTGCGCAAGGGGCCGCAGACCCCCTCCGCCCTCAAACAGGAGGAAATCCAGAGCGCGGCCCTCACCGCGCTGGAGAAGAAGGGACTGCTGGAGAAGCGCTCGCTGGAGCCGAGCCATGATGGCGACTGGGCCACCCGCTTCGAGCCGGGTGAGGGGCTGCGCCTCAACGGCGAGCAGGCGCTGGCGGTGGCCGCCGTCACCAGCCAGAGCAACAAGTTCGGTGCCTTCCTGCTGGACGGCATCACGGGCTCCGGCAAGACCGAGGTTTACCTCAGCATCCTCGAGCCCCTGCTCAAGGCGGGCAAGCAGGCGCTGGTGATGGTGCCGGAAATCGGCCTCACCCCCCAGACCATCAACCGCTTTCGCCGCCGCTTCAACGTACCCGTGGTGGCAATGAACTCCGCCATGAACGACAGGGAGCGGCTCGATGCCTGGCTCGCCTGCCGCGACGGTGGTGCCGCCATTCTGATCGGCACCCGATCCGCGGTGTTCACGCCGTTCAAGGACCTCGGCATCATCATCATCGACGAGGAGCACGACGGCTCCTTCAAGCAACAGGACGGCTTTCGCTACCACGCGCGGGATCTGGCGGTGATGCGGGCCCATCGCGCCGGCATTCCCATCCTGCTTGGATCTGCCACCCCGTCGCTGGAGACGCTGCACAACGCCCGCAGCGGCAAGTATCACCACCTCAGCCTGACCCGGCGCGCCGGCAACGCCCAGACCGCTCGCCAGGTGATCCTGGATATCAAGAACGTGCGGTTGCAGGCCGGGCTCTCCCCCCAGCTGGAACAGCTGATGGCCGAGCACCTGGCGGCGGGCAACCAGGTGATGCTGTTTCTCAACCGCCGGGGCTATGCGCCGGCACTCATCTGCCACCAGTGCGGCTGGAGTGCCGCCTGCGAGCGCTGTGACGCCTGGTACACCTGGCACCAGGCCGGGCGGCGACTGCACTGCCACCACTGCGACAGCGTGCGCCCGCTGCCCCACCACTGTCCCGAGTGTGGCAGCAGCGAGCTCATCGGCTCCGGGGTCGGCACCGAACAGCTGGAGCAACTGCTCGGCACCGTGTTCCCGCAATATCCGGTGGTGCGCATCGACCGGGACAACACCCGCCGCAAGGGGGAGCTGGAGACCCACCTCGGCGACATCAAGGCGGGCAAGTACAAGATCCTGATCGGCACCCAGATGCTGGCCAAGGGCCACCACTTCCCGGACGTGACGCTAGTGGGCCTGCTGGACGTGGATGGCGCCCTGTTCAGCGCCGATTTTCGCGCCGCCGAGAAGCTGGCCCAGCTCTACACCCAGGTGGCGGGCCGGGCTGGTCGCGCCAGCAAACCCGGGCTGGTGGTGCTGCAGAGCCACCATCCCGAACACGCCCTGCTGCAGGATCTGACCCAGAACGGCTATGGCCACTTCGCCGACACGACGCTGAAAGAGCGCCGCCTGCTGGGGCTGCCACCGTTCAGCCATCAGGGACTGTTCCGGGCCGAGGCCAACGGCCGCGACGAGGTACAGCTGTTCCTCAGTCGTCTCGCCGATACCCTACGCAGCGCCCGCTATCCCCAGGTGCAGGTGCTGGGGCCCATCAGCGGCTTTATGGAGCGCAAGGCGGGCAAGTTTCGCATGCAGCTGCTGGTGCAGGGGCCCAGCCGGGCACCGCTGGCCCAGTTGCTCGACTGGGCGGTGACGGAGCTGGAGGGGTGGCCCGAGACCAAGCGGGTGCGCTGGAGTCTGGATATCGACCCCACGGAGCTGAACTAGCGCGGCTCTGCCAGCACGGCCTCCGCCAACACCCTGGCCTGTTCCAGAGCCAGAGGCTGCTCATAGCTGTGGGCCATCACCACGGCCCCTTCCAGCAGCAGGCATAACCCGGTGGCCTGCACCTCGGTGCATTCGAGGGCCTCCCTGACCCAGTTCAGCAACGCACGCTTGTGGGCCACCACCAGCTTGCGCACCGGGTGGCGAGGATCGGAGAACTCGGCGCTCGCGTTGATGAAGTTGCAGCCGTAGAAGTCGCTGCGGCCAAACCAGTCCGCAAAGCCATCGAGCAGCGCCAGCAACCTGGCCTCCCGCCCCGATACCCCATCCATCCTGGCATCGAGCAGGGCAAAGAACTCCGCATCCCGTGCCATCAGCACCGCTTCGATCAAGGCATCCTTGGTGGGGAAGTGGCGATAGAGGGTACGTTTGGTACTGCCTGCCTCGGCCCAGATGCGATCGATGCCGGTGGCGTGAAAGCCGTGACGATTGAACAACCGATAGGCTGTCGTCATCAGCTGCTGCCGTTTTTCGCTCATGGTGAATTTCCTCTTGAAGTACACCGATCTGTCTACCTAATGTCGCAGGCTGGATCAAGTGATCCGGCACAGACAAGGAGACAGGAGATGGAAACAAGACGATGGCGAAGTGCCTGGCTGGCAGGGCTCGGAGCCTGCCTGGCCATAATGTTGCTCGGCTGGCTGGACATGAGCTGGCAGTCAACCCTGTTGATGGCACCGTTCGGGGCAAGCTGTGTGCTGCTCTTCTCCCTGCCGGACAGTCCGCTGGCCCGTCCGCAGAACGTGCTGGGAGGCCACCTGTTATCGGCCACCGTGGGATTGGTGGTGCAATTGCTACCGCTACCGATGGAACTCAAGCTGGCGCTGGGTGTGGGCCTGTCCATTGCACTCATGCAGGGACTGGGGCTGATCCACCCCCCCGCCGGAGCCAATCCACTGTTGATCCTGCTCACCACCCAGTCCTGGCCTTTCCTCTGGCAAACAGTGCTGCCCGGCGCCTTGCTGCTGATCATGGTGAGTCATTGCGCCAAGCGGCTGCAAACGTCACGACTCACACCCACATAAACAACGAGGGGGCCAAGGCCCCCTCGTTGTTTAATAGCAAGGCAAAGATGGCTTATTCGGCGACCTGGGAGACCCCGGTCAGGCGCACCTCGACCCGGCGATCCGGGGCCAGGCAGGCGATCATCTGCGCCTTGGCGCCATCCGGGCAGCTGCCCCCGGTCACGGGCGAAGACTCTCCCCGCCCTTCGGCACGCACCTTGTCGGCAAACAATCCCTTGGCGATGAGATAATCCGCCACCGTGCGGGCACGCTGTTCGGAGAGGGACTGGTTGTAGGCCTCCGAGCCGATGCGGTCGGTATGACCGATCACCGTCGCCACCCCGTCTTTCGGATTGGCCGCCAGGATCTGGGCAAACAGGTTGTCGAGGGCCTGACTGGCGGCCGGCTTCAGGGTCGCCTTGTTGAACTCGAACAGCACATCGGAATCCAGGCTGAACTGCTTCTCCACCAGCACGGGGGCCGGGGCGGGCGCAGGTTCGGGCGCAGGCGTTGGTGCCACCGGCTCGTCGCCTATCTGGCCGAAGCGATAGAGCATGCCGACCGACAGCAGGCCGTTGTCCATCTCGATGCCTGATTCGTCGAGGGAAGTCTTCCCAAGGGGTGTGGTGTACTGGTATTCGAGGCGGGCGGCCCAATCCTTGTCGATGGCGTATTCGACCCCCAGCGCCCCGACAAAGGCGGCACCATGATATTTGTTGCCCTCATGGGATTCGGAGAGGCTGCTGGTGCCATCGCTGGCCCGGACGTTGAGTGAGCTCTCGGTCCAGGCATAGGCCCCCCCGAGACGGCCGTAGATATCCAGTGCCGAGGTTGCAGGCAGGATGATCTTCATGGTGGCCTGCACCATCTGGGCCTTGGCCTCGCCATCGAGTGCGAAATCAACCCCGTTGCCCGAGTAGTGCTTGTCCACCTGATACTTGCCGAGCCAGTCATAGCCGAGCTCAACCGCCACGTTTCTGTTCACCTGATAACCGGCAAACAGCCCCAGACCGAGATCATCGCTGCTCTCGTTCACCTTGGTCGCATCGAACAGCTCTTCGACCTGAGCGTTGTAATCCACCCCGTAATAATTTGACCAGCCGGCCTTGCCGCCGACATACCAGGTGTTGTCCTGGGCGGCAGCCTGCACCGTCCCTGTTGCCATCAAAGCGCCGATCAGGACGGCGAGCATAGATCTGTTCATGGATGAGCCCCTGCAATGAATTGTTATGACGCTGCTGCGTCTCTCTTCCCTGACGGGGCCCTGAACCCAAGCCCCGCATTCAGATTATCCCATCTGCAACCAGCCTCAAACGACCAGGGACTCAGGAGTGTGATATTGGCGACATTATCAGCCACCGTGCCCCCAATCATGGGGGCCGGCGCGTTGCCCATAAAAAAACGAAGAGCCGGGCTCTTCGTTTTTCATCTGGCAAGGGGATGGCCCCCGCTCACTGACTGCCCTGGCTCGCCAGGAACAGCCGGTAGGCGGGATCCTCGCTCACCTCTTTCCAGCCGTAGCCAATCTCGTGCAGGTAGTCGTGGAAAGCCGCCACGTCCTCGTCCGGCAGCTCGAAGGCGCAGAGCACCCGTCCGTAGTCGGCGCCGTGGTTGCGGTAGTGGAACAGGCTGATGTTCCAGCGACAGCCCAGGGTCTCGAGGAAGCGCATCAGGGCCCCCGGCTGCTCCGGGAACTTGAAGCTGTAAAGACGCTCACCGAGGGGCCGGGCCGGGCGGCCGCCAATCATGTAGCGCACGTGGTTCTTGGCCAGCTCGCTCTCGGTCATGTTGACCACCGGATAGCCGTTGCCGCCGAGCTGATCGATGATCTGGCCCAGCTCCTCGTCACCGCCGGTGAGGCGCACCGAGACGAACAGCGACGCCTGCTCCGCGTCCGCATAGCGATAGTTGAACTCGGTCACCATGCGGGGCCCCAGCTGACGGCAGAAGTCGAGGAAGGCCCCCTTGCGCTCGGGGATGGTCACCGCCAGCATGCCCTCGCGCTTCTCGCCGATCTCGCAGCGCTCGGAGACGTAGCGCAGGCTGTGGAAGTTGACGTTGGCGCCGGACAGAATGGCCGCCATCCGTCCCCCTTTCACCTGCTCGCGCTCGCTGTAAGCCTTGAGTCCCGCCAGGGACAAGGCCCCCGACGGCTCGGCGATGGCGCGGCAGTCATCAAAGATGTCTTTCAGTGCGGCGCAAATCTGATCGTTGGAGACGGTCACCACCTCGTCCAGATACTGGTTGCACAGCCGGAAGGTCTCCTCGCCGATGCGCTTGACCGCCACCCCGTCCGCAAACAGGGAGACCCGCTCCAGATTGACCGGCTCGCCGGCCGCCAGCGCCGCCTTGAGGCAGGCGGACCCCTCCGCCTCCACCCCGATCACCTTTACATCCGGCAGCAGCTGCTTGATGTAGACCGCCACCCCGGCGGCCAGGCCGCCGCCGCCCACCGGCACGAAGACGTGGGTGAGGTGGGTATCCTGCTCCAGCAGCTCCTTGCCGATGGTGCCCTGGCCGGCGATCACCTCGACGTCGTCGAACGGCGGGATCAGGGTGTAGCCCTCCAACTCGGCGAGGCGGCGGCTCTCGCCGTAGGCCTCATCGAAGCTGTTGCCAAACAGCATGACGTTGCCGCCCTGACGGCGCACCGCGTCGATCTTGATGTCCGGCGTGGTCTTGGGCATCACGATGATCGCCTTGATGCCGAGCTTGGCGGCCGACAGGGCGACCCCCTGGGCGTGGTTGCCGGCGGAGGCGGCGATGACGCCGCGTTCTTTCTGCTCCTGGGTCAGGGTGGCGATCTTGTGGTAGGCGCCGCGCAGCTTGAAGGAGTGAACCGGTTGCAGATCCTCCCGCTTCAGGCTGACGTGATTGCCGAGCCGCTCGGAGAGTTTCTTCAGGGTTTGCAAAGGGGTGACTCTCGCCGCCTCGTAGACGGGGGAGAGCAGTACCTTGCGTAGATAATCCGCCGCAGAGACCATGGTTTATACCCCCGTCTCGTGGCGAAGGGCGCGCAATGCGCCCATATCATGACAGTTCATTCTCTCACTCCCCCAGCAGGGTGCGATCGCGCACCGCGCCCTTGTCGGCGCTGGTGGCGAACATGGCGTAGGCGCGCAGGGCAAAGGAGACCTCGCGCTGACGATCGACCGGCTTCCAGCCACGGGCAGAGACGGCGGCGCGACGAGCAGCCAGCACGCTGTCTGCCACCTCCAGCACCATGCTGCGGGCCGGGATGTCGATGTTGATGATGTCGCCATCCTCCACCAGACCGATAGTGCCACCGGAGGCCGCCTCCGGGGAGACATGACCGATGGAGAGACCCGAGGTACCGCCGGAGAAGCGACCGTCGGTGATGAGGGCACACGCCTTGCCCAATCCCATGGACTTGAGATAGGTGGTGGGATAGAGCATCTCCTGCATGCCGGGGCCCCCTTTCGGGCCCTCGTAGCGGATCACCACCACTTCACCGGCTTTCACCGTGCCGTCCAGAATGCCACTCACCGCGCTCTCCTGGCTCTCGAATACCCGGGCCGGGCCGCGGAAGGTGAGGTTCTCCTCGTCCACCCCGGCGGTCTTGACGATGGCCCCGTTGAGGGCGAGGTTGCCAGCGAGGACCGCCAGGCCACCTTCCTGGCTGTAGGCGTGATCGAAGGAGCGGATGCACCCCTCGGCGCGGTCCAGATCCAGCTCGGGCCAGCGGCAATCCTGACTGAACGCCTTGGTGGTACGGATGCCGGCAGGGCCTGCACGGTAGAAGTCGTGAACCCCTTTGTCATTGCTGCGGCTGACGTCATATTCGGCCAGCAGCTCCACCAGGGAAGTGCCCAGCACGTTGCGGGTATCCCCGTGCACCAGGCCCGCTTTTTCCAGCTGACCCAGGATGGCGACCACGCCGCCGGCGCGGTGCACGTCTTCCATGTGGTACTTCTGGGTGGAAGGCGCCACCTTGCACAGCTGGGGCACCTTGCGGGACATGCGGTCGATGTCGGCCATGGTGAAGTCGACACCCGCCTCCTGGGCTGCCGCCAGCAGGTGCAGCACGGTGTTGGTGGAGCCGCCCATGGCGATGTCGAGCGCCATGGCGTTCTCGAACGCCGCCTTGGTGGCGATGTTGCGCGGCAGTGCCGAGGCATCGTCCTGCTCATACCAGCGCTTGGCCAGAGTGACGATGCGCTGGCCCGCCAGCTTGAACAGCTGCTCGCGATCGGCGTGGGTCGCCAGCAGGGAGCCGTTGCCCGGCTGGGAGAGACCCAGTGCCTCGGTCAGGCAGTTCATGGAGTTGGCGGTGAACATGCCGGAGCAGGAGCCGCAGGTGGGGCAGGCGCTGCGCTCGATCTGATCGCTCTGTGCATCGGAGACCTTGGGGTCGGCGCCCTGGATCATGGCGTCCACCAGATCCAGCTTGATGATCTGGTCGGAGAGCTTGGTCTTGCCCGCTTCCATGGGGCCGCCGGAGACGAAGATCACCGGGATGTTGATGCGCAGGGCAGCCATCAGCATCCCCGGGGTGATCTTGTCGCAGTTGGAGATGCAGACCATGGCGTCGGCGCAGTGGGCGTTGACCATGTACTCCACCGAGTCGGCGATGAGCTCCCGGGACGGCAGGGAATAGAGCATGCCACCGTGGCCCATGGCGATGCCGTCATCCACGGCGATGGTGTTGAACTCCTTCGCGACCCCGCCAGCCGCCTCGATTTCGCGGGCGACCAGCTGGCCCAGATCCTTGAGGTGGACGTGGCCCGGCACGAACTGGGTGAAAGAGTTGACCACGGCGATGATGGGCTTGCCGAAATCCTGATCGGTCATGCCGGTGGCACGCCAGAGGGCGCGGGCCCCGGCCATGTTACGTCCGTGGGTGGTGGTGGCGGATCTCAACTTCGGCATTGTCTCTACTCCCTGAATGCCCCTGGGGCGCATTGTCTTTCAACATGAATGTGTGATTCGCGGATCGGGAATCGATCCTGGTGAAGGCACCTCGGGGAGCCTTCACCGGAAGCGACTCGGGGAGGCGTGACGCCTCCCAGCTCTCATCAGTCGTTGACCGGCGTCAGCCAGCCCCACTTGTCTTCGGTCTTGCCGTTGAACAGGCCGAAGAAGGCGTTCTGCAACTGCTCGGTCACCGGGCCACGGCAACCGGCGCCCACCTTCATCCGATCCACCGAGCGCACCGGGGTCACCTCGGCCGCCGTGCCGGTCATGAAGATTTCGTCTGCGACATAGAGCGCCTCACGGGGCAGCGCCTGCTCGCGCACCTCGTAACCCAAGTCGCGCGCCAGCGTCATGATGGTGTCGCGGGTGATGCCGGGCAGGATGGCAGCGGTGGCGGGCGGGGTGAACAGCACGCCGTTCTTCACCAGAAACAGGTTCTCCCCCGCCCCTTCGCTCAGATAGCCGTTCACGTCCAGCGCCAGCCCCTCGGCGAAGCCGTTGCGCTTGGCCTCGCGGCTGATGAGCTGGGAAGAGAGATAGTTGCCCCCCGCCTTGGCACCGGTCGGGATGGTGTTGGGAGCGAGCCGGTTCCAGGAGGTGACGCACACATCCACCCCGTTTTTCAGCCCCTCTTCTCCGAGGTAGGCGCCCCAGGGCAGGGCCGCGACCATGAGGTCGGCCTTGGCATCCAGCGGCGGATGCAGCCCCAGCCCCACGTTGCCGACAAAGGCCAGCGGGCGCAGGTAGCCGCTCTTCAGGCCGTTCTCGCGCACCACGGTGCGGCAGGCTTCATTCACTTCGGTCTCGCTGTAGGGGACGTCCATCCAGTAGATCTTGGCGGAGTCGAACAGGCGTCGGGTGTGCTCCTGCAGGCGGAAGATGCAGGTCCCCTTGGGAGTGTCATAGGCCCGCACCCCCTCGAACACCGAGGAGCCATAGTGCAGGGCATGGCTCATGACATGCACCTGGGCATCCTGCCAGGGGACCAGCTTGCCGTTGAACCAGATGTATTGGGGGTGGGCGGCGGATTGGGAAGGCTGTGACATTGGCTTGGCTCCTTAAGCTCTGATCCGGGGTTGCTGTTCCAGTGCATCGACCCGGGAGACATCCACCAGCTTCACCAGCTGGCTCCACAACTGCTGGATGGGACGTACCGATTCGACAGTAACCGTGATCCGCAACTGTTGGCAATCCTGCTCCATGTTGAGGGCGCAGAGATTGAAACCGCGGTGACGGACCACCCGCAGCACCCGTTCCATCACTTCGGGTCTGGGTTGGGCATGGATTTCCAGGGTGCTGGTATTGAGCTGGTTCATGGGCGTTGCTCCATCATCTTGTGGTTGGCGACTCCTGGCGGAACCAGGGGCCAGACATTTTCTTCCTCTGAAATAGCCACATGCAGCAGATAGGCACTCTCGCTCGCCAGCAGGCGATCCAGTGCCGGACCTATCTCTTCCTTGCATGTGATGGTCTCGCCGGGAATGCCGAAGGCGGCAGCCAGGGCGACGAAATCGGGGTTGTCGGACAGATTGGTCTCGCTGTAGCGACCGTCGAAGAACAGCTCCTGCCATTGGCGCACCATGCCGAGGCGCTGGTTGTCCAGCAGCACCATCTTCACCTTGAGCCGGGCCCGGCGGATGGTGCCGAGCTCCTGCACGTTCATCATGAAGGAGCCGTCCCCGCTCACCAGCACCACCTCGTCATCGGGGCGCGACATCTTGGCGCCGATGGCGGCGGGCAGGCCGAAGCCCATGGTGCCGAGGCCGGCACTGGAGAGGTGGTTGCGCGGGCTGGTGAAACGCATGTGCTGGGCCACCCACATCTGGTGCTGACCCACGTCGCAGGCCACCACGCTGGTGTCAGGCAGCTGGCTTGAAAGCTCTTTGAGCAGGGCCGGGGCGTAGATGGCCTGACCAGGATGGTCGTAGCGGAAGGCGTATTCCCGAGCCATGGTGGCGCAGTGCTCGCGCCAGGGGTCGAGGGTCAGCGTCATCGCCAGGGCGGGCAGCACACGCTTGAGATCCGTGGTGATGCCCACATCGGCGGCGCGGCGCTTGCCGAACTCGGCGGCGTCCACATCCAGGTGGATCACCTTGGCTTCGGGGGCAAATTCCTCCAGCTTGCCGGTCACCCGATCATCGAAACGGGCGCCTACCACCACCAGCAGATCGCACTGCTGTACCGCCAGGTTGGCGGCCTTGGTACCGTGCATGCCGAGCATGCCCAGATAAACGGGGCTGTCGGGGTCGAGGGCACCTATCCCCTTGAGGGTGGTGACCGCCGGCATCCCCGTGGTGGCGGCAAAGTCGCGCAGCTGCTGCTCGGCATTGGCCATGCCCACCCCGCCGCCGACGTAGAGTACCGGACGCTCAGCTCCGGCCAGCAGGGTACGGGCGACCGTCAGTTCGGCCGGATTCAGGGGGGCGGGTTCCTCCACGGCAAACAGCGGGCTTTGAGAGGGAACGGCGGCCAGTTGCACATCCTTGGGCAGGTCGATGAGCACGGGGCCCGGACGCCCTTCGGTGGCGATGGCGAAGGCTTCGGCAATGACCCGTCCCAGATCCGCCGGGTCAGTCACCATGAAGGAGTGCTTGGTGCAGGAAAGGGACATGCCGAGCACGTCCACTTCCTGAAAGGCATCGGTACCGACGGCGGCGCAGGGCACCTGGCCGCTGATGGCCACCAGCGGTACCGAATCGAGCAGTGCCTCCGCGAGGCCGGTGACCAGGTTGGTGGCGCCGGGGCCAGAGGTGGCGATGCAGACCCCCACCTGACCGGAAGCGCGGGCATAACCCACCGCAGCCATGGCGGCACCCTGCTCGTGGCGGCAGAGCTGATGGGCCAGGCCACCGTCATACAGGGCGTCATAGACCGGCATGATGGCCCCGCCCGGGTAACCAAACACCTGGGTCACACCCTGTTTTTTGAGAGCCTGTACCAAAAACTGCGCGCCGTTCATGTGGAAAATCCTGTCCTTTGGTCGAAAAAAAACCCCCGGGCCGTGAGGCTCGGGGGTCGCTTGTTTCGTTCTGTCCGGTGGTGGGTCTATCCCTTGTTCCGTGCAGCCAAACGAGCCCCGAGCGGTGAGATAATAATCACCACTAGGACCACAATAATGCTGACGAAACGGGAGGCCATGTTCATAGTTACAACCGGAAATCCTGTGAAATGGGAGCGGAGCTTGCCGCGAATGGCTATTAGAACTAGCACGGTGATTTTTATTGGGCAAGCACTTTTTACCTGACAAGACTCTGATTTTAACTGCTCTGAAACCTGACAACTGGAACAAAAAACTAATAAAAAACGGTTAACCAGCATATACATCAAACCAAGGACGGTATTTATGTCATTAGCTGTTGTTTATAGCCGTGCCAGCCTGGGGATAGCGGCGCCACAAGTCACGGTGGAGGTGCACCTCTCCAACGGCCTGCCCGCCTTCAACATGGTGGGGTTGCCGGAAACCTCGGTGAAGGAGTCGCGGGATCGGGTGCGCAGCGCCCTGCTCAACGGCAATTTCGAATTTCCGGCCAAGCACATCACCGTCAACCTGGCACCTGCGGATCTGCCCAAGGAGGGGGGCCGTTTCGACCTGGCCATCGCCATCGGCATTCTCGCCGCATCCAAGCAGATACCTGCAAAATACCTACTCGATCACGAATTTTTAGGGGAATTGGCCCTGACCGGCGAGATCCGCCCCGTGCTTGGGGTGCTCCCCTCGGTGCTCGCCTGCCGCGACGCGGGGCGCACCCTGCTGGTCCCACGGGAGAACGGTCCGGAGGCTTCCCTCATACAGGATGCCGAGGTGCGCACCGCCCACCAGCTGCTGGCGGTCACCGCCTGGCTGGCGGGCCAGTACGAACTACCGCTGCCGGAACCCCAGAGCGCGGAGACCCTGCCCGACGTGCCGGATCTACAGGACGTGATCGGTCAGTCCCAGGCGAAGCGGGCGCTGGAGATCGCCGCAGCCGGCAGCCACAACCTGCTGTTCATCGGCCCCCCCGGCACCGGCAAGAGCATGTTGGCCAGCCGTCTGCCCGGCATTCTGCCGCCGCTCAGCGAACAGGAGGCGCAGCAGACCGCCGCCATCCACTCCATCGGCGGCCTCACCCCCCGCGCCGGCCACTGGCACCACAGGCCGTATCGCACGCCCCATCATAGCGCCTCGGCGGTGGCGCTGGTGGGCGGGGGTACCCATCCCAGGCCTGGCGAAATTTCCCTCGCCCACAACGGGGTACTGTTTCTGGATGAGCTGCCGGAGTTCGAGCGCAAGGTGCTCGACTCCCTTCGCGAGCCGCTGGAGACCGGGCACATCACCATCAGTCGTGCCGCCCGCCAGGTGGATTTTCCCGCCCGCTTCCAGCTGGTGGGAGCCATGAATCCCAGCCCCTGCGGCCATTATGGCGACGGCCAGACCCGCTCCAGCCCGGATCAGATCTTGCGCTATCTGGGCAAGCTCTCCGGCCCCTTTCTCGATCGGTTCGATCTGACGGTAGAGGTCCCGCTCTTGCCCAGGGGGAGCCTGACCGGCAAGGCGGAGCGGGGGGAATCGAGCCAGCAGATACGCGAACGGGTGCTGGGGGCGCGCGAGCGGATGCTGGCCCGCAACGGCAAGCTCAACAACCTGCTGGACAGCCGTGAAATCGAAGAAATTTGCCGCTTATCACCGCAGGATGCCGAGTTTCTGGAGGGTGCCATCCAGAAGCTGGGGCTCAGCATCCGGGCCTGGCACCGCATCCTGCGGGTATCGCGCACCATCGCCGATCTGGCGGGGCACGCCACCATCGAGAGAGCACATCTGATCGAAGCCCTGGGCTATCGTGCCATGGATAGGCTGTTGTCGCGGCTGCGCGGGGGCCAGTGAGCGGGGGAACGGCAGCAACCACCACCCGACCCGGAAAGGGCGCCACCATGGTCTAGTCGTGGGCCGGCTGATATTATGGCAACAGATCTGACCACTTGGTTGCCATCCACCGATACGAAGACGGATTCCACCATGCCCAACAAGCTGATAGAGCGACTGCGCGGCAGCCTCTCGACCCTGCTCTATTTCATCAACACCCTGTTCTGGTTTGTCCCCGTCCTGCTGCTTGGCCTCATCAAGCTGCTGCTGCCCTTCCAGGGGGGGCGACGTCTCTGCAACACCCTCCTGGACGGCTGTGCCACCCACTGGATAGGTTTTAACAATCTGATCCAGAAAACCATCATCAGCACCCCTTTCGATGTGGTCGGAGTGGACAAAGGGCGCCGGAATGAGTGGTATATGGTGATT
Organism: Aeromonas sp. INTO2; assembly: GCF_049860605.1. Lineage (NCBI taxonomy): Bacteria > Pseudomonadati > Pseudomonadota > Gammaproteobacteria > Aeromonadales > Aeromonadaceae > Aeromonas > Aeromonas sp. INTO2. The sequence continues at coordinate 4,055,375 of NZ_CP187588.1, forward strand.
GCCAACCATCAATCCTGGGTCGACATACTGGTATTGCAGCGGATTTTTAATCAAAAAATCCCCTTCCTGAAGTTTTTCCTCAAAAAAGAACTGATTTGGGTACCTTTTCTCGGTCTGGCCTGGTGGGCGCTGGATTTCCCATTCATGCGGCGTTATTCCCGAAAATTTCTGGAAAAGCACCCACATCTGAGGGGAAAAGACATAGAAACCACGCGCAAGGCGTGTACCCGTTTCCGCCATATGCCGGTGAGTGTGATGAACTTCGTGGAAGGGACCCGCTTCACCGTCGGCAAGCACGACAGGCAAGGGGCACCCTATCGTCATCTGCTGCACCCGAGAGCAGGGGGCATCGCCTTCACCCTGGCGGCCATGGGGGATCAACTGCACAAGCTGGTGGATGTGACCATCGCCTATCCCGGCGGCGTCCCCAGCTACTGGGACTTTATGTGCGGTCGGGTCAAGGAGATCAAGGTTCGGGTCCGCTTTCTGCCGATCGAACGCAATCTGGTGGGGGATTACTTCAATGACCCCGAGTTCCAACAAGAGTTTCAACAGTGGTTGAACGGGATCTGGTACGAGAAGGACCAGACCCTGGATAAGCTGCTGGCGGACAAGACGCAGTAAGACACTCATGCCAAACCTGCTCCCGGGCCCCCTGGTGCTGTTCATCAGCGCCGGCCTGACCATACTGTTTACCGCCCTGTGTGCCAGCCTGATCCTGCTGGTTTCTCTGGCCAAACTGCTGCTGCCCGTACCGGCCTTTGGTCGCGCCTGCAGCCGGCTCAACAATCGCTTCATGGGCCTGTGGCTCAGTTGCAACGCCCTGGTGATCCGCCTCACTACCCGCATAGACTGGCAGATTGAGGACAATACCCGGCTGCGCAAGGATGGCTGGTATCTCATCATCAGCAACCACATGAGCTGGACCGATATCGTGGTGCTCGGCCACCTGTTTCGCAATCGGCTGCCGGTGCCCAAGTTCTTCATGAAGCACGAGCTCATTTACATCCCGCTGCTGGGGCTCGCCTGCTGGGGGCTGGACATGCCCTTTATGCGCCGCTATTCGAGAGAGTTTCTGTTAAGAAATCCGCATCTGCGGGGCAAGGATATCGAGACCACCCGCAACGCCTGCGAGAAGTTTCGCCACATTCCCACCACCGTCATCAACTTTGTGGAGGGGACCCGCTTCACCGATCAGAAGCGCGAGGCCGCCCGCTCCCGCTATCGCCATCTCATGCCCCCCAAGGCGGCGGGGCTCGCCTTCACCCTGGCGGCCATGGGCGATCAGTTCGACAGCCTGATCAACGTCACCATCAGCTACCCGGACAACCCCGAGACCCCCTTCAAGGACTTCCTGATGGGGCGGATGAAGCGCATCCGGGTGCGGATCGAGGAGCTGCCGGTGGACGAGCAGCTGGTGGGGGATTACTTCAACGACAAGCAGTTCAAACGCGGCTTCCAGGAGTGGCTGAACCGGCGCTGGCAGGAGAAGGACGAGATGCTGGAAGGCTGGCAGCAGGCTCAGGCACCCGCGGCGTTGACCGCCAAGGAGAGCGCCGACGCCAGCTCGGGCAGCTGATCCTCGCTGAACACGGCGATGCCGTGGCGGCGCAGCAGGGCCGTGGTCTTGCCCTCGCCCGCCACGGATTGCCCCTCGAAGCGGCCGTTGTAGATGCGACCGCTGCCGCAGGAGGGGCTCCCTTCTTTCAGCAGGGCGAAGCGGATGCCCTGGGCTTGGCAGAGCTCGAGTGCCAGCAGGGCACCCCGATCGAACGCCTCCGTCACATCCAGCCCGCCCTCGGTCACGACCCTCTCCCCCTGCCGCTCGGCGGGTGGACGCGGGGTCGGCAGACCGCCCGCCACCTCGGGGCAGAAGGCCAGCACCCGCCCCTCGGCACCGAGGGCCTTCAGCCAGTCGCTGACAATCCCCTTGCTCCGGCCGTCGTAGCGCACCGGCTGACCCAGCAAACACGCGCTCACCAGCACCTTGTGCACGCAGACATCCTTCATGCTTCCGCTCCGTTCATCACCTGGTCGAACATCACGCAGCAGGGGCTCTCCAGCCGGTAGAGGATGGCGGGACGCTGCTTGCCGGTGCGCTTGCGCCCTGTGTCCACCAGGATGTCGGCACGGTGGAGCCGCTTGCGAAATGCGGCCGTGTTCATGGGGGTCTGCAGGACGATCTCGAACGCCCGTTGCACCTCGGAGAGGGTGAATTCTGCCCCCAGCAGATGCAGCGGCAGGGTGCTGTAACGGCTCTTGATGCGCAGCCGCTCCAGCCCCATGGCGACCAGCTGGCCGTGATCGAAGGCGAGTTGCAGGCCGGGCAGATCGTCCAGAGGATGCCAGCGACCGCGCACCGCCCCCCCATCGGGATCCGCCAGACAGAGATAGACGAGGGTGGTGGACCAGCCGCGGGGATCCCGTTCCAGGTTGCCGAGGGTGCAGACCTGCTCGCTGTAGCAGTGCTCCAGCCCCCACTCTGCCAGCAGGCGATGGCGAGCCGCGTCCAGATCCCGATCCCGGGTCTCGTCGATGCGCAGGGCCGGCAACTGCCAGCAGTGGGCAAAGGGGGGGCGATCCCGGGTCTCGAGAAGCAGCTCGAGCCGCTCCTCGCGCAACCGCAGCACCACCATATCCAGACTCATTCTCGGCATCCCGGTTAACCTGCTCGCCTTCTAATAATGTTTGGTAGATAATATCACAAGAATACTATGTGAAGGAGCCGTCCATGGGAATCGTCGCCAGCCTGGATATTGATGCGCAGAAGGGGTTCAGCCCCCTCTGCCCGAATGAACTGCCCGTCGCGGGCGGGGACGAGATAGTGGCCGCCCTCAACGCTCAGGCCACCCTCGCCAGCCTGCGGATCGGCAGCAAGGATGCCCACCCCGCGAACGCCCCCTGGGTGGTGACCGAACCCGGCGCCATGTTGCAACCCCTTGCACTGGCGAATGCCGATCTCACCTGGCCGGCCCACTGCGTGCCCGGCACACCTGGGTTCGAGCTGCTCGACGGCCTGCCCGCCCCCATCGACTACGACTTCTTCGTCTGGAAGGGGGTCGAGCCGGACCTGCATCCCTATGGCGCCTGCTATCACGACCTGGCGGAGCGGCGCAGCACCGGGCTTATCGAGTTTCTGCACGCCCGCGGCGTCACTACCGTGCTGGTCGGCGGCCTCGCCACCGACTACTGCGTCAAGACCAGCGTGCTGCAACTGCGTCGCGCCGGTTTCCGGGTCATCGTCCACCTCGACGCCTGCCGCGGCATCGCCCCCGAGACAATCGACCAGGCCCGCACCCGGATGCTCGAGGCCGGCGCCGAGCTGGCCCAGACCCTGGCCGACATTCAACGCCTGCTGGATGCCTGATATGCCTTCCATTTTCCACTGCCCACCCGACACCGGCGCCCACCCGTCACAGATGCAGCCAGAGTGCGTTGCCCGCGCAGCACTCATCACAGGAGCCTGATATGCCTCCCATCCTCCACAGCCTGCTCGACACCGATGCCTACAAGCTGCACATGCAGCAGGCGGTGTTCCATCGCTATCCGGATGCCGACGTCGTCGCCGAGTTCCACAGCCGCAACGAAGAAGACCTGCTGCCCATGATGGGCCAGATCGAGGAACAACTGCGCCTCGCCGGCTCCCTGCGCCTGACCCGGTCCGAACTCGACTTTCTGGCCGAACGCCCCTTCTTCACGCCCGACTACCTGGACCACCTGCGCCGCAAGCCGCTGGACGCCTCCCTGCTCAAGGTGTTCGAGCAGGATGGCCGCATCAATGTGCGGGTCGAAGGCCCCTGGCAGGACGTGATCCTGTGGGAGATCCCGGTACTCGCCATCATCAGCGAAATGCGTAACCGCTTCCGCTACCCCCAGTTCGGCGTCAGCCAGGCACTGGAGCGGCTCGATCAGAAGATCGACAAGCTGGAGCGGGAGCTGAGCCGGGAGGAGATGAGCGAGTTCAACCTCATCGACTTCGGCACCCGTCGCCGCTTCTCCCTCGCGGTACAAGACGCCGTGGTGGGTCGCCTCAAGGAGCGGCTGCCGGCGTTTCGCGGCACCAGCAACTACCTGCTGGCCCAGAAGTACCGGTTGCCCGCGGTGGGTACCCAGGCTCACGAGTGGTTCCAGGCCCACCAGCAGCTCGGCTTCCCGCTGGAGCTCAGCCAGCGCGCCGCCCTCACCAGCTGGCTGGACGAATTCACCAACCACCTCGGTATCGCGCTCACCGACTGCATCACCATGGATGCTTTCCTGCGTGACTTCGACTTCGAGCTGGCGAGCCGCTACCAGGGGCTGCGCCACGACTCCGGTGATCCCGTGGTGTGGGGCGAGAAAGCCATCAGCCACTATCAGCGGCTCGGCATCGACCCTGCCGAGAAGACGTTGGTCTTCTCCGACGGGCTCAACCTCGACAAGGCCGTCGAGCTGCTGCGCCACTTCCGCGGCCGCATCAACACCAGCTTCGGCATCGGCACCAAGCTCACCTGCGATCTGCCCGGCGTCAGCCCGATGAACATCGTGTTCAAGCTGATGGAGTGCAACGGCGGCCCGGTTGCCAAGATCTCCGACAGCCCGGGCAAGACCCTGTGCCGGGACGCGGACTTCATCCGCAACCTCAAGCAGGCCTTCCACGTCGGGGTATAAGACGCCTTTTTGAGTGTCCCATCTTGCGCACTGCGCCGATGGCCCCCTACCATGACTCACCTGAAAGGTCCGGCCCCCGTCGGACCTTTCGCTTGTTCGAACGCCAGACCACAAGGAACCACTCATGACCTCCAGATGGATATTCGCCCTCACCACCCTGCTCGCCAGCCTGAGCGCCGTCGCCGCCGAACCGCTGCGGGTCTCCGCCATCCCGGACGAAGCCCCCACCGAGCTGCAGCGCAAGTTTGCCCCCCTGGGTGACTACCTGGCCGAGAAAACAGGCCGCGAGGTGGTGTTCGTGCCGGTCAACGACTACGCCGCCGTGGTCGAGGCGCTGGCCGCCGGCAAGCTGGACATGGCCTGGCTCGGGGGCTTCACCTATGTGCAGGCACACCGCCGTGCCGACAAGGTGGTACCCCTGGTGCAGCGTCAGGAAGATGCCCAGTTCACCTCCAAGTTCATCGCCAATGCCGACAGCGGCATCAAGACCCTGGCCGACACCAAGGGCAAGGACTTCGCGTTCGGCTCCCCCTCCTCCACCTCCGGTCACCTGATGCCACGCCACTTCCTGGCCGAGCAGGGCATCAACCCGGAACGTGACTTCGCCCACGTCGCCTTCTCCGGCGCCCACGACGCCACCGTCGCCTGGGTCGCCTCCGGCAAGGTGCCGGCCGGTGCGCTCAACGCCTCCGTGTGGGAGAAACTGGTGGAAGAGGGCAAGGTCGACACCACCAAGGTCAAGGTGATCTGGACCACCCCGACCTACTTTGACTACAACTGGACAGTACGCGGTGATATGGATCCGGCCCTGCAAGAGAAGATCAAGCAAGCCTTCCTCAGCCTGGATCCGGCGGTGCCCGCCCAGGCCGAGATCCTCAAGCTGCAACGCGCTACCCGCTTCATCGAGACCAAGCCCGAGAATTACCTGGGCATCGAAGCCGCCGCCACCCAGGCCGGCCTGCTGAAGTGATCGCCGTCGCGCTGGACGGGGAAGGATTGCGGCTCGGCCAGAGCCGCATCCTGCAGCCGTTCAACCTGCAGATAACGGCAGGCGAGTGCGTGGCCATCATAGGGCCGAGCGGCGCGGGCAAGACCAGCCTGCTGCGGCTGCTCGGCACCGAGCTGCGCGGCGAAGGCAGGCTCACCCTCTGGGACCAGGATCCCTGGACCCTCTCCACCCGGGACCGCCAGCGGCTGCGCAGCCGGATCGGCATGGTCTGGCAGCAACCGCCGCTGCCCGCCTCCCAGCAGGTGGTGACCGCCGTGCTGGCCGGCCGGCTCGGTCAGTGGTCCCTCGGCCGTTCCTTACTCTCCCTGCTGCGCCCCTGCGACCCCGAAGGCGCGCTAGCCGAGCTGGCGCGCCTCGGCCTCGCCGACAAGTGGCAACAGCGCTGCGGCGAGCTCTCCGGTGGCCAGTTGCAGCGGGTCGGCATCGCACGGGTGCTCTATCAGCAGCCGGATCTGATCCTGGCGGACGAGCCCGTCTCCGCCCTCGATCCCGTGCTCGCCCAAGGCAGCCTGGATGCCCTGCTGGCACAGGCCCGCGCCCGGGGCAGCACACTCATCGCCAACCTGCATGCGGTCGAGCTGGCGCTCGGCCGTTTCCCCCGCATCATCGGCCTGCGGGAGGGGCGAGTGCTGTTCGACTGTCCGGCGGCGGCCGTCACCCCGGCCATGCTGGCCGAGCTCTACGCCGGTGATGACGAGGCGGCGGCGTGTTCAATTTGACTAGCCGCTGGCGCCATCCCCTGCCCTGGTTGCTGCTGCTCATCGGCTACAGCCTGTGGCAACAGGCCGACGGCTGGCTCGGCCTGTTCGACGGCCAGAGCTGGCGGCAGATGGGCAACTTCCTCGCCACCAGCTGGCCGCCCCGCATGGATCGGGACTTCCTCGTCCTGACCCTGACCGCGACCCTGGAGAGTCTGGCGGTGGCGACATTGGGACTGGCGGGCGCCCTGCTGCTCGGCGTGCCGTTCGCCCTGCTCGGCTCCCGCGCCCTGTCGCTGGCCGAACTGGGGCCGGTGCCCAGCACGCTGCGCGGCGCCTTGCGGGCCCTCTCGCGCCTCGTCGCCATCGTGCTGCGCAGCCTGCCCGAGCTCATCTGGGCGCTGCTGTTCGTGCGTCTGTCGGGGCTCGGGCCGCTCGCCGCCATCCTGGCCATCGCCGTCAGCTACGGCGGCATGCTGGCCAAGGTCTACAACGAGATCATGGAGAGCGGTGCCCTGCAACCGGCCCGCGCCCTGCTGCTGGGCGGTAGCGGCCGGCTGCAGGCGCTCTGGTACGGCGTGCTGCCTGCGGTGCGTCAGGAACTGCTCTCCTACACCGTCTACCGCTGGGAGTGCGCCCTGCGCGCCTCCGTCATCATGGGCTTCGTCGGCGCCGGCGGGCTCGGTCAGCAGCTCGAACTCTCCCTGCGCATGTTTGCCGGTGGCGAGGTGGTGACCCTGCTGCTGGCCTTCATCCTGCTGGTGACGCTCGCGGATGGCCTCAGCGCCTGGCTGCGCCACAGCCGCTCCCCCGGCCTGCTGTTGCTGATCTGCCTGGGGCTGGCCGCTGTCCTCGCGCTGTATCAGCTCGACTGGCGCATGCTGAGCTTCTCACTGGGGGGCCTGGGCACCTTCCTGGGAGAGTTTTTGCGACCGGACTGGTCATGGCCCTTCCTCAAGACAGTGGCTATGGGCCTGCTCGATACGGTGCAGATGGCGCTGCTAAGCACCCTCTTCAGCGCCCTGCTGGCCCTGCCGCTGGCCTGCCTCGCGCGCCACTGCTGGCCGCTGCGGCTGCTGTTCAACCTGCTGCGCTCCGTGCCCGAACTCATCTTCGCCAGCCTGCTGGTGATCGCGGTCGGACTGGGGCCGGTGGCGGGCATACTGGCGCTGACCCTGCACACCACCGGGGTGCTGGCGCGGTTGTTCGTGGAGACCCTGGAGAACGCGGATCCCGCCCCTCGCCTCGCCTTGCAGCTGAGCGGGGCCGGCCCTACGGCCTGCTTCTGGTACGGGGTGTTCCCCCTGGTGGCGCGCCAGTGGCTGGCCTACAGCCTCTATCGCGGCGAGATGAACCTGAGGGCCGCCACCATACTCGGCGTGGTTGGCGCCGGCGGCCTGGGACAGCAGCTCTATGTCTCGCTCAGCCTGTTCCGCTACGACCAGACCGCCACCCTGCTGCTGGCCATACTGCTGCTGGTCTGGCTGGCGGAGGCCCTCAGCCGCCGCACCCGTTTGCCTCGCCCGGCCCCCAGCCAGCGGGATTGCCAGATCTGAGGCCCGCCTTGCATGGCCCTGATAAACAAAAAGCCCGCCGGTTTGCACCGGCGGGCTTTTTTTCACGAGGTCAGTCTGGATCAGTCTTTCTTCGCCAGCAGGAATTGCACCAGCTGGTTGAACTGTTCCTGGGAGGTGATGGATTCGATTTTCACCATGTACTTGCCGTTCACCAGGAAGGCCGGCACACCGCGCACATTGTAGCTCTCGGTGTTGCGATCGAACTGGGAGACCATGCCGGAGACGGCGAAGCTGTCGACGGCACCGTCGAACTCCTCGGCCGGCACGCCATTGTCCACGAAGACCTGCTTCACGTCGGCGCGGCTCTGGGGGATCTGGCGCTGGGTGTGGATCTTGTCGAAGATGGCCGGGGTCAGCTTGCCTTCCACGTTCAGCAGATTGGCGACGGCGTAGGCACGCTGCATCTCGGGGCCCATTTCACGGCCCAGGAAGGCCACCGGGTTCTTCTTCATCGGCACGCCTTCCGGCAGGCTCTTCTTCAGATCCTCGGCAATCGGCTCGAACTTGGCGCAGTGCGGGCAGAAATAGGAGAAGAACTCCATCACTTCCGGCTGGGTGCTGCCGGTCTGGCTGACCACGTCATAGTTGACACCTTCCTTGAATTGCGGGGCGGCGTGAACCATGGGGATCATCAGCATGGCAGCGAGGAAAAATAGTACTTTTTTCATGACGTTTCCTGTTAAGGGATCACTGTGAGGCACGCCCGGCGAACCGAAGCAGTCCAAGCCTATTGCCTCACCCTCGTGCCGTCAATGGCAAAGGCAGACAGGCGGGACCGCCATCCCGCCTCCCACGGGCACCTTGCCGCTGTGGCAATGGTACGAGCAACACCACCAGCGGACGCCCCGTGGTGTGGCGATCTGCCGGGTTCACACCCCTACCACTGCGGCATCAGGCTGAGCGGCGGGGCCTTCAATGCCTCGATCTGATCATGCAGGGTCGCAATCTGCTGGCGCCAGTAGTGTTCGGTGTTGAACCAGGAGAAGTGGCGGGGGAAGGCGGGATCTTCCCAGCGTCTTGCCAGCCAGGCCATGTAGTGGACGATGCGCATGGCACGCAGCGGCTCGATGAGCGCCAGCTCCCGCGGGTCGAACTCCATGAACTCCTCATACCCCGCCAGCAGGGTATCGAGCTGGATCTGCTGCTCATGACGCTCCCCGTTCAGCATCATCCAGAGATCCTGGATGGCGGGGCCGGTGCGGCAATCGTCGAGGTCGACAAACAGGGGGCCGTCACGCCACAGGATGTTGCCCGGGTGGCAGTCCCCATGCAGGGAGATGCGCGCCACATCCAGGGTCATGGCGTCGCATACGTGCCGGATCAGCTCGTCCAGCACCCCGAAGAAGGACTTGGCCAGCCCGCTCGGCAACCACTCGCCTGCCGCCAGCAACTGACGCGGCTCGTGCAGCATGCTCTCCACATCCAGCGGAACCCGGTGATGAAAGGCATGGCTGGCACCGACGCTGTGGATGCGGCCGAGGTAACGCCCCACCCACTCCAGCTGGTCCAGGTTGTCCACCTCGAACTGACGCCCCCCGACGCTCTGCCAGATGGCAAACGGGTAGCCCTGATGGTCCAGCAGGGTCTCGCCGGCAAAGGCAATGGGAGCGGCGACCGGGATCTCAGCTTCACAGAGGCGAGCGGCAAACGCGTGCTCTTCCAGGATCTGTGCCCGGCTCCAGCGACCGGGGCGGTAGAACTTCACCACGTAGCGACGGCGATCCTCATCCTGGAACTGATAGACGCGGTTCTCGTAACTGTTGAGCTCGATAAGGCCGGAGTCGATGCGCAAGCCGCTGAGATCGATGGCATCCATGATGAGATCGGGATTGAGGTCGGAATAGTTGAAACGCATGTCATCCACCATAGAAAAGGGGCGCTGTTGCGCCCCATTCTATCACCACTGTCTGCCGTTGCCGTGCATGGCGGTGCGCCTTGCCGTCACAACCTGCTGATAAACTTGCTCGGTTGGCGCAAGGTCCCCTTGCTGTCGTCCGGCGCCGCGCCTTCCCGCTTGAGCACGAACTGGACGTCCAGAGTGGGGCGCTTCAGGTTGAAGGGATCCACCGCCAGGCTCACCGGCAGGGTATAGATCTCGCCCGCCTTCAGTGTCACCTCGCGGGGTCCGAACCACTGGTACTCCGGCAGCCCTTCCACATCCAGCCGGTAGGTCTGGGAGTTCAGGGTCTTGTTGAGGATCTTCAGGGTATAGGTGTTCTCGATGAGCCCCTCGCTGTTTTCCCGGAACAGCTGGTTGCGATCCCGCAGGATGTCGAGCCCCATGGGCATGATGGACATAGCGTTGTAGACGAAGACCCCCAGCATGACGACCATCACCAGGCCATAGCCAATCAGCTTGGGCCGCGCCACCTGGGTTTCACTGTGGGCCAGCTTGTGCTCGGTGGTGTAACTGATGAGCCCTTTCGGATACCCCATCCGCTCCATGGTCTGGTCGCAGGCGTCGACACAGGCGCCGCAGTTGATGCACTCGTACTGCAGACCGTCACGGATGTCGATACCGGTCGGGCAGACCTGCACGCAGAGGTCGCAGTCGATGCAGTCCCCCAGCCCCAGAGCCTTGGGATCGGCCTTGCGACCACGGGCGCCGCGGGTCTCGCCACGCTGGCTGTCATAGCCGACGATGTAGGTGTCCTTGTCGAACATGGCGGACTGGAATCGGGCATAGGGGCACATGTGGATACACATGATGGCGCGCATCCAGCCGGCGTTGCCATAGGTGCAGGCGGCAAAGAACAGCACCCAGAAGATAACCCAGCCTCCCGCCTGCAGGGTGAAGAAATCGGGCACCAGGTGGAAGACATCCTGGAAGTAGGCGACGAAGGTCAGCCCCGTGCCCAGCGACAGCAGGATCCAGGCCAGGTGCTTGGCGCCCTTCCGGGCCAGCTTCTCGCCGCTCCAGGGCGCCGCATCCAGCTTGCGACGCTTGTTGGCGGCCCCTTCCAGCTTCTCCTCGAACCAGATGAACAGGAAGGTCCACACCGTCTGGGGACAGAGGTAGCCGCACCAGACCCGGCCCAGGAAGGTGGTCACAAAGAAGAGGGCGAAGGCCGCGATCATGAAGACCCAGGCCAGCAGGGTGAGATCCTGCGGCCAGATGGTGGCACCGAAGATATGGAACTGCTGGTGCTCCAGATCGAACAGCACCGCCTGACGGCCGTCATAACGCAGCCAGGGCAGGAGGACAAAGAGCGCGACGAAGAACCAGCCCATGGCCTTGCGCACCCGCTGCCAGTAGCCGGTCTGGGAGCGGACATAGATGCGGTTGCGGGGGTTGAACCTGTCATCTCCCGCCTTGAAGGTGTTGGGATTGAAAGTCCCGGTGACGTCACCGGTCACATCCTTGATGTCGATCTTGTCCTTGTCGGCCATTGCAACACATCGCTCCACTCATATTGTTATGAAAGCGATTATATCTTAAACAACCTGCTAATTGTGTGGGTTAAATGTATCTATAGTTCGAGTCCCGTCGCAATTTCAGGCAACAAAAAAGGCCCATAGCCAGTTGACTATGCGCCTTTTCACAGATTCTCTTGAAACCTTTCTCTGATGGCGATGTGACGGCCGGATTACTTGATGCCGCGGGCCTTGAGCAGGGCCTCCTTGAAGTCGGGCACGTGATCCTTGGCCAGCCCCGGGATCATCGCCTGCTTGTCGGATTCCCGCATCTTGAGGTGGTAGATCAGCATGTCGTCGGTCAGTGCGGACAGGGGACCGTCAAATCCCGCCTCCTCGGCCAGTTTGGCAACAAACTGCACCAGGCTGAGATCCTGCTCCTTGATCCAGGCAGGCTGCAGCAGTTCCAGCAGCTCTTCGATACGATGACATTGCATAGACGACCTCTTTAATCTGTCTTGTGAAACTCAGGCAACCTTACCCATCAAGGCTACTTCGATACGATCCCGGCCATTATGCTTGGCCTGATAGAGCGCCGCATCCGCTTTCTGGATAAGCTCGGCAATGGAGTGATGCTGATCCGGCACCAGGGTCGCCACCCCGAAGCTGCAACTGACCCGCCCCGAGACCCGGGATTTGTGGTGGGGAATGCCGAGGGCTCGTAACGAGGTACGCACCTGCTCGGCGATCTGCATGGCCCCCTGCAAGGTGGTGCAGGGCAGCAGCAGGGCGAACTCCTCTCCGCCGTAACGGGCAGCGAGATCGTCTTCCCGCCGCAGCACTTCGGCCAGCAGGCTCGCCACCTGCTGCAGGCACTGGTCCCCCACCTGATGACCATAGTGATCATTGAACTGCTTGAAGTAGTCCACATCCACCAGCACCAGAGAAAGAGGCGCCCTGGCACGGTGGCAGCGACGCCAGGCGCGCGCCAGGGAGTCGTCGAGATGGGCCCGGTTGGCGATGCCGGTCAGACCGTCGAGGCGGGACGTGAGCTTGAGGTGCTCGGAGACCGCCTTCAGCTCGGCCACCAGATCCGCATTGGAAAAACTGTGGTAGAGAGAGGCCACCTGATCCCGCCGCAGGCGCCGCAGCAGGGTGGGCAGAAAGACGAACAGATACCCCGCCAGCATGCAGGAGACGATACGCTCCTGGGTGTTGCCGCCACTGAGCTCGAACAACATGGCAAACCCGAGGGGCAGCACGGCCCCATAGAGGGTACGACGGCTGCCGAACAGCATGATGGCGCTGCCGGTCAGGATCAGGCTGGAGAGCATCATCATGGCGGCACGATAGGTGTCGGGCAGCTTGTCCATATAGAGCAGCACGCCCAGTGCCCAGACGATGGAGGTGATGGTCACCCCGACAAAGAGTTCGCGCTCGAGCACCGGCAGCGGAAGCTCCGCCAGCCTGGGCTGGCGCCAGCGCAAATGCCACCAGCGCCCCAGCAACAGCAGCAGGACCAGACCGAGCCAGCCCAGCGACTCGCTGGCCGGCAGGTAATCGTGGAACAGCAGGCTCCAGCTGATCGCCAGCAGCCCCAGGCAAGGCAGGCTGAAGGAGGCGTGGGTATAGAGCTGGACCATGATGGCCCGCCGCACCTGATATTTCACACTCTGTGTCAACTGGGTACTCCCTGTACAAGAGCCGCACAGTTTAACACTCCCCTTTCCTGCTCAACAATCAATCGACCGCTATTAAGCTGCCACTCAGCGCGTCCTCTCCCGCACAGGCCCCGACAGACCCTTTTCTGCAGGGTCGAATGGCGCAGCCCTCCCTCACCCTTTCTCCAGCTCGTCGAGGATGGGGCACTGGGGATTCGCATCTCCGTGACAGCAGCTCACCACCTCCTCGAGGGCGCTGAGCATGGCTTGCAAACCGGCGATGCGGGAGCGCAGATCGACAATTTTCTCCTGGGCCAGCTTCTTCACCTGGGCACTGGTTCTGTGCTCGTCCCGATAGAGCGCCAGCAGCTCCTGACACTCCTCCAGATTGAAGCCGGTCTCCCGCGCCCGCTTGACGAACCGCAGCTCCCGCAAGGAGGCATCCGTATAACTGCGATACCCATTGTCGCTGCGGACCGGCGACGAGATGAGGCCGATGCTCTCGTAGTAGCGGATGGTCTTGGCGGTCAGGCCGGTGGCCTTGGCGACCTTGCTGATGTTCATGAATGACTCCTTTGGGATTCAGATGCACGCAGGCTGCCCGCCCGGGGCTGCCAGCGCTTCAATAACAGGGAATTGCTCAAGACGGTGATGCTGCTCAGGGCCATGGCCGCCCCCGCCAGCTCGGGACTGAGGTAACCCAGTGCCGCCAGCGGAATGCCGATGATGTTGAACACGAAGGCCCAGAACAGGTTCTGCTGGATGGTGCGCCAAGTGGCCGCCGAGATGTCGATGGCATCGGCCACCAGCCGCGGATCAGACCGCATGAGGGTGATGGAGGCGGTCTCCATCGCCACGTCGGAGCCGGAGCCCATGGCGATACCCACATCCGCCGCCGCCAGCGCCGGGGCGTCGTTCACCCCGTCTCCCACCATGGCGACCAGCCCGCGGGTTTGCGCCCGCAGCGCCTCGACTTTTTCCACCTTGCCGGCTGGCAGCACGGAGTCAAAGGCCCCGTCCAGCCCCAGTTTGGCGGCGATATGGGCCACCGGCGCCGGCGCATCTCCGCTCACCAGCCAGCTGGCGATGCCGCGCTGGCGCAGGGTGGCGATGGCATCCGGGCTCTCGGGGCGCAGGGTATCGGCCAGCGCGGCGATGCCAGCCACCACGCCGTCGATGGCCACCCAGACCCGGGTCGCGCCGTCGGCAGGCTGTTGATCCTGCGCGGGCACCTCAATACCGAGCTGGGCCAGCAGGGATCCATTGCCGATGGCGACTGCGTGACCGGCGACCTGACCGACAATACCGGCACCGACCCGCACCTCGACCGCGTCGGGCTGGGGCAGCATCGCCTCTTTGCCGACCGCCTCGCGCATGGCCAGCGCCAGCGGGTGTTCGCTCGCCTGCTGCAGAGCGGCAGCGAGGCGCAGTTGCTCATCGTTGCCGCTCCAGCTCGCCAGCACGGGCCTGCCCTGAGTGAGCGTACCTGTCTTGTCGAAGATGAGCGCCTTGATGGCGTGGGCCTTCTGCAGGGTATCGACATCTTTTATCAGAATGCCGTGGCGCGCCGCCACCCCGGTACCGGTGACGATGGCCGCCGGCGTCGCCAGCCCCAGCGCACAGGGACAGGCGATCACCAGCACGGCTACCGCCGCCAGCAGCGCCTGACCGAAGTCGCTGGTGATGGCGTACCATACCAGCAGGGTGAACAGGGCGATGGCCATCACCACCGGCACGAACACGGCGGAGACCTTGTCCACCAGCTGCTGCAACGGCGCCTTGCCCATCTGGGCGTTCTCCACCAATGCGATGATCTTGCTGAGGCTGGAGTCCTCCCCCACCGTGGTGGCTTCAATTTCCAGCACGCCGGAGCGGTTGATGGCGCCGCCCAGCACCTTGTCGCTCTCACCGCGCGGCACCGGCAGGCTCTCGCCGGTGAGGATTGACTCGTCCAGCTCGCTCTCGCCGCTCACTATTCTGCCATCCACCGGCACCCGCTCCCCCACCAGCACCAGCAGCCTGTCGCCGCGCAGCACCTCGTCGATGGCGACGCTCTGCCAGCGCTCGCCGCGCCAGACGGTGGCGGTTTCCGGCCGCAGCGCCATCAGTTCGCGAATGGCGGACTGGGTGCTGCGTCTAGCTCGCGCTTCCAGCAACTTGCCGAGGGAGATCAGGGTAATGATGATGGCGCTCGCCTCGAAATAGAGCTGGCCGCTGGCAGCCATCCCCAGCGTCAACAACAGATAGAGACTGTAGAAGTAGGCGGCGCTGGTGCCGGTGGCCACCAGCACATCCATGTTGGCGGAGCGGTTCTTGATGGCGAGCCAGGCGCCGCGATAGAAGCGGGCCCCGATCCAGAACTGCACCGGGGTGGCGAGCAGCAGCTCCAGCCAGGCGGGCAGATGCCAGGGGAACAACCCGGCCATGGCCAGCATCCCCACCAGCAGCGGCAGGGTAAGCAGCGCCGAGACGATGACCCGGGTTTGCGCCTGACGGGCGCTGGCGGCCTCCTGCGCTTCCCGCGCCAGCAACTGCTGGCGGCGGCCGCTGGCCGAGCCCTGCGCCAGTTGGGCGCCAAAGCCGAGGGCCTCGATCTGCTCGCGCAGGGCCGCTGGCGTCTGCATCCCGGGTACCAGCACGATACGAGCCTGCTCGATGGAGAAGTTGACGTCGGCGGAGATGACGCCGGGCAGCGCCGCCAGCATCTTGTTCAGGCGGGCCGAGCAACCGGCACAGGTCATGCCGGTGATTTGAAACAATATGGTCTCACTGCCGTAGTCATAACCCTGCGCCTTGATGCTCTCCAGCACCGCCGGCAAACGATCGGGGCTGGCAAGGTCGATGGCGGCTTGCTCCAGTGCGAAGTTGACGGTCGCCTCGACCCCCTCCAGCTTGTTGAGGGCGGTCGTGATGCGGCCGGCGCAGTTGGCGCAGCTCATGCCGCTCAGCGGCAACTGCAGATGAATGGGTGATTGAAGATGAGTGGTCATGTTGTTCCTCCCCGGAACCCGTCGGCACCACAAAACGCCGACTGGCAAACCCTAACCTTTACTGTAAGGGTAAGCTCAAGCCACATGATCCACTTTTTGCAGATGGAAAAACGGCGCCCGTTTGCTGCCAGAGAACAAACGGGCGCCGCCTTCAACTATTGCGCGGTATACGCGGCGGCTCAGATACCGTACTGGGCGCGGTAAGCCTTCATGGCGGCCAGTTGCGCCGCCAGCTCCGGCTGTTCGGCCTGCTTCTCTTCCAGATACTGGATCAAGTCGCTCATCTGGATGATGGCGATGATGTGAGCGCCGTAGTCACGCTCCACTTCCTGAATGGCGGAGAGCTCGCCCTTGCCCTTCTCCTGACGGTCCAGCGCGATCAGCACGCCAGCCAGGGAGGCGCCGTTGGCCTGGATCAGATCCATGGATTCGCGGATGGCGGTGCCGGCAGTGATGACATCGTCCACCAGCATGATGCGCCCCTTGAGCGGGCTGCCCACCAGATTGCCACCCTCGCCGTGATCCTTGGCCTCCTTGCGGTTGAAGCACCAGGGCACGTCCACGTCGTGCTGCTCCACCAGCTGCACCGCGGTGGCGGAGGCGATGGGGATCCCCTTGTAGGCCGGGCCAAACAGCACGTCGAACTCGATGCCGGCATCCATCAGGGCGGCGGCGTAGAAGCGGCCGAGACGGGCCAGATCGCGGCCGCTGTTGAACAGGCCGGCGTTGAAGAAGTAGGGGCTTTTACGACCGGATTTCAGGGTAAATTCACCGAATTTGAGGACCTGTTTCTCCAGGGCGAACTCGATAAATTGACGCTGGTAGGCTTTCATTCTGGCTCCTTGCTTGGCTTGTCGTTTACTTGTGTGGGGTATAAAAAAACGCGGTCAATGCCGCGTTTTTAAAATCATGCAAGTGACTGCTTCTGCAGCGCAATGATGTCGGCGATGCCGCCCTTGGCGAGGGCCAGCATGGCCAGCAGCTCCTCGTGGGTGAAGGGTTCGGCCTCCGCGGTGCCCTGCACCTCGATGATGCGACCATCTTCGGTCATCACCACGTTCATGTCGGTCTCAGCGGCGGAGTCTTCGATGTACTCCAGATCGCAGATGGCCTCCCCTTCGAACATACCGACGGAGACGGCCGCGATCATCTGCTTGAGCGGGCTCTGTTTGATCAGCCCCTTCTCCACCATCCAGTTCAGCGCATCCACCAGCGCCACGCAGGCCCCGGTGATGGCGGCGGTGCGGGTACCACCGTCGGCTTGCAACACGTCGCAGTCAACGGTAATGGTGTGCTCGCCCAGGGCACTCAAGTCCACCGCCGCGCGCAGGGAGCGGGCGATCAGACGGGAGATCTCCAGGGTACGGCCGCTCTGCTTGCCGGAGGCCGCTTCGCGGTTCATCCGGGAGTGGGTGGAGCGCGGCAGCATGCCGTACTCGGCAGTGACCCACCCCTGCCCCTTGCCTTTGAGGAAGCGCGGCACGCTGGTGTCGACGCTGGCGGTGCAGAGCACGCGGGTGTGGCCGAATTCCACCAGCACGGACCCTTCAGCATGCTTGGTGAAGTGGCGGGTGATGGTTACCGGACGCACCTGGGCGGCGCTGCGATCGCTGGGACGGGACATGGGACTGACCTCTGGGCTGGCTGAATTGGCGCAGGAGTATAAGCGATCGCTACTCAAATATCAGCCGCTAAAACCACCTCGTCGGCTGACGGAGCAGGCCAGGCTGAGTATACTGGCCGCACACTTCATCAAGCCCGGAACAATCAATGATTCACAGCATGACCGCCTACGCCCGCAAGGAACTCAAGGGCGACTGGGGCACAGCCGTTTGGGAAATTCGTTCGGTCAACCAGCGCTATCTGGAGACCTACATTCGCCTGCCGGAACAACTGCGCAGCCTGGAGCCGGTTCTGCGTGAGCGCTTCCGGGCCAAGCTGCAGCGCGGCAAGGTGGAGTGCAACCTGCGCTTCGAGGCCGCCCAGGCCGCCGCCAGCCAGCTGCACATCAATGAAGAGCTGGCCAAGCTCATCATCGAGAGCGCCAACTGGGTGATGAAAGAGGCGGGCCAGGGCCAACTCAACCCGGTCGACGTGCTGCGCTGGCCGGGCGTCATGGCCGCCGCCGAGCAGGACATGGACGCGGTCGCCACCGAACTGATGGGCGGTTTCGACTTGACCCTGGACGACTTCCTCGCCTCCCGCGCCAGTGAAGGGGCCAACCTCAAGGCGCTGATCGAGCAGCGTCTGGCCGGCATCCAGGTGGAAGTCACCAAGGTGCGCGCCCACCTGCCGCAGATCATCGAGTGGCAGCGCCAGAAGCTCACCGACCGGCTGGCCGAAGCCAAGGTGGAGCTGGATCCGGCCCGCATCGAGCAGGAGATCGTGCTGCTGGCCCAGAAGATCGACGTGGCCGAAGAGCTGGATCGTCTGGAGATGCACATCAGCGAAACCAACAAGATCATGAAGAAGGGTGGCGCCTGCGGCCGTCGCCTCGACTTCATGATGCAAGAGTTCAACCGCGAGTCGAACACCCTCGGCTCCAAATCGATCAACGCCGAGGTGACCCAGTCCGCCGTCGAGCTGAAGGTGCTCATCGAGCAGATGCGCGAGCAGATCCAGAACATCGAGTGATCTCCCTCATCGATGCACCAGCCCCCGCCACCCGGGGGCTTTTTTATGCTCGTTTCCCGCAGCGCTCAGCCGCCTGACTGATGGCAGGCTCGAGCAAAGGGAGCCCGACATGTGCCATCACGCAAAGAGGGTCTGCCATGCAGACCCTCTCCTTCTTTTTGATCCATCCCCCACCGGTGCAGGCTAGACCGGTGACTTCAGCCTTCGGCTGCGCAGCAGCAGGGGGAGCTGGTAGAGCACCAGAGCGCCCAGCACCAGGCCGACGCCGGCCAGCTTGGCGGGGCCCAGCGGTTCGTCATAGAAGAGGGTGCTTAAGATCAGGGTCCAGACCGGTTCGAGCAACATCAGCAGGGCGGCGTGGGCCGTGGTCATCCGGCTCAGGGCGTGGGTGAGCAGCCAGTAACGCAATGTGGTGGCGATCAGGACGCTGGCCGCAAACCAGCCCCAGATGCCAGTGCCGATGCTGGCGGGCCACTGCTCGGTCAACAGGGAGAGCAGGGTGCCGAGCAGTCCGGTCACCGCCAACTGGATGCAGGTGAGCCAAGTAGGGGGAATGGACTGGGCGAAGTGGCGGTGCACCGCGAGCTGGACCCCCAGAGTGGCGGCCGCCGCCAGAAACCAGAACAGGGAGAGTGACACACCCCAGTGGGTGCTGCTGGAGAGCAGCAGCAGGCCAGCCACGGCGACGGGCAGGGTGAGCCAGTAGTGGCGGCCCGGTCTGGCCTTGAAGGTGGCCCAGGCGGCGAGCGGCGCCATCAGGGTGGCCACGCTCATGATGAAGGCGCCGCTGCCGAGCGCATCGCTCTGGCTGATGGCGGTAACCCAGAACAGCAGGCTGGCCCCGAGCAAGGTGCCGCACCCGGCGGCACGCAGCAGTTGTGAGCCATTGGGGGGCGGCTCGCGCAACCAGGCGAGCGGCAACAGCAGCAGGGCGGCCAACAGGAAGCGGCTGCCGATAAAGGCGGCGGTGGGCAGTTCGCGAATCGCCTCTTTCGAGAAGAGCCAGCCAGCGGCGGCCAGCAGGGTGACCAGTATCATCAACAGCAGGGGAGCGCGGTTCATCGGGGCATCACAGGGTCAGGGGCAAAGGGCAGAGCATAAAGGAAAGAGGCGCGGATTGTCTCCCGGGGTTTGGCAGACATGCTGGCGGGGCGGCCACCACGCCGCCCCGCCTCAGTCGTCACTTTCCAGGCTGGCGAGGCAATGGGAGAGGGTGCGCGCCAGCGCCCCCTGGTTGCGCAGCACCACGGCGCGGGCCTGCTCCCCCATCTCGCGGCGAGCAGGGGCATCGCCGAGCAGGGTGCTCACCCGGTGGCCGAGCGCCTCGGCGTCCGCCACCACGGCAGCCCCACCCTGGGCCACCAGCTGGCGGGTGATGTCGCTGAAGTTGAAATAGACGGGGCCGGTCAGGCAGGGTTTGCCCAGCGCCGCCGGTTCCAGCAGGTTGTGACCGCCCACGGGCACCAGGCTGCCACCGACAAAAGCGAGATCCGCCGCCGCCAGCATCAGTGGCAGCTCGCCCATGGTGTCACCCAGGTAAACCTTGTCGCTCTCGCCGACCGCACTGCCCGCCGTACGCCGCACGCAACCGTAGGGGGCGCACAGCTCGGCCACCCGATCGAAACGCTCGGGATGGCGCGGCACCAGGATGAGCAGGGCGGAGGGATGTGCCTTGAGCACCCGATCGAAGGCGGCCAGCACCTGCTCGTCTTCCCCCTGGTGGGTACTGGCGGCGATCCAGACAGGTCGTGTCTCCCCCAGCTGCTGGCGCAGGGCGCGGCCCCTGGCCTGTACCTCGTCGCCAAACTGGATGTCGAACTTGATGGAGCCGGTCACCGCCAGCCGGTTGCGCGCTATGCCCAGCCGATGGAAGCGATCCGCATCGTCCTGATGCTGGCAGAGCAGGTGGGTCAGCGGGCGGCTCAGGGCATCGAAGGCGCCCTGGAAGCGACCATAGCGCTGACAGGATCGCTCCGAGAGGCGGGCATTGAGGATGGTCACTGGCAGGTGCCGTGCCTCGCAGGCCGCCAGCCAGTTCGGCCACAGCTCGGTCTCCATCACCCAGAGGGCGCGGGGCTTGACGGTGCTCAGAAACGCCGAGACGGCCCAGGGATAGTCGAGAGGCGCATAGCGGTGCACCACCAGATCCCCTAGCTTGGCCGCCTGTTCAGCGCCGGTGCGGGTGGTGGTGGTGAGCAGGATGGGCAGCTCGGGGCGCTCGGCCTTGAGGGCGCGGATGAAGGGGGTGATGGCCAGGGTCTCCCCCACGCTCACCGCATGGATCCAGAGGGGAGACTCCTGTCCGGTCGGCGGCAATCGTCCCAGATGCTCGGCCCAGCGCGCCCCGAAGCCTGGCTTGCCTTTTTTGGGCTTGTAGAGCGCCAGCAACGCCAGGGGCAACCCCAGGTGAATCAGCAGGTTGTAGAGCAACCGGTAGATCATGCTAGCTATTACCTGGTTCAGCAGCGGAGGATTCCACCGGCTGCAGCACTATGGTCAGATCTGCCGTTTCCCCACGCTCCAGCCGATTTCCCGCCTCGATGACCTGTTCCGGCATTAGCTCGATCAGGCACTTGAGGTGGCCGAACTTGCAGGTGCGCTTGAAGCAGGGGCGGCACTCGATGTCGGTGTGGACGATCTCGACCCTGTCCGCCAGCGGTGGGGTATAGAGGGGCGAGGTGGAGCCATAGACGCCGATCAGCGGCCGGTTGAGGGCGGCCGCCACGTGCATCAGGCCCGAGTCGTTGGCAATGACCCGACCGGCCAGCGCCATCAGGTCGATCGCCTCGTGCAGGCTGGTCTTGCCCGCCAGCACGTGGCAGTTGGGGCGCGACAGGGGGTTGATCCGATCGCGGATGGTGTTGGCCACGTCCACGTCCTTGCCCGAACCGAAGATCCACACCTGCCATCCCTCGTCGAGGTGCTTTTGCGCCACCACGGCGTAGTGCCCTTCCGGCCAACGTTTGGCCGGGCCGAACTCGGCCCCCGGACAGAGTACCAGCACGGGGCGGGCACGATTCAGGCCGAGCCGCTCCAGCGCCTTGCCCTGGTTGATGAGATCCACGTGCAGGGAGGGATGGGGAATAGCGGGAATGTCGTCCCGACTCTTCATCTGCCCCTTGGGGTAGGCCAGAGCCACATAGCCTTCCACCATCAGCGGGAAGGCCTGCTTGTTGCTGCGCATGTCGTTGAGCAGACCGAAGCGGTGCTCCCCCTTCCAGCCGGTGCGCACCGGGATCCTGGCAAACCAGGGGATGAGGGCCGACTTCATGGAGTTGGGCTGGATGATGGCCTGATCGTACTGCTCCGTGGCCAACTGCTTGCCAAGGCGGCGGCGTGCCCCCAGCTTGAAGTCACCGTGGCCAAGCGGCATGGGGATGGTCTTGTCCACCTCGGGCATGCGCTCCAGCAGCGCAACGCACCAGGCCGGCGCCATCACATGGAGCTCGCTGCCCGGGTGGTTGCTCTTGAGCGCCTTGTAGAGGCTCTGGGACATCACCATGTCGCCGACCCAGGAGGGGCCGATCACCAATATCTTCATCGCGCGTCTTCTCTCGGGACTGGCCCGGCTGTTGATCATTACTGGGCGAGATTATGCCCCAAGAAAGGCCGAAGAAATAACAGAAGATACCCGTCTGCTCCCGCAAACCGCCTCCCTGGCAGGATCTGCTCCCCCGCGCATCCCTCCTGAGGCCCTCTTCGACCCGGACACGGCGTGCCCTGGGCCACCGACTGCCGGGTAGCAGAGATCCCCCTTCCCCCGCATTCAAAAGCGGGCCCACCGGGCCCTCGGGTCATGCCCCGCGCGAGGTTTTAGGCTAGAATGGGCGCCAATCCGAGCATGACCCGCCCGCCGGGCACCAACAAGAGTCCCTTGCCTGTGAAAAAACCGACCCTGGCGGCCGTCCTGATCGTCAAGAACGAAGCCGACAACCTCCGTGCCTGCCTCGCCTCCCTCGAAGGCCTGGCGGATGAAATCGTCATCCTGGACTCCGGCAGTCAGGATGACACCCCGGCCATCGCCGCCGAATTTGGCGCCCGCTTCTTCGTCAACACCACCTGGCCCGGTTTCGGCCGTCAGCGCCGCCTCGCCCAGTCCCATGTCCAGTCGGAATGGGTGCTGTGGCTGGACGCGGACGAGCGGCTCACCCCCGAACTCAGGGAAGCCATCCAGGGGGTCATGGCCAACCCGGCCAGCGACACCATCTACTCCATCCCGCGCCTCTCCTGGGTGTTCGGCCGCTTCATCCGCCACAGCGGCTGGTACCCGGATCGGGTGCTGCGCCTCTACCCCAAGGCGCTGACCGGCTACAACGAGGCGCTGGTACACGAGAAGGTGGAGGTGCGCGCCAACATGAAGATCGTCAACCTGCAGGGCGACCTCCTCCACTACACCTACCGGGATCTGGAACACTACCTGGTCAAATCCGCCGGCTATGCCCGCGCATGGGCCGATCAGCGCACCGCCCGCGGCAAGAAGGGATCCCTCGGCCAGGGACTGGTCCACGCCGTCGGCTGCTTCCTCAAGATGTACCTGCTCAAGGCCGGTTTCCTCGACGGCAAGCAGGGCCTGCTGCTGGCCATCCTCTCCGCCCACTCCACCTTCGTCAAATACGCCGATCTCTGGGTTCGCCAGCAGCCCCAGCAGCCGAAATAGGGCATCGCGCCTCAAACATCCCATTAATCACTCACCCCTTATTCCAGCGGGACAAGGGGCGAACCCCATTGCCATGGAGCGGGCGCAGCCCTCGCGGGGCCGCTCACGGCGCAAACCCGGGCGCCACGGACGAAAACTGGCCGCTATAAGCCGAATGCATGGATATTGGCAACATGACCCGACTCCGGCTTATACCGACAGGTTTCCCCTGCCCGGAGCCCGGGCAGGCCCATCAATGGGCTGTCGGGAGCCACGCCCGGTCGGCCGGTCTGCCTGCAGGGCGCATCCCCATACAAGAGAGGGCCCCGCGGGACCCTGTCTGTATGTTCTGTGTGCGCTCTCAGCGCTCGGCGCGCCAGAAGGGCGGGGCCCAGCGGGCGATCTCTGCCGCCATGGCCTTGGGATCGAGCTGGCTCATGTCCTCCGGGTGGTCACTGTCTTCCGGCGGGCTGAAGGGCAGATGGCGCCCCTCGCCGTTGAGCGGCCGCCAGCGCAGCGGCGTCGCCGAACGGTGTGCCGGGAAGAAGCCGACGGTCGGCACGTCCATGGCCGCGGCGATGTGCAGGGGGCCCGTGCTGCCCGCCACGAACAGGGCGGCGTTGGCCATCACCTGGCAGAACTTCGGCAGCCCCTCGTCGGAGCGATAGATCCAGCCGTTGCCCCCATGGGCCAGCAGTTCGGCCGCCAACTGCTCCGCCTTCCCCTCCTCCCCCGGGCCTGCCGTCAGCACGCACTGCAACTCGGGACAGGCCTGGTTGAGCTTGATGATGAGGCGCGAGTACTGCTCGATGGAGAGGTTGTTGGCCGAGCCACCGCTGCCCGCATGCACCATCAGCCAGGGGCGGCTGGCGTCGAGCCTGAGACGGGCGGCGACCTGCTCGCGCACCTGCAGCAGGCTCTCGGGGTCGAAGCCGAGGTAGGGGCCCTGTGGCTCTACCACGGTCTGATGCTGATCGGCGAGGAAGCGGCGCACCAGATCCAGGTTGTATTCGTACTCCGGCTTCTGGGAGCGGGAGCGGCGCTGCACCAGGCGCTGGTTGTAGAGCACCTGGGCCAGCTTGGTGGCCGGGGCCAGCCGGTAGGGAATATGCGCCTTCCACACCAGCTTGGCATTGCGGGTGTTGGAGAAGAGGCAGATGGAGGCATCGAAGGCGGCCGCCTTGATACGCGCCAGCAGGGCGCGTTGCTGCTCCTTGTCGGCCCGGGCACCCGGATCCAGGATGATCTCGTCGATCCAGGGGCAGAGGCGGGCCAAGGGCGCCGTGTAGGCGGGAACCAGGGCAGTCACATGACACTCCATGGAGCGCTTGAGCATGGCAAAGCTCGGCCACGCCAGCATGAAGTCACCAATCTTGTCATTGCGGACTACCAGAATACGTTTCATAAAAAATCCCTATGCTCCCTGTCACCAGCGAAGGAGGCTTGATGCGCGATGCGGGTATTCTTGCCTGATGCAGGGCGATTCTCAAGCGAAGACACCACGGGGCCCCGATTTGTGCGACCCCGGCCGCCGATCAGCGCCAGAAATCCGCGCCATCCCGGTCGCGACAAACCGACAACAACCCCTATAATGCGACCAGTTTTCCGGTTTCAGGAATCAGCAGCATGACCAACAAGGTAATCTATCCCGGCACCTTCGATCCCATCACCAACGGCCATACCGATCTCATTGGCCGCGCCGCCAGACTGTTCGACGAGGTGGTGGTCGGGGTGGCCAACAGCCCGAGCAAACGGCCGCTGTTCGATCTCGAGGAGCGCGTTCAACTGGCCCGGCAGGTGACGGCTCACCTGCCCAACGTCAAGGTGGTGGGCTTCTCCGGCCTGCTGGTGGATTTTGCCAGGGAGCAGCAGGCCAACGTGCTGATCCGCGGCCTGCGCGCCGTCTCCGACTTCGAATACGAGTTCCAGCTCGCCAACATGAACCGCCGCCTGATGCCGGAGCTGGAGAGCGTCTTCCTCACCCCGGCCGAGGAGAACTCCTTCATTTCCTCCACCCTGGTGAAGGAGGTGGCGCTGCACGGTGGCGACATCCACCAGTTCGTCGACCCCCTGGTGGCTCAGGCCATTGCCGCCAAGCAGCAGCGCTAATCCCCTCCCCTGATGGGCCGAAACGAACAAGGGCTACCCGCGGGTAGCCCTTGTTGCATCAACGCACTGCACGCCTAGCCGTGGGCAAACTGCTGGCGGATCGCCCGCTCCAGCCCGTCCAGCCACTCGTAGCGACGCCGGTACATGGCCCGCTTCTTGGCGGCCACCTCCTCCAGCGGCTTGCGCACCACGGGTTGCAGCCGCACGAAGTTGGCATCCTGATCGAGGGCGCCAAACTCCTGCCACAGCTCGTCGTAGTCCGCCTGCAGGCAGGCTTTCTTCTTCTTGCTGTACCGTCTTGCCTGGAAGATGTGGGCCTTCATGCGCACCGCACAGACCCGGTGGGCCCCCATGGCCCCGGCCAGCGCCATCACCAGCATCACCACCAGCGACTTGGGTCTCAGACCCTGACCCGCCCGGGTCAATGCCCGCACCTGCTCCTGGGGCTGCTCGACACAGGGCTCCGGCCCCTGCACCGACCCGATCACCAGGGCCAGCTCCTGTTCGCTGCCCGCCAGGGAGAAGGCACAGCTGTAGAGTCGCTCCCCCCGCGCGTTGACGATGGAGAGCGCCAGCTCCGCCTCCCGGCGGAAGGTGCCGTCGTGACGCAGCACGATGCGCCAGCCGCCATCGGGATAATGGCCCAGCACTATCCCCTCCCCCAGATAGAGCGGGTCGATGAGCTCGGGGTACAGGCCCAGCAGCAGGCGGTAGTGATCCTCCACCATCTTGACCCGCTGGTTCACCGTCGAGCAGGCGAAGCGATAGGGGCGCATCGGCTTGTCGAGCAGCTCGGGGTGGCGGGCGGGAAGCGCCCGCAGGGGGGCGCTCTGGAACAGCTCGAATACCCGGTTCAACTGCGCACGGTAGAGCAGACTGCGCAGCAAAAACTTGCCGCGATTGAAGGTCTTGCGGGCGCTGTCTTCGGGATAGAGGAAGCGGGCCATATCGTGGGCACAATAGTGTCCCTGCCGGGATAACTGTTCCCAGTCTATTGATTTAGCTGTCATTTTATTACCTCGCAGCCTGAACTGGCGAGATAGTAGTCATGGGCTGACGCCGCATCAACAGACCGGAAATACTCTCTTACAACTTGGCCGGTTCCGGCTCAAAAATCCCTCTTTCAGCGTTGGCAGTGGGAGCAGAACACCGTGGTTCGCTGGCCCATCTTCACCTCGGTGAGCAGGGTATGGCAGTGGAAACAGGGCTGCCCCCCGCGGCCATAGACCTGCAACTGCTGGACGAAATAGCCCGGCTTGCCGTCGGCGCTGGTGAAATCCTTGAGGGTGGTGCCCCCCTGGCGAATGGCTTCGGCCAGCACCCGTTTGATCTCGCTCACCAGGGTGCCCAGCCGCTCGGCGCTGATGTTGCCCGCCGCCCGCCTGGGATGAATGCCGGCGGCATAGAGCGCCTCGTTGGCGTAGATGTTGCCCACCCCGACCACCACGTGGTTGTCCATCAGGAACTGCTTGATGGCGGTGCTGCGCCCCTTCGCCCTCTCCCGCAGGTAATCGGCATGGAAGGCATCGGTGAGGGGTTCCGGCCCCAGCTTGACGAGCAGGGCATGGGCCTCGGCCGGTTCGCGGGTCCACAGCAGGGCGCCAAAACGGCGCGGATCGTTGAGCCGCAGCAGCTTGCCGTTGGCCAGCTCGATATCCACGTGATCGTGCTTCTCGGCCGGGGTGCCGATGTCCAGCACCCGCAGGCTGCCGGACATCCCGAGATGCAGGATGGCGGTGCCGAAGTCGGTCTCCAGCAACAGGTATTTGGCGCGGCGGCTGACGCGGTGGATGACGAGATCCACCAGCTCCTGGATCTCGCCGGGCACGGGCCAGCGCAGGCGGCCGTCCCGCACCACCACGCGGGTCACCTTGATGCCGGTAAGCCAGGGGGAGATGCCCTGGCTGCTGACTTCGACTTCCGGTAATTCAGGCATGGGCGATCTCTCGTTCAGGGAATGGGACGCATCAGGTCACGGTATTGCGCCTGACTCAAGCTGAGCCAGGTCGAGGAGGGCAGCAGGGCGGCAAACTTGCCGTCGTCCTGATAGAGCCCGACTTCCACCGGATCGCTCTGTCCGGCGATCCAGATCTTGAGGGTCACCGGGGTGCCGCGCACGGGCTCGCCGGGGGGCAGCAGCCAGCCTTGCCACGCCTCGATGCGGGCCGCCAGCTGGGTGCTGCCAAGCCCCAGATCCGGCGCGCTGCGCCAGCCCTGGCCGATACGCTCTATCTGCCAGCTCGGCCCCTGCCAGGTCAGCACCACGGCACTCTCCGGCAACAGCGGACGCGCGCGTTTGGCACTGTTCTCCTGCTGGGCCTGCTCCAGCCGGTGCAACAGGGTAATGACGATCAACACGACCACGATGATCACGTTGTTCCAGCCTTTGCGGCTCAGTTTGAACATGGCTAGCCTCCCTTCGAATCGGCAGTGTACTGAATTCCAGCCATAAAAAAACCCGGCACGAGGCCGGGTTTTTGCAGCGAAACCAAGTAATTACTTGATTTTGCCTTCTTTGTAGATCACATGCTGACGAATCACGGGATCAAATTTCTTGATCTCCATTTTTTCGGGCATGGTGCGCTTGTTCTTGGTAGTGGTATAGAAGTGACCAGTACCGGCGCTGGAGTTCAGGCGAATCTTATCGCGAATACCTTTAGCCATGATCTAATTCCTTATACCTTAACGCCGCTGGCACGCAGTTCAGCCAGAACCACTTCAACGCCGCGCTTGTCGATGATACGCATGCCTTTTGCGGATACGCGCAGGCTCACGAAGCGTTTTTCACTCTCAACCCAGAAACGGTGAGTGTGCAGGTTCGGCAGGAAACGACGCTTGGTAGCGTTGTTAGCGTGCGAACGGTTGTTACCAACTGCCGGGCGCTTGCCGGTTACTTGGCATACTCTAGACATGTCAGTCTCTCCAAATCTTACTTCATTGCTCGAGCAAATATCTGCCCCGCTGGCCTTCGATTGCGGGGCAAACAGAAGGCGGCATTTTATACAGCATCCGTGATCAAAGATCAACTAATACAGTGCCAGAGCCCAGTCACAACCAACCACGCTCTGCGAAAGAAACCGTGATGCCATCACCGATCACCAGGTGATCAAGCACTCTGATATCGACCAGGGCCAGGGCGGCCAGGATCCGATCCGTGATCTGGCGGTCCGCCCGACTGGGCTCGGCCACGCCGGACGGGTGATTATGCGCCAGAATCACGGCGGCTGCATTATGTTTGAGCGCGATCTGCACGATTTCTCTGGGCCAGACGCTCGCCGAGTCGAGGGTGCCGTAAAAAAGTTCGACAAACCGGATGACCCTGTGCTGGTTGTCGAGCAGCAGCAGGGCGAACACCTCCCGCCCCCGATCCCGCAACTGGGCTTGCAGAAAGTCACGGGTGAGCCCTGGCGAGGTGAGCGCCTCTCCCCGTTGCAACTGTTCGGCCAGATGGCGCCGCCCCATCTCCAGCACCGCCTGCAACTGGGCATACTTGGCAGGTCCCAGCCCGTGAGCGCCACAAAAATCCTGCTGCTCGGCTCCCAGCAGTGCCCGCAGGGAACCAAACTGCTGCAACAACTGGCGGGAGAGATCCACCGCACTCAACCCACTGACCCCGGTGCGCAGGAAGATGGCCAGCAGTTCGGCATCGGAGAGCGTCGCCGCCCCTCGGCGCAGCAGCTTTTCCCTCGGGCGCTCCTCTTCTGGCCACTCCTTGATGCTCATTTGTCTCTCCCTCATTGCTATTGAGAGAAAACATAGCAAAGAATCCCGCGAGCCCGACCACAACTCCCCCATGTCAGCCTCTGTCGCCACCCATTGCCTGTGCTATCTTAGCCGACCAGTCAGAGTGAGCCGGAAGAGAAGCAGCAGATGAGATTGGCCGATAAACGCATCCTGTTGGGTGTCAGTGGCGGGATCGCCGCCTACAAGAGTGCCGAACTGGTACGTCGCCTGAAAGATCAGGGGGCCGAGGTGCGAGTGGTGATGACCCGCTCCGCCAAGGAGTTCATCACCCCGCTGACCCTGCAAGCCGTCTCAGGCCACCCGGTGGCCGACAGTCTGCTGGACCCGGCTGCCGAGGCGGGCATGGGCCACATCGAACTGGCCAAGTGGGCCGATCTGGTGCTGATCGCCCCCGCCAGCGCCAACCTGATGGCCCGCATGGCCGCCGGCATGGCGGACGAGCTGCTCACCACCCTCTGCCTTGCCACCCCGGCGACTGTCGCCCTGGCGCCAGCCATGAACCAGCAGATGTACCGCAACGCCGCCACCCAGGCCAACCTCCAGACCCTCGCCGAACGCGGCATTCAGCTGTGGGGGCCGGATTCCGGCAGCCAGGCCTGCGGCGATGTGGGCCCGGGCCGGATGCTGGATCCCCTGGAACTGGTGGAACGCTGCTGCCAGCAGCTCGCCGCCGAGCCACTCCTGGCAGGCGTCAGGCTGCTGCTCACAGCCGGGCCGACCCGCGAGGCGCTGGATCCGGTGCGCTATATCAGCAACCACAGCTCCGGCAAGATGGGCTACGCCATCGCCCGCGCCGCGCGCGAAGCGGGCGCGGAGGTGACCCTGGTGAGCGGCCCGGTGGCACTGGCCACCCCGGCCGGCGTTACCCGCATCGATGTGGAGAGTGCCCTGCAGATGCACGAAGCGGTGATGAGCCGGGTCGGTGAGTGCGACCTCTTTATCGGCTGCGCTGCCGTCGCCGACTACCGTCCCGCCCAGGTGGCCGAGCAAAAGATCAAGAAGACCGGCGACAACGACCAAATGCAGCTGACCCTGGTCAAAAACCCCGACATCATCGCCGATGTGGGGGCGTTGTCAGACAAACCCTTCACCGTCGGATTTGCCGCCGAAACCGTGGATGTGGAACAATACGCCCTCGACAAACTTCGACGTAAGCGGCTGGACATGATCGCCGCCAACGATGTGTCCCGTGCAGGCCAGGGCTTCAATGCCGATGACAACGCCCTGACCGTCTTCTGGCAAGGGGGTCAAGCCGCCCTGCCCCTGGCCGATAAGCTGACGCTGGCCCGTCATCTTGTCGCCCTGATTGCACGCCATTATCGACCCTGAGCCCATTGAACATGCCGGGAACCCGCAGGCTCCCGCAGTACCACCCGATCGCCAGGCGATCCAATTGAAAAAGATTCATGACGACACAAATTGAACTGAAAATCCTGGATACCCGCATCGGCACCGACTTCCCGCTGCCCGCCTACGCCACACCGGGCTCCGCTGGCATGGACTTGCGCGCCCTGCTGGATGCACCGTTGACCCTGGCCCCGGGTGACACCGCGCTGGTGCCGACCGGGCTGGCCATTCACATCCAGGATCCGGGTCTGTGCGCCACCATCCTGCCCCGCTCCGGCCTCGGCCATAAGCACGGCATCGTGCTGGGCAACCTGGTCGGCCTCATCGACTCCGACTACCAGGGTCAGTTGATGGTCTCGGTCTGGAACCGTGGCAACGACAGCTTCACCATGCAGCCTGGCGAGCGCATCGCCCAGCTGGTGATCCTGCCGGTGGTACAGGCCAGCTTCCAACTGGTCGACGAATTCAATCAGAGTGAACGGGGTGAAGGCGGGTTTGGTTCTTCTGGTCGTCAATAACAAGACCACACGGCCCCCTGGGGCACGTGCCAAATAATAGAATCAAGCCATTGTTTTTTTTAGGGGAATCCATGGCAAGCAGTAACCAGAAACAGAGTCGGCGCGATCAGATCCTGCAGGCACTCGCCCACATGCTGGAAACCAGCCCGGGCCAGCGTATCACCACGGCACGCCTCGCGGCCGAGGTGGGCGTGTCCGAGGCGGCCCTCTACCGGCATTTTCCCAGCAAGGCGAGGATGTTCGAGGGGCTGATCGACTTTATCGAGGATTCCCTGCTGTCACGGGTCAACCTGATCATGGCCGAAGAGAAGGACACCATGGCCCGCTGCCATCACATACTGCAGCTGCTGCTGGTGTTCGCCGAGCGCAACCCCGGCATCACCCGCATTCTCAATGGCGATGCCCTGCTGGGCGAACACGATCGGCTGCGGGATCGCATCAGCATTCTGTTCGACAAGCTGGAGACCCAGATCAAGCAGGTACTGCGCGAGAAACGGCTGCGGGAAGGCCAGGGCTTCCAGCTCGACGAGACCATGCTGGCCAACCTGCTGCTGGCCTATACCGAGGGCCGCATCAGCCAGTTCGTCCGCTCGGAGTTCAAAATCAAGCCCACTGCAGGCTTTGAAGATCAGTGGCAGTTTATCCGCAGCCAGCTGCTGCAAAGCTGAGCCAGCAGACCGCATCAACCAATGCACGTCCGCTCCGAGTTCAAAATCAAGCCCACCGCCGGGTTTGAAGATCAGTGGCAGTTTATCCGCAGCCAGCTGCTGCAAAGCTGAGCCAGCAGACCGCATCAACCAATGCACGTCCGCTCCGAGTTCAAAATCAAACCCACTGCCGGCTTTGAAGATCAGTGGCAGTTTATCCGCAGCCAGCAGCTGCAAAGCTGAGCCAGCAGACCGCATCAACCAATGCACGTCTGCTCCGAGCTCACAATCAACCCCACCGCCGGGTTTGAAGATCAGTGGCAGTTCATCCGCAGCCAGCAGCTGCAAAGCTGAGTGCGCACATGCCGAGCGTCCCTGCGCCAGCAGGGTTGTGAGAAAACGGGAGGCCTTGGCCTCCCTTGCTTTTTGTGGCACAAAAGAAGAGACAAGCACCAGATGCGACCCAGCTTGTCGCGCTCAAGTGTTAGATTCATCTGCCATAAATCTTCACACCAACAGGACATCCTATGGAACCCGAGATCATTACCGAAGCACAGACCTGGCTGACCAACAACCAGGGACTGATCATCGAGTATGCGGTCAACATCGCCGCCGCCCTGATCACCCTGCTGGTCGGTTACATTGCCGCCAACCTTCTCAGCGGTGGCGTGGTCAAGGTGATGCAGACCCGCAAGCTGGACACCACCGTCACCCACTTCGTCGGCAGCATCCTCAAATACACCATCCTGGTGTTCGTAGTGATCGCCGCCCTGGGCCGGGTCGGGGTGCAGACCGCCTCCTTCGTCGCCATTATCGGTGCCGCCGGTCTGGCCATCGGTCTGGCGCTGCAGGGCTCTCTCTCCAACTTTGCCGCTGGTTTCCTGCTCATCATCTTCCGCCCCATCAAGGCTGGGGAATTCATCGAGGTGGCAGGCACCAATGGCGTTGTGCAATCGGTCCAGCTCTTCACCACCACCCTCACCTCGGGTGACAACAAGATGGTGGTAGTGCCCAACTCCGCCATCCTCAACGGCACCATCGTCAACTACTCGCGCATGGATACCCGCCGCGTCGACATGACCTTCGGCATCGGCTACGGCTCGGATCTCCGCAAGGCCAAACAGATCCTGGAGCGGCTGGTGAGCGAAGAGCCCCGCATCCTGAAGGAGCCGGCAGCCACCATTGCCGTTGCCGCGCTGGCCGACTCCTCAGTCAACATCGTGGTGCGTCCCTGGGTCAAGACCGGTGATTACTGGGGTGTCTGGTTCGACTTCCACGAGAAGGTGAAGCTCACCTTCGACGCCGAGGGCATCGAGATCCCCTTCCCCCAGCGTGTGGTCCACATGCAAAAGACGGCGGATTGATCCTCGGTGTGCGTTCTCCAGTGCCAGCCTTCGGGCTGGCACTGTCGTTTCTGCCTTCTGTGACATGAAAAAAACCGGCCACAGGCCGGTCTTGCGCACCAGATAGCACTGCGTTCTCACCCCAGCCGACATGCGACCCGGTTGAGCAGGGGCTGCATCAGCACATAGCCCCCCAGCACGGCTCCGATCACCGCCAACACGCGGATCTCCAGCGTCGGCGCCGCATTGGCCAGCGTCAGGGTCAGCAAACCGATGAGGCCGGTGGCGATCAGGCTCAGGGCAAACAGGGATAACAGGGCTTTCATCTCGATCTCCTCATTCCACACCATTGATTCCATACCTTGGCCATCCCTGGGAGATCTCGTCCATTCGGCTCATATGGTAGCCAGCGTCTGTTGCCCACCATTTGCGCCTGCTCAAAAAACCGTCCGATGAGCGTCTGTTGAATACCCTTTGATCTGTCACGCCAGCTTTCCAGAGCCACGGCCGCGCTCCCCTTGAAATGAAAGCCTTTTCAACCCGAACAAGCATGCGCGAACGCAAGATCCCGGGGTACTGAGTGACTCATAATCGCACTGTTTTGGTTGTACACTCCCTCGTTGCAGACAATTGGTAATGCTCTGTTACACGGGGCGCACGGAGTGCCCGGTATAATGCTCGCATAATAAGGTTTGGCGGGAGCCTTGCCTGCAAGGTTCAAACACAACTTGGAAGACTGATAATCCTATGAAAAATATCAATCCAACCCGGACCCAGGCCTGGCAGGCACTGGAAGCCCATTTTGCAGCCAACAAGGAGATGCGTCTCAAGGATCTGTTCGCACAGGATCCCAAGCGTTTTGACAAGTTCTCCCTCACCTTCGGTGGCGACATCCTGGTCGACTACTCCAAGAACCTGATCACCGAAGAGACCCTCAAGCTGCTGGTGAACCTGGCTGGCGAGACCGATCTGCGCAGCGCCATCGACGCCATGTTCAACGGCGACAAGATCAACATGACCGAAGGACGCGCCGTACTGCACACCGCCCTGCGCAACCGCTCCGACCGTCCCATCGAGGTTGACGGCAAGGACGTGATGCCGGAAGTGAACGCCGTACTGGCCAAGATGAAGGGCTTCTGCGAGAAGGTCATCGGTGGCGAGTGGAAGGGCTATACCGGCAAGGCCATCCAGCACGTGGTCAACATCGGCATTGGTGGCTCCGATCTGGGCCCCGTCATGATCACCGAGGCCCTGCGCCCCTACAAGAATCACCTGGAGATGCACTTCGTCTCCAACGTCGACGGCACCCACATCGCCGAGACGCTCAAGAAGATCGATCCGGAAACCACCCTGTTCCTGGTGGCCTCAAAGACCTTCACCACCCAGGAGACCATGACCAATGCCCTGACCGCCCGCGACTGGTTCCTCGGTCATGCCGGTGACAAGGCCCACGTTGCCAAGCACTTCGCCGCCCTCTCGACCAACGGCAAGGCCGTTGCCGAGTTCGGCATCGACACCGACAACATGTTCGAGTTCTGGGACTGGGTCGGCGGCCGCTACTCCTCCTGGTCCGCCATCGGCATGCCCATCGCCCTCTCCCTCGGCTTCGAGCACTTCGAGGCCCTGCTGCAAGGCGCCTTCGAGATGGACATGCACTTCGCCACTGCCGCCTATGAACAGAACGTGCCCGTACTGCTGGCCCTGATCGGCCTGTGGTACAACAACTTCCATGGTGCCGAGTCCGAAGCTATCCTGCCGTACGATCAGTACATGCACCGCTTCCCTGCCTACTTCCAGCAAGGCAACATGGAGTCCAACGGCAAGTACGTGGACCGCGACGGCAATCCGGTGGACTACCAGACCGGCCCCATCATCTGGGGTGAGCCGGGTACCAACGGCCAGCACGCCTTCTACCAGCTGATCCATCAGGGCACCAAGCTGATCCCCTGCGACTTCCTGGCGCCGGCCATCAGCCATAACCCCATCGGTGACCACCATCCGAAGCTCCTGGCCAACTTCTTCGCCCAGACCGAGGCCCTGGCCTTCGGCAAGAGCAAGGAAGCGGTGGAGGCCGAGTTCCTGGCCGCCGGCAAGACGCTGGAGCAGGTCAAGGATCTGGTGCCGTTCAAGGTGTTCGAAGGCAACCGCCCGACCAACTCCATCCTGTTCAAGCAGCTGACCCCGAAAACCCTCGGCTCCCTGATCGCCATGTACGAGCACAAGATCTTCGTACAAGGCGCAATCTGGAACATCTTCTCCTTCGACCAGTGGGGTGTGGAGCTGGGCAAACAGCTGGCCAACAAGATCCTGCCGGAGCTGGGCACCGATGAGGCCGTCACCAGCCACGACGGCTCCACCAACGGCCTGATCAACACCTGGAAAGCCTGGAAGGCCTGATTCTCCCGCCCTCCAGAATGCAAAAGCCCCGCTCGATGAGTGGGGCTTTTTTATTGCTATCAATCGGTCTGTTTGCATCATCCGGACGACAGGCCGGGTGTCTAAGCCAGCCAGTAACGGGGATCGTCATCCCCGCCCCTTCCGATGCCGCTCAGCGAAGGCTTAACCGCCGACGGCAATACGCTTCATGTCCTTCATGTAACCACGCAGGGTCTGGCCGATCTTCTCGATCGGGTGGTTGCGGGTCGCTTCGTTGGCAGCCAGCAAGGCCAGGTTGTCCACCGCCTTGCTCTCGGCACGGGCACTGCCCAGGTCCCCTGCTTGCAGGGTCGGCATGAAGTGCTCACGCAGCAGCGGCACGGCAGCGTTGGCGAACAGGTAGTTACCGTACTCCGCGGTATCGGAGATGACCACGTTCATCTCGTACAGACGCTTGCGGGCGACGGTGTTGGCGATCAGCGGCAGCTCGTGCAAAGACTCGTAGTAGGCGGACTCTTCATAGATGCCGGAGGCCACCATGGTTTCGAACGCCAGCTCGACACCCGCCTTGACCATGGCCACCATGACCACGCCATTGTCGAAGTACTCCTGCTCGGCGATCTTGCCGGCATAGGCAGGAGCATTCTCGAAGGCGGACTTACCGGTCTCTTCGCGCCAGCCGAACAGCTTGGCATCGTCTTCGGCCCAGTCAGCCATCATGCCGCGGGAGAACTCGCCGGCGATGATGTCATCCATGTGTTTCTCGAACAGCGGACGCATCAGGGTGCGCAGTTGCTCGGAGAGCTCGAAGGCACGCAGCTTGGCCGGGTTGGAGAGACGGTCCATCATCAGACTGATGCCGCCCTGCTTCAGGGCCTCGGTGATGGTCTCCCAGCCGAACTGGATCAGCTTGCCGGCATAGGCCGGGTCGGTGCCCTCGGCAACCAGCTTGTCGTAGCAGAGCAGGGAACCGGCCTGCAGCATGCCGCACAGAATGGTCTGCTCGCCCATCAGGTCGGATTTCACTTCCGCGACGAAGGAAGATTCCAGCACGCCGGCACGGTCGCCACCGGTAGCAGAGGCCCACGCCTTGGCGATGGCCATGCCTTCACCCTGGGGATCGTTCTCCGGGTGGACGGCGATCAGGGTCGGTACGCCGAAACCACGCTTGTACTCTTCACGCACTTCGGTGCCCGGGCATTTGGGTGCAACCATCACGACGGTGATGTCGGAACGGATCTGCTGCCCCTCTTCCACCACGTTGAAGCCGTGGGAGTAGCCCAGCGCAGCGCCCTGCTTCATCAGCGGCATCACGGTTTTGACGACGTCGGAGTGCTGTTTGTCCGGAGTCAGGTTCAGCACCAGATCGGCGGTCGGGATCAGCTCTTCATAGGTGCCGACCACGAAGCCGTTGTCGGTGGCCTTCTGCCAGGAGGCGCGCTTCTCGGTGATGGCGGCCTTGCGCAGGGCGTAGGAGATGTCCAACCCGGAGTCGCGCATGTTCAGACCCTGGTTCAGGCCCTGGGCGCCACAGCCCACAATCACCACCTTCTTGCCCTTCAGCACGTTGCAGCCGTCCGCGAACTCTTCGCGCTGCATGAAACGACACTTGCCCAGTTGGGCCAACTGCTGACGCAGGTTCAAGGTGTTGAAATAGTTAGCCATGGTGATTGCTCCGTTCGATTGATTCCATGCCGGATAGCGGCGTTGTCGAAACCACTATAGCGCGGGACACTTATTGCCTGAACTGATATATTCGAAACAGTACGTTGCAGGAATTGAAATGTGATTTCCCGCAATCTCCCGCCGCCGAGCCATCGTGCTACAGGGCGCCTGACAACGCCGCAGGAATAAAAAGATGGACCTTCGCAATCTCGAACTGTTTCTACACCTCGCCGACTCCCTCCACTTCGGCAAAAGCGCCGATGCCATGGCGGTCAGCCCCTCCACCCTGAGCCGCGCCATCCAGCGACTGGAGCAGGAGACCGGCTGCGTGCTGTTCGAGCGGGACAACCGCTCGGTGCGGCTCACCCCTGCTGGTGACAAGCTGCGGGAGTTTGGCGGTGCCTTGCTGCAGGAGTGGCGCCAACTCAAACAGGAGCTCAAACGCAGCGACGAGCCGCTGCAAGGGCGGCTGCGGGTGTTCTGCTCGGTCACCGCCAGCTACTTTCTGCTGCCCGAGGTACTGGAACGCTTTCGTCGCCGTTATCCCCAACTGGAGATCAAGCTGGAGACCGGCGACCCTGCACTGGCAGTGGACAAGATCCTGGCTGACGAAGCCGATCTCGCCATCGCAGCGAGGCCGGATGCGCTCTCGTCCAAGCTGGAATTCGCCAGCCTGCAACAAGTCCCTCTGGTGTTCATCGCCCCCCGCAATGCCCCCCAGCAGGGTCAGTGGTTCCCCCAGGGCGAACCTGACTGGGAGCGCCTGCCGCTGATCCTCTCCGAACAGGGGCTGGCCCGAAAGCGCTGTGATCAATGGTTTCGCAACAAGGGGATAGCTCCCAACATCTATGCAGAAGTGGCGGGCAACGAGGGCATCGTCGCCATGGTGGCCCTCGGCTTCGGTGTGGGTGTCGTGCCTGCCGCCGTCATCGATCACAGCCCCATGGGGGACAAGGTGCGTGTGGTCGAGCCCAAACCGGCGCTCAAGGCGTTCGACGTCGGCATCGCCGTGCTCAAGAAGCGGCTGGAAGAGCCGCTGATCCGCGCCTTCTGGGACACCGCACGCGGCCAGGGAGGCCTTCGCTGATCCGACAGGCGTCAGAGCCACGGTGAGTGTCAAATGTATCAGTATGAAAGTGGGGGAGAAGAGGGGACACTGGCCGGCACCATCCAGCCACCATCAAGGAATAGAGCGTGAGCCAGCATCTTGTCGAAATCCGCAGTGCCATCCTGTTCGCAGAATATCTGCAAAGCCTCGGGGTCCAGCGCCATGAACTCGATCGGGAGCAGGAGATCTATCTCCAGGACAAGCACCTCGCCACGGTGCAATGCATTCAGGGGGAGCTGCGCTTTTATCTGCGCGCCAGCGCACTGGCCAGATCGTGATCCGCAATCGGTCACAGAACCCGCACGCAAAGCGTATTAGACTGGCACCATCCGTCCCCCTCGCCCCGGGGGCCACCACGAGGAGTGCCCATGAAACAAAGCGGCCTGGATCGGCTCTTCAAACCTCACTCGATCGCCGTCATCGGCGCCTCCAGTGATCCGCAGAAGGCAGGCCATGTGGTCATCCGGCACCTGCTGGCGGGTCAGTTCCAGGGCCCTATACTACCCGTAGCCCCCCGCAGCCAGGCCATCGCTGGCGTGCTCGCTTATCCGGACATAGAGAGCCTTCCCCTCTCCCCCGATCTCGCCATCGTCTGTACCCGGCGCGAACGGGTACTGCCGCTCATCGAGGAGCTCGGCAAGAAAGGAACCGGAGCCGCCATCATACTGGCCGCCCAGTTCTCCACTGACGAGCGCCTGCGGCTCAAGCATCTGTGCCAGCAATACGGCATCCGGCTGCTCGGCCCCAACAGCATGGGCATGCTGCTCCCCGGGCAGGGTATCAACGCCAGCTTTTCCCCCATTGCAGCGACTCCGGGACAGGTGGCGTTTCTCTCCCAGTCTGCAGCGGTCAGCACCACCATCCTGGATTGGGCCAAGCAGCGCGAAATCGGCTTCTCGGCCTTCATCTCCCTGGGCGATCATTGCGACATCGACTTTGGCCAACTGCTGGATCAGCTCTCCCGGGACGGGACGACCCGCGCCATCCTGATCTACATGGACAAGCTGCACGATGCCAGGCACTTTCTCTCCGCCGCCCGTGCCGCCTCGCGTAACAAACCCATCCTGATCCTCAAGAGCGGTCGGCACGACCCGGCCAACGGTCTCGACAATGTCTATGATGCCGCCATCCGCCGGGCTGGCATGCTGCGCGTCCGGGATACCCACGAACTGTTTGCCACTGTCGAGACCCTGAGCCACTCCCTGACCCTCAAGGGGGAGCGGCTCGCCATCCTCTCCAACGGGCGCGGTCTCGCCAACATGGCCGCAGACGTACTGCTGTCTCGGGGAGGCAAGCTGGCGATGCCACCCCTCGACATCGGCAGCGATGCAGATATCGAGGCCTACAAGAGTGCACTCGAGACGCTGCTCCAAGGGGACAGTGCCGATGCCATCCTGCTGATCCATGCACCGTCCCTCACCGCCCGAGGTGTCACCCTCGCCAGCAACCTGATCGACTTCATCAAGCAGCATCCCAGGGCCAGACGATTCAACATACTGACCAACTGGGCAGGCGAATACTCCGCCCAAGAGGGGAGACGCCTGTTCAACGAGGCGGGCATCCCGACCTATCGCACCCCGGAAAGCGCCGTCACGGCCTTCATGCACATGGTGGAATATCGCCGCAACCAGAAACAGTTGATGGAAACACCGGCCTCCCTGCAGGGCAACAGGCTCGATGTCGAGCGCTGCCAGCAGCTCCTTGGGCAAGCGCTGGACCGCCAGCAGCGGGTGCTGGACACCCACCTGGCCCATCCCATCTTGCAGGCAGCCGGGCTATCCACCCTCGCGACCTGGATCGTTTCCGATGCCATCGAGGCCGCACTGACTGCAGAACAGATTGGCTACCCCGTAGCGGTGAAGCTGCGATCTCCCGACATAGCCCACAAATCCGATGTACACGGTGTCATGCTGAACCTGCGCACCTCGGCGGAAGTCGCCCAGGCGGCGGATGCCATTCTGGACAGGGTACGTCAGCATGATCCTGGCGCCCGCATAGAAGGGCTGCTGGTACAACGCATGGCACGCCGCAGCGGGGGTCTGGAGCTACGGATCCGCTTGCAGCAGGATCCGGTCTTCGGCCCCGTCATCCTGCTCGGGGAATCCGGCGCCGAGCCCCGCGACATGGTCGCGGCTCTTCCTCCCCTCAACCAGGCACTGGCTCGCTACCAGATCATTGGTGCCCTCAAGGATGGCAAGATCCGCGAGCAGGCCAGTCCGGTACGGCTCGATATCGACGCCCTCGGCCAGGTGCTGTGCCAGCTCTCCGAGCTGCTGCTGGCCTTCCCCGAGATACAAGAACTGGATCTGCACCCGCTGCAGGCCTGTGGCGAAGGGATGGTGATCCTGGATGCCCGGCTCGTCTTGGCAGAGCGAGGGCAACAAGTGCTGCCACTGGCCATTCGCCCCTATCCCACCGAGCTGGAAGAGGGTGCCTGGCTGAAAGATCAGAGTCATGTGCTGCTGCGCCCCATCCGCCCCGAAGACGAGCCCGCCCACAAGCAGTTCGTGCGGCAGGTGTCTGATGAAGACAGGTACAAACGCTTTTTCGCCGATGTGGGGGAGCTGGGGCATGAGGAGCTGGCCCGCATGACCCAGATCGATTATGACCGGGAAATGGCCTTCGTCGCCGTGGGTCAGGACGGCCCTTTCAGCCAGCAGATCCTGGGAGTGGTGCGAGCCATTGCCAGCCCGGATCAATCGGATGCGGAGTTTGCCATCCTGGTCCGCTCAGACTTGAAAGGGCTAGGACTCGGCAAGTTGATGATGGAAAAGATCGTGCGCTACGCCAGAGAGCGTGGCATAGGCCAGCTCTCTGGCATGACCATGCCCAGCAATCGCGGCATGATCAATCTGGCCAAACGGCTCGGTTTCAAGATCGATATTCAGCTGGAAGATGGGATAGTCAACATGGAGCTGCCCTGTGCTGATCAGGTTGTATAACGATACAATCGTGGTGGTAAATCAACCAGATATGGATGGATAACGTGAATTTCAGGCAATAAAAAACCCCGCTCGAGTGAGCGGGGTTTCTTGTATTGGGTGCCTGGCAGTGTCCTACTCTCGCATGGCGAATGCCACACTACCATCGGCGCTACAGCGTTTCACTTCTGAGTTCGGCATGGGGTCAGGTGGTTCCACTGCGCTATTGCCGCCAGGCAAAATCTTCAATCTGAGAAAGCTGATGTAAGTAATTCGTTCGTATTTGCTACAAGCCTTAGAACACTTCTTGGGTGTTGTATGGTTAAGCCTCACGGGTAATTAGTATGGGTTAGCTCAACGTATCGCTACGCTTACACACCCCACCTATCAACGTTGTGGTCTCCAACGGCCCTTTAGGACCCTCAAGGGGTCAGGGATGACTCATCTCAGGGCTCGCTTCCCGCTTAGATGCTTTCAGCGGTTATCGATTCCGAACTTAGCTACCGGGCAGTGCCACTGGCGTGACAACCCGAACACCAGAGGTTCGTTCACTCCGGTCCTCTCGTACTAGGAGCAACTCCCTTCAATCATCCAACGCCCACGGCAGATAGGGACCGAACTGTCTCACGACGTTCTGAACCCAGCTCGCGTACCACTTTAAATGGCGAACAGCCATACCCTTGGGACCGACTTCAGCCCCAGGATGTGATGAGCCGACATCGAGGTGCCAAACACCGCCGTCGATATGAACTCTTGGGCGGTATCAGCCTGTTATCCCCGGAGTACCTTTTATCCGTTGAGCGATGGCCCTTCCATTCAGAACCACCGGATCACTATGACCTACTTTCGTACCTGCTCGACCTGTCCGTCTCGCAGTTAAGCTGGCTTATGCCATTGCACTAACCTCCTGATGTCCGACCAGGATTAGCCAACCTTCGTGCTCCTCCGTTACTCTTTGGGAGGAGACCGCCCCAGTCAAACTACCCACCAGGCACTGTCCGCGGCCCAGATTCATGGGCCTGCGTTAGAACATCAAACATACAAGGGTGGTATTTCAAGGACGGCTCCAGCGCAACTGGCGTCACGCCTTCAAAGCCTCCCACCTATCCTACACATGTAGGTTCAATGTTCAGTGCCAAGCT
>NZ_CP187588.1:4102500-4180000 GCF_049860605.1 Aeromonas sp. INTO2
AGGTTGCACATAGGCAGGGTGTGCAGGTCGTGCATCACCACTTCGCATCCTGATATTTCCTCCAGCATGACATCCACGATTTTCCGCGTTTGCCCGTCCCGGGAAGAATAAAGCACCAAAATCTTGTCCATACCAACCTCAACTACGCCAGAATGCAGGAGTAAACAGTACCAGAAGTGTGAAGATTTCCAATCGACCAAACAACATGGCCACGATCAATATCCACTGGGCAGTGGCCGAGATATTGCCGAAGTTGGCCGACACCTCCCCCAGACCCGGCCCCACGTTGGTGAATGCCGCAGCCACGGCGGAGAAAGCCGTCACTTCGTTCAGCCCCGTCATCAGCAGCAACAGCATGAAGATGAAGAACAGGATGATGTAGGTGGCAAAGTAGCCCCAGACCGCTTCCACGATCCGTTCCGGTACGGCACGGCGTCCCAGCTTCAAGGTGTAGATGGCCCGCGGATGCACCAGCCGTTTGAGTTCACGCATCCCCTGCAGGAACAGGATCATGAAACGCATCACCTTGATGCCCCCCCCGGTACTGCCGGCACAACAGCCGATGAAGGCAGAGAACATCAACAGCATGGGCAGGAAGGAGGGCCAATCCGCATAGCTGGTGGTGCTGTACCCCGTGGTCGTGCCCAGAGACACCGCCTGGAACAGGCCATGGTTGAGCGCATCCTGCCAGGTATCGTAGTGGCCGTGGAACAGCAGAGAGACGAAACAGATCAGCACCAGCACGCACTGGATGCTCAGAAACACCTTGAGCTCGGAGTCACGCAGATAGCTGCTCACGCGCACCGGCTTGTGGGCAAATACCATGAAGTGAAGCGCGAAGTTGACGCTCGCCAGCAACAGGAACACCACTGTGATCAGGTTGATGGCCGGGCTGTCGAAGAAACCGATGCTGGCGTCGTGGGTCGAGAACCCCCCAACCGACAAGGTGGAGAAGGAGTGGCAGATGGCATCGAACAACGTCATTCCCGCCATCCAGTACGCGAGAGCGCAGAGGGAAGTCAGCAACAGATAGATGAACCAGAGCGCCTTGGCCGTCTCGGCGATGCGCGGGGTCACCTTGTTGTCCTTGACGGGCCCCGGGATCTCGGCGCGATAGAGCTGCATGCCCCCGATACCCAGCAGTGGCAGCACGGCCACCGCCAGCACGATGATCCCCATGCCACCGAGCCATTGCAGCAGCTGGCGGTAGAAGAGAAACGCCTTGGGCAGATTGTCCAGCCCGGTCAGCACCGTTGCGCCCGTGGTAGTCAGGCCGGAAAACGACTCGAAGAAGGCCTCCGAGACCGACATGTCAGGCGTGTCGCTCATGATGAAGGGGACGGCACCCACGCTCCCCAGCACCACCCAGAACAGCACCACGATGAGGAAGCCTTCCTTGGACCTGAGTTCCTTTTTCTGGTGGCGGTTGGGGAACCAGAGCAGGAGGCCGAGCAGGAGGGCTATGACGAAGGAGTTGACGAACTCGGTACCACCGCCATCACGATACCCAAAAGCGACCATCGCGGGCAGCAGCATGGTCGAGCTGAACAGGGCAACCAGCAGACCGACGATACGAATGATGCTCAGAATCTGCATTCCGGCTCCCTCTTCAGACTAAAAGAGCGATGGATTCTAGCCATCTAAGGGACGAAGGGATACCCGACCCTGGGTCCGGTCGGTCAATTCCTGTGCGATACGGGCCCAGAGCGCAGACTCCCACGCTACCTGAAGGGTGACGCTGGCACCATAATCGGCCACCAGCAACTGCCCTTGATGGGCAGAGATGAGGGACTCCACGGCCCCCATGTCGGTGTAGTCACACTGGATCACGGAAGAGGTCAGCTGACGCTTGATACAGGTTTCAAGTTGCTTGAGTGCTGCCCCCACACCACCGCCATAGGCCTTGACCAGGCCACCGGTCCCCAGCAGCACTCCACCGTAATAGCGCACCACCACGGCGGCGACTTCACCCAGACCGGCCCCCATCAACTGGGCCAGCATGGGTTTGCCCGCTGTGCCCGAGGGTTCGCCATCATCACTGAAACCATAAACCTGGCTGTCTTGGGGGGCGCCGGCGACAAAAGCCCAGCAGTGATGCCGGGCTCCCGGGTGTTGCTGTTTGATCTCGTCTATCCAGGCCTTGGCGGCCTCGACGGTCGGAGTGTGGGCGATGTAGGTAATGAAGCGGCTCTTCTTGATCTCTTCGCTCACCTCCAGTGGGGCTGCCGGTATGGGGTAATCCGTCGCCATCAGAGCCCTGCTTGTCTGGTCAGGTTCTCCACCCCGTTGGCATGCAGCACCACGTTGTCCTCGATGCGAATGCCACCATAGGGGCGCAGCGCCTCCACC
Organism: Aeromonas sp. INTO2; assembly: GCF_049860605.1. Classification (NCBI taxonomy): domain Bacteria; kingdom Pseudomonadati; phylum Pseudomonadota; class Gammaproteobacteria; order Aeromonadales; family Aeromonadaceae; genus Aeromonas; species Aeromonas sp. INTO2. Next base: position 4,104,850 of record NZ_CP187588.1, read on the forward strand.
TTGTTCCAGTTGACCCGCTTGCCCTGCTCACCCTGGCGCAGCGGCTCCAGCAGGCTGTCGATGAAGTAGAGACCCGGCTCTATGGTGAAGACCTGACCCACTTCCATCACCCGGGTGCAGCGCAGATAAGGGAACTGCTCGGGGGCCGCCAGGTGGGTGCCGCGCTCATCCTGCATGAAGCCGCCGACATCGTGTACCTGCAGGCCGAGGAAGTGGCCGAGACCGTGGGGGAAGAAGACATTGGTCACCCCGGTGTGGATCATCTCGTCCACCGACATGTCTACCAGTTCGGTGGCTTGCAGCAGGCGCGCCAGCCTGTGGTGCATCTGCAGGTGCAGCTCGCTGTAGCGGCGGCCCGGCTTGATCTCGTCGATGATCTCCTGTTGCTGTGCATCCAGCGCTGCGATCAGATCGGCGAACTCACCGCGGCGCCAGGCCCAAGTCCGGGTAATGTCGGAGGCATAACCGTGCACGTCCACACCGGCATCGATGAGGAAGGAGTAACGCTCCGCATCCGGCACCCGCTGGGTGGAGAGATGGGTGTAGTGCAGGATGGCCGCATTGCGGTTGATGGCAACAATGTTGCCGTAGGGCGCCTCATTGGCCCCCTGTCCGACCGCCTTCATGTAGGCCAGGTTGATCTCGAACTCGCTCGCCCCCGCCATGAAGGAGTCCTTGGCCGCGATGTGGCCGCGCACGCCGATGCGGTTGGCATCGCGAAGACATTCCAGCTCATAGGGCGTCTTGTAGGCACGGTGGTAGTGCAGGTAGTTGAGGACCGCCTCCGGATTGGGCTGACCCAGTCCCAGCAGCTCGGCCACTTCCAGATGGCCGCCCAGATAGGCCCACTCCTGCTTGTTGGCCGGCAGGTGATCGGCAACCTGCTCCGGGCGAGTCAGGAAGCGAATGTCGAAGAAGTCGACCCAGAAGGCGTTGGGCAACTCCGCCACCTTGTGCCAGAAGTCCACCGGCCGGTAGAACAGCAGCACCGGCTTGCTCACGCCATCCACCAGCAACCAGCAGTGAGGGTTGTCCAGCACCGGCAGCCAGGCCTTGAACTGGGGATTCACCTTGAAGGGATAATCCTGGTCATCGAGGAAGATACGATGAGTCTGGCCGGAGTGGATAGCGAGACCGCCAAGACTCTGTTGTTGCAGGATGTCGCGGGTACGCTGCTGAAGGGTGTCGAGATGCTGGGCAAAAAGTTGGCTGTAACTGCTCATGGCGTCCTGCTCCGGGCGAATGTGACTTCAGCATAACATCAAGCGAATCAAGGCTCGAGCCACCCGGCTTTCGCTTCGTGAGGTAACGCATAGGTTACAGGCTTTTTGTTATGAAGATAAAACAGACAATTAACAAACAAAGAACAATTCAATACACTGCCCATAGACAGTAGATATCAGCCGTCAGGAACGACTCATGCAAAACCTTTGTCTGTGGACACCGGATCAGGACAGGATGCAGCACTCCAACCTCCACCAGTTCATGGCCGAGGTCAATCACTTCCATGGTCTGCAACTGCGCAGCTATGCCGACCTGTATCAATGGTCGGTGGAGAAGACCACCCGCTTCTGGCCCCTGGTGTGGCAGCACTGCGGCGTCAAGGGCGAACTTGGCAACATTGTGGCGGAGAACCGCCAGGATATGCAACGCGCCCGCTGGTTCCCCGACAGCCGGCTCAACTTCGCCGAGAACCTGCTGCGCCGTCAGGATGAGAGCCCGGCCATTATCTCCCGCATCGAAGGGGGCCCAAGCCGTACCCTGAGCTGGCATCAGCTGGCAGATCAGGTCGCCCGCCTGGCCCACTGGCTTCGCAGCCAGGGTATAGGCCGGGGTGATGTGGTCGCAGCCTACCTGCCCAATATCCCGGAAACCGTGGTGGCCATGCTGGCAACCACCAGCCTCGGGGCGATCTGGACCTCCACCAGCCCCGACTTTGGCGAGGCCAGCGTGGTAGAGCGCTTCGGCCAGACCCGGCCGCGGGTGCTGTTTGCGGTGGATGGCTATCGCTACAACGGCAAAGCTATCGATATTCAGGACAAAGTAGTAGGGGTCGTCAGCCAGATCGGCAGCATAGAGCAGACAGTGATGATCCCCCTGCTCGGCAACCCGCTGCAGCTTGGTCACGACTGGCAGCAAGTGCTGGCGAGCCAGCCGGACGCCAGCCTCCAGTTCGAACCCATGGCTTTCAACGATCCGCTCTACATCCTCTACTCCTCCGGCACCACCGGCAAACCCAAGTGCATAGTGCACGGCATCGGCGGTACCCTGCTGCAACACCTGAAAGAGCACCAACTGCACTGTGACATCAAGCCGGGGGAGCGCATCTTCTACTTCACCACCTGCGGCTGGATGATGTGGAACTGGCTGGTAAGCGCCCTCGCCTCCGGCGCCACCCTGGTGCTCTACGATGGTTCCCCCTTCTACCCGGATGGCAACGTGCTGTGGGATCTGGCACGGGACGAAGAGGTCGCCCTGTTCGGCACCTCGGCCAAGTATCTCGATGCGCTGCACAAACAGGGTTATGCCCCCATCAATACCCACGACCTGCCTGCCTTGCGCCTCATCTGCAGCACCGGATCCGTGCTGTCGCCGGAGGGGTTTGACTACGTTTACCAGCAGATAAAGCAGAATGTGCAGCTCAGCTCCATCTCTGGCGGCACCGACATCTGCTCCTGCTTCGTCATCGGCAACCCCTTGAGCCCCGTCTATCGCGGCGAGAGCCAGGGGCGCGGCCTCGGTCTCGCGGTGCAGGTATTCAACGAGGCGGGCCAGCCGGTGCTGGGTGAAAAGGGCGAACTGGTCTGCACCAAGCCGTTCCCGGCCCAGCCCATCTACTTCTGGGGGGACGAAAACGGCGACAAGTACCACGCCGCCTACTTCGAGCGGTTCGACAACATCTGGTGCCACGGGGACTGGATCGAGCTGACCCCGAACGGCGGCATTCTGTTCTACGGCCGCTCCGACGCGACCCTCAACCCGGGCGGCGTGCGCATCGGCACCAGCGAGATCTACCGCTATGTGGAACAACTCGACGAGGTGGAGGAGAGCATCGTCATCGGCCAGCAATGGAAACAGGACGAGCGGGTGGTGCTGTTCGTCAAGCTCAAGGCGGGTTGCAAGCTGGACGACGGGCTGCGTGAGCGGATTTGCCAGCAGATCAAGCGGCACTGCACCGCCCGTCATGTGCCTGCCCGCATCCTGCAGGTGGATGCCATCCCACGCACCAAGTCCGGCAAGATAGTGGAGCTGGCGGTCCGGGAAGTGGTGCACAACCGCCCCGTCAACAACACCCACGCCCTCGCCGATCCCGAGGTCTTGAACCAGTATCGCAATCGGCCGGAACTGGCCAGTTGATACCACGCTCATCTCCATCGGAGGCGCCGCAAGGCGCCTCTTTTTTGCCCGTTTTGTGATGAAGAGCTTTTACTCGATAACTGTTAAACAAATGTTTTAAATAGGTGTTGAAAATGTCTCCTTTTGGATCAATAGTGAGCCTCGCCCCCTGCTGGGGATAAAGGAGCACCATTCCCCACAGAGTGGGAACAAGGAGACACTCTCATGATCTACCAAGGCGAAACCCTGACGGTCAGCTACCTCGAAGACGGCATTGCCGAGCTGAGGTTCGATGCCCCGGGTTCAGTCAACAAGCTGGATCGCGCTACCCTGCTCTCCCTGAGCGAAGCGATCGCCGCATTACAGCAACAAGCCGATTTGAAGGGTCTGATCCTCACCTCCGGCAAAGACGCTTTCATCGTCGGCGCCGACATCACCGAATTCCTGGAACTGTTCGATCTGCCGCAAGAAGACCTGCTCGGCTGGCTGAAGAAGGCCAACGACATCTTCAGCGCCATCGAAGATCTGCCGGTGCCCACCCTCTCCGCCATCAAGGGCCATGCTCTGGGCGGCGGCTGCGAGACTATTCTCTCCACCGATTTCCGGCTGGCCGACACCACGGCCAAGATCGGCCTGCCCGAGACCAAGCTCGGCATCATGCCGGGCTTTGGCGGCACCGTCCGTCTGCCGCGGGTGATCGGTGCCGACAACGCACTGGAGTGGATCACCACCGGCAAGGATTACCGTGCCGATGACGCCCTCAAGGTGGGTGCCATCGATGCCGTGGTCGCCCCCGACGCGCTGCACAGCGCCGCCGTGCAGATGATCAAGGACGCGATCAAAGGCAAGCTGGACTGGCAGGGCCGCCGCGCCGCCAAGAAGGCCCCGCTGCGCCTCTCCAAACTGGAAGCCATGATGAGCTTCACCACCGCCGCCGGCATGGTTGCCGCCGTGGCGGGCAAACACTATCCGGCCCCCATGGCCGCCGTGAAGACGGTGGAAGCCGCCGCTGGCATGGGCCGTGACGAAGCGCTGGCCGCCGAGGCCGCCACCTTCATCAAATTGGCGAAAACCGACGTGGCCAAGGCGCTGGTCGGTATCTTCCTCAACGATCAACACATCAAGGCGCTGGCCAAGAAGGCCGCCAAGCAGGCAAACAAGGCCACCGGCCATGCCGCCGTGCTGGGTGCCGGCATCATGGGGGGCGGCATCGCCTACCAGTCTGCCAGCAAAGGCATCCCGGCGGTGATGAAGGACATCAACGAGAAGGCGCTGGCACTTGGCATGAATGAGGCCACCAAGCTGCTCAACGGCCAGCTCGAGCGCGGTCGCATCGACGGCATCAAGATGGGCCAGGTGCTCTCCGCCATCACGCCGACCCTGAGCTATGACAACGTCAAGCATGTGGACGTGGTGGTCGAGGCCGTGGTCGAGAACCCGAAAGTGAAGGCGGCCGTGCTGAGTGAAGTGGAAGGGATCATCGGCGAAGACGCCGTGCTCGCCAGCAACACCTCCACCATCCCCATCTCCCTGCTGGCCAAGGGACTGAAGCGCCCCGAGAATTTCTGCGGCATGCACTTCTTCAACCCGGTGCACCGCATGCCACTGGTGGAGATCATCCGCGGCGAGCAAACTTCCGATGAAACCATCAACCGCGTGGTGGCCTACGCCGCCGCCATGGGCAAGTCCCCGGTCGTGGTCAATGACTGCCCCGGCTTCTTCGTGAACCGCGTGCTGTTCCCCTACTTCTTCGGCTTCAACAAGCTGGTCGCCGATGGCGCCGACTTCGCCGCCGTCGACAAGGTGATGGAGAAGGAGTTTGGCTGGCCCATGGGCCCCGCCTACCTGCTGGACGTGGTCGGCATCGACACCGGCCACCACGCTGGTGACGTGATGGCGCAGGGTTTCCCGGCACGCATGAGCAAGGAAGGCCGCACCGCCATCGACGTGATGTACGAGGCGAGCCGCTTCGGTCAGAAGAACGGCAAGGGCTTCTACGCCTACGAGCAGGACAAGAAGGGCAAGCCGAAGAAGGTGGCCGACGCAGCCAGCTACGAGCTGCTGGCCCCCATCGTCAAGCCGAAGCAGGATTTCGACAAGGAGGCCATCATCGCCCGCATGATGATCCCGATGATCAACGAGGTGGTGCTCTGCCTGGAAGAGGGCATTGTCGCCACGCCAGCCGAAGCCGACATCGCGCTGGTCTACGGTCTGGGCTTCCCTCCCTTCCGCGGCGGCGTGTTCCGCTATCTGGACACCATTGGCCTGGATCGCTACGTGGCCATGGCCGACCAGTATGCCGACTTGGGCCCGCTCTACCGCGTCAGCGACAAGCTGCGCGAGATGGCTGCCCAGGGCAACACCTTCTACTGATTGCGGAAAGGAGATCCATTCATGAAAGACGTAGTCATTGTCGACTGTATCCGGACCCCCATGGGCCGGTCCAAGGGCGGCGCCTTCCGCAACGTGCGTGCAGAAGACTTGTCCGCGCACCTGATGAAATCCATCCTGCTGCGCAACCCCAACCTCGACCCGAACGAGATCGAGGATATCTACTGGGGCTGCGTGCAGCAGACCCTGGAGCAGGGCTTCAACATCGCCCGCAACGCCGCCCTGCTGGCCGGCATCCCGAAACAGGTGGGGGCGGTCACCGTCAACCGTCTGTGCGGCTCCAGTATGCAGGCGCTGCATGATGCCTCTCGCGCCATTCAGGTAGGTGATGGGGATATCTTCATCATTGGCGGCGTTGAGCATATGGGTCACGTGCCGATGAGCCACGGCGTCGACTTCCACCCCGGCATGGCCAAGTCGGTGGCAAAAGCCTCCGGCATGATGGGGCTGACCGCCGAGATGCTCGGCAAGCTGCACGGCATCAGTCGTCAGCAGCAGGACGAGTTTGCCGCCCGCTCCCACCGCCGTGCCCACGCCGCCACCGTGGAAGGGCGTTTTGCCAAGGAGATCGTCGGGCTGGAAGGCCATGACGCCAGCGGCGCCCGCTTCTTCTACGACTATGACGAGGTGATCCGCCCGGAGACCACGGTAGAAACCCTGAGCCAGCTGCGCCCGGTGTTCGACCCGGTCAACGGCACCGTCACCGCCGGCACCTCCTCGGCCCTGTCCGATGGCGCCGCCGCCATGCTGGTGATGAGTGCGGATCGCGCCAAGGCCCTCGGCCTCACGCCCCGCGCCAGGGTGCGCGCCATGGCCATCGCCGGCTGTGACGCCGCCATCATGGGTTACGGCCCGGTGCCGGCCACCCAGAAAGCGCTCAAGCGGGCCGGGCTGACCATCGGCGACATCGACCTCTTCGAGCTGAACGAGGCGTTTGCCGCCCAGTCCCTCCCCTGCGTGAAGGATCTGGGTCTGCAAGACCTGGTGGACGAGAAGGTGAACCTCAACGGTGGCGCCATCGCCCTGGGTCACCCGCTCGGCTGCTCCGGTGCCCGCATCTCCACCACCCTGATCAACCTGATGGAAGAGAAGGACGCCACCCTGGGAGTCGCCACCATGTGCATCGGCCTGGGTCAGGGCATCGCCACCGTGTTCGAACGGGTGTAAGTGAATCGCCCCTGACTGCTCACCGGTCAGGGATGCCGCCTCGGGGCGGCAACAACAGACAGAAGGCGGCCCTGCTTCCCGGCACAGCGGCCCCATCACGAATACCGGGTCGGCCTGCCGACCCTGCTGTCGAGTCTGTGGAACGCGCCACACGGGGTGCGCTCCTGCCGTCGGAATCTGCGTGTTGGCCGGCCCGTTTGGGTCGGCCTTTTTTATTCTTTTCCCGCGATCGGGGCCAATCCTGAGGCTATATTGCCCATAACTTCACATTAGAGGGGGGGCTTGCTTGCATTTTGCTCCCCCGACAGGTTCAATCTGCACAAAAAAATGGGTGGATGCACATACATATGTCAACGAGCAAACAACTGCTTATCGTCGACGACGATCGGGAGATCCGCGAGCTGCTCAACGAGTACCTGACCCGGGCTGGTTTCGAGGTACTGACCGCGGCCGAAGGGAACGAGATGCGCCAACAACTGGCCCAGCACAGCCCGGACCTCATCATTCTGGACATCATGATGCCCGGCGACGACGGCTTTACCCTCTGCCAGCAGATACGCCGCGACTCCCAGGTACCCATCATCATGCTGACCGCCGCCTCCGACGAAGCGGATCGGGTGATCGGTCTGGAACTTGGCGCCGACGACTACATCGCCAAGCCGTTCAGCCCGCGCGAACTGCAGGCCCGCATCAAGGCGCTGCTGCGCCGCGCCGAATTCCGCCAGCCGGAGAAAGAAAAGGAACCGAGCCGTCGGCTGCGCTTCGCCGAGTGGACCCTGGACACCCTGAGCCACCAGCTGACCCACGAAGATGGCAGCCTGCTGGATCTCTCCGGCAGCGATGCCCTGCTGCTCGGCATGTTCCTGCAGCAGCCCGGCGTGGTGCTGGACCGGGATACCATCTCGGACGCCACCCGCGGTCGCGAGAGCCTGCCCATGGAGCGCGGCATCGATGTGCAGATCAGCCGCCTGCGCCAGAAGCTGGGTGACAACGGCAAGAGCCCGCGCATCATCAAGACCATTCGCGGCAGCGGCTACATGCTGATCGCCGAAGTCCACGAGATCCCGTAACAGACAGACGCTACGGCGAGACCTTGAACGGGCAGAAGAGAGACCCATCACGGGCAACGGCAAGGCACAGAGGTAAGCACCCCATGCTGATCGACAAGAGACACACGCTGCCATGACGGGGCAGAAGTTCTGGCGGGCCCTGGTGCCCCGCTCCCTGCTGTCGCGGATGCTGCTGCTGTTGCTGCTCGCCATCCTGCTCTCCCAGACCATCCTCACCGGCATCTGGATGCAGCAGATCCAGAAGCGGGAGCTGGAGGGCATGCTCAGTACCACCCGCAACCTGGCGCTGTCGGCGGCTTCCACCGTCAACTTCTTCAAGTCCCTGCCCCTGCAATACCGCCACATCGCCCTGGATCAGCTGCGCAACATGGGGGGCAGCCGCTTCTTCGTCTCCCTGAACGAGGAAGAGATCCACATCAGCGCCATCCCCGACAGCGAGCGCAAGACGCTGGTGCTCAAAGAGGTACAGGAGGTGCTCAGCCGCAAACTCTCCGACGCCATGGCGATCAAGGTGGACTTCTCTCGCCCCGAGGAGCTGCACGTCTTCAACAACGACACCCTGCTGGCGGATCTCCCCTCCTCCTGGGCCCGCTACACCCTGTCTCTGGAGCCCATCAATCCGCCGGTGCTGGTGACCCAGATCGAGATAGAACCGGGGGAGTGGCTCTATCTGGCGGCCCTGCTGCCCGCCCCCTACATGACGCTGGATGACACCGTGATGCCGAGCAACCAGGTGCGTTTCATCGCCCTGATGACGGTCTTCCTCTGCTTCTTCACCTTCATGCTGGTGCGCTGGCAGACCCGCCCCCTGCGTCGCCTCGCCAAGGCGGCGGTCAACCTCGGCAAGGACATCGACCAGCCGTCCCTCAAAGAGGAGGGTGCCTCCGAAATTGTGGCGGCGACCCGCGCCTTTAACATCATGCAGCAGCGCATTCGCCGCTTCATCGACGACAGGGAGCGCCTCTTCAGCTCCATCTCCCACGACCTCAAGACCCCCATCACCCGGCTGCGACTGCGGGTCGAACTGCTGGACGACGAGGTGCAGATCGCCAAGTTCAACAAGGACCTGGACGAGCTGGAGCTGATGGTCAAAGGGGCGCTGCAGACGGTCAAAGAGACGGACATTCACGAGAACCTTGAGCAGATCGACGTCAACGCCCTGCTGGAGCAGATGGCGGAGGCCATGAACCTGCACGAGGATCTGCTCACCATCGAGGGGCACTGCAAGTGGCCCTATCGCGGCAAGCTGCTGGCCCTCAAGCGCTGCATCGGCAACCTGGTGGACAACGGCATCAAGTACGGCCAGAAGGTGCGCATCATCATCATGGATGACGAGGAGATGCTGATCCTCTTCATCATGGACGAGGGGCCCGGCCTGCCGGACGATCAGTTCGAGCGCATCTTCGAGCCCTACTACCGCCTCAGCACCGATGCCGCCGGCACCGGGCTGGGCCTTGGCATCGCCCGCAACATAGCCCACGCCCACGGCGGCGACCTGGTGCTGGAAAATCGCCCCCAGGGCGGCCTGCAGGCCACCCTCTCCCTACCAAGGCAGTAATGTATGAAGTGGTTGTCTTTTTCTGTCATCGCCCTGCTCTCCCTGCCCGTCTGCGCCTCCCAGGTGGAGGTATTGCACTGGTGGACCTCCGGCGGCGAGGCCAGGGCTGTGGAAGTGCTCAAGTCCGAGTGGGCCGAGCAGGGCAACCAGTGGAACGACTTCGCGGTACAGGGGGGCGGCGGCAAGAGCGCCATGACGGTGCTCAAGAGCCGGGCCCTGGCGGCCAACCCGCCGGAGGCGGCCCACCTCAAGGGGTTCGAGCTGCACGAGTGGGGCAGCCTGGGCTTTCTGCGCGATCTCACCCCCATGGCCGAGCACCTCGGCTGGTACCCTCAGCTGCCCCCCATGGTGCGCGATACCCTCAGCCAGAACGGCGCCCTGATGGCGGTCCCCACCGGCATCCACCGGGTCAACTGGCTGTGGCTCAACCGCAAGGTATTCGAGCAACAGGGGCTCAAGCCCCCCACCGACTGGGCCCAATTCGTGGCGGTGGCGGACAAGCTCAAGGAGAAGGGCATCACCCCCCTCGCCATCGGTAACGAACCCTGGCAGATCGCGGTGCTGTTCGAAACGGTGGCCCTCGGCGAAGGGGGCAAGACCTTTTATCGCAAGGCCTTCCTCGAACAGGACAGCGCCACCCTGACCGGCCCCGACATGGTGCGGGTGCTGACCCGCTTCCAGCAGTTGCGCGCTTATGTGCCCGAGAAATACGCTGGCCTGAAATGGCACCAGGCCACCAACCTGCTGGAGAGCGGCGGCGCCGCCATGCAGGTGATGGGGGACTGGGTGAAGGGAGAGCTGAGTGCAGGCAACTACCGCCCCGGCGAGGATATCGAGTGCTTGCCAAGCCCGGGCAGCCAGGGGCTGTTCAGCTACAACCTCGACTCCATCGCCATGTTCAAGCAGCGGGATCCCGCCCAGTTGCAGGCCCAGGGCGAGCTGGCCAGGCTGTTGATGACACCGCGCTTCCAGGAAGCGTTCAACCGGGTGAAGGGCTCCATCCCGGCACTCATCAAGCCGGACATGAGCAAGTTCGATCGCTGCGCCATCCGCTCCTATCAGGATTTCCTCCACGCCGAGCAACAGGACAACCTGCTGCCCAGCATGGCGGAGGGGATGGCGGTGCCCACCAACATGCGCCAGGGGATCATGGATGTGCTGAGCAGCTTCTTCAACGACGCCAGGGCCAACCCCGAGCAGACGGCACAGCAGCTGGAGCGCGCCATGCGCTCGACCCGTTCCGGCGCGGAGCAGAAATGACAAAGGCGGACATCGTCCGCCTTTGAGTGCCGAGAGCCAGGCTCTCAGGAGGGATCGTTCTCGTCCTCATCCTCGTCGTAGTAGTCGCTGAGCTCGATCCAGAGCCCCAGCCCTATCATCACCATGGAGCCGAACCAGGTACCGGTATTACCGATCGGGCTGCCCAGCACTATCATGGCGAACGACAAGAACCCCATGCCTGCGTAGGCTTGCAATCTGCCGTAGGAGACCTGCATATTCACACCTCCTTGTTGAATATGGTTCAATTTTTATATTACTCATCGAGCGAAGCCTGGGTAGAGCCGGTTCACATTTTGGTAGCATATGCTGCATAACCGCCCCGTGGTTTGATTATTTTTTCGCCGTGAGTATCATTACTGGCCGAATTGGTTGAAGGTTGATTATTGATGAGTGCTTTATTCTGCGACGCAACGCACGAGTTGGACGCAATCGGGCTTCGTTGCCCCGAACCCGTGACGATAGCGCGCAAGAAGGTGCGGCTGAAGGTTGATTATTCATGAGTACTGAATTCTGCAATGCGACCCACGAGCTGGACGCAATCGGGCTTCGTTGCCCCGAACCCGTGACGATAGCGCGCAAGAAGGTGCGGCTGAAGGTTGATTATTCATGAGTACTGAATTCTGCAATGCGACCCACGAGCTGGACGCAATCGGGCTTCGTTGCCCCGAACCCGTGATGATGGTTCGCAAGAAAGTGCGGCTAATGGCGGATGGGGAGACCCTGCTGGTCAGCGCCGACGACCCCTCCACCACCCGCGACATTCCCAGCTTCTGCCGCTTCATGGACCATACCCTGGTCGCCAGCGAGACTGAGCAGGCCCCTTACCGCTACCTGATCCGCAAGGGTCAATAACCCCGTACCGGAGCAAACATGACATCCATTACCCGTATCGGGACCACCCAGCGCTGGTCTGATGTGGTCATCCACAACGGCACCCTCTACGTGGTGGAAGTGCCCGCCACCGAGACCGCCGACATCCACCAGCAGACCCGTGAAGTGCTGGAAAGCCTGCAGCGTCTGCTGGAAGCCAACGGCTCCGGCGTCGACAGGATCCTGATGGCCAACATCTATCTCAAGGACATTGAAGACATCGCCGCCTTCAACGCGCAGTGGGATGCCTGGATCCCGGCCGGCACAGCCCCCGTTCGCGCCTGTGTACAGGCCCGTCTGGCCCACGAAGGCTACAGGGTAGAAGTGCAGCTGACTGCGGCTGTCTAAACAAAGCGGGATGCCTGGCTCCCCTGATGCAGACACAGCCCCCGTTCGCGCCTGCGTGCAGGCCCGTCTGGCCCACGAAGGCTACAAGGTGGAAGTGCAGCTGACTGCGGCTGTCTAAACAAAGCGGGATGCCTGGCTCCCCTGATGCAGACACCGCCCCCGTGCGCACCTGCGTGCAGGCCCGCCTCGCCCACGAAGGCTACAAGGTGGAAGTGCAGCTGACTGCGGCTGTCTAAACAAAGCGGGATGCCTGGCTCCCCTGATGCAGACACCGCCCCCGTGCGCGCCTGTGTACAGGCCCGTCTGGCCCATGAAGGCTACAGGGTAGAAGTGCAGCTCACAGCCGCTGTCTAAACAAAGCGGGATGCCTGGCTCCCCTGATGCCGACACAGCCCCGGGCCGCGCCTGCGTGCAGGCCCGTCTCGCCCACGAGGGCTACAGGGTAGAAGCGCAGCTCACAGCCGCTGTCTAAGAGGCGGTTATCCCCTCATCCCCGACCCTTCTCCCGCAAGGGGAGAAGGGGGCAAGGAGCAAAGGGCACGCACCGGCGCCAATAGAAAGGCCCCGCCATCGCTGGCGGGGCCTTTTTCATGGCATCGAACCGGACCTCTTAGGCGGTCGGGGTCAGGGTGATGGTCACCCGACGGTTCTGGGCCTTGCCTTCGGCGGTGCTGTTGCTGGCCACCGGCTGATCCGGGCCCACACCACTGATGGCGATGCGGCTGCCGGACACGCCCTGGCCGATCAGCTGGGCGGCGACGGCATCGGCGCGATCCCGGGAGAGCTTCATGTTCAGCTCGCGGGAGCCGGTGCTGTCGGTGTGGCCGACCACGTTCAGACGGGTCTTGTCGAACTCGGCAACCACCAGGGCCACGCCGGACAGGGTGTTGGCACCGGCGGCTTTCAGCTGGGCGCTGGAGCTGTCGAAGGTGACGTTGTTCGGCATGTTGAGGATCAGCTGATCACCGTTGCGGGTCACGCTGACGCCGGTGCCTTGCAGCTTCTCACGCAGCTTGGCCTCCTGCACATCCATGTAGTAACCGATACCACCACCCAGGGCCGCACCGGCGGCGACGCCAGTCAGGATGCCCTTTTTGCGATCGCCCTTGCTGGAGGAGAGCGCCCCCACGGCTGCGCCGGTCGCCGCACCCGCCAACGCGCCCCAGGCGCCCTTGGAGGTCTGGGATTCACCGGTATAGGGGTTGGTGGTACAGCCAGTGATGGCGACGGTCAGGGCAAGTGCAGGAACCAGTTTCTTGAAATGCATGAAAAACCTCTGAAAAAGAACGACTCTAGCCGATGGCCGCGCATTCTAACCCAGAGAGGCGCCAGAGTGTGACGCGCGCATTGCGAAGATGGGCAGGGGGGCAACACGCCCCCCTGCCCCTAGCGACTTACCCGGTGCAGGCCCTCTTCGGACGGGCCCGCATCAATATTTGATATCCCGGGCCTTGTCTCGCCCCTCCTGCTTGTTGTCACGATGCTCCTGGCGGCAGTCGGCATTGCCCACCAGCCCCTCACGACACTCCTGTTTCGCGTCACGGGACTCCTGACGGGTATCCTGACGCACATCGCGGGCGTCACGGCGCTCCTGGGCCTGCTTGGTGGCCTGTGCAGGCAGGGCGGCCAGCAAGGCGGTGGCGGCAAGCAGCGCCAATACGGACTTCTTCATGATGGCTCCTTCGCCAGACAACCTGAACCGGTCCGGCGTCTTTCAATGATAGGGGAGGGGCAAGATCCCGGTAGCGCAGACTCGGCCCTCGGGGGCGTCGTTTGTGCAGCCTCAGACCTTCTTGCACAGGGCCGGCTTCCCCTCATGTTTGCCCTGACGAGCAACGTCATCCCCAGAGTGCAGCCGATCAGGCCGGGGAAGAGAGGGCGAACGGCGCTCAGTGACACGGGACTCCCTCGTGATGACGCTCCCGATGGTGAACCCGTGTGACTGTATCCCGGCTGTACCAAGGGGCGAAAAGGCCCCTGGCCCGGCGCAACGGAACATGCTCCCGGAGTCTGGAGTGGTTGCCCCCCAGATGCGGGGTTGTCTCATTAGAGCCCATGGCCCCAGAGTGGGTGACATTTCTCACGGAGCCATGACCATGTCGTCCCTTTCCCGCCGCGCGCTGCTCATCATCGACATCCAGGTGGGCCTCCTTCACGGCCCGGAAGCCCCCCATGCCGGGGCCGAGACCCTGGCCAACATCAATCGCTTGGGCCAGGCGGCCCGCAGTGCCGCTCTCCCTGTGCTGGCGGTGCGCCACACGGGGCCTTGTTGCTCAAATCGGGGAACTATCTGACATCTCGGTGATCTGATCCTGTAGCGCAGTCTCCGAGAGCATCAGATGGGCAAGTCCAAGCACAAGATCAGCAACTGGCAGCAGTACAACCAAGCCTTGGTGCAACGCGGTTCGTTGACCATCTGGATGGACGAACAAGCCATTAAGCAGTGGCATTGCCTGGTCCACCATGGCCGCCGAGGGAGAGGTTTCCACTACAGTGACACCGCCATTGAGACGGCCCTGATGCTAAAAGGCTTGTTCAAGTTGCCGCTGCGGGCGCTAGAAGGCTTCATTAACTCGTTGTTCCAACTGATGGCGGTGCCTTTGCAGTCGCCGGACTATAGCTGTATCAGCAAGCGCGCCAAGACCGTCGACATCAAGTACCGCGTCCCCAGCCAAGGCCCGGTGGCTCACTTGGTCATTGATGCCACCGGCCTCAAGGTCTATGGCGAAGGCGAATGGAAAATTCGCAAACACGGCAAGGAGAAGCGACGAGTGTGGCGCAAGCTCCACTTGGCGGTGGATGCCACAACCCATGCGGTCATCGCTGCCGAAGTCAGCCTGGAGACGGTGGCGGATAACGAGGTGTTACCGACGTTGCTCAACCCCTTACGACGCAAGATAAAACAGGTCAGCGCCGATGGTGCGTATGACACCAAGGCCTGTCATGCGCTACTGAAGAAGAAGGGGGCGAAAGCCACCATACCGCCGAGAAAAAATGCGGCACCGTGGGAGGAAGGCCATCCCCGCAACGAGGCGGTGACGGCGCTCAAGGCCGGTGAACTGAAGCAATGGAAGAAAGACTCCGGCTATCACCAGCGCTCGATAGCCGAGACCGCCATGTACCGGTTCAAGCAACTCATCGGGCCAACGCTGAGCCTGCGGAACTACAACGCCCAGGTGGGCGAAATCCTGGCTGGCGTGAAGGTGATGAACAAGCTGACAGGGCTTGGTATGCCTGTTCGCCAGCCAGTGAATTGAGTGGTATCAACGGGTTGGGGAACGGCCATCCAGCGACGGATTTGATCAACAACGCCGCCACACGGGCCCGGCCGGCAGCCCCATCGCCGCCGGCAGTCCGTTCTGGCAGCTTGCGCCTGAGCTGGTCGTCGGCGAGGCCGATCGGGTGTTCGACAAGCAGCGCCCCAGCGCCTTCCATGGCACCGGTCTCGATGGCTGGCTGAAAGAGGACGGCGTGCAGACCCTGATCGTCACCGGCATGAAGACCCAGTACTGCATCGACACCACGTGCCGGGCGGCGGCAGATCTCGGCTACACCGTAGTGCTGGTGAGCGATGCCCACACCTGCATGGACACGCCGCAACTGACCGCCCCCCAGATCATCGCCCATCACAACGCCACCCTGGCCGGCCCCTTCGTGCGGCTGATGAGCAGCGACGAGGTGTGCGAGGCGCTCGACCGCACCCTTGAGCCCTGCTGATTCAGAGCAAAAAATGAAGGGAGGCTTGAGCCTCCCTTCTTCGTGCATTTCCCCTTCACGTCGCCGCTGCTTGCTGGCACTCGGCGTGGCAGGGGCAGGTCACCAGATGATCGTTCACCATGCCCACCGCCTGCATGAAGGCATAGCAGATGGTGCTGCCGACGAAGGTGAAGCCGCGCTTCTTGAGCGCCTTGGACATGGCATCCGACTCCGCTGAGGTCGCCGGAATGTCGCCGTTGCCCTGACGCTGGTTGACGATGGGGGCGCCGCCCACGAAGCCCCACAGATAATCGACGAAGTCGATGCCTTCCGCCTCCAGCGCCAGATAGGCGCGGGCGTTTTTGATGATCGACTGCACCTTGAGCCGGTTGCGGATGATGCCGGTATCCTGCATCAGCCGCGCCACGTCCTGGTCGTCGAACTGCACGATGCGCACCGGATCAAAATCCGCATAGGCGCGATGGTAGCTCTCGGTGCGCTTGAGGATGGTGATCCACGACAGCCCCGCCTGTTGACCATCGAGGCAGAGCTTGGCAAACAACTCGCGGGCGTCATACACCGGCCTGCCCCACTGCTTGTCATGGTATTCGATGTATTCCGGGTCTCTGGTCACCCAGGCGCAGCGCAGTTCCATTTCCTCTCCCCTGTTTTTCATCGGCCATCGGCAGGCCGCTTGCGTCGGCGACATCATAGGGCAAGCGGCAACATAGCCCCACTAATCCCCTGTAATTTCGCCTATTATCCGACCATGCCAGACGGTATACTCCCTCGGTTCACATTCAGCAAATCTTGCTCTGATTTCATTTCGCGCGAAAAACACTATGCAAAAATTCGATGTCAAAACCTTTCAGGGCCTGATCCTGCAGTTGCAGGACTATTGGTCCCGCCAGGGCTGTACCATCATTCAGCCGCTGGATATGGAAGTGGGTGCCGGTACCTCCCACCCCATGACCTGCCTGCGCGCCCTGGGCCCGGAGCCCATCGCCTGCGCCTATGTACAACCGTCCCGCCGTCCGACTGACGGCCGCTACGGTGAAAACCCGAACCGCCTGCAGCACTACTACCAGTTCCAGGTGATCATCAAGCCTTCTCCCGACAACATTCAGGAACTCTATCTGGGCTCCCTGAAAGAGCTGGGCATGGATCCCGAGATCCACGACATCCGCTTCGTGGAAGACAACTGGGAAAACCCGACGCTGGGTGCCTGGGGTCTGGGTTGGGAAGTGTGGCTGAACGGCATGGAAGTGACCCAGTTCACCTACTTCCAGCAGGTTGGCGGCCTCGAGTGCAAGCCGGTCACCGGCGAGATCACCTACGGTCTCGAGCGTCTGGCCATGTACATTCAGGGCGTGGACAGCGTCTACGACCTGGTCTGGTCTGACGGCCCGCTGGGCAAGACCACCTACGGCGACGTGTTCCACCAGAACGAAGTGGAGCAATCCACCTACAACTTCGAACACGCCGATGTGGAGTTCCTGTTCCACTGCTTCGAGCAGTACGAGAAGGAAGCCCAGAATCTGCTGGCACTGGAAAAACCGCTGCCGCTGCCTGCCTACGAGCGCATCCTCAAAGCCGCTCACTCCTTCAACCTGCTGGATGCCCGCAAGGCCATCTCGGTCACCGAGCGTCAGCGCTACATCCTGCGCATTCGCACCCTGACCAAGGCTGTGGCAGAGGCATACTACGCCTCCCGCGAAGCGCTGGGTTTCCCCATGTGTCAGCGCACAGAGAACAAGCAAGGTTAAGGAACGGACATGGCACAACATACATTTCTGGTAGAGATCGGTACTGCTGAGCTGCCGCCCAAAGCCCTGCGCTCCCTGGCCGAAGCCTTTGCCGACAACTTCAAAGCCGAACTGACCAAGGCCGATCTGGCCTTTGGCGACGTCGAGTGGTTTGCTTCACCGCGCCGTCTGGCGCTGAAGGTAAGCGAGCTGGCTGGCGAACAGCCGAGCAAGAGCGTCGAGAAGCGCGGCCCGGCCGTGGCTCAGGCGTTCGATGCCGAAGGCAAGCCGACCAAGGCTGCCGAAGGCTGGGCCCGTGGCAACGGCATCACCGTTGAGCAGGCCGAGCGTCTGGTCACCGACAAGGGCGAGTGGCTGGTTCACACCGCCAAGGTCGAAGGCCGTCCGGCCGTCGATCTGCTGGGCGAGCTGGTTAGCCAGGCGCTGGCCAAACTGCCGATCCCAAAAATGATGCGCTGGGGCGACAAGACCATCCAGTTCGTGCGTCCGGTCTTCACCGTGACCCTGCTGCTGGATGGCGAGCTGGTGCCCGCTCACATTCTGGGTATCGATTCTGCCCGCACCCTTCGCGGTCACCGCTTTATGGGTGAGAGCGAGTTCACCATCGACAACGCCAGCCAGTACCCGCAGATCCTGCAGGAGCGCGGCATGGTGATTGCCGACTTCATGGCGCGCAAGGCCAAGATCAAGGCTGACGTCGAAGCGGCCGCTGCCGCCTTCGGTGGCGTGGCCGATCTGGACGACGCCCTGCTGGAAGAAGTAACCGCACTGGTCGAGTGGCCGGTGGTGCTGACCGCCAACTTCGAAGAGAAGTTCCTGGCCGTTCCGGCTGAAGCGCTGGTGCACACCATGAAGGGTGACCAGAAGTACTTCCCGGTCTACGACAAGAACGGCAAGCTGCTGCCGAAGTTCATCTTCGTCACCAACATCGAGTCCAAAGACCCGAGCCAGATCATCAGCGGCAACGAGAAGGTGGTTCGTCCCCGTCTCTCTGACGCCGAGTTCTTCTTCAAGACCGACCTCAAGCAGACCCTGGCCTCCCGCCTGCCACGCCTTGAAACCGTGCTGTTCCAGCAACAGCTGGGTACCGTCAAGGCCAAGGTCGAGCGTATCGAGACCGTCGCCGGCTTTATCGCCGAGCGCATCGGTGCCGACGTGGCTCAGGCCAAGCGTGCCGGTCTGCTCTCCAAGTGTGACCTGATGACCAACATGGTCGGCGAGTTCACCGACACCCAGGGTGTCATGGGGATGCACTACGCCCGTCACGATGGCGAAGACGAAGCAGTGGCTGTGGCCCTCAACGAGCAGTACATGCCGCGCTTTGCCGGTGATGCCCTGCCGTCCGGTCTGGTTGCCTGCGCCGTCGCGCTGGCCGACAAGTTCGACACCCTGGCCGGTATCTTCGGCATCGGCATGCTGCCCAAGGGTGACAAGGACCCGTTCGCCCTGCGTCGCGCCGCCATCGGTGCCCTGCGCATCATGACCGAGAAGCAGCTGGACTTGGATCTGGTTGAACTGGTTGAAGAAGCGGTACGCGTCTACGGCGACAAGCTGACCAACAAAACCGTCGTCACCGACGTGGTCGACTTTATGCTGGGCCGCTTCCGCGCCGCCTATCAGGACGAAGGCATCGGTGCCGACGTGGTGCTGGCCGTACTGGCCCGCCGCCCGACCCGTCCGCTCGACTTCGATCGTCGCGTCAAGGCCGTCAGCCACTTCCGCACGCTGGATGCCGCACTGGCACTGGCTGCCGCCAACAAGCGCGTGAGCAACATTCTGGCCAAGGTCGAGGTTCCATTGCCCACAACCGTCAAACCGGAACTGCTGGTCGATGCCGCCGAGAAGGCGCTGGCCACCCAGGTTGCCGAACTGCAAGCCGAACTGGCCCCGCTGTTCGCTGCCGGTGACTATCAGGCTGCCCTCACCCGTCTGGCCGCCCTGCGCGAGCCGGTCGACACCTTCTTCAACGAAGTGATGGTGATGGCCGACGACGAAGCCCTCAAGGCCAACCGTCTGGCACTGCTGAACAACCTGCGCAACCTGTTCCTGCAAGTCGCGGATATCTCGCTGCTGCAGTGATCTTGGTTGAGTAAGTGATATTAAAAACGGCGCCGTAAGGCGCCGTTTTTATATAAGAAATTAAAATACCATATCAATTCCATTTGCTCCAAATAAACATAATAATATCTATTGAGTTTTATAAAACTAACTATCTCTTGGTCGATAAGTACATTGGGTTAGATCAGAAAGTTCTTTCTTGGAACTTTGTGGCGTCGGATGAAAACTGGCCTTGATTTTATCATTAACATAGACATCGAAGTTATTGGCAGTATTTATCACACTGATAAAACTCCCCCACGAAATGTCTCCACTTCGAGATCCAACTCCCTCAGGGATAAAATATGAATTCCCATCAATAACTATCTCGACTTTATTTTCGGATGAAGGAGATAAGTCACTTCCATTTCCCAGTTTAAAACTGGCTGAGGTTTTTTCACCTGTTTCTGTATAGCCAAGATCACACGTAATGGTGAACTCATCCCCAGACTCATTATTAATATTAATTACTAAAAAACCCTGCCCAAACTCACTTTTCCATATGTTAGGAACTGCATATGCAGGAAGAGTTATCAAACTTATCGAAAATAAAAACACTGAAAATCTAACCATTGTTTAGCTCCTTCTAAAAATGGTGGGATGTCATGTATATAGAACACAGAGAAACAATGAAATCAATTATATAATTGAAAAACACTGAACTGATTCACAATCCCTAGGGAAGGTGCGAACAAGTCCCTGATATGAGATCATGTTTGTCATCTGGAGCCATGAAAAAGGGTTCATCATGAGTCATCAGCTCACCTTCGCCGACAGTGAATTCAGCAGTAAGCGCCGTCAGACCAGAAAAGAGATTTTCTTGTCCCGCATGGAGCAGATTCTGCCATGGCAAAACATGGTGGAAGTCATCGAGCCGTTTGTACAGATCTAGTTATCACCTGACACCGGCCTCAAACCGGTGTCTTGTTTACGCTACTTTAGTGCGCACTTCCTTCGGTATCAATTTCAGACCCTTTTTGAACATGCTGTAGGGAGTCTGTCCTTCCATCATCCTGCCTTGATGTGGCCGCTGGGTGTTGTAGTGATCCAGATAGCTGTCCAGGTCTGTCTGCATCTGCTCTACCGACTCATACCAGGTTGTCCTCCCCTTGATACGGAAGTGTTCATCCAGCAGGGTGCGATGTAGCCGCTCGATAAAGCCGTTGCTCTGCGGCCTGCGTACCTTGGTGGTCCGGTGCTCAATCCCCTCCAGTTGCAGGAACAGCTCGTAGGGGTGATGGTCAGGGCGCCCGCAGAACTCGCGCCCGTTGTCCGACAGGATGGTATAGACCCGCGCCTCGTGAGCCTCGAAGAACGGCAGGACCGTTTCGTTGAGCACATGGACCGAGGTCACCGGCAGCTTGCTGGTGTAGAGCCGTCCCCAGGCGTGGCGGCTGTAGCAGTCCAGTACGGTTTGCAGATACACCTTGCCCACCCCTTGAGTGCGCCGACGAAAGGTGTCGACCGCCACCAGTTCCCCGGTGTAGTGAACCTCAATTTGGCGTTCGCGAAACTCGGGGCTGAAGCGCTCGAGCAGGCGGATCTGCTCGTCATTGAGCTCAATCGTCTGTTCCCTGTGGGTTTTCTCGAGGCGCAACAAGCGGTCATGCTTGGAGAGCAAGTCGTGACGTTGCCACACGCCACGCACACCGCCCGCACTGACGTTGATGCCTTGCAGAGCCAGTTCTTGCGCGACCCGCAGCGGGCCATGGGTTGGTCTGGTGAGAGAGTAATCGAGGATAGCCTGTTCAATCTCGGGAGCGACCCGGTTGGGATGCGCCCCTTTACAGCCGGGTAGTTTGTCGAGCAAGCCCTCGGCGCCATAGGTCTGATAGTTACGGCGAATTTCGTAGAACTGCTGACGGCTGTAGCCGATGAGCTTGCAGGCTTTGCTGACGTTATTGAGCTCTTTGGCGAGCTCTAGCAGACTGAGTTTACGACGTGCTACTTTCTCGTTGGTGGTCATACGGTGACTCCGGATAACACGGTAGGGGTACCGTTTTGTTATCCGGTTTGAAGCCGTATGACCACTCCCTTTTGTGGGCAACTGTCAGGTGAATACCATCTCCATACAAGCCGTTTTATCCCAAGGCTGGTAATGGCCGGCGACCTTATCCGCTGGAAACCATGCTACGCATTCACTGCATGCAGCATTGGTACAACCTGAGCGATGGCGCGATGGAAGATGCTCTGTACGAAATCGCCTCCATGCGTCTGTTTGCCCGGTTATCCCTGGATAGCGCCTTGCCGGACCGCACCACCATCATGAATTTCCGCCACCTGCTGGAGCAGCATCAACTGGCCCGCCAATTGTTCAAGACCATCAATCGCTGGCTGGCCGAAGCAGGCGTCATGATGACTCAAGGCACCTTGGTCGATGCCACCATCATTGAGGCACCCAGCTCGACCAAGAACAAAGAGCAGCAACGCGATCCGCAGATGCATCAGACCAAGAAAGGCAATCAGTGGCACTTTGGCATGAAGGCCCACATTGGTGTCGATGCCAAGAGTGGCCTGACCCACAGCCTAGTCACCACCGCGGCCAACGAGCATGACCTCAATCAGCTGGGTAATCTGCTGCATGGAGAGGAGCAATTTGTCTCAGCCGATGCCGGCTACCAAGGGGCGCCACAGCGCGAGGAGCTGGCCGAGGTGGATGTGGACTGGCTGATCGCCGAGCGCCCCGGCAAGGTAAGAACCTTGAAACAGCATCCACGCAAGAACAAAACGGCCATCAACATCGAATACATGAAAGCCAGCATCCGGGCCAAGGTGGAGCACCCGTTTCGCATCATCAAGCGACAGTTCGGCTTCGTGAAAGCCAGATACAAGGGGTTGCTGAAAAACGATAACCAACTGGCGATGTTATTCACGCTGGCCAACCTGTTTCGGGCGGACCAAATGATACGTCAGTGGGAGAGATCTCACTAAAAACTGGGAATAGCGCCTTAAATGGCGAAGAAACGGTCTAAATAGGCTGATTCAAGGCATTTACGGGAGAAAAGATCGGCTCAAACTGAAAAAATGAAATGACTGAGTCAGCCGAGAAGAATTTCCCCGCTTATTCGCACCTTCCCTAATCGAACCTGCAGGGCATTGGCTGACGCGCTATGCCGGTTGATCAAGATCGGCCATTGCCCCTTGCGGGCGGTGAACGGGCCAAACTGCGGCATCAGGGCACACTGCGAGCATACATAAGTAAAAATTTGGTCATTATCCGAAAACCCATAAATTTTGTTTATACCGACAACCTTGGCTGAGTTGGCGGCCACCAGCAACGCTAACGGGTGCCTGCGGGGCATCGCCCGATCTCTGGCAAACAAGCGGAACAACCCTCACCCGCCCTTGCCGCATATCTTGCAGAAAACGGGGTAACGTTTGGTGCCTCAAGGGGAGTGGCTGCGTATTACCGGGAAATTACCCTGCTGGCGGAGCCGAGCTGTTATCATTTGAGTCAGTCCCCAGCGCCGCCACGCCCCGAGAGGAGAGTCATGGATATACCTGCCGCCCCGTCCCCCGCTATCTGCCAGCTGTGTCAGGAGAAAGCAGATCTCGACTTCGACTTCACCATGGCCTTTCAGCCCATTGTCGATTGCAGCCAGCGCACCCTCTTCGGCTATGAGGCCCTGGTGCGGGGGCTCAACAACGAGTCGGCGCAGAGCGTGATTGACCGGGTCAACGATGACAACCGCTACCGCTTCGATCAGCTGTGCCGGATCAAGGCCATTGCGCTGGCCGCCCGCCTCGACATGCGGGGCATGCTGAGCATCAACTTCCTGCCCAATGCGGTCTATCGCCCGGAGCGCTGCATTCGCACCACGTTGCAGGCGGCCCGCGAGCACCTCTTCCCCATCGAGCAGATCATGTTCGAGTTCACCGAGGTGGAACAGGTGCAGGACAACCGCCATATTCGCGGCATCGTCGATCACTATCAGGCCCTTGGCTTCAAGACGGCGATCGACGACTTTGGCGCCGGTTACTCGGGCCTGAGCCTGCTGGCCGATTTTCGCCCCGACATCATCAAACTCGATATGCACCTGCTGCGCGGCATCGACCAGGACCCGATCCGTCAGGCCATCGTTCGCCACTGTCTGGCGCTGTTTACGGAGTTGCAGATCACCCCGCTGGCGGAGGGGGTCGAGACCCGCGACGAGATGGCCTGCCTGCGGGAGATGGGCGTCAGCCTGATGCAGGGCTATCTGTTTGCCCGCCCCGGCTTCGAAACCCTGCCCGAGGTGGATTTCGCCAGCCTGTGAGCGGCGCTGGCTATCTCCCTTTGTTGTCGTTCATTCGGGCAAGGCGGCCCGGAGGGTATCCACGGGCGGACGGCAGAAAGCGCTGGACCGGGCAACCCCCTGGGCTAGGATAGGACTGTCACCCTTTGCAACCACCGCTCTGACAGGGACACCATGGCGCAGGTTTCAGGATACCGCTTCTTCGCTCTTTCACTGCTCTTGCTGCTGGCCTTCCAGGTATGGGGGGCGCAAGGCAGGGGCAACATCACACTGGTGAGCTCCCTTGAAACCAGGGAGTCCCCCTATGGTCGCTGGCTCGATCTCATCTATCGGGACGCGTTCGCCCGCCTGGGCTATGACTTCCAGTACCAGGGCTACCCCGGGGGACGGGCCCCCCTGCTGGCAGAGCAGGGACAGGTCGATGGCGAGATCCACCGCGCCGCCAGCTACCAGCAGCAGACCCGCACCCTCCAGCGCGTGCCCGAGCCCCATTTCGCCGTCTCCTATCAGGCCTATGCCCACCAGCCCGGGATCCAGCTGCAGGGGTGGCACAGCCTGCTGGGCACCGGTTATCGGGTCGAGTTTCGCCGTGGCGCCAAGCTGCCGGAGATGATGCTGGGCAAGGTGGTGGCACCGAACCGGCTCTTTGCCATCACCACCGCCGAGCAGGGGATGGGCAAGCTGCTCAAGGGGCGCAGTGACCTCTATGTGGAGCAGACCCTGATTGCCAGCCAGGCCCTGGCCGCCCTGACGCGCCAGGACCCGGGCTATGCCGGCATCTACTCCGCCGGGGTGATGGAGCTGGCCGATTCTTACGTCTACCTGCACGAACGGCATCAGGATCTGCTGGCCCCCCTTGCCAGCGTGATCCGGCAAATGAAGCAGGACGGCACGGTGGCGCGCTATCAGCAGCAGGCCATGGCGGCTGAGGGCACCAGCCAACCTTAACGTCCTCTTTTTCCGCACGCCCTCCCGCGCCCTGACCATGCAGGAGACCCGGGGCGATCAATTCTGTCGCAGACTCATGGCCGCAGCGGGCACCCTGTTCGTCAACACCACGTTGACAAAAACGCCCCCTGTATCAGGGAACTCGCCATATAAAACCCCATCGACCTTGTGTTCATCTGGCTTGCGGCCAAAAGGCACCATGTCCGTCTGTGCATACCCCAAATCTTGCAACATCCCCCGCTCCGACCGCCCCATCATTTCGATGGAGTCGCGTCATCGTTCAGGCATATCTTCCCCTCGAGGCCCGTGCCAGGGCCCGATCACAGGAGCAATACATAATGAAAAAAGCAGTAACGGCCGCCTTGCTGGCCATGATGATGGCGGCCTCGGTTCAGGCGGCAGACAAGGTGACCACGGTGCCGGTGCACTTCGCCAAAGGCACGCACAGCGCCAAGGTTGACGGCACCTTCTCCGGTTATGACACCATCAACTACACCCTGGGCGCCAAAGAAGGCCAGACCATGACGGTCGCCATCACCGGCAGCACCAATGCCAACTTCAACGTCTTCGCGCCGGGCGCCATCCCGGGTCAGGCCGAGGCACTGGGCGGCGGCAACGTGGACACAAAATGGCAAGGCACCCTGCCCAAGTCGGGCAAGTACCTGATCCAGGTCTACCAGATGCGCTCCACCGCCCGTAAAGGCGCCAAGGTCCCCCACTCCCTGTCGGTCGGCATTCAGTAACCGACGCCAATATTGCCTGTGTGACAAGCAAGAAGGAGCCCATGAGGCTCCTTCTTTGTCATTGTGTGCTGGCACTGCGACCCGGGTAACGGCTCAGCCCTTGTAGGCGGGCAGCAGGTCCACCATGTTGAGCAGGTGGAAGGCGGCGGTCAGCACGCCGAACAGGATCACCAGGACGATCATGAAGAGGCCGCCGGGGGCGCGGAAGCCCTCGCCACCTTCTTCGCGCCGGGCCGCCCGCACCTTCCAGGCCAGCAGGGGCGGGATGATGCAGGTCCACAGGGTCGCCACGGCGCCCGCATAGCCGATGGCCACCAGGAAGCCGAACGGGAACAGCAAGGAGAGCACCAGGGGCGGCAGGAAGGTCACCGCCCAGGACTTGGCGCGGCCACCCCGGCTGTTGTCGAACTTGAACAGATCCGCCAGGTAGTCGAACACCCCGAGCCCCACCCCGATGAAGGAGGAGAGGATGGCCGCCATAGAGAAGGCGTTGAGGGCGCTGGCCACCGCCTTGGACTCGATCACCGAACCGAGAGCCTTGAGCAGGGCATCCACGTTGCCCCCCTCCGCGATCACCGGGCCGAACTCGCTGCGGGGCAGGTTGCCAAAGACGCTCACCAGCCAGATGAGGTAAAACGCGAGCGCGATCAGGGTGCCCCCCAGAATGGCGCGGCTGGCACGGCGCTCTTCACCGTAGTAGGCGCGCATGGAGGAGACCGAATGGTGGTAGCCGAACGAGGTGAGCGCCACCGGCAGCATCACCAGGGCATAGGGGGCGTAGCTCACTTCGCTGCCCACCCGGTCGAGCAGCAGATCGAGGCGCACGTTCATCGACAGGCCCGAGATGCCGAAGGCAAAGCTCAGCCCCATCAGGACCACCAGCAGCACCGAGATGCGGTCCACCGCCCGGGTGGAGTGCCACACCAGCAGGGAGAAGGCCAGGGTAAAGAGCACGGACGCCCACTGGCTGCCCATCCCCGTCATGCCGTCGATGATGAGGCCGGCCGAGGTGATGTAGGCATAGAGCAGGATGCCGCCGACGAAATAAACGCTGAGATTGTTGAGGGCGTTGACCTTCTCCCCCAGCAGATCCCGGGTCACGGTATCGAAGGAGACGCGCAGGGGATAGCCCCGATAGGACTCCAGCAGCATCCAGCCGGAGACCGTCATCACCACCATGGTCAGTGCCACCGCGAGCATGGACCAGAGGGTCCAGGCGCCCGCCCCCGCACTCGGCAGCCCCAGCATGCCGGCCCCCACACAGACGCCGGCAATGATGCATGCCCCGCCCACCAACGATGGTTTCTGTTCCATTACTCCCCCAAACGGATTGTCGACTGGTCACGGCACACCGCCGTGCTTCTCCTGCGTTCGCCACTGCTGGCGCCGGGGGACTTTACCCTGCATGCCTTCGGGTATCAAATCCGGAGGGAAAATGGGGAGAAACGGACCGGATCCTGCGCCCCATCCGTGGAATATGTTCGGGATGGGGCCAGGTTCAGCACACCAGGGTCAACCGGTGTAGACGGGCAGCAGACCCGCCATGGCCATCAGGTGGAAGATGGCGGTAAGCACCCCGAAGACGATGACGGCCACCACCATGGGCTGGCCGCCGGGGGCCTTGAACCCAGCCTCGTCCGGGGCCAGCTCCCGGGACTTCTTCACCAGCAGGGCCGGGATGATGCAGGCCCAAACGGTCGCCGCGGCCCCGGCATAGCCGATGGCCACCACGAAGCCGAACGGGAACATCAGGGAGAGCGCCAGGGGGGGCAGGAAGGTCACCGCCCAGGATTTGGCCCGCCCCCGGCGGCTGTTGTCGAACCGGAACAGATCCGCCAGATAGTCGAACACCCCGAGCCCCACCCCGATGAAGGAGGAGAGGATGGCCGCCATGGAGAAGAGGTTGATGGCCTGGGAGACCTGCCTGGACTCTATCACCGAGGCCAGCGCCCCCAGCAGCACATCCACGTCACCCCCCTTGGCGATGACGGGGCCGAAGGCGGGACGAGGCAGGTTGCCGAAGATGCTGAGCAGCCACAGCAGATAGAGCGCCAGGGCGATCAGGGTCCCCCCCAGGATCGCCTGCCTGGCTTTCTGCTCCTCGCCGTAATAGGCGCGCATGGAGGCCACCGAGTGGTGGTAGCCAAACGAGGTGAGCGCCACCGGCAACATGGCCAGGGCATAGGGGGCGCGGCCCAGCTCCTCGGCAAAGGAGTTGAACAGCTTGGCGGTGTCGACCTTGCTGGCAAGCCCGGAGACCCCGAACACGAAGCTCAGCACCATAAAGACGATCAGGACGACCGAAATCCTGTCCACCGCCCGGGTCGAATGCCAGACAAACCAGGAGAACACCAGCACGAACAGCACCGAGGCCAGCTGGCTATTGATGCCCAGCAGGCCGCCCAGGATGAGACCCGACGAGGTGATATAGGCATAGAGCAAAATGCCGCCCACGAAATAGACGGTGAGGTTGTTGAAGAGATTGATCCTGCGACCGAGCAGATCCTTGGTCACCGAGTTGAAGGAGGCAGTCAATGCGTAGGGTTTCAGGGCTTCCAGCAGCATCCAGCCTGAAACCGTCATGATGACCATGGTGAGAATGATGGCGAGGGTTGACCAGCTGGTCCAGGCCCCGGCTCCCGCGCTCGGCAGCCCCAGCATGCCGGCACCGACACAGACGCTGGCAATGATGCAGGCCCCTCCGATGACGGACGGTGTTGATGTCATGTGTGTCACTCCAAATCTTTCACAGAGCAGTGAAAAAAAGGGCACAGAAAAATCTGTGCCCCTGACTCGTTATGCTTCTATCAATTTTTTCTGCGTCTTGCCGGCTGACGGGTCGTTATGCTCGACCTCTTTCAGTCTGGCGGTGAAGTGGCGCAGCACGGCCGGCTCGTAAATGAAGTCGAGCCCCTTCACCCGGTGGGCGTTCTTCTTCACCTCGCCGAAGGCCTCGATGACAAAGTCCATGTGGGTCTGGGTATAGGTGGCACGGGGGATGGTCAGGCGCAGCAGCTCCGCCGGGCAGGGGTGCTGCTTGCCGGTGGCGGGGTCGCGCCCCAGCAGCAGGGAACCTATCTCCACCGCCCGGATGCCGGCGACCTTGTAGAGCTCGCAGGCCAGGGCGTGGGCCGGGAACTGATCCGCCGGGATGTGGGGCAGCAGCTTGCCCGCATCCACGAAGGCCGCATGGCCCCCTGCCTGCTGGCACACCACGCCGATGGCCTCCAGCCCGTCCACCAGGTACTGCACCTGGCCGATGCGATAGGCCAGCCAGTCCTGGCGCATGCCGTCCCGCAGGCCCACCGCCAGGCGCTCCATGGCGCCCCCTTCCAGGCCGCCATAGGTCGGGAAGCCCTCCTGCACCACGCACAGGGTGCGGCACTCGGTGTAGACGTCCAGCATGCTGTCATCCTTGAAGCACAGCAGCCCCCCCATCTGCACCATGGCATCCTTCTTCGCCGACATGGCGAGGCCGTCGGCGTACTTGTAGGACTCTCTGGTGATCTCCTCGATGGTCCAGTTCGCGTAGCCAGGCTCCCGCTGCTGGATGAAGTAGGCGTTCTCGGCGAAGCGGGCGGAGTCCATGATGACCGGGATGTCGTACTTTCTGGCGATCTCGTACACCGCCTTCAGGTTGGCAATGGAGACCGGCTGCCCCCCGGCGGAGTTGCAGGTGATGGTGCTGACGATGTAGGGCACGTTGGCGGGGCCCGCCTCCAGGATGGCCTCTTCCAGCTTCACCAGATCGAAGTTGCCTTTGAAGTCGGCGGTGACCGAGGTATCGAACGCCTCCCTGGTGTAGACGTTCTTCGCCACGCAGCAGTTGATCTGGGTGTGGCCCTGGGTGGTGTCGAAGAAGTAGTTGGAGAGGGCCACCATCTTCTTGCGATCCAGCCCCTTCTCCTGCTCCCGCTTCTTGATGAGCACGGGGATGTAAATCTGCTCGGCGCCGCGCCCCTGGTGAGTGGGGATGGTCAGGGAGTAGCCGAAGATCTCCTGCACCGCCTGTTGCAGGGCATAGTAGCTGCGGCTGCCGCTGTAGGCCTCGTCACCGCGCAGCATGGCGGCCTGCATGTCCTGAGTGATGGCGCCGGTGCCACTGTCGGTCAGCAGGTCGATGAAGACGTCTTCGCTGTCCAGCAGGAAGGGGTTCATGCCCGCCCGGACAATGGCCTCTTCCCGATAGGCACGGGTGGTGCGCTTGACCGGCTCGATGACACGAATACGGAAGGGTTCGGGCAGATGCTTGAAGTTTTCCATAATATAAACACCCCAGATTTAAATATTCAAAATGAGTCTCTTCCCCCGCCGAAAATAGAATGTCCGGCAGGTGGGAAATATTGGGAAATGGGTGCACGACATCGCCTCGCCAGAATAAACAGGCGAAGACGGGTGCAGCTATTTCAGTTCAGGAATGGAGGCGGGCTCTTGGCATGGCAGGCATGCCGCGCCGCCGCAGGGAATTACAGCGGGAAGAAGAACGCGATCTTATGGTCCAGGGTAAACCACTTGGGATAGCTGACCTTGATATTCATGTTGTTGCTCATCCAATTGATATTAACAACGCCAAATAACAGCACCCATTATGGTGGGGAGCGCTATATGATCAATTGCAATATGAGCAAAGTGGGATGGCGCTAACAATTTGGCGGGGGATTTTTATACAGCTTATTATCGCCAATCCGAAAGATCCCCCCATCATCCACCTTTTGCCCTTTCCCCCTCAGTGGCTCAGCCAGGGCAGCCGCTGCAACAACTCGTAGCGGTCAGGGATCGGTGTCTGGCTGACCCAGAGATCCAGCAAGCCGTAAGCGAGCAGCGGCAACACCAGCAGCAACAGACAGAGCAGCCCCAGTAGTTGGCGGGGGGCGAGTCGCTGCCCTTGCGTGCCAAGATGCAGGGCATCGGCCCGCTTGGGGCAGGCGGCCACGCAGCTCTGGCAACTGGTGCACTCGAGATTGCGCACCGCGATGAGCTGGTGCACCTGGATGCGCGAGGGGCAGGCCCGGCTGCACTTGTCGCAGTCGTGGCCCGCACTTCGCAGGCAGCGGGCCGGGTCGCGGCGAATGCGCAGTGGGGTCAGCAGGCCGAGCAGGGCGAACCAGGCGCCGTAGGGGCAGAGGTAGCGACAGAACCCTTGCCGGAAGGTGGCGGTGAGCAGCAGCACCCAGCCAAGGCACAGGCCCGAGATCAGGGTCAGGTTGAAGAAGAAGGCCCCCATCTTCATGTCCGCCGCCTGATGGTAGGGGCTGGCGAGGTAGCCGGGCAGGGCGGCGGCGGGTACCGCCAGCAATATGATGAAGAGCAGAAAGCCGAGCACCAGAAACTTCTGGCCGCGCAACACGGCATCGAGCCAGCGCGGCGGGGTCCACTCCCCCGGCAACAGGCGCGAGCGCAGGCCGTGCAGCCACTCCCCCACCAGCCCGAGCGGGCAGAACCAGGCACAAAACGCCCGACCCAGCAGCAGGGCCGACAGGGAGAGCACCAGCACGGTGACGGTGGCCGCCGGGTGGTGGGGGTCCGTCAGCCCCTGCCTGAGCCAGGCCCGCAGCCCGAGACCACCTGCGATGGGCAGGAAACCGTCCACCACGTCGGGGCGCACCAGCCAGGGGGTCATCCCCAGCCCCAACTGTCCGATATGAACAACATATTGAACCGCCACCAACACCCAACACAGCAGCAATAGCTGCCTGGTGGCCGTTCTGAGACGTTGACTGTCTATGTGGGCCAGCATGAGTAGGGGGCGATAGCGCAGCCAGAGCGCCAGGGTCGTGGCCACCAGCCCCAGTGCGAGCCAGAGTACCGAATCCGCCACCAGCAGCCAGAGCGCGGCGGCCAACAGCAGAGAGAGCGTCCAGCCCCAACCGCTGCGGCCCTGCCACAACAACAGAACCAGATAGACCAGACCCGAGGTCATGGTCAGGGCTTCCAACAGGCTCATGCTTCCCTCACAGTGCTCATCCGAATCGAGGGGGCAGGATAACCAACATCTGAGTTGATGATTTTGATCTGCATGGGCAGAGGGGGCATTTGCCCGCTCCGCCCCCTCAGCCTTAAACCCCGTTATTTGCGGCTGTGGAACAGCGGCTGGTCGGATTCGGCCTGCTCGGCCCAGAAGTGGATGTTGAAGCGGGCATCCTCCGACAGCTCAACCCTGTGCCAGTACTGGGGCGGGCTGGTGGCAAACTCCCCGGCCCGGATCACCAGGCTCACCTCGGGCTCCTCGGCATGTTCGTCGGCAAAGCCGTGATAGGTGACGGTTCCCTCCATCACGCAGAGCTGGCCGAACACCCCGGCCGCGGTGTTGTGGTGGGTGAGCAGGGCCTGGGGCACGTTCTGGCGGGTGAAAAAGGGGGTGGAACGGCGTACCACCCAGTGAGACGGGATCAGTTGCATGGCCATATCGGTTCTCCTCGAGTGGCCGGGTCAGCCCGGCCTTCGGCTATTAATGGTTCAACGGGGCAGCTGACGCAGCAGCGGGAAGGCGGCGCTCATCTGGTCGCCCCCCACCACGAAGCCGCACAGCTTGCCATCTTCGCCGTGCGCCTCGGCCACCATGCCGTGGCTGTTCCAGCGGCACTGCCAGGCGAGATCTTCACCCCGGGTACGACCCGCCAGTTGCAGCGGGTAGCGCGGCGTCTTCACCTTCACCAGCATGGGCGGCAGGGCCAGCGGGGTCGGTGTGCCGAGCAGGGTGCGCGCCAGCGCATTGGCCCCCAGCACTATGGGTTGCAGGAAGGGGAGCAGCTGACCTTGCCACTGCACGCAATCCCCCAGCGCGAAGATATGGGGATCGCTGGTCTGCAGCCGATCATCGACCAGGATGCCGCACTCCACTGCCAGCCCGGCCCCACGGGCCAGGGCCAGATTCGGCCGCAGGCCGATCGCGGCGATCACCAGATCCTGCTCGCTGATGCGCCCATCGGTCAGGGTGACGCGCCAGCCATCCCCCGGCTGGGCATCTATCCTGGCGAGACCCGTCCCGAACTGCAGGCTGACCCCCTGGCTGCGCAGGGCCTGTTGCAGCGGCTCGGTCAGGGCGGCGGGCAGCAGGGCGCTTAAGGGGCTGTCGGCCAGATCCACCAGCGTCACCTCTTTTCCTGCGCTCGCCATGTCCATCGCCAGCTCGCAGCCGATGAGCCCCGCCCCCAGCACCAGGATGCGGCGGGCCTGGCGCAGTTGCGCCTCGATGGCGGCGTACTCCTGCTGGCTGTTGAGGGTGACCAGGTGTTCGCTGCCCGGCAGATCGGGGCGCACCGCGCTCGCCCCGGTGGCCAGCACCAGCTTGCCGTAGGGGAATTCCCCCTGCTCGGTCAGCACCAACCGCCGGGCTGGATCGATGCCATGCACCGGGCAGTGGGGCAGCAGCGCGAGGCGCTGCTGCTCGGCAAAATCGCTGCCGCTCTGACGGGTCATGGCTGCGGCAGGGCAGCCCCGACTCACCACGTGGCTCAAGTCGGGCTTGTTGTACTCATCGCCGCTGTCGGCGGTGATGAGGCGGATGGGCTGCTCGGCGTTAAGCTTGCGCAGGCTCTTGACCAGTTGCTGGGCAGCGAAGCCGCTGCCGATCACCACTATCTCCCGGCTGATGCCGGCGTCACTCTGCGTTGCTGCGCTCATACACAGGCCTCCACGGCGCAGGGTTCAAATACCTCCTTGCCGATGCCGCAGCCGGGGCAGAGGAAACTGTCCGGCACCTGGGCCCAGGGGGTGCCCGGCGCCACCAGCTGATCCGGCTCGCCCTGGGCCGGGTCGTAAACCCACTGGCAGACGGTGCAGAGCATGGCCTGGTCGTCATCCCATTCGGCGGCAGCCGGAGTGGCTTGCGGGGTCTTGGCTGGCACGGATACTGGCGTCACGGTTGCCTGGGTTGTGGTGATCGGGCGGGGCGCCTCGAGCGGGTGCAGCGCCCACTGACGGGCGAGCTGGCGGCCATGCTCGCGGCATTCGGCCAGCGCCGAGCCATCCGGCCGCCACTTGGCCTTGAGGGAGATGCTGATATCGAAACCTGCATCCATCAGGCGAGTCTGGATCCGGTCCACCGCACCGCCGGTCCAGCCGTAGCTGCCGAAGGCCGAGGCACGCTTGTTGCGAAAACGCAGGCCGGTGATCTCTTCGAGCATACCCGCCACCTTGGGCATCATGACGTTGTTCATGGTGGAGGAGCCCACCAGTATCCCCTTGGAGCGGAACACCTGGGTCAGGATCTCGTTCTTGTCGTGGCGGGCCACGTTGTAGATCTTCACTGCCACGCCCGGGTCCACCTCGTGGATGCCCTGGGCGATGGCGTCGGCCATCATGCGGGTGTTGTTGGACATGGAGTCGTAGAAGAGGGTGATGCGGTCTTCCTGATAGTGGTCGGCCCACTCCAGGTATTTCAGGATGATCTGGGTGGGATCTTCGCGCCAGACGATGCCGTGGGAGGTGGCCACCATGCTCACCGGCAGGTTGAAGCCCAGCACCTCCTTGATCTTGGCGGTCACCAGCGGGCTGAAGGGGGTAAGGATGTTGGCGTAGTAGCGCTGGCACTGCTCCATCAGCTCGGTCTGGTCCACCTCGTCGTTGAACAGGTGCTCGTCGCAGTAGTGCTGGCCGAAGGCGTCGTTGGAGAAGAGCACCGCATCTTCGGTCATGTAGGTCATCATGCTGTCGGGCCAGTGCAGCATGGGGGTCTCGATGAACACCAGCTGCTTGCCGTTGCCGATGTCCAGGCTGTCACCGGTTTTGACCGGGTGGAAGTTCCACTCCGGGTGGTGATGATGGCCGGTGATGGAGTCGATGGCGTTGTGGGTGCAATAGATGGGGGTGCCTGGGATGCGGGCCATCAGCTCGGTCAGGGCGCCGGCGTGATCCTCCTCGGCGTGGTTGATCACCACGTAGTCGATGGCGGCGAGATCGATCTCGGCCGCCAGGTTCTGCACGAACTCGCGGCTGAACTTGTGATCGACGGTATCGATCAGCACGTTTTTCCCTTCGCGGATGAGGTAGCTGTTGTAGCTGGTGCCCTTGTGGGTCTTGTACTCGGTGCCGTGGAAGTCGCGTACCTCCCAGTCCCGTTGGCCGACCCAGTGGATGTTGTTCTTGACGTGAATGCTCATCAGGCAGTTCCTCGAATGCAATAGTGGATGTTCAACTGAACCAGCTATTGCAGCGGACGCGCCAAAATGTAACTCGTTGTTTTTAATGGTTTTGCATATCACACATTGTCATTATGACACCATGCCTTTATAGTCAAAATCACAAACACACTGTCATTTGGACAATTATCGTGATCTCGACCGACAGCCTGGCGCGCATCGCCCTCGACCTGCAACTCGGCATCTCTCATCAAGACCGCTTCCACCGTCTGATCCAGAGCGTGCGCAGCCTGCTGAACTCGGATGCCTCGGCCCTGCTGCGCTACGAGGGGGGCCAGTTTATCCCGCTGGCCATCGACGGCCTGATGCAGGACGTGCTGGGGCGCCGCTTCGCCCTCAAGGATCACCCGCGCCTCGAGGCCATCGCCCGCGCCGGGGATGTGGTGCGCTTCCCTGCCGACAGCGCCCTGCCCGACCCCTATGACGGCCTGCTGCCGGATCACGACGACTTCAAGGTGCACGCCTGTGTCGGCCTGCCGCTCTTCTCGGATCAGGCGCTGATCGGCGCCCTGACCATAGACGGCATGAACCCGACCCAGTTCGACGGCATCAGCGACGAGGAGCTGCGGCTGGTGGGGGCTCTGGCCGCCGCCGCCCTCGACAACGCCCTGCTGCTGGAGCGGCTCGCCCGCCAGAGCAGCGAACCCCTCGCTCCCTCCACCCAGAATGGGCCGGGCCAGCCCGAGATGATTGGCCGCTCCCCCGCCATGGCCCGGTTGCGCCACGAGATAGACGTGGTGGCAAGCTCCGAGCTGAATGTGCTGATTTTGGGGGAGACCGGGGTCGGCAAGGAGCTGATCGCCAAGGCGGTGCATGGCGGCTCGCCCCGCGCCCATGCCCCCCTGGTCTACCTCAACTGTGCCGCCCTGCCCGAATCCGTGGCCGAGAGCGAGCTGTTCGGCCACGTGAAGGGGGCCTTCACCGGCGCCATCCACAATCGGGCGGGCAAGTTCGAGCTCGCGGACAAGGGCACTCTGTTTCTCGACGAGATAGGGGAGCTCTCCCTGGCGCTGCAGGCTAAGCTGCTGCGGGTGCTGCAATACGGCGATCTGCAGCGGATCGGTGACGACACCCCGCTCAAGGTGAATGTGCGCATCCTGGCGGCCACCAACCGGGATCTGAAACAGGCGGTGGTCGAGGGGCAGTTTCGGGCCGACCTCTACCACCGGCTGAGCGTCTTCCCGATCCACGCCCCGGCACTGCGGGAACGTCCGGGCGACATTCCCCTGCTGGCTGGTTACTTTTGCGAGCGCTGCCGGCTCGGCCTGGGGCTGGAGCAGCTGCGTATCCAGCCACAAGCGCTGCAACTGCTCGAGCGCCACGACTGGCCCGGCAACGTGCGGGAGCTGGAGCACGCCATCCACCGCGCCGCCGTGCTGGCCAGGGCCGAACAGGGCAGCCCCTCGCCGACCCTGAAACCTCACCACTTCAACCTGGGACCGACGGGCTCATCCCTTCCCGCCGACACCGTCAGCCAGCCCGCCTCTCCGGCCATTGCCGGCCTGGGCCTTCGCGCCGCCACCGATCTGTTCCAGCGCCAGCTCATCGAGCAGACCCTGACGGCCCATGACGGCAACTGGGCCGCCAGCGCCCGGGCGCTGGATCTGGACGGCGGCAACCTGCACCGCCTCGCCAGGCGGCTCGGTCTCAAGGCCTGACGCCCCCAGATACGAGAGGGGCCCAAAAACAGAAACCCCCTCGCTGGCGAGGGGGTTTCTTGTTCATGGCACCCGTGGCGCCGTCAGCGCAGGGACTTGACCGAGCGGCGGACGATGAGCTCGGGCTGCACCGTCATGGACTCCACTTCCAGCTCCTTGTTGCGGATCCGGCTCACCAGTTGCTGCACCGCCAGCAGGCCGAGCTCGGCCTTGGGGTGGCGGATGGTGGTGAGCGGCGGGCTGGAGAAGCGCGCCATCTCCACGTCGTCATAGCCGATCATGGAGATATCGTCCGGCACCTTGACCCCGGCCTCCCAGGCGGCGCAGATGGCACCGATGGCCATGGGATCGTCGAAGGCAAAGACCGCGGTCGGGCGAGGGGTGAGGGCCAGGATGCGCTGCATGGCATCGAAGCCGCTCTGGCTCTCGTAGTCCCCTTCGAAGATCTGCTCTTCTTTCAGGGTCATCCCCTGTTCAGCCAGGGCATCGCGCACCCCGTCCAGCCGTTGCTGGGTGGTAGGCTTGGCGAGATGGCCGGTGATGCAGACGATGTTGGTGTGGCCCTGCTCCAGCAGATGGCGCACCGCCAGACGCGCGCCGATGCGGGCGTTGTCGTTGATCACGTTGGCGAAATCGCACTCGTTGCCCCAGTCCAGCACCACTTGCGGCACGTTTTTGTGGATACGCAGCATGTCCCTGAACTGGGTGTCGATATCGGTCCCCAGCACCAGCAGACCGTCGACCCGCTTCTCCATCAGCATGCGCAGATAGTGCTGCTGGCGGGGCGGCTGGTTCTCGGTGTTGCACAGGATCAGGCTGTAACCCTGCTCGAAGCAGTAGGCTTCCACCCCCTGTACCACTTCCGCGAAGAAGGGGTTGGCACTGGTGGTCACCAGCATGCCAATGGTCTTGGTCGAATTGATCTTGAGACTGCGCGCCACCGAGTTGGGCGCGTAGTTCAGCTCTGCCACCGCCTCAAGCACTTTCTGGGTTGCGTCTTCGCTGACCCGACGGGTGTGATTGAGTACATGTGAGACGGTGGAGATGGATACGCCTGCGCGCGAGGCGACATCCTTGATAGTTGCCATCTCTGTCTCCTGAATAACAAAGGCGGAACAGTAGCAGATTTCCCGAATAAAGGCTTGGTTTTAACGGGCGCTGCCAGTGAATTATCAATGCTGGCTAATCTATGCGGTCATTTCTTTTTGCGCAAACGGATTTTGGTCAAAATGAGAGCGGACGCAGAATGAAATATCGTCAGTTTTTTACTCTGGAAATTGTCACCATGACAATTTGTTATCTGTATGTTGCACCATCACGACAACATTAAACTCCAATAAACAGCAATAAACTGCGTGTTAGTTTCACAAAACCCCTCTCGCGCCTGCTCCGGTTAGTATCTTTAACATCTTGTTATTGCCCGGCGAGGAATGATAGAACCTTATCTATCGCCGGGCTGGCGGGACACAGGCTCGGAATGACGTGCATAAAATGAAACAATTCACTGATTAAGGGACGAATCAATGCATAACTTCAGCAAAATGGCAGTCAGAGCAGCGGTTTCTTTGGCTCTGTTTGGATCAGTTTCCATGGCCAATGCGGCCGATACCATCAAGATCGGCATCGCCGGCCCCCTGACCGGCCCGGTCGCCCAGTACGGTGACATGCAGTTCACCGGCGGCAAGATGGCGGTCGAGCAGATCAACAAGGCGGGCGGCATCAAGGGCAAGCAGATCGAAGCCGTCATCTATGACGATGCCTGCGATCCCAAGCAGGCCGTGGCCATCGCCAACAAGGTGATCAACGACGGCGTCAAGTTCGTGGTCGGCCACCTCTGCTCCGACAACACCCTGCCCGCCTCCGACATCTATGAAGATGAAGGGGTACTGATGGTCACCCCCGCCTCCACCAACCCCAAGATCACCGAGCGCGGTTACCAGCTGACCCTGCGTACCATCGGTCTGGACAGCGACCAGGGCCCGACCGCCGCCAAGTACATCATCGAGCAGGTCAAACCCCAGCGCGTGGCCGTCATCCACGACAAGAAACAGTACGGTGAAGGCATCGCCTCCAGCGTGAAAGCCGCGCTGGACAAGGCCGGCGTCAAGGTCGTTGCCTATGAGGGCATCACCGCCGGCGACAAGGACTTCTCCGCCCTGATCGCCAAGCTGCAAAAAGAGAACGTCGACTTCGTCTACTACGGCGGCTACCACCCCGAGCTGGGTCTGATCCTGCGCCAGGCTGGCGAGAAGGGTCTGAAGGCCAAGTTCATGGGTCCGGAAGGCGTGGGCAACAAGGACATCTCCGCCATCGGCGGCCCGGCTTCCGAAGGCCTGCTGGTGACCCTTCCGAACAAATATGACCTGGTGCCGGCCAACGCCCCCATCGTAGAAGCGTTCAAGGCCAAGGGTCAGGACTCCTCCGGTCCGTTCGTCTGGACCACCTACGCCGCCATGCAGGCCCTGGCGGCCGGTATCGCCAAGGCGGGCGAGGATGATCCGGCTGCCGTCGCTGCCGCCATCAAGGCCGCACCGATCGACACCGTGATGGGCCCCCTGACCTGGGCACCGAACGGTGACCTGAAAGGCTTCGAGTTCGGTGTGTTCCAGTGGCACGCCGACGGTACCTCCACTCAACTCAAATAATCTGCCGGTCGGGGTGACGTGAGTCACCCCTCCTTTCTTGCGGGCAAGTACACAGGGAACGCGGTATGTCCGAACACCTTCTTTATCTGGTTCAGCAGTTGCTGAACGGATTGACCATAGGCAGCACCTATGCGTTGATCGCCATCGGCTACACCATGGTCTACGGCATCATCGGCATGATCAACTTCGCCCACGGCGAGGTCTACATGATCGGCTCCTATGTCGCCTTCATGGTGATGGCCGGGCTCATGATGATGGGCATCGACAGCACCGTGCTGCTGCTGGGGGGCGCCTTCCTGGTCAGCATCATCATCACCGGCAGCTATGGCTGGTCCATAGAGCGGGTGGCCTATCGTCCGCTGCGGGGCGGCAACCGCCTGATCCCCCTCATCTCCGCCATCGGCATGTCGATCTTCCTGCAGAACATGATGCGGATGGCCCAGGGCTCGCGTGACATCGCCATGCCCACTCTGATCTCCGGGGGCTGGACCCTCGGCGGCGAGGATGGCTTCCAGGCCAGCCTCTCCTACATGCAGCTCATCATCTTCGTGGTGACCTTCGTCACCATGCTGGCGTTGACCCAGTTCATCGGCCGCTCCCGCATGGGGCGTGCCTGCCGTGCCTGTTCCGAAGACATCAAGATGGCCAACCTGTTAGGGATAGACACCCACGTGGTCATCTCCATCACCTTCGTGCTGGGGGCCGCCCTGGCCGCCGTCGCGGGGGTGCTGCTCGGCATGTACTACGGTGTCATCAACCCCTATCTCGGCTTCATGGCAGGCTTGAAGGCCTTCACTGCCGCGGTATTGGGCGGCATCGGCAGCATTCCCGGTGCCGTACTGGGCGGCCTGCTGCTCGGCGTGGTGGAAGCGCTCACCGCGGGCTATCTCAGCACCGAGTACAAGGATGTGATGGCGTTCGCCCTGCTCATCTTCGTGTTGCTCTTCATGCCCACCGGCATCCTGGGTCGTCCGGAGGTCGAGAAGGTATGAAAAACCAATCTATGCATGCCCTCGTGCTGCTGTTCATGACCATCACTGGCATTCTCGGCCGTCCGGAAGTGGAGAAAGTCTGATGAAACGTCAATTTATCCATGCCTGCATCGCCAGCCTGGTGCTGCTGGTGCTCTCCTTCTGGCTGCTCGGCTTCAAGCTGGAGACCGATGGCTCCCGCCTGCTGGTGGTGAGCCGCCTCGATGTATCGCTGGCCTGGCTGCTGGGGGGCGCCACTATCGTTTTCTGGTTCCAGATGCTGCGCGGCCAGATAAGCCGGCTGTTCCAGGCCTCCATCAGCGGCTTCTCCGTCGGCTTCACCAAGCTGGTGCTGCCAAGCCCCGAAGAGGCCCCCAAGCTCTATAACCTCACCGCCGTGCTGGTGCTGCTGTTTGCGGTGAGCTGGCCCTTCATGGCCTCTCGCGGCGCCATCGATCTGGCCACCCTCACCCTGATTTACATCATGCTGGGGCTGGGACTGAACGTGGTGGTGGGCCTCGCCGGTCTGCTCGACCTCGGCTATGTCGGCTTCTATGCGGTCGGCGCCTACAGCTAC
Organism: Aeromonas sp. INTO2; assembly: GCF_049860605.1. NCBI lineage: Bacteria > Pseudomonadati > Pseudomonadota > Gammaproteobacteria > Aeromonadales > Aeromonadaceae > Aeromonas > Aeromonas sp. INTO2. The sequence goes on from NZ_CP187588.1 coordinate 4,145,347, forward strand.
GCCCTGCTCAACACCTACTTCGGTCTGAGCTTCTGGGAGTGTCTGCCCATCGCCGGTCTGCTGGCGGCCACCTTCGGCTTCCTGCTCGGGTTCCCGGTGCTGCGGCTGCGGGGGGACTACCTGGCCATCGTCACCCTGGGCTTTGGCGAGATCATCCGCATCCTGCTCAACAACATGACCACCCTGACCGGCGGTCCGAACGGGATCTCCGGCATTCCGAAACCGACCCTGGGGGGGCTCGAGTTCAACCGCACCGTCAAGGATGGGGGCTTTGGCACCTTCCACGACTTCTTCGGCATCGCCTACAACGCCAACCACAAGGTGATCTTCCTCTACCTGATGGCCCTGGTGCTGGTAGTGGCGACCCTGTTCGTCATCAACCGCCTGCTGCGCATGCCGCTCGGCCGTGCCTGGGAGGCGCTGCGGGAAGACGAGATCGCCTGCAAGTCCCTGGGGCTCAACCCCACCATCATCAAGCTGACCGCCTTCACCATAGGCGCCTGCTTCGCGGGCTTTGCCGGCAGCTTCTTCGCCTCGCGCCAGGGCTTCATCAGCCCGGAATCCTTCGTCTTCATCGAGTCGGCCATCGTCCTTGCGATTGTGGTGCTGGGGGGCATGGGATCCCAGATCGGGGTGGTGCTGGCGGCCATCGTGATGACGGTGCTGCCGGAGCTCGCCCGCGAGTTCAACGAATATCGCATGCTGATGTTCGGTCTCTTGATGGTATTCATGATGATCTGGCGGCCGCAGGGACTGCTGCCCATGAGTCGACCCCATATGGAGCTGCGTAAATGAGCAACAATCAACCATTGTTGGATGTCTCAGATCTGTCGATGCGCTTTGGCGGCCTGCTCGCGGTCAACGGCGTCAAGCTGGATGTGGAAAAGGGGGAGGTGATCTCCATCATCGGCCCCAACGGGGCGGGCAAGACCACCATCTTCAACTGCCTGACCGGCTTCTATCGCCCGAGTGGCGGTGTCATTCGCTACAAGGGTGAGGAGATCCAGGGGTTGCCCGGCCACCTCATCGCCCGCAAGGGCATTGTGCGGACTTTCCAGCACGTGCGCCTGTTCAAGGAGATGACAGCGGTGGAAAACCTGCTGGTGGCCCAGCACAGGCATCTCAATACCGGCTTCATCGCCGGCCTGTTCAAGACCCCCTCCTTCCGCCGCGCCGAGAAAGAGGGGCTGGAGCAGTCCGCCTTCTGGCTGGAAAAGGTGGGCCTCAAGGATCTCGCCAACCGCGCCGCGGGCAACCTGGCTTACGGCCAGCAGCGCCGGCTCGAGATCGCCCGCTGCATGGCGACCCGGCCCGAGCTGCTGATGCTGGATGAACCGGCCGCAGGTCTCAACCCCAAGGAGACCGACGAGCTCAACGAGCTCATCTCCAACCTGAGGGACGAGTTCGGGGTCTCGGTGCTGCTGATCGAGCACGACATGAAGCTGGTGATGGAGATCTCCAACCGCATCTTCGTGGTCAACCAGGGCACCCCGCTGGCCCACGGCAAACCGGACGAAATCCGCAGCAATCCGGCAGTGATCAAGGCCTATCTGGGCGAGTCGTAAGGACAAAAAGATGTTAGAACTTCGCAACGTATCGACCCACTACGGCAAAATTCAGGCGCTGCACGACGTCAGCGTCGAGGTGAAAGAGGGGGAAATCGTCACCCTGATCGGCGCCAACGGCGCCGGCAAGACCACTCTGCTGATGACCCTGTGTGGCGAGCCCAAGCCCAGCAGCGGTTCCATCTGGTTCGAGGGGGAGCAGATAGACTCTCTCACCACCGCCCGCATCATGCGCAAGGACATCGCCGTGGTGCCGGAGGGGCGCCGCATCTTCGCCCGCCTCACGGTGGAGGAGAACCTGCTGATGGGGGCCTTCTTCGTCGACAAGGCGGAGCAGCGCGGCCTGCTGGATCAGATTTTTACCTTGTTCCCCCGCCTGCACGAGCGGCTGGAGCAGCGTGCAGGCACCATGTCCGGCGGCGAGCAGCAGATGCTGGCCATCGGCCGCGCCCTGATGAGCAAGCCGCGCCTGCTGCTGCTGGATGAACCCTCCCTGGGACTCGCGCCCATCGTCATCCAGCAGATCTTCGACACCATAGAGCAACTGCGCCAGAAGGGGATGACCATCTTCCTGGTGGAGCAGAACGCGAACCAGGCGCTCAAGCTGGCGGATCGCGGCTATGTGCTGGAGAACGGCCGGGTGGTGCTGCAAGACACGGGAGAGGCCCTGCTGGCCAACCCCGCCGTCCGCCAGGCCTATCTCGGCGGCTGAGGATGCAGCAACCATCGTCACCCTTCCCCTGCCGCGCTCCCCGAGCCCGGCAGGGGAACAGCCCCCCGCCGAGGAGCACATTGTGAGCCGTGCGCGGGCGACACAGGATCAGCACCACTTCTGGCACGATCCCGCCCTGCCCTTCATCGAGGCGAGGGCGGTGCAGGATGGCCGGCGCGTCTGCTACGACAAGCACAGCCACCCCCACTTCTCCATCGGCGCCATCACCGGCGGCCACAGCCACTACCTCAACCAGCGCAGCCTGCAAGAGGTCGGCCGCGGCAGCCTGGTGCTGATGAACCCGGAAGAGGTGCACGCCTGCAATCCCGTCGCTGACCAGCCCTGGTCCTATCTGATGTTCTACATCGACAACCTCTGGTTGCAGCGCCAGCAGGAGGAGGCCGGGCTCGGCAACGCGTTTCGCCCCTTCGACATGACCGCAAGCCGGGATCCCCTGCTCTACCAGGGGCTCTGCCGGCTTCATCGGCAACTGGTGGAGGAGCCGGATCCCCTGGCTCGCGAAGTGGCCTGCCACCTCTTCAGCCGCCAGCTTCTGGCCAGGCTCACCCCGGCCAAGTGGGATGACCGCCCTCCCCGGCACCTGCAGCGAGCCGCCGAGCTGATGCAGGACGAGAGTGCCTGCGCCCTCACCCTGGCGCAGCTGAGTGCGGTGGCCGGGCTTACCCCTTCCCATTTCGTGCGCGCCTTCAGCCGCCACTACGGCATGACGCCCCACGCCTACCTGCTCGATCAGCGCATTCGCCACGCCCGCACCCTGCTGCGCCAGGGGCAGCCCCTGGCGGAAGTGGCCCTTGCCAGCGGTTTTGCCGATCAGGCCCACTTCCAGCGCCAGTTCAAACGCCGGGTGGCCGCCACCCCGGGCCAGTACAGAGCGCAGCTCGCCCCTCAGGACGAGCGCACCAGATAGGCGGCGCTGAGCAGCAGCAAGAGCGCCATGGCCCGATTGAACCAGCGCAATCGGCGAGGAGAGACCAGCCACCCCTGCAATCGGCTGCCCGCATAGGCCCAGCAGGCGATGGAGCCGAGGCAGATCACCAGATAGATGCCGGTAAAGAGGGCGATCTGGCTCATGCCGCCCGCGATCCCATAGGCTCCCATCCCCATGCTGGCGGCGAGCCAGGCCTTGGGATTGAGCCACTGCATCAAGGCCCCGTACCAGAAAGCGGGGGGTACGCCCTCCACTTCCTCCACCTCGCCGCTGTCCATCAGCAACTGCCAGGCCATCCAGCCGAGAAAGAGCACGCCGCCCCAGTGAATGGCCCCCAGCGCCACAGGCCAGCGGGACAGGGCGCCGCCAAGACCCAGCCCCATCAGCAGGAGCAGCAGGATGAAGCCGAGGGTGGCCCCCACCACGTGGCGCAGGCTGGCCGTGAAACCGTACCGGGCGCCGGTGCCAAGGGCGACCAGATTGACCGGCCCCGGGGAGATGGACATGGCCAGGGCAAACCCGGCCATGGATAACAGCAGACTGAATTCCATGGATGATGCTCGTTCAATTGAGGGAAGCCCGAGCCTACCCGGCCCGGGCGGCCCGATATTGAAGAAAATTGCGATCCCCTGGATGCCGCCCCCATTGCACACTTAGCGCAAACCGCCGCTTGCGGTAAACTGCCCTTCAACACTCCATTTTCAGGACATCTCAATGGACCAGTTTGCCCATATCAGCGCCCATGATGCCCACCAGAAGCTGAGCGCAGGCGAAGCCCGTCTCGTGGACATTCGCGATCCCCAATCCTTCGAGACGGCCCACGCGGTCGGCGCCTTCCACCTCACCAACGGCACCCTGGTTCGCTTTATGAACGAGGTGGACTTCGATACCCCCGTCATCGTGATGTGCTATCACGGCAACAGCAGCCAGGGGGCGGCCCAGTACCTGCTGCAACAGGGCTATGACGAGGTCTATAGCCTGGATGGCGGTTTCGAGGCCTGGCGCAGGGAGTTCCCCATCCAGGCGGGGGACGCATGACAGAAGCGGGTCGCTCCTCCTCCACCGGCATGATCCAGCTGCTGGTGCTGGGCGACGCCCGCATGGCCCAGGCGCTGGTGGATTATCTCGCTACCCTGGGCATTCCGTGCGAGCTGACCCAGTCCGAGCTCGGCGTCTCGGTCTGGCTGGCAGACGAACGGCGCCTCGCCCAGGCCCAGCAGGAGGTCAAACGCTTCCTGAGCGAACCCAATCACCCCCGCTACATGGAGGCCTCCTGGCAATCCGGCCATGCCGATGCCCGGATCGACTACAGCAAGGGGATGACGGATCCGGTCACCGACTTCCTCCACCAGGCGGGCCCCCTGACCCTGGTGGTCATCATCGCCTGCCTGGCCATCTACGCTCTGGATGCCATAGGCCTGCCCATCTTCGACGAGCTCGCCTTCCACCCCACCCTGGCCCAGTTCACCGACTGGCAGGCCTGGCGCTACGTCACTCCGGCCTTCATCCACTTCTCGGTGCTGCATCTGGTGTTCAACCTGTTGTGGTGGTGGTATCTCGGTGGCCAGATAGAGCAGCGCCTCGGCAGCGGCAAGCTGTTCATCCTGCTCATCGTCGGGGCGGCCCTGCCCAATATCGCCGAGTTCTTTGCCAGCGGCCCGCGCTTTGGCGGCCTCTCCGGGGTGGTCTATGCCCTGCTCGGCTACAGCTGGCTGCGAACCAGGCTGCAACCGGATTGCGGCCTCGCCATGCCGCCAGCCCTGATGGGCTTCATGCTGGTCTGGCTGGTGCTCGGCTTCTTGGACATGCTCGGCACCCCCACCGCCAACATGGCCCATTTGGTCGGCCTGCTGGTCGGCCTTGCCCAGGGCTGGCTGGACAGACACCACAGGCCGGGGTGACGCCTGGTTGCCGGCAACGGCTCGGCAACCAAAGCCACCACCAACATGGCTCACCTGGCAGGCCTGCTGGTCAGCCTTGCCCAAGGCTGGCTGGACAGGCAACACAGGCCGGGGTGAAGCCTGGTTGCCGGCAACGGCTCGGCAACCATAGCGACCACCAACATGGCTCACCTGGCAGGCCTGCTGATCGGCCTTGCCCAGGGCTGGCTGGACAGGCGCCATCGGCCGGGGTGAGGCCTGGTTGTCGGCAATTGCTCGGCAACCAAAGCGACCACCAACATGGCTCACCTGGCAGGCCTACTGGTCGGCCTTGCCCAAGGCTGGCTGGACAGGCGCCACAGGCCAGCCTGAGCCGATTTGCCATAAAAAAACGCCGCCCCAAGGGGCGGCGTTTTTATTGGTCGGCCGGCTTACTGCTTGAGCAGGCTGCCGTCGGTCACCTTGACCGCGGTACCGCCGCTTGCGAAGAAGCTGCCGAACTGGGTCTGCATCTCGGTGGTGACGGCGCCGGTCGGATCGAAGTTCTCGTCCGGTGCCAGCAGCGAGCTGTGACCCCCGGCCACGAAGCGGGCCGCTCTGTGGTTGGCGGCGCCGGTGGCGGTCAGCGGTTGCAGGGCCAGGACCTTGAACAGCGGCTCGGTGCCACCCAGCGGGGCGGTGGCGATGCTGTTCGGGATCACTCGATCCGACAGGCTCAGGGCGCCGTCGCCGACGATTTCGGTGGCAAACAGCGGGAAGTCCGCCGCGATGCCGCTCCCCAGGTTGATGGGGTCTGCCGAATCCAGCACCGACTGCGCCGCAAAGCTGTAGCTCTGCAAGGTACTGGCCGCCGTGGCCTGGGTGGCCGCATCCTGGCTCGGCAGGAATTCGTTGACGAAGCAGGTCGGTACTGCCGTCTTGCAGTTCGGGGCGTAGGCGGTAAAAGCTGCCTTCAGGGCCGCACTGCCAGCGGTCAGCACGCTCATCTGGATGGTCGGACCGAAGGTCGGCGAGTTCAGCAGCAGCGGCGCTATGCCGCCACCCGGCATGGCCAGGCCGCCAGTGTCGAACTTGAACAGGGCGTCTGCCGTCGGGTTGCCAACAGACTGGTTGGCCACCGCCAGCAGGTTGGCCCCCGCGATGGCGCCCAGAGAGTGACCCAGGAAGTGTACCTTGAGGCTGCCTGCGGTGCCGATGGCGCCCTTGGCATTGGCCAGCCCCACTGCCAGACGCAGGCCCAGCAGATCCGCCACGCTCTGTTTCAGGTTGTCGCGGGCCACGGTCAGGTAGCTCAGGTTCAGGTAGGGGGTCGGGTTGTCGGAGGTGGTCACCGAGTCCATGCTGCCGGTCAGGGCGAAGCCGCGTTCACCATGCAACGGATGATCGATCACCACCACGGCCACGTTCTTGCTCGCCTGGGCACCGGCACCGATCTGGCCAAGGGCCAGGGCGTAGGCGTTCTCCTTCACGGAGGTGACGCCGTGCTGATAGATGATCACGTCGGTGATGTTCGCCAGCGGTGCGGCGGCGAAGATCCGCATCGGGACGGACTGCACCTCTTCCAGTGCCGGCAGCGGGTTGAAGCGCCCGATATTCATCTCGGGATCCAGCGCCTTGCCGCCGGAGGTGAGGGTCACCCCGATCAGCTTGCTCGCCTCCGCCAGCAGCTCGGCCTGACGGCTCGGATCGGCGATGAGTTCGCCCAGCAGGGCCGGATCCACGCCCGCCCCCACCAGGCCGCCGATCACTTCGGCATCCTGGGCCTTCAGGGCGTTCGCGATGGCGTAGAGGCTGGGGATGGCACCGTGCCAGGACTGGGTCTTCGCCTTGTCCCAGGAGCCGGCGGTGGCCGGGGAGGAGAGGAAGTAGGGCAGCTTGACGGTACCGCTGTAGACGGTGGTACCCAAGGCCAGATTGTGGAGTGGAGTGCCGTCACCAAAAGCGGCGGCAATCGCATCCTTCTGCTCCTGGGGCAGGAAGTTCTCGGCGTCCAGCTGGGTCAGGAAGGGGCTGCCGCCGCTCACCGACAGGGTATAGGTGCCAGGCAGGCTGGTATTGCCCAGGGCGTCCTGCTTCCACAGGGCGGCGGCGTCCAGGGTCGGGCTCTTGAGCACGGATGCGGCCGCCCCTTTCACCGCCACCAGCACGTCGGCGCCGGACTGGGTACCGAACCAGTCGGAGAAGATCACGTGGTCGCTGGTGATACCGGTGGCAGCCTTGAACAGCCCTTCCTGCAGCGCAATCAGGCCGCTGATGGTCTGCTCCTGGGCGTTGCTGCCGGTGCTGGTCTTGTAGTTGCTGTAGTCGCTACCCGGTCGCAGGGGGGCACCCGTGCTGTCTTTGAGGGTATCGGTCGCCACTATCATGTAGTAGGAAGAGGGGTTGAGCGGCTTGAGCGGCACCAGATTCAGCTTGCCGGTCGTCTCGGCCACCACGAAGTCCACCCCGTAGGTCAGCACCTTTTTCACGCCGCTCGGACGCAGGGCCGCACTGTCAAACTCCAGCTCCATCAGGTAGAGGGGTGCCACGGAGGCTGCGAATTCAGCAGCGGCCGGCGCCTTGACCTGGATGCCGGAGGCCGTCACCGGCACTATCTGGATCGCCTGGGTAGTCGACCAGCCATCCAGGGTGGAGAGGGCGGACACCGGGTTGGAGAGATCCGCCGTTTCCGTGGAGAATTTCAGGGTACCGTCGGTCGCACGGGCTGCCAGGGCGCTGGGTCGGACTGCATTGGAGCCGCTCAGCAGATAATCGAGATAGCTTGAGGTATCGCCTGTGTTGTCGTCACTGCCACCACAACCGCTCAGCAGCGCACTGACGACGGCCGCGTAAATTAGCTTTTTCTTCATATCCTTATCTCTTTTATGTTGTTATCCATGATGAGCCTGACGGGGTAGGGTTCAAACCCGACCGAATCATATTAACAGCAACGCAACAATTAATAAGCCTCTGGTCAGTCATCTGATCTGATTTTTTTGTGTACACCATCAAGGAATTGGAATTGATCCCCGGCGTCACAGGGTAGCAGCCAGGGTGCATCAACCAGACCCGACCAGAGCCCGATGGGATCCATGGCGCAAAAAGCCGCCCCGATCTCGGCAAAGGGGACGATTTGTCGGTAGAATGGCGCCATTGCTTAAGGAGACCCCCATGATCGACCCGAAAAAACTGGAAGAGATCGCCAAACAGATACACAACGCCCTGCCCCCCGGCATTCGCAGCATGGGTGAAGAGGTGGAGAAAAAGACCCGTCAGGTCTTGCAGGCTCAGCTCAACAAGCTGGATCTGGTGAGCCGCGAGGAGTTCGACGTGCAGACCAAGGTGCTGCTGCGCACCCGGGAGAAGCTGACCGCCCTCGAGGCCAAGCTGGCCCAGCTCGAGCAGCAGCTCGCTGCCAAGGGCGAATGATCCGGCGTGACCCGCCGTAGATAGCACAAACCCCAGCCAGGCTGGGGTTTGTCGTTTTTATGGGGACAACGAGTTTCTCATCCCCCCTTCTCTCGCAAGACGATAAGGGGGCAGATCGACGCTCTGCGGTTGGCCGTGGTCAGATAAACTCGTAGGCATCGCCGAAGATGCGCTCGGGCTCGGCGCCCAGCACCTTGAACTCTTCCCGCGCGGCACCGGCCATCTCGAAGCGGCCCGCCACATAGATGTCGTAGTCATGCAGGCTGACGAAGTCATCCATGATGGCCTTGTGCACCAGCCCGGTCCTGCCGGTCCAGTCGCTCTCGGGCTCCTGCACCACGGGAATGAAGGTCAGCGGCGCGTAGTCGCGCTCCCACTGCTGCATCTGCTCCAGCTCGTAGAGCCAGTGCGCCTGGCGTACCCCCCAGTAGAGGAACACCGGACGCTTGCTGCCGCTGCCGATCAGGTATTCCAGGATGGCGCGGGCATAGGAGAAGCCGGTGCCGCCCGCCATCAGGATCAGCGGTCGGGGGGATTCGTCGCGCAGGAACGCCTTGCCAGCGGCCAGCTCGACCTCGATCTCCCCCTGCTCGCGCATGCGGGCCAGCACCTGACCGGCATAGGCATTCTCGGGAGTGGCACCGATCTGCAGCTCCAGCACGCCGGAGCGGGTCGGCGAGTTGGCGATGGAGAAGGGGCGCTTGTCCGAATCGCTCATCACCACCAGCAGATACTGGCCCGGCTTGAAGCTCACCTCCTGCTGCGGCGCCAGCGCCACGTGCCAGATGGTGTCGACATATTCGCGCAGTTCCTCTACGCGGCACTTGATACGTTGCATTCTTGTCCTTGTGAGGGGCCTGCCCGGCCCGCTTCGCTCATGGTTTCACTGTTTTTATGGCGACCAGTTGGTGGTCAGGTCCGTCGAGCATACCCAATTCGGCAAGGCAATACCGCACTTTTGCGTCACAATGGCCGCGCCCCATCGGGGATCCCTCAGTCGAGGATCTTCAGCTCGTCCCAGATGGCATCGATCTTCTGCTTTACCGCCTCGTCCTGGACGATGGGCTGACCCCACTCCCGGTTGCTCTCCCCCGGCCACTTGTTGGTGGCATCCAGCCCCATTTTGGAGCCGAGCCCGGAGACCGGCGAGGCGAAGTCCAGGTAGTCGATGGGGGTGTGCTCGATCAGGGTGGTGTCCCTGGCCGGATCCATCCGGGTGGTGATGGCCCAGATAACGTCCTTCCAGTCCCGGGCGTTGATGTCGTCATCGCAGACGATCACGAACTTGGTGTACATGAACTGGCGCAGGAAGGACCAGACCCCCAGCATCACCCGCTTGGCGTGGCCGGGGTAGCGCTTCTTGATGGTCACCACCGCCATCCGGTAGGAGCACCCCTCCGGCGGCAGGTAGAAATCCACGATCTCGGGGAACTGCTTCTGCAACAGCGGTACGAACACCTCGTTGAGCGCCACCCCGAGCACCGCCGGCTCATCGGGCGGACGTCCGGTGTAGGTGCTGTGGTAGATGGCATCCCGGCGCATCGTCATGTGGGTGATGGTGAAGACCGGGAACTCGTCCACTTCGTTGTAGTAGCCGGTGTGATCGCCGTAAGGCCCTTCGGGGGCCATCTCCCCCGGCTCCAGATAGCCTTCCAGCACGATCTCGGCGCTGGCGGGCACTTCCAGATCGCAGCTCAGCGCCTTCACCACCTCGGTACGGCTGCCCCGCAGCAGACCGGCAAAGGCGTATTCGGAGAGGCTGTCCGGCACCGGCGTCACCGCGCCCAGGATGGTCGCCGGATCGGCGCCCAGCGCCACCGCCACCGGGAAGCGTTCGCCCGGGTGGGCCTCCTGCCACTCGCGAAAATCGATGGCGCCGCCCCGGTGATCCAGCCAGCGCATGATCAGCTTGTTCTTGCCGATCTTCTGCTGGCGATAGATGCCAAGGTTCTGCCGCTTCTTGTAGGGACCGCGGGTGATGGTCAGACCCCAGGTGACCAGTGGCGCCACATCCCCGGGCCAGCAGTGCTGGATGGGGATCTGATCCAGATCCACCGCGTCCCCTTCCAGCACCACCTGCTGACAGGGGGCCGAAGAGAGCCGCTTGGTCGGCATGTTGAGCACCTGCTTGAAGATGGGCAGCTTCTCCATCAGCTCCTTGAGCCCGCGAGGCGGCTCCGGCTCTTTCAGATAGGAGAGCCAGGTCCCCACCTGGCGCAGGGCGCTGACGTTGGGCTGGCCCATGCCCATGGCAACCCGGTCCGGCGTGCCGAACAGGTTGGTCAACACCGGCATGGCGTAGCCCTTGGGATTCTCAAACAGCAGAGCCGGGCCCCCCGCACGCAGGGTACGGTCGCTGATCTCGGTCATCTCCAGATAGGGGTCTATCTCGCGACTGATGCGCCTGAGCTGTCCGTTTTGTTCCAACTGCGCGATAAAATCACGCAAGTCCTTGTATTTCATGCAAGTACCCCAGCGGGATCAGGTGGTCCCGCATTATAACCCTGGCGGCGTATCCGGTGTACCCGTATCGGACCTCATGACGGACGAGGCGTGTCGCCGCTCCTGAAGCGTCAACCGGTTTGCCAATTGACCCAGGAGCCTGGGCTCGTCCATCTGCAACAACAGGCCGGCCACCAGCCCGCCATACTGGTGCTTGCCGAGTTCGGCCAGGAGGAACTGCTGGGCCCCGTCCGGCAAGGGGGAGAGGCGGCTGAGCTGGTGCAGGGCGGGGACCATCAGGCGGCTGTTCTGGCTGGCGGCGATCAGCAGATCGCTCGCCTCCTGACCTGAATAAAAGCGGGAAATGGTGTGCAGCGCAGTCAGGCTATCGTGATCCACTGGCTGACGCCACAGCTTGAGGTAGAGTGCCGTCTCCCCGGTCTGTTCGATGAAGTGCAGCAGCAACTGGTTGTCCGGCAGGAAGAGATTGAGGGCGGCAAGCCGCTGCGCCTCCCGGCGCAACACGGATACCGGCTGCCGATCGAGCACCGCCAGCAGGGCCTGCTGCTGCTGTGCCAGCTCGGGATTGCGGCTGTAGTAGACCTGCTTGAAGTCGAAGCGATCCTGCTCCAGCAACTGGCGATAGTTGTCCTGCCAGGCCAGCTGCTGCCAGTGGCTCAGCACCAGCCGGGCCTCGGCGGGGAAGTCGTAGGCGGGTAGCTGCACCAGGAAACCGTCCACCTTCCCTTCCACCAGCCATTGTGGCGCCTTGGCCGCTTGTGCCCGCACCCAGGCCAGCAGCGCCGGGCTCGGTGCGCCCGATGACTTGAGCTCCCCCAGCAACTGGAACAACAGGAACTCCCGCTGCCCCACCGACAGGGTCTCGAGCAACGAGTCGATGGCATCAAACTGCCCGAGCGCCATGCGGCCGTCCAGGTACGCCCGATGCCCCTCCAGTCCCTCGTCCGCCACCAGGGGAGCCTGCAATTGCGGCGGGGAGTCGGCATGCACCGGGGCCGCCAGCCACAACCAACCCATCCATATGAACAACACCAGCTTCATGACGTCCCTTTCCTTGTGACATCGAGGCTTCATACTACTAAGCCAGCCGTGAAATAGATAAACAAAAACCGCGACCTGGGCCGCGGTTTTGTCATTGAAGAGGCTGTTACTTCTGTTGACGCTTCATGGAGTCGAAGAACTCGTCGTTGGTCTTGGTCGCAGCCAGCTTGTCGATGAGGAACTCGATGCTGTCGATCTCGCCCATGGGGTGAATGATCTTGCGCAGGATCCACATCTTCTGCAGCTCGTCCGGGGCGGTCAGCAGCTCTTCCTTGCGGGTGCCGGAACGGGTGATGTCGATGGCCGGGTAGACGCGCTTCTCGGCAATCTTGCGCGAGAGGTGCAGTTCCATGTTGCCGGTACCCTTGAACTCTTCGTAGATGACTTCATCCATCTTGGAGCCGGTATCGATCAGCGCGGTGGCGATGATGGTCAGGCTGCCGCCCTCTTCGACGTTGCGCGCCGCACCGAAGAAACGTTTCGGACGGTGCAGGGCGTTGGCGTCCACACCACCGGTCAGCACCTTGCCGGAAGACGGGATGACGGTGTTGTAGGCGCGGGCCAGACGGGTGATGGAGTCCAGCAGGATCACCACGTCCTTCTTGTGCTCGACCAGACGCTTGGCCTTCTCGATCACCATTTCGGCGACCTGGACGTGACGGGAAGCCGGCTCGTCGAAGGTGGAGGCGATCACTTCACCCTTCACCATCCGCTGCATCTCGGTCACTTCTTCCGGACGCTCGTCAATCAGCAGCACGATCAGCTCACAATCCGGGTGGTTGTAGGCGATGCTCTGGGCGATGTTCTGCAGCAGCATGGTCTTACCGGCCTTGGGCGGTGCAACGATGAGACCGCGCTGGCCCTTGCCGATCGGGGATGCCAGATCCAGTACGCGGGCGGTGATGTCTTCGGTGGAACCGTTGCCACGCTCCATGCGCAGACGCTCGTTGGCGTGCAGGGGAGTGAGGTTTTCAAACAGGATCTTGTTGCGGGAGTTTTCCGGACGGTCGTAGTTGACGTCGTTGACCTTGAGCAGGGCGAAATAGCGCTCGCCCTCTTTCGGCGGCCGGATCTTGCCGGAAATGGTATCGCCGGTACGCAGGTTGAAGCGGCGGATCTGGCTCGGGGAGACATAGATGTCATCCGGACCAGCGAGATAAGAGCCGTCTGCACTGCGCAGGAAACCGAAACCGTCGGTCAGGATTTCCAGCACACCGTCGCCAAAGATATCCTCGCCGCCCTTGGCGTGCGCCTTGAGGATTGCAAAGATAATGTCTTTCTTGTGCGCCCGAGCCAGATTTTCCAACCCCATGGATTCGCCAAGCTGGACCAGCTCGGACACAGGAGTGTTCTTAAGTTCAGTCAGATTCATAGTGGTGAAAGTCTGTAAGCAAGGATTGAAATGAGGAGACAGTCTGCTGGATTGATGCTGATCGGATTTGACTTGCCAGGCTGGTAGTTAAGCAAAGAGTCAGGCAAAAAGGTTAGCAAACGAGCGATAAACTAGCACCAATCAGGGTGAGCGTCTAGGTGATAAAACACAAGGAGCGCATTATTGCAATGCGCTCCTTCTTGATTATTACAAGTTGCCGTCCAGGAACTCTTTCAGTTGGGTCTTGGACAGGGCGCCGACCTTGGTCGCTGCCACTTCACCATTCTTGAACAGCAGCAGGGTCGGGATACCACGAATGCCGTACTTGGGCGGAGTGTCGGCGTTATGATCGATATTCAATTTCGCCACGGTCACGCGACCTTCATATTCCTGAGCAACTTCGTTCAGGATCGGGGCAATCATCTTGCACGGTCCACACCATTCGGCCCAGAAATCGACCAGAACAGGGCTGTCGGCGTTGATTACATCGGCCTCGAAGCTGGCATCGCTCAGCTGAACAATCTTGTCACTCATCTCCAACTCCAGTCAGTAATTAAGGCTTTATTGATGGTTCAACAAAGGCAATAGTTGCCCTATTTGAAATGATCCTGTTTATTATTGCAAGCCTAACCTGATAACCTACCGCCATGAGCAAAACACATCTAACGACCGAAAAATTCGCCCAAATGGGCCTCGAACCCGAAGTTCTGGCTGGTCTGGAATCAAAGGGATTTCACTATTGTACGCCCATCCAGGCACTGTCCCTGCCCCTGCTGGTTGAAGGTCATGACCTCGCCGGTCAGGCTCAGACGGGGACCGGCAAAACCCTGGCTTTCCTGGCGGCGACATTCAACTATTTGCTGACCCATCCGCTGACCAGGCCGCGCCTCGTCAACCAGCCCCGCGCCATCATCATGGCCCCGACCCGGGAGCTGGCCGTCCAGATCTATAACGATGCAGAGAGCATGTCAGCCTCCACCGGGCTCAAGCTCGGTCTCGCCTATGGTGGCGAAGGCTACGACAAGCAGCTGGCCGTGCTGGAACAGGGCGTCGACATCCTGATCGGCACCACCGGCCGCATCATCGACTACTTCAAGTCCAAGGTCATCGATCTCGGCAACATCCAGGTCGTGGTACTGGACGAAGCGGATCGCATGTTCGATCTGGGCTTCATCAAGGACATCCGTTTCCTGTTCCGCCGCATGCCCCCCGCCACCGAGCGTATGAGCATGCTGTTCTCCGCCACCCTCTCCCTGCGGGTGCAGGAGCTAGCCTATGAACACATGAACCACCCGGAACATGTGCAGGTCGAACCGGAACAGATGACCGGCGTGCGGATCAAGGAGGAGCTCTTCTACCCCTCCAACGAAGACAAGATGTTGCTGCTGCTCTCCCTGATGGAAGAGGAGTGGCCCGAGAAAGCCATCGTCTTCGCCAACACCAAGCACGTCTGTGAAGACGTTCATGCGTGGCTGGAGAACGACGGCCACCGCGTCGGCCTGCTGACCGGCGACGTGCCGCAGAAGAAGCGGATGAAGATCCTGGAAGAGTTCACCAAGGGCACCCTGGATATCCTGGTCGCCACCGACGTGGCCGCCCGTGGTCTGCACATCCCCGACGTGACTCACGTCTTCAACTACGACCTGCCCGACGATGCCGAAGACTATGTCCACCGCATCGGTCGTACCGGCCGCGCCGGCAAAAGCGGTCACTCCATCAGCCTGGCCTGTGAAGACTATGCCTTCAACCTGCCGGCCATCGAGGAGTACATCCACCACCCCATCCCGGTCAGCAAGTATGACCGCGAGGCGCTGCTGGATGACGTCACCGCACCAAAACGGGTGTTCCGCAACCGCCAGCCGGTGAACCGCAACATGCGGGATCGCCAGGGCGGTGGCAACAGCAACAACCGTCGTCGTCCCCCCCGCAAGAACTGAGGGATCGGCCAAGTTGCACAACTCGCCTCTCTATGCCGCCATCGACCTCGGCTCCAACAGCTTTCACATGCTGGTGGTGCGCGAGGTCGCCGGTGCCCTGCGCACCGTCACCAAGGTCAAACGCAAGGTACGCCTCGCCGCCGGCCTCGATGCCGATTTTCGCCTCAACCGTGCCGCCATGGAGCGGGGCTGGGATTGTCTGCGCCTCTTCTCCGAGCAGTTGCAGGACATCCCGTCCGACAATATCCGGGTAGTGGGCACCGCCACCCTGCGCCTGGCCACCAACGTCGACGAATTCATCAGCGAAGCGGAACGGGTGCTCAACCACAGCATCGAGATCATCTCGGGCGAGGAAGAAGCCAAGACCATCTATGAAGGTGTCTCCTGGACGTCGGCAGGGGAAGGCAACCGGCTGGTAATCGACATCGGCGGCGCCAGCACCGAGCTGGTGATCGGCGAGCAGAGCGAAGCCAAGCTGCTCAACAGCCTGCACATGGGCTGCGTCACCTGGCTCAACAACCACTTCGGTGATGGCGAGCTCTCCGAGACGCGCTTCAACCAGGCCATTGCCGCCGCCAAGGCGGTACTGGAGAAAGTGGCTGCGGACTACCGTGTCCTCGGCTGGCGCACCTGCGTCGGCGCCTCCGGCACCGTCCAGGCGCTGCAGGAGATCATGCTGGCCCAGGGCAAGAGCGAGCGGGTCACCCTGCCCAAGTTGCAAGAGCTGATGGGTCAGGCCATCGCCTGCGGCAGAGTCGATCAGTTGCAGCTCGAAGGGCTGGCGGCCGAACGGCTGACCGTGTTCCCCTCCGGTCTCGCCATCCTGATCGCCATCTTCGAGACCCTCGACATCGAGAGCATGACCCTGGCGGGCGGTGCCCTGCGTGAAGGACTCATCTACGGCCTGCTCGGCAACAATCACGACTGTGATGCCCGGGATCGCACCGCCGACAGCCTGATCAGCCGCTACCAGCTGGACAAGGAGCACGCCGAGCGGGTGCGCGACACCGCCATCCAGGCCTTCACCCAGCTGCAGCCGGCCTGGCGCCTCTCCAAGCGCTACGGTCGCCCGATCCTGCGCTATGCGGCCCTGCTGCACGAAATTGGTCTGTGCATCGAGTACAAGAAGGCGCCGCAACACGCCGCTTACATCATCGACAACATCGACATGCCGGGCTTCACCCCGGCCCAGAAGAAGCTGCTGTCGGCCCTGCTGCTCAACCAGCGGGACGACTTCAAGCTGGAGCCGCTGGAGAAACAGGGAGCCGTGACGGCTCGCCAGGCGATCCGGCTGGCCCGCATCCTGCGCATCTCCCTGATCCTCTGCATGCGCCGCACCCAGGGTACAGTGCCCCAGTTCATGCTGCAGGCCGATGAGGATGCCCTGACCCTGACCCTGCCCAGGGGCTGGCTGGACGAGCACTACCTGCGGGCCAGCGAGCTGCGCCTGGAAGTGGAGCGCCAGCAGAAGATGGGCTGGTCCACCCGCCTGCTGGAAGCCTGAACGGGCGCCCTGCGCCCGCTTCGCTTCTTTTCCCGCCCGTTCCTACAATCCCTTTCGCAGCCATCACTGGCGCCATTCAACGCCTTAACTTTGATTTTATTGTACTTTCAACCCGATTCTGGTTCTTCGCTCCCTCCTGCCATCTAGCCTGTGCCAGCGGCTCGGCTAGAGTTGAGTTGTCTCTCTCACAGGAACGGAAACCATGAAACATTTACCCCTGATAGCCCTGACTGCCCTGCTGACCGCCTGCGGTGGCGGCAGTGACGACAACAGCCAGCAGAATGCCGAGATGTCCCTGGCCTTCTCCGATGCCCCGGTGGATTCGGTCAGCAAGGTCTGCATCGCCGTCTCCAACATCAGCATCCACCCCGTCTCGGGGAGCGAGCTGGCCTGGACCACCGCCAGCTTCCTGACATCGGCCCAGGACGATGGCTGCACGCCGACGGGAGAGATCATCCCTCTGGACGCCTCAGGCCACCCCCTGTTCACCTATATCGATCTGCTGAAATACCCGGGCTCCAGCAGCCGCCCCCTGCTGGCCAGCCAGAGCGTGGTCCCCGGCGACTACAGCCAGATGCGGCTGCGGATCCTGGATGGCCGGGATGCAGGCAATCAATTCCCGGATGGCACACCCTACTCCTACGTCCTGCAGGATGACGGCGTGATCAAGCCGCTGGAGGTGCCGAGCAACGAGCTCAAGCTGGATGCCTTCACCATCGCCGCCAACGGCCTCAGCGCCTTCACCACAGAGTTCGACCTGCGCCACTCCATGGTGCTGCCGGGCCACGAGGAGCATTACAAGCTCAAGCCCAGAGGGGTGCGACTGGTGAACAACACCGAGGTCGCCACCGTCAGGGGCACGGTGGCGGCAGGGCTTTGCGGCGGCCAGCTCACCGACAAGGCCTTCGTCTACTTCTACGACGAGCTGCGCCCTGTGGGAGATGACACCTATCCCGACATGGCCGACCTCGACAACGGCTTCTACGCCAGCGCCCCCGTCGTTCCCCTGACGGGTGGTGGTTACGGCTACGAGCTGGGCTTCGTCAACCTCGGCAGCTACGACATGGTGCTGGTCTGCAACGGCGACGAGGATGATCCCGAGCTGGCCAACGACCCGCTGCAACTGGAGCAGGTGCTGAAGGCGCAGCCGGTGACGGCCCCGACCACCAGCATCAATTTCCAATGACGGGCCTGGGGCCGAGGTAGGAGAAGCACCATGACAGGGTATCAACCCATCAGTTGCGACCTCTACGACTGGCTCGAGATCGCCGCCCGCTGGCAGCTGCCGGTCACCCTCACCGGTCGGGACGGCCGCCAGTGGGCAGACAGGATCCGCACCATCGAGGCCAGAGAAGGCGTCGAGTACCTGCTATTGCAAGGCGGCGAGCGCCTCAGCCTGGCGGATCTGGCGAGTCTGGAGCTGCTCTGGCAGGGGGAAGAGAAGCGGATCCGCTTCTAGCCGCCGAGTGCGAACAACGAAAGAGGGCCCGCGCTGCGGGCCCTCTTGCTATCTGACACCTTGACTCAAGCGCGCTCGATTCAGCCCGCCGCCAGCGCCGCCATCACATAGACGTCGAAGCGGTTGCTCTTGGTCTCGATAGCCATGCTCGGCTTGTGCTCGTTGAGCCAGCCCGCGTAGTCCGGCCGCTTCACCACCACCCGTTTCTCCGCCATCCTGAGCGCCGCCGGCAGCAGGGCGTCGGCGTCCAGATCGGCCCCCACCAGGGACTGGAACACCCGCATCTCCTTCTTCACCAGGGCCGACTTCTGCTTGTGGGGGAACATGGGATCCAGGTAGATGACCTCGGGCCGTTCGGTCAGCGCCAGCAGGGTCTCCACCGCCGGCCCGTGCAGCAGCTGCATCCGCTCGCGCACCCAGGGGCCTATCTCGGGATTCTTGCCCGCCCGCGCCAGGCCGTCCTGCAGCAGGGCCGCCACCACGGGGCTGCGCTCGATCAGGGTCACCCTGCAGCCGAGGGAGGCGAGCACGAAGGCGTCGCGACCGAGCCCGGCGGTGGCGTCCACCACGGTCGGCATGGCCCCCGACTTCAACCCCACCGCCTTGGCGATGGACTGGCCGCGCCCCCCGCCGAACTTGCGGCGATGGGCCACAGCCCCTTCGATGAAGTCCACATAGACGGCCCCCAGCTTGGGCTCGTCCAGCTTGCGCAGCTCCAGCCGTGCCTCGGTCAGCACCAGCGCGAAGGGAGCGGGAAACGCCACGTCGGCAAGGCGCTGGCGCAGGGCGTCGAGCTCGCCATCGCGGGCGGGGACTTCACTGAAAACCTGAATATGGGGCATAACACGGACTCATCACGGCGCAGGAGCCGGCATGATAGCAGAAGCGGGAGATCAGCTCACCGTGGTCAGGTTCATCCCCTGACGGTTGAGGCCCAGGTACTCCACCAGATCGTCATAGGGCAGCGGACGGCTGAGCAGGTAGCCCTGGGTGAAGGCACAGCCCTTCAGGCAGAGGAAGTTCAGCTGCTCCCGGGTCTCCACCCCTTCGATCACCACCTGCATGCCGAGGTTGTGCACTATGTTGATGATGCCGTCGAGCAGCAGCCTGTCCTGCTCGTTGAAGGGGATGTGGCGCACGAAGGAGCGGTCGATCTTCACCAGATCCACCGGGAAGGTGCGCAGGTAGTTGAGGGCCGAGTAGCCGGTGCCGAAGTCGTCGATGGCCAGCTTGCAGCCCGCCTCGCGCAGGGCATCGATCCGCACCCTGTGCTGATCGCTGGTCTCCATCAGCAGGGACTCGGTGATTTCGATGATGATGTCCGCCGGGTCCAGGTTGAAGTGACGGATCACCCTGAGCCACTCGTTGGCCTCCGGGTCTATGGTCTGGAACTCCAGGGTGGAGCGGTTGATGGACATCTGCAGATCCGGGAAGCCGGACTGCTGCAATCTGGCCAGATCCCGGCAAGACTGCCACAGCACCAGGGCACCCAGCCCCTGGATGAGCCCCGCCTCTTCCGCCAGCGGGATGAAATCCGCCGGTGAGACCTGACCCCAGTGGGGGTGATACCAGCGCACCAGGGCCTCCAGCTTGGCGACCCGGCCGCTGCGGTTGTCCCAAATGGGCTGGTAGGCCATGGTCAGCTGGCCCAGCTTGATGGCCTCCGCCAGATCGTGCTGCATCTGGTGGCGCTGGCTCACCTCTTCCCGCATGGAGGCGTTGTAGGTGCCGAGGGGGCGTCCCTGGCGCTTGGCGACGAACAGGGCCTGCTCGGCATTGCGCAAGAGCTCGTCGCTGTCGCCGCCGTCATTGGGACAGAGGGTGATCCCCAGGGTGGCGGTCACATAGAGGTGCTGGTTGGCCAGCATGAAGGGACGGGCAAAACCGCCGATCACCTGCTTGGCAAACACCTCGGCCTGACGGCGGTTGACGATGCCGGGCACCAGGAAGGCAAACTCGTCGCCGCCGATGCGGGCCACTAGGTCCTCGGTGCGCACCCGGCTCACCAGCCGATCCGATACTTCCCGCAGCAGGGCGTCGCCCACATGGTGATCCATGCTGTTGTTGACCGCCTTGAAGTTGTTGAGGTCGAGCACCATGAGGGCGAAGCGCTCCCCCCGCTCGCAGAAGCGGGCCAGACAGCGACCGAACAGCCAGCGGTTGGGCAGGCCGGTGAGGTTGTCGTAGTTGGCCTGGGCGGCGATCTTCTGCTCCGCCAGCTTGGTCTGGGAAAGATCGCTGAAGATGGCGATGTACTGACTGATCTTGCCCCCTTCCCGCACGGCGCTGATCATCAGCTGCTGGGGATAGAGCTTGCCGTTCTTGCGCTTGTTCCACACCTCCCCACGCCAGATCCCCACCCGCTCCAGGGCGTGGTACATGTCCGCATAGAAGGTCTGATCGTGCAGTCCGGACTTGAGCATGCTGGGCCGCTGGCCACACGCCTCCTCCTCGCTGTAACCGGTGATCTTCTCGAAGGCCGGATTGACCGAGATGATGCGACTGTCGGCATCGCACACCAGAATGGCTTCGGAGAGGTTGTCATAGACCCGGTGGGAGAGCTTGAGCTGCTCCGCATGGCGCCTGATGGGATCGATGTTCTCCAGCACCACCATGAGATAGTCGGGGTGCATCTGCTCGTTGCGGATCAGGGTCACCGTCACCCGTCCCCACAGGACGGTCCCATCCCGATGGAGATAACGCTTCTCCTGGGTAAACGCGGGACGCTCCCCCCGCTTGAGGGCGTCGTAGAGCGCAATGCTGGTCTGCCAGTCGTCCGGATGGTTGATTTCGGCGACGGTGAGCTGTTGCAGCTCCTCCTGGCTGTAGCCGAGCATCTTCTCGATGGCCGGGTTCGCCCAGAGGATCTTGCCGCCCAGATCCACCTTGCCGATGCCCACGGGCGCATGGGACATCATGGTGTCCAGGAAGTGGTGATGTTCCGGTTGCGCCGGCTGCTCCTGGCTCTGGCGCTGCTGATACATCAGCGCCAGTTCACGACCGGCGAGCGGGGCCAGCAGACGCAGCAGGCCCACTATCTTCTCCATTCTCGGCATGGCCCGCTTGAACATGACGCTGCACAGGCCGATGGTCTCTCCCTCGGCGTTCTTGAGCGCGACGCCGGCATAGGCTCTCACCTCGCAGCGCTCCAGCACGGCGGCGTGGGGGAACAGCTGGCGGGTGCGATCACTGAACCAGGCTTCACCCTGTTGCATGGCGATCTCCCCCGGAGTGTCGGCGAGGGGGAAGCTGTAGGAGTTGATGTCGAGGGAGGCGGGATAGGCGGCATGCACGGTAAAGAACAGACCCGCCTGATCCTTGCCGGACACCAGGACGAAGTCAGCCCCCACCGCGTTGGCGATTTCACTCACAAAGGCATCAAAATATCCCTGACCACTCGAATGAGACAGGCTGGAGATGATTTGATAGACAGACTCGAGTGCTCGCCTCATGGCAAGGTTCTTTCTCTCCCTAGAAGGTAGAACCCGACTCTACTGAAGAGGCGGGGACAGTGCAAACATGCACTCCGCAAGATATTAAAAAGGCTTGGAAAAAGGGACCAAAAGGTCCCTTTTTCTATCAAAAATCACGTTTCGATCCCACTATGCCGCAAATGTGTACCTGCTTGAAGCTCCCGCAGTGGCGCGGCAGCTCATCCAATCGAGGCTCACTGTGGCGGCGGGACCTCACGCGGCGATACCGCTGTGACGCAGCAGCGCATCCACCTGGGGCTCCCGGCCACGGAAGGCACGGAACAGCTCCATCGGCTCCCTGGAGCCGCCCTTTTCCAGAATGTTCTTCAGGAAGGAGTGGCCCGTGGCCGGGTTGAAGATCCCCTCCTCCTCGAAGCGGGAGAAGGCGTCGGCAGAGAGTACCTCGGCCCACTTGTAGCTGTAGTAGCCCGCCGCGTAGCCGCCCGCGAAGATGTGGGAGAAGCTGTGCTGGAAGCGGTTGAACGCCGGAGGCGTCATCACGGCGACCTGGCTGCGCACCTCATCCAGCAGCGCAGGGATCTGATCCGCGCTGGCCGGGTCAAACTCCTGGTGCAGGCGGAAGTCGAACAGGGCGAACTCCAGCTGGCGCAGCATCTGCATCGCCGCCTGGAAGTTGCGGGCGGTCAGCATCTTCTCCAGCAGATCGGCGGGCAGCGGCTCCCCGGTCTCGTAATGGCCGGAGATGAAGGCCAGCGCCTCGGATTCCCAGCACCAGTTCTCGAGGAACTGGCTCGGCAGCTCCACCGCATCCCAGGCCACGCCGTTGATGCCGGCCACGCCAGCCACATCGATGCGGGTCAGCATGTGGTGAATGCCGTGGCCGAACTCGTGGAACAGGGTGACCACTTCGTTGTGGGTAAACAGGGCCGGCTTGCCGTCCACCGGGCCGTTGAAGTTGCAGGTCAGGTAGGCCACCGGCTTTTGCAGGGAGCCGTCCTGACGGTAGCGGCGACCCAGGCAGACATCCATCCAGGCGCCGCCCTGCTTGTGCTCGCGGGCATAGAGATCCAGGTAGAAGCTGCCGCGCAGCTCGTCATCGGCGTCAAAGATGTCGTAAAAGCGCACATCCGGGTGCCAGGTGTCGATGCCGAGACGCTCGCGTACCTTCATGCCGAACACCCGCTTGACCACCTCGAACAGCCCCTTCACGACCCGACCGGCGGGGAAATAAGGACGCAACTGCTCATCAGAGACCGAAAACTTGTGCTGTTTGAGCTTTTCTGCGTAATAGGCAAGATCCCAGGCCGCCAGTTCGTCCTGACCGTGCTGCTCGGCGGCAAAGGCGCGGATCTCCTCCAGCTCCGCCTTGCCTTGGGGCAGGGACTTGGCAGCCAGGTCGGTGAGGAACTCCACCACCTGCTCCGGCTTGTCCGCCATCTTGGTCGCGAGGGAGAGCTCGGCATAGTTGGCAAAGCCCAGCAGTCGGGCCAGCTCCCGGCGCAGGGTGAGCAACTCGGTCATGATGGCGGAGTTGTCCCACTTGCCAGCGTTGGGGCCCTGGTCGGAGGCGCGGGTGGTGAAGGCCTCATACAGCTCGGCACGCAGGGCGCGGCTGTCGGCATACATCATCACCGGCAGGTAGGAGGGGATGTCCAGGGTGAACAGCCACCCCTCCTTGCCCTTGAGTTCGGCCATCTGGCGCGCGGCAGCCTGGGCGCTCGCGGGCAGACCGGCCAGCTCGGCCTCGTCGGTCACCAGCTTGTGCCAGCCCTGGGTCGCGTCCAGCACGTTGTTGCTGAAAAGGGAGGCGAGCTCCGAGAGGCGGGCCTGGATCTCGCCGTAACGCTGCTGCGCCTCGGCAGGCAGACCGATGCCGGAGAGGCGGAAATCGCGCAGGGTGTTCAGGATCTCCTTGCGCTGGGCATCATCCAGCCGGGGGAAGTCATCGCTCTCGGAGAGGGCCAGATAGGCTTGATAGAGCCCTTCATGCTGACCGACATAGGTCTGGAATTCGGAAAGCAGCGGCAGGCAGGCATCGTGAGCCGCCCGCAGCGCCTCGCTGTTCTGCACGGCGTTGAGGTGGCTGATGGGGGACCAGATCCGGGAGAGGCGGTCGTTGGCCTCTTCCAGCGGGGCGATCAGGCTGTCCCAGGTGTGAGGCTCCTTCTGGGCCAGCACATCCTCAATCTTCTGTTTGCAATCGGCGATGGCCTGCGTCACGGCAGGTTGCACCTGATCGGGCTGGATCTGGCTGAAGGGAGGCAGCGAGTCCATTGTCAGCAAAGGGTTAGTCATCTGCGGTACCTCTAAATGCTCTGCAGCCCCTGCCGTCCAGAAGCCTGCTTGGACCATCTAAGATGTAGGCAGAAACCCCATTTATCAAGCCTTTGCCGCCAAGAGACGGGCATGTTGCCCACTTTTTCAGGCATTTTGTTCATAAAACCAGCATTTCATCTACCAGAGACGACAATGCCGGCCCGAGGGCCGGCATTGTGAGGGCATGGACACTCCCCGCCTCAGCGTCGGGCGTCCTCTTTCAACCACTGGGCGACCCGCTTGGCGAAGTAGGTGAGGATGCCATCGGCCCCGGCCCGCTTGAAGCAGAGCAGGGATTCCATCACGCACTCCTTCTCCTTGAGCCAGCCATTCTGGATCGCCGCCATGTGCATGGCGTACTCGCCGCTCACCTGATAGGCGAAGGTCGGCACGCCGAACTGATCCTTCACCCGGCGGATGATGTCCAGGTAGGGCATGCCCGGCTTGACCATGACGCTGTCCGCCCCTTCGGCGATGTCGAGGGCCACTTCGTGCAGGGCTTCGTTGCCGTTGGCCGGATCCATCTGGTAGGTGGCCTTGTTGCTCTTGCCGAGGTTGGCGGCGGAGCCCACCGCATCGCGGAACGGGCCGTAGTAGTGGGAGGCGTACTTGGCGGAGTAGGCCATGATCTGCACGTTGACGAAGCCATTCTCCTCCAGCGCGGCGCGGATGGCACCGATGCGGCCGTCCATCATGTCGGACGGGGCCACCATGTCGGCCCCGGCGGCGGCATGGGAGAGCGCCTGCTTCACCAGGATCTCGGTGGTGATGTCGTTCTGCACATAGCCTTCGTCATCGATGATGCCGTCCTGGCCATGGGTGGTGAAGGGGTCGAGCGCCACATCGGTGATAACCCCGAGCTCCGGGAAGCGAGCCTTGAGGGCACGGGTCGCCCGCTGGGCCAGGGCATCCGGGTTGTAGGCCTCTTCCGCCATCAGACTCTTTCTCTCCAGCGGCGTCACCGGGAACAGGGCCACCGCCGGCACTCCCAGGGCCACCAGTTCGGCGGCCTCTTCGAGCAGCAGATCGATGGAGAGCCTGTCCACCCCCGGCATGGAGGCAACAGCCTCTCGCTGACCCTCTCCCTCCAGCACGAACACGGGATAGATGAGATCGTTGGCGGTCAGTACGTTCTCGCGCACCAGGCGGCGGCTGAAGTCATGTTTGCGCACCCGGCGCAGGCGACGGCCCGGGAAGGCCCCCGGAAGAGTTGTGGCCATGAATCACTCCAAAAGCGGAAGTTGGAAGAATGCGGCGGAGGTGGCCCGGGTATGGGCCAGCAAGGCCTCGGGCGCTTCACCACGGCAGGCCGCCACCACCTGGGCGATGTGCGGCAAAAAAGCGGGTTCGTTGCGTTTGGGCCTGGGTTTCAGATCCCGCGGCACCAGGTAGGGGGCGTCCGTCTCTATCATCAAGCGACCCGCCGGAATGCGGGCCACCTGCTCGCGCAGCAGCTGGCCACGGCGCTCGTCACAGAGCCAGCCGGTCACCCCGATATGCAGCCCCAGCGCCAGGCACTCGTCCAGCTCGGCGTCGGAGCCGGTGAAGCAGTGCAGCACGGCCCCCGGCAGGCGGGGCAACCAGGGGCGCAGGATCTCGACGAATTTGTCATGGGCATCGCGGCAGTGCAGAAACACCGGCATCCCGAGCTCGGCGGCGAGCGCCAGCTGGGCGTCAAACACCGCATCCTGCACCGGGCGGGGGGAGAAGTCCCGGTTGTAGTCGAGACCGCACTCGCCGATAGCCACCACCTGGGGCAGGGCCGCCAGTTCCCGCAGGGCGGGCAGGGTCGCCTCATCGACGCTTTTGGCATCATGGGGATGTACCCCGGCGGTGGAGAAGCAGTAACCGGGCCAGCGGGCGGCCAATGCGGCACTTTCGCGACTGCCGGCCAGATCGGTGCCGGTCAGGATCAGGGCTTCCACCCCGGCGGCGCGCGCGCGTTCCACCAGGTCGGCTTGTTCGCCTGCGAACTGGCTGCTGGTCAGGTTCAAACCGATGTCGATCATGGAGTCAGGGGTTCCGGACAAACGAGGTGCATATCAGGCATTTGAAAACCATCTACTCGATGGGGCCTTACCATACGCCTCGAACGGATGCATGAAAAGAGGAAGGGAGCCTCAGCTCCCCTCTTCCGTTTGTTGCTGCTCTTCGTCCTCTTTCTTCACGTAGAAGCGGGCGAAGAACAGACCTATCTCCCACAGGCCCCACATGGGGATCGCGAGCAGGGTCTGGGAGAAGACATCGGGCGGCGTCAGCAACATACCGACCACGAAGACCCCGACGATGACGTAGGGGCGCTTCTCCTTCAGGCTCCTGGGGGTGGTCACCCCGGTCCAGCAGAGCAGTATGGTGGCCACCGGGATCTCGAACGCCACCCCGAACGCGAAGAACAGGGTCAGCACGAAGTCCAGGTAGCTGGCGATGTCGGTCGCCACCGTCACCCCGGCGGGGGCGGTACTGGTGAAGAAGCCGAACACCAGGGGGAACACCACGTAGTAGGCGAACGCCATCCCCGCATAGAACAGCACGGCGCTGGAGGCCACCAGGGGCAGGATCAGCCGCCGTTCGTGCTGGTACAGACCGGGTGCGATGAAAGCCCAGGCCTGATAGAGCAGATAGGGGATCGCCACGAAGAAGGAGACCACCAGGGTCAGCTTGATGGGCGTGATGAAGGGTGTCGCCACATCCGTCGCTATCATGCTGGTGCCTGCCGGCAACTGGCTGAGCAGCGGCTGGGCCACGAAGTCGTAGATGTTGTTGGAGAAGTAGATGAGCGCGATGAACACCAGCAGGATGGCGGTGATGGAACGCAGCAGGCGCGTTCTCAGCTCCACCAGATGGCTGATGATGGGTTGTTCTGCCTGACTCATGGCTTCACCTCCCCCTTGGCTGCGGGCTCGCTGGCGGGCACAGGCTCGCTCTCTCGCTGACTGTTGACCGGTGGCACCTCTGGGGTCGCGGGCACCGAGGCCGCCACCGGAGTGGCTGGCTCAGCCCGGGCGGGCTCCCGAGGCGGGCGGATCTCGTTCTCCCCCTGATAGGGACGATTTACCGACTGGGCGGCCGCTTTCAACTGCTCGATGGATTCCTGCAGCTCGGGGCTCAGGTTGTTCATCTGCAACCGTTCGGCCTTCTTCAGATCGTTGTGCAGATCCTGCAACTTGAGCTCCTGTTCCAGCTCGGCCTTGACCGAGTTGGCGGTGCTGCGGATCAGCCTTATCCAGTGGCTGGCGGTGCGGATCGCGACCGGCAACCGCTCGGGACCCAGCACCACCAGGGCGACGACGCCGATGACGACCAGTTCCCAAAAACCGATGTCGAACATGGCTTAGGCCTGATCTTTGTCTTTCTGCTTGGCGGCTTCGGCGTTGCTGGCCGTCTCGTTCAACTGCTTGGTCGGGAACTCGGCATCTTTCTGCTCGGGTTTGGTGTCGGCCGGCTCATCGGAGAGCGCCTTCTTGAATCCCTTGACCGCCGCGCCCAGATCGCCACCGATACCGCGCAATTTCTTGGTGCCAAACAACAGCACGACGATGACTGCGATGATCAACAACTGCCAAATACTGATACCACCCATGACTTTCTCTCCGGATAGGCGCCCGATGGCGCAGGTTATTTAATGGGAACGGGTTCGCAACCAACCCAGCAGCCAGCATAACCCGGCGCCGGCGAGGCTGATTTGTCCCCACTCAATGTATTGTTTTTGGGTCAGCAAGAATACACCCGCGAGCAGCAGGCTGGCACCAACCCCTAAGAGGTAGCGGGCCTGCCCCTGACGGCGACTGTGGCGACGGAAATCGGCAAACATCTGGTCGAAGTGGTGCTGCTGATGGCGGGCCTGACGCAGGATCTCATAGACCAGCTCCGGCAGCTCCGGCAGTTTCTCCGCCCAGAACGGCGCCTTCTCCTTGATGGCATTCCACACCGCCTTGGGGCCGACCTGCTCATGCATCCAGTTCTCCAGATAGGGCTTGGCGGTCTGCCACAAATCCAGCTGGGGATAGAGCTGGCGACCCAGCCCTTCTACATAGAGCAGGGTCTTTTGCAGCAGCACCAGCTGCGGCTGCACCTGCATGTTGAAGCGACGGGCGGTGTTGAACAGATTGAGCAGCACGTGGCCGAAGGAGATCTCGGAGAGCGGTTTCTCGAAGATGGGCTCCAGCACGGTGCGGATGGCGAACTCGAACTCGTCCACCTTGGTATCGGGCGGCACCCAGCCTGACTCTACGTGCAGCTCGGCCACCCGGCGGTAGTCGCGGTTGAAGAAGGCGAGGAAGTTCTCCGCCAGGTAGCGCTTGTCTTCCCGGTTGAGGGTGCCGACGATGCCGCAGTCGATGCCGATCCAGAGCGGATTCTCGGGGTGTTCGAAAGAGACGAAGATGTTGCCCGGGTGCATGTCGGCGTGGAAGAAGCTGTCGCGGAACACCTGGGTGAAGAACACTTCCACTCCGCGCTCGGCCAGCAGCTTCATGTTGGTGCCGTTGGCTTCCAGCGCGGCAATGTCGGAGACCGGAATGCCGTAGATGCGCTCCATCACCAGCACCTGCTCACGGCAATGGTCCGTGAACACCTCGGGCACATAGAGCGCCTCGGAACCGGTGAAGTTGCGGCGCAGCTGGATGGCGTTGGCCGCTTCGCGCATCAGGTTGAGCTCGTCGAGTATGGTCTTGCGATACTCCTCCACCACCTCGACGGGGCGCAGTCGCGCACTCTGGGGCACAAAGCGCGCTACCAGACGGGCCAGCGCCCGCATCAGGCGCAGGTCGGCCTCGATGACCGGCTCGATATCGGGACGGATCACCTTGATGACGATCTCGCGGCCGTTCTCCTTCAACCGGGCGGTGTGCACCTGGGCGATGGAGGCGGATGCCAGCGGCGTCTCGTCGAAGTCATCGAACAGGGTCTCGACGGGGCAACCCAGGCTCTCTTCTATCTGGCGACGGGCGGCCTGACCACAGAAGGGAGGCACCCTGTCCTGCAGCAGGGCCAGCTCTTCGGCAATGTCAGGGGGCAGCAGATCGCGCCGGGTCGAGAGCATCTGGCCGAACTTGATGAAGATGGGGCCCAGGGCCTCGAAGGCGAGGCGAATGCGGGCGCCACGGCTCATGCCTTGTTGCTTGTTCTTGAGCCAGAACAGACTGCGACGGGCCAGACGGCCAGGCCAGGGCTGATAACAGGCGGGCACCAGCTCGTCGATGCCCTGTTCCAGCAGGATGCTGACGATGCGATAGAGGCGTTTGAACTCCTTCGGGGTCATCAGCTCACCTGCTGTTCGAGGCGGGCAAGCCGCAACTCGATCGCCTTCATCTGTTGGGCAAGCTCTTCGACATCGTCATTGAAGCTCGCCACTTCCAGCGGACCCGGGGCAAGCCTCGCCTCCTCGGTCAGATACTCGGCCACTTGACGCTGGGAACGGCACAACTCTCGCCCCACAAAACGGCGAGCCTGACGAGCACCACTGCACAGGGTGTGGGCCACCACATCGCCGGTGTAGCGGGACAGCTCCTCTTCCCAGTCGATATCGAGCTCGCCAAGCAGGGCGCTGAATGCCTGCACCAGCTGGGGGTCACCGCTCAGGTCCAGCTTCTCCTCGCGGATGTAGCGGGTCAGGGCGGAAGGCTCCTTGAGCAGACCGAGGGCGGTCAGGGAGAGGCTCAGCACCGCATCCGCCTCCCCTTCAAACCTAGCCAGCACATCCAGACGGCGCTCCGAGAAGACAAACCAGAGCGGCTTGAGCTCGCGCAGCTCCAGTTTGAGTACCTTGCCCGTCAGCTTGCGCAGCCGCTCCGGGCTCTGTTTGTCCAGGGACAGCAACTGGTTGAGGCTGGTTTCGATCACTGCGGTGACCATGGCATCCATCGGCATAGGCGACCTTAAAACTTGTAACCGCGGTGCAGGGCAACCACGCCCTGGGTCAGGTTGTAAAACTCCACCTGTTCGAAACCGACATTCTCCATCATGCCTGCCAGGGTCTGCTGATCCGGGTGCATGCGGATGGATTCCGCCAGGTATTTGTAACTTTCGCTGTCGTTCGCGACGATTTCGCCCATTTTTGGCAGCAATTTGAAGGAGTAGAGATCATAAAGTTTGGCGATCACTTCGCTCACCGGCTTGGAGAACTCCAGCACCAGCAGGCGGCCACCCGGCTTGAGCACCCGGAACATGGAGGCAAGCGCCTTGTCCTTGTCGGTGACGTTGCGCAGGCCGAAGCCGATGGTGATGACATCGAAGTGGTTGTCCGGGAAGGGGAGCGCCTCGGCGTTGGCCTGCACGTAGGAGACGTTGTTGGCCACCCCCAGGTTGCGCAGTTTGTCGCGGCCCACTTTCAGCATGGAGTCGTTGATGTCCGCCAGGACCACCTGGCCGGTCTCACCCACGATGCGGGAGAACTTGGCGGTCAGATCCCCTGTGCCGCCAGCCAGATCCAGCACCTTCTGTCCTTTGCGGACACCGGAGCAGTCGATGGTAAAGCGCTTCCAGAGGCGATGGATGCCGAACGACATCAGATCGTTCATCAGATCATACTTGGCCGCTACCGAATGAAAGACACCGGCGACCAGGGTTTCCTTCTCGGTCGCTGCCACGGTTTTATAGCCAAAATGCGTAGTAGTAGTCTGTTCCGACATCCCTCAAATACCCATAGAGCAAAGAATGGCCGCCAGTTTACCAGAGCCGATGGCGTGCGGACACCTCAAACCCGGCTTGCGACCAACTGCATCCCCAGCACGACCATGGCCAGACAGAGGAACAGATTGAGACCGATATTGAGCAGCGCCTTCAGATAGGCCCCTTGCTGGGCCAGCACGACCGTATCGAGGGCAAAGGAGGAGAAGGTGGTCAAGGCGCCGAGGATACCCACCATCAGCAATGGCTTCATCGGGTGCTCCACCACGTGACCATGGCTGATCATGGCATAGGCAATCCCCATGATGAAGGAACCCACCACGTTGACCACCAGGGTGCCATAGGGAAAGTGGCGTCCCAGCAGCCAGGCCATCAGCTCGGCGATGCCAAAACGCAGGCAGGCACCGAAGGCGCCTCCGGCAGCGACAAATAACCAGGTTTGCATCAAGCAGTCTCCAAGATTGTCAGGTTGGCATTATGCAAAATGTCGGCAGCAGGGGACAGCCGGGCAATTAATCGACCCTGCTAGACCCTAGCGGCGAAAGTCTACCGATTCTGCATTCACAAGATGGAGGGTCGTCTCGGCCGGGCGAGTATCGGCGATGACTCTGCCATGGCGGATGGAATAACGCACCGGCACTTGGCGGCGCACCGCATCGAAACCATTCTCTGCAGGAAGGATCAGCAGGTTGGCGGGCTTGCCCACCTCGATGCCGTAGCGATCCTGCACGTTCAGGGTGCGGGCGCTGTGGCTGCCGATCAGCTTGAGGCTGTCGTTGATCTGCTCGTAGCCCATGATCTGGCAGACATGGAGCCCCATATGCAGCACCTGCAACATGTTGGCCGTGCCCATGGGATACCAGGGATCGAACACGTCGTCGTGGCCGAAGCAGACGTTGATGTTCGCCTCCAGCATCTCCTTCACCCGGGTGATCCCACGACGCTTGGGATAGCTGTCGAAGCGCCCCTGCAGGTGAATGTTCACCAGCGGATTGGCCACGAAGTTGATGTCCGCCATCCTGAGCAGCCGGAACAGCCGCGAGGCATAGGCTCCGTTGTAGGAGTGCATGGCGGTGGTGTGGCTGGCGGTCACCCTATGGCCAATACCGCGCTCGTAGGCCAGGGTTGCCAGCGTCTCGATAAAACGGGACTGTTCGTCATCGATTTCGTCGCAATGCACATCCACCAGAACCTGATACTTCTCCGCAAGATCGAAGACGTAGTGCAGACTTTCGACCCCGTACTCCCGGGTAAACTCGAAATGGGGGATGGCACCGATCACGTCGGCCCCCAGCTTGAGAGCCTCTTCCAGCAATGCCTTGCCGTTGGGGTAGGAGAGGATCCCCTCCTGCGGAAAAGCGACGATCTGCAGCTCCACCCACTCCTTCATCTCCTCCCGCACCTCCAGCATCGCCTTCAAGGCGACCAGATTGGGGTCGGAAACATCCACGTGAGTCCGCACGAACTGGATGCCGTTGGCAATCTGCCATTTCAGTGTCTGGATGGCGCGTTGTTTCACATCCTCATGGGTCAGCAGCGCCTTGCGCTCGGCCCAACGCTCGATCCCCTCGAACAGGGTACCGGAGAAGTTCCAACTCGGCTCGCCAGCCGTCTGGGTGGTATCGAGGTGAATGTGCGGTTCGATAAAGGGGGGGATGACAAGGCCTTGCTCACCATCAAGCTCGCGGACAGAGAGCAGCTGAGTGCTCATGGGCTCAATGGCCCGGATCACGCCTCCCTGACAGAGGATTTGCCACATCCCTTCCCTGCCCGCCAGACGTGTAATGACCCACTGAAATCCTGCTCAGGTCATAATGAGTGGAGATCACAGACATGAGCATCACGATGGACGAAGAAATCAAACGTTGGACGGCCAAGCGCAAGTCCGCCTTGGTCATGGAAATCATTCAGGGCAAGACCACCGTCGCCGAAGCGGCTCGAGCCTTTGATTTGCCGCCCTCCGAGATTGAAGAATGGGTAGATGACGCCAAACGGGGCATGGAAAACGCCTTACGGGCCAAGCCACTGGATATTCGCGAGCAGTACGAGAAGCAGCTCAAGGAACTCCAGGAAGCTTATGGCGAGGCCATGCTGGAGTTACGCGCCAGAAAAAAGCTGGCCTCCCTGCTGGGCGAGGACGACAGATAGTCGCCGATGTTCAGCAGGGATTACGCGCAGAAGGTATTGATGTCTCCGTCAGCAAGCTCTGCCGCTGGTTTGGCCTGCCGCGTCGTAGTTGGTACTACCGCAGCGTCAAGGCCGCGCCCAAGCTTCAGGAGCATCTGGTCACCCCGATCAAAAACATGATTGAGGAGAACCCATCGTTCGGTTACCGGACGGTTGCAGCCCTGTTGGGGTTCAACAAGAACACGGTACAGCGCATCTTCCAGCTCAAGGGCTGGCAAGTTCGCAAGCGTCCGGTTGGGTTTCGCCCCCGGATCCAGGCCCTGCCTTCGGTGGCCTCAGCGCCTAACCAACGCTGGGCGACGGACCTATGCCGGATCTGGGCTGGTCGCGATGGCTGGTGTTCCTTGGCGCTGGTGATTGATTGCCATACCCGTGAACTACTGGGATGGCATCTCTCGCGCAGTGGTAAATCGAAAACGGCCGAGGCAGCGCTGGAGCAAGCCTTAATTGCTCGCTTCGGCAGCTTGGGACGAGTTGCATCGCCGTTTTTGTTACGTAGCGACAATGGGTTGGTGTTTACCAGCCGCAACTACACAGCACTGGTGAAGAGCTATGGGTTGCAGCAGGAGTTCATCACGCCGTACACGCCGGAACAAAACGGCATGGTCGAGCGGGTGATCAGAACGCTCAAGGAGCAGTGTGCCCATCGGCAGAGGTTCGAGACCTTGCAGCATGCCAGTCGGGTGATTGGCGACTGGATCCAGTTTTACAACCAGAAGCGTCCTCACCAGGCGCTAAAGATGAAAACACCGGCGCAGGCCTATGCCGAAGCCGCTTAGTTGTGCAGGAACGGCTGGGTCATTACAGACGCACATTCCTAATCAGCATGTTCTTTCCCCTTCGAAAGCGTAGTTGTCTTTGCCAATCCACAACTTAGCCCGGATCCCTTTAATAGAGAAGCGCCGCCCGGAAAGCATACGGGATAGAAAGGGAAGATATCTCAGCAACAAGAAGGTGCGACATTGCAGGACTGCAATTTGCGATGGATGGCTGAAAGGCAGACACAAAAAAGCCTCCCGATTGGGAGGCTTTCTTATTTAATGGTGCTGATACCCAGAATCGAACTGGGGACCTCATCCTTACCAAGGATGCGCTCTACCGACTGAGCCATATCAGCACACTAACCGGTAAAGACCACGCTCAATGCGTAATCTAAAATTGGGTGCCTGGCAGTGTCCTACTCTCGCATGGCGAATGCCACACTACCATCGGCGCTACAGCGTTTCACTTCTGAGTTCGGCATGGGGTCAGGTGGTTCCACTGCGCTATTGCCGCCAGGCAAATTCTTAATCCAGAAAGCTGATGTGAATAACGACTTCGCTAGTGTGCGTTGTCATTACCACTGAATTTGTAAGTAGTTCGCTCATTCGCTACAAGGCCAGAAACACTTCTTGGGTGTTGTATGGTTAAGCCTCACGGGTAATTAGTATGGGTTAGCTCAACACGTCGCCGCGCTTACACACCCCACCTATCAACGTTGTGGTCTCCAACGGCCCTTTAGGACCCTCAAGGGGTCAGGGATGACTCATCTCAGGGCTCGCTTCCCGCTTAGATGCTTTCAGCGGTTATCGATTCCGAACTTAGCTACCGGGCAGTGCCACTGGCGTGACAACCCGAACACCAGAGGTTCGTTCACTCCGGTCCTCTCGTACTAGGAGCAACTCCCTTCAATCATCCAACGCCCACGGCAGATAGGGACCGAACTGTCTCACGACGTTCTGAACCCAGCTCGCGTACCACTTTAAATGGCGAACAGCCATACCCTTGGGACCGACTTCAGCCCCAGGATGTGATGAGCCG
>NZ_CP187588.1:4185000-4297500 GCF_049860605.1 Aeromonas sp. INTO2
AGGCTAAACCCCATGAAATGAGAGTTTACCCCAGTTTCATGCCGCTTTTTTGTTCATACCGTCAGTCTGGGCCTGAATGTAGTTGACCCAGCTGGTCGCCCTGTCTTGCCAGTTGTTCTGCTGTTGCAGCTCGCGAGCCAACACCAGCGCCTGAGCATATTGTTCTTTATTGAGGTGTGCCTGCACCAGCAGGGCCTTGGCTCTGTTGCCCTGCTCTCCCTTCACTGACTTGATGGCCGCGAGCTGGGTCATGGCGGCATCCGTCTTGCCCTGTTGCAGCAGCAGTTCGGCGGCACGCATGGCGGCCTTGGGGTGAGCATGTTCCCGGGCAAGCAGCTGCCAGCTGTCCACAGCCTTCGGCCACTCACGTGCCCCTTCCCACAACTGGGCCAGCAATTGGCGATTCTCGGCGCTCTGCTTCATCTGTCCCTTGGCCATGGCAGACTCCAGCAGACGCGCACCGCGATAGGGCAGCCCCTGCCAGGCATACAGGCGGATCAGCTGGTTGCGGGCGGCGGCATCATCCATCAGTTGACGGTCGATGGCGGTTTGCAGCAGTGCAAGCGCTCGATCACCACGCTTGTCGGAGAGATTGAGCGACACCGCCTGCTGCCACCACTTGCTCTCTTTCGGCTCGCGGCGGATCAACTCTTCGGCCTGATCCGCAGCCACGCCGTAACGCTGCAAGGCAGTGAGGGCGGAGAGGCGGATGATGGCTGCCTGCTTCTGCCAGCTTTTCTTCAACAGTTGTTCACTCTGGCTGGCTGCCTCGCCGTACTGCTTGTTGTGGTAATAGAGGCCAGCCAAGCGCAGACGCAAGGCATCGTCAGCCTTGATGGCCAATGCGGCCTTGTAGCTGGCGATGGCGCCGGACCAGTTGGATTGCTGGGCCTGGATATCCCCTCGCAGACGCAACAACTGAAGTCGTTGCTGCTCTGGCCACTCTTTATAGGCAAGAGCCTGCTCCACGTAGCGACTCGCCTGTGCGGTCTGCTGCAGGTTGGCGGCCAGAGAGGCTTGTAACTGCGCCAGCCAGGCGTGCTCAGCCTCGGAACCGGGTTTGAGCACAGCCGCCTTGTTCTGGGCCTGTTGCCACTTGCCGGATTGATAGAGCTTCATCACGGGCTCCAGCTGGCGGGAGAAATGAGGGCTCACCTCCATCGCCAGACAGGCTTGGCTGACCAGGGCCAGCAGACAGATCCAGATCCGCAACATGGTTATGACTCCAATTTGAATTTGAGCGTGATGACTTGCACCAGTTTGTCGGTGGCGCCCGGCCTCGGCTGATAGCGCCACTTGTTGATCGCCTGAATGGCCGCTCGCTCGAACTGACGCTTCGGCTTCGCCTCGACCACCTCCACATCCTGTACCCGGCCGTCTGCATCGACGCTGAAACGCAAGGTCACGGACCCCTCGATGCCGGCCTGCTGGGCCCGGTAGGGATAAACAGGCTCAACCCGTTGCAGCGGCATCAGCATGTCGCCGGCACCGATCCCGGTACCCTGCTGCTGACCATGGAAATTGCCGCTCGCGACCGGAGTGGGACTGGTCGCCACGCCAGGGGCAGAGACCTGTACCGCGCTCAGGGTCGAGACCAGATCCAGGCTCGGCTGTACCGAAGGCAACGGGGCCGCCGCCGGCATGGGCAGCGGTGTCGAAGCCAGCGCGGCAGGCGGCTCCGGCAAGGGTTCCGGCTCCTGGGGTACCGGCCGTTCACGCACCTGTACCTCGGTCACCTCGTTCTGCATGTTGATGACGATGGATTTCTGCTCTGTGATCGCCTTCTCCCCTCCGGGCGGCTCCACCAGGGTGGCCATGAACAACAGGATGCCCAGACTGAGGGCGATCCCCAGTCCCAGGCTCATCAACTTGTGTTTCATTTCGGTGCCACCGCCACGGCGATGTTGGCGATGCCTGCCGCCTTGGCTTCATCCATCACCCGCACCACCTTGCCGTGGGGTACCCGCTCGTCGGCCTGGATAACCAGGCTTGCCTCGGGCTGCTCCGCCAACAGTCGGGCGAGGGTGGCCTGCACCCGCTCCACATCCACCTGTTTGCGGTCGAGGAAGATCTGCCCCTGAGCGCCGATCGCCAGCATGATGCTGGACGATTTCTGCGCCTTGGCCTGGCTGGCCTGGGGTCTGTGTACCTCAAGCCCGGCTTCGCGCACGAAGGAGGTGGTCACGATGAAGAAGATCAGCATGATGAAGACGATATCCAGCATGGGGGTCATGTCGATCTGCACTTCATCGCGCTGGCGTTTGGATTGCCGTCTCATTGCATTACCTTCTCTTCTCGCAGGCCGTCCCGGGTCTTGGCCAGCGCACGCTTGGCCTGACTCTCGAGCCGGCTAAGTAACAACACGCCGGAGAGGGCCACCACCATGCCTGCCATGGTGGGGATGGTGGCGCGTGAGATCCCGCCCGCCATGCTCTCCGGGTTAAAGCGGTTGGCCGCAGCCAGCGCATCGAATACGCCTATCATGCCGGTCACTGTACCCAGCAACCCCAGCATGGGGCAGAGCACCACCAGGGTGCGGATGAAGATCAGATGACGGTTGAGCGCCAGCTCCACTTCTGCCAGCCAGCGCCCGCGAATCGCGCGAGCGTGCCAGCTGTGACGCTCGCGACGCGCCTGCCAGCGGCCCAGCAGCTCACGCTGCAACGGTGCAAACCCCAGGTTGAGGTAGAGCAGCCGCTCGATCATCAGAATCCACATCAGCACCAGCAAGGCCAGAATGACCCAGAGCACCGGGCCGCCACGGCCCATGAAGCTCTGCAACTGCTGCCAGATGTCGAGCATCATGCTACCCGCTCCACCCTGTCACCATTGCTTTCGGCCCGCTCGGCCAGGATCCCGGCCACCTGCTGTTCCAGCACGTTGGAGAGCTCGGTGAAACGGGACTGCAGCAGGCTGTGGGCCAGGATCAGCGGAATGGCCGCTACCAGACCCTGCACCGTGGTGACCAAGGCCATGGAGATGCCGCCCGCCATGATCTTGGGATCGCCGGTACCGAACTGGGTGATGGCCTGGAAGGTGCCGATCATACCGGTCACTGTCCCGAGCAGACCCAGCATGGGGGCGATGGCCGCGATCACCTTGACCATGCCGATGCCGCGCTCCAGGCGAGGGGTCTCCTGCAGGATCGCCTCATCCAGACGCAGTTCGAGGGTCTCCATGCTCAGTTCTGGATGCTTGTCAGCCACCGTCAGCACCCGGCCGAGGGCGTTGTCGGCATGATATTCACCGCTCTTGAGCTGGCGACGAACCCGACCCAGTTCGCGAGAGAGGCTCCACAGCCGTACTCCAGCGATCCCCAGGCCGATAGCGGCCAGCAGCACGATGATGGCGCCGACCTGGCCGCCCTGCTGGACTTGCTGCCAGAAGGTGGGCGCCTGGGCCAGCATATCGAGCAGAACACCGTGGGAGGGATCCAGCGGCAACGCTTCTCCCTCCTGACCCTGATAAGCGGCCACAGCGGAAAGCACGCTGCCTGGCAGGCCCAGCACCGGACTCAGGCCTTCGGCCTCCGGTTGCAAGAAACCAGCATCGCCCAGCAGGGCGAAGCTGCCGATCCGGGTCAACGTCTGCTCGCTGGCAACGCCCTGGGCATCAAGCACCTTGCCGTTGAACTGGGCAACCCGGCCCGATTCGCGGATCTCCTGTAGCAAGGTGGCTGGCAGCAGGGCAAGGGCGGCGCGATCAGGCACCTGTTTATCCTGTGCCATGGTTTTCAGCGGGGCGAGGCGATCAGGATACTGGCCCTCGACGGCGGATTCGCTCAGCAGCTTGACCGCATCGCTTGCCCCCTGACGGGTGACCGCAAAGATGTCGTTCATGTCGCCGGAGGCTTGCTCCCACTGGGTATTGAGCTCCACCAGCTGCTTTTCATTGGCCGCGAACTGGCT
Source organism: Aeromonas sp. INTO2 (assembly GCF_049860605.1). Classification (NCBI taxonomy): domain Bacteria; kingdom Pseudomonadati; phylum Pseudomonadota; class Gammaproteobacteria; order Aeromonadales; family Aeromonadaceae; genus Aeromonas; species Aeromonas sp. INTO2. The sequence goes on from NZ_CP187588.1 coordinate 4,188,909, forward strand.
GGCCAGCTCCTTGCTCAGGCGCTGGGCCTCGGCCAGCTTGGCACGGGCACTGCTCAGCTCCCTGGAGACAGACGCCAGATCCTGCTGAGCCTTCTGCTCACGGGCCTGTTCCTGCTGCTGCCAGGCTTCCTCGGCCACGGCGGCTGTGGTGCCCAGAGAGAGGGCGAGGGCAAGGGGTAACCACTTCATGGTGACGCTCATGACTGGGCCTCCTGACCACGGCTGACGGAAAGGGGGACATTTAACAACTGGGGAACTTTCTTGTCGGCAGCCATTTCCAACGCCTCGGCGATGGGGGAGAGCCACTGGCCGTCGAGGGCTTGCCACTGCTTGTGCTCGGCAGACCAGCGCCACGCCTGGGAGCGATCGGCGGTCATCGCCAGCAGGGAGACCCGGCCCAGTGCCAACACGTCGACCCGGCGCGGTGCGCCATCCAGCACCAGCTCGGCGGAATAATGGTCCAGCCTGCTGCCGTATTCGGCTTCAATCTGATAGGCCTGCAATAGCTGGCGGAACTTCTCCGCCTCGCTCACATCGGCTCTTGCCAGCGTCGCTTTCAAGGCAGCAACCCGCGCCAGACGATCCTCCCTGCGCAGCGGGATGTCATCCTGTACCAGCTGTTCCAGATCGGTTTGCATCTGCAGCATCAGGGGGACAAGCCCCTGTCTGGTCTCCTGTACCGCCTCCAACTGCTGGTTCAGCTTGCCCAGCTCGTTTTGCTGATCGGCCACCAGAGACTGCATATAGCGGTTGTAGGCTTCCAGATCCCGCAGTTGCAGTTGGGCATTTTGCAGCTCAATCCTGGCGGCGACGGCGCCATCGGCGGCTTTCTCCACACGCAGCTGGGAGGCTTTCCCGTCGGCGATACTGTTCTTCAATGCTGGCGCAACCACCTCGTCGGCGGACACGACGCAATGAACGGCCATGGGTAACAAGGCCAGACCCCAAAACTTGTTCATGATATAAATCTTAACAATGATAACTATTCTCATTGTCTCAAAGAGTAGGGTCACTGGCAATCAGATGATTTTCTTGGCCTCTGGCCGAAAAAACAGGATACTTTTTAGACAAGTACGGGAATAACTGGCGTTGGTAGTCGCAACACCATTTTAAATAACTAAAAAATGTCTTTTCGATCAGCAAGATAAGTGATCGAAAAAGGAGACTTACATGTTTAACGATGCGATCTGGGAACACATAGATCGGTTCACCAAGGCGAAGAAGACCAGCGAGATCCAGCAACAACTGGAGCGCTTCAGTCATCAGATGGGGTTTGATTACTTCCGTTTGCTGATTATTTTCCCCATCAGCATGCAGAAATCCCATGTGGCCTTGTTCAACAACTGCCCCACCAGCTGGTTTGATGCCTATTCGGAACGGCACTACCTGACCCAGGATCCGGTCGTCTTCCTGGGACTGAAGCAGACCCAGCCCATCTTCTGGAACAAGCTCGATTGCGATGCCCCCTGGTTGCCCAGCGCCAGCAGGGAGGTGATGAACCTCGCCGCCGACTTCGGGGTGAGGAACGGCGTCTCCTTCCCGCTGCACACACCTCAGGGGGAACACGGCATCCTCTCTTTCATCAGCAAGGAGAAGTCCAATTCCGATCTGATGTTTGAAAACGTTCCCCTGCTGTCATTCTGTGCCAGCTACATCTTCAACTCGGCCCTGACCCTCATCAAGGCCAGACCAGACCTGATGAAATACCTGGCCGAGCTGTCGGATCGGGAGAAGGAGTGCCTTTTCTGGGCCAGCGAGGGCAAAACCTCCTGGGAGATCGCCACCATCCTCGGCATCAGCGAGCGAACCGTGAACTTCCACCTCAATCAGGTCACCAACAAGACGGACTCGCGCAACCGCAACCAGGCGATCGCCAAGAGCATCTCCAGCGGCATCATTGTGCCTTCCCTGGACGACGTCACCATCACCAACCTGCGGCTGTCGTAGCCTGTTTTGCCAAAACAAAAAGAGCCGCAATGCGGCTCTTTTTTCATTTCCGGCGACGGCTTATTCCACAGTCACGGATTTGGCCAGGTTGCGCGGTTGATCCACGTCGGTGCCCTTGATGAGGGCGACATGGTAGGAGAGCAGCTGCAACGGCACGGTATAGACGATCGGCGCAATCATCTCTTCCACGTGGTTCAGGCTCATCACCCGCATGGTCTCGTCGCTCTTGAAGCCGGCGTCCGCATCGGCGAACACATAGAGGATACCGCCACGGGCGCGCACCTCTTCCACGTTGGACTTGAGCTTCTCCAGCAGATCGTTGTTCGGCGCCACGACGATGATGGGCATCTCGGCATCGATCAGCGCCAGCGGGCCATGTTTCAACTCACCGGCGGCATAGGCCTCGGCGTGGATGTAGGAGATCTCCTTGAGTTTGAGCGCCCCTTCCATGGCGATGGGGTACTGGCTGCCACGACCGAGGAACAGGCTGTGGTGCTTGTCGGCAAACTCTTCGGCCAGAGTCTCGATCTGCTTGGCCAGGGCCAGGCTCTCCTTGATACGCACAGGCAGGGCTTGCAGCGCCTTGACCAGTTCGGCCTCGGCGGCGGCGCTCAGGTTGCCACGGCAGTGACCGACGGAGGCCACCAGCATCAGCAGGCCAGCCAGCTGGGTGGTGAACGCCTTGGTGGACGCCACCCCGATCTCGGCACCAGCACGGGTCATGAAGGCCAGGTCGGATTCGCGCACCAGGGAGGAGCCCGGTACGTTGCAGATGGCCAGGGAGCTCATGTAACCGGACTCCTTGGCCAACCGCAGGGCGGCCAGGGTATCGGCGGTTTCTCCGCTCTGGGAAAGAGTCACCAGCAGGCTGTTGGGGCGCACCACCGACTTGCGGTAGCGGAACTCGGAGGCGATCTCCACGTCGCAGGAGACGCCGGCGATCTCTTCAAACCAGTAGCGGGCCACCATGCCGGAGTTGTAGGAGGTGCCGCAGGCGACGATCTGGACGTGCTCAACCTTGTCGAAAATGGCGCGGGCGCCGTTGCCGAAGGACTCGACCACCACGTGATCACTGCCCAGGCGGCCTTCCAGGGTGTTGGTGATGGCCTTGGGCTGCTCGTAGATCTCCTTGAGCATGTAGTGTCGGTATTCGCCCTTGTCACCGGCATCGTGGGAGAGCTCGGACTCCAGCTCCTCGCGCATCACGGCCTCGCCGTGGGTATCGAAGATGTGCACGTCGCGGCGGGTCACTTCGGCTACGTCACCCTCTTCCAGGAAGATGAAGCGGCGGGTCACCGGCAGCAGGGCCATCTGGTCGGAAGCGATGAAGTTCTCGCCGATGCCGCGGCCGATCACCAGGGGGGAGCCGGAGCGGGCCACCACCACACGGCTGTCGTCACGGCTGTCCATGACCACGGTGCCGTAGGCGCCGCGCAGTTGCTTCACCGCTACCTGCATGGCCGCCAGCAGGCTGGGGGCGGATTTCAGCTCGTGGTGCACCAGGTGGGCGATCACTTCGGTGTCAGTGTCGGAGCTGAAGACATAGCCCAGCGCCTTCAACTCTTCCCGCAGCTCTTCGTGGTTCTCGATGATGCCGTTGTGCACCACCACGATATGCTCGGAGACGTGGGGGTGAGCATTGCGCTCGGACGGCTCGCCATGGGTAGCCCAGCGGGTGTGGGCAATGCCGGTACCACCGTGGACGGACTGCTCCTCCAGTGCCTTGGCCAGCTCGGCCACCTTGCCGAGGCGACGCACCCGCTGCAACGGCTGGTTGGCGCTGAACACGGCGACACCGGCCGAATCGTAGCCACGGTATTCCAGACGGCGCAGGCCCTCTACCAGGATTTCAGCCACATCACGTTGGGCGACGGCCCCGACGATGCCACACATAGACTTCTCCTTGAAACGTAAGACGTTAATTCGGTTGGATAATGGTTTGTTCAGGTCACACGGCCACGGGGGCGCAAATCAGCGTGATCCCCCTGGCCTGAATCTGTTCTCTGGCCGCATTGCTCAGCCCCTCGTCGGTCACCAGGGTATGGATGCCGGACCAGGGCAGCTCGAGATTGGGGATTTTTCGGCCGATCTTCTCCGACTCCACCATGACGATGACTTCCCGCGACACCTCGGCCATGACCCGGGAGAGGCCCACCAGCTCGTTGAAGGTGGTGGTGCCCCGCTCCGGGTCGATGCCATCGGCACCGATGAAGAGCTGGTCGAAGTCATAGGAGCGCAGCACCTGCTCCGCCACCTGCCCCTGGAAGGATTCGGAATGGGGATCCCAGGTCCCACCAGTCATCAGCAGGGTGGGCTCGTTTTCCAGCTCGCGCAGGGCACCGGCCACATTGAGGGAGTTGGTCATGACGATGAGGCCGCGCTTGTTGCCCAGCATGGGGATCATGGCGCTGGTGGTGCTGCCGCTGTCGATGATGACGCGGTTGTGATCGCGGATCCGCTCGGCGGCGGCGCGGGCAATGGCCAGCTTTCGATTCGAAACTTGTTCCGGGTTGCTGTCCACCACCATCTCGCTGGGGAGGGGAACGGCACCACCGTAGCGACGCAGCAACAGGCCACCGGTCTCCAGCACCGCCAGATCTTTGCGGATGGTCACCTCGGAAGTGGCGAAGTGTTTGGCCAGGGCATCGACGCTGACTTCCCCCTGCTCCTGCACCAGACTCACTATGGTGTGACGGCGCTGCTGTGTGTTGCGTTTGGTCATTTATAAGTTTCGATTCGAAAGAATGGCGAAATATTAATGCCTTTTCGGGAAAAATCAATCGGCAAATAGGATCCGATTTGGTTCGATGCCAGAATGAGGAACCGATTTGCGACGAGGACGCCATGCAAAAACGACTCATCTGGCTGGTGGAAGATGAAGCCAGCATTGCCGATACCCTGATCTATGCCCTGCAGACCGATGGTTTCGAGGTGGAGTGGTTCCCCCTCGGTCAGCCGTTGCTGGCGCGACTGGAACAGACGCGACCGGATTTTTTGATCCTGGATGTGGGGCTGCCGGACATCAGCGGCTTCGAACTGTGCAAGCGGGTGCGGGCACTGACCGATATTCCCCTGATGTTTCTCACCGCCCGCAGCGAGGAGATAGACAGGCTGATCGGGCTGGAGATAGGGGCAGACGACTATGTGGCCAAACCTTTCTCGCCCCGTGAGGTGTGCGCCCGGGTGCGGGTCATCCTGCGCCGCAGTCAGCCCGCCCCCTCCCAGCCGATACAGCCACTCGCCCTGGACGAGGAGCGGGCACGAATCTGCTTCCTGGGCCAGCCCCTGTCGCTCACCCGCTATGAGTACCTGCTGCTCAAGACCCTGATGCAGGCGCCGGGTCGGGTCTACTCCCGCCAGCAGCTGATGGACCTGGTGTGGCAGGATGCGGAAGAGAGTCTGGATCGCACCGTCGACACCCATATCAAGACCCTGCGGGCCAAGCTGCGGGAGCGGGATCCTGACGCCAACCTGATCCTGACCCACCGCGGGCTGGGCTACAGTCTGGAGCTGGCATGAACTCAGGGTGGCCGGGCATCGGCAGGGGGATGAGATGAGAATCGGATTGCAACTGCTGTGCGGCCTGGTGCTGATCTTCGCCCTGGCCGCCTGGTTCGTGCTGGAGATCTTCGTCGAGGAGATCAAGCCCGGGGTACGCAGCGCCACCGAAGATACCCTGGTGGACATGGCGCAGATGCTGGCCCCCCTGGCCCTGGACGACATGCAGGAAGGAAAGATGGCGAATGGCCGGCTGGCCAGCGCCTTCGCCCGCCTCAACCAGAGTCCCATCAATGCCCTCATCGATGGCCACCTCAAGCAGCAGGCGGAGTACCGCATCTATGTGACCGACGCAAAAGGCAGGGTGGTCTACGACTCGGACGGGGTGGATCTGGGCAAGGACTACTCGCGCTGGAACGACGTCTACCTGACCCTGCGTGGCGAATATGGCGCCCGCAGCACCCGCACCGATCCCGACGATGCTGCCAGCTCGACCATGTATGTGGCAGCTCCGCTGCGGGAAGGGGTCGAGATCATCGGCTCCCTCACCGTCGCCAAGCCCAACAGCACCCTGCAGCCCATGATAGAGCGCAGCGAACACCAGTTGCTGAAAGGGGCGGCCCTGCTGCTGTTCATCTCGCTGCTCATCGGCGCCTTGCTGGTGTGGTGGCTCAACCGCGCCATCGGCAAGCTGGTGCACTATGCGGATGCAATCAGCCAGGGTCAGCCCGCCAGCCTGCCGCGCCTCTACAGCCCCGAACTGGACAGGCTAGGCCACTCCCTGGAGACCATGCGCCGCCAACTGGACGGCAAGGCCTATATCGAGGCCTATGTCCACAGCCTGACCCACGAGCTCAAAAGCCCGCTGGCGGCCATTCGCGGGGCGGGGGAGATCCTGGCCGAGGCGCCGCCGCCGGACATCGCAAAGCGCTTCATCGGCAACATCAATCTGGAGACGGCCCGCATGCAGCAGCTGATCGAACGCATGCTGCAACTCGCCCGCCTCGAATCAGGGCAGGGGCTGGACAGACAATCCGTTGAGCCGGCCCGGCTGGGCAGACGGGTGCTCGATGCCCGCCAGATCCAGGCCCAGCGCCGCCAGATCGCCCTGCACGCCGAGCTGGGGGAAGGTCAGAAGCAGAAGTGGGATCCCCTGCTGGTGGAGCAGGCCCTTGGCAACCTGCTGGACAACGCCCTCGATTTCGCCCCCGCCGGCAGTACCCTGGTGCTGAGCGGCGCCATGGAGGAGGGGGGTTATTGCTTCCGGGTGCGGGATCAGGGGCCAGGCATTCCCGACTTTGCGCTGCCCAGGATTTTCGAGCGTTTCTACTCCCTGCCAAGGCCAGACAAGGGCAAGAGCAGCGGCCTCGGGCTCAGTTTTGCCATGGAGGTGGCACGCCAGCACGGCGGCCATCTTGCCCTTGCCAATCAGCCGGACGGGGGGGTGCTGGCCACACTCTGGCTGCCCGGCAACTGAGGACACTTCACACCAAGCACACAGAGCCGGGCTAAGCTGCACCTCCTCGATGACGACCTTCCCCGTCGATGCGCATTCGTATTAATCAAGGAGATAGATATGCCCCGTATGCTGTTGTCCGGTCTGCTTGCCGCCGGCCTCTTCTGTGCACTGCCTGCCAGCGCCGCTTCTGGCTGCATGCTGTTTGCCGATGGAACCGGCAAACCCGTCAGCACCCAGGGGGACTGTGCCGCCCAGTTGACCCCGGCCTCCACCTTCAAGATCCCGCTGGCACTGATGGGCTATGACAGCGGCTTCCTGGTGGATGAACAACTGCCGGCCCTGCCGTTCAAGGCCGGTGATCCTGATTTCCTGCCGGAGTGGAAACAGACCACCACCCCGAGCAGCTGGATGCAATTCTCGGTCATCTGGTACTCGCAGCGCCTCACCGAGTGGCTGGGAGAAGCTCGCTTCCAGCACTACGTGGACAGCTTCGACTACGGCAACCGGGATCTCGAAGGCAACCCGGGCAAGCACGACGGTCTGACCCAGGCCTGGCTCAGCACCAGCCTCGCCATCAGCCCCCAGGAGCAAGCCCGCTTCCTTGGCAAGATGGTGAGCGGCAAGCTGCCGGTCTCCGCCCAGACCCTGCGTCATACCGCCAACCTGATGCGTCAGCCCGACATCGACGGTTGGCAGATCCACGGCAAGACCGGCATGGGCTACCCCAAGCTGCTGGATGGCAGCCTGGACAGGGAGCAGCAGATCGGCTGGTTCGTCGGCTGGGCCAGCAAACAGGACAAGACGCTCATCTTCGTCCACACCGTTATCCAGAAGCCGGGCAAGCAGTTCGCTTCCCTCAGGGCCAGGGAGGAGGTGTTCGCCTCCCTGCCGGCCCGGTTGAAGACACTCTGATGCCAGCAACACCGGCGCCTGGCGCCGGTTTTTTTATCCCCCTTCACCACCACTTCACACTGCCCCATCCTCCCTTCACGCGACCCCGGCACACTCCCGTTCAACAACAAGGAGACGTGTCATGGTCAAACAGATTTTCACCCACAAGATCGCCCTGCTGCTGTTGCTCTGCCTGCTGATGATGATCCCGGTTCACGCCATCATGGAGCTGAATCGGGAGCGCCAGGCCTATCGCAGTCAGGCCATTCACAGCATCATGGCCAGCCACAGCGGGCCCCAGCGCCTGATGGGGCCCGTACTGGTGCAGCCCTATACCCGGGCCGTCACCGTCGAGCAGGATGGCAAACATTTCGAGCGCAAGGAGCAGGTCTATCGCTACCTGCTGCCCAAGAGGCTGGACGTGCGGGCCAGCATGGAGGTGACCCCGCGCAAGCTCGGCATCTATCAGGCCCAGATTTATCACAGTCGCCTCTCCCTCTCCGGCCTGATGCCCACCAGCCTGGCTGACAAGGGACTGGTGGCCGGCAACCCGAACCTGAGCTTCGACCCGGCGGATCCCGCCCTGGTGCCGGGCAAACCCTATCTCAGCCTGATCCTCTCCGATGCCCGGGGTATCAGCCGCGTACCCGAACTGCAATGGGGGGAGCAACGCATCCCGTTTGCCCCTGGCGCCCAGCTGGGGGACGGGCGAGTGGGGATCCATGCCCCGCTCGACGCCTTGCCAGACGAAGATGGCCGCTTTCACATCGAGCTGGATCTGCAGGGCATGAACGCGCTGGAAGTGGTGCCGCTCGGACAGGACAGCCGGTTTCACCTGAGCGGCAACTGGCCCCATCCCAATTTTCTCGGCGACTTTCTGCCCGGTGAACGCACCCTTGCGGATCAAGGGTTCGAGGCAAGCTGGCAGACCAGCTGGTTCGCCACCGACATGGAGAGCCGCTTCAACCGCATGATGAAGGGAGCGGGCACCAAACTGTCGTCATTCAGCGTCAGCCTGGTGCAACCGGTGGATCACTATCAGCTGAACGAGCGGGCCGCCAAATATGCCCTGCTGTTCATCGGCCTCACCTTCATCAGCTTCTTCATGTTCGAGCTGCTCAAGGGGCTGCGGGTACACCCCATCCAGTACGCGCTGGTGGGCATGGGGCTGGCCATCTTCTATCTGGTGCTGCTGGCGCTGACTGAGCATCTCGGCTTTGCCTGGGCCTATCTCATTGCCGCCCTAGCCAGTGTGGCCCTCAACGGCTTTTACCTGAGCCATGTGCTGGGCGGCCCGAAACAGGGCATGGGATTCGCCGCCCTGCTGGGGCTGGTCTACGCCATTCTGTTCGGGCTGCTGCAGGCCGAGGAGACAGCCCTGTTGCTCGGCGCCCTGCTGCTGTTCGCCACCCTGGCGCTTGTCATGGGGCTGACTCGCAAGCTCGACTGGTATCAGGTGATGGAGAGCAGTCCCTCCGCCACCGCATGGGCGGCCCCCCAGCCATCGACCAGTAACACCAGCCATCAGCCATAAGCAAAAAAACCGGCGCCCTCGGGCGCCGGTTTGCATTTCATTGATCGGGCATCACTTCTTCTTGACCGGACGGGGCCAGTTCGGAATGTGGCGCTGGGGCACCCGGGTGATCACCAGCTCGTTTTCCGCCACATCCTTGGTGATGGTGGAACCCGCCCCCAGGGTCGCCCCCTTGCCGATCCGCACCGGCGCCACCAGCTGGGTATCGGAGCCGACGAAAACGTCGTCCTCGATGATGGTCTGGAACTTGTTCACCCCATCGTAATTGCAGGTGATGGTGCCGGCACCGATATTCACACCGGCTCCGATCTCCGCATCACCCAGATAGGTCAGATGACCGCACTTGGAGCCCACACCCAGCCGAGCCTTCTTCATCTCGACGAAGTTGCCGACATGGGCATCCTGCTCCAGCACGGCACCCGGGCGCAGGCGGGTAAAGGGCCCGACCGAGCACTGGTCAGCAATTTGCGCACCTTCGATGACGGAGTAGGGTTTCACCTCGGTGTGGTCGCCGATGACGCAATCCTTCAATACGCTGCCGGCACCGATGCGCACGTGATTACCCAGCACCACCTTGCCTTCGATGATGACGTTGACGTCGATCACCACCTCCTCCCCGATTTCCAGGGTGCCGCGCAGATCGAAGCGGGCCGGGTCGATCAGGGTGGCGCCGGCGATCATCAGCTTCTCGGCCTGCATCTGCTGGTAGCTGCGCTCAAGCGCAGCCAGCTGCACCCGATTGTTGGCCCCTTCCACTTCCATGGCGCTGTCAGGGTGGACGGCGGCGATGGCACAGCCATCCCCATGGGCCATGGCGATGACGTCGGTCAGATAGAACTCGCCCTGGGCATTCTTGTTGTCCAGGCGGGAGAGCCAGCTGCGCAACTGGCCGCCGTTGGCCACCAGCACGCCGGTGTTCACTTCGCGGATGGCAAGTTGCTCGGCGTTGGCATCCTTCTGCTCGACAATGCCGACCACCTGACCATGTTCCCGCACGATGCGGCCATAGCCGGTCGGGTTCTCCAGTACCACGGTCAGCAGCGCCATGCCATCGTCGGTCTTGGCGGCCAGCAAGCGTTGCAGGGTCTCGGGCTGGATCAGCGGGGTATCGCCGTAGAGCACCAGCACGTCGTCTTCGTCATGCCAGAACGGAACGGCCTGGGCGACGGCATGGCCGGTCCCCAGTTGCTGGGCCTGCAGCACCCAGTTCAGGTCGGATGCCTGGATCCGCTCCTTCAGCAGTTCGGCGCCGTGGCCATAGACCAGGTGCAGCTGTTCGGCACCGATCTGGCGGGCGGTCTCGATCACATGGGAGACCATGGGCTTGCTGGCAACGGGGTGCAGCACCTTGGGCAGGGAGGAACGCATGCGGGTGCCTTTGCCCGCAGCCAGGATCACGACGTTGAGAGACATAGCTAGCCTTTGAAACAGGTGGAAATGCTGGGCGGAGTCTATCCAACGGGCAAAAAAAAAGCGACCCGAAGGTCGCTTTTTGCATCACCGTGATTAACGGTAATTCTTTTTGACGATATCGATAACCCGCAACTGGGCCATCGCTTTGGCCAGCTCGGCAGACGCCTGAGCATAGTCGATATCACCATGGGAGCTGTTGATCCGCTCTTCGGCACGACGCTTGGCTTCCTGGGCTTTCGCCTCATCCAGATCGTCTGCGCGAATGGCGGTATCGGCCAGCACGGTCACGGCTTCGGGTTGTACTTCCAGCATGCCGCCGGAGATGTACAGCACCTCTTCGCTACCATTTTGCTTGATCAAGCGGACCAGGCCCGGCTTGATGGCAGTCAGCAACGGAGCATGACCGTGGCGGAGACCCAGCTCACCTTCGGAGCCTGATACCTGGGCAGATTGCACGCGACCGGAAAACAGTTTTCCTTCGGCGCTCACCACATCCAGGTGAAAGGAGATCATCTCAGCCATGGGCCCTCCTATCGAGGCTTACAGTTTCTTGGACTTCTCGACGACTTCGTCGATGCCGCCAACCATGTAGAACGCCTGCTCCGGCAGATCGTCATACTCGCCCTTCAGGATGCCCTGGAAGCCACGGATGGTTTCCTTCAGCGGCACGTATTTGCCCGGAGAACCGGTAAATACTTCGGCCACGAAGAACGGCTGGGACAGGAAACGCTCGATCTTACGGGCACGGGCTACGGTCAGTTTGTCTTCTTCTGACAGTTCATCCATACCCAGGATGGCGATGATGTCCTTCAGCTCCTTGTAGCGCTGCAGTACGGTCTGAACGCCACGAGCGGTCTCGTAGTGCTCCTTGCCAACCACCAGCGGATCCAGCTGACGGGAGGTGGAGTCCAGCGGGTCAACGGCCGGGTAGATACCCAGAGCCGCGATCTGACGGGACAGTACGACGGTCGCATCCAGGTGGGCGAAGGTGGTCGCCGGAGACGGGTCGGTCAAGTCATCCGCAGGCACGTAAACGGCCTGTACGGAGGTGATGGAACCAGTCTTGGTGGAGGTGATGCGCTCTTGCAGAACACCCATCTCCTCAGCCAGGGTCGGCTGGTAACCTACTGCGGAGGGCATACGGCCCAGCAGTGCGGATACTTCGGTACCGGCCAGGGTGTAACGGTAGATGTTGTCCACGAAGAACAGCACGTCACGACCTTCGTCACGGAACTTCTCGGCCATGGTCAGGCCGGTCAGCGCCACGCGCAGACGGTTTCCGGGCGGCTCGTTCATCTGACCGTAAACCAGAGATACTTTGTCCAGTACGTTGGACTCCATCATCTCGTGGTAGAAGTCGTTACCCTCACGGGTACGCTCACCTACACCGGCGAACACGGAGTAACCGCTGTGCTCGATCGCGATGTTACGGATCAGCTCCATCATGTTGACGGTCTTGCCTACGCCGGCGCCGCCGAACAGACCAACCTTACCACCCTTGGCGAACGGACATACCAGGTCGATAACCTTGATGCCGGTCTCCAGCAGCTCGGTGCTGTTGGACTGATCTTCGTAGCTGGGGGCTTCGCGGTGGATGGACCAACGCTCTTCTTCGCCGATCGGACCCTTCTCGTCGATGGGGTCGCCCAGTACGTTCATGATACGGCCCAGGGTCGAGGTACCGACCGGTACCTGGATGGCCTTGCCGCTGTTAACTACTTCCAACCCACGACGCAGACCGTCGGAGGAACCCATGGTGATGCAACGCACGACGCCGCCGCCGATCTGTTGCTGAACTTCCAGTACCAGACCCTGGCCTTGGCCTTCGCTGACAACCTTCAGTGCATCGTACACCTGGGGCACGGCATTCTGCGGGAACTCGATGTCCACCACAGCGCCGATGATTTGGACGATGAAACCGTTACTCATGTCAAATCCTCTAAACCTTTGATAACCCTTGCCTTACACCGCAGCAGCACCGGAAACGATCTCTGTGAGCTCCTGGGTAATACTGGCCTGACGGGCCTTGTTGTATACCAGTTGCAGATCGTTAATCAGGTTGCCGGCGTTGTCAGTCGCGGCTTGCATGGCAACCATTCGGGCTGCCTGTTCACTTGCCAAGTTTTCTACCACACCCTGGTAGACCTGGGATTCGACGTAGCGAATCAGCAGGGTATCCAGCAGTTGCTTGGGATCCGGCTCATAGAGGTAGTCCCAGTGGTGCTTCTTGGCGAGCTTGCTGTCTTCTGTTACGGGCAAAGGCAGCAGTTGATCGACTTTTGGTTGCTGAACCATGGTGTTGACGAACTTGTTGTACACCAGATACAGCCTGTCAATCTCACCGTTGTCGTAAGCCTTCAGCATGACCTTCACTGAACCGATCAGGTCATTGACGCTCGGGTTGTCACCCAGTCCGGAGACGTGGGCTTTCACCTTGGCGCCGTGCCGTTCAAAGAAGTTGGAGGCCTTGTTACCGATCAATGCCAGGTCAACCTTGGCACCTTTCGCGCTCCATTGCTTCATATCATTGAGGGCAGCCTTGAACAGGTTGATGTTCAGACCACCACACAGGCCACGGTCGGTGGAGACGACGATGTAACCCACTCGCTTCACCTCACGTTCGATGAGGTAGGGGTGCTTGTATTCCAAGTTCCCCTGAGCGATATGGCCGATCACCTTGCGCATGGTTTCAGCGTACGGACGGCTGGCAGACATGCGTTCCTGCGCACGGCGCATCTTGCTCGCTGCCACCATTTCCATAGCGCTGGTGATCTTCTGAGTGTTCTTCACACTCCCGATCTTGTTACGTATCTCTTTTGCGCCGGCCATCTCTTCTCTCCATCAGGTGGCAGCTTGCGCTGCCACACACGCTTACCAGGTCTGGGTTGCCTTGAAGTCATCCAGCAACGCAGTCAGCTTGCCAACGATCGTGTCGTTGTAGTCGGCCTTGGCATTGATTTCAGCCATCAGCTCGGCATGCTGGGTATTGGCGTAAGAGAGCAGAGCGGCTTCGAAGTCGACGATCTTGCTCAGTTCGACATCGGCGAGATAACCCTTCTCGGCGGCGAACAGCACCAGGGATTGCTGGGCCACGCTCATCGGAGAGTACTGCTTCTGCTTCATCAGCTCGGTGACTTTCTGACCGTGATCCAGCTGCTTGCGAGTGGCATCGTCCAGGTCGGAAGAGAACTGGGCAAATGCCGCCAGTTCGCGGTACTGGGCCAGCGCGGTACGGATACCACCGGACAGCTTCTTGACGATCTTGGTCTGAGCAGCACCGCCCACACGGGATACGGAGATACCCGGGTCAACCGCCGGACGAATACCGGAGTTGAACAGCTGGGAGGTCAGGAAGATCTGGCCGTCGGTGATGGAGATCACGTTGGTCGGAACGAACGCGGAGACGTCACCGGCCTGGGTTTCGATGATCGGCAGGGCGGTCAGGGAACCGGTCTGGCCTTTCACGGCACCATTGGTGAACTTCTCTACGTACTCGGCGTTGACGCGAGCAGCACGCTCCAGCAGACGGGAGTGCAGATAGAAGACGTCACCCGGGTAAGCTTCACGTCCAGGCGGACGGCGCAGCAGCAGGGAGATCTGGCGATAGGCAACGGCCTGCTTGGACAGGTCATCATAGATGATCAGTGCGTCTTCGCCGCGGTCACGGAAGTACTCGCCCATGGAGCAACCGGCGTAGGGAGCCAGGTACTGCAGAGCAGCCGCTTCGGAGGCAGAAGCCACGACCACGATGGTGTTGGCCAGGGCGCCGTGCTCTTCCAGCTTGCGCACCACGTTGGCGATGGTGGAGGCCTTCTGGCCGATCGCAACGTAGACGCACTTAATGCCGGAATCTTTCTGGTTGATGATGGTGTCGATGGCGATGGCGGTCTTACCAACCTGGCGGTCACCGATGATCAGCTCACGCTGGCCACGACCGATAGGGATCATGGCATCGATGGCTTTCAGACCGGTCTGGACTGGCTGGTCAACAGACTTACGCTCGATAACGCCCGGGGCGATCACTTCGATCGGCGAGAAGCCGTCGTTGTCTACCGGACCCTTACCGTCGATCGGCTGACCCAGGGTGTTGACCACCCGGCCCAACAGACCACGACCGACCGGCACTTCCAGAATGCGGCCGGTACCCTTTACCTTCATCCCTTCGGCCAGATCGGCATAGGGACCCATTACTACGGCACCAACGGAGTCACGCTCCAGGTTCAATGCCAGAGCGAAGCGGTTGCCCGGCAGCTCGATCATCTCACCCTGCATGGCATCGGCCAGACCGTGGATACGAATGATACCGTCGCTCACAGAGACGATAGTACCTTCGTTACGCGCTTCGCTTTTGACATCAAACTGCGCAATGCGCTGCTTGATCAGCTCGGCGATTTCAGTGGAATTCAGTTGCATGCTCTAATACCCCAATCAAGATTGCAGCGCATCGGCCATGCGATCCAGCTTACCGCGGACCGTGCCGTCGATAACGAGATCACCGGCCTTGATGAGCACCCCGGCCATCAAGGACGCATCTGTGCTGCAATTCAGCTTCACTTTGCGCGCGAGACGTTGTTCCAGAGAAGCCTGAATATTGGCTTTCTGCTGGTCGGTCAGTTCGATCGCCGAAATCACGTCAGCCTGAACTTCTTTGTCCAGTTCAGCCTTGAGCGCGACGAATTCGGCAACGACCGCCGGCAGCACACCCAAGCGACCATTCTCGGCCATCACCCGGATCAGGTTCTGACCGTGCTCGTTGAGCTGCTCACCGCAGACACCGACAAACAGCTTTGCCAGTTCTTCGGCAGCAACGGAGCCGTTTACCAGGCTGTGCATGGTCTCGTTTTCTGCCACCTGAGCGGCGAAATCGAGCATCTCCAGCCATTGGTCAACCGCCTTGTGCTCAACGGCAAACTCGAAAGCAGCCTTGGCGTAGGGGCGAGCGATTGTAGTCAGTTCAGACATAGCCCCGTTCCCGTTACAGTTCTGCTACCAGTTTGTCGACGATGTCGCTGTTGGCAGCCTGGTCGATTTGGCGTGCCAGGATCTTCTCTGCACCCGCGATGGCAAGAGCAGCAACCTGCTTGCGCAGTTCTTCTTTGGCACGATGACGTTCAGCTTCGATCTCTGCACGGCCCTGAGCCAGGATTTTCTCCCGCTCAGCTTGGGCTCCGACAGCGGCCTCATCAATGATCTGGGCCTTGCGTTTGTTGGCCTGATCGATGATTTCAGCAGCCTGAAGCTTGGCTTCTTTCAGCTGATCGGTGGCGTTGGCCTTGGCCAGCTCCAGATCTTTCTTGGCACGCTCTGCAGAAGAGAGGCCGTCAGCGATTTCTTTCTGACGGGCTTCGATGGCAGCCATCAGCGGCGGCCATACGTACTTCATGCAAAACACTACGAAGATGAAAAAAGCAACTGCTTGGCCGAGGAGGGTGGCGTTGATATTCACAGCCGATGTCCTCTTTAGTTAGTTAATGGGTTCTGCGTGAGTCGTAATGACTTAGGCAACCGCAAACATCACATACAGACCCAGACCAACGGCGATCATCGGGATCGCATCCACCAGACCCATCACGATGAAGAACTGGGTACGCAGAACAGGGATCAGGTCAGGTTGACGGGCTGCACCTTCCAGGAACTTGCCACCCAGGATACCGATACCGATGGAGGCGCCGATAGCCGCCAGACCCATCATCATTGCAGCAGCGATGTACAGCAGGTCCATGTTCAAGTTTTCCATGAGGATCTCCATTTATTTAGATGTAATTGATTGTATAAAAAGGATTATTTGAGTTGCATCAACCATGGTCTTCCTGCGCCATCGACAGATAGACGATGGTCAGAACCATGAAGATAAACGCCTGCAAAGTGATGATCAGGATGTGGAAGATTGCCCAAGGCACGGACAGGATCCACTGTGACCACCAGGGTAACAAACCCGCAATCAGGATGAAGATCAGTTCGCCAGCATACATGTTGCCGAACAGTCGCAGACCCAATGAAACAGGCTTGGAAATCAACGTGACGGTTTCAAGGATGAAGTTAACCGGGATGGCAGCAGGGTGATTGAAAGGCTGAAGCGTCAGCTCCTTCACGAACCCGCTGATACCCTTGACCTTGATGCTGTAGTACAGGATCAAGAAGAACACGCCCAAAGCCATGGACATGGTGATGTTAACGTCAGCAGAGGGAACCACACGCAGATAGGGAACACCCATCAACTGTGCAGCGTGAGGGATAAAGTCAACGGGGATCAGGTCCATGAAGTTCATCAGGAAGATCCACACGAACACCGTCAGGGCCAAAGGTGCGATGACCTTGTTGCGACCATGAAAGATGTCCTTGACGTTACCATTCACAAACTCGACCAGCATCTCCACAAAGCACTGCAGCTTACCGGGCACACCGCTGGTGGCCTTGACGGCAACCTTGCGGAACAACCAGATAAACAGGGCGCCTAGCACGACGGAAAATATCATGGAATCGATATTCACCGTCCAGAACCCGGACCCTACCTGCAGGTGGGTCAGGTGGTGGGAGATATATCCCTGAGGAGTCAGGACTTCTCCGGTTGCAGACATGAGTTTTCCTAATAGTGGTTGTTAAGCGTGAATGAAACTATCCACTGTACAACGAGGGCGAGGATATAAGTGGCGAAGAACGAGGCGGTGTCGACCTCAATCCCGGCGCCAAACAGCAGGGCGAAAAGTCCTGTTGTAGTAATGAGCTTAATCCCTGCCCCACCATAAAAGTCCCGCAAAACCAGGCCTACGCTCTCTTTCGTCACCTTGCGGCGCAGAACCCAGAGCGTGAACAGGGCTTGAGGAACCCAGTACATCCCCCCTCCGTAGAGAGAGGATTGTCCGGCGAACTCTCCCGCCTGATAAAACCAGACGGTGGCGATCGCCAGGATCAGGACCAGCTGACAAACGAGCATAGCCAAGGCCAGCGTCAAACCTTCCAAGGCTATTTTCTGCTTCACCAACCTACCCCTGAACATTACAGAACTGTAAAAAATCGGGATCCGAAGACCCCAGGTTCACAGCTCGAAAAGCCGGTCAAATTATACCCGTGAAGACGGCTATTGCAACATGGCAAAAATCCTTAATTTTTGCGGCTTTCCGCGCGAAATTAAGGTTATGTTCATATCGAAAGTAATGGATGTTTTATTACTACAAAAAGCGTAAAAATCACGATTCTGACAGGCCAAAATAGCCCAATACCCGGTCCAAATCTGCCAAGTTATCGTAACTTATTACTAACTTGCCGCTATCTTTCTTGCCCGGCTGAAGTTGCACCTGATTGCCAATTTTTTCAGAAATCTGGCGCTCGAGATAACCAAACTGCGGATCGCGGACGGGTTCAACCCTGGTTTTTGCCGGTTCCAGTGCTTTTTGCACCAGCTTCTCGGTATCTCGCACTGTCAGCCCCTTCTGGGCCACCAGTTTGGCCAGCTCTGACTGGGCCTGACCGCTCAGGGCCAGCAGGGCACGGGCATGCCCCATGTCGAGGTCGCCGTGTTCCACGAAGCGCTTCACGTCCTCGTTGAGCTGGTTGAGACGCAGCAGGTTCGTGACCGTGGTGCGGGACTTGCCTACCGCCTCGGCAACCTGCTGGTGAGTCAGTTCGAACTCTGTCAGCAGGCGCTGGAGGGCGACGGCCTCCTCGATGGCGTTGAGATCTTCACGCTGGATGTTCTCGATGAGTGCGATGGCGACGGCCGCCTCGTCGGCGACATCCTTGACCAGGCAGGGCACCACTTCGAGACGGGCCAGCTGGGAGGCGCGCCAGCGGCGTTCACCAGCAATGATTTCGAAACGGTTTTCACCGATGGAGCGAACCACGATGGGCTGGATCACCCCTTGTGCACGGATGGAGTTGGCCAGCTCCTCCAGCGCATCCTGGGACATATCCTTGCGCGGCTGGTATTTGCCGGACTGCAACCACTCCACCGGCAGCTTGCGCAATTCCCCCTGATTGGTCGGGGCCATGGCCTGTTCGGTACGCTGGTCGCTCATCACCTGTTTCTGGCGGGCGGCCGTGCTGGTGCTGAGCAGGGCGTCCAGCCCCTTGCCCAGCCCACGTTTCTTCGGCGTCATATGCTCTCTCGATCTGCGGTGAGCGGCTGGGACTCCTGCTCCTGGCGGCGCAGGATCTCGCCAGCCAGGGCCAGATAGGCCTTGGCCCCCACCGATGATTTGTCATAGTGCATGGCTGGCGCGCCAAAGCTCGGCGCCTCCGCCAGTCTTACGTTGCGGGGAATGATGGTGCGATAGACCTTGTCCCCGAAATGCTGTTTCAGCTGATCGGACACATCATTGGCCAGCCGGTTGCGATGATCGAACATGGTGCGCAGCACCCCTTCGATCTTCAGCTCCGGATTGACCACGGCTGCCAGCTTGCTGATGGTGTCCACCAGGGCGGTCAGCCCTTCCAGCGCATAGTATTCGCACTGCATGGGCACCAGCACGGAGTCGGCGGCGGCCATGGCGTTCACCGTCAGCATGTTGAGAGAAGGCGGGCAGTCGATGAAGACGTAGTCGTACTTGTCCCTGACCGAGGCCAGGGCGTTGCGCAGGCGGATCTCGCGGGCAAAAAACTCCATCAGGCGGATTTCTGCCGCGGTCACGTCGGCATTGGCGGCGATCAGGTGATAGCCTCCCGAGGTTTCGGGGATGATCACCTCGCCGATGGGGGCATCTTCGATCAGCAGTTCATAGGCAGTGCGTTCGACATCGTACTTGTCGACGCCACTGCCCATGGTGGCATTGCCCTGCGGATCCAGATCGATCACCAGCACCTTGCGCCGGGTAGCGGCCATGGAGGCGGCCAGATTCACACAGGTGGTGGTTTTACCCACTCCACCCTTCTGGTTGGCTATGGCAATGACTTTTCCCACACTGTCCCCTAAATGAATGCGGCGGCCCTATTCGGGCTGGATGGCTTTAAACTCCAGCAGATGGCGTTCGCCTTCCAGTTCCGGCACCACCAGCTTGTGGGTGGCAACCAGACGAATGCTGTCAGGCAACTGTGCCAGCTCCTGCTCGGGGTATTGTCCCTTGAGCGCCAGGAAGCTGCCCTCGGGTGACGGCAGATGATGACACCAGCTCAGCATGTCCTCCAGGGAGGCGAAAGCCCGGCTCAGTACACCATCAAATCCGGTCTCGGGTTGATACTCCTCCACCCGGGATTTGACGGGGGTCACATTGGTCAACCCCAGCTCCAGGATCACCTGGCGGATGAAGTTGATCCGCTTGCCCAGGCTGTCGAGCAGCACGAACTGTTTGTCCGGATTGATGATGGCCAGCGGCAGTCCGGGCAGACCCGGGCCGGTCCCCACATCGATGAAGCGTTCACCGTGCAGGTGAGGGCTCACCACCAGGCTGTCGAGGATATGCTTGACCAGCATGGCGTCCGGATCTCGCACCGAGGTGAGATTGTAAGCCTTGTTCCACTTGTGCAGCAACTCGACCAACTGCACCAACTGGGTCTTCTGGGTTTCGGTGATAACAATTCCGGCCTGCATGAGCAGGCCGTTCAATCTTTGCAGCATGTTGTCCAACGGGGAATTCCTCAGGCGGTTTTACGCAGCAGGCCGTGTTTCTTCAGGTGCACCAGCAAGATGGAGATGGCGGCAGGGGTGATGCCGGAGATGCGGGACGCCTGACCAATGGTCTCTGGCTTGGCATCGTTGAGCTTGGCGATCACCTCGTTGGAGAGACCGTTCACGTCGCGGTAGTTCATATCCAGCGGCAGCAGGGTGTTTTCGTTGCGCAGCTGTTTCTCCACCTCGTCGTGCTGACGCTCGATATAACCGGCGTACTTGATCTGGATCTCCACCTGATCCGCGGCAGCCGCATCGGTCAATGCAGGCCCCACACCCTCGATGGCCATCAGGGCATCGTAGGTCACCTCGGGGCGACGCAGCAGCTCTTCCAGGCTCTGCTCCCGGGTCAGGGGAGTGTTGACCAGGGCGTTGACGGCCTCCAGAGACGGATGCTGCGGGTGGATCCAGGTCGAGCGCATGCGCTGACGTTCCTGCTCCACCTGTTCCACCTTGGCATTGAACAGGCTCCAGCGATGATCATCCACCAGACCCAGCTCGCGGCCGATGGCGGTCAGGCGCAGATCCGCGTTGTCTTCCCGCAGCAGCAGGCGATATTCGGCACGGCTGGTGAACATGCGATAGGGTTCGCGGGTCCCCAGTGTGGAGAGATCGTCCATCATCACGCCCATGTAGGCCTGATCCCGGCGTGGGTGCCAGGCTTCCTTGCCCTGGGCGCGCAAGCCCGCGTTCAGACCGGCCATCAGACCCTGGGCAGCGGCCTCCTCATAGCCGGTGGTGCCGTTGATCTGGCCGGCGAAGAAGAGGTTCTCGATGCACTTGCTCTCCATGTTGGCCTTGAGATCCCGCGGATCGAAGAAATCGTACTCGATGGCGTAGCCAGGGCGAGTGATATGGGCATTCTCGAAGCCACGGATCGAGCGGACGATCTGCACCTGCACGTCGAACGGCAGGCTGGTGGAGATCCCGTTCGGGTAGAGCTCGTGGGTGGTCAGGCCTTCCGGTTCCACAAAGATCTGGTGCGCCGTCTTGTCGGCAAAGCGTGTGATCTTGTCCTCGATCGACGGACAGTAGCGCGGGCCTATCCCCTCGATCACCCCGGCGTACATGGGGCTGCGATCCAGGTTGTTGCGGATCACCTCGTGGGTCTGCTCATTGGTATGGGTCACGTAGCAAGGCATCTGGCGCGGATGCTGGCTGGCGTTGCCAATGAAGGAGAAGACCGGGCGAGGATCGTCACCATGTTGCTGCTGCATCACGGAAAAATCGACGGTGCGTGCATCGATGCGTGGTGGCGTGCCCGTTTTGAGGCGATCGATGCGCAGCGGCATTTCACGCAGGCGCTGGGCGAGGGCAATCGAGGGAGGATCCCCGGCGCGGCCCCCTTTGTAGTTCTCCATGCCGATGTGGATCAGACCATTGAGGAAGGTGCCAACTGTCAGTACGACCGTCTTGCCGCTGATGCGGATCCCGCTCTGGGTAACGACCCCGGCGACGCGATCCCCGTCCATGACCAGATCGTCGCAGGCCTGCTGGAAGATCTTCAGGTTCGGGTAGTTCTCCAGTGTCTGACGCACCACAGCCTTGTACAGCAGGCGATCCGCCTGGGCACGAGTAGCCCGCACCGCAGGGCCCTTGGAAGAGTTGAGCGTGCGGAACTGGATCCCGCCGAGATCGATGGCCTGCGCCATGATCCCGCCAAGGGCGTCGACTTCCTTGACCAGGTGTCCCTTGCCGATCCCGCCGATCGCCGGATTGCAGGACATATGCCCCAGCGTATCTATGTTGTGGGTGAGCAACAGGGTATTGAGACCCATGCGGGCTGCCGCTGTTGCTGCTTCGGTTCCTGCATGACCGCCACCGACGACGATCACATCAAATTGTTCATGGTATTGCATTGGGGATCACCTTGATCTGCACGCCTGAAGATCTTTGTTTGCCTGGTCTGAAGGGCGGATCATTCTATCTGTTTAGCATCCGGAGGGGAACGTCTACTTCAGGATCAGTATGTATCAGGGATCGGTTAAATAGATCTTAAGGATCTTTAGATCGATCTTTTATTGGATCTTTTATTAGGATCCACGACTTCTGTTAATAAGGCATTTTTGATCATAAAGATCATTCGGTTAAGGTCGATCGCTGCTTGTGGAAAAGCTTGGATCCAGAGGGGGCGAACGGGGGGATAACATGGGTTTTTATACACAGATACATGGTTGGCAAGATCTAATACATGAATAACTATAGGTTTTGCAGAGCTTGGTACCGAAGTTATACACAGTCGTCTTGGCTTATGTGGGGAATAATCGGGAAAAACTTATCCGGATCCCCCTGTTAATAACCTGGTGGATAGGGATCTGGGGATAACCAGGGAGATCGGGGGTCGTGACCGGATCTCCCTGGCCCTGATCAGCCGATCAAGGTCATCCAGTCGTGGATCCAGGTTTCTGCGGCATCTTCCGGGATCTCGTGCTGGGTGACGTCTATCTCCAGACGCTCCCCGATCCGGTTTGCCCCGCACTCTGCCAGCAGCCGATCCAGCGTCTTGCCGCCCTGGCAGAAGGTGTCATAGCTGCGATCCCCCAGGGCGATCACTCCGTACTTGAAGGCGGCGAGATCCGGCTGCTGTTCGGCAAGATCCTGGGCAAAGGGCTGCAGATTGTCGGGTACATCCCCCGCACCATGGGTGGAAGTGACCACCAGCACGATGGCTCCTGGCTCGGTCAGGAGCCTGGCCAGGCTGGCGGGGTTGTGGATCTCCGCCTGGTGGCCCGCCTGTTCAAGCAGGCCGACCACATGATCTGCGACATATTCGGAGGCCCCCAGCATGGAGCCGACGACGAGGTTGAGTTTGGCCATGGAATGGATCCTGATGTCATCGAAAAAGTGAAGAGCGGGGATCTTACCGCCAAAGCATGTGGATAAATATGGATAAAGCTTGGGGATAAGGATCCTGTCCACTTTTTTGCAGCCAAAACCGGTCTCGTGGCCGTCATGCTGCCTTCTTTCCGCCTGTTGGGACCTCATCGCACCTTTCGTTGTCAAACGACACTTTAAAACATCAATTAACAATGCAGATGCAAATGATTAGCAATTATTGAATCGATTCGATCACGGCACCTGTAGTAGCATGGCGCTGCTTTATTCGCCTGAGGCGCCGGGCTGACCGGTCCAATTGGGCACCCATAATAAGAAATCAAACATAACTTATTGATATTTGAGACACTTATATGATTGCGCAAAAAAATACCCCGAATGCCGTGATGCGAAAGAGAGGCGCACAGCTGCTGCCGCTCTCCTGTCTGCTGGCGTCCCTGCCCGTGTTGGCGGCGGGACAGGCGGATAAAGAGTTGCCCAAGGCGGGTGAAACCATGGTCGTGACCGGGACCGCCATGAAGGTCGAGGTCCCCATGGCAGAGACCCCCCGTGCCGTTTCCGTGGTCAATCGCGAAGAGCTGGACCAGCACGCCGTACTCAAGCTCGACGAGTCCCTGCGCTATCGCTCCGGCGTCCTGTCCCAGTCCTACGGTTCGGACACGGACGCGGACTGGTTCAAGGTGCGTGGCTTCGATGCGGCTTCTTACCTGGATGGCAACCGCCTGTTCAGCACCGGTTACTATGTCTGGACCCCGGAACCCTTCGGCCTTGAGAGCGTGGAAGTGCTCAAAGGCCCGGCCTCCATTCTGTATGGCGAAGCCCCTCCCGGAGGCGTCATCAACGCCATCAGCAAGCGTCCGACCGCGACCCCGCAGGGACTGGTGAACCTGCAACTGGGCAACCGGGATCTGCGCCAGGTCGGGGTGGATGTCTCCGACACCCTTACCGACAACAGCCGGTATCGTCTGGTGGCCCTCTACAACGAGCGGGACGGCGTGCTGGACGGCACCTACAACGAGCGTGCCTATCTGGCGCCGAGCGTGACCCTGGATATTTCGGATCGCACCACGCTGACGCTGCTTTCCAGCTTCAAGCACGATGAAGGGGTGCCGACCAACGGCTTCTTCCCGGTCTATGGCACCCTGAATACCTCCGGCGGCCAGATCGATCCCTCCACCAACCTGAGCCAGCCGGATTACGATCGCAATCGCAATACCCAGATCTCCGCCGGGTACGAGCTGGCCCACCAGCTCAACCAGACCTGGGAGTTCAAGCAGAACGTTCGCTTCAACTACAACGATCTGCTGCTGCGCCAGACCTATATCTTCCCGACCTATGAAGGCACCACCGCCTACCGCGGCCTGGTCTACCGGGATGGGGATACCAAGAGCGCCACCATGGACAACCAGATGGTGGGCTACTGGAACACCGACAGCACGGAGCAGACCCTGCTGCTGGGGGTGGATCTGCAGCGCCATGTGAATGAAGGCCAGGAAGCCGACAACTATGGCATGGGCGCCATCAACACCATGAACCCGGATTACAGCGGTTTCCCCGGTTTTGATGAATCCACCGCGACCCATCAGAAGAGCACCAAGGGCCAGAGCGGCCTCTATGCCCAGCACCAGATCCGCTGGGATGATCGCTGGCTGCTGACCGCGGGCGGTCGTTTCGATTACGTGGAAACCCACAACATCAGCGAAGCCAAGAGCAAGAACGAGAAACAGTACGACGACAACCTCTCTCTCTCCGGCAGCCTGATGTACCTGGCCGACAACGGTCTCTCCCCTTACTTCGCCTATGCGGAATCCTTCGAAGTGCTGCCGGGGATAGACCCCAACACCGGCAACTCCTACAAGCCGCTGGAAGGCAAGCTCTACGAGACCGGCGTCAAGTACGCACCCAGCTTCCTCGATGGCTACATCAACCTGGCGCTGTTCGATCTGGAGCAGACCAACTCCCTGGTCTCTACCGGCTCCGGCCAGCAGACCCAGGCCGGTGAAGTGACCTCCCATGGGGTCGAGCTGGAGGGGAGCGTGCAGGCCACCGAGGACTTGCGCCTGACCGCTGCCTATACCTATACCGATGCCAAGACCAACGACACCGGCAACGGCGATCGTCGTGCGAGCCTGATCCCGCGCCACCAGGCCTCCTTCTGGGGCAACTACAAGGTGCAGCAGGGCCCGATATCCGGTCTTGAGCTGGGTTCCGGCGTGCGCTATGTGGGTTCCAGCGTCGGCATCGGCGCGGTGAATGCGGACTACACCCCCATCTATGGTTCCGCCCAGGTACCTGCACACACCGTATGGGATGCGATGATCGGGTATGACTTTGCCAAGAACTGGCGTGCCCAGATCAACGTCAACAACCTGCTGAACGACACCTATGTGGCGAGCTGCGACTACTACTGCTACTACGGCGAGCCGCGCAGCATAGTCGGCACCGTCAACTACCGCTGGTAAGCGACAGGCCGGGCGGGGGCGAAGGCTCCCGCCCTCCTTCCATTCATCTACAGGCCTGTCATGGAACTCTTGTCACTGGTTTATCGCCAATACCGTTGGCCCTTCATCGCCATTACCCTGCTCAGCCTGCTGAGTGCTGTCAGCGGGATAGGCGTCATTGCCTTCATCAATCAATCACTTATCGAATCAGTCGGGGATCCGCTGCCGATCCTGGGTCAGCTTGTCGGCCTTGTCTTGCTGCTGCTGGTGATCACGCTCGGATCCCAGCTGGCCCTGACCACCCTGGGTCACCATTTCGTCTACCGGTTGCGTGGCCGCCTGCTCAAGCAACTGCTGGATACCGACGTCGCCCGTCTGCGTCAAATAGGGCAGGGGCCGCTCCTGGCCTCCCTTTCCAGCGACATCGGTCAGATCACCATCGCCTTCGTGCGCCTGCCGGAACTGGTACAGGGTCTGGTGCTCACCCTGGGCTCCATCATTTACCTTGGCCTGCTCTCTCCCGCCTTGCTCGGTGTTACCGCCCTCTGGGTCACCGTGACCATGGTGGTGGGCTGGCTGCTGGTGAACCGGGTCTATCGCCACCTGGCGCACATGCGCCAGGCCGAAGACAGGCTCTACCAGAACTACCAGTCCATCATCGCCGGGAGCAAGGAGCTGGCGCTCAACCGCGAGCGTGCCCACTTCGTCTACCACCAGCTCTATGAGCAGAATGCCCGGGACTACCGGGAGCAGATCATCCGCGCCGATACCTACCACCTGAGCGCGGTGAACTGGTCGAACATCATGATGCTGGGTGCCATCGGCCTGGTCTTCTTCCTGGCCAACGGGCTGGGCTGGGCCAACACCAATGTGGCCGCCACCTACGCCCTGACCCTGTTGTTCCTGCGCACTCCCTTGCTGCAAGGCATCGGAGCCCTGCCGACCCTGATCGCCGCCCAGGTGGCGTTCGACAAGATAGCTGCCCTCAATCTGGCAGAGCCGGACGAAGCGTTCCCGTTGCCGCCTGCGCCTCGCCCCTGGCAGCGCATCGAGCTGGATCAGGTGAGCTTTCACTACCAGGGGGAGGGCGGTTTCTCCGTGGGCCCCATCAATCTGGTGATGGATCGGGGGGAGCAGATATTCCTCATCGGTGGCAACGGCTCCGGCAAGTCGACCCTGGCCATGCTGCTGACCGGGCTCTATCAACCTGTCTCTGGCCGGATCCTGCTGGATGGGGAGCCGGTCACCGATCGCAACGGCTATCTGGGGCTCTTCTCCGCCATCTTCACCGACTACCACCTGTTCCAGCATTTGCTGGGGCCCGAGCCGAAAGAGGCGCTGCTCGCCGAGTGGCTTGAGCGGTTGCAGATGGGCAGCAAGCTTGCCATCGAGGATGGCTTCATCGCCGATATCGACCTCTCCCAGGGCCAGCGCAAACGGGTCGCCCTGCTGCTGGCCCTGGCAGAGCAGCGGGAGGTGATGCTGTTTGACGAGTGGGCCGCGGATCAGGATCCCCAGTTCCGCCGCATCTTCTATCAGGTGCTGTTGCCGCGTCTCAAGGAGATGGGCAAGACGGTGATCGCCATCAGCCACGACGATCACTACTTCTCTCTGGCCGATCGCCTGCTGGAGATGCGCCAGGGCCGCCTCACCGAACTGACCGGCGAGCAGCGCGAGCAGGTGAGCCGGGATGCGGTCGCCCATCTGGATGGCAAGGTGCCGACCTGATGCTGGCACCGATGAGACTGGCAGCAAGCCAGCACAGGAATTGCTTATGTTCGAGATGAAATCCGCCAGCTTCGCGGTCAATGACCGCACGCTGCTGCACCCCACCAGCCTTCGCTTCGAGCAAGGTCGGGTCTATGGCCTCATCGGCCACAACGGGTCGGGAAAATCGACCCTGATCAAGCTGCTGGCGCGCCAGCAACCCCACAGCG
The DNA here is from genome assembly GCF_049860605.1 of Aeromonas sp. INTO2. Classification (NCBI taxonomy): domain Bacteria; kingdom Pseudomonadati; phylum Pseudomonadota; class Gammaproteobacteria; order Aeromonadales; family Aeromonadaceae; genus Aeromonas; species Aeromonas sp. INTO2. The sequence goes on from NZ_CP187588.1 coordinate 4,216,465, forward strand.
GCGGGGAGATCCTGTTCGATGACCAGCCGTTGTCTGCCTGGGGCAACCGGGAGTTTGCCCGTCAGGTGGCCTATCTGCCCCAGCACCTGCCGAGTGCCGAAAACCTGCTCGGCCGCGAACTGGTGGAGATGGGGCGCTACCCCTGGCGCGGCCTGCTGGGCCGGATGGGAGCGGAAGATCACCGTCAGGTGGAGCGGGCCATCGCCCTGACCCACACCGAACGCTTTGCCGATCGGCTGGTGGATACCCTCTCCGGCGGGGAGCGGGGGCGAGTCTGGCTCGCCATGCTGCTGGCTCAGGAGAGCCGTTTCATCCTGCTGGACGAGCCACTGGCCGCCCTGGACGTGGCCCATCAGGTGGAGGTGCTCACGCTCGTCAAGCAGCTCAGCCGCCAGCTCAACCTCGGGGTCATCATCGTCATTCACGACATCAACATGGCCTCCCGCTTCTGCGATCGGCTGGTGGCGCTGCACTCCGGCCGTCTGCTGACCCACGGCGAGCCCGAACAGATTATGACAGGGGAGACCCTGAACGCCATCTATGGCATCCCCATGGAGGTCATTCGCCATCCGGCCCATGACCACGCCATCGCCATCGTCTGACCGGGGGCCGCTCTTGAACCGTTTATTGAAGATGGCGCCCTGTCTGCTCAGTCTGCTGCTACCCCTGGCAGGGGAGGCCGGGCAGCTTGTCACCGCCACCGACGCCACCAGCGCCACGCCTCGCATCGCCACAGTGGACTGGACCATAGCCGAGACCCTGCTGGCTCTGGGGGTCACCCCGATGGCGGTGGGGGATGTGGCCCCCTATCGCGCCTGGGTCGGTGAACCTCAGCTTCCTGCCGGGGTGATCGATATCGGGCTGCGTGCCCAGCCCAACCGGGAACTGCTGGCGGAGCTCAAACCGGATCTTATTCTCATCTCGCCGCTGGCGGCCCCCCTGGCGCCAACCCTCTCCCGCATCGCGCCGGTGCACTCCATCGCCCTGTATGAACCGGGCACCGATCTGTGGCTGCGACTGCGGGAAGCGACCCTGACCATAGCCGCCCTGGTCAACAAAGAGACCGAGGCCGAACGCCAGCTCGCCGCGCTGGAGCTGGACTTGGCACAGATGCAGGCGGCGCAGCCCGCCGATCTGCCCCCCTTGCTGGTGGTGCAATTCATTGATGAGCGCCATGTGCGGGTGTTTGGCCATGGCAGCCTGTTCGAGGCAGTGATGCAGCGCCTCGGCCTTCGCAACGCCTGGCAGGGAGAGACCAATGCCTGGGGATTCTCGGTCGCGAGCCTGGAGCAGTTTCTCGGGATGTCGGAGGCCAGGCTGGTGGTGGTGGACCCCGTGCCCGTAGGAGTTGGTGAAAAACTTCAGGAGCCTGGATTGTGGCAGCATCTCCCGCTAGTGCAGAACAATCCAGTGATCCATCTGCCTGCGACATGGAGTTTTGGTGGCATATTGGCGGCCCGCCGCTTCGCCACCCTGCTGGACGGTGCCCTGCGGGAGCAGGCTGTCCACAGTGCAACCGGGGGATCAAATCAATGAGATCTTCTCTTTCTTCGCCCCTGCTGCGCCCGGGTCTCTGCCTGTTGGTGCTGACACTGGGGCTGGCTTGCGCCGAGCTGGCACGTCAACTGCCGGGGGCGCTCTGGTGGCAGGCCCTGTTCTCCCCCGAGCTGGACGATGCCCGCCAGGCGGTGGTCCATTTCAGCTGGCTGCCGCGCCTAGCCATCTGCCTGCTGGCCGGTGCCGCCCTCGGGCTCGCCGGTACCCTGATGCAGCAGGTGCTGCGCAATCCCCTGGCCTCGCCCACCACCCTGGGGGTGGCCTCCGGCGCCCAGCTGGCGCTGATGATGGTGACCCTGCTCGCCCCCTCCTGGCTGCTGATCGGGCGGGAGTGGATCGCCATGGCCGGGGGAAGCCTGGCCATGGGGCTGGTCTTCGCCCTGGCTTGGCGCCGTCAGCTCAATCCCGTGGTCATCGTCTTTGCAGGGCTGGTGATTAACCTCTATCTGGCCGCCATCAGCATGGGATTGCTGCTGTTCTTCCAGGAGGAGCTCAAAGGGTTGCTGGTGTGGGGGAGCGGATCTCTGGCCCAGAACAGCTGGAGCGGCGTCGGCTATCTGCTGCCACGGTTGCTGCTGGCCGCGATGCTGGCGGTGGTGCTGGTGCGCCCGCTGGCAGTGCTGGAGCTGGACGATGCCAGCGCTCGCAGCCTGGGGGTCTCTCTCAAGCACCTGAGATTCGCCGGCCTCGGCCTCGCGGTGTTTGTCACCGCCTGCGTGGTGAGCGTGGTGGGGCTGATCGGTTTTATCGGGCTGGCGGCGCCCGCCATGGTGCGGCTGCTGGGGGTCAGAAAACTGGCCCAGCGGCTGCTGTGGGCACCCATCCTCGGCGCCCTGTTGCTGGCGGCCACCGATCTGCTGCTGCAGACCCTGAGCCGGTTCTGGCCTGTGCTGATCCCGACCGGCGCCATGACGGCCCTGTTGGGGGCGCCGCTGCTGCTCTGGCTGATCCCGCGTCTTGGTATCAAGCAGAGTGCGCCTAAGGCGAACTCCTCTCTGTTGTTGGCCCGCCATCCGGCGCCGACTCGCCTTGTCGGCCTGATGGTGTTGGGGCTGGCTGTGGCGGTGATCGCCTCCCTGTTGTTTGGGCAGGGGATGGGCGGCTGGGGCTGGCCGAGCTGGCTGCGGTGGCAGGCCCAGCTGGAGTGGCGCTTGCCGCGCACGCTGGCAGCGGGTGCCGCAGGCGTGTTGCTGGCGCTGGCAGGCACCCTGTTGCAGCGAGTCAGCAACAACCCCATGGCGAGCCCCGAACTGCTGGGGGTGAGCGGTGGCACCTTCATGGGGGTGATTGCGGCGGCCCTGTTGCTGCCCGCCTTGCCGCTGCCCATGCTGCTGCTAGGGGGGCTGGTGGGCGCCTTCGCCTGCCTGCTGCTGCTGGTGCTTATCAACCGGCGCAACGGCTTCCAGCCGGAGCGGATACTGCTGTCTGGCATCGCCATCACGGCGCTGTTCGAGCCGTTGCAGGCCATCGCCCTGGCCAACGGTGACCTGCGGGTGCAGCAACTGCTCTCCTGGATGTCCGGCTCCACCTATTACGTCACCCAGCCGGTGGCCCTTGCCCTGGTGGTGTTGGCGCTGCTGATGCTGGCAGCCTGCCTGCTGGTGAGCCGCTGGCTCGATCTCATGCCCATGGGGCCGGCGGTAGCGACGGCTCTGGGGATCCACCTCGGCCGCGCCCAGCTCACCATCCTGCTGCTGGTGGCCGTGCTCACCGCCAGTGCCACCATGGTGATAGGCCCGCTCTCCTTTGCCGGTCTGCTGGCGCCGCACCTGGCCAGATTGATGGGGCTGGTGAGGGCGCGCTGGCACCTGCTCGGCGCCGCAGGCTGTGGCGCTTTGCTGATGGTGTCGGCGGACTGGATCGGCCAGCAGATCCTCTTTCCCCAGGAGGTGCCCGTCGGTCTGGTCTCCACCCTGTTAGGGGGTGCTTACTTCATGTGGTGCCTGCGCCGCCTCTAGGTCGGTGGATGAAAAGCGCACAAAAAAAGCCCGGGATGAACCCGGGCTTTTCATTGCCTGCTCTGCGGACTTACTTGCCGATGCAGAAACTGGAGAAGATGCGGCCCAGCAGATCGTCGGAGCTGAACTCGCCGGTGATCTCGGACAGGGACTCCTGGGCCAGGCGCAGCTCCTCGGCCACCAGTTCGCCAGCCACATAGACCTCAAGCTGCTCCCTGGCTACCAGCAGCCGCTCGGCGGCGCGTTCCAGTGCGTCCAGGTGGCGGCGGCGGGCCATGAAGCCCCCTTCGGTGTTGCCCTGGAAGCCCATGCAGGCCTTGAGGTGCTCGCGCAGTGCGGGCAGCCCCAGCTCGGTCTTGGCGGAGATGCGATAGACGGCGTGGCCCTGCTCCTGGCTCGGTGCCAGATCCTCGCCGGTCAGGTCCGCCTTGTTGCGCACCACGGTGAGGCCGATGTTTTTTGGCAACCGATCAACGAATTCCGGCCAGATATCGTGGGGATCGACGGCATCCGTGGTGGTGCCGTCCACCATGAACAGCACCCGGTCGGCCTGTTCGATCTCGGCCCAGGCGCGCTCGATGCCGATCTGTTCCACCTTGTCCTGGGTATCGCGCAGGCCCGCGGTGTCGATGATGTGCAATGGCATGCCATCCAGATGGATGTGCTCGCGCAGCACGTCGCGGGTGGTACCGGCGATCTCGGTGACGATGGCGGACTCGCGGCCTGCGAGGGCGTTGAGCAGGCTCGATTTGCCGGCGTTGGGGCGACCGGCGATCACCACCTTCATCCCCTCTCGCAGCAGGGCACCCTGCTTGGCCTCGCCGCGCACGTCGTCCAGCTCGGACATGATGGCGTAGAGGTCACCCGCCACCTTGCCGTCGGAGAGAAAGTCGATCTCTTCATCCGGGAAGTCGATGGCCGCTTCCACATAGATGCGCAGCCGGGTGAGGCTCTCCACCAACTGCTGAACCTTGCCGGAGAACTGCCCCTGCAGGGAGTGCATGGCGCTGCGGGCGGCCTGCTCGCTGGAGGCTTCGATGAGATCGGCGATGGCCTCGGCCTGGGCCAGATCCAGCTTGTCGTTGAGGAAGGCGCGCTCGCTGAACTCGCCCGGGCGGGCGGGGCGGATGCCGTCGATCTGCAGGATGCGGCGGATCAGCATGTCGAGAATGACGGGGCCACCATGGCCCTGCAGCTCCAGCACGTCTTCGCCAGTGAAGCTGTTGGGGGCCTTGAACAGCAGGGCGATGCCCTGATCCAGCGCCTGGCCCTGCTCGTCCCTGAACGGCAGATATTCGGCATAACGCACCCTGGGGAGCTTGCCGAGCACTATCTCGGCGACCCGCTCGGCGGCAGGGCCGGAGACGCGGACTATGCCGACGCCGCCACGGCCGGGGGCGGTGGCCTGGGCCACGATGGTATCTGTTGTCATCTTGCTTGACTCGCTGGTTGGCTGAATGAGTAAGAGGGTGGGGGACATTGTAATAAAAAAGGCGGCCCGAAGGCCGCCTCTTTTGTCATCAGGAAAGATGGGCTGCGCATCAGTTGCGTGAGTGCAGGCCTTTCTTCTCCAGCTGACGATAGATGATGGTCTGCTGGATGATGGAGATGACGTTGCTCACCAGCCAGTACAGAGTCAGACCTGCCGGGAACCAGAGGAACATGAAGGTGAAGATGATCGGCATGAACTGCATCACCTTCTGCTGCATCGGGTCCGTGATGGTGGTCGGGCTCATCTTCTGCAGATACCACATGGAGGCACCCATGAGGATTGGCAGCACGAAGAAGGGGTCCTTCACCGACAGGTCGGTGATCCACAGGGCGAACGGCGCGTGGCGCAGCTCGACAGACTCCATCAGTGCCCAGTAGAGGGCGATGAAGATGGGCATCTGAACCAGGATGGGCAGGCAGCCGCCCAGCGGGTTGACCTTCTCCTTCTTGTACAGCTCCATCATGCCCTGGGACATCTTCTGGCGATCGTCACCGAAGCGTTCCTTGAGCGCAGCCAGCTTGGGCTGGAGCATGCGCATCTTGGCCATGGAGGTGTACTGGGCCTTGGTCAGCGGGAACATGATGCCGCGCACCAGCAGGGTCAGCATGATGATGGCCAGACCCCAGTTCTGGACGAAACCGTGGAACACGGTCAGCAGCCAGTGCAGCGGTTGGGCGATGAACCAGAGCCAGCCGTAGTCGACAGTCAGATCCAGGTGGTTTGCCACCTTGGCCATCTGATCCTGCAGCTTGGGACCGATCCACAGCTTGCCGCTCACTTCGGCCTGCTGGCCGGCAGCGACGTCAACCAGAGGCGCCTTGTAGCCGATGATGGCCTGGTCCTTGCCCGGGATCACGCGGCTGTAGAAGCTGTTGGTGTCGTTGGCATTCGGAGCCCAGGCAGAGACGAAGTAGTGCTGCAGCATGGCGACCCAACCACCCTGGGTGGTCTTGTTCAGGTCGGCATCCTTCATCTCGTCGAAGGTGTACTTCTTGTAGCGGGAGTCTTCGCTGGAGAAGGCACCACCACGGTAGGCACTGGCCACCATGGCATGACCTTCCTGATCCTTCGGCGTGGTCATGGTCTGCTTCAGCTGACCGTAGAACTGTACCTGGACCGGCTCGGCAGACTTGTTGTCGATCTTGTAGTCGACGCCCACGGCGTAATCACCGCGCTTGAGCACGAACTCCTTGGTGAAGACCACGCCCTTGCTGTCGGTCCAGGTCATCGGAACGACGACTTGATCCTGACCATCGGCCAGCTGATAGCTGGTCTGGGCGGCTTCATAGGTAGGACGACCCTGGGCCTGGCTGTCCGGACCATTGCGACCGACCAGACCGCTCTGGGCCACATAGAGGTGGGCAGGCTGGCTGGTCAGCAGGGTGAACGGCTGTTCCTTGCCTTCTTCCAGCTTGTGTGCCAGCAGTTCGGCAGAGACGATGTCACCGCCCTGGGTATCCAGGGTCAATTTGAGCACGTCGGAGGAGACGGTGATCAGCTTGCGCGCGGCGTTACCATTTGCTTGCTCGGAAACCTGAGGAATATCACCGGTCTGACCGGCTTCAGGTACGAAATGTTCGGTTTGGGCCACGGTAGTCGGGGCCGGCTTCGGAGCCTTGTCGGACTCCCACTGTTGCCAGAGCAAGAAGCTCACGAACAGCAAACCGATCAGGAGTAAATTGCGTTGTGATTCCATAGTCTTCAGTTTCTTCGCTTTGGTTGCGGAACCGGGTCATAACCACCCTCGGATAAGGGATGGCATTTTAATAGACGTTTACTGGCTAACCAAACGCCTTTTATGAAACCGTGAAGTCGGATTGCTTCTATCGCAAATTGGGAACAAGTCGGGGTGAAACGGCAGCGCGGCCCGAGCAGGGGACTAATGATTAGCTGATACAGGCGTATCAGTTTGATTGCTACCCATTGCAACGGCGTGACAGAGTGCGCCATAGCTTTTCCAGTAACTTGAACAGCGCTTCATTGTCCATCTCCTTCACGCCACCCTTGGCGATCACGACGATGTCGATAGCGGGCAGATTGGCTTGATTGAGGCGAAAACTTTCCCGAACCACTCGTTTTACACGGTTGCGCCAGACGGCACGCTTGAGCGCCTTTTTGGGCACGGCGAGGCCAAGACGGGGGTGTTCGAGGGAGTTGGGGCAAGCAAGAAGCGTAATTTGCGGAGAAGCGGCCCGGACAGGCTCGGCGAAAACGCGTTTGAAGTGTTCGGGAGTTAACAGACGTAACTCCCGAGAGAAGGTGTGCTGGGTAGGCATTAGACTACCAGGCGGGCACGACCCTTGGCACGACGAGCGGCCAGAACTTTGCGGCCGTTGGCAGTAGCCATGCGAGCGCGGAAACCGTGAGAGCGCTTGCGCTTCAGGTTGGACGGTTGAAAAGTACGTTTCATGATTCGATTCCGTATTTCTGTACAGTTTTGATTGTCACACTTAGCCGACGCGCCAGCTATAGCGTGTGACGACTAGCAAAAGAGGCCGAATTCTAAACAGAGTTCAGCTTCTCGTCAATCCGCCGTTCCTTTCCATCTCGCCCCGTTCGTCGACCGAGCGGGATAATCTGGCAGGATCCGGAGGATCAAGGGCCCCGAATTATACTGGCAACCCGGGGTTAAACAAGGATCCCTCAAGAAAAAAGGCGGCCAGGCCGCCAAAGAGAGAGCTATTTAAGTACTTTGCGCAGGAACTCCCGTGTACGGGGATCCTGCGGATCGACCAATATCTGATCCGGCGGGCCCTGCTCCACGATCCGGCCTCCTTCCATGAAGATCACCCGATCGGCGACATCACGGGCAAACTCGATCTCATGGGTCACCACTACCATGGTCTGGTGCTGGCGGGCGAGCTGCTTCATCAGGCCCAGCACCTCGTCGACCCACTCGGGATCGAGGGCGGAGGTGGGCTCGTCAAACAGGATCACCTTGGAGTGGGCCGCCATGGCCCGGCCGATGCCGACGCGCTGTTGCTGGCCGCCGGAGAGGGAGGCCGGGTAGGCATCCTGTTTCTCGGCGAGGCCGATGTCCTTGAGGATGCCCAGGGCAGTGGCACGAGCCTCCGCCTTCGGCTGCTTCCAGACGGTGATCAGCCCCTCGGCGATGTTGTCCAGCGCCGTCTTGTTGGCGAACAGGGCGTAGTTCTGGAACACGAAAGAGGCGCGTTTGCGCAGTTCGATGGCCTGCTGGTCGCTGGCCTTGGCCAGATCCACGGCGAGGTCATCGATGACGAGCCGCCCTGCATCCGGGGTTTCCAGCAGGTTGAGGCAGCGCAGCAGAGTCGACTTGCCGGTACCGGAGGGGCCGATGATGACAACAATCTCCCCCTTCTTTACCTCAAGATCGATGCCGTTGAGCACCTGATTTCCGTCATAGGCCTTGGAGAGACCCGTTAGGTTGATCATGACAGGCCTCCTTTAATAAGCACGGTTCAGCCGCACTTCCAGCAGATGCTGCAAGCGGGTGAAGAAGATGACCACCACCCAGTAGATCAGCGCCACCGCCATGAAGCTCTCGAAGAACTTGAAGGAGGAGGCCGCTTCCATCTGGGCCTTGCCCATGATCTCCGCCACACCCAGGGTAAACGCCAGGGAGGTGCTCTTGATCATGTCGATGAAGTAGTTCATCAGCGATGGTGTCGCGATGCGGGCCGCCTGGGGCAGGATGATCCGCTGCATCGCCTGCAGCCGACTCATGCCGATGCTGAGGGCGGCTTCCATCTGGCTCTTGTGGATGCCGAGAATAGCTGCCCGGATCGACTCGGCCATGTAGGCGGCAAAGTGCAGGGTCAGGCCGATGATGGCGGCGGTAAAGGCATCCATCCCCACGAAGATGGGGAAGAGCTGCGGCAGCCCGTAATAGAGCAGGAACAGCTGGACGAGCAGCGGTGTACCCCGGAAGAACGAGATATACAGCATCGCCAGCCAGTGAAGTGCGGGAACGCGAAACACCCGTACTATCGCCAGGATCAGCGACAGTACGAGTGCCAATACGAATCCCCACAGGGCCATTTCCATCGTGGTGCCCAGGTATTTGAGCAGGATGGGAAACAGCCCTAGCGTGTACTCGAGGTCAAATTCCATCATTTATTTGCTGGTGATGTCCGCTGCGAACCATTTTTCGGAGATTTTGGTCAGGGTGCCGTCTTTGCGCATGGCGGTGAGGGCATCGTCAACCTTCTTCAGCACGGCCTGCTTTTCCGGGGTCTTCAGGAAGGGCAGGGCGTTCTCGATGGTTTCGAACGGTGCACCGGCCTGTTGCAGCGGCAGCTTGGATTCCTTGATCAGCTGGGCGGTGGAGACGCGGTCCATCACGAAGGCGTCGATGCGACCCAGGGCGACATCCTGCTCGAAGGCGGAGTCATAGGTACGGATGTCGATCTTCTTGTTGGGGTCGTTCTTGCGCAGCAGCTCTTCGAAGTTGGAGCCCAGGTTGACGGCGACCTTCTTGCCTTCCAGGTCCTTGATGCCGTGGATGGTGTTGTTGCCTTTGCGGACCACGATCTGGGCACCGTCATAGACATAGGGCTGGGAGAAGGCGTACTTGGCCTTGCGCTCGTCGGTGATGGTGATCTGGTTGGAGATGGTGTCAACGCGGCCGGTTTCCAGCATGCCGAACAGGCCGGAGAAGCTGGCGGTCACGAACTCGACCTTGTAGCCGGTGCGCTCACCGATCTGGTTCCACATGTCCACCTCGAAGCCCTGCAGCTTGTCCTGCTTGACGAAGGTGAACGGGAAATATTTGCCGGACATGCCGACCTTGATGGTTTCCTGGGCGATGGCCTGGCCGGACAGGCTGGCCAGCAGAATGGCGGCGCCGGAAATCAGTTTGATGGTGGTTTTCATGGGGATTCCTCTCTCTGTAGTGCTGTATTTTTAGTTGTAATCACGGGTTGGCGCTGATGTTATTGGAATAAAATATAAAAAATAAATGATATTTGGTTATATAAAATAACTATGGTCGCAGCGCGCCATTCTGTCCACATTGACGATATCCGGCTGTGGGTAACTTTGGGGATGAAATGGGATCCTGGGGCGTTGGATCCTTGAAAGTCAAGGATCTTATTTGCTGGATCCGTGCGGCAGCAACTGGAGATCCGGCCACTAAAAACGTAGAATAGCCGGTCTTTACTTAATCAATTGACGGGAGTCTAGAGTGACTGCTTCGCTATGGCAGCAGTGCCTTAACCGGCTGCAAGATGAGTTGCCCTCGGCAGAATTCAGCATGTGGATCCGGCCGCTTCAAGCGGAGTTGAGTGACAATACTCTGACCCTGTATGCACCGAACCGCTTTGTTCTGGACTGGGTACGCGACAAGTACCTGCTCCGGGTCAACGGCATCATCAACGAGCTGTGCGGAGCCGACGCTCCCACCCTGCGTTTTGATATCGGCAATCGCCCTCATCCCGTCGCGGTCGCCAGGGCGCCGGCCCGTGGTGTCGATCCTGTGAATAACTCTCCCAAGAGCTGGGAAAACAAGGCCGAAAACAAGCCCGAGCCAAACCACAAGAGCAACACCAACGTGAACTATACCTTCGAGAATTTCGTTGAGGGTAAGTCCAACCAGCTGGCCCGTGCAGCCGCCCGTCAGGTGGCCGACAATCCGGGTGGTGCCTACAACCCGCTGTTCCTCTATGGCGGCACTGGCCTTGGCAAGACCCACCTGTTGCACGCCGTTGGCAATGCCATCAAGGATCGCAAGAAAGACGCCAAAGTTATCTACATGCACTCCGAACGGTTCGTGCAGGACATGGTGAAGGCGCTGCAGAATAACGCCATTGAAGAGTTCAAGCGTTATTACCGTAGCGTCGATGCCCTGCTCATCGATGACATCCAGTTTTTCGCCAACAAGGAGCGCTCCCAGGAGGAGTTCTTCCACACCTTCAATGCCCTGCTTGAAGGCAACCAGCAGATCATTCTGACCTCGGACCGTTATCCGAAAGAGATCAACGGGGTGGAAGATCGTCTCAAGTCCCGCTTCGGCTGGGGACTCACGGTGGCGATCGAGCCGCCGGAGCTGGAGACCCGGGTTGCCATCCTGATGCGCAAGGCGGACGAGAACCAGATCCACCTGCCGGACGAAGTGGCCTTCTTTATCGCCAAACGGCTGCGCTCCAACGTCCGTGAACTGGAAGGTGCCCTCAACCGGGTGATCGCCAATGCCAACTTCACCGGCCGCGCCATCAACATCGACTTCGTGCGCGAGGCGCTGCGCGATCTCCTGGCCTTGCAGGAGAAGCTGGTCACCATCGACAACATCCAGAAGACGGTGGCGGAGTATTACAAGATCAAGCTGGCGGATCTGCTCTCCAAGCGTCGTTCCCGCTCCGTTGCCCGCCCGCGCCAGCTGGCGATGGCGCTGGCCAAGGAGCTGACCAACCACAGCTTGCCTGAGATAGGGGATGCCTTTGGTGGCCGTGACCACACCACGGTTCTTCATGCCTGCCGCAAGATCGAGCAGCTGAAGGAAGAGAGTCACGACATCAAGGAAGACTATTCCAACCTGATCCGTACCCTTTCTTCCTGATAACGGAACGGAGTGCACAGATGCAGATTGCATGTTCCAGCCTGATCCGAATCCTTTCCTCCCAATAACAACGGAGAGCACAGATGCAGCTCGAAATTAGCCGTGAGGCCCTGTTACGTCCCCTGCAACTGGTGTCCGGTGCCCTGGGTGGCCGGCCGACCCTGCCCATCCTCGGCAACGTCCTGCTCGATGTCAGCAATGGCCTGCTGTCGCTGACCGGGACCGATCTCGAGGTGGAGATGATCGGACAGGTCTATCTCAACAGCGACAGCCAGGATGGCCGCACCACAGTGCCGGCGCGCAAGCTGCTGGACATCTGTCGCGGTCTGCCGGAGGGGGCGGAGATCCGCCTCAGCACCGAGGGAGAGCGCCTCATCATCCGTTCCGGCCGCTCCCGCTTCAACCTGTCGACCCTGCCGGCGACCGAATACCCGAACATCGAGGATTGGGAATCCGTGCTCGAGTTCGACATCAGCCAGCTGGAGCTGAAAAAACTCATCGACGCGACCCAGTTCTCCATGGCGAGCCAGGACGTGCGCTACTACCTGAACGGCATGCTGTTCGAGAGCGAAGGACACGGCCTGCGTACCGTGGCGACGGACGGTCACCGGCTGGCCACCTGCCGCCGCGAAGTGGTAACGGAATCGCTGCCCGATCATCAGGTTATCCTGCCACGCAAAGGGGTGCTGGAACTGGTGCGCCTGCTGGAAGCGGAAGACAAGCCGGTGCGGCTGCAAGTGGGTCGCAGCAACCTGCGCGCGGCCCTGGATGGCTTCATCTTCACCTCCAAGCTGGTGGATGGCCGTTTCCCGGACTGGCGCCGCGTCATCCCGAGAGGGAGCGACAAGGCCCTGATCGCCGGTCGCGAGGATCTGCGCCAGGCCTTTGCCCGTGCCGCCATCCTCTCCAACGAGAAATTCCGTGGGGTGCGTCTCAATCTGCAGGAAAACCTGCTGCGCATCACCGCCAACAACCCGGAACAGGAAGAAGCCGAAGAGCTGCTTGACGTACAATACGCCGCTGGCGAGATGGAGATCGGCTTCAACGTCTCCTATGTGCTGGACGTGTTGAATACGTTAAAATGTGACCAAATCCGGATCAGCCTGAGCGATTCCATCAGCAGCGCCATTATTGAGGATTTTGAGAACCAAGATGCCCAGTATGTGGTGATGCCGATGCGGATCTAGTCGTGTCCTTGGTCAAACTCCAGCTCAGCGACTTTCGCAACATTCAGCACGCCAGTCTTGCGCTGTCTCCCGGCCTCAATATCCTGGTCGGGAGCAACGGCAGCGGCAAGACCAGCGTGCTGGAAGCCATTCATTACCTTGGTCTCGGCCGCTCGTTTCGTACCCATTTGACCGGGCGGGTCATCCGCCAGGGCGAGCGGGCCTTTACCCTGTTTGCCCAGTGCGAGCTGGAGGGGCGTCAGGTGCCCATCGGGCTTGCCAAGGACAAGGGGGGCGAAACCCAGCTCAAGATCGCCGGTGCCCAGGCCCAGCGCCTGGCCGATCTGGCGGAGCTGTTGCCGGTACAGTTGATCCACCCCGATGGTTTCAGCCTGCTGACCGGTGGCCCCCAGGCTCGCCGGGCCTGGCTCGACTGGGGTGTTTTCCATCAGGAGCCGACCTTCTTCTCCCTCTGGGGGCGGGTGCGTCGGCTGTTGAAGCAGCGCAATGCCTTGCTGCGCCAGAGCACCCAGTATCGTCAACTGGCGTTCTGGGATCAGGAGCTGGTGCGACTGGGTGGCGAGCTGGCGGGTTTTCGCGCCAGTTATTGTCAGGCCATTACGCCCCTGATCAAGGAGATGACGGCAGATTTTCTGCCGGAGTTCGATATCAGTCTTGGATTCTATCGAGGCTGGGAAAAAGACACTCCCCTCGATGCATTGCTGGAGGCGGGGTTCGAACGGGATCGTTCGCTGGGGTACACTGGGGTCGGTCCGCAGAAGGCGGACGTGCGGCTCAAGGCGAACGGCGTGCCCGCGCAGGATATTTTGTCCAGGGGTCAGCTGAAGTTGCTGGTCTGTGCCATGCGGCTGGCCCAAGGGCTCTATTTGAATCAACATAGCAGCCGCGGCTGTATTTTTTTAATTGATGATTTTGCCTCTGAACTGGATGTCGACAAACGTCGTCTGCTGGCTGCAAGGCTGAAGCAGTGCGCGTCCCAGGTGTTCATCACCGCCATCGATACCGGTCAGCTCGCAGACATGATGGATGCGAGTGACTGCAAGCTGTTCCACGTGGAACAAGGCAAGATCTCCGAAACGTTAGAGAAGGCAGAGAGTAAGCTATGAGTGAAAATACTTACGACTCCTCGAATATCAAGGTGCTCAAGGGCCTGGATGCGGTCCGCAAGCGCCCGGGGATGTATATCGGCGATACGGACGATGGATCGGGCCTGCACCACATGGTGTTCGAGGTCGTCGACAACTCCATCGACGAGGCTCTGGCTGGCTACTGCTCCGATATCCAGGTCAAGATCCATTCCGACGGCTCCGTCTCCGTGCGCGACAACGGTCGCGGCATTCCGGTGGACATCCACCCGGAAGAGGGCCGCTCCGCCGCCGAAGTCATCATGACCGTGCTGCACGCCGGCGGCAAATTCGATGACAACTCCTACAAGGTGTCCGGCGGTCTGCACGGTGTGGGCGTCTCCGTGGTGAACGCGCTTTCCGACAAGCTGCTGCTGACCATCCGCCGCAACGGTCATGTCTACGAGCAGACCTATCACCTGGGCGAGCCGCAGGCACCCCTCAAGCAGATTGGTGACAGCACCGGCACCGGGACCGAAGTTCGCTTCTGGCCGAGCCCGACCATCTTCAGCGACACCCTGTTCCACTACGAGATCCTGGCCAAGCGTCTGCGCGAGCTCTCCTTCCTCAACTCCGGCGTCTCCATCCGTCTGATGGACGAGCGTGACGGCCGCGAGGCCCACTTCTGCTACGAAGGGGGCATCAAGGCCTTCGTCGAGTACCTGAACCAGAACAAGACCCCGATCCACCCCAAGGTGTTCCACTTCACCACAGAGCAGGACGGCATCGGTGTCGAAGTCGCCATGCAGTGGAACGACGCCTATCAGGAAGGGGTCTACTGCTTCACCAACAACATTCCGCAGCGGGATGGTGGCACCCACCTGGTGGGCTTCCGTACCGCGTTGACCCGGACGCTGAACAACTACATGGACAAGGAGGACTACAGCAAGAAGGCCAAGTCCGCCGCCAGTGGTGACGACGTCCGTGAAGGTCTGATTGCCGTTATCTCCGTCAAGGTGCCTGATCCCAAGTTCTCCTCCCAGACCAAGGACAAGCTGGTCTCGTCCGAAGTGAAGACCGCCGTGGAACAGGCGATGGGTGAGAAGCTGGCCGACTTTCTGCTGGAAAACCCGGGCGACGCCAAGATCGTGGTCAACAAGATCATCGATGCGGCCCGTGCCCGTGAAGCGGCCCGCAAGGCCCGCGAACTGACCCGCCGCAAGGGCGCGCTGGATATCGCCGGTCTGCCCGGCAAGCTGGCGGACTGTCAGGAGAAAGACCCGGCGCTCTCCGAACTCTACATCGTGGAAGGGGACTCTGCTGGCGGCTCCGCCAAGCAGGGTCGCAACCGGAAGAACCAGGCCATCCTGCCCCTCAAGGGCAAGATCCTGAACGTGGAGAAGGCCCGTTTCGACAAGATGATCTCCTCCCAGGAGGTGGGCACCCTGATCACCGCTCTGGGCTGTGGCATCGGTCGCGACGAGTACAACCCGGACAAGCTGCGCTATCACAACATCATCATCATGACGGATGCGGACGTCGATGGTGCGCACATCCGTACCCTGCTGCTGACCTTCTTCTATCGTCAGATGCCGGAAATCATCGAGCGTGGCTATGTCTTCATCGCCCAGCCGCCGCTCTACAAGGTGAAGAAGGGCAAACAGGAGCAGTACCTGAAAGACGAAGACGCATTGTTGCAGTACCAGACCGCCATGGCGCTGGACGGTGCGACCCTGCACGTCAACGAGTCTGCCCCGGCCATCGGTGGCGAGGCGCTGGAGCGTCTGGTCAACCAGCATCGCTCCGTGACTCACCTCATCACCCGCATGTCCCGCCGCGCCCCGGAAGCCGTGCTGACCCAGCTGATCTATCAGCCTGAGTTGAACGAAACCCTGCTGGCCAGCGAGAGCGATCTGCAGGCCTGGTGCCAGAGCATGGAGGCCGTGCTCAACGAGAGCAACCACGGCATCCAGTACCAGATGCAGGTACGCCGCGACGAGGAGCGCAGCCTGTTCGTGCCCCACGCCGTGGTACGCCAGCACGGGGTCGACCGTGAATATCCGCTGAGCTATGACTTCCTGCAATCCTCCGAGTACCGTCAGCTGGTCTCCCTGGGCAAGGAGATCGCCAACCTGATCGAGGAAGGCGGTTACATCAAGCGTGGTGAGAAGGTGAAGCCGGTCGCCAGCTTCGTTGAAGCGGTCGAGTGGCTGATGGGCGAAGGCAAGCGTGGCATCTACATCCAGCGCTATAAAGGGCTGGGCGAGATGAACCCGGAGCAGCTGTGGGAAACCACCATGGATCCGGAAGCCCGTCGCATGCTGCGTGTCACCATCGACGATGCGGTCGGCGCCGACCAGCTCTTCTCCACCCTGATGGGTGACGCTGTAGAGCCGCGTCGCGACTTCATCGAGACCAACGCCCTGCGGGTTGCCAACCTCGACGTCTAATCAGACGGTCCGACAACCATCAAAAGCCGCTCCTCGTGAGCGGCTTTTTGTTTTCTGGATGGAAGGGAGAGGGCGCGTTCCACGTGAAACATGAGGGACCTAGACTCTGTCACCGCGAAAGGTGCGGCGCCACTCCCGCGGCGACACCCCGAAGCGGGCGCGAAAGTGCTTGCGCAATATGGTGGCAGATCCGAGCCCCACCAGTTCGGCGATGCGTTCCACGGTGTGGGAGCTGGACTCCAGCAGCGTCTGGCTGCGGCGCAGACGCTCCGCCATCAGCCACTCCCCGAGGGAGAGACCGGTGGCGAGCTGGAAGCGGCGGCTAAAGGTGCGTCGGCTCATCATGCAATGTTCCGCCAGGCTGTCCAGGGTGTGGGGCGCGGCCAGGTGCAGGCGCAGGTGATCGAACAGCTGGTTGATCCTGGCATCCCGGGTGGAGGCGGGTACCGGCTGCTCGATGAACTGGGCCTGGCCACCCTCCCGGTGGGGAGGCACCACCAGCCGCCTGGCCAGCTTGTTGGCAATCTGGCTGCCGTGATGCTGGCGAACCAGATAGAGGCAGCAGTCCAGGCTGGCGGCGGTGCCAGCCGAGGTGATGAGCCCGTCGTCGTCGACGTAGAGGGCATTGGTATCGAGCCGCACCCGGGGGAAGCGCTGGACGAACTCCTGTTCAAATTCCCAGTGGGTGGCGGCACCGCGCCCGTCCAGCAGGCCGGCATAGGCCAGCACATAGGTGCCGAGACAGAGCCCCACGATCTGGGCTCCCCTGATCCGGGCGGCAACCAGGGCATCGAGCAGGGGTTGGGCGGGGCGCTCGGCCGGATCGCGCCAGAAGGGGATGATGATGATATCCGCCTCCAGCAGGCCCTCCAGGCCATAGTCGGCCTCCATGCGAAAGCCCTGGGAGGAGGCGGGTTGCCGCGTGTCATCCCCGGCGCAGAGTCTCAGCTCGAACAACGACTGGCCCGGCATCATCTTGTCGCCAAAGATGAGGCAGGGCACCGAGCAGTGAAAGGGGCTGAAGCGATCGAAGGTGATGACGGCGACGATAAGGGGACGGGGCATGGTGGCAGACTCCTTTGCACTCGGATCCCCATCATACGGGGCAGCAACAGAAAGCCGAAGGGCCATGTGGTGCCGGGCCTCTCGCTCAGAGCACCATGATGTCGCCATCCTCGGGCACCCGTACCCGGGCGGCCATCCCCTGGCTGTCCAGGTAGTCGCGCAGCTCCCGCCGGGACAGCAGGGCATGATTGACCGCCTCCATGTGGCTGGCGATCAGGGTGGCCTGCGGGGCGGCCTGATAGACGGCGGCCACATCCTCCTTGCCCATGATGATGGCGCCCAGACCCGTCACCCGGGCATCACCGCAGTTGAGGACGACGACCTCGGGTTGGTGCCGGTGCAGCGCTTGTTCAACCTGGGCATTCCAGACGGTGTCGCCGGCCAGATAGAGGGTCTTTTCGGCGGGATGGGAGAAGACCACTCCGCTGACCTCGCCAAGGCGATCCCCCAGCAGGGCCATGATGGTATCGCTGCCGTGCCGGCCTTCCGTCTGTTGCAGGCGGATGCCGGCGAACTCGCCGACCTCGCCCAGCAGGCGCACATCCTCGAAGCCGCATCCCCTCATGGTGTCGGCATCTTTCTGATGCTGCACGAACAGGGGAAGGTGCTTGGGGATCTTCGTTTTCGCGACATCGTCCCAGTGATCCAGATGGTCATGGGTGACAATCACCGCATCCACCTCCAGCAGGGTCGCCATGGGCAGCGGCAGCTCGACCAGGGGGTTGCGAAGATGGCTGTTGGCCATGCCTTCGAAGCCGGGGTAGCTCCCCTTGGGGGCCAGCATGGGGTCGATGAGGAAGCGGGTTCCTGCGTAGTGGATGAGCAGGGTGGCGTTGCGAACCTGGGTAATCTTCATGGCGTGCTCCGGTTTCTCGTTGGGGACACGGCCAGTATGGAGGGATGAGGGACGGATCATGAGTGGCCCGCAGGCCTATTATCGATCTAATCGGGCCATTCTTGATGGCCTGCATTTCTTTTGTTTTTACCCCTTGAAAGCCAAATGCTGGCCCCTATATAGATAACAAGGCCGGAACGCTCGACAGAGGTTTCGACCAGGTGCCCGTCCATCAGGAGGGCAAACAATCCGTTATCGCTCACAAGAGGGTAATACTATGCGTTCTATCGACTTTTCTCCGCTCTATCGTTCTGCCATCGGTTTCGATCGTCTGGCCACTCTCATCGAATCTGCCGCCAGCAATGGCAATGCCGGCTATCCCCCCTACAACATCGAGCAGCTGGGTGACAGCGACTACCGTATCAGCATGGCGGTGGCGGGCTTTACCCAGGAAGAGCTGGAGCTGAGCTTCCAGGAAAATCTGCTGACGGTGAAGGGCAGCAAGCAGGCCGACACCGAGCGCAACTACCTCTACCAAGGCATTGCCGAACGCGGCTTCGAGCGTCGCTTCCAGCTGGCCGACTACGTGCGGGTGAAGGGGGCCGACCTGAAGAACGGTCTGCTGCACATCGACCTGGTGCGCGAAGTGCCCGAGGCGATGAAGCCCCGCAAGATCGAGATCAACGGCTGACAGCCTGACCTCGTTGCATTGCTGATGTTTCCCGGGTGCCGATGGCGGGCCCGTGGAGAGTAAACCCTGTTGCTTTATAGAAGGATAGGATCATGCGTAACCTCGATTTTTCTCATCTCTATTCCAATGCCGTCGGCTTCGAGCGGATGGCCCGCGAGCTGGAAGGCCTGTTCGATCAGAAGACCTCGGCCTACCCCCCGTACAACATCGAAAAGCGGGATCACGACAGCTACCTCATCACGGTTGCCGTGGCCGGTTTCGATCGCAATGAGCTGGAGCTGGAGACCGAAAATGGCACCCTCAAGGTGAAGGGGCGCAAGGTCGCCACCATGGGCGAGCGCCAATTCCTCCATCAGGGGATCGCCGAGCGGGACTTCGAGCTCGCCTTCAAGCTGAGCCAGCACGTGGAAGTGCAGGGGGCCAGGCTGGAGCACGGTCTGCTGACCATAGAGCTGGCCCGGGAGCTGCCGGAAGCGCTCAAGCCCCGTGCCATCCCCATCGGCAAACCCGATCAGCTGGCACTGCCCGGTTAAACAACATCGCTGACCACCTGATAGAAAAGAGGCCTGTATCTGCAGGCCTCTTTTTTTTCATGCCGAAGGGGGAATCAACCGGCGTAGAGGGCGTTGATCTCGTCGGCCAGGATGGCGATGCCACGACGCACCAGATCTTCGCTCTGGGCATAGTTGAGGCGGATGCACTCCTGGCTGTGGCGCCACTCGGGGTCGTCGATGCCGGGGAAGAAGTAGTGGCCGGGCACGATCAGCAGGTTCTTCGCCTTCAGTCGCTCATACAGCTCCTGGCAGTGGATCGGCAGGTCTTCGAACCAGAGCCAGAGGAAGAGGGCTCCCTCCGGCTTGTGGATGTGGAAGCGCGGATCCGGAATGGCCTCGCGCAGCAGCTGGACCGCGAAGGTGGCTTTCTGCTGGTAGAAGGGTTTCACCACCTGTTCGCTCAGGGTGATGATGTCACCGCTCTCGATCATCGGAATGGTGATGGCCGGACCCAGGCTGCCCGGCGCCAGATTGATGATGCCGCTCAGGTTGGTGATGGCCCGGATGATCTTCTCGTCGGCGATGACGATGCCGCAACGGGTGCCCGGCAGGCCGAGCTTGGAGAGGCTCATGCAGAGGATGGTGTTGGCGTTCCAGAACGGCTTGGCGTCGCTGAAGATGATGCCGGGGAAGGGCACGCCGTAGGCATTGTCGATGAGCAGCGGGATCCCCTTGTCACGGGCGATCTGATCGAGGTGCTCGATCTCCTCGTCGGTGAGCACGTTGCCGGTGGGGTTGGTCGGCCGGGAGACACAGATCACCCCGATGTCGTCGCCCACCTGCAGGCTTTCGAAATCCACGTGGTATTTGAACTGGCCGTCGGGCAGCTTCTCGATGGTGGGTTTGTAGGCGACGAAATGATCGTCCGAGAGGGCCGAGTCGGCATAGCCGATGTATTCGGGGGCCAGGGGGAACAGCACCTTCTTCTTGCGACCGTCGGCGAACTCGCCGGCCAGCAGGTTGAACAGATAGAAGAAGGCGTTCTGGCTGCCATTGGTCAGGGCGATGTTGCGGGCGGAGATCTCCCAGCCCAGCTCCTTGCTGAGCAGGGCGGCCAGCGCCTTGGTAAACCTGTCCTTGCCCTGGGGGCCATCGTAGTTGGCCATGGCCTTGATCAGTTCGCCGTTGTCGAGCAGGGTATTGGCCTCGGCCTGAAAGCGTTCCAGCATGGCGGGGATGGGGGCCGGATTGCCGCCTCCCAGCATGATGGCGTCGGGATTCAGCAGCCCTTGATTGAGGTCGTCCATGAGTTGGGTAATACCGGCGTGGCGAGTGAACTTCTCGCCGAACAAGGAGAATTCCATTCGGTGGCAAATCCAGAGTCAGTTAAGGGGGGAGCTAGCACCATAGCTCACTTCAAAAGCGGGTGTCGATCAAAAAAACGGGGCGTTTCACGTGGAACAGGGTTGCCATGATGGAGGTGGTAAAAAAAACCATTTATAGGTTTTAAAATAACCAATATTCGATTCAGGAAGGGGGGTGGCAGCATCAAAAAATCATTTATATCAATAAAATCATGTTGTTATAAATCTGGCACAACTATTGGAATAGTTATGTGGTCATCTCAACCACACCGGAGCACGCCAGATGAAGATCCTGATCGCTACCCTGATTGCCAGCAGCCTGAGCCTGAATGCCATGGCCGCCGAGAACCCCAGACCCGAGCTGGACAGCGCCGCCCTGCAGCAGGAGATGCTGGCCTTGCAGCAGCAGGCCTCCCATGACGTGGTGGCAGAGGCCATCCACAACCTCAAGCCGCTGGCCCTGGAGACCCTGGTGGTGGAGGCGAGCTCGGCCGATGCGACTCATCCCGAGAGCTGAGGTAGCGCAAGGGGGTCTGCCCCGTGTGCTGCCTGAAGAAGGCGATGAAGGCGCTGTCGCTGGCGAACTCCAGGGCTGCGGCTACCCGGCTGATGGGCTCGGCTTCGGCCAGCAGTTCCATGGCCCGCAGCAGTCGCCACTGCTGGCGCCAGGCCTGGTAGCTCATGCCGGTCTCCCGCATGAAGATGCGGCCTATGGTCTTGTCACTGGCACCCACTCGTTCGGCCAGCCGGTTGAGCCGATCGGGCAGGGTGTCACCCCGCTTTATCTCCTGCAGCCAGCCGGTCAGACGTCCGTCTGACGGCAGCGGCAACTGCCAGGATTCCCGCTGCGCTTGCGCCAGCTCCTCCTGCAACAACGCCAGCGTGCAATGCTGCTCCGCCGCCGGCTTGTCCCACGGCCAGAGCGCCATCCGCTCGATGATCTCCCGCAGCAGCGGGTTGACCGCCAGCACCGCCATCTCGTTTGGCAACGCGGGCTCCGGCTGGAAGTAGAGGGAGCGATAGGCCACTACCCCGCGCATCAACACCCGGTGGGGCAGGCCTGCTGGCAACCAGGCCGCTCGCGTCGGCGGCAGCAGGCAGACCTGATCGTCCAGCTCTATGGTCATGCAGCCTGCCTGGGCGAACAGCAGCTGGTGGCGCTGGTGCTGATGGCGGCCGGAGTCGTGCCAGCCGAGGGCGGCGGCAATACCGATGGCGCTGCCGTCGTGCTGGTCCGGATCAAAGGGGTGATCGGGAAGAATAAAGGCCATGTGTCCGATTCTTGCTGTTTATAGTCCGCCTTATTGTAATCGGACAAGTTATCCCTCTCTAGAATGGCGACCTCTTGTGAAGGAGGTGTGTCATGAACAACAGGTTGCCACCGCGCTGGCTGGTGGTCGGATTGATGATGTTTCCCCAGATAGTGGAGACCATCTACAGCCCGGTGCTGACCCATATCGCCACGGAGTTTCGGGTGAGCGAGGGGCAGGCGTCCCAGACCCTGTCGGTCTATTTTCTGGCGTTTGCGGCGGGCGTGGTCTGCTGGGGCCGAGTGTGCGATCTCATCGGGCGGCGTCCCGCCATGCTGGCGGGGCTGCTGACCTATGGCGCCGGCACTCTGCTGGCGTTGCTGGCCACTCAATTTGAAACCCTGCTGCTGGCCCGGGTCATCGCGGCCTTCGGCGCCGCCGTGGGTTCCGTGGTGACCCAGACCATGCTGCGCGACAGCTATCAGGGCAGCGATCTGGCACGGGTCTTTTCGGTGATGGGCATCGCGCTCTCCCTGAGCCCGGTACTGGGGCTGGTGAGCGGTGGCCTGCTGGCTGATGGCTTGGGTTATGTCGGGGTATTCGGCGCCCTGCTGGCGCTGGCAATCGGCTTGTTGCTGATGGCTTGCTGGCAACTGCCGGAAACCCGCCCGGCCACTACCCAAAGGGTCGCACTCTGGCCGCTGGCCTGCCGGATGGTGCGTGATACCGTCTTGTGGCGCAGCGCCGCCCTGGTGGCGCTGTTCAACACCATGCTGTTCGGCTACTACAGCCTGGCGCCGTTTCTGTTTGCCAGTCTGGGGTTGAGCGCTGGCGAGTTTGGTTACTCCGGCATCGTGCTGGCGCTGGCGACCCTGGTGGGCAGCCTGCTCAACAAGCATCTGTTGGGCCGTGGCTGGACGCCTGCCTCGTTAATACGGCTCGCCGCCGTGCTGGCGTCGGGTTCGGGTTGGCTGGTGTGGGCCAGTCAGGCATCGCTCTGGTTTCTGCTGCCCATGACGGGAGTGGTGGTCGCGTTCGGGCTGGCGATCCCCAATGTGTTGAGCCAGGCACTGCTGGCCTATCGGGAGGTGGCGGGCAGTGCCGGGGCCCTGTTCGGGCTCGGTTACTATCTGTTGCTCAGCCTGGGATTGGCGGTTGCCGCCAGCTTGCAGGATCTCGGGCTGCTGCTCGGGGGATGCGGTCTGCTGGCACTTTGCTGCGGTTGGCGTCGTTCCACGTGAAACATCAGCTGCCGATAAAGCGGTAGCCGATGCCGGCTTCAGTTTCGATCAGGGTGGGTTGCTGGGGGTTATCTCCCAGCTTCTTGCGCAGGCTGGCGATGACGATGCACAGGTAGTGAGTGTCCTCCTTGTGGCTTGGCCCCCAGATGTCGATGAGCAGCTGGGTCTGTTGCACCAGCTTGCCGGGGTGGCACACCAGCGCCTGCAACAGGGCGAACTCCTTGCGCGAGAGGGGGATCTCCTCGCCCTGCAGGGTCACCTTGTGGCTGCTGCTGTCCAGGGTCAGGCCACAGTGGGGGAAGTGGCGGCATTCGCCGCTGGTGGCACCGACGCGCTGGCGCAGCAGCACCCGGATACGGGCCATCATCTCCCCGACGCCGAACGGCTTGCTCATGTAGTCGTTGGCCCCCGCATCCAGCAGCCGCACCTTCTCCTGCTCCGAGTCCCGCGCCGAGAGCACCAGAACGGGATTGGCGTGATGCTCGCGGATGGCGTGCAGGATTTGGATGCCATCACCGTCCGGCAGGCCCAGATCCAGGATCACCAGGTCGGGGTTGAGGTGGCGATACTGGGCCATCCCCTCGGTGACGCCGACCGCCTCACTCACCTGATGTCCTTCGGCGATCAGGCTGATCCGCAAAAAACGGCGGATGGCCGCCTCGTCGTCGATGACCAGTATGTGAGCCATTCAGCCTCCCGTTTGCTGATTGAAAAGGGCGGCGACCATCAGGCCGCCGGTGCGTTGAGGGCCAGCGGCAGGGAGATGCGCATGCAGGTGCCGTTGCCGTTGGGGCCGGCGAATGCCCAGATGCGGCCGCCGTGGACCTCTATCATAGCGCGGGAAATGGCGAGGCCAAGCCCGGTGCCGCGGCTGCCGCAGTCGCCGACCGGCTGGGTGTAGAACAGATTGAAGATCTTGTCCCGATCCGACTCGGCGATGCCGACCCCGATATCGATGATGTCGATGATGAGGTCGGGGTCCGCCAGCATCACCTTGAACTCGATGGGGGTGCCGGCAGGCGAGTAGCGGGAGGCGTTGTCGAGGATGTTGACCAGCACCTGCTCGATCAGGGCGCCGTGTACATAGAGCCGGGGGATCTGCTGATCGAAGTACACCAGCAGCTTGTGCTGGCGCCAGGAGGAGTCGAGCCGGCGACGGGCATTCTCCACCAGATCCGCCAGATCGATCCAGTCCCGTTTCAGCTGGAAGTCGGGTGAGCCGATGCGGGTCATGTCCAGCAGGTTCTGCACATAGCTGTGCAGGCGGCGCGCCTCCTCCTGCACCGAGTGCAACAGCTCGCTGCGGTCTTCGCTGCTGATCCGGTCACCATATTCCAGCAGGGTGCTGCCGGCCCCCATGATGGTGGCGAGCGGCGTCTTCAGATCGTGGGAGACCGAGGAGAGCAGGGCGGCGCGCATCCGGTCGGTCTCCGCCTGCAGCTGGCTGTCGGCCAGCCGCTCGTTGAGATCGATCCGCGCCAGCGCGGCGCGGATATCGGTGAGCAGCGCCTGCAGCTGATGCTCGGCCGAGGAGGCGAGCGGATTGGCCAGCAGTATGCCCAGCACCAGATCATCGCTGAGGTGATGGTACTGGGCCTCGGCCGCGTTGAGGGTGGCGGTGTGGGCGCCGGCGCTCTGCTTCTGGGCCAGACACCAGTCGATGGCCGCCTTGTCGGTCTGTCCCGGTTTGTGCTCGGTCGAGCCGGCCCAGTACTGGTAGTGCCGATCGAGGGCGAACACCGGCTGGCCCAGCGCCAGCGAGATGGCCTGGCTCCCTTGCCTGAGCACCTCGACCGGACTGTTGGCGGTGGCCAGCCCCTGGCTCAGGGAGAGCAGGGCGTTGCCCAGCTGCTGGGTCTCGCGCAGGCCGACCAGCTGCTGGCGCTGGCGGGAGGCGAGCCGTCCGGCCGTGATGCCGACGATCAGCAGCACGAACAGGGTGAGCAGGTCGCTGTGGCTGGCGACGCTGAGGGAGAAGTAGGGGACGGTGAACAGCAGGTTGTGGCCGACGAAGCCCAGCACGGCGGCCAGGATGGCGGGCACCAGGCTGGTGGTGAGCGCGGTGGCCAGCACCCCCAGCACGAACAGCATGGGCAGGGAGGCGGGCGGCAGCCAGTGGGAGAGCCCCCAGACGGCGGCCGAGGTGGTCCCCATGATGACCACCGCCAACAGGCTCTGGCGAATGTCCTTGGGGTGGAGCGGTTGCCAGTTCAGGCCGGGTTTGCGCTTCTCTGTGTCCACCAGGGTGATCTCGAGCCCCTGCGCCTGCCTGAGCAGATGCTGCACCAGGGAGCGGCGCCACGGCGCCTTGTGGGGTTTGCCCAGCAGCAGTTGCGACACCTGCTGCTGCTCGGCCGTCTCCAGCAGGGCATCGGCCACCGCCGGGCTGGAGAGGGTCAACACCTTGGCACCCAGCTGGGAGGCGAGCGCCAGCGCCTGCTCCTGCTCGGCGGAACGCTGCCCCTTGCTGTCGACGTGCACCACCAGCCAGGGCAGCTGGCGGCGCTGGGCGAAGCGGTGGCCGTAGCGCACCAGGGCGGCGCCGTGCTCGTCGCCGAGGCAGACCATCAGCTTGCCCCTCAGCGGCAGTGTGGTCTTGCCGGCGGCCTGCCACTGCAGTTGCAGATCTCCCTCCACGTGGCTGGCAGCGGTCTGCATCGCCAGCTCCCGCAGGGCGGTCAGATTGTTGAGGGAGAAGAAGGACTGCAGGGCGGTCTTGGCCTGGTGGGGTACATAGACCTTGCCCTCCTTGAGACGGCCGAGCAGCTCCTTGGGGGGCAGGTCGATCAGCACCAGGCTGTCGGCCTCCAGCAGCACCTGATCGGGCAGGGTCTCCTTGACCCTGACCCCGGTCAGCTGCCACACCAGATCGTTGAGGCTCTCCAGGTGCTGCACGTTGAGGGTGGTGTAGACGTCGATGCCGGCGCCGAGCAGCTCCTCCACATCCTGCCAGCGCTTCTCGTGGCGGCTGCCGGGGGCGTTGCTGTGGGCCAGCTCGTCCACCACGGCGATGGCGGGTTTGCGCGCCAGCAGGCCGTCCAGATCCATCTCCTCCAGCCGCTGCTGGCGGTGCAGGTGCAGCTTGCGCGGCTGGATGGCGAGCTTGTCGAGCAGGGCCAGGGTCTCCTGGCGACCGTGGGTCTCCACCACCCCGATCAGGATGTCGACCCCCTCTTTGGCCTGTTCCCGCACCGCCTGCAGCATGGCGTAGGTCTTGCCCACACCGGGGGCCGCGCCGAGAAACACCTTCAGCTTGCCCCTGTGCTCCTGTTCCAGGCTCGCCAGCAGGGCGTCGGCCCTCACTTCATCACGCATCCCCGCGCTCCCGTTGCATCGGCCGAACCGCGGCCGTGACCTCATTGTTCATGCTTGTCCCCCCCGTTGTCGAAAGGGAGCCTTCCCGAACGGCAAGGAGCGCCCTCAGGCGCCCTTTTGATGATCGAGTTGCAGGTTCAACTGGAGAATGTTGACCACCTGCGGGCCAAGGATACCAGCTTGTGTCGCCGACTTGACCAGCTCCGTCAGCCGAACGGGATCCAGCCCCCGTTGCCCGGCGACCCGCTCCACCTGAGCCAGCACCGCATCGAGCGGCAGATGGGGATCGAGGCCGGAGGCGGAGCGGGTCAGCAGGGCGGGGACCCTGGCTTCCGGCTGCTCTTTGGCCGTCGTAGCGGCAAACTCGGCCCGCAGCGGCGAGCTCATCCCCAGGTTGCTGCCGCCGCCACCTATGGTGGCGAAGTCGCTGGCGGAGGGGCGGGAGTGGAAGTAGTCGGCCCGCTCGAACTTCTGGGCCAGCAGGGCGCTGCCGACCACCTGCTGCTTGTCATTGGTGAGCAGGCTGCCGTTGGCCTGCCAGGGGAAGAGCAGCTGGGCCAGTCCGGTGACGGCCAGCGGATAAGCCACCCCCAGAAGCAGGGTCAGGGTCAGCAGGGTTCTGATTGCTATCATGATTTTTTGCTCCAAAAGATTGATGGGGTACAAGCCAGGCCTGCACCCCACTATGTAGTCACACTAGGCCCAGGCCGGTGATGACCAGGTCGATCAGCTTGATACCTATGAAAGGCACTATCAGGCCGCCGACGCCGTAGATCAGCAGGTTGCGGCGCAGCAGGCTGGCCGCCGTTCCCTTCAGGCTGACCCCGCGCAGGGCCAGCGGCACCAGCGCGACGATGATCAGGGCGTTGAAGATGATGGCCGACAGGATGGCGCTCTCCGGGCTGCCCAGCTGCATCAGGTTCAGCGCCCCCAGCTGCGGATAGGCGGCGATGAACAGGGCCGGCAGGATGGCGAAGTACTTGGCCACGTCGTTGGCGATGGAGAAGGTGGTCAGGGCGCCGCGGGTCACCAGCAGCTGCTTGCCCACCAGCACCACGTCCAGCAGCTTGGTGGGGTTGGAGTCGAGATCCACCAGGTTGCCCGCCTCCTTGGCTGCCTGAGTCCCCTCGTTCATGGCCAGCCCTACGTCGGCCTGGGCCAGCGCCGGGGCGTCGTTGGCGCCGTCCCCGCACATGGCGACCAGCCGGCCGTCGGCCTGCTCCTGACGGATGTAGGCCAGCTTCTTCTCCGGCGTCGCCTCGGCGATGAAGTCATCTACCCCGGCTTCGGCGGCGATGGCGGCGGCGGTCAGCGGGTTGTCACCGGTGATCATCACGGTGCGGATCCCCATGTGGCGCAGGATCTGGAAGCGGGCCTTGATGCCCGGTTTGATGATGTCCTTGAGGAACACCACCCCCAGCAGCTTCTCGTGGGTACAGACCAGCAGCGGTGTGCCGCCCTGGCGGGCGATGTTGTCCACCGATTTGAGGATGAGCTCGGGCACCGCCTTGCGATCGAGCGAGAGGTAGCGCAGCACTGCATCCACCGCCCCCTTGCGATAGTGATGGCCGTTGCGATCCAGCCCGCTCAGCCGGGTCTCGGCGCTGAAGGGGATGAGGATGTCGCTCTCCAGCTGGCTCGGTCTGGTGTAGCTCTTGCCCGCCAGGGTCAGGATGGATTTGCCCTCCGGCGTGTTGTCACCGAGCGAGGCCAGCATGGCGGCCTGAGCCAGCAGGGAGGGGTCCACGCCGGGGGCCGGGATCAGTTCGTCCGCCATCCGGTTGCCGAAGGTGATGGTGCCGGTCTTGTCCAGCAGCAGGGTGCGCACGTCGCCGGCGGCTTCCACCGCCCGGCCCGACTTGGCGATCACGTTGAGCTTCACCAGCCGGTCCATGCCGGCGATGCCGATGGCGGAGAGCAGGCCGCCGATGGTGGTCGGGATCAGGGTGATGAACAGCGCCAGCAGATAGAGCCGGGGCACCTGGGTGCCGTTGTAGTCAAGGAACCAGGGCAGGGTGGCCACCACCAGCAGGAAGATCAGGGTCAGCCCTACCAGCAGGGCATCCAGCGCCATCTCGTTGGGGGTCTTCTGCCGCTTGGCCCCTTCCACCAGGGCAATCATGCGATCTAGCGTGCTTTCGCCCGGGTTGTTGCTGATGTGCACCCAGATCTGGTCGGAGACGACGGTGGTGTTGCCGGTCACGCCGCTGCGGTCGGTGCCGGACTCGCGGATGACGGGGGCGGATTCGCCGGTGATGGCCGCCTCGTTGACCGAGGCGATGCCGGCGACCACTTCGCCGTCGGCCGGGATCATCTCGCCGCTGCGCACCAGCACCAGGTCGCCCTTGAGCAGGCTGGTGGCCGGTACCCATTCGCCCTTGTCATCCTGCGGGCTGGTGACCCGACGAGCCTTGAGCTGGCTCATGCCGGCCTTCAGGCTGTCGGCCCGCGCCTTGCCGCGACCCTCGGCCAGGGTCTCGGCGAAGTTGGCAAACCAGAGGGTGAGCCAGAGCCAGGCGGTCAGCTGCCAGGCCAGAGAAGGAGCGACGCCGGAGAGCGGTTGCCCCAGCAGCGACTCCAAGGTCGCCATCACGGCCGCCAGCCAGAGGGTGAACAGGATGGGGCTGCCGAACAGCGCCCTGGGATTGAAGCGATAGAGGGCTTCCACCATGGCCTGCAGGATCTGTGATTTCTGTTTCTTGCCCTTCACCTGAATGGTGTCGGTGCTCATTGAAGCGGATTTGCTCATTGGAAAGCTCCCTGCATCGAATAGTTGGTCACGCAGATCAGTCGGAGGTGCAGCATCAGAAGGCTCCTCCCAGCAGGCTCAGGTGTTCCGCCACCGGGCCCAGCGCCAGCACCGGCAGGAAGGAGAGCCCCCCCATCAGCAGCACGGTGACGATCAGCAGAGTGATGAAGAGCGGGCCGCTGACGGGGAAGTCCCCTTCGCTCGTCTCCTGGCGCGGGGCACGGGCCAGCTGGCCGGCGATGGCCAGCACCGGAATGATGTAGCCGAAGCGGCCGAGCAGCATGGCCAGCCCGATGGCGATGCACTGCCAGCTGTCGGCGGCGGCAAAGCCGGCGAAGGCGGAGCCGTTGTTGCCGGCGGCCGAGGCGTAGGCATAGATCAGTCGTGACAGGCCATGGGGGCCATCGTGACCGATGACGGTGGCGGAGTTCGGCATCAGCAGGGTAATGCCGCCGATCACCAATACCCCGACCGGCATCACCAGCATGCTGGCGACCACCCACTTCATCTCGGTGATGCCGAGCCGCTTGCCCAGATAGGTGGGGGTACGCCCCACCATCAGGCCGCACAGGAACACGGTCAGCAGCACGAACAGCATCATGCCGTAGATGCCGGCACCGACGCCGCCAAACACCACTTCACCCAGCAGCATGTTGATCATGGCGACCATGCCGGCGAGCGGGGCAAAGCTGTCGTGCATGGCGTTGACCGAGCCGTTGGAAGCGGCGGTGGTGGCCACTTCCCAGATGCTGGAGAGCACGGGGCCGAAGCGGCTCTCCTTGCCTTCCCAGTTGCCGGCTTCGCTGGTGAGGTGGGCGAGGGCGGGATCCGGCTTCAGCTCCTGGCCGATGGCGAGGCAGAGCCCCAGCACCAGCATGATGGTCATGGCGATGAGGATGGCGCGGCTGTGGGCCAGATCCTTCACGTAGCGCCCCAGGGTACAGACCATGGCGGCGGCCAGCGTCAGCAGGGCGACCATCTCCAGCCAGTTGGAGAGGGCGGTCGGGTTCTCGAACGGATGGGCCGAGTTGATGCCGAAGAAGCCGCCGCCGTTGGAGCCGAGCTGCTTGATGGCGATCTGGGAGGCGGCCGGGCCGAGCGGCAGCAGCTGCTCCTGGCCTTCCAGCGCGTGGAACGGCAGGTAGGCAGACAGGCTCTGGGGCACCCCCTGCCATACCAGCAGCAGCGCCAGGATCAGCGCCATCGGCAGCAGCACGTAGAGGCAGAAGCGCACCAGATCCTGCCAGAAGTTGCCAAGGTGGGTGGTCTGCTGGCGGGCGATGCCGCGAAACAGGGCGATGGCGACGGCGGCGCCGGTGGCGGCGGAGACGAAGTTCTGGGTGGTGAGCCCCACCATCTGGCTGAAGTAGGAGAGGCTGGCTTCGCCGGAGTAGGCCTGCCAGTTGGTGTTGGTCATGAAGCTGACCGCGGTGTTGAAGGCGAGTTGCCAGTTCAGCCCGGGCAGCTGCTGCGGGTTGAGGGGCAATAGCCCCTGCGCCATCAGGATCAGGAACAGCAGGCCGAAGCCTGCGCCGTTGAAGGCCAGCAGGCTGAGGGCGTAGGACTTCCAGCCCTGCTCGCGCCCGTCCGTGCCGCAGCAGGCCAGGGTGGCGCGCTCAAGCGGGGCCAGCCAGCGACTCTTGCCTTCAAACACCCGATACAGGTAGTTGCCAAGCAGAGGCGCCGGCAGCAGCACCAGCAGCACGAACGCGACGGGATAGATGATCTCTTGCCACATATCCGGTTCCTCACTCATGAGTGCGCGCGAGGGCGCGCAGCAGATAGCCCGCGAGGGCGAGGACCAGCAGCAGATATAGCCAATTCATAACGACTCCGTTGAGGTAATTAGCGTCAGGGATCGATGCATATCCGTGTCGATCCCATGGGTCTCATTGACGCTGAAAGGGTATGTAAAACGGGCGTAAAGGCGCCATAAAGCCCAATTTGGCTGGCGTAAAATCGGCGTAAAGAAGGGAGGTTTTGCTAGCTGGTGGACGGGCAAGGCACAAAAAACCCGGCCTGGGCCGGGTTTGGTAGCAAGTTGCTGTGACTTTGATATGCGGTTAGCGCATGGTCACAAACTCTTCCGCGCTGGTGGGATGGATGGCGACACAGTTGTCGAAGTCCGCCTTGGTGGCGCCCATCTTCATGGCGACGCCGAAGCCTTGCAGGATCTCGTCCATGGCGAAGCCGATTCCATGCAGGCCGACTACCTTCTCTTCCGGCCCGACGCAGACCAGTTTCATCCGGGTGGGCTGGCGATGCTGGGTCAGGGCCGAGTACATGGCGGTGAACTGGCTGCGGTAGACCTTCACCTGATCTTCCCCGTACTCGGCAACGGCTTCCGGCTCGGTCAGGCCGATGGTGCCGATGGGCGGGTGGCTGAACACCACGGTCGGCACCAGATCGTAGTTGAGGTGCTCGCCCGGCTTGTTGTTGAACAGCCGCTCCGAGAGGCGGCGGCCTGCCGCGACAGCCACCGGGGTGAGCTGGATGCGGCCGGTGTTGTCACCGACGGCATAGAGGTTGGCGACGGCGGTGTTCTGGAACTTGTCGGTCGGGATGAAGCCCTTCTCGTCCAGGGTGATGCCGGTGGCAGCCAGATTGAGGTTGTCGGTGGCAGGCACGCGACCGATGGCCCAGATGAGGCAGTCCACGGTGAGGTGGCGACCATCTTCCAGTTGCAGGGTCAGGCTGTCGTCGGCGTTCTTGATGACGGCCTTGGGAATGGCGTGGGTGTGCAGCTTGGGCCCTTCCTGCGCCATGATCTCCACCAGGGTCTCGTGGATCATGGGGTCGAAGTTGCGCAGCGGCGCATGCTTGCGCACCACCAGATGGGTCTCGGAGCCAAGGGCCTGCATCACGCCTGCGATCTCCACGGCGATATAGCCGGCACCCACCACGGCAACCCGTTTGGGCTGGCTTTGCAGGTCGAAAAAGCCGTCGGAGTCGATACCCAGTTCGGCGCCCGGAATGGTCGGGACCTCGGGGCGGCCGCCGGTGGCAATCAGGATGTGATCGGCGCTGTAGTGCTCGCCGTTCACCTCGACGGTATGGCTGTCGACGAAGCGGGCGAAGCCCTTGATGACAGTGATCTGGTTCTTGCCCAGCACGTTCTGGTAGGACTGGTGAATGCGCCCGATATAGGCCTGACGTGATTCGACCAGCTTGGCCCAGCTGAAGTGGTTGAGCGTGGTGTCGAAGCCGTAGTCGGCGCCATATTTCAGGGCATCGGCGATCTGGCCTGCATACCACATGGCCTTCTTCGGTACGCAGCCGACGTTGACGCAGGTGCCACCCAGCTCTTTGGCTTCGATCAGGGCGACTTTCTTGCCGTACATGGCTGCCCGGTTGGCTGAGGCGATGCCGCCGCTGCCGCCACCGATGGCGATGTAGTCAAAATGCTGTGCCATTGCGAGGTTCTCCGCTCGTTAAGAATGCAGTCACAGCATGATGGGGATAAAGCGGCCGGCTCACAAGAGCCGGTGCTCAGTTCTGCTGGATGGGCAGGCGAATGTGGAACTGGGCACCCTGGCCCGGTTCGCTGGCACAGTGGATGCGGCCGCGCAGCAGCTGGACCACCAGGTTGTAGATGATGTGAGTGCCGAGCCCGCTGCCACCCTGGCCCCGTTTGGAGGTGACGAAGGGATCGAAGATGCGCGGCAATATCTCCGGGGGGATGCCGCGGCCGTTGTCACTGTAGTCGATGACCAGCTCGTCTCCCTGCTGCGCCACCTGTATGGTGATCTTTCTGGGCCTGTCCCAGCCATCGAAACCGTGATGGATGGAGTTGAGGATCAGGTTGGAATAGATCTGGGTGAAGCTGCCCGGGAAGGAGTAGATGCTCAGCTTGGGATCGCACTGGATGTCCACCTCGCACTGGGCCTTCTTGAGCTTGTAGCCGAGGGAGACCACCACCTGATGCAGGTTGTCGGCGAGGCTGAAGTTGTAGCGGGCCTCGGAGGACTGATCCACTGCCACCTGCTTGAAGCTGGCGATGAGCTCGGAGGCGCGTCTCAGGTTACCTTGCAGCAGTTGCATCGACTCGTCGAGATTCTGGGTGAATTCGTTGAGGTAGGTGCGGGAGAGCTGCTTGGCCTCGATATGCTGCTTGAAGTCGGCCACCCGCTCCTGCAGGTAGGAGGAGGCGGTGACGCTGATGCCGATGGGGGTGTTGATCTCGTGGGCCACGCCGGCAACCAGGGAACCGAGGGAGGCCATTTTCTCCGACTCCACCAGGGTCTGCTGGGCCTGCTTGAGATCGTCATAGGCCTTGCCCAGCTGGTCGTTGGCATCGCTCAGGCTGCGGGTGCGTTCCGCCACCTTGCCTTCCAGCTGCTCGTTGAACAGGGTGATCTCCCGCTCGACCTTTTTGAGGGGGGTGATGTCATAGCCAAAGCCGATCAGGTACTTGAGGTTGGGCCCCTCGTAGAAGGGAGCGAAGGTCCACTGCAGTACCAGCTCGTTGCCCTGCTGGTCGTGCATGGTGATCTCCCTGTCCTCCAGAGCGCCCTGATCGGCCAGGGTGGCGGCCAGCTCGTCACGCTGCTCCTTGCTGACGAAGAGATCCAGCCAGTTGTGCTGCAACAGCTCCTGGTGGTGATAGCCGGTGAGCAGGATGGCCGCCGGGTTGATGCTGGCGATGTTGAGATCCGGCTCCATGCAGCAGATGACCATGTTGGCGGAGTTGATCAGGGTGGCGGAGAAGTCCCGCTCCTGTTGGAGCTGATCGGCGGCCTGATGGCGGGCCGTGAACTCGTCGTTCAGCCGGGTGCGCATCTGGTTGAGGGTGGCGGCCAGGGTATCGAATTCGTCAGGGGACTTGCGGGGCAGGGGGCGACCTTCCAGGGTCAGCTCTACCGCGAGGCGATCCAGGCTCAGTTTCTGGGCATAGCTGACGATGCGGTTGATATGACGGATCACCAGATAGTAGATGATGACCAGGATGCAGAACGAGACGACCAGGGTCTTGATGGTCTGGCTGACCAGGATCAGCACGGATTTCTCGATGAGGCGCTGGTAGACCTGCTCCAGGGAGGCGGCGACGAACAACTTGCCAACCACTTCCCCCTGATAGCTCAGGGTGAACTCGCGGGAGATGTCGTATTGGGGCTGCTCCACCCCCTGGGTGAGCAGGGGCACTTCCGAATTGCCCAGCATCTCCTTGACCATGACGAACTGCATGTTGGGCAGGTTCATGATGCCCTCGATCTGCACCTTCACCTGCTCTTCATCCAGGTTCCAGAGACTGGCCGAGATGGGTTGCAGGAAGGAGGCCTCGATCTGGCCGATGCTGGCCTCGATGACGGTCACATCCTTGTTGTAGTCCCAGGCGAGCTGAAGCACGGTGATGAGCAGTGCCAGCACCGTACTGCAGATCAGAATGTAGGAAAGCAGACGATAAGAGAGTCCGTTAAGGCCGACGGCCTGGGAGAAGATTCCTGACATGGCGTCCTTGCGGTCTGGATTGAGTGCGGTTTAGTTTAACTGCTTCATGGACTTATGTCGTGTGTCATCCAATGGATAAAAACAAGGCCCCTTTCGGGGCCTTGTTTGTGTGGGCTGGGATCAGTGACCGCCCTTGGCTTTTGCCGGGATGGATTCGTCGAATTCCGGCAGCGGCTTGTGCTCGGATGCCAGGAAGGTGTAGATGACCGGCAGCACGAACAGGGTGAACAGGGTGCCGATGGCCAGACCCGCCACGATGACGATGCCGATGCTGAAGCGCTGTGCCGCCCCCGCACCCGAGGCATAGAGCAGCGGGATAAGGCCTGCGATCATCGCCGCCGTGGTCATCAGGATGGGGCGCAGACGGACCTTGGCAGCTTGCATCACG
Source organism: Aeromonas sp. INTO2 (assembly GCF_049860605.1). Lineage (NCBI taxonomy): Bacteria > Pseudomonadati > Pseudomonadota > Gammaproteobacteria > Aeromonadales > Aeromonadaceae > Aeromonas > Aeromonas sp. INTO2. The sequence goes on from NZ_CP187588.1 coordinate 4,251,548, forward strand.
GCTTGCATCCGGTTCAGACCATGCAGCAGCTGCTCCTCCTTCGCCACCTCGCAGATCAGAATACCGTGCTTGGTAATCAGACCGACGAGAGTGATGAGACCGACCTGGGAGTAGATGTTCATGGTGGCCATACCCCACGCCAGGGCGATCAGCGCGCCACTGATGGCCAGCGGCACCGACACCATGATGACCAGCGGGTCACGCACGGATTCGAACTGGATCGCCAGCACCAGGAAGATGATGGCCAGGGCCAGGGCGAAGGTGGCGTAGAGCGCATTCCCTTCGGTCACGAACTGGCGGGCTTCCCCCATGAAGTCGTAACGATAGCCTTGGGGCAGCTTCTCTTCCGCGGTCGCCTTGAACCAGTTGATCGCATCCCCCATGGCCACGCCAGGTGCCGGCACGGCGCCGATGGTGGCGGAGTTCAGCTGGTTGAAGTGGGGCAGGGCACGGGGCTCTCCCTTCACTTCAATCTTGATCAGGCTGCCCAGCGGGATCGACTTGCCGTCGGCGGCACGCACGTAGTAGCCCTTGATGGACTCGGGGTTGAGACGGAACTTGCGCTCCACCTGCGGGATCACCTCGTAGGAGCGGCCATCCAGGTCGATACGGTTGACGTAACCGTCCGCCATCATGGTGCCCATGGTGATGCCGATGTCCTGCATGGTGATGCCGTAGGCACCCGCCTTGTCCTTGTCGATGCTGATCTTCATGGTGGCCGAGTCGTAGTTCAGATCGAGATCCGAATAGACGAACTGGCCGTTGGCCTGGGTTGCCGCCAGCATCTCACCCGCGATCAGGAACAGGCTCTCGAAGCTGTTCGGGGTGGTGATAACGAACTGGATGGGCAGACCGCTCGACGCCCCCGGCAGTTCCGGGAACTGGAAGGTGGTGATGGCCATCCCGGGGATGTCCTTCACCAGACCGGCGACCCGATCCAGCACCTCTTTCTGGCTCGCTTCACGCTGGCTCCAGGGCACCATGGAGGCGATACCGAACGCCTGATTGGAGTTGAACACCCCCGAGAAGACCTGGGAGTAAGCGATCTCCGGCTGGTCGTCCAGGACTTTGTTCACATCCGCCATGGTGTTTTCGATGTAGTCCAGGTTGGCGTTGGAAGGGGCCGTCCCCAGCACCGCCATGACGCCTTTGTCCTCGGACGGGGCCAGCTCGCTCGGAATGAACTTGAACAGCAGCGGCAGGCTGGCGAACACGATGACGGCAAACAGGATGACCACGATGCGCTTTTGCATCACGGCATGGAGCATGGCGTCGTAGCGGGCCGTCATCCGGTCCAGCAGATCGTGTACGGTACGCTCGAACTTGCCGGGCTCCTCGTTGGCCCTGAGCATCTTGGCGCACATCATGGGCGACAGGGTCAGGGCGATGATGCCCGAGACGAACACGGCTCCTGCCAGGGTCAGCGCGAACTCCTTGAACAGGGAGCCGGTGATGCCCCCCATCAGGGCGATGGGCGCATACACCGCCGCCAGGGTGACCGTCATGGCGATGACGGGCACGGCGATCTCCCGGGTACCTATGATGGCGGCCCGGAACGGCTCTTCCCCTTCCTTGATGTGACGGTCGACGTTCTCCAGCACCACGATGGCGTCATCCACCACCAGACCGATGGCCAGCACCATCGCCAGCAGGGTCATGAGGTTTATGGAGAAGCCGAACATGTCCATCATCATCACCACGCCGATGAGGCTCAGGGGAATGGTGATGATGGGGATGATGACCGCCCGGAACGAACCGAGGAACAGGGTGATCACCACCAGTACGATGGCGGCCGCCTCCAGTATGGTCTTGATGACCTCGTGGATGGATTCGTTGATGGCGATGGTGGAGTCATACAGGATGTTCACCTGCATGGTGCTCGGCATGTTGCGCTTCAGGCTCGGCAGCAGCTCCAGCACATCGTGGGCGATGTTGATGGGGTTGGCTGTCGGGGCTGCGTTGATGGCCAGAACCACGGCTTCGCGGCCATTGGCGCTGGCGCGATAGATGTCGTGGCTCTTCTCCAGGGAGACCTTGGCGATGTCGGAGAGACGGATCACCTTGCTGTCGCGGGTGGCGACCACCAGGCGCTTGAGCTCTTCGATGTTGCCGACCTGGGTCTCGGCGTTGCCGTTGAACAGGGTGAAATAGCCGGTGGCCTGGCCGGTCGCGGACTGATAGTTGTTGCTGTTGAGCACCGTCATCACGTCGCTTGAGGTCAGGTCAAAGGCGGCCATCTTGGCCGGATCCAGCCACACCCGCAGGGCGAATTCGACCCCGCCATACAGATCCACCTTGGAGACCCCGCCCACGGTAAACAGCTGGGGCTTGATGACCCGCTCCAGGTAGTCGGTGATCTGGCTGGAGTTGAGCTCCGGGCTGGTGAAGCCCATGTAGAGCACCGCCGTGGTGGAGCCGGTGGAGGAGGTGACCGAAGGGTCTTCCGCCTCTTTGGGCAACTGGGAACGCACCGAGTTGACCTTGGCCAGGATGTCGGACAGCGCGGCGTTCGGATCGGTGTTGAGCTTCATGTACGCCGTCACCGTGGAACTGCCCAGCTGGCTCGAGGAGGTCATGAAGTCGATGTTGTCGGCCTGGGCGACCGCCTGCTCCAGGGGCTGGGTGATGAAGCCCTGGATCAGGTCCGCACTGGCGCCATAGTAGCTGGTGTTGACCGTGATGACGGTGTTGATCACCTCGGGGTATTCACGCACCTGCATCTTGAAGATGGCCTGGAAGCCCAGCAGGGCTATCAGGAAGCTGAGCGAGATCGCCAGCACAGGCCGTTTTATGAATATGTCAGTAAATCGCATCGCAGCTCTCCGCGCTTACAGCATCGGGGTTTGTGCCGGAACGGCAAGGGCATCGTTCTCGACCACGTGCACCTTGGTATCGTTGCTCAGGCGAACCTGACCCGACAGCACGATTTGATCGCCAGCCTTGATGCCGGACAGCACATGGACATCGTTGCCGCGACGCTCACCTGCCTTGACCACCACCTGCTTGGCACGTTTCACGCCGTCAGCCTCGTGAATGACATAGACGTTCTCGCCATAGAGGGTGAAGGAGATGGCGGACTGCGGGATCACTATCTGGTCTTTCACCGTGGGCAGTATGATGCTGGCGCGGGCGAACATGCCGGAACGGAGCTGGCCGTCGTTGTTCGGAATGTCTGCCTGCACCTGGATCAGGCCGCTCTGATAGTTGACCGCGGGCTCGATGGCTGTGATTTGGCCGTCAAACTGGGTCTGGGGATAGGCATCCACGTTGATCTTGATGGTCTGTCCCAGGGTGATTTTGGAGATGTCGGTCTGGGGCACGGTGAAGCGCAGGCGCATCACGCTGGTGTCTTCCAGGCGCACAATCTGGGTACCCGGTTCCAGATACTGGCCGAGGAAGACGTTGCGCAGGCCCACGGCACCGCTGAAGGGGGCTCGCACCTCACGACGGGCGATGGTGGCCTTCAGACTGTCGATGTCCGCCTCGAGGGAGCGGTAGCTTGCCTCGGCATCATCCAGCTGGTCCCGGGAGATGGAGTTCTTCTGATAGAGGTTCTTGTAGCGCTCGAACTTGGCCCTGGCTGCCGGCAGTCTGGCCTGGGAAGAGTTCAGATTGGCTTTTTCCACACTGGAGTCCAGGCTCAGCAGCAGTTGATCCGCTTTGACATGTGCCCCGGATTCGAACCGGATGCTGTCGATGGTGCCTGACAGCTCGCTGGAGAGGGTGACCCCCTGGTTCGGCTCGATGAAGCCGATGGCTTCAATGGTGGGGACCCAGTCCTGCGCCTTGGTGACCATGGCGGTGACCGGGAACTCGGGCTCGGGCCGATTGGCCATGAACTCTGCAATCTTCTTCTGCTTGAACATATTGAAGCCGATGACACTGCCAAACAGGGCGAGTGCTATCAGCAACATGATGGCCATCCACTTTTTCATGAACAGGCTCCTGTGATGGAAACATTAGGGTTTAAAATGGCATTCCAGCTGGCCCGGATGACCGTCTCCAGCTGTTCCTGCGTCAATTCGAAATCGTGAACCCGGCGCTGCTGTGCCAGGTTGGCCACGCAATCCAGACTCAATGCTTGCAACACCAGAATGGGGAGATCGATGAAGAGTCCCTGTTGGCGTCCTTGCTCAAAGAAGCGCTCAAGTGGCGCCCACGTCGCCATTATGACCGGATCCCGCTCCAATTCAGCCCCCAATGGAGAACTTTCGTACTGCAATTTGCACTTGAGTGCATTGGGGTAGCTGGTGAAGATGGCATCGATGTTGAGCCAGAGGCGTCGATACTGCTTATAGGACACCTCTTCTATCTGCACACCTTCCATGACCAGGGGATGACACTTGAGGGTAGTGTGCTGATAGAGCTGGCGGATCAGGTCATCCTTGTCGCTGAAATAGCGATAGATGGTGCCTGCCGCCACCTTGGCTTTCTTGGCGACCACGGCAATGGAAAGGCCGTAGAAGCCCTGCTCGCCGAGGATCTCGTGAGCTGCTTCGAAAATGCGTTCTTTCTTATCCATGGTTATCAGAGGTCAACGACTGAATGAACGTTCATTCATTCTAGGTGGGCGCAAAGGCAAGTCAAGCATTGCCCATCATCTCTGACCCTATGGGGTGAGGGATTCAAAAAGTAGTGGGGAATTGCTGGATCCAGCCTGAACAAAACAAAAATAGTTGAAAAGGGGCGGAAGTGATTGAAAAACAGGCACTTGATTCTTTGTGTCAAAAAAAGAGTAGACAAGGTCGGCATCATCATCAATAATGCGCCCCGTTCGACAGCGTAGCGCCCGTAGCTCAGCTGGATAGAGCGCTGCCCTCCGGAGGCAGAGGTCACAGGTTCGAATCCTGTCGGGCGCACCATCAAAAGTGCGCCGGTTAAACGGGCGTGTTGAAGAACGAAAACAGCTGTGGTGGCTGTAGCTCAGTTGGTAGAGTCCCGGATTGTGATTCCGGTTGTCGTGGGTTCGAGCCCCATCAGCCACCCCATTTTACAGCTTGTCAGGTACGCGAAGGTGGCGGAATTGGTAGACGCGCTAGCTTCAGGTGTTAGTGCCCCCCGGGTGTGAGGGTTCGAGTCCCTCTCTTCGCACCATACTTGCTGTATGACGAGGATGACCAGATGGTCATCTTTGTGTTTTTGGAATACCCCCTCGGTGATTAGCGCAGCCCGGTAGCGCATCTGGTTTGGGACCAGAGGGTCAAAGGTTCGAATCCTTTATCACCGACCACATTTGAAAACCCCGCTCAGGCGGGGTTTTTGCTTTTTGGCGTTTCTCTTCCGCTTTTTCCTGTCACGTCTTTTTACACTTCTTCAGGCGCCTGTTCGCCACGAGTTCGCTATGCTGGGGCCCGGAGCCGCGAGACAGGGGACGCTCGGGCACGGACCAGATACAAGGCCTATGCATCACCATGTCACTTCTTTTCAACTCTCCGTGCTGGCCATGGCCGCACTGCTGCTGGGTGGTTGCGCCCTGCAGCCGAAACCGGAAGCTCTTCTGATGGGCGCCGCCCCCAAGCCAAAGGCGGAACTCGAGGCCACCTTGGTAACCAGTGGTGGCTTCTGCGTGACCCTGAGCGAGCAGGGCCGTCTGCTGACCCAGCCCTGCGATCAGCAACCGAACCAGTCATTCAGCTGGGATGTCGGCGCCCTGCAACTGGCCGGGGATTGCCTGGTCGCCAGAGGGGAAGATGGTCTGGGGATGGAGGCGTGCCGGGAGGAGAGCCATCAATGGCAGTGGCAGGGGGATCGGCTGTTCAATCGGCAGGTGTCGTTGTGCCTGGATGTGGCGGGTCGCCGTCACAAGCCGGCCGTCCCCCTGCGCCTCGCCGAATGCTATGGCGGCGCCAACCAGAGCTTTGAGTGGACGCCCTCCGGCACGCTGTTGAACCGTCTGATACACCCGGCTCTGGTGTGGTGACAAGAGAGCGAGAAGAAAAAAGGGTGGCCACATGGGCCACCCTTTTTCGATCCGCGATGGGGGTACCGTATCAGCGGGTCTGGGAGGCGAACAGTTTCTCCAGATAGACGGCAACGCCATCTTCATCGGAAGTGAGGGTCTGTTCGTGCTCTGGCAGGGCCAGTTTGAGGCGATCATGGGCGTTGCCCATGACCACGCCACGGCCCACCATGCTCAGCATCTCGAAGTCGTTCATGCCATCGCCGAAGGCCACGGCCTGTGACATCTCCAGGCCGTGCTGCTCCAGCACGGCGCGCACGGCATTACCCTTGTGCACACCGGCATGCATCACCTCGAGGCAGTCAGGCAGGGAGAAGGTGACGTTGAGTCGATCACCATATTGCTGGTTGAGGTGCGCCTCTATCTTCAGCAGCTTGTCGTGGTCGCCGATGTAGAACACCTTGTTGACCCTGTCCATCGGGTGGCTGGCGAGATCCGCCAGACGGTAGCTGAAGCCGGAGTCGTGATGGAACTTCAGCAACCAGGGCAGCTCCTCTTCCACCAGCCACTCGTCGCCGTAGTAGACGTTGATGTGGATGGACGGGTCGCGGTCCATGGCGATCAGCTCGGCCGCCACCGTGCTCGGTAGCGCCTGGTTGTAGACCAGTTGATCCTGCTTGTCGTGTACCACGGCGCCGTTGGAGGTAATGAGGTAGATATCCAGCCCCAGCGCATCGCGGATGCTGCGCACATCCACATGGTGACGGCCGGTGGCGACCACGAACTTGACGCCCTGGTCGACCAGGCGGTGCAGGGTATCCCGGGTGCGGGAGGAGATCTGGTGCTGCCCGTTGAGCAGGGTACCATCGAGATCGGACACAACTACCTTGAACATCATTACCTCGACTTCAATTGAACGCCGGGGGAGTGTACCCCAGCGTCTGCCGTCACCCCATTTATTTAGGGATCCAAAAAATAACCAGCCCCTTCTGGTCGCGTCAGTAGCGCGCGAAGAAGGCCAGGGTCGCATTGAGCGCGGCCTGGCGCTGGGGATCCGCCTCGATGAAGAGCTCGTGCCAGGCCCCGTCGATGCGCAGCGGCTTGCCCCCTTCACATTGGGCCTTGGCGCAGAAGGCCTCCTGGGCGGCGTTGTCCACCACGCTGTCCTCGCCGGCCTGCAGCAGCAGCAGCGGCGTCTTGATGGCGCCGGCGTCGGCTACGGCCGCGTCCGATCCTGTGATGGCCTGATGGATCCAGTGGGCGGTGGCGCCCCCCAGCCTGACCTGGGGATGCTGCTCGTAGATCTGGCGGAAGGCCTGATAACGCGCCGTGCTGTGGGTCAGCTCGTTGTCGGCAAAGCCGTGATCCTCATAGGGTCCCTGACCCGGGCCGTAGGGGGGCTCGCCCACCCAGCCGCCGACCGTGCCGATGGTGGCCGCCAGCCCCTTGGCCAGCCACTTGGGCAGGCCGCCGAGGTTGATGCCCATCATGGGGGAGGAGAGCACCGCCGCCTGGATGTCGTTCGGCCAGCGTTCCAGATAGCGGGCCGAGATGGCCCCCCCCATGGAGTGGGCCAGCAGGAACAGCTTGGCGGGTTGGTCCTGGGCGATCACTTCATCATGAAACTGTTTGAGATCGGCGACATAGTCGTCGAACTGGTCGACATACCCCTTCTCTTTGTCGGCCAGCATGCGGTCTGACATTCCCTGGCCGCGATGATCGATGAGGTAGAGGCTGTAACCCTGGCGCCAGAGATCCCAGGCCAGCTCCTGATACTTGAGGTAGCTCTCGACCCGGCCGTTGACGATGAGGATGGCGCGATCGATCTTGGGCTGGCGCAGGGCGGCATAGCGGAGGGTGACCCCGTCCTTGCCCTGGAACTCCCCCTCGACGGCATGCTGGCGCCAGAAGTCGGGCAGGGTCTGCTGATAGAGGGCGGGAACGTTGGCTTCAGTGGTCAGCTGGTAAGGATTGCTCACGGCAAGGGCTCCGGCAGAAAACAGGGTCAGGGCCAGCAGGGAAAGGGAGGCAGGTTTCATCGGGCAAGCTCCTCGCGCCAGTGGTGGTAGAGCGCAGTGATATCGTTCGAGCAGAGCAGGGGCATGGCGGCTTGCAGGCGGGGCAGCGGCCAGTCCCACCACTGCATGGCTTGCAGCATGGCGACCTGCTCCTCGTCAAAACGGGGGCGGATCGGTCTGGCCGGGTTGCCGCCCACTATGGTGTAGGGGGCCACATCCCGGGTGACCACGGCCCGGGTGGCAATGACGGCGCCATCGCCGATGGTGATGCCGGGCATGATCATGGCTTCCGAGCCGATCCAGACATCGTTGCCGATCCGGGTGTCTCCCTTGCGCAGAAAACCGTCCTGCACGCCGTCACCGAAGCGGGCAGCATCGAAGGGGAAGGTGGAAACCCAGTCCATCCGGTGACCCTGGTTGCCCGCCAGCATGAAGGTGGCGCCGGAGGCGATGGAGCAGAACTTGCCGATGATCAGACGGTCAACTTCCTTACCCCACTGGCCACTGTCCCAGGACTCCCGCGTCGAGCCATCGCCGAGCAGGTAGCGCACGCAATGATCCTCGAACGGCTTGCCGTGGTAGTAGCCGGAGTAATAGCTGTATTCCCCGGCCTCGATATTGGGGTTGGTCAGATGATCCCGTATGACCTGGGATTCCAGCCAGCTGCCGAACGGATTTTCCATCACTGATCCTGCCATTCATCTTCTTCCTGTTGTGCGGCCCATCCTTTGCGGGTCAGCTGCATCTGCTGCCACCAGCGTTCGTCCGCCAGGATCTCGCCGGTCGGGCCGAGCTGGGGGTAGGGCATCTCTTTCTCCTTGCAGAGCTGGGCATAGACGGGATAGCCCCCCTCGAACAAGATGGTGTTCTGTTCTTCGGGTGTGAGTGGGCAGCCGCGCTGATAACAGCCGGCCAGTTCGCGCTGGCGCTGGGCCTCGTAGAGGATGGCGGCGGCGGCCACCGAGACGTTGAGGGACTGCACCATGCCCACCATGGGGATGACGATATGGTGATCGGCCAGGGCCAGCGCCTCTTCGCCGATGCCGTGCTTCTCCTGGCCCACCAGGATGGCGGTGGGTCTGGTGTAGTCGATGGCGCGAAAGTCCACGGAGCTGTCGGAGAGGTGGGTCGCCAGGATCTGCATGCCGGAGGCCTTGAGTTCGGTCACGGCACTGCCGATGTCCGGGTGCAGCTTCACGTCCACCCAGTTCTGGCTGCCGCGGGCGGTGCCCTTGCGCTTGTGGATCCAGCTCTTGGGCCAGACCGCGTGCACCCGGTGGATGCCGATGGCATCGGCAGTGCGCACGATGGCGGCCAGGTTGTGAGGTTTATGAACCTCTTCCATGCAGACGGTCAGGTCGAGCTGGCGCTGGGCCAGCATGTCGGAAATGCGTTTGAAGCGTTCAGGAGTCATGTCGGTTTCTATGTCGTGAGGCCGGTGCATGCAACAAGGCTGGTGGCTTGCGGCATGGGGCCCTGGGTATCTCTTGAAAAGCAGCAGGCGGCTTGCGCCGCCTGTGTTCAGTTTTTCTGTCGGCTCACCCTGAGCACGTTGGGCATGACCCGGATCTTGCGCATGATGTTGGCGAGGTGGATCCGGCTCTTGGTGGTGATGAGCAGGGTGACCACATAGACCCGGCCATCCTTCTCTTCGGTGCTGATGGCGTGGATGTTGGCGCCGGTGGCGGCAATCACGTTGGCCAGCTCCGCCAGGGCGCCCTGGTGGTTGACGATCTCGATGCTGATGCCGGTGCGGAATTCCTGCTCCTGCTCCTTGTCCACCTCCCACTGCACCGGCAGGTATTTGTCCGGTTCGCGGCTGTAGCCCTTGATGTTGCGGCAGGACTCCTGGTGGATCACCAGTCCCTTGCCTGGGCTGATGTGGGCGATGATGGCGTCCCCCGGGATGGGGCGGCAGCAGTTGGCGAAGGTGACCAGCATGCCGTCGGCCCCCTTGATCGGCATCTTCTTGCTGGTGGATTTGGGCTGCTCTTCCGGCGGCAGTTCATCTCCCAGCATGCGGCGTGCCACCATGACGCTCATGGCGTTGCCAAGGCCCACGTCGGCCAGCAGCCCCTGCAGGTTCTCGTGTTTGGTATCGGCCAGCACCTGCTTGACGCGGGCTTCCGGGATGTCTTCGATGTTCTTGGCGCCGAGGGCATGGTTGAGCAGGCGGCGGCCCAGCACCACGGACTCTTCGGTGCGCAGGTTCTTGAGGAACTGACGTATCTTGGAGCGCGCCTTGGTGGTCACCACGAAGTTGAGCCAGGCCGCGTTCGGGCGGGCGCCGGGGGCCGTGATGATCTCCACCGTCTGACCGGAGTGCAGCGGGCTGCTCAGCGGATAGGGGTGGCGGTCGACCCGGGAACCGACGCAGGCATGACCGATGTCTGTGTGCACCGTGTAGGCGAAGTCCACCGGGGTGGCGCCGGCGGGCAGCTCCATGATGCGGCCCTCCGGTGTGAAGACGTAGATCTCGTCGGGGAAGAGGTCGGTCTTGACTCCCTCGATGAACTCGAAGGAGCTGCCGGCGCTCTGTTGCAGCTCCAGCAGGCTCTGCATCCAGCGCTGGGCGCGGATCTGGGCCGTGGTGCCCGAGCTGTCCCCATCCTGCTTGTAGGCCCAGTGGGCGGCGACGCCCTTGTCGGCCATCTGGTCCATGAACTCGGTGCGGATCTGCACCTCCACCGGTACCCCGTGGGGGCCCACCAGGGAGGTGTGCAGGGACTGGTAGCCGTTGGTCTTGGGGATGGCGATGTAGTCCTTGAAGCGACCGGGGCGCGGCTTGTAGAGGCTGTGCATCTGCCCAAGCACCCGGTAGCAGGTGTCTATGTCTTTCACTCTCACTCTGAAAGCATAGATATCCATCACTTCGTGGAATTGCAGTTCTTTCTTCTCCATCTTGTTGTAGATGGAGAACAGGTTCTTCTCGCGTCCGCTTACCTGGGCATCGATGCCGGCTTCCCGCAGACGCCCCTCAATCTCGCTCTGGATGGAGTCGATGATCTCGCGCCGGTTGCCACGGGCGCGGCGTACCGATTCCCGCAGTACCCGGGAGCGCATGGGGTAGAGCGCCTCGAAGCCGAGCTCTTCCAGCTCGTTCTTCATGGTGTGAATACCGAGGCGGTTGGCGATGGGGGCGAAAATCTCGAGGGTTTCCCGGGCGATGCGGCGGCGCTTGTCCGGTCGCAAGGAGCCGAGGGTACGCATGTTGTGAGTGCGGTCGGCCAGCTTGATCAGGATGACCCGGATGTCCTGGGTCATGGCCATCATCATCTTGCGGAAGTTCTCGACCTGGGCTTCCTTGCGATCGCGGAACTTCAGCTTGTCGAGCTTGGAGACACCGGAGACCAGCTCGGCGACGGCGTTGCCAAACTGCTCGGCAAGATCGTCCTTGGTGACAGGGGTATCTTCGATGACGTCGTGCAGCACGGCAGCCATCAGGGTCTCGTGATCGAGGCGCATGTCGCCCAGGATGCGGGCCACGGCAACGGGATGAGTGATGTAGGGTTCACCACTGGAACGCATCTGTCCCTGGTGAGCATCACGGGCTACCACATAGGCTTGCCTGAGCTTCTCAACCTGCTCGGGTGGCAGGTAGGAACTGGCTATTTCTTTAAGATTTTCAAATAAATACAAGACAGTCCCCGCAGCGGTTAAACGGCAATCCGTGAAATTGAGGGTATGCCCTCGAGTTTGCGAGGTTTTCGAGCGGTTGTAAATGGGGAGAACAGCCGGCACCCGGGCGGGCGCCGACTATGGGAGGCGACTGACTTAGCCGCGACCTTCTGCGATGGCAGCAACGGCAGCCAGCTCGGCGGCTTCCTGCTCTTGCTGCTCGTAGCGGTCCTGAGTATCCATCACCTGGTTGTTGACCAGACCCAGTTCGATCTCGCGCAGGGCGATCACGGTCGGCTTGTCGTTCTCTTCGTCGACCAGGGGATCCTTGCCTTGTACCGCGATTTGACGAGCGCGGCGCGCGGCGACCAGCACCAGGTCAAAACGGTTACCTACCTGTTTTACAGCATCTTCTACAGTAACGCGGGCCATGCGGGACTCCAGTGTTTGGGCTTTCTGTGATTGAAAAAGCAGTGTTTAAAAATGACGCAAAAGTTTACTTGTTTTTGGCTTACTCTGCCAGTAGCTGTTTCAGCAAGTTTTGCTGGGCCTGCTGTTGCTGACGCATTTCCAGGCGCTGGCACTCGATGACGGCCCTGAGCTGGAACAGTGCCAGCTCAAAGTCTTCATTGATGATGACATAGTCATACTCGTCATAGTGCACCATTTCGGCAATGGCTTTCTCCATCCGGCCCTTGATCACCTCGGCGCTGTCCTGGCCGCGGCCGATCAGGCGGCGCTCCAGCTCCTCGCGGCTGGGAGGCAGGATGAAGATGGACTTGGTCGGCATCTGTTCGCGGATCTGGCGGGCACCCTGCCAGTCGATGTCGAGGAAGACGTCGATGCCCTGCGCCAGGCAGGCCTCGATGGCGGCGCGGGAAGTGCCGTAGTAGTTGCCGAAGACTTCTGCCCACTCCAGAAAGTCACCGCGCTCGATCAGCGCCTTGAACTCTTCCACCTGGACGAAGTGGTAGTGCACCCCGTGCTCTTCACCGGGACGGGTGGCGCGGGTGGTGTGGGAGACCGAGAGTTGCATCTTGCTGGCGGCGTTGTGCTGGGTCAGCAAGGCATTGAGCAGGCTGGACTTACCGGCCCCGCTCGGGGAAGAGATGATATAGAGAGTGCCTTGTTGCGCCATGTCTGTACCTTTAAGCGATGATCCGCGCTTTGGTTGTAGCAGAGGCCGCCGTCTTGTGCCCGATAAGGGAGACGGTTGCTCGCAATGCGCGGAGGAATCAGAGTCAGGAGGATGTAAAGGCGGCGAATCTTAGCAGATGGGGGCGGATAAAAAAACGGCCGGAATCATATTCCAGCCGATCAAAATATCCGTAGCTTGCTGTGCGGGCGTTACCCGCATAGAGGGCCATTCTGCCCACGGAGCCGGGGCCGGGCCATCAGATTATCCCTGCGCCAGGGCTCGGAATTTCCGAGTTGCCCTGGGTTGGTAGAAGATGCTTGTCGGTACAGAGGCGGTCGAAGGCGGCGATGACCCGCTCGCGGCTTATCTTGGCCATGGCGTCCGGATCCTTGAGGCGGGTGCGCCAGCCGAGCTCGGCCAGCGGCTTGCCGGTCTCCTGCTCAATCAGTTCCTGATAGACGCTGACCAGATAATCCCGGCACAGATAGGGTCCGGTACGCTCCGGGTTGTGGTGGGCGTAGAGGCCGATCACGGGTGTCCCCACCAGGGTAGCCATGTGGGCAGGGCCGGTATCCGGGGCCAGCACCAGGCTCGCCTCGCCAATCAGCGCCAGCAATTGCTTGAGGCTGGTCTGCCCCACCAAATCTGCCGGCTTGCTCTGGCTGAGGCGCTGGATCTCGGCGGCGAGATCCCGCTCCAGCCTGGCTGGTCCGCCGCACAGATAGACCTGAAAGCCCTTGTCTGCGGCGTGATCCGCCAGCGCGGCATAGCCGGCGGCAGTCCAATTCTTGAATGCCTTGCTGGCAGCGGCGCAGATGAGCAGGGTCGGCTTGCCGCCAATTTTCTCCTTCGCCCAGGCCTGGTGCTCGGCGCTGATGGGCAGTTGCCAGTCCGGGGTCAGATCCTTTATCCCGAGCTCTTTGGCGAAGGCGAGAAAGCCGTCCAGCACGTGGGGGGAGGCGGGTGAGGGGACCCGATGGTTGGTGAACAGCCACTGACCGTCGCTGGCGCGCTCCCGATCAAACCCGAGTTTGACCTTGGCCTTGATGCCGAGGGTGGCGATGCTGGCGCGCATGGCGGCCTGCAGGTGGAGCAGGGCATCGAACCTGCGCCCCTTGAGGGTCTGCCAGAGATCGCGATAGCCGCGCCACCCCTTGCTCTTGTCGAAGGGAATGACCTCGACCCCCGGCAGATCGGCGAACAGGGTCGCCTCAATCTTGCCAGTGATCCAGGTGATGCGGGTCTGGGGCCACTCCCGCTGGATGACGCGCACCAGCGCCAGCGCGTGGCAGCAATCTCCGATGGCGGAGAGCCGCAGGATGCAGATGGAGGAGGGCGGCGTTTGGAACAGCGGCATGATGTGGCGCAACGATGGCAAAATGGATGGATGGCATTATGCAAACTCCCCTGTGGATTGTAAAATTGCGCCGGTTGCCCGACCGGCACGGCTTTCTGAATGGATGCCCTGCACCCACTATCGACCGGAATTCTCATCATGCTGACACACACCACCCACAACCAGGTCTGCTGGTATGCCGACGGAGTCTTCCGCGATCCTTCCCCTGCCTTGTTCGATCCTGTCTGGTGGCAGACCCATCGCCAGGTGGTAGGTTCTTCCATCGGTCGCGGGGTGACCTGGTTCGTGAAGGATGAATCCCGCCACTTGGTGCTGCGTCACTACTACCGTGGCGGCATGGTGGGCAAGCTGGTGCGTGACCGGTTCTGGTTTGAGGGGGTGGAGAGCAGCCGGGCCATGGCTGAATATCGTCTGCTGGCGACCCTGAGTGAACAGGGGCTGCCGGTGCCGCGCCCCTTTGCGGCCCGCATGGTCAAGCAGGGGCCCTTCTATCGGGCCGACATCCTGATCGAGCGCATTCGCGGCGCCAAGGATCTGGTGGCCCTGCTCAAGCAGGGGCCGATCGCCGGTGAGGTGTGGCACAAGATAGGCAAAACGGTGCGCCAGTTGCACGATGCAGGGGTCTATCATGCGGATCTCAACAGCCACAACCTGCTGCTCGACAAGGAGGGCAAGGTGTGGGTGATCGACTTCGACAAAGGAGCCATCCGCTCCCCCGGCAACTGGCAGCAGGCCAACCTGGAGCGGTTGCTGCGCTCCTTCAACAAGGAGTCGCAACTGCACACCAGCTTCCACTTCGTGCCGGAAAACTGGCAGGCCCTGATGGCAGGCTATCAGGGCAAGGTGGCGTGACGTCGAGCTTCACTTCGTATCTGGAGGCTGGCAAGCCCTGATGGCGGACCACCGGGGGCGAGAGGTGCGAGGCCAGCGATGCTGGCGCGGTTGCTCGGCGCCAGCACCAATGTTACTTATTGAGTGTGATTGCTTGGACAGATATTCAGATCCGGTTTCGAGGCGCGTGATGGAAAGGTATGAGACTCCCGGGGTTGAGGTCACCACTCCCCTTGAGGTGACGCTGATGGCACAGGCCATGGCGATGTTGGAGGCCGGGATCTGGACCTGGTCGGCCGGGCAGGGTCTGAGGCGGGACCCTTCCTGTCTGCAACTGCTGGGTCTGGAGGGGGGCGAGCTGGGAGATCTCGGCTGGCTGGATCGGGTACATCCGGATGATGCTCCCCGTCTGGCAGAGGCCCTGGAGGCCTGTCAGCAAGGGCGCAGCAACGGGCTTCGACTCGAGTACCGCATCCTGCACCATCAGGGCCATTACATCCGGCTGGAGGAGCGGGTCCGTCGCGACGAAGGGGGTCAACTGCTGGGGGTGGTTCGCCATCTGGATGCCGCCATGGCGCCCCTGGAGGATCGCCATGACACGGATCCCCTCACCGGCCTCGAGAGCCGCAGCCACTTCGAGCTGTTGCTGGATGAACGGCTGGCCAGCGAGAGCGGCAGTTTCTGTCTGCTGCAGTTCAGCGTGGATCACCGCAGCAAGATCCTGCAGTTGTTCGGGGAGGCGGCCTGCGACGCCATGCTGGCCAAGCTGGCCCGCATCGTGCGCCGCGAGCTGCGCCGGGAAGATCCTTTCGCTCGTTGGGACGAAGACGGCTTCATCCTGATGCTCTCCCAGACCGATCGGTTGAGCGGCCTGGAGATTGCCGAGCGGCTGCGTCTTGAGATCGCCGACGCCAGCCTGCTGCCCCAGCGCCCGGTGACCGTGAGCATCGGCCTGGTGCAGAGCCAGAGTGCCGAGCAGCTCGATCACCTGCTGGCCCGGTTGGCCTCCTGCCACGGTCAGGCGAAGCGGGAACACAACGCCGTGGTCGGCTGACGGCCAGTCACTGTCCGCGTACCCATTGACGCCGATGGACCCATCAGCGTCAATGGTTTTCAGTCAGCGCTCACTGACCTGCTGACGCTGGCAGACCCAGAGAGAAGCCAGCATCAGCAGGGCGCCCAGACCGAGCCTGAGCAGGTCGGTATCCTTTCCCCAGAGCACCAGATTGACCAGCAGACCCGCGGGGATCAAGGCGTTGTTCATGATGGCCAGCACGCCGCTGCTGACCAGGGTCGCCCCCTTGTTCCACAGGAAGTAGCCGAGCCCGGATGCCCCGACCCCCAGCCAGAAGAGGATGCCCCATTGCAGGGAGCTGGCGGGATATTGAGGTTTGCCCAGCAGCCACCAGGCGGGCAGGGCGATCACCAGGGCGCCCAGATAGAAGCAGCCGAACACCGCCAGCTGGGGCGGCTGCTCAGCCTCCCGGGCCAGCAGCACCTTGTAGCCTACCTGGCCCAGAGCGAAGCAGACGTTGGCGCCCTGCACCACCAGGAATCCCAGTACATAGTTTTCGGTCAGGCCGTCGAAACGGATGACGGCCGCCCCCAGCACCGCCAGCAGGGCCCCCCACAGATAGACAGGCTTGAAGCGCCCTTCCAGCAGGTCGTGGATCAGGGTGACATAGATGGGGGTGAAGATGGTGAACACCAGCACTTCCGGTACCGTCAAGAGCAAGAAGGAGTGGTAGTAGAAGAGATACATGATGCCGAGCTGGATGGCACCGAGGGCCATCAGCTTGGCCACCAGATCGGGGCGCAGCCAGCGACGGCGCAGGAAGGGCAGAAACACCAGGCTGGCGAGCACGATGCGGGTCAGTACCGAGAAGTAGGCATCCACCTGACCGGCAAGGTAGACCCCGATCAGGCTGAAGGAGAAGGACCAGAGCAGGGTAACCCCTATCAAGTAGTTCATGTGATTGAATTGTCGTCAGTTGTCAATTTGGAGGGCGCTATGATGGCCGAGTTGGAAGGCGCGATCCAGCGTTTATGGGAAGGGTTGTCACAGATCGGAGCATTTGCCTTCGAGGCGAGCAACGGGGTCGGATCCGCCACCGACTGGTGCGGTCGCGGGGAGGGTGCCGTGGTGGTGACCGATCACCATGGGGGGTGGCTGTATGCCGAGACGGGTCGCTACACCACGCCCCATGGCCGGGAGCTGGCCATGCACAACCGCTTCTGGTGGCAGCGCACCGCACGGGGGATCATGCTCTCCCACCTGCGCTACGAGCAGCCGGTGATGCTGTTCGAGCTGTTGCCCCGGGGGGACGGGCACTGGGTCACGGCCGAGCCTCACCTGTGCGGGCAGGATCACTACAGCGCCGAGCTGACCGAAACCGGCGAGGGTTTCCTGCTCACCTGGCAGATAACGGGGCCGCGCAAGAACGAGCGGTTGAGTTATCGCTACGGACCAGAGGCGCAGAGATAAAAAAACCGGCGCAGGGCGCCGGTAGAGGGGACAAATCGGAGGTTTTGTTAAAACGGTCCCAAAAACAGGAGAGATACACTCTCGTCACACACGCAGAGAGGGTCTTCAGGCATTCAGTGCATAGTTCAGCATGGCTTGCAGCTTGCTGTCGAAGAACCAGGGCAGCAGCACCATCAGCAGACCCAGCACCCCGGCCAGCCGGTGGCGATACTGCCAGCCGGCTATCAGTACCAGACCGCCGCAGAGGGTGGTCAGGATGCCTGACATAAGGCAGCCTCCCGCTGTTGGCGGCGCTGCTGTGCCCACTGGTTGAGGGCGACCGAACCCAGGATCAGGGCCAGCGCCACGCCCGTGGTGGACTGGATCTGCTCGCCGAGGAACAGGGCTCCCAGCATGACGCCGAACAGCGGCACCAGGTAGTTGCTGAAGGAGGCAAAGGTCGGGCCCGCCTTCTGGATCAGCGCCATGTAGAGGAAGTAGACCAGGCCGGTACAGAAGATCCCCAGCATGGCGACGGCGCCCATGGCCTGCTGGCTCGGCAGGGTGAGGCTGCTCAGGTCGGCCACGAAGGGCGCGGCCAGCAGCAGCTGGATGGCCGAGGAGATCAGGATGTTGCGGGCCACGACCACAGGATGGTCCTTGGCGAAGCGCTTGATCATCAGCAGGCCGATGGCGAAGCAGCTGGCACCGAACAGGATGGCCATGGCACCGAGCAGGCCGGCATTCATGCCGCTGGTCAGCTTGGGCCAGAACAGTACCAGTACACCGATGAAGCCGATGATCACGGAGACGAGGCCGCCCTTGGTGATTCTTTCACCAGAAATAAACAAGGGAGCCGCCAGAATGGTCACAAAGGGGATACAACCCATGACCACGGCCGCGATGGCGCTGTCCACATACTGTTGTCCCCAGGCCACCATGATGAAGGGGATAGTGGCGTCGAGCAGGGCGATCAGCATATAGGTTCGCCAGGGCGTGTGTTCACTCTTGAGGCGCATGAACAGGCAGAGCAGACCCAGGGTCAGGCTGCCACACAGGGCGCGTCCGGCGGCCACCATGATGGGGGGCAGTTCAGCCACGGCCTGGTGCATGAAAATGAACTGGGAGCCCCACAACAGGCCGATCGCCAGCAACAACAGATAGCTACGCATTTGAATCTCCGATGTAATTCGCCTGCGCATTCTATGCAATCTGCTACTATGCCAAAAATGAATTGTCGTCATTCAACTATGGCCAATATCGATGGAACTGCCCCTTTCCCGCCTCGACCTCAACCTGCTCACCGTGTTCGACATGCTGATGCAGGAGCGCAACGTCACCCGTGCCGCCGAACGGTTGCACCTCTCCCAGTCCACCGTCAGCCATGCGCTGGGGCGGCTGCGAACGGCGCTTGACGACCCCCTGTTCGTGATGAGTCGGCGCGAGATGATGCCGACCGAACGGGCCAAGGCGCTGGCGAGCCCGGTGCGCCAGGCGCTGGCCATGCTGGAGCAGGGGCTGCGTCAGGCCAAGGGATTCGACCCGGCAAGTGCCCGGCGGATCTTTCGCATCGCCACCCCGGGCTCGGTGGAGCACGGCCTGGTGCCGGTGCTGGTGGAGTGGATGGTGCAGCAGGCTCCCCACTGCCGACTGGAAGTGTGCGAGCTGGCGGACAGCGACTACGAGCGGGAGCTGGAGAAGGGGGAACTGGATTTGGTGATCGGGTTTGCCGGTGCCAACCATCTCTCGCCCCGGTTGTGGCGCGAGGAGTGGTTCAGCAATCCGCTGGTCTGTTTGTCGCCCCTCGGCAGCGCTCTGCCCGACATGCTGGGGCCGGGAGAACTGGTCAGCCGCCCCCATATCCACACCTCCAGCTGGGGCCACAGCCAGGCCATGGTGGATCTCTGGCTGGCCCGTTTCGGGGTGGAGCGGGAGCTGGGGGTCAGGCTGCCGAGCTTTATGGCGGTACCGCCGCTGATGGCGACCGGCCGCTACCTGGTGGTGGTGCCCGAGATGATCGGGCGCCACTTCTGTCGCCACTATCCGTTGCGCCTGCACCAGCTGGAACCCGCCATCCCCATCGTCTACCTGATGGCGGGCCACCCGCTCAGTGCCCATGACGAGGCGATCGGCTGGTTCAAGGGGTTGTTGCACCGGCTGGCGAGGGAGCGCTACGGCGCGGATGCGCTCGGCCATCCCGCGCCGCAGGGGGCAGATCACGCCAATCCGGAGAAGTAGTCCAGCCCCATCGCCCCCTTCACCTCGGCCAGCACCTCGTCGGTGAGGGCCCGGGCCTGCTCGGTACCCTGCTGCAACAGGCGCAGCAGCTGGCGCTTGTCGGCGATGGCTGCCTCGCGCCGCTCCCGCATCGGAGCGAGCAGGGTCTGCAGGCAGTCGTTGAGTACCTGCTTGCAGCGCATGTCCCCCAGACCACCGCGCTGGTAATGGGCCTTCATCTCGGCCACCAGTGCCTTGTCGGGGTGGAAGGCATCCAGATAGGCGAACACCGTATTGCCCTCCACCTGTCCCGGATCGCTCACCTTGAGGTGATTGGGGTCGGTATACATGGCGAACACCGCCTGCTTGATCTCGTCGCTCGACATGCCGAGTTCGATGGTGTTGCCAAGGGACTTGGACATCTTGGCCTTGCCGTCGATGCCGGGCAGGCGGCCGGTGTCGCTCAGGATGGGCTGGCACTCGGTCAGCACCTCTTTGCCAACCAGGGTGTTGAAGCGGCGCACTATCTCGTTGGTCTGCTCCAGCATGGGCAGCTGATCCTCGCCCACCGGCACGTGAGTGGCACGAAAGGCGGTGATGTCGGCGGCCTGGCTGACCGGATAGACGAGGAAGCCGGCAGGTAGGCTGCGCTCGAACCCTTTTTGCTGGATCTCGGCCTTCACCGTGGGGTTGCGCTCCAGCCGGGCGACGCTGACCAGGTTGAGGTAGTAGGTCGTGAGTTCGGCGAGGGCGGGCAGGGCGCTCTGCAGGCAGAAAGTGGTCTTGGCCGGGTCGAGGCCGGCGGCCAGGTAGTCGGCCATCACCTCCAGCACGTGGTCGGTCACCTTGGCCGGGTTGTGGCCGTTGTCGGTCAGCGCCTGCAGATCGGCGATCATGACGAACTGGCGGTAATGGTGCTGGGCGGCCACGCGCTGGCGCAGGGAGCCGACGTAGTGGCCGATGTGCAGTTTGCCGGTGGGGCGGTCGCCGGTCAGGATCACGGGGTTGTGCATGTCACTCTCTCCAGTTGGGTGAGCCGGGAGGCGACAAAGGGATGAAAACAATGACCGCCTCTCGGCGGTCACGGTGTTTTCTTTGGTAAATTTTACATAGAAAAGCAGTGCCGCCTGTTTAGAAGCAGCACCACCAGTAGTTGTGATTGAATGAGGTCATATTCATGGCAAATCACACTACGCCTGTTCGATCACTTCTGCAAGGGCACGACCAGCATGTCGCAGGGCACGGTATTCATCAGCTGGCGTGCGCTCGAGGTGAGCAGGCTCCAGAAGCTCTGGCGATGGCCGCACACCAGCAGGTCGATCTGGTAGTCCTTGACCGCCTGGTTGACCCGCTCGCTCAGATCGCCGCAGATCACCAATTTCTTCTCGATGGGGTAGTCCACCGAGGCGAGGAAGGCTTCCAGCTTCTCCTTCGCTTCGGCGATCACCTGGTCCTGCACGTTGTCGATGTCGATGTCGATCATCTCGGTGTAGAGATCCTTGAGGTCCACATCCACATGGATCACCGACAGCTTGGCGCCGTTGGAGCGGGCCCGGTCGACCGCCTTCTCTATCACCTTGCGGTTGTCTTCCGACAGGTCGATCGCGGCCAGTACGTGTTTGTAATAGGTTCCATTCATGGGAGTTCTCCTCACTGATCCTGGGTCCACTATACCAATGTCTGCTGAAACTAAAACGGCATCGTCGCCACAGTTTCAGGATTTGCCTGACCCCGAACCGGAAGGCGTAGAGGTGCAGGTGGCCGGGGAGTGCATATTTTGAACAGGAGTTTGACGCCGGTCACAGGCGTGCTATTGCCCCCGGGAAGGTGGGGGAATAGGATGTGCCCGTGCTTCGCAATGAACACAAAACAACAAAAAGCATCTGAATACCGCTTTGGGGAGCCTCGCGCTCCCTTTTGTTTTTCTGCCCTCTTCCAGCCCATATCCAGTCCGACATCAAGGTAATCCCGCCCCCCTTGGTTATGCTGTAGCCAGTTCCCTTGGCAAAATGGCCAGGGCTCCTCACCTGCAACCGGGTGACGCTGTCATGGCCGTTTCTCATGTCCCACCGATGCACCGGAGAGTCCTTCATGATCATTCATCCCCAGATCCAGGGTTGTGTTGCCCGCAATTGCCACCCCATGGGTTGTCGCGCCGCCGTGCTGCAACAGATCGAACAGGTGCGGGCGGCGGGGCCGTTCAACGGGCCGAAACGGGTGCTGGTGCTGGGGGCATCGTCCGGTTTCGGGCTGGCGTCCCGGATCGCGCTCACCTTCGGCGCCGGGGCCGATACCCTGGGCGTCTCGTTCGAGCGGGGTCCCTCCGACAAGGGGCTCGGCAGTGCTGGCTGGTACAACAACATCTGGTTTCGTCAGGCGGCGGAGCAAGCCGGTCGCATCGCCGTCAACCTGATTGGGGATGCCTTCTCCGACACCATGCGCCAGCAGGCCATCGACGTCATCCGCCAGCAGCTCGGGCAGGTGGATCTGGTGGTCTATTCGCTGGCGAGCGGAGTCAGGGTGATGCCGGATGGCACACAGGTACGCTCGGTGCTCAAGACCACAGGCCAGCCGCTGCAAGGTTGGGGGCTGGATCTGGAGCACGATGCGCTGGTGCAGCAGTCGCTGGTGCCAGCCACCCCGGAGGAGATCCGCGACACCGTCACCGTGATGGGGGGCGAGGACTGGCAGCGCTGGATGCAGGCATTGCAGCAGGCGGATTGCCTGGCCCCCGGTGCCCGGACCGTCGCCTACTCCTACATTGGCCCCGAGTCCACCTATCCCCTCTATCGGGACGGCACCATCGGCTATGCCAAGGAGCACCTGCACGCCACCGCCGAGACCATCAACCTGCAACTTGCCGGGATTGGCGGTCATGCCTGGGTGTCGGTCTGCAAGGCGCTGGTGACCAAGGCGAGCGTGTTTATTCCGGTGCTGCCTGTCTATCTGGGCCTGTTGATGGGGGTGATGAAGGAGCGTGGTGTCCACGAGGGCTGCATCGAGCAGATGCAGCGGCTGTTTGCCGACAAGATGTACGGGCCCAGAGGGGTCGTCGCCGATGGCAACCGGCTGATCCGGATGGATGACCACGAGCTTGAGCCAGCGGTGCAGGCCGCCGTCTCGGCACTCTGGCCCAAGGTGACGCCGGAGAACTTCCGCGCCCTGGGGGATTTTGCCGGGTTGCGCCAGGAGTTCATGCAGCTCAACGGCTTCGAGCTGCCGGGGGTGGATTACGGTGCGCCGGTGAACGTGGCGTCACTCACTGAGCTGACGCCCTGACACCCGCACGAGGGGCATCAGGCGACGTTGCAGGCCAGTTCAGGGGAAAGATTGGGAGACTGGGCCAGTACGGTCTGGTTGCGCCCCTGGCGTTTCGCCTGATACATGGCCATGTCGGCCCGATGGATGAGCTGGCTCAGGCTGTCATCCTGCGTCGAGCGTTCCGCCACTCCGATGCTGATGGTCATGTGGGGGGCGGCCAGGTAGGCGATCCGGCTTCTCAGCTGCTCCGCCAGCCGCCAGCAGGTGGCCCCGTCCTGGGTCATGGCCACCAGAAATTCTTCCCCGCCCCAGCGTCCGATCAATTGCTGGTCCGGTGCCCAGCTCTTGAGCTCCCTGGCCAACTGCCGGATAGCCTGATCCCCCGCCTGGTGACCATGCTTGTCGTTGATCTGCTTGAAGTGATCGATGTCGATGATGAGCAGGGTCAGGGGCGTTTCGTGCAGCCACTGTTGACCCAGTCTCTCCAGCAGGGCGCGCCGGTTGGGCAGCCCGGTAAGCTGATCGAAGGTGGCGAGCTTGTAGAGGTGGCGCGAGCTGCGGTGGAGCCTGCGGGTGGTGAGCCCGAGCAGGATCAGAGCGACGGCCAGCAGCACCAGCAGCAGCAATTGGTAGTAGCGGGCACTCTGCTGGTAGAGCAGTTGCTGGCGCTTGCTCTCGTTTTCCTGCTGCAACGCGCGATTGCTGGCCTCGCTGCGAGCCAGATCCATCTCGACCTGGAAGGCGGCCGCGTGCTGGCTCAGGGTCTGGTTGAAGTGCTGCTTGTAGTACTGCATGTAGCGGGTCATGGCCCCATAGGCCTCGGGGTAGCGGCCCAGATCGGCCAGCAACCTGGCCTGCATCGCCCGACCATCCATGGAGAGAGGGGCGGTGTGCTCCATCAGCAGTTGCAGGGCCAGCTGCTTCTCGCCACGACCCAGCAGGGTTCTTGCCCTGATCTCGGTCAGACGGGAGGCCGCCTGCGGGCTATCCAGCCTGTCATAGATGGCTTGTGCCTCCTCCAGGCTGCGCCAGGCTGAGTGCCAGTCCGCCCGTGCGTTGAACACCATGGCCTGGTAGCCGAGGACGATGGCGCGATAGTGGGGTGACAGGCTCGGCGTGGCCAGCAGGGTATCGAGCAACTGGCTGGCTCTGGCAGGCTGGCCCATGTCGATGTAGAGCCTGGCCATGTTGGCCCGGATGATGGCCTGGCTGTTGGGCTCGTTGAGCTGCACCATCTGGCCGAGGGCATCCTGATAATAGGTCTCGGCCTCACGGTAGAGATTGAGGTCCGCATAGAGGTTGCCGAGGGTCATCAGCAGACGGCCGCACTGCAAGGTGGAGAGGATGGAACCCGGCTCTTTCTGCTTGAGGTGATAGGCGGTCTTGAGCTCGAGGATCGCCTCTTTCATCTGCTGGGTACGGTAGAGGGCGAGCCCGTTGAGGGCATGCCACTCCGAGACCTGCCTGGGGTGATGCCGGACCGCTGGCCAGAGCTGGGTGAGCAGCTCGAGCGCCTGATCCGGCGTATCGGCATCCAGGGTCAGGGCAATCTGCTGCAACCGGAAGTCGAGCAGGCGCAGGGTCTCCTGCTGGGCATTGGCCAGACCCCGGGCGCGGGCATTGTCGCGCTGTGCCTGTGGATAGCGGCCAAGGGCTGCCTGGGCCAGGGACCTGGCGTAGAACAGTTCCATATCCTGCTGGGGACTGGCGTCGAGGCGCTGCAGATAGCCGACGGGATCGCGCGCCGCCTGCAATTCAGCCTCTTTCAGCAAGGAGGGAGCTGCCTGCAACTGGGTCATCCAGAGCAGCGCCAGTGCCATTATGAATCTCATTGAATCCTTTCCCCGACCAATGGCGCCATCATAATGGCTGATGTCATCTACACCATGTTTCTTTGCTTCTCTATAACCGTATGGGGGAGAGGATGAGGTGAAAAGTCGTCGCAACTGCGGGGTGCGTCGGTTGTCTCTGGTTGCGTCAGGATGCAACAGTGGCGACAATCGTGGGCAAATCACAGTGGAGAATCATCATGTTGGCCAAAGCCATGATCGAGAAGTTGAACGAGCAGATTAATCTTGAATTCTATTCCTCCAACCTCTACCTGCAGATGAGCGCCTGGTGCGAGGACAAGGGCTTCGAGGGGGCCGCCACCTTCCTGCGCCAGCATGCGGTCGAGGAGCGCCAGCACATGGAGCGCCTGTTCACCTACGTGAGCGAGACCGGCGCCATGCCGGTACTGGGGGCCATCGAAGCGCCTCCCCATGAATTCAAGTCCCTGGGTGACATCTTCCGCACCACCCTGGAGCACGAGTATCACATCACCAAGTGCATCAACGGTCTGGCCCACGTCGCCTTCACCACCCAGGATTATTCCACCTTCAACTTCCTGCAGTGGTACGTGGCCGAGCAGCACGAAGAGGAGAAGCTGTTCAAGAGCATCGTCGACCGTCTGAGCCTGGTGGGCGAGGATGGCAAGGGCCTCTATTTCATCGACAAGGAGCTGGCCGAGCTGGCCAAGGGCGCCCCGGCCAGCATCATGGACGGCAACGCCTGATAGTCGTGGACACTTAGTGTTCAGTCAGTACAATGACGGCCCCTTGTAAAGGGGCCGTTTTCTATTTGCAGGTGTCCTTGTACCGCTGTGCTGGTGTCTGCCGGGTACAATGACGGTCCTTTAAGGTAAAGGGGCCGTTTTTCTTTTGATGGGTGAGTGACGATGAAACAGGTGGATGTGGTGGTGATCGGTGCCGGGGCGGCCGGATTGATGTGTGCGGCCCAGGCTGGCTACCGGGGTCGCTCCGTGCTGGTGCTCGACAACGCCAAGAAGCCGGGCCGCAAGATCCTCATCAGCGGCGGCGGTCGCTGCAACTTCACCAATCATCAGGCGGGTCCCCATGCCTTCCTTTCGGCCAACCCCCACTTCTGCAAATCGGCGCTGGCGCGCTATACCCAGCAGGATTTCATCGATCTGGTGGACAGGCATGGCCTGAACTACCACGAGAAGACGCTGGGCCAGCTCTTCTGCGACGACAGCGCCAAGGATATCGTCGACATCCTGCTGACCGAGTGCGACTGGGCTGGCGTGACCCTGCAGTTCCAGACCGAGATCCTCACCGTCAGCAAGACAGATGAAGGCTTCGTGCTCGACACCAGCAAGGGGGAGATCGCCTGCTCGTCGCTGGTGGTCGCCACCGGCGGCCTCTCCATGCCGAAACTCGGTGCTACCCCTTATGGCTTCAAGCTGGCGGAGCAGTTCGGCCTCACCGTGCTGCCGACTCGCGCCGGGCTGGTGCCCTTTACCCTGCATCAGGCCGACAAGGAGGCCTTCGCCGATCTGGCGGGGGTCAGCCTGCCGGTGGCGGTGACCGCCGAGGACGGCACCCGCTTCAAGGAGGCCATGCTGTTCACCCATCGCGGCCTCTCCGGCCCCGCCATCCTGCAGATCTCCTCTTTTTGGCTGGCGGGGGAGAAGATTCACATCAACCTGCTGCCGGATCTCGACATTCCAGAGACCCTCAAGACCTGGGCCCAGGCCCATCCTGCCCAGGAGCTGAAAACCGTGCTGGGGCGCGAGCTGCCCAAGCGCTTCGTCGACAAGCTGGTGGAGCTGGGATGGCTGGTGAGCAAGCCGATGCGCCAGTACAACGAACGGGAGCTGGAGGCGGTGGCCACCCTGCTGGGGGATTGGCAGATCCTGCCCAACGGCACCGAAGGGTATCGCACCGCCGAAGTGACCCTGGGGGGAGTGGATACCAACGAGCTCTCCTCCAAGACCATGGAGGCGCGCACCTTGCCCGGCCTCTACTTCATCGGCGAAGTGGTCGATGTGACCGGCTGGCTCGGTGGTTACAACTTCCAGTGGGCCTGGTCGTCGGGCTGGGTGGCAGGCCAGTACTGCTGAGGGATGCCGCATCCTTGCTGTGAATAGTCCCGTCAGCGGCCTCTCGGGTGACAACTTCCAGTGGGCCCGGTCGTCGGGCTGGGGGAGAGGCCGTACTGCTGACAAAGAGGCTCAGCGGATGAGTCCGAGCGGATCGGGCCGTGTCAGGCGGCCCGAGTGATGGAACCAGACGCGGCCTGCTCAGGCCGCGTTTTTTATGGTCGGTCGCTGGTTGGCCTCTAGCCTCTCCTGATATTGGGCAGGAAGGCGGTCAGCAGGCCAATAAGGGGCAGATAGGCGCAGACCTGATAGACGGTTTCGATGCTGGTGGCATCGGCCAATTTGCCCAGCAGGGCGGCCCCTATCCCTCCCATGCCGAAGGCGAAGCCGAAGAAGAGGCCTGAAATGGTGCCGACCTTGCCGGGTACCAGATCCTGGGCGTAGACCAGGATGGCGGAGAAGGCCGACGCCAGGATGAGGCCGATGACGATCGACAGCACCGAGGTCCAGAACAGGTCGACGTGGGGCAGCAGCAGGGTGAAGGGAGCGACGCCGAGGATGGAGATCCAGATCACCCGCTTGCGACCGATGCGATCGCCGAGCGGCCCGCCGAGCACTGTCCCTGCCGCGACGGCAAACAGGAAGGCGAACAGATAGAGCTGGGCGCTCTCCAGCGACAGGTGGAACTTGTCCATCAGGTAGAAGGTGTAATAGCTGCTCAGGCTGGCCATGTAGAAGAACTTGGAGAACATCAGCAGACCGAGGATAGCCAGTGACCAGCCAATCTGGCGGCGGCTCAGGCCGGTGCCGGCATGGGCCCTCATCCGCCGATGGAAGCTGGCGGCATGGTGGCTGGACCAGCGGCCGACGAAGCTGAGCACGATGACCCCGATGAGTGCGAACAACGAGAACCAGGCCGCACTACCCTGTCCCTTCGGCACTATGATGAGCGCCGCGAGCAGGGGGCCGATGGCCGATCCCAGATTGCCGCCGATCTGGAACAGAGACTGGGCCAGACCGGGCTGGTTGCCGGCCGCCATGCGGGCGACCCGGGAGGATTCCGGGTGGAAGACGGAGGAGCCCATGCCGATCAGCATGGCCGACAACAGCACGGCGCCAAAGCTGCCTGCCTGCGACAGGTAGAGCAGCCCCACCAGCGTGAAGCCCATGCCCAGAGGCAGGGAGTAGGGCATGGGTCTGCGGTCGGTATAGAGGCCGATCAGGGGTTGCAGCAGCGAGGCCGTGAACTGGTAGGTGAGGGTGATGAGACCTATCTGGGTGAACGACAGATCGAGCCCCAGCTTCAGGAGGGGATAGATGGCCAGCAGTACCGACTGCATCATGTCGTTCAACAGGTGCGAGAAGCTGATGGCGGCGATCACCGGATAAGCGGTGGTAGTCGGGTTGTCCACCGCGGGCGGGGCGGTGATCGGGGTGTCGGTACTCAAGGTCTTGTCCATGGCTGGGGGATCACTCCCTCTACCATGCCCTATCCCGGCGTATCTGGACATAACCAAAGTGGGCGAACGCCCGGATTGCGTTCGCGTGGCGCGCAGGCCGTTCATGCTGACGGCGTGTGGATGGCTGGTCAGATCTTGTGCTTGGCGCGGGGCGGATTAGTATAGAAGGCCTGCCGCCGTTATCCGGCCCATCACCCGCCATGGAGGGAACATGTTCGAAAGCCTGGGTGTCATCAACGTCTGGACCTATCTGGTCGGTCTCTTCTTCATCATCATCGCCCCGGGCCCGAACTCCCTCTACGTGCTGCGAACCGGTGCCGTGCGCGGCATAGGCCCGGGTTATCGCGCCGCCCTCGGCGTCTTCGTCGGCGATGCCATCCTCATTTTCTGCGCCTATCTGGGGATCGCGTCCCTCATTCGCACCACCCCATTGCTGTTTACCCTGGTGCGCTATCTGGGCGCCATCTACCTGCTTTATCTGGGGGTGAAGATCCTGCACGCGAACTTCATCGCCAAAAAGGCGGGACCGGCGTCCGAGATGGATCCCGGTGAGCGCTATTTTACCAAGGCCCTCACCCTGAGCCTCACCAATCCCAAGGCGATTCTGTTCTACGTCTCTTTCTTCGTGCAGTTCATCGACTTCAGCTATGCCCACACCTGGATATCCTACCTGGTGCTGGCTGGCATGCTGGAAGCGATGAGCTTCGTCTACCTGACCCTGCTGATCTTCGGCGGTACCCTGATGGCCCGCTTTTTCCGTCAGCGCCAGACGGCGGCCCGTCTCGGCAACGGCCTTATCGGCCTCTTCTTCATGGGGTTTGCGGCCAGGCTGGCGACGCTCTCCTCCTGACCCTGGGGATTGCTGACCGTCCGGTGTCGGGCACCTAGTCTGGCCAGCAATCCTTGCCCACGGGGATGAAGCGGGACTGGTAGACGATGAGCTTCTGGTTGCCCGGCTGATTGATCCCGGGATTGTGGTAGGTCTCCCCGGGCAGCAGGTACTTGCTGTCCGCCTGCTGGCAGCCCCGTTTCACCATGAACTCGAAATAGGTGTTGCCGGTATTGGTGATGGTGCTCTGTGCCGGGTCCAGCTGGTATGCAAAACGTGACTGACGCGGACGCACCACCAGGATGGACTGCAGGGCCAGCTTCACCTCGACGGTTCCCCGGTGCTGCGTCTGGCTGCCTTCATCCACCTGGGCTGCCGGTGACTCGGTGAAGGTGATGCGGTAGTAACGCTCATGGTCATCGGCGGGCCCCTTGTAGTAGAACTTGACGTTCTGGGCATGTCTGGCGTGCAGGGTGAAGCGCCTGGGGGCAAACAGCAGCTCACCGGGGACGGTGGGCAGTGTTCTGCCTCTGGCCGTGGGATCGCTGATTTTTTCCATCTGTATGTCGTACAGCTTGGGTGAAGCACTGTTGTTGGTCAGGGTTCTGGTAATGAACTCCTGCTCTGGCGCCATGGCAAGAGTCATGGCGCCGATGTCGAGGGCGGCGGCCTGTGAGGCCAGCAAGCCGCCCAGCAAGGGCCAAAGTAGACGATGCATGTTGTACTCCATGGTCAGCGCCAGGTCCCCTTGATGGTGATGGTGCCGCTTTGTTCCACCTCGCCTTCCCACATCTCGTCGCCCATGGTGCGCTGCACCATGGGATCGGTCAGGTCGAATTCCAGCGCCAGTTTGTAAAACCGGGTGATGCCCTGGCCGTTGACGGGATCATTCCACTCCTGCGGTGGTTGATTGTCCTGTATTCCGAGGGTGCGAATATCCACCGGTGTGCGATCGCAGCGAATGGCGTGCCGTGAACCCGCGCCATGAACCACCGAATCGAATACCAGCCTGGTAGGGATGGGGACGGCCTGTTCAGGTGCGAAGGAGCCTGCCGGATAGAAAGT
The DNA here is from genome assembly GCF_049860605.1 of Aeromonas sp. INTO2. NCBI lineage: Bacteria > Pseudomonadati > Pseudomonadota > Gammaproteobacteria > Aeromonadales > Aeromonadaceae > Aeromonas > Aeromonas sp. INTO2. The sequence continues at coordinate 4,281,585 of NZ_CP187588.1, forward strand.
GCAATATCCCCGATAGGGCGAACCTCTGTCCTGTGAAATAGAAATTTCCAGCATATCGGCACTGATGGGGCCGCTATCAGAGATATTGTATGAGAAGCTCAGAATGTCTTTCCCGACCTGCCCCTCCCTGTAAGGATTGCTGACGCCCTCCGAAGACAAGATGGATACGCTGAAGTCCCGTGGTTTTATATGTATTTCGGTTGTGCCGCTGAATTCATAGTATCCACTCTCGGGAGCATATCCATTCTTCATATTGAAGTTGATCAGACTGCGAGTCAGTTGATCTTGCAGCCCCAGCCTCACAACCTGTTTGAAGAAATTGCTGGACAAGAAAAGATAAACAGATGGCTGTCCTCTTAAATAGCTGATGTTGTAGCGAGAGCCTTTGCTTGGGAAGGTGCGAACAAGTCCCTGATATGAGATCATGTTTGTCATCTGGAGCCATGAAAAAGGGTTCATCATGAGTCATCAGCTCACCTTCGCCGACAGTGAATTCAGCAGTAAGCGCCGTCAGACCAGAAAAGAGATTTTCTTGTCCCGCATGGAGCAGATTCTGCCATGGCAAAACATGGTGGAAGTCATCGAGCCGTTTTATCCCAAGGCTGGTAATGGCCGGCGACCTTATCCGCTGGAAACCATGCTACGCATTCACTGCATGCAGCATTGGTACAACCTGAGCGATGGCGCGATGGAAGATGCTCTGTACGAAATCGCCTCCATCCGTCTGTTTGCCCGGTTATCCCTGGATAGCGCCTTGCCGGACCGCACCACCATCATGAATTTCCGCTACCTGCTGGAGCAGCATCAACTGGCCCGCCAATTGTTCAAGACCATCAATCGCTGGCTGGCCGAAGCAGGCGTCATGATGACTCAAGGCACCTTGGTCGATGCCACCATCATTGAGGCACCCAGCTCGACCAAGAACAAAGAGCAGCAACGCGATCCGCAGATGCATCAGACCAAGAAAGGCAATCAGTGGCACTTTGGCATGAAGGCCCACATTGGTGTCGATGCCAAGAGTGGCCTGACCCACAGCCTAGTCACCACCGCGGCCAACGAGCATGACCTCAATCAGTTGGGTAATCTGCTGCATGGAGAGGAGCAATTTGTCTCAGCCGATGCCGGCTACCAAGGGGCGCCACAGCGCGAGGAGCTGGCCGAGGTGGATGTGGACTGGCTGATCGCCGAGCGCCCCGGCAAGGTAAGAACCTTGAAACAGCATCCACGCAAGAACAAAACGGCCATCAACATCGAATACATGAAAGCCAGCATCCGGGCCAAGGTGGAGCACCCATTTCGCATCATCAAGCGACAGTTCGGCTTCATGAAAGCCAGATACAAGGGGTTGCTGAAAAACGATAACCAACTGGCGATGTTATTCACGCTGGCCAACCTGTTTCGGGCGGACCAAATGATACGTCAGTGGGAGAGATCTCACTAAAAACTGGGAATAGCGCCTTAAATGGCGAAGAAACGGTCTAAATAGGCTGATTCAAGGCATTTACGGGAGAAAAGATCGGCTCAAACTGAAAAAATGAAATGACTGAGTCAGCCGAGAAGAATTTCCCCGCTTATTCGCACCTTCCCTATCAGAGCAGCATTCAATTATTGAAGCCGCTCTATATCGATACCGCCGGTTTTGCCTTTGCCCTCAATCCCAAGGAGCGGCGACTCAAGAGGATCATGGATATCGCGCTGGGGGAGATCCTCGAGGGCAAGCGGGCGGAAGTGGCCAAGCGCTGGAATGGGGGGGGCCTCTCCATCGGTGCCAGCAGAATCGACCTGAGCCGCGAACAATGGGAATGGCTGAGCAAACGGGAGAAGATCCGGATTGCGGTGAACAGCGGCATCCCGCCCCTCAGTTTCTATGACGTCACCGGTACCATGCACGGCGTGGTCGCCGATCTGCTGCAGGTCATGCGAGCCAAGCTGGGGGTGGAGCTCGAGGTGGTGCCTGCCAAGACGCCGGAGCAGATGACCCAGTTGCTGGATAGCGGCCAGGTGGATGCGGGGGTGTTGAGCCCTTCTGCCGAGCGCAGGAACCGCTATCTGTTCAGCCGGGCCTTTGTCCTCGATCCCCTCTCCTATGTGGTGGGGTTGCGCCACCGGGAGGTCCCCCCTGCATCGCTGCTCAAGATCGGCACCGTGGCCATGGTCAGAGGCTTTATCTCGACCCAGGCCATCGAGGCGGAATACGGCAAGCTGACGTCGCGGCAGTTCGATACGATTGAAGATGCCATGCGCTGTGTGGCGATGGATGTGTGCGATGTGACCATACTGCCGCTGCGGGTGGCCAAGTACTACGTGAACAGCAAATTCCCCGACAGCCTGATCATTACGGGGGAGCTGTTCGATTCCATCCCCATCGGTGCCGCGTTGGCGGTCACCCCCGCGCATCCCGTACTGCGGGACATTCTGGACAAGGTGATTGCCATCATTCCGCCGGATGAGCTGGAAGGGCTCTCCAACCGCTGGCGGGTCAATGTCAAACAGGAGAGTGTCTCCTGGCAGGAGTTGATTCAGGAGTTCGGGGTCTTTATCGCGTTGATCCTGCTGTTGACCCTCTGGGTTGGCCTGTGGGGCCTGTCCCTGCGCAAGCAGATCCGCGAGCGGCGGCTGGTGGAGGGGGCGCTGAGCACCCAGCTCAAGTTCATCGCCGATCTGGTGGACGGGACACCTCACCCCATCTATGCGCGGGATCTGAACGGGATCCTGGTGCTGTGCAACAGCAGCTATGCCAGCTTCCTTGGCGAGCCCAAGGTCGGTCTGCTCGGCACGGGCCTGGACGACGCACGCACGCGCTGGCCTTTTCTTGCTCCCCTGCACGGGGATCTGATGCTTTCCTGTGACAGCCGCCGCGCCCAGGAGGGGGATCACCGTCTGGTCCTGCCGACGGGCGGGGTCGACGTCTATCACTGGGTTCAGCCTTACTACGATCTGGACGGCAATGTGCAGGGGGGGTGGGGGGCTGGATCGACGTCAGCGAACGGGTACGCCTGCTCGATGAGCTGGCGGTGGCCAGCCAGGAGGCCCAGGAGGCAAACCGTGCCAAGAGCACCTTCCTCGCGACCATGAGCCACGAGATCCGTACCCCCATGAATGCCATCATCGGCTTGCTGGAACTGGCGCTCAAGCGGGGTCGGCTGCATGAGGAGGATCAGGCCTCCCTCGCCCTTGTCCATGGCTCTGCCAGCGATCTGCTGAGCTTCATCGGCGACATCCTGGATATTTCCAAGATCGAGTCTGGCCGGTTTGAACTGGCCCCCGAGCCCCATGACATCGTGACCCTGACAGCGTCGGTCATCACCGTATTCACTGCGCTGGCGAGGCAGAAAAACCTGCGGCTGGAGCTCGTCACGGGCGATCCGTCCTGGGTGCAGATCGATGGTCTTTGTTACAAGCAGGTCGTCTCCAACCTGATCAGCAACGCCATCAAGTACACCGATTGCGGATCGGTCACGGTGACGCTGGCCTCCCGGGTCAGCGATGGCTGGTGTACCGTGCAGCTCACCATTCTGGATACCGGTATCGGCATCGATCAGGCCGAGCAGGCCAGGCTGTTCGAGCCCTTCAGCCAGGCCAGCCAACCCGAGAAAATCCAGCAGTCGGGTACAGGCCTGGGTCTGATGATCTCCCGCTCCCTGTGCGAGACGATGGGCGGCTCCTTGAAACTGGAGAGTACGCCCGGGCAGGGAACCCGGGTCAGTGTCGAGATGAAGCTGCCGGTGGCCGATGCCGTGGCGATGCCCGCTGCGCCTGCACAGGAGCCGGTGGTTGAGCCGGGGCGGCGACTGAAGATCATGGTCGTGGATGATCATCCAGCCAACCGGTTGCTGGTCAGCCAGCAGCTGGCCTATCTGGGTCATGACGCCACGGCCGTCGAGTCGGGAGAAGAGGCGCTGCGGCGGCTGATCGAAGCCAGGTTTGATGTTGTCATGACCGACTTCAACATGCCCGGTATGAACGGATTCGAGCTGGCTCGTCAGTGCCGGGAGCTGGAGCGGCTGCACGGCTGGCGACGCACCGTGATCCTCGGGCTGACGGCCGATGCGCGGCAGGAGCAGATCAATGAAGGGCAGGCGGCAGGGATGGATGACTGTCTGTTCAAGCCCGTCGGACTGGAGGCGCTCGATCACTGCCTGCGTCGGCACATGCAGCGGGAAGAGTAGAGTGACATGGTCGTCTGCATGGAGGAGATCCGGCGGTATCTGGGGCCGCTGACCGCACATCAGTCGACCCTGATGGTGCCTCTGCTGGCCGAGTTTGTGCGGGCCAGTGACGACGATATCGCGAGATTGCAACGGGCCGCGGAGGAGGGGCATGTCGGCCAGTTCATCGACCGTATACATCGCCTGAAAGGGGGCGCCAGGATCATGGGCACTCTGAAACTGGTGGCGACCTGCAGCGAAATAGAATCCTGGGAACTCGATCAGGCGAGGCTGCCCGAGGCGTTGGCCCGTTTGCAGCAAGAGTACGAGGTCGTTCGGCTGGCGGCGACCCAACTGCAGGTGATGGAAGGGGAGGAATGAAGGCATGGGAACATGCCTTCGGCTCCTGTGGTCAGCCCAGCCAGTACACCATCAACTCATAGGCGGCGTCGCCCACCTGGCCCGGTCTGGCTGACGGGGCTTGATAGCTGAGGTAATAGCGGGTCGCCTGTGCCAAGGGGAGGGCGCGGCTTGCTTCGAGGGGTTGTCCGTTGAGCGCCAGCGTGATCCGGAGATCATCCTGCTGTGGCAGGGAGCCGTAGAGTGCGCGGGCTTGCAAACGATAGGTGGTGTTGAAATCCGGGTGGCTCAGGTCTGCTGCCAGGATCTGGACGGGAGCCTGTGCCGGATCCGAATTGATGGCCTGGAGGCCTGGGTGGGTAAGCGCTACTTCCATGTTGGTCTCTTTGCTGGCGGTGGCCTGCCAGTTCAGCTGGCTCACCTGCGTATTGGCGTGAACGGCGGCACTGCTGCAACCGATCATCACTGCCAGCACCATGCTTTTTTGAAACATAGTTATCTCCTTTGTCGGACTGGGCCCTCCTTGGCGAGGGCCTCCTCTTATCGGCGCTTTCCCCGAAAGCTGAACCGCTCTCCCCGGATTCGCCCATGAGTCGGCGGCAGATAAGGGGTATGATCCGCCCCTGGCGCCATGCCATTGACGGAGGAGAGCCATGCTCGAAAATCAGATGATGTTGTTGGCGGTGTTTGAGCGGGCGGCGCTGATGCTGATGACGCTCTTTCTTCTCACCCGCACCCGGCCGTTTCAGCGATTGTTCCAGAAGCGTGACCACACCCCGGCCGAGCTGGTGCTGGTGGCCAGCATCTTCAGCCTGTTCGCGGTGTTCAGCACCTACACCGGCATTCCGGTGGAGGGGGCCCTCATCAACGTGCGGATCATCGCCATCATCTCGGGCGGCATCCTGTTCGGCCCCTGGGTCGGCATTCCGGCCGGGGTCATCTCGGGGCTGCACCGCTACCTCATCGACATGGATGGCCACACCTCCATTCCCTGTCTCATCGCCAGCATCATCGCCGGCCTGCTTGCCACCTGGCTGCACCTGCGCTGTCGCAAGTCGCGGCTCTGGCTCTATGGCATCCTGGCGGGGATGGCCTGCGAGGGGCTGACCATGCTGCTTATCTGGCAACTGACCGAGCCCCATGCGGTAGGTGTGGAGATTGTCAGTCATATTGCCTATCCCATGATCGCCGGGGCGCTCTGTATCGGGCTCATCATCAAGCTGGTGCAGGACCTGGACGACGAGAAGGAGTTGATTGCCGCCAAGCAGGCCAAGCTGGCGCTCGACATCGCCAACAAGACGTTGCCGTTTTTCCAGAACATCGATCGCCACTCCCTGAGCCAGGTGTGCGGCATCATTCGCAGCGAGATCAGCGCCGATGCGGTGGCCATCACCGATACCCGCGACGTGCTGGCCTATGTGGGGGTGGGCAAGGATTACTACGAGCTGGACGAACACCACGCCATCAGCGACATGACCCACAGGGCGGTGCTGCTCGACCAGATCATCATCAACAACGATCTGCGCCAGTATCACCTCTCCGATTTTCACTCGGTCATCATTATTCCGCTGCGGGAAAACGGCGCCGTCAGCGGCACTCTCAAGATCTATTATCGCCGCACCCACAGCATCACCAGCTCCCTCAAGGAGATGGCGGTGGGTCTCTCCCAGCTCATCTCCACCCAGATGGAGGTGTCGCGCATCGAGCAGCTCAAGGAGATGACCCGCAAGGCGGAGTTCACCGCGCTGCAGAGCAAGATCAACCCCCACTTCCTGTTCAACGCCCTCAATGCCATCTCGTCGCTGATCCGCATCCGTCCCCAGCAGGCACGCCAGCTCATTGCCAATCTGGCGGATTACCTGCGCTACAACCTCAACAAGGGGGACACCCTCATCGACATCCAGGAGGAGCTGCAGCAGGTGCGCGACTACGTGGCCATCGAGCAGGCCCGCTTCGGCGACAAGCTGGAGGTGGTGTTCGAGGTGGACGACGTGCATATCCAGGTGCCGAGCCTGCTGTTGCAGCCGTTGGTGGAAAACGCCATCCTGCACGGCATCCAGCCCCGCAGTGCGCCGGGTCGGGTCACCATCGAGGTGAAGCAGCTGGCGGGCGGCATCCGGGTCGCGGTGCGCGACACAGGCTACGGCATCAGCCAGGCGGTGATCGACGGGGTCGCCGCCGGTCGGGTGGAGAGCCGCAGCATCGGTCTGATGAACGTGCATCAGCGGGTAAAGCTGCTCTATGGCGACGGCCTGCACCTCAAGCGGCTGGAGCCGGGGACCGAAGTCTGTTTCTATCTGCCTGATCAGGAGGCAATGCCATGCTGAAAGCCATCATAGTGGAAGACGAATGTTTGATACGGGAGGAGCTGGCCTCTCCTGTGCTCCTTATGGGGGCAATGTCATGCTGAAAGCGATCATTGTGGAAGATGAGTATCTGGCCCGCGAGGAGCTGGCCTTTCTGGTGGGGCAGCACAGTAACATCGAGATAGTGGCGAGCTTCGAAGACGGGCTGGAGGCGTTCAAGTATCTGCAGGATCACGAAGTAGACGTGGTGTTTCTGGATATCCAGATCCCCGCCATCGACGGCCTGCTGCTGGCCAAGAACCTGCACAAGTCCAGCCATCCGCCCCACATCGTCTTCGTCACCGCCTACAAGGAGTTTGCGGTGGAGGCGTTCGAGCTGGAGGCATTCGACTACATCCTCAAGCCCTACAACGAGCCGCGCCTCATCAATCTGCTGCAAAAGCTCGAACTGGCGGGCAAGTCCCAGCCCCAGGGTGCGGAGCCCGGGACGCCACAGAACCGCACCGTCAATCTGGTGAAGGGGGAGCGCATCATCGTCACCCCCTGCGAGCAGATCTACTACGCGGAAGCGGACGAGAAGCTGACCCATGTTTACACCCGTACCGATCGCTACGTGATGACCATGACCCTCAGCGAGTTCGTCAGTCGGTTGCCTGCCGAGGGGTTCTTTCGTTGCCACCGCTCCTACTGCGTCAACATCAACAAGATCCGCGAGATAGTGCCCTGGTTCAACAGCACCTATCTCATCCGGCTCCATGACCTGCCGTTCGAGGTGCCGGTCAGCCGCAGCAACATCAAGGCGTTCCGTCAGCTGATGCGGCTCTGATTGTCATTCATTCCCGCCGATCTGCATTTCATGCCGTAATCGGTCGGTGGGAGCGGCGTCTTGTCTATAGTGGCCCCAGTTTCCTTAAGGCCATTCCTCGAGACGCATCATGACCAGAGAGCTGAATCGCACCCGTTACCTCACCCTGTTGGGGACCATCATCACCCAGTTCGCGCTGGGATCCGTTTACACCTGGAGCCTGTTCAACGCCCAGCTCTCTGACAAGCTGGACGAGCCGGTGAGCCAGGTCGCCTTCGCCTTCGGCCTGCTCAGCCTCTCCCTGGCGGTGGCCTCCTCCCTGGCAGGCAAGCTGCAGGAGCGGTTCGGGGTGCGCAACGTCACCCTGGGCGCCGGCGTGCTGCTCGGCATCGGCTTCTTCCTCACCGCTCATGCCAGCAACCTGGCGATGCTCTACCTCTGTGCCGGCATTCTGGTCGGTTTTGCAGACGGTACTGGCTACCTGATGACCCTCTCCAACTGTGTGAAGTGGTTCCCGGAGCGCAAGGGGCTCATCTCCGCCTGCTCTATCGGTGCTTATGGCCTCGGCAGCCTCGGCTTCAAGTACATCAACCTGCTGCTGCTCTCCAGCAACGGCCTTGAGACCACCTTCCAACTGTGGGGGCTGATCGCCATGTCCATGGTGCTGGTGGGTGGCATGCTGATGAAGGATGCGCCCAAGCAGGCCGCCGCCGTGCAGCAGAGCGAGAGCCGCGACTTCACCCTGGCCGAGGCGATGCGCAAGCCCCAATACTGGATGCTGGCGCTGATGTTCCTCACCGCCTGCATGAGCGGTCTCTACGTCATCGGCGTGGCCAAGGACATCGGCGAGAAGATGGTGGGCCTGCCGGCCGTGGTCGCCGCCAACGCCGTCGCCATCATCGCCATGGCCAACCTGGGTGGCCGGCTGGTGCTGGGCATCCTCTCCGACAAGATGTCCCGTATCCGGGTCATCACCATCGCCCAGTTGATTACCCTGGCGGGCATGGCGCTGCTGCTGTTCGTGCCGCTCAATGCCAACCTCTTCTTCGTGGCGGTGGCCTGTGTGGCGTTCAGCTTCGGCGGCACCATCACCGTCTACCCCTCGCTGGTGAGCGACTTCTTCGGCCTCAACAACCTGACCAAGAACTACGGCGTCATCTACCTGGGCTTTGGTCTGGGCAGCATCATCGGCTCCATCGTGGCCTCCCTGTTCGGCGGCTTCATGGCGACCTTCAACCTGATCCTGGTGTTGCTGGTGGTGGCCCTGGTGCTCTCCCTCACCATCCGCCTGCCTGCTCCCGTTGCGGCTGTCGACAGGGCCTGACCCCTCTCGCTTCTCAAGTCATAAAAAAAGACCCGGGCCTTGGCCCGGGTCTTTGCATGTCAAGGGGTGGACTCAGCGTGGTGGCAGACCCAGCAGGGCGCGCAGCTGGTGCGCGGTGGCCTCGACCGCCGGCCAGTCGCGGCCAGTGACGGTGACGTGGCCCATCTTGCGGCCAGGGCGGGCCTCACCCTTGCCATAGAGGTGAAGGTGCACCCCGGGCAGGGCCAGGGCGCCGGCCCAGTCCGGCGTGCCGTCTTGCCACAGATCCCCGAGCAGGTTGAGCAGGATGGCGGGCTGAACCTCAGCCTGTGCCGGCAACGGCAGATCGCACAGGGCGCGCACCTGCAACTCGAACTGGCTGCAACCGGCGTTGTCGATGCTGGGGTGACCCGAATTGTGGGGCCGGGGGGCCATCTCGTTGACCAGTAGCTCACCGCCGACCAGGAAGAACTCCACCGTCAGCACGCCCACATAGTCGAGGGCGGCGATGATGTGCTCGGCGATGCGCTGGGCCTCGCGCTCCAGGGCGGGCACATTGGCCGGGGAACGGGTCTGATCCAGGATGCCGCCGCTGTGCCAGTTCTGCACCAGGGGCAGTGCACTGATGGCACCGCTCGGACTGCGGGCCAGGGTGAGGGCAAACTCCCCCTCCAGTGGCAGGCGTTTTTCCAGCACGCAAGGGACACCGCTGGCGGCCAGGGCCGCTGGCAATTCGCCCGCATTGTGGATAGTCCACTGCCCCTTGCCATCGTAGCCCTCGCGGGCGGTCTTGAGGATGGCGGGGAAGAGGTCGCCGGGCAGGGCGGGCAGCGGCTCGCCCGGCAGCAGGGTCAGGTTCGGGGCAACCGGTACACCGGCGCGGGTCAGGAAGGCTTTCTCTTCCCGGCGATCCTGACAGACACGTACTGCGCTCGCGGCCGGGCGCACCGGCTTGTACTGCTCCAGCAGGGCCAGGGAGGCGGCGGGCACGTTTTCGAACTCGCAGGTGATGGCGTCGCAGCGGCTGGCCAGATCGCGCAGGGCATCGGCATCGTCATAGGCGGCAACGATCTGCTCGTCGGCGGCTGCACCGGCGATGCTGATGGGGTCCGGGTCCAGCACGATCACCTTGTAGCCGAGACGGTGGGCAGACATCACGAAGTAGCGGCCGAGCTGGCCGCCACCGAGCATACCCAAAGTGGCGGGGGGCAGTATCATGCCGGCTCCTCCAGGGTGAGCGCCAGCACCCGGTCGCGCTCCTTGGCGCGGAAGCCGTCGAGCTGCTGGTGATAACGGGGAGCGTCGCCATCCTGGGCGACAGAGAGCAGGGACACGGCGAACAGACCGGCATTGGCGGCACCCGCCTCGCCGATGGCGAAGGTGGCGACCGGCACGCCCTTGGGCATCTGCACGATGGATAGCAGGGAATCCATCCCCTTGAGCTGGCGGGTGGGGATGGGCACGCCCAGCACCGGGATCGTGGTCTTGGCGGCCAGCATGCCCGGCAGGTGGGCTGCGCCGCCGGCGCCGGCGATGATGGCGCGCAGACCGCGATCGCGCGCACTGGCGGCATATTCAAACAGGAGATCCGGGGTGCGATGGGCGGATACGACGCGCGCTTCATAGGGCACGCCGTGCTCCTTGAGGATGCGGGCGGCGGCCTGCATCACGGGCCAGTCAGAGTCGGAGCCCATTACCAGGCCGATCATAGGGGGGGTCGTCATTACGGCTTCCTCGGATGTCAAACGTTTGCCGCATGTTACCAAAAAGCCGTGGGATCTGGCTCAACATTTCTTGTGTTTGACCCTCTCGAATGACGGTCAACGAGCCTCAAGGTATGAGAGGGGGCGAGGATCTGCGCCACTTGGCACCGGCTTTGGGTAAAAACGACATTAGAAATCCAGATGGCTATACATCCAAGGCGGCTCTGCCTATAATTCCCCCGCTTTGGCGCATCATGCTTAAAAGGGAATCCGGTGAGAATCCGGAGCTGGCGCGCAGCGGTAAGGGGGAACGAAGCGACATCAGGGCACTGCCGTCAGGTGGGAAGCCGTCGCCGTAGGCCATCAGCCCCCAAGCCCGAAGACCTGCCAAAGTTCGTATTTCGGGCCGAGAGAAACCGGCCACGAAGTAGATGCTTACGCGAACTTAAGGATCTCTCATGTCCAAGACATTATTGGCGGCTGCCCTGTTGCCAACTGCGGCCTTTGCCCAACAACTGACCATCCCCGTCAATCCCACCATGGTGGTGACCGCTACCCGTGTCGCCCAGCCTGCCTCCAGTGTGCTGGCTCCCGTCAACGTGGTGACCCGTGACGAGATCGATCGCCTGCAAGCCCAGACCGTGACCGACGTGGTCAAGACCCTGCCCGGCGTGGAAGTGGTCAGCAACGGCGGCCGCGGCCAGCTCAGCTCGCTGCGGGTACGTGGTGGCACCTCTTCCCAGACCCTGGTGCTGGTGGACGGGGTGCGCAGCGCCTCTCTGACCGCCGGGATGACCGAGCTCAACAACCTGCCCCTCAACCAGGTGGAGCGGATCGAATATATCCGCGGTGCACGCGCCACTATTTATGGGTCCGATGCCATCGGTGGGGTCATCAACATCATCACTCGCCCGGACCAGGGGACCAATCAGCACAAGTTCAACCTGGGCGCGGGCTCCCACAAGCAGCGTCAGGCTGCCTTCAGCAGCGCCAGCCAGGTGGGTGATGCGGGTCAGATCAAGGTCGCTGGTGGTTTCGATGACGAGACCGGCTACAACGTGCATCCCATCGTCGGGGTGAACGATGGCGACAAGCATGGACACCGGGGCTATAACGCCATGGTGGATTATCAGCAGGCGCTGGCCAGCAACTGGGATCTGTTCGGTACGACCCGCTGGTTCCGCAACATTGCCCAGTACGACAGATCCTCTGCCGCTTCCGCCTGGGGCCCGGCGTTTCATCAACGCAACGAGACCTGGACCGAGAACCAGAGCTACCAGCTCGGCTCCCGCTATCATGACGAGCGCTACCTGAGCGAGCTGCGCGGCGCCTTCTCCAAACAGGATGCCTACGACTACCCGGATACCAGCGGCCGCGATCAGTCCGCTGATCGACTCTATACCCGTCAATACACCCTGAACTGGGTCAACAGCGTCAAGTTGGACGAGAGCTGGACCCTGGGGGGCGGCGCCGACTGGCAGCGCGACATGCTGGACGATAGTTCCCGCTCCTCTGGCGTCGCCTTCCCGAGTGAGGCCGATGAGCGTGACAACACCGGGCTCTATGCCCTGGCCCAGTTTGACAACCAGGTCTGGCAGGCCGAGCTGAGCGGTCGCAGCGATGACAACGAGCAGTTCGGACGTCACAACACCTGGCAAACCGGCGCTGGCTGGCGCTTCGTTGAGGATTATCGCCTCAGTGCCCGTTACGGCACCGGTTTCCGTGCCCCCTCCTTCAACGATCTCTACTACCCGGGGTCCGGCAATCCGGATCTGAAGCCGGAAGAGTCGAAAAGCCACGAGTTGATGCTGGACGGACAGACCGCTGGTGTGGAGTGGCGCTTGACCGGTTATCGCAACGACTTCGAGCAGATGATCCAGTGGGCACCGGACAGCCAGGGCATGTGGACGCCGCAAAACGTCGGCAAGGCGCGGATTGAAGGGGTTGAGCTGGAAGGGGAGTTCGAGACCGGCTGGCTGAGCCATCGCGTTTCCGCCGAATACAAGGATCCCAAGGACAAGGTCACCGACAAGCAGTTGCAGCTGATCTCCCGCAAGGGGGCCAAGTGGGTGAGCCAGGCGCAGTGGCAGCAGTTCGATGGCTCCCTGAGCTGGATCTACCAGGGTGAGCGTTATGGTGACGCGGCCAATACCACCCAGCTGGGCGGTTACAGCGTGTGGAACCTGGCGGTGGGCTATCAAGTTGCACCGTCCTGGAAGGTCTCCGGCAAGATCAGCAACCTGCTGGACAAGGAGTACCAGACCTCGGTGGGTTACCCGGCTGACGAGCGTGCCTACTATGTGACGGTGGACTACGCACTCTGATCCCCTTGTCTGGATCTGAAAAATCAGGGGCCCTGCCATTGGCAGGGCCTTTTCTATTGGCGCCGGGCGGGAGTATGATCGCGGCCTCGCATTCAAGGGGGAGCTCAGGTGGCCAATATTCTCGTGTTCGACTCCGGTATGGGCGGTCTGACCGTCTATGGGGAGATCCGTCGCGCTCTGCCGGAGCACAACTATTTCTACAGTTTCGACAATGCCCACTTTCCCTATGGCGAGCTGAGTGAGGCGGCCCTCATCGAGGCTTGTACCGGACTGGTCAGCCACATGGTGGCCGAGCACGCCATCGATCTGGTGGTGATCGCCTGCAATACCGCCAGTACCATTGCCCTGCCATCCCTGCGTACCGCACTCAGCATTCCCGTGGTCGGCGTGGTTCCCGCGATCAAGCCTGCCGCCGCCCTGACCCGTAACGGCTACATCGGTCTGCTGGCAACGCCCGGCACCGTCAGCCGTGACTATACCCATGAACTCATCGCCCAGTTCGCCCCGGGCAAGCATGTGCTGCTGAAGGGGGCCACCGAACTGGTTATCGAAGCCGAGCGCAAGCTGGCGGGGTTGCCGGTCAATATGGCCCTGCTCAGAGAGGTGCTCACAGACTGGATGGAAGGGGAGGAGAGGCCGGATACCCTGGTACTGGGATGTACCCACTTCCCCTTGCTCAACGAAGAGATCAAACAGCTGATGCCGGAATGCCAACTGGTCGATTCGGGTCTTGCCGTGGCAAGGCGGGTGGCGCATCTGCTTGCGACACTGCCGGTCCAGGCACCTGGCGAGGGGACGGGGCGTGCCTACTGCACGCGACTGGATGCTGGGGCCCAGAAACTGACAGCCCCCTTGCAAGCTTGGGGGCTGTCGTCACTCGAAGAAGTGGTGTACTGAATATCAGGCGTCGACGTCGTTGACGTCCTTCTCATCCCGGTCCCGCTTGTCATTTGCTTCACGCACTTTCAGGGTGCGCTGCTGATACTCCTTGTCATTGAGCGCGGCGATGGCCTTGGCCGCATCGGCGACAGGCATCTCCACAAACCCGAAGCCCCTGCGTTTGCCGGTGGCCTTGTCCTTCATCAGACGAACTGACAGTACCTGACCTTGCTCGGCAAAGAGTTCGCGCACCGCAATCTCGTTGGCGCGATAGGGCAGGTTGCCTACATATAAGGTACAGGTCTCCTGGCTGGTCGCCTCTTCGAGGGCGGTGGCAGGCGCACGGTTAAGGAAGAGCGGTACCACGAAACCGCCAATGGCCAGACCGGCGGCAAAAATGACTTCGACTTTCAGAGAGAACTGCAGGGCCTGGGCAACCAGATAGCCGAGCAGCGCCAATACCAGAGCAAGAACTGCTGCCTGCACATAAACGGGAAACTTGGATAAATTCATCTTTAAAGACCTTTTGTAAATGAAAGCAAAAAAGGTGCAACACTCTATTCACCTTCATGGTAACCAGCTTTACGACCAGACGCTACCATGGACCACTTGAGGCAAATTATCCGCTTCAGTATGGCATTCCTGTAATGACCCAGCCGTTCCTGCACAACTAAGCGGCTTCGGCATAGGCCTGCGCCGGTGTTTTCATCTTTAGCGCCTGGTGAGGACGCTTCTGGTTGTAAAACTGGATCCAGTCGCCAATCACCCGACTGGCATGCTGCAAGGTCTCGAACCTCTGCCGATGGGCACACTGCTCCTTGAGCGTTCTGATCACCCGCTCGACCATGCCGTTTTGTTCCGGCGTGTACGGCGTGATGAACTCCTGCTGCAACCCATAGCTCTTCACCAGTGCTGTGTAGTTGCGGCTGGTAAACACCAACCCATTGTCGCTACGTAACAAAAACGGCGATGCAACTCGTCCCAAGCTGCCGAAGCGAGCAATTAAGGCTTGCTCCAGCGCTGCCTCGGCCGTTTTCGATTTACCACTGCGCGAGAGATGCCATCCCAGTAGTTCACGGGTATGGCAATCAATCACCAGCGCCAAGGAACACCAGCCATCGCGACCAGCCCAGATCCGGCATAGGTCCGTCGCCCAGCGTTGGTTAGGCGCTGAGGCCACCGAAGGCAGGGCCTGGATCCGGGGGCGAAACCCAACCGGACGCTTGCGAACTTGCCAGCCCTTGAGCTGGAAGATGCGCTGTACCGTGTTCTTGTTGAACCCCAACAGGGCTGCAACCGTCCGGTAACCGAACGATGGGTTCTCCTCAATCATGTTTTTGATCGGGGTGACCAGATGCTCCTGAAGCTTGGGCGCGGCCTTGACGCTGCGGTAGTACCAACTACGACGCGGCAGGCCAAACCAGCGGCAGAGCTTGCTGACGGAGACATCAATACCTTCTGCGCGTAATCCCTGCTGAACATCGGCGACTATCTGTCGTCCTCGCCCAGCAGGGAGGCCAGCTTTTTTCTGGCGCGTAACTCCAGCATGGCCTCGCCATAAGCTTCCTGGAGTTCCTTGAGCTGCTTCTCGTACTGCTCGCGAATATCCAGTGGCTTGGCCCGTAAGGCGTTTTCCATGCCCCGTTTGGCGTCATCTACCCATTCTTCAATCTCGGAGGGCGGCAAATCAAAGGCTCGAGCCGCTTCGGCGACGGTGGTCTTGCCCTGAATGATTTCCATGACCAAGGCGGACTTGCGCTTGGCCGTCCAACGTTTGATTTCTTCGTCCATCGTGATGCTCATGTCTGTGATCTCCACTCATTATGACCTGAGCAGGATTTCAGTGGGTCATTACATTCCTTCAGCCAGGAAGATCCTGATAAATGCCAATAAAAGAGGGCTGAAATCATCAGCTTGTGGATAACATTGTATATATACACTGGGTAAGTTGTTTCTAACTGGATAATTTGAAGTTTCCGTGACTTTCTTCAAAAAATCCCTTGTCATCGTAACCGGCCTCCCTATAATGCGCCCCTACCAGCACGGCGGACCACGCCGAACTGATGAGCTAGCTTCCTGATGAGGTGG
>NZ_CP187588.1:4300000-4345000 GCF_049860605.1 Aeromonas sp. INTO2
TCCCTCAGTAGCGGCGAGCGAACGGGGATTAGCCCTTAAGCATCTTGGAAGTTAGTGGAACGGTCCTGGAAAGGCCGGCGATACAGGGTGATAGCCCCGTACACGAAAACAACCTTGATGTGAAATCGAGTAGGGCGGGACACGTGACATCCTGTCTGAATATGGGGGGACCATCCTCCAAGGCTAAATACTCCTGACTGACCGATAGTGAACCAGTACCGTGAGGGAAAGGCGAAAAGAACCCCTGTGAGGGGAGTGAAATAGAACCTGAAACCGTGTACGTACAAGCAGTGGGAGCCCTTCGGGGTGACTGCGTACCTTTTGTATAATGGGTCAGCGACTTACATTTTGTAGCGAGGTTAACCGTATAGGGGAGCCGTAGGGAAACCGAGTCTTAACTGGGCGTCTAGTTGCAAGGTGTAGACCCGAAACCGGGTGATCTAGCCATGGGCAGGTTGAAGGTTGAGTAACATCAACTGGAGGACCGAACCCACTAACGTTGCAAAGTTAGGGGATGACCTGTGGCTGGGGGTGAAAGGCCAATCAAACTCGGAGATAGCTGGTTCTCCCCGAAAGCTATTTAGGTAGCGCCTCGGACGAATACTACTGGGGGTAGAGCACTGTTTGGGCTAGGGGGTCATCCCGACTTACCAACCCCATGCAAACTCCGAATACCAGTAAGTACTATCCGGGAGACACACGGCGGGTGCTAACGTCCGTCGTGAAGAGGGAAACAACCCAGACCGCCGGCTAAGGTCCCAAAGTTCTGGTTAAGTGGGAAACGATGTGGGAAGGCTCAGACAGCTAGGATGTTGGCTTAGAAGCAGCCATCATTTAAAGAAAGCGTAATAGCTCACTAGTCGAGTCGGCCTGCGCGGAAGATGTAACGGGGCTCAAACCAGGCACCGAAGCCGCGGATTCACGCTAAGCGTGAGTGGTAGGGGAGCGTTCTGTAAGTCTGCGAAGGTGTGTCGAGAGGCATGCTGGAGATATCAGAAGTGCGAATGCTGACGTAAGTAACGATAAAGGGGGTGAAAAGCCTCCTCGCCGGAAGACCAAGGGTTCCTGTCCAACGTTAATCGGGGCAGGGTGAGTCGACCCCTAAGGTGAGGCCGAAAGGCGTAATCGATGGGAAGCAGGTTAATATTCCTGCACGACTTGTAATTGCGATGGGGGGACGGAGAAGGCTAGGTGGGCCAGGCGACGGTTGTCCTGGTGAAAGTGCGTAGGTGGTGTTTCTAGGCAAATCCGGAGACACAACACTGAGACACGAGACGAACGCACCACGGTGCGGAAGCCATTGATGCCCTGCTTCCAGGAAAAGCCTCTAAGCTTCAGATTACAAGTCATCGTACCCCAAACCGACACAGGTGGTCGGGTAGAGAATACCAAGGCGCTTGAGAGAACTCGGGTGAAGGAACTAGGCAAAATAGAACCGTAACTTCGGGAGAAGGTTCGCTCTTGATGGTGAAGTCCCTTGCGGATGGAGCTGTCGGGAGTCGCAGTGACCAGATGGCTGGGACTGTTTATCAAAAACACAGCACTCTGCAAACACGAAAGTGGACGTATAGGGTGTGACACCTGCCCGGTGCCGGAAGGTTAATTGATGGGGTTAGCGCAAGCGAAGCTCTTGATCGAAGCCCCGGTAAACGGCGGCCGTAACTATAACGGTCCTAAGGTAGCGAAATTCCTTGTCGGGTAAGTTCCGACCTGCACGAATGGTGTAACCATGGCCATGCTGTCTCCACCCGAGACTCAGTGAAATCGAATTCGCCGTGAAGATGCGGTGTACCCGCGGCTAGACGGAAAGACCCCGTGAACCTTTACTACAGCTTGGCACTGAACATTGAACCTACATGTGTAGGATAGGTGGGAGGCTTTGAAGGCGTGACGCCAGTTGCGCTGGAGCCGTCCTTGAAATACCACCCTTGTATGTTTGATGTTCTAACGCAGGCCCATGAATCTGGGCCGCGGACAGTGCCTGGTGGGTAGTTTGACTGGGGCGGTCTCCTCCCAAAGAGTAACGGAGGAGCACGAAGGTTGGCTAATCCTGGTCGGACATCAGGAGGTTAGTGCAATGGCATAAGCCAGCTTAACTGCGAGACGGACAGGTCGAGCAGGTACGAAAGTAGGTCATAGTGATCCGGTGGTTCTGAATGGAAGGGCCATCGCTCAACGGATAAAAGGTACTCCGGGGATAACAGGCTGATACCGCCCAAGAGTTCATATCGACGGCGGTGTTTGGCACCTCGATGTCGGCTCATCACATCCTGGGGCTGAAGTCGGTCCCAAGGGTATGGCTGTTCGCCATTTAAAGTGGTACGCGAGCTGGGTTCAGAACGTCGTGAGACAGTTCGGTCCCTATCTGCCGTGGGCGTTGGATGATTGAAGGGAGTTGCTCCTAGTACGAGAGGACCGGAGTGAACGAACCTCTGGTGTTCGGGTTGTCACGCCAGTGGCACTGCCCGGTAGCTAAGTTCGGAATCGATAACCGCTGAAAGCATCTAAGCGGGAAGCGAGCCCTGAGATGAGTCATCCCTGACCCCTTGAGGGTCCTAAAGGGCCGTTGGAGACCACAACGTTGATAGGTGGGGTGTGTAAGCGTAGCGATACGTTGAGCTAACCCATACTAATTACCCGTGAGGCTTAACCATACAACACCCAAGAAGTGTTCAGAGACTTGTAGCAGATACCGAGAACGAATAACTAAATCAGCTTTTTCAGATTGAAGATTTTTGCCTGGCGGCAATAGCGCAGTGGAACCACCTGACCCCATGCCGAACTCAGAAGTGAAACGCTGTAGCGCCGATGGTAGTGTGGCATTCGCCATGCGAGAGTAGGACACTGCCAGGCACCCAATTAAACGGTGATGTGAAGAATCACATGACTGGCTGCGAGGATGACACCTCAGAATAAGCGGCAAAAGATTTAGCGAAAGCTAACCGAATGCGGAGCGGTAGTTCAGTCGGTTAGAATACCGGCCTGTCACGCCGGGGGTCGCGGGTTCGAGTCCCGTCCGCTCCGCCACTACTCAAGAAGCCCAGTCTAACGACTGGGCTTCTTTTCGTTCCCGAGACAGCACTCATTTCCCCTTACATCAACATCGCCATCATCTGATCATCGCCCCTGACGGCGGTTGCCGCTATAATGGCCGCCCTCAAGCAAGGTGATGGTATGAAAGCAGAGTATCTACAGCGATTCGGGGGCATAGCCCGTCTTTATGGCCAGCGTGCCCTTGGCTCCTTCAGCCAGGCGAAAATCTGCGTGGTCGGGATCGGTGGCGTCGGCTCCTGGGCGGCCGAGGCGCTGGCTCGGGCCGGCATCAACCAGATCACTCTGATCGACATGGATGATATCTGCATCACCAACACCAATCGCCAGATCCATGCCATGCAGGGCACGGTCGGCCGTCTCAAGACGGAGGTGATGGCCGAGCGCATCCGTGCCATCAACCCGGATTGCGAGGTGATCGAGGTGGATGACTTCGTCACCGCCGACAACCTGGGCGAGCATATCAAGCGGGAGTTTGACTATGTGGTGGATGCCATCGACTCGGTCAAGGCCAAGGTGGCGCTGATTGCCTTCTGCAAGCGCAACAAGATCCCGGTGATCGTGGCGGGCGGTGCCGGCGGGCAGATGGACCCGACCCAGATCACCGTGGCCGACCTGGCCAAGACCATTCAGGATCCGCTGGCCGCCAAGGTGCGCTCCGACCTGCGCCGGCTACACAACTTCAGCAAGAACCCGGCGCGCAAATTCGGGGTGGAGTGTGTCTTCTCAACCGAGCAGCTGAGTTATCCGGATGGCAATGGCGGCACCTGCCAGGCCAAGGCGGCCAGCGACGGCAATATGAAGATGGATTGCGCCTCCGGCTTTGGTGCCGTGACGCCGGTGACGGCCACCTTTGGCTTGGTTGCCGCGTCCCGGGTATTGAAGAAGATTGCCGAGCGCGGGGCCCGTGCCGAGAAAGAGGCTGGAAAGGAAGAAGTAGGGTCGATTGGTGAAGCCTGATCGACCACTGAACCAGGCGGGTTAGACTGCCTGCTCCCGGATTGCCAACACGATAGCTCTGAGCCCGTTGCCCCGCGACGGGCTCAAATGTTTCTCAAGCCCCAGTTCGCTGAAATAGCCCTCCATGTCGAAGGAGTGGATCGCCGCTGCAGGTTGGTGGTTGAGTGCGGCCAGCACGATGACGATAAGGCCCCGCACGATGCGGGCATCGGAATCACAGGCAAAGTGCCAGTTACCATCCTCACCTTTCTCCCCCTTCAGCCAGGCCTGGCTCTCACACCCCTTGAGGCAAAATGCCTCCTGCTGCCATTCGCCGGGTAGCGTGGGTAACAGCTTGCCGAGCTGGATGATGAGCCGGTACTGGTTCTCCCAGCCGTGAGCGGCGGCAAACTGTTGGCGGATGCTGTCAGCATTGGGCTCAAGGCCAATCTGGGTATAGCTTGCGAGGTCACTCATTCGGTTGTCTGCCTTAGAAGAAGTCACTTAACTTGTACAGGGCCGCCAGCAGGGCATCCACGTCATCCCGATTGTTGTAGCAGGCCAGGGACACGCGCATGGTGCCACCGATCCCGAGCGATTCCATCAGCGGCATGGCGCAGTGGTGGCCGACCCGCAGGGCTATGCCCTGCATGTCGAGCAGGGTGGCGGCATCTTGCGGGTGGATGTCGTCCAGCAGGAAAGAGACCGCGCCGGCGCGCTGACCGGGTTCGCCGACCAGACGCAGCCCTGGCACCTGTTGCAGTCCGGCAACCAGATAGTCGGTCAGCGCCGCTTCATGGCTGGCCAATGAATCCTTGTCCTGCTCCATCACAAAGCCGATGGCTGCAGCCAGGCCGATGGCGCCGGCAATATGGGGGGTGCCCGCCTCGAACTTGAAGGGCAGGGTGTTGAAGGTGGTGCCGCTGAAGCTGACCCTGTCGATCATCTCGCCGCCGGCCTGCCAGGGGGGCATCCGTTCCTGCAGTGCAGTGTGACCCCAGAGCACGCCGATGCCGGTCGGGCCATAGAGCTTGTGGCCGGAGAAGGCGTAGAAGTCGCAGCCGATAGCCTGCACATCCACCTCGAGATGGGCCACCGCCTGGGCGCCGTCGATGAGGCTCAGGGCCCCGACCGCCTTGGCCGCTGCCACCATCTCTTTGACTGGATTGACGGTGCCAAGGGCATTGGAGACGTGAGCCACGCTCACCAGTCGGGTACGTGGTCCCAGCAGGGCCAGATAGGCAGCCATGTCGAGATCGCCCCGCTCATCGAGGGGAATGACCCGGATGACGGCGCCGGTACGCTGGGCGACCAGCTGCCAGGGGACGATATTGGCGTGATGCTCCAGGGTGCTGAGCACGATTTCATCCCCCGCCCTCAGCTCGCTCATCCCCCAGCTCTGGGCCACCAGATTGATCGCCTCCGTGGTGCCACGGGTCCATATCACTTCGTGGCTGCGAGGGGCATTGATAAAGCGGGCAACCGTCCCGCGGGCATCTTCGAAGGCGCGTGTGGCCCGGCCGCTCAGGGCATGGGCGGCGCGGTGCACGTTGGCATTGTCGGCCCGATAGTAGTGATTGATCGCATCCAGCACGGCTTGCGGTTTCTGGGTGGTGGCGGCGTTGTCCAGATAGACCAGAGGGTGGCCGTTCACCTCCTGCGCCAAGGCTGGAAACTGGCCGCGCAGCCGGTCGTGCTGTTGCTGATTCATGCTCCCCTCATCTCGTCTGGAAAAGTCGGTCATGATCCGGAAAATGGCCGGCAAACACAAGATGAAGTGGCGGGATCCCGTGCCCGGTTTCGGCTGCCTGCGGGATCTCTGCTACAATGCCGCCCCTCATCATAAGCCAAGAGATCCGGCCCATGAAGCTCAACCCCAATCAGAACGAAGCGGTCAAGTATGTCTCCGGCCCTTGCCTGGTGCTGGCGGGTGCCGGATCGGGCAAGACCCGCGTCATCACCAACAAGATTGCCTATCTGGTACAGCAGTGCGGCTACAACGCACGCAACATAGCGGCGGTCACCTTTACCAACAAGGCGGCGCGGGAGATGAAGGAGCGGGTCGGTCAGACCCTCGGTCGCAAGGAGGCGCGGGGGCTGATGGTCTCCACCTTCCACACTCTGGGGCTCGAGATAATCCGCCGCGAGCACAAGAGCCTGAATCTCAAGGCCAACTTCTCCCTGTTCGACGACACCGATCAGCTGGCGCTGCTCAAGGAGCTTACCGAGGCGGAGCTCGACAACGACAAGGACAAGCTCTCGGCCCTCATCAGCCAGATCTCCAACTGGAAGAACGACCTCATCCTGCCGGCTCGCGCCATGCGCATCGCCCGCGGCCCGGAAGAGGTGCTGATGGCCCAGCTCTACGAGCGTTATCACCGCCAGATGGTGGCCTACAACGCGCTGGATTTTGACGACCTCATCGTGATGCCGACCCTGCTGCTCAAGAGCAATCAGGAGGTGCGCGAGCGCTGGCAGAACAAGATCCGCTATCTGCTGGTCGACGAATACCAGGACACCAACACCAGCCAGTACGAGCTGGTGAAGCAGATCGTCGGCGAGCGGGCCCGCTTCACCGTGGTGGGGGACGACGACCAGTCCATCTACTCCTGGCGCGGTGCCAAGCCGCAGAACCTGGTGCTGCTGAACGAAGATTTCCCCAATCTGCGGCTCATCAAGCTGGAGCAGAACTACCGCTCCAAGCGGCGTATTCTCAAGTGCGCCAACATCCTGATCGCCAATAATCCCCATGTCTACGACAAGGCGCTCTTCTCCGAGCTGGACGAGGGGGTGAAGCTCAAGGTGCTGTTTGCCAAGAATGAGGAGCACGAGGCGGAGCGTATCGCCGCCGAGCTGATGGGCCACAAGTTCATGAACCGCACCCGGTTCAAGGATTACGCGATCCTCTATCGGGGCAACCATCAGTCGCGCATCTTCGAGAAGGCGCTGATGACCAACCGCATTCCCTACCGTATCTCGGGCGGTACCTCATTTTTCTCCCGCACCGAGATCAAGGACATCATGGCCTACCTCAAGCTGCTAGTTAACCCGGATGAGGACACCGCCTTCCTGCGGGTAGTCAACCTGCCGCGCCGCGAGATAGGCCCCACTACCCTCGAAAAACTGGGCCAGTACGCCAACCAGCGCGGCAAGAGCCTGTTTGCCGCCAGCTTCGAGCTGGGGCTGGAGCAACACCTCTCCGGGCGCGGTCTATCCGCCCTGCAGGCCTTCACCAACTGGCTGGTGAGGCTTGGCGATCAGGTGCTGCGCGGCAATCCGGTGGAGGCGGTACGGGACATGATCAAGGAGATCCACTACGAGGAGTGGCTCTATGAGACCTCCCCCAGTCCGAAGGCGGCGGAGATGCGGATGCAAAACGTCTCCACCCTTTATCGCTGGATCAGCGAGATGCTGGAGGGGGACGAGCTGGAAGAGTCGATGACGCTTGCACAGGTGGTTACCCGGCTCACCCTGCGGGACATGATGGAGCGCAACGAAGGGGAGGATGAGGCGGATCAGGTGCAGCTGATGACCCTACACGCCTCCAAGGGGCTGGAATTTCCCTATGTCTACATGGTGGGCATGGAGGAGGGGCTGCTGCCCCACCAGACCAGCATCGACGAGGATAATGTGGAGGAGGAGCGGCGCCTCGCCTACGTGGGGATCACCCGGGCCCAGACCGAGCTGACCTTTACTCTCTGCAAGGAGCGCCGCCAGTTTGGCGAGTCGGTGCGGCCGGAGCCGAGCCGCTTCCTGCTGGAGCTGCCCCAGGATGACCTGGAGTGGGAAAACCAGAAGAAGGTGACGGCCGAGGAGCGCCAGCAGAAGGGGCAGGTTGGTGTCGCCAACCTGCGGGCCCTGTTCAAGAAGGATTGAGGTCGGAAGGCTTGGTCTCTCGAGAAGCCTGACCCAGCAGAGGGGGAATATCGGCTCCCGGCAGCGGGGGCGAGATATGGCGACCTTGCCCGAGGGCGCAGCCAAGCTCGATGAGCTTTTGCAACTGCTGCTGATTTTCGATCCCCTCGACCACCAGGGTGAAGTCGAGGTCCTGGCAGATGTCCCGCATGGCGCGGATAAGCGCCAGATCCTTGGGGGAGTTCAACATGCGATGGGTGAAGCTGTCGTCCACCTTGATGTAATCCACTGGGAAGTGAAACAGGGCGTTGAGGGAAGAGAAGCCGGTGCCGAAGTCATCCAGGCTGACCTGGATCCCTTTCGCCCTCAGTTCATGCAGGGCAGTGAGGGAGTCGGCACTCTGCCGGGAGAGCTCGCGTTCGTTGAACTCAAAGATGAAACATGCGGGGATGACACCCTCCTCCTCCATGATGGTGAGCAGTTGCATGATCTGCTCGTGGCTGGCCAGGTGCTTGCCGGAGAGGTTGATGGCTATCCTGAAACGACCGACCCCGGAGGCGGGTTGCCAAAGCTTCAGTTGCTGGCAGGTGCGCTTGAGGATCTGGCGGTCCAGATCCTGAATGAGGCCGCACTGTTCCGCCAGAGGAATGAAGTCGAATGCATCCTTGAGCTCCCCTTCCTCCGTTATCCAGCGCGCCATCACCTCCAGTCCGACCAGGCGGCTGTCACACAGCCTGATCACCGGCTGGAAGTAGGGCACAATCCGCCCTTCCCGCAAGGCTCTGAAGAGCCGCTCTTCCGGTGACCCCGCCTGTTCGGTACAGGCCTCCGAATACATGACGATGCGGCTGCGGCCGTTACGCTTGGCCTGGTACATGGCGAGGTCTGCCTGGTGCAGCAGTTCACTGACATCGGCCGTTTGCTCCGTCACGTTGGCGACCCCCAGACTGACGGTGATGGTCAGTTCGTTGCCCTGGAGCCGGAACGGATGGCCGATACGGCCAATCAGGCGATTGAGCACGGGGCTGATGTCCTCTTCCCGCTGGCTGTTGTCAAGATAGATGACGAATTCGTCCCCTCCGAGCCTCGCCACCATGTCATTTTGCCGGATGCAGCCTTGCAGCCTGCTGCCCAGCTCCTGCAGCAACTGATCGCCGGCACTGTGGCCCAGGGCGTCATTGACCTGCTTGAAGTGATCCACATCGACGAAAATCAGGGTGAAGCCGGCTGTCTGGTAACGGCGGTAGCGGGTCATGGCATGATGCAGGTGATTCATCAGCAGCGCCCGGTTTGGCAACTGGGTCAGCGGGTCGTGCAGGGCATTGAACTGGAGCCGCCGCTCCAGCTCCTGATGATGCTTGAGCCGTTTCTGCAACCTCAAGTTGGTTTGGCGCAGCTGTTGGAGTCGCTGGTTGATGGACTCCTCCGAGTTGAGCTCATCGAGTTGCTGTCGCACCCTTTTGAGCTCCAGCAACAGGGTCAGCTGATGGCGCAGGAAATCGAGGAACAGCCTGTCATCGGTTTCCAGAGGCCGGGTCATGTTGAGGATGAGGTGGGCAAAGTATTGCTGCTGCTGGCGCAGGGGCAGGCTGTACCAGTAAAGTCCCTCTTCATGGCGCTCTACGCTGTTGGTGCTGTGGCACATGGCCCGAATGATGTCATCGTCGTATGTCAGGTGTGGTGGATAGAGTCGCTCCAGTCGCTGGTTTTCCAGCCGGATCAGCAACATGTCGCTGACCGAGAGCATCTGGCGCAACACAGCTTCCAACTGGGCAAACAGGGCATGCTGAGGCAGGTTGTGAGCCAGGCGCATCACTCGGCCGATCTTCTCGATTTTCTCCTGCCACTGGGGATCCCGCTGCATGAGAGGGGAAGCCTGCCCCGCCAGCTGGGTACCGGTCTGGGTTTCGTGCAGGCGTTTGGCCAGGCACTCCAGCAGCAGCCTCAGGGTGGGTGCCTGATCCGGGGTGCTGCGTGCCAGCAACCACTGCACGTCGATATGCTCCACAGGCTGCACGCACCAGCCCTGACCTTCATCGAGCCGGGTGAGCTGTTCGGTGAGGCGAGGTTCTTCCCGTCCCAATTGTTGCTTGAACACGTCGGGAAGCTGATAGGTGTAGCGCCAGTTCAGCCCCCCGTCGGCCAGCCCCAGCATGGCGAAATGTTGCAGAGGGCAGAGTGTGTCCAGCATACCGACCAGTCGGGCGTAATCCTCGGGGGAGGCAATGCCGGGGGCGGGAAAATCCATGATGGAGGAGACGACCGCCAGCAAGGAGTGCGAGTCTGGCGGTGTGGTGGGCTGAACTGACATGCAACACTCCCGAAAAAACTTACCTTCAAGCGTAGTCGGAAGTGATGGGATTGAAAGGGCTGCAAGAGGAGCCCTTTCAATTACTTAGAGCTTGTCGATCATGTAGTGAATGGCGTTCTCGATCTCTTCGTCACTGCAGGTGGCGCAGGTCCCCCGCGGTGGCATCATGCCAGCCTTGCCGGTGAAGCCTTCGATGGCGTGTTTGCGCAAGGTGTCGAATCCCTGGGCGATGCGTGGCTCCCAGGCGGCCTTGTCACCTCGCTTGGGGGCGCCAGCGGCACCGGTATCATGGCAGGCGAAGCAGGCACCCTTGAACACGGTCTCGCCGTCACGTGGGCCGGAGGAGGCTGCCGCAGGCGCGGCCGCCGCGGTCGCAATGCCTTCCAGATCCTTGGCGGTATAAACCTGGCCAACCGGGGCAATACGCTCGGCGATGGCCTCTGTCGACATGTCATCGGCGGCAAGGACGGCGCCGGACAGAGTGGCGGCCGCCATCCCGGCAGCCAGCAAATAGCTCAGTTTTTTCAACACGCTCATGTACTCCCAGCAGGCTCTTATTATCCCCAGAAAACGACGGGATTATAACCGAATAGTTACAGCCATTTAAACGCTTGTGTGTGAAGTGTTAAGCAATCTGCAAACAAAGTGGCAGAGCGGGAAGGGGTGATGCCACATAAAAAAAACCGGCATGCGCCGGGTTTCGTGAGGCTGAACAAAATAGGGCGCGCTGATTGCCCAGGCGCCCCTCGCGTGTCCTCAATCCCAGTTCAGGATCACCTTGCCGGACTTGCCCGAGCCCATGGCTTCGAAGCCCTGCTGGAAGTCATCGATATGGAAATGGTGGGTGATGATGGGGCTGAGATCCAGGCCAGACTGGATGAGGCTTGCCATCTTGTACCAGGTTTCGAACATTTCGCGGCCGTAGATCCCCTTGATGAAGAGTCCCTTGAAGATCACCTTGCCCCAGTCGATGGCCATGGTGGAGGGAGGAATGCCGAGCATGGCGATTTTGCCGCCGTGGTTCATCTTGTCGATCATGTCCTGGAAGGCGCTGGGTACCCCGGACATCTCCAGCCCCACATCGAACCCTTCGGTCATGCCGAGATCTTCCATGACATCGGAGAGCTTCTCTTTGGCCACGTTGACGGCACGGGTGGCGCCCATCTTGCGGGCCAGTTCCAGCCGGTATTCGTTGACGTCGGTGATCACCACGTGACGGGCGCCAACGTGACGGCAGACGGCAGCGGCCATGATGCCGATGGGGCCTGCGCCGGTGATGAGCACGTCTTCACCCACCAGATCGAAGGAGAGGGCGGTGTGCACGGCGTTGCCGAACGGATCGAAGATGGCGGCCAGCTCATCGGGGATGTTGTCCGGCAGCTTGAAGGCGTTGAAGGCCGGGATCACCAGGTATTCGGCGAAGGAACCCGGGCGGTTCACACCCACACCAATGGTGTTGCGGCACAGGTGGGTGCGACCGGCACGGCAGTTGCGGCAGTGGCCGCAGGTGATGTGGCCTTCGCCGGAGACGCGATCGCCGATGGCGAAGCCGCGCACTTCCTGGCCGACGGCGACCACCTCTCCCACATACTCGTGCCCCACCACCATGGGGACGGGAATGGTCTTCTGGGCCCACTCGTCCCAGTTGTAGATGTGCATGTCGGTGCCGCAGATGGCGGTCTTGCGGATCTTGATGAGCAGATCGTTGTGGCCGAGCTCGGGAGCCGGGACATCAGTCATCCAGATGCCGACTTCGGATTTGAGTTTGGAGAGTGCTTTCATGACAGATTCCTCACGGCGCCATGCCGGGTACAGAGGGTAATAAAATGGGGCCCAACCTTGGCCCCCGTTTTAATCAGCCAGCCATGTGATCAAATCACACCGAGCTCGCGACCGATGCGAATGAAGGCATCGATCGCCTTGTCCAGTTGCTCCCGGGTATGGGCGGCGGACATCTGGGTCCGGATGCGCGCCTGACCCTTGGGTACCACGGGGAAGGAGAAGCCCACCACGTAGATACCGGCGTCCAGCATGCGGCTCGCCATCTCGGCGGCCAGTTTGGCATCCCCCAGCATGACCGGAATGATGGCGTGATCGGCACCGGCCAGGATAAAGCCGGCGGCGCTCATGCGCTCGCGGAAGTAGGCACTGTTCTCCTTGAGGCGGGCACGCAGGTCGTGACCCTCGGCCAGCATGTCGATCACCTTGATGGTGGCCGAGACGATGGAGGGTGCCAGGGAGTTGGAGAAGAGGTAGGGACGGGAGCGCTGACGCAACCAGTCGATCACCTCTTTCTTGCCGGATGTGTAGCCACCGGACGCGCCACCCAGCGCCTTGCCCAGAGTACCGGTGATGATGTCGACCCGTTCCATCACCTCGCAGTATTCGTGGGTGCCGCGGCCGTTCTCGCCGATGAAGCCGACGGCGTGGGAGTCATCCACCATCACCAGCGCATCGTACTTGTCGGCCAGATCGCAGATGGATTTGAGGTCGGCGATGACGCCATCCATGGAGAAGACGCCGTCGGTGGCGATCAGCTTGAAGCGGGCGCCGTCGGCATCGGCCTGCTTGAGCTGGGCTTCCAGTTCGGCCATGTCGTTGTTGGCGTAGCGATAGCGCCTGGCCTTGCACAACCGCACCCCATCGATGATGGAGGCATGGTTGAGGGCGTCGGAGATGATGGCGTCTTCGGCACCGAAAAGGGTCTCGAACAGACCGCCGTTGGCGTCGAAGCAGGAGGAGTAGAGGATGCTGTCTTCGGTGCCGAGGAAGGCGGACAGCTTCTGCTCCAGCGCCTTGTGCTGGTCCTGGGTACCGCAGATGAAGCGCACGGAGGCCATGCCGAAGCCGTGGCTCTCGAGCCCCTGATGGGCGGCGGCAATCAGGTCGGGGTGGTTGGCCAGCCCCAGGTAGTTGTTGGCACAGAAGTTCAGTACCTGCTCGCCGCCCACCGCAATCTGGGCCTGCTGGGCCGAGGTGATGATGCGCTCCTGCTTGTATAGCCCTTCCGCCTTGACCTGTTCGAGCTGTTCGGTCAGGTGACGATAGAATCCGTTAGACATCCTCGGTCCTCATTGCTGTATCGACTGTGTTATCAGGATCCCGGGCCGTGCAACCCGCACAGTTCGGCGTCGTCACGGTCGCGACGAAACGCCGACAGACCCTAGAATGGGCAACATTTTACTGTAATCCCTGCGTATAAATTCAAATTTTTATGCTGATAATCAACAATTGTGAAACAGATCTCACCCGGCTGGTTGGGCCAGTTGGTGATAATGTTGCTCCAGTTGATGTATCTGGGGGGCCACCTGTGGCTGCACGTAGGGGCGCAGCAAAAACAGCACCCGCAAGACCCCCTGGTAGAGCAGGGGTTTGGTGATGCGGGTGGCCGGGGCCTGGGCAATCTGGAACGGGATCCAGCAGGTGACGACCATCTTGATGGTCTGGCCGAGATCCGGCAGGTCTTCATCGCTGACGGCGATGATGCCGCCTTCGCGCAGGCTTCTGAGCAGCGTCTCCACGGTGGCACGGAGCTGCTCCTGTGCCTTGAGGTATTTCTGCTGCAGCAGCTCGTCGCGACTCAGGATGTCCGGCAGATTCGCGTAGAAGAAGCGGAACTGCCACATCAAATAGAAGATGGCATCCAGGTAGCCCATCAGATCCTCCAGCCGGATCTCGCTGCTGCGGATCGGAGTGAAGCTGTCGCTCAGGTGGCGGGCGTACTGATCGAAGATGGAGTGGATGATGTCTTCTTTGTTTCTGAAGTGGTAGTAAAGGTTGCCCGGGCTGATGCCAAGGTGTGCGGCAATGTGGTTGGTGGTGATGTTGCGCTCGCCCTGATCGTTGAACAGCTCGGTGGCGCTGTGGATGATCCTGTCTCTGGTCTTCATCGCTGGTCCCTCTGCCGGGCCCGAAGGGGAAAAGTCATCGAGGTCGAATCCCCTTGCGGCCCGTGATAAACTTTTCGGCAATTTCAAATTGGCCCACTATACACAGCTTTAACAGGCAGTCACACGGGGCCACAACGTACGCGAGGCAAACTCCATGATCGTAGTAACTGGCGGTGCTGGCTTTATCGGCAGCAATCTGGTCAAGCAGCTGAACGCTCAAGGACGGACCGATATCGTGGTCATCGATGACCTGACCGACGGCACCAAGTTCGTCAACCTGGTCGACCTCACCATCGCCGATTACATGGACAAGGACGAGTTCCAGGCGCGGATCGTCTCCGGTGACGAATTCGAGGAGTGGGATGACGGCATCGAGGTGATCTTCCACGAAGGCGCCTGCTCCGCGACCACCGAGTGGAACGGCAAGTTCATCATGGAGGTCAACTACGAGTACTCCAAGGATCTGTTCCACTACTGCATCGAGCGGGAAATCCCCTTCATCTACGCTTCTTCCGCCGCGACCTATGGCGGGCGCAACGACAACTTCATCGAAGATCCCCGGTTCGAGCAGCCCCTCAACGTCTACGGCTACTCCAAGCAGTTGTTCGATCAGTACGTGCGTCGCTGGATGCCGGAGATCAACTCCCAGGTGGTGGGTCTCAAGTACTTCAACGTCTATGGTCCCCGCGAGCAGCACAAGGGCTCCATGGCGTCCGTGGCCTTCCACCTCAATACCCAGGTGAAGCAGGGTGACAATCCCAAGCTGTTCGAGGGCTGTGACGGCTTCCCGGATGGCGGCCAGATGCGCGACTTCATCTACGTGGACGACGTCTGCAAGGTGAACCTCTGGTTCTGGCAGAATCCGCAGCACTCCGGCATCTTCAACTGCGGCACCGGCCGTGCCGAGCCGTTCCAGAACGTGGCGGAAGCCGTGATCAGGCATCACCAGAAAGGCGCCATCGAATACATTCCCTTCCCGGATCACCTCAAGGGTCGCTACCAGAGCTTCACCCAGGCGGATCTCACCAAGTTGCGCGGCGTCGGCTATGACGGCGAGTTCAAGACTGTGGCCGAAGGCGTGGCCGATTACATGGCCTGGTTGAACCGGGCTTGATCCCTCTCTGGCGGGTGGCTCTGGCCACCCGTCGATCGGATGCGCTTGCATGAACATATTGATGGCTCTCTCCCAGCTCGAAGTGACGGGCGCGGAGGTCTATGCCACCACGGTCGGCAACGAGCTGACCCGCCGTGGCCACCAGGTTTTCTACGTCTCTGACACCCTGACCAAACCGACTCTGGGACCGGTCTTTCGGTTGCGCTTCAACAAGCGCAGCATCCTGCGCCGCTTCTGGCACGTCTTCTATCTCATCTATCTGATCCGCAAGCACAGGATCCAGCTTGTACATGCCCATTCGCGCGCCTCGGGCTGGAGCAGCTACGTCGCCTGCAAGCTGACCGGCACCCCCATGATCACCACGGTGCACGGGCGCCAGCCGGTACACGCCTCCCGCAAGGCATTCCATGCGCTGGGCTACCGGGCGGTGGCGGTGTGCGAGGATATCGCCAGCCAGATCATCGACAACCTGGGGGTGGACCCGGCCATGGTGCAGGTGCTGCGCAACGGCATCGAGACCGACAAGTTCCAGCCCGTGCCGATACCGGACAACGACAAACCGGTGA
This sequence comes from Aeromonas sp. INTO2, assembly GCF_049860605.1. Lineage (NCBI taxonomy): Bacteria > Pseudomonadati > Pseudomonadota > Gammaproteobacteria > Aeromonadales > Aeromonadaceae > Aeromonas > Aeromonas sp. INTO2. The sequence goes on from NZ_CP187588.1 coordinate 4,315,727, forward strand.
TCGCCATCATTGGCCGGTTGAGCGGTCCCAAGGGGGAGCTCTGCTACCGGTTGCTGGACGAGGTGCTGGATCTGGAAGCCTGCCGGGTGCGCATCGTCAGCGGCACCCAGGTGCCGGCGCGTTTTGCCCGTTTTCAGGACAAGGTCGACTTCGTCGGTTATGTGGACGATGTGCCCGCCCTGATGGCGGGCTGCGATCTGGTGATCGGTGCCGGTCGGGTGGCGATGGAGGCGCTGCTGTGCGGTCGTCCGGCGTTTGCCATCGGCGAAGCCAGGGCCATCGGTCTGGTGACGGAGCAGAATCTGGACGAGGCCCTCGCCAGCAACTTCGGCGACATCGGCCCCAGGGATCTGGCCATCGACTTTGCCGGGCTGAAGGCGCAGATCCCTTCGGCGCTGGCCTCCAAGGTGGTGCCAGACCCAGTGCGCCAGCGGATCCTGCAAGAGTATGACTTGCAAGGCGTCGTGACCGGGCTGGAATCCGTCTATCAGGATGCCGTGGTCGAGACCCTGCGCCGGGAGATGCCGGTCATCATGTATCACCGCTTCATCGAGCACGAGAGCGAAAAGGGAGTGCATGGCACCTGGCTCCCGGTCGCCATGTTCGAGAAGCACCTCAAGCTGATGAAGTGGCTGGGCTACGAGACGCTGACATTTGCCGACCTGGCGGAGAACGGGTTCATCCACCGGCTGCAATACGGCAAGAAGTACCTGATGATCACCGTGGACGACGGCTATCGGGACAACCTCACCCGCATGCTGCCGCTGCTGGAAAAGTATGGCTACAAGGCGGTGGTCTATGTGGTGACCGGTGAGGATCACAATCGCTGGGATGTGGAGCACCCGACCCACCCCGATACCCCGGTGACCCTGATGACCCCGGAGGAGATCAAGGCGCTGGTGGCCTCCGGTCATGTGGAGATCGGGGGCCATACCCTGACTCACCCCCGCCTGAGTACGCTCCCCCCAGAGGAGCAGGCCCACCAGATCCAGGCCAACAAGGCCTGGCTGGAGCAGTTGCTCGGCCATCCCCTGATCTCGTTTGCCTATCCTTACGGGGATCTGAACGACAGTGCAAAATCCCAGGCCGTTGCCGCCGGTTATCGCTATGCTGTGGCCACCAACAGCGGCCCCAGAGCCATGCACCGGGATCCGTTCCAGATCCGCCGGATCGCCATCTTCCCCCGCACCGACATGTTCGGTCTGTGGCGCAAGATCCGTGGCAACTATGTCTTCAGAAAATAAGACCGTTACAGAGAAGAGCATGTCCTCAAGTACAGATTCGTCGGCCCGCCAGGGTTTGTTTAAGTTGTCTTGTGACCAAGTCTTGCCTTGGGTGGTGCAACTGTCAGCCTTCTTGTTTGGGGCATTGTCGTTGTCTGTTTCAAGTGGGTACTCTTATGGGCCCGCCGTATTATTGTTAGCCAGCCTTTACTTTATGTGTACGAAGAGGCGTGAGTCCTGGGCAATGCCTCGGGAACTCAAGCTAATTGGACTCGGTTTGTTGCTCTATTTTCTGGTTATGTCTCTTTCTGTGTGGCTGGATGGAGGTAAGTTCAGTGAGATTGATAGGGCAAGCAAGGCGCTGATGGCGGCTGCCATATTGCCTTTAGTGGCCTGCATGCCGGTACGCCTCAATATATTGCTGTCGGGTTGCGGTATTGGTGCCATTCTTGCGTTTGCCATCGCTATCCATGACAAGTTCTTTTTGGCTTATGAGCGAGCATTTGGCGATGTGATGCCAATTCAGAGCGGCAATATTGCCATGTCACTGGGATTGTTTTGCCTCTGTGGTTTGTTGTGGGCGCAGAAGAAGGGGAAGCTGGCTTTCGCACTTTTCATGCTGGTGGGAACCTGTGCCGGCATGGGCGCCAGCTTTCTCTCGGGTTCCCGTGGTGGCTGGGTGATGCTCCCCGTCATCTTGATCACTATCGCAATGTTGTTTAAGGAGTGCCTTTATCGTAAGGGAACCCTGATTATGGTGATAAGTGTTCTTCTTTGTGGTGTTTTCTTCGTTGTTCAGCCAGAGAGTGGCGTGGAAAAAAGAATTGAGCTGGCGCAGCGCGATATCAGCCAGTATATGGACAAGACAAATCTCAACACTTCTCTCGGTATCAGGCTGCAGCTATGGAAAAGTGCTTGGCAAAGTTTCACAGAGAAGCCACTGTTTGGCTGGGGTAACCATGGGATAAGAGAATCACAGAAGGCACAATTGGAACAGGGGAAGATAACTCAGTTTATTTTCAACTTCAATTCTCATGCCCATAATCAATTTCTCGATGAAATGGCTAAACGTGGCATTTTGGGGCTGGGTTCCTTGTTGTTCATGTTGATTGCTCCTGTGCTTATAGTGAGGAGGAAATTGCGCCAGCCTCATAATATCGATGTGCATTGTGGGGCCACCTTGCTTATTGTTACCACGTTCTCATCTATTGACTATTGCCTCAGTCAGGCGTTCTTTGGCCACAATTCCGGTATCAGTTTCTTTGTCGCGTCGTTGGTTATGACAGCATCCATCGTCTTTGGGAGTCAAAATGAAGATTCGCGTCATTAGTTTGGCGACATCGATTGTCCGACGAGAAAAAATATCTCGTGAACTATCTTCGTTTGGACTGGACTTTACATTTTTCGATGCTGTGAACGGACTCACAACGGAGATAAAAGAGTATGATAATGCTCAACGAATGTGGGAAAAAGGACATGAACTGACAAAGGGAGAGCAGGGGTGTTTTTCAAGCCATAGATCACTTTGGAATGAGTGCTTACGTTTGGGGGAACCGTTGCTCATTATGGAGGACGATATTGAGTTCTCTGCTGATATTAAATCTGTCTTGAGTGAACTGAAGGGTCTATCCAGAGAGTTTGAGTATATTCGGTTAGGGCGCGGGACTTGTAGCTCTTTGCCGGGGATCGGTCCGTGGATAGATATGTTAAAGATAGATGAGAGTCATTCAGTTGTGAAATATATGACGGGCCCCAGTTGTGCTCATGCTTATATTATCTCTCCAGTTGCCGCCTCAAAATTTTTATCCGCATCGGAAACATGGTTTTGGCCGGTCGATGACTTCATGGATAAAGAGTATTTACACAAGGTCAATAATTATGGTGTCGAGCCACCATTGGCATGGCAAAGCGGAGAGGACTCAGATATCGGGGCTAGAGTGAAGCCAGCCTCAAGAAATATAATCGGTCGAATTCGAAAAGAGTATTACAGGGCCAAGGAGCGATTTTTTAATGACATATATAACTATGTCTTTTATATAAAAATAAAAAACAAAATGTAGATTTATGGAAATGGGTTGCTCATGCAGATATTAGGCTTTTTACAACATGCAAGAGATCGCATTCGTCGATACCTAGGCATCAAACTATTTGACCGCATCAACATAAACTCTAAACCTGATAACGGACCTGTAGTGATAATCCGCTGGGATGCCAAATTGGGCGATAGCATTATCTCCTCTTGGGTTCCCAGAGAGATTCGATGTGCTCAACCGGAACGTGAAGTCTGGATTGTGACCACTCCTGACGTCGCGCCACTCTTTCGCGAACACTTCAAGGCTGACAAGGTCATAGAGGTGCCCAAGCGCCCCAGTTATGGTGAATTGAAACGGCTGGCCCATCGCTTGGGAACTGTGGGTTATCTGGTTCATCTCGGTAAGCAGCTCAAGATGAAGGACATCTACTTCCTGACCCGAGTCGATGCCTCTCATATTGTGGGAATGGACGATAGTCTGGCTTGCGTTGATATCAAACTAGGGAAGGCTTCAGCAGGCTTGCACTTCGCCGACAAGTTTTCTCTTCTGTTATCCAGGATGGGCATTACCAATCCCGATACCCGCTATATAGTGCCAATGGACACAGCATGGGAGACAAAGCTTGCAGAGTGGTAACCGTTCACCGGGAGGATGTTGACAACAACTCTTCCGGGAGCGGGTAGTCTGTTTTCTCTATGCAGGCACTGACCACGGCCCTCAGCCATTCCTGCGGACAGCGACCTAACCGCTTGGCTGTCTCTATCAAAGACAAGATGCGCTGCCGAAACAGCTCTCCCCGATGTGACCAAACGCCATAGCTCCCCTTGCGCCACAGCACATACCCGCGTAGCGCCCGTTCCGCCTCATTATTGGTCAAGGCTATCTCGTCGTTTTCCAGAAAACGCCACAGCATTTCATCATCCTTGAGCAGTAGCCGACAGCGACCTCGGTAGCGCTTGCTGCACAGCAAACTGCCTCGCCCCAGCTCTTTTCGCCAGCTTTGCCGACATCGCTCAAGCCTTCGCTGATATTGTTTCTGGCTCAACACGCCTTGTTCATAGCCATGTCGAACCCTGAATACGCTATTTGCGAGAAGCACCAGTCGGGCCCCAATGGGCTGATTGACCTTTTCGCCGCTGTCGGCAATCGCTGCCACATTGCGCAGTACATGGGCCCAGCACAGCTGACGCTGGCTGCTGTCGATGAAACGGTATCCTGCGTACTGGTCTGTCACCAACACGCCATCCAATTCTGAGCCCAGCAGCCGTTTGGCCGCATCCTGACCCCGGCCAAACGCCGTCATGAAACAGACGGCCACCTTGCTCAGTGCCAGCCACATCCAGCGCCGCTCACCACCACGCTGATGCCGTGTTTCATCGGCATGGATACAGGAGGCTGATTGCACTTGTTGTTTGATGGCCTGGTGCGTCGGGGTCAACATGGCACTGACTCGCCCTTGCGCCTCGCTGATGGCGCCGCGACTGAAGCTCAGGCCGAAGTGCTGTTTAAGCTGTTGTTGTATCTGGCTAATGCTCTGGTGAAACAGACCACTTTGCAGGGCGATGTAGCTCAGCAGGTTGGTCCCCATCTGGCTGCTGCTCACCGTCTCGGGCAACGGAGCCGGGCTGGTCTCGATGCAATGACAACAGGTGCCGCTAAAGAGCTGATGTTCGGTCACCCTGTAGCTGACCTCGGGCAGGTCAAAGACCTGATGGACGCGGTAGGGTTTGTCATGAAATACCACATTGCCCCCACAGCAGGCGCACTGTCTGGCAGGGTAATGGGGTATTACCGTCAGCCGTTCATCCGCTGGATGACGCTCACGCCGAGCGCCTTTGTGGCCCGGTTGGGCGCCGCGTTTTTTACCTGAGGCAAGGCGCGGCCGAGCAGGTGGTGGTGAGCCTGGCCCATCACTGGAAGGAGGCTTGGAGGAATTGCCGCTGTGCTGGTTGAGTCGGTCTTCTAGCTCGGCGATGCGCGCCATCAGCTTCTGAATAAGTTCATTAGCCTGCTCAAGGGTCAGCGGCGAAGCGGCCGGTGGGGTCATGGATGTGCTCATGCCCCTGATGGTGCCAAGCTGACAGGATCACGCAAGAGGCAATAGTGGATCACCGGACGATCGTCTCATTTTTTACCTGTCAACTGGTCTGGGTGAACCGTTACGCAGAGTGGTGGCCAGTGAATCAGAGGGTTATCGCTTTCAATCCTTATGGTAGCGGGCGCTCGCGTCGATTGCAGCCTGAGCAGATAGTCCCCATGCTGGAGAGCATGTTGGCGGCTTGCCCCCATCACTTGTGTCTGCTCTTTCCTGCTGGAATGGAGCAGGAGGTCTCAGCTCTGAAAGCCCGCGTGTCGGCACCTGAGCGAATCCTGATCTCGCCAGAGGTCCCTTCTCTGGGAGGCCTGTTTACTCAGATGCGTCATTGCCAAGGGCTGGTTTCGGTGGACACAGCCACCATCCACATAGCGACGGGGCTTCAATTGCCAGTCTTGGGGCTTTATAACCCCGATATTGGTGGTGGTAGTGAAAATTTCACCGAATGGCATCCAAACCAGGCTGATGCGGTCGTGATTTTTTCCAAAAACGTGCTGCAGCAGGAGATCAATTCTCTCGATCTCGATGAGTTCGCAGAAGCGTTCAGGGGGTGGGTGTCTGCCATCCGGGCAGGGTGAGTAGACGAGTCTTCACCAGCTCCGGCGTAATTGCGCGGAACAGGGCCTCATCGAAGAAGTCCTTCTCCTGGGTTGGCAGCTGGAAATCCTCTCCCTTGGCATCGAAGATATCGATGGCTTGATAGCGGGGGTGGTTCACCGGGTTGGCGATGATCTTGTCGCCACCAGGCGCCACTATGGTCAGCAGCGGCAGATCGATGGCCTGCGCCATATGGCGCGGTCCGGTGTCATTGCCGACGAAAAGCTGGCAATGGGCGAAGAGCCCCACCAGCTCCCGTACCGAGCGGGTCTGCACATGGTCAAACACGCTGGCCTGCAGCGCTTCTGGCAGCAGCGGCTTCAGCCCCCGGTTGTACTCCTCTTCCCCCGGTCCGCAATAGACCAGGATCTGGGCATTGTGCTCCTCGATGAGCCACTGGGCGACCTTGGCGAAGCAGTCGATGGGCCAGCGCTTGTAATGGCCGAGGGAGTTCACTCCCATGGCGATGAGTGGCCGGGTCGTGTCGACGCCAGCGGCCAGCAGGGTCTCGCGCCCCCGTTGTCTCTCCGCGTCGCTGAGCCAGAGGTAGTAGTTGCGATCCTCCCTGGCGAGGCCGAGGGGCTTGAGCAGTGAAAACCGGTCGTCCACCAGGGTGCTGTTGCCCTGATGCTCGGTGTCATGGCGAAAGCGCACGATGCGGTTGTGGCCCAGGCGCCATGGGAAGGAGTCGAAGCCGATCCGCAGGCGGGCGCCGGAGAAGAGACAGGTGAGCAGGCCTATCATCTGGCCTTGGCTGTTGATCACCACATCGTAGCGTTCGCGGCGAATGCCCAGCAGCAAATCCTTCATATAGCGCCACTCGTTGCGGCGCGCCTTCTCGATGACGATCAACCGATCGATGTTGGGGTTTCCCTCTGCCATGCCCGCGCAGTAATCCATGACCAGATAGTGAACTTTCCCGGCAGGGTCGTGCTGCTTGAGGTTGTTGCACAGTGCGGTGGAGATCAGCACATCTCCTATCTGTTTGGTTTGTACTACCAGGTATTTCATGGAAAGGGCCTCGAGCGAGGTCGGGTTGAACGTCAGCGCATCAGCATATCGCACTCCCCTGTCAGATGCTGCCGCTATGGGGTGAAAATCCGATCCAACGCACTGTGTTTGCACATATTTTCGACGTTGTTCGGGCTGGTGGGGCCCGGCTGGCAGTGCGGGAAGATGAGCGGGGGCATGGCACCGTCGGCCATGCCCCCGATGGGCAAGAGTGATCAGCGTACGATGAGGCCGAGCAGAATCCCCACCACGCCGAAGTCGGCATCGCTGAAGGTGGTGTTGGCAAAGCCGAGATCCCCCAGCACCGGCAGCAGGAACACCGGCAGGAAGGTGATCAGCAGGCCATTGGCGAAGGCCCCGAGCATGGCACCGCGACGGCCGCCGGTGGCATTGCCGAACACCCCGGCCGCCGCGCCGACGAAGAAGTGCGGCACGACGCCCGGAATGATGACGGTGAGCCCCAGCAGATAGAGCAGCACCATGCCCACCAGCCCGGCGGCAAAGCTCGACAGGAAGCCGATCAGTACCGCATTGGGGGCATAGGGGAAGACGATGGGGCAGTCCAGCGCCGGCTTGGCGTTGGGCACCAGCTTGTCGGAGATCCCCTTGAAGGCCGGCACGATTTCGGCGATGACCATCCGTACCCCCTGCAGGATCACGTAGACCCCGGCGGCGAAGGTGATGGACTGCATCAGGGAGAACATGAACCAGTGCTTGCCCTTGGCGACTTCCGAGACGTAATCCGCACCGGCAAACAGAGAGGTGATAAGGAAGATGATGCCCATGGTGAAGGAGATGGCCACCGGGGTATCGCGCAGGAACAGCAGGCTCTTGGGCACCTGCACCTCTTCGCTGCTGTGGGCCTTGTTACCGAACTTGGCGCCGATCCAGCCGGCCAGCACATAGGAGCAGGTGGAGAAGTGGCCGAGCGCCACGTCATCGGAGCCGGTGATCTGCTTCATGTAGGGGTGGGCGAGGGCCGGGAACAGCACCATGGTCACGCCGACCACCAGGCTGCCTACCGCGATGAGCGGGATGCCGCTCATGCCGCCGGCGGAGAGGATGGCTGCCACCATCATCGACATGAACAGGGTGTGGTGACCGGTCAGGAAGATGAATTTCCACGGGGTGAGCCGGGCGATCAGGATGTTCACCAGCATGGCGAAGAACATGATCATCGCCATCTCCTTGCCGAACGACTGCTGGGCGATGGAGACGATGGCCTCGTTGTTGGGTACCACCCCCTTGATGCCGAAAGCATGCTGGAAGATGGTGGCGAAGTCGCCCAGCGAGTTCACCACCAGGGTGGCGCCGGCCCCCAGGATGACGAAGCCCATGATGGTCTTGACCGTGCCCTTGATGCACTCGGTCACCGGTTTCTTCTGGGCGATCAGGCCGATGAGGGCGATCAGGCCAACCAGCACGGCCGGCTCCGACAGCACGTCAAACATCAGAAAATTGAAAAATTCCATGGTCAGCTCCAAGCAGATGGAAGCGGCGGCTCATGGGCCGCCCAGACAGTTGCAACGGGGTTAGAGTGCGCCCAGCTCGCGCAGGGCGATGGCGAGTTTTTCTTTCATGGCGGCCTTGTCGACCATGTTGTCCAGGGATACCAGCCGGCCGTCGACCCCCATGCTGACCAGCTGTTCGGCGATGTCGCGGGTGGCGACAAAGATCTCGGCGCTCTCGCTGCCGGCGGAGGCGAGATCCCGGTGATCCACCTCGGCCGTCACGGCCAGCTCCTTGAGAATGCTCTTGATGCTCATCTCCATCATCAGGCTGGTGCCCAGGCCGTGTCCGCATACAACCAGAATCTTCATGTTCTCTTCCTCTGTCGGGCGCAGGGCGCCACTCAATAACGCGCCAGGATGCGCAAGATGTCGTCTTTGCTGGTGGCCGCCATGATGGCCGCCACGTCTTCTTCATTCATGAACAGCTCGGCCAGCTGGGCGATGGTCTCCAGGTGGGAGTTGCTGTCGCTGGCGGCCAGGGTGACCAGCAGCCGGACCGGGTCGTTGCCCTCGGAGCCGAAGTTGACCCCCTCCTTCAGCACGGTCAGCGCCAGTCCCAGCCGGTTGACGCCGTCTTCCGGGCGGGCGTGGGGCATGGCCAGGCCCGGGCCCAGCACGTAGTAGGGGCCGAGCTCTTCGTGGGAGCGATAGAGCGCCGCCACATAGGAGGGTTCTATGGTGCCGTTGGCCAGCAGGGGGGCGGTGGCCAGCTCGATGGCGTGGCGCCAGTCGCGGGCGCCCGCTTCGATGGAAATGACCTCTTCGGTCAGCAATTGGGTCAGCATGGCAATGTCCGGGCTGGATAAGATGGCGCCAATCTAGCGATCTTGCCGGCTGATAACTGTGAGCCTGATCGCGAAAGTTAGCGCTACCAGATAGCGCTAACACCGATCTGTGATAGCGCTATCATTTCTCTCACAGAAGGGATTCATCCTGCCCCTTGTCGGCCTCAAAGGGGGTAAAATCCGGTTTGAGCAAATAGTCAGTGCCCCGCTTTTGCCTTAAAGTGAGCACCCGTATGCCGAGGAAGGGAAAGGATGTCAGAAGCGAAGAAACGCCGTAGCACGGGTCGGGTGACCCTCAACGATGTGGCCCAGCTGGCCGGCGTGGGGGCCATGACGGTGTCGCGCGCCCTGCGCACCCCCGAGCTGGTATCCGACAAGATGCGCGAGCGCATCGAGGCGGCGGTGGATGAACTCGGCTATATCCCCAACCGGGCGGCGGGGGCGCTGGCGTCCGCCACCTCCCAGACCATAGTGGTGATCGTGCCCAGCCTGACCGACTGCGGCTGCGGCGAGGTAATTGCCGGACTGCAGCAGAGCCTGCGCCGGGAGGGTTACCAGATCATGCTGGGGGATGCCCAGCACCTGAAACGGCAGGAAGAGAGCCTGCTGACCAGCTTTCTGCAGCACAATCCGGCGGCCGTGGTGCTGTTTGGCAGCGATCCCGGCGAGACCATCCGCATGCGGCTGAAGGCGGCCCGCCTGCCGGTGGTGGAGGTGGGGGCCATGGCCCGCAGCCCCATCGACATGAACGTCGGGGTCTCCAACTTCGATGCCGGCTATCAGCTGACCCGCCACCTCATCGAGCGCGGCTACCGCAACATCGGCTTTCTCTGCGCCCGCCAGGAGCAGTGGATGCTGCAGCAGCGCATGCAGGGCTGGCAGAAGGCACTACTGGACAACTACCTCTCCCCCGACGCCATCATCAACACCTCGGAGCGACCCAGCTTCAGCACCGGGGCGGCCATGCTGGGGGAGTTCCTGCTGCGCTGGCCCGAGCTGGATGCGCTGGTCTGCGTCAACGACGAGCTGGCGGCCGGGGTACTGTTCGAATGCCAGCGTCGCCATCTGAACGTGCCGGGCAAGCTCGCCATCGCCGGTTTCGACGATCTGGACGTGGCGCGCGCCTGTCATCCTGCGCTGACTTCGGTCAGGATCCCCTATCACCAGATGGGCAGGGAGGCGGCGGAGCTGATCCTGCGCCAACTGGCGGGAGAGGAGGTGGCCGGCATGAGCCTCGCCCTGGATTTTCAATTGCAAAAGCGCCAGAGCACCTGACGAGCGATGCCACGACAGGTCGAGGCAAGCATGTTCAAGGCGTTGTGACCGAAGACCAGGTCGGTGCACCGTCGCCCTGCGCGGGCACTGCCAGCCGACGTGTTCGCCCGGTCTGTCACCGGGTTGACGCAGAGCGTGGATGCCACTGTAGCCATGACTCCAGGTGGCTGGCTGCACCCAGGTCAAGCTCTGATCGGAACCACTGGCGAGCCCCATTATTCTGGATAGACTTTGTAGGCCGGTGCACTATCCAAGGAGAATGAGCATGGGTACGCAGACGCCTGATTTCGATCTCGATGATGACTGGGAGCCGGAATCCTGGGAAGAGGAGCTGGAGGAGCTGGATGACGAGAGCTGGCAGGACTATGACCCTCTCGACGATCAGTGACTCCCTGTAACGCCTGAGGGCGGGCCTGGTGCCCGCCCGATTTTTTGTGTGGCGAGGGGGGCAGCCCTTGGTGAGAACGGGGCGGGCTGGTTAGAATGAACTGCTCAAATGACGCTGTACGAGGCAGGCAGCGGCTCAACAACGATTCCAACGACGCCAAGGATGAATATGCGCTCACTCGTCATCATGTTTTGTGCCGCCCTGCTCGGGGGCTGTGTTTCCAACTCCGACGACCCTTGCGAGAAGGTGTGGAGCGACGTGGGAGAGGCGGACGGCAAGCTCGGTTTTGCTGGCGATCGGGTGGCTTTTCACCAGACCCAGTGCGGGGAAAAAGTGGACCTTGCCCTTTGGGAGCTGGGTCGCCAGAAGGGGCTGGCCTGGTATTGCCGACCCGAGCATCTCTATCTGGCAGGACGGTCGGGAGAGGAGTATCGCGGCGTCTGTCCCAACGACGTGCAGGCCCGTCGCCTGTTTGAACAGGGTCGCCATGGCTGGACTGATCAATAAATCAGTCTTCCTCTCTCTTCTGAAATATTGCGTGAACCTCTTCGTGAGAAGAGGGACCTACCCTTCTTTATGCTTCAGCCGCAGCGGCTGGCACAGGTAATCCTTGTCATTGGCGCTGCGGGCACACTTGCCACACACGAATTTGGGTTTGCGCACAATCTTGCGCAGCGTCTTGAGATCGGCGGGGATCTCGTGACGGCGCCACTCACACAGCGTCTTGTGACCCATGACGTCCTCGACAGTGAATGCAACGGGTGAGAGGGGCAGGACCCCTCCCGGTGTGGTTACTGGTACAGGTATTTGGTGAAGATGAGCTCGCGGACCGCCTTCTTGCCCGTCTCCTTGACCAGCAGTTCGTTGACCTTGGCCTCACACTCCTTGCGCAGCTCTTCCCGGTTCACCAGGGACTTGATCTGTGCGCCCGTCTTGCTGCCAATCAGCCGGATGATGGCGTCGCGGATCAGGGGGTCGTGCTGCTCCAGCAACTTGAGGTCGGCAGCGTCCGTGGCCATCAGCTCTACCGTCACCCGTACATAGCCGAGGGTTTTGCCGTCGCCAAGGTAGTTGGTGATGATGTCCGGATCCAGAGCGTGATAGGCGAATCCCGGCTGGACGGCGGAGGAGGCGGGATCGGTGGCCTCTTCCTCATTGGCGAAGGCCTGTATATTCAAGAGGGTACACCCCAGGGACAGCAGCAGAATTCTGAAGATCTTCATCTGGATGGCTCGGCAGCGACGGATGCCCCATTTTTGATGCTGCCATCGGGGCCGTCAAGCACGGATGTTCTTACAATTCGCCATTGATTTACGGATAATAAACCGGTTTTTAACCTGACAACGGAAATCTCCGGATGGTGAAGCTGTGAAGTCCGAGTTGACTGTTCCCCTCGCCCAGCTCGTCCCGTGGCGGGCGCCTGCAGAGTGCGAACCGCCCGAGGCGCTGCGTCCCTGGTTGCTGGAGGCCGATTCCATGACCCGGCGCCTGCGTCGTTACAATCATCACCTCTCGGTGCAACTGCTCGGCAATCGCGCCGTATCGCTGACGGTGGACGAGCAGGCGCTGGTGGCGGTGTCGGCCCCCGTGGGCATGTGCCGCGAGGTGATCCTGCACGGTGATGGCGGGCCTGCCATCCTGGGTTGGACCCTGTTTGCCGAAGCGGCCTTGCAGGGGGGCGGTTTGCAGGATCTGGGAGAGCAGCCGCTGGGAGAGCGCATTTTCGGTGAGGCACCGGCGCGGCGGGATCACCTGCAACTGGCCTGTTTCGAGATAGCGAGCAATCCCTGGTGTCCGACCGCTACCGTCTGGGGGCGTCGTTCTCGCCTGTTTCTGGGGCAGTGGCCACTGCTGGTCCATGAACTTTTCCTGCCCTCGCTATCGTCTCATTCGTTGCCATCGGATAAGGAGCTGGAGTGAAGCTGTTAACCAAGGAGCGGGGACTGGCCTATGCGCAGTTGGCCCGCATCGACAAGCCCATCGGTACCCTGCTGCTGCTGTGGCCGACCCTGTGGGCGCTCTGTCTGGCGGCTGGTGGCCTGCCTGACCCCTGGATCCTGACCGTGTTCGTGGTGGGCGTCTTCCTGATGCGCTCCGCCGGCTGTGTCATCAATGACTATGCGGATCGCAACTTCGACGGTCATGTGAAACGCACCGCCGGGCGACCGCTGCCCATGGGACGGGTCGCCGAGCGGGAAGTGCTGGTGCTGTTTGCCGTGCTGGCGCTTCTCTCGTTCGCCCTGGTGCTGACGTTGAACCCGCTCACCATCAGCCTGTCCTTTGCCGGTCTGCTGTTGGCGGTCTGCTACCCCTTCATGAAGCGCTTCATCCCCATCCCCCAGCTGGTGCTCGGCATGGCCTTCTCCTGGTCCATTCCCATGGCCTACGCAGCCCAGGCCAATGCCCTGCCGCCGGAAGCCTGGCTGTTGTTTCTTGCGAACCTGCTGTGGACCATCGCCTATGACACCGAGTACGCCATGGTGGACAGGGATGACGACCTCAAGCTCGGCCTGAAATCGAGCGCCATCCTGTTCGGCCGTCACGACAAGCGGATCATCGGCGCGCTGCAACTGGCGACCCTGCTGATCCTGCTGGGGATCGGGCAGCTGATGGGGCTGGGATCCGGTTATTACTGGGGACTGCTGGGGGCGGCGGCGCTGTTCGTCTACCAGCAGCGACTGATCCGGGAGCGGCAGCGGGAAGCCTGCTTCCAGGCCTTCCTCAACAACAACTACGTGGGGGCGCTGGTGCTGCTCGGGGTGATGGTTCACTACCTCTAACCCGCCCCCCTTCCTTGATGAAAAAAGGCCGCATGATGCGGCCTTTTTGTTGGGTGTCGACGCCTCAGAGCTGGTTGCCCGCCTGGATAGTGCGGCGGATCTTGTTGCTGAGCAGCGGCACTATGTTGTCGGCCAATGCCTGGAAGCGGCCGAGATCCGGTTTGCAGCCCGGATCCAGATAGCCTTCGCTGCGCAGGGTGTGGATCAGGGTGCTGAACAGCTTCTGGTCGAAGAACTCGGGGGCGTTGATGCCGTGCAGGGTGCCGAGGCGTTCCGCCATCATCAGGCCGTCCGCCTCCAGCTGCTCCGCCTCGATGTGGGGCTGGGCCAGCATGCGGGTCAGCACGATGGCGTAGCGTTGCAGGGTCTCCTGGATGCTTTCGGCCAAGAGCAGCAGGCGCATCTGGTTGCCGGGGTTGACCCAGTAGCCGCCGTCGCGTGCCTCGACCAGTTGCTGGCGCAACAGCTCGGCCAGCAGGGCATCGATCAGTTCAGGCAGCTCGTCCTCTTCATAGCGCAGGAAGAGTTCGGTCTTGAGCAGGGGGTAGATGTCGACACAGCGGGCGACGATCTCGCTGCGGGAGAGCCCCTCGCACCGCTCGATCAGGGCCGCCACCAGGGAGGGCATGGCGAACAGGTGCAGTATGTTGTTGCGGTAGTAGGTGAGCAGGATCGCCTGATAGCGGTCCAGGCTGATGATCTGGCCCAGCTTGTCCTCGCTCACCTCGAACTTGTTGAGCTCCATCGCCTGCTCCAGCAGGGTCCTGGCGTCCTCGTCCGGCATGGTGCTGTGCGGGCTGTAGGGCACCTGCTTGAGCAGGTCCAGATAGGTGTTGAGCTGGGCCTGGAGTTCGTCCCGGGTCAGGGCGTGGCGCTCGGCGGCCAGCAGGGCCAGGGCACTCAGGGTCAAGCCGTTGACGGCGGCGGCATCGTTGATGCGGGTCATCAGCAGCTCGGCCAGCTGATTGACGGTGGAGGCCATCCACTCGGGGCGCTCCTCCCGGCCGATGCTCTCCTTCCAGGTGGGTACATGTTCGCCGAGGTAGCTGTTGAGGGTCAGCGGTTCGCCGAAATTGACGAAGCCACGGCCATAGTTGCGCAGCTTGCGCAGGATGCCGAGCACCTGCAGGAAGCTCTCCTTCTCCTTGCGGCTCCCCTTGAGTTCGTTGTGGTAGGTATTCACCTCCATCACGTGCTCGTAGCCGAGGTAGACGGGGACCAGGGTCACCGGCCTGTCCAGCCCGCGCATCATGGCCTGCAGGGTCATGGCCAGCATGCCGGTCTTGGGGGGCAGCAGGCGACCGGTACGCGAACGCCCGCCCTCGGTGAAGAACTCCACCGAGTAGCCCTTGGCAAACAGCAGGTTGAGGTACTCCCGGAATACCGTGCTGTAGAGCGGATTGCCCTTGAAGGTGCGGCGGATGAAGAAGGCGCCGCCGTGGCGGAAGATGGGGCCCGCCGGCCAGAAGTTGAGGTTGATGCCCGCCGCGATGTGGGGTGGCACCATGCCCTGGTGGTAGATGACGTAGGAGAGCAGCAGGTAATCCATGTGGCTGCGATGGCAGGGGACGTAGACGATCTCATGCCCTTCCTGGGCCAGCTGACGCACCTGCTCTGCTCCGTTGACCGAGAGGCCGCGATAGAGCTTGTTCCACAGCCAGCCGAGGAAGCTTTCGCCGAGGCGGATCAACCGATAGGAAAAATTGGAGGCGATCTCGTCCATGTAGCCGTGGGCACGCTTTTGCGCCTTCTCCAGGCTGATCCCTTCCCGTCTGGCCTCCTCCTCGATGGCCTGCTGGATCACGCTCGAATCCAGCAGTTGCTTGAACAGCAGGTTGCGGTTCGGCAGCTTGGGCCCGGTGGCGGCCAGCTGCTGGCGGCTGAAGTGGGTGCGGGCCACCCGCGCCAGCTTGTGGGCGATGGCCTCGTCGGTGCCGTGCTTGTCCGCCATGTAGCGCAGGGAGAGGGGCGGGGAGAAGCGCACCAGGTTCTCGCGCCCTTTCAGGATCACGATCAGCGCCTTCTTCAGGCGGTTTGGCGCCAGGCTGCTGATGATGTTCCAGCCGGAGGCCTCCTCGCCTTCCCGGCCCGGTGCGCGGCCCCAGAACAGGGTGACGGGTACTACCTGGATGTCCAGCGCCGGATCCTGCTTGTGCAGGTCCAGCAACTGGTGGAACTCCTGCAGGAAGGGGAGTGGCTTGTTGCGCGTGCCGAACAGGGGAGGCGGACGATCCAGACAGACGTAGCGTGGCAGCAGTTGACCGTTCAGCTCCAGCGGCGTGAAGGGGCCGGGCAGGCCGAGATCCTCGCAGCACTGTTGCAGGGTCATCAGGTCGGTGATCGAGCTGGTCTTCAGGGCATAGACGATGGGTCTGGCCGGATCCAGCTTGAGCTCGGTGATGGGGTTTTCCGGCAGGCTCTTGTGATTGACCAAGCCGCTGACCGGCCATTGCAGGATGGCTCTGGAAATCTTCTGTCCAAGGGACATGTGCGTCTGCTCTCCAAAAAAATGCGGCGTGAGCATAGCAAATCACCGACTGCTTGTCGCCGAGAGGTACGATGAGTCGGTACTTCAGAGCGGGGGGAGGGGCAAATGTGCGTCGGGTCGCGACAAATGCCAGTTGCGCCTTGCCTTGGCCCCAGCACTGTATATACTGCCAGTGTGCTGTATAAAAAGACAGGTGCCCATGCTATGAAACCCCTTACCCCTCGCCAGGCTGAAGTACTCGAGCTCATCAAGGCGAACATGAACGAGACCGGCATGCCGCCGACTCGCGCCGAGATTGCCCAGAAGCTTGGCTTCAAGTCGGCCAACGCGGCCGAAGAACATCTGAAGGCCCTGGCCAAAAAAGGGGTCATCGAGATCATGCCGGGCACGTCCCGCGGCATTCGTCTGCTGCTCGAAGAAGAGGACGTGCAGCCTGAAGAAAACGGCCTGCCACTGATTGGCAAGGTGGCGGCCGGGGAACCCATCCTGGCTCAGGAACACATCGAGAGCCACTACCAGGTGGATCCCGCCCTGTTCCACCCGCGGGCAGACTTCCTGCTGCGGGTGCAGGGCATGAGCATGAAGAACATCGGCATCATGGACGGGGACCTGCTGGCGGTACACAAGACCCAGGAGGTACGCAACGGCCAGGTCGTTGTGGCACGGCTCGACGAGGACGTCACCGTCAAGCGCTTCCAGCGCAAGGGCAGCCAGGTGTGGCTGCTGCCGGAAAACGAAGAGCTCTCCCCCATCGAGGTGGATCTCGCCAGTCAGCACCTCACCATAGAGGGCCTGGCGGTCGGCGTGATCCGCAACGCCGACTGGATGTAAGCATCCGATGCGATGAAGAGGCCTCCTGCGGGAGGCCTCTTCATTTTCATCTGCCGATGGCATCTCCCTCCCCACCTTTTCGCTTCTCCTTCCTGTGCACATAGTCTCGCCGCACGACATGCATTTCGGATATATCCTTTGATAAGGCCCCTGTCATGGTCGGTGATCAGGGAAGGGGGAGTCGCACCGGGCAGTACGCCATGGCAGGGATGCATGATCGCCGGGTCGGTGCGCAGAAGGGAGAGTCGCCTCAGACTGGGGACTCGTACAGTCAGTACGCTGCCGTGGTTGGTTCGTCGTTGGGGACAAAGAGACCCGTCAGCGTGACCTGTTGAGCAAGGAGGACAGGTATGGCTTCAAGCTCGCCGTGGGATCCGGTGCCGGCCGCAGCGCCCGCATCTTCCATCACCCGATTCATCAAGGGCAGTCGGATGACATGGTTCTATGCGCTCTGGGTCTATCACAAGGGAGATGGTTGGACCATCTGGCTTGGGTGCCCCAAAGACAAGATTGTCCGCCTGGTTCGTCTGTTTCGCCGTCATCACGACATCGGATTGCCGGATGAGCCCTGGACTGCCCCCGTCATCCCGCTGCGCGTCCCCCTGAGACGTGCCCAGCCGCAGCACAGGCTGCGGCCCTGATCCCTCTTCCTGTACAAACAAGAGCCCCGCCAGAGCGGGGCTCTTGTTTGGGCGCCGATGCGGCTGATCCATGGCACAGACGCTTTCCCGCCGGGATGCAAGACTAGCCATCGGCGGGGGCAGGCGGGTTACAATGACCCCTACCGGTTTTGCCCCCCTGGGCTTCTAACATAAGCAAGGCTTTGTTTTATATGGTTAAACCACGCTTTTACCTGCTGCTGTTGCTGTTCATCGGCGCCATTGCGGCGACTTATTACTGGAGTCAGCCCGCGGTGCCGGAACAGGCCGATTACTACCCGGCGGGGCGAGACATCAACCCGTTTGCCCTCACGGATGCGGATGCACAGCCCTTTACCCCAGCCAACCTGACGGGACACTGGAGCTTTCTGTTCATCGGCTACACCTACTGCCCGGATGTCTGTCCGACCACGCTGGCGGATCTGCGCAGCGTCTATCCGGCGTTGAAGAAGATAGCCCCCACTAGCCAGGTGGTATTCATCTCGGCGGATCCCCAGCGGGATGACAGCGCCCGCCTGAAGAGCTATACCGCCTTCTTCGAGCCCGAGTTCAAGGCGGCGACCGCACCTCACAGTGCCCTCTTTCCTCTGGTCCGCAATCTGGGGCTGGTCTATTCCATCGTGGAAGGGGATCGCAAGGACTACCTGATCGACCACTCCGCCTCCATCGTGCTGATCAACCCCGAGGGGAAGCTGGTGGCCACCTTCCGACCCAAAGTAGCGCCGGGTGAGGTGCCCCACGTGGACATGCAGGCCATGGTGGCCGACTTCGCGCGCATCGTGCGGCTGGCTGGCGAGTGAGCCCGGCGCGCACCATGCTGATTCCCGCCTGGCTGAAGGATCCTCGCCGCCACAGAGCCGTCTTCGCCCTGGCCCTGCCCATGGTGTTCTCCAACGTCACCACGCCCTTGCTGGGGCTGGTGGACACCTGGGTGATCGGTCATCTTGGCCAGGCCTGGTTTCTCGGCGGCGTCTCGGTCGGTGCGACCTTCATCAATCTGCTGTTCTGGTTGCTTGGCTTCCTGCGCATGTCCACCACAGGGCTGACCGCCCAGGCTCAGGGTGCAGCCCATGCCGAAGGGCAGCTCGACACCCTGGCGCGGGCCCTGGGCTTGGCGATCGGACTGGGCATGGCGCTGTTGCTCCTGTTGTTGCCGTTCCTGCCGGCCATCATCGCCCTCGGTGGCGGCTCTTCCGAGGTACAGACCTATGCCGGTCAATATGTGTCGGTGCGGGTCTGGAGTGCCCCGGCGGCCTTGTGCAATCTGGTCATCATGGGGTGGTTGCTGGGCATGCAGGATGCACGCAGTCCCATGCTGCTGCTGATCCTGGGCAATCTCGTCAACATGGTGCTGGATGCCTGGTTCGTGCTGGGATTGGGCTGGCAGGTGAAAGGGGTGGCCGCAGCGTCCCTGCTGGCGGATTACAGCACGCTCGGGGTGGGGCTCTGGCTGGTGAGCCGGCATCTGCGCCGACTTGATCCCGGGGTGTGGCACAACGCCTGGCTGCGTTGGCGCCAGTGGCCGGCCCTGCTACGGCTGCTCGCCCTGAACCGGGATATTTTCATCCGCTCCCTGTGCCTGCAACTCTGCTTCGTGTTCATGACTCTGCAGGGGGCCAGGCTGGGGGATGTGGCGGTGGCCGCCAATGCGGTGCTGCTCAATTTCCTGATGCTGATTTCCTACGGGCTGGATGGATTTGCCTATGCGGTGGAAGCCATGGTAGGGCGCGCCATCGGGCGGCGCGATCGGCCGCTGCTGCGGGAGGCCATCGTCCTCAATCTGGGCTGGGCGCTGCTGATCGCCCTGGCATTCACCCTCTCGTTTGCCCTGGGGGGCCACTGGCTCATCCGTCACATTACCGACATACCGGCGGTGATCGCCGAGGCGCAACGTCAGCTCCCCTGGCTGGTGGCCATGCCGCTGCTGGCGGTCTGGTGCTTCCTGCTGGACGGGGTCTTTATCGGCGCCACCCGGGCCCGGGAGATGCGCAACAGCATGCTGGTGGCGGTGTTTGCCGGCTTCTTTCCCATCTGGTGGTTCTGCCAGGGATGGGGTGTGGCGGCCCTGTGGGCCGCCATGAGTGCCCTGATGGCCGGTCGTGGCCTGACGCTGGGCTGGCTCTGCTGGCGACTGGAGCGTGATGGACGGCTGCTGGCGGGGCAGGGGACGGCGCAGTCAGTCTGAATCCTGGCCACCTTGCCAATATCGTCAGCGGTCAGAGCGAGCCTGAATAGTCGAACTGTCGCCAGCTCTCGTAGACGAACACCGCGACAGCGTTGGCCAGATTCATGCTGCGGCTCTGGGGCAGCATGGGGATGCGCAGCCGCTGCTCGAATGGCAGGCTCTCGATGATCTCCATGGGCAGGCCTCGGCTCTCGGGCCCGAACAGCAGGGCGTCACCGGGGGCAAACCGGGCCGCCGAGTGGGCGGTGCGTCCCTTGGTGGTGCAGGCAAAGACCCGTTGGGGGGCGACGGCCGCCAGAAACGCCTCATAGTCAGGCCAGCGCTTGATGTCGGCAAACTCGTGATAGTCGAGCCCGGCCCGCTTGACCCGTTTGTCATCCCACTCGAACCCCAGGGGCTCTATCAGGTGCAACCGGTAGCCGGTATTGGCGCAGAGGCGAATGATGTTGCCGGTGTTGGGGGGGATTTCCGGTTGGTAAAGCACGATATCGAGCATGGAAGGATCCTGGGCTGGTGCGAAACGGGCGCCAGCATACCCAGCACCCGTGCCGATGAAAAGGGGGAGGTCAGGGCATGGGCAGGCGGATGGTGATGACCAGTCCGGTCGGCTGATTGCTGCTGGCCCGGATGGTCCCCCCATGACGTTGGATCGCCTCGGCGGCGATGGCAAGGCCGAGACCAGTGCCCCCGGTCTTGGCGTTGCGGGCATCGTCCACCCGAAAGAAGGGCAGGAACAACCGGGGCTGCTGCTCCACCGGCACGCCAGGGCCGTCATCCCGTATGGTCATCACCCATTCCCGTCCCTCCCGGTACCAGTCCACCTTGATGAACTCGCGGGCATACTTGAGGGCGTTGCGCAGCGGGTTTTCCAGGGCGCGGGCCAACAGTTCCGGCCACATGGTGAGGGATTCGGCGGGCAGGGAAGGGAGCCTGAGCTGTTTGCCGTTCTGGTTTGCCTCGAACATGGCATCGTCCAGGATGGGCTCCAGCAGCTCCGCCAGGGGCAGCGTCACTGGCGCCTCCACATGTTGCTGCACCCGCGACAGATCCAGCAGATCCCCTATCAGCTTGTCGAGCCGGGCTATCTCCCCTTCGATGCGCGCCAGCTCGGCGCTGTCCCCCTGCTTGCGGCGGATCAGCGCCTGTGCGAGCTGGATGCGGGTCAGGGGGCTGCGCAGCTCGTGGGAGATGTCGGAGAGCAGCTGCTTCTGCTTCTGGATCATGTCCTTGAGGGTATCGACCATGCGACTGACATGTTCGGCCAGCTGGCCTATCTCGTCGCGCCGCCCCAGGTTGGGGATCTGTATTTCCAGGTTGCCCTGGGCGAGTTGGGAGACCGACTGCTGCAACTGCAGTATGGGGCGGGTCAGGCGCCAGGCGAGCAACAGACAGAGCGGGGTGCTGACCAGCATGGCGATGCCCAGGATCTGGATGGGGTGATCCAGGATCTGGATGAAGAGGAACAGGTAGGAGTTTTCGACGTTCAGACCGAAATAGACGTGATAGGTCTGGCCGTGATGGACCATCTGGAAGGGGCCGGCGATGGCGCGCTGGTGTTCGCTGCCCAGCATGGGCTTGGCCGGGTTGTCCGAGTCGAGCATGAAACGGATCACGAACTTGCTCAGCCGGGTGCTGGACTGCATCTGCCCCTTGGCATCGCGTAGATAGATGTTGTCCACCGGCAAGAGGCCCGCGGCATCGATGGCCTTGGCCAGATCGAAATCCTGCTCGGGATCCGCGCCCCGTTGCAGCGCCGCCAGGTTGTTGTTGAGACGGGTGATCTCGTGGGCCGGCAGCGGGATGATGTTGCGGGGGTCCAGGGTGGGGAGGATCACCACCGCGGCCACGACCAGTAGCAGGATGAACCAGAACCAGAGGAAGATCTGGGTGGAAAGGCCGTTGAAGGTGCGGGCCGATTTCATGCCTGCTCCAGCCACAGGTAGCCTCGTCCCCGCACCGTCTTGAAGCGGGGCTGGCCGTCAGCCCGCTCCGGCAGCTTCTTGCGCAGGTTGCTCAGGTGCATGTCGATGGCCCGATCGAAGGGTTCGAGCTTCTTGCCCAGCACCTGCTCGGAGAGCAGGCCTTTGCTGACGATCTGGCCCGGATTGCGCAGCAGGCACTCCAGCAGGCCGAACTCGGTGGCGGTGAGCTCCAGCAACTGATCGTCGCAGCGAGCCTGTTGCAGGCCGGGTTGCAGCACCAGATCCATGAATCTCAGCTCGTCCGGGGCTCCGCGCTGGGGAGCCTGGCTCTGGGTTCGACGCAGGATGGCGCGCACCCGGGCCAGCAGCTCCCTGTCGTCGAACGGCTTGGCGAGATAGTCGTCGGCACCGGCCTCCAGCCCGTTGACCCGATCCTGGCTGTCGCCACGGGCGGTCAGCATCAACACCGGGGTGTCGTGGGTCTTGCGCAGCCGGGTCAGCATGGCGAAGCCGTTGAGTCTGGGCATCATGACGTCCAGCAGCACCAGGTCGAATGCCTGTTCTGCCAGTCGCTGCAATCCCTCTTCCCCATCCTCGGCGACGGTGACCTCAAACCCCTCCAGGGTCAGGATTTCGGTGAGCAGCTGGGTCAGTTCGAGATCGTCGTCGACCAGGAGTATTTTGTTCATCTGGGAGTCACTCTGTTGATTTTGCACGCCAAACTGACGTCCGGGTCAGGGTATAATAAGTTTTTACGCGTCGGAGGAAAGCCGGTTTTGAGCCACCAACACTATTCCCGCTGGGTTACCCTGGCCAGCATGGCCGCAGTGACCACCGCCACCCTGCTCATCCTGGGCAAACTGATCGCCTGGCTGATGACGGATTCATCCAGCCTGCTGGCATCCCTGACCGATTCCTTCATGGACATCAGTGCCTCTCTCATCAATCTGCTGGCCATCCGTTATGCACTGGCCCCTGCCGACGAAGAGCATCGCTTCGGCCACGGCAAGGCGGAGTCCCTGGCGGGTCTGGTGCAGTCGGCCTTCATCTCGGGGTCCGCCCTGCTGCTGGTGATGCACGGCATCTCGTCGATGCTGAATCAGGTGCCCGTGGTGCGCCTGGAGGCGGGGATCTGGGTCAGCGTCGGCTCCATCGTGCTGACCCTGCTGCTGGTGAGCTTCCAGGGCTTTGTCATCCGCAAGACCAACAGTGTGGCCATCAAGGCCGACATGTTGCACTACCGTTCCGACCTGCTGCTCAATGGCGGCGTGCTGGTGGCACTGGTGCTGGCGGGGCAGGGGTGGTACTGGGCCGACGGCCTGTTTGCCATTCTGATCGGTCTGTTCCTGGTGTGGGGGGCTGTCCATATCGGCTACGAATCGGTGCAGGCCCTGCTCGATCGTCAGTTGCCAGAGGAGGAACAAGCGAGAATAATGGCCCTCTGCTGCGCCGTAGAGGGGGTGCATGGCGTACATGACCTGCGTACCCGCCAATCCGGGCCGACCCGTTTCGTGCAGTTGCATCTGGAACTCGATGATCAACTGCCTCTGGTCAGGGCCCATCAGATAGCCGACGAGGCTGAACTGGCCGTCCGCCAGGCCTTCGAGCGGATGGATGTGATCATTCACATGGACCCCATCTCGGTGCTGACAAAAGAACGACAAAGCACTCACCCTGAACAACAGTAGGCTGCAACATGGATGATCTGGTTGCCAGAACCTGGCAAAAAATTCAGCAGGAAGCGCAGAGCATGGCGGCCCAGGAGCCCATGCTGGCCAGCTTCTTTCATTCCACCATTCTCAATCACCGGGATTTGCGCTCGGCGCTGAGCTTCCAGCTCGCCAACAAGCTCGACAGCACCACCATGCCTGCCATCGCCTTGCGGGAAGTGATCGAGCTGGCCCTGCGCAGCGAGCCCGAGCTGCTGGCCGCAGTGGCCGCCGACATCTGCGCGGTGCAGGATCGCGACCCGGCGGTCGACCTCTTCTCCACCCCGCTGCTCTACCTCAAGGGATTCCATGCTCTTCAGGGGTATCGGGTGGCCAACTGGCTGTGGCGTCAGGGACGCCGTGCCCTGGCGCTCTATCTGCAAAACCAGATCTCCGTGGTGTTCGGCGTGGATGTACACCCGGCCGCCCGCATCGGCAAGGGCATCATGTTTGACCATGCCACCGGTATCGTGGTCGGGGAAACCGCCGTCATCGAGAACGACGTCTCCATCCTTCAGAGTGTGACTCTGGGGGGGACCGGCAAGGAGAGTGGCGATCGTCACCCCAAAATCCGGGAAGGGGTGATGATAGGGGCGGGGGCCAAGGTGCTCGGCAACATCGAGGTGGGCGTCGGTGCCAAGATCGGTGCCGGCAGCGTGGTGATCAACCCGGTGCCGCCTCACACCACGGTCGCTGGCGTGCCCGCCAGGATTGTGGGCCGCCCCGAGTGCGACAAACCTTCCCTGGACATGGATCAGTGCCTCTGATCCCCTGACCGAGGCCGTTGTATGGTCAAGCGCTGGTCAGGCTTTCTGATCCTGGGGATGTGGCTGCTCAACCTGCTGCACCTTTATCTGGACTTCTCCCCCTGGCCCGCCGCCATCGCGGCCTGGGCCGCCTCCCTGCTCACCTGGCCCTGGCTGGTGGGTGCCGCACGGCGCCAGGCGCTGGCCCTCTACGGCGCGGCGCTCCTGCTGCTGCTCTTTTCCTGGTGGCGGGGGGCCAGCCTCAGCACAGGTGACTGGCTCTTGCCGAACATCAACATGCTGACCATGTTTGCCGCAGTGAGCACCCTCAATCTGGCTACCTCCGGCCTCTTGACCGGCACCGCCTCCTGGTCCGGTCGCAAGGGGCTGTGGAGCACCATGGCCAGCCTCAATCTGCTGGGGGCCGTCATCAATCTTTCGGTGCTCTTCATCATCGGCGATCGGCTGGAGCGCAACGGGACGCTGGAGCGGCGTCAGGTCATGGTGCTGAGCCGGATCTTCTGTGCGGCTGCGTTTTGGTCCCCCTTCTTCGTCGCCATGGCGGTGGCCCTCACCTATGCACCGGGTCTGCAACTGGGCAGCATACTGCCTTTTGGCATACTGGCGGCCTTGCTGGCCATGGGGCTGACAGCCTGGCAGGTAGAGCGGCTCGGCGTGGAGACCTTTGAAGGTTATCCGCTGCGGCTCCAGACCCTGGGGCTACCGGTGACCCTGGCACTGCTGGTGCTGGTGATCCACCGTTTCTGGCCCGGACTCAGCATTCTGGCGGTGATCGCCCTGGTGGCGCCCTTGCTGGCCTTGCTGTTCATGCCGCAAGCGGGGCGAGGGGCTGCTCTCAAGCGCCAGGTGGTGGAGCGCTTCCCGGCCATCGGTGGCCAGCTTGTGCTGTTTCTGGGGGCCGGCCTGCTGGCGGCTGGCATCAACAGCGCGCTGTCAGTACTGGACTTTGGCAGTGGCCACGGCCTGCCGCTGTTCAACCACTTCGGCTGGCTGGAAGCCTGCCTGACCCTGCTGCTGATCTTCTTGGTGGCCATAGTGGGCGTGCATCCTCTCATCAGCATCTCGGGGGTGGCGCCGCTGCTCTGGCCGCTGGCACCGGATCCCAGCCTGCTTGGCATGTGCTTCCTCATGGGGTGGGGGCTGGCGACCGGGACGAGCCCGCTCTCCGGCTCCAATCTGGCGCTGGCGTCCCGCTACAACCTGAGTGCCGGGCTGCTGCTGCGCTGGAACCTGCTCTACGGCCTGCTGATGTACGCCGTGGCCTGTCTGATGATGGGGGGCTTCATCGCCTTGCATGGCTGATGACGGCATCGGCAGGAGGGCGGGTTATGCCACGGCGGACGCCCGGGATCGAGGTTCCTGCTGCCTGCGAGAAAAACCGACGCATATTTAAGCAATACCAGGCCGCAGGGCGCATTTTGCAACGTGCTGGCTTGTTTGTGCCGAGCGCATCAGGGTATGCTGGCTCCACGCGCTTGAATCGCCCTCTGTGGGGCATCGCAATTGAACATACAGGTATGCATATGTCACTAGAAGTCCTTGAGCAACTCGAATCCAAAGTACAATCCGCCGTCGACAACATCTCCTTGCTGAAGATGGAGCTGGACGAGCTGAAAGAGCAGAACAGCAAGCTGCAAGACGAAAACCACCAACTGCGCAACGAGCACGTTGCCTGGCAAGAGCGCCTGCGTGCCCTGCTGGGCAAGATGGACCAGATGGGCGATGCCATCTGATCCCGTCTAGACTGACCGGAATGAAAGCGGGCCGCTCCTTGAGCGGCCCGCTTGTTTTGGTCTGCCGGGCAATCAGAGTGCCAGCAGCTGTTTGACGGTCTTCTCGATGCCGTCCGCCGCCTCCACAATATTGTTGGCCAGCATGTAGGCAGGAGTGGAGATGACCTTGCGCTCCTGATCCACCACGAATTCGCGCACCGGGCAGTCGAGATGACTGCCACCCATGGCTTCGATGGCGTTGGCGGCGCCCTCGTCGTTGCCAATGGTGGCCAGGGTACCGGCGCCATAGATGAGCGGGATCATGGCCGGTGCGATGCAGATGTAGGCGGCCGATTTGCCTGCTCTGGCAAAGCTCTGGCAGGCCTTCAGCACATCCGGCTGGATGCGGCACTCTGCGCCCTTGATGGCGAAGTCACACAGGTTCTTGGCGGCGCCGAAGCCGCCCGGCACCAGCAGGGCGTCGAAGTCGGCTGCATCCAGTTCAGCCACATCCCTGATCTGGCCGCGGCAGATGCGGGCCGCCTCGACTAGCACGTTGCGGCTCTCTCCCTCGCTGACCTCGCCGGTCAGGTGATTGATGACATGAAGCTGAGGGACATTGGGGGCGAAGCATTGAACGGATGCTCCCTGACGAGCCAGCGCCAGCAGGCTGATGACGGCCTCGTGGATTTCGGCGCCGTCAAACACGCCACAACCACTCAAGATCACGGCCACTTTTTTCATGACAGACTCCTCGTTGTTGAAAATGTGAGCCAGGGTAGATTGTTGTACTTTTGTATGGTTATCGTTCGACCTCCGCTGGTCAAGTCATCTCCCTGTGCTAGGATTGTTTCGTTTTGGATCCTGCCTCAGTACCCCCCTTGAATTTTTTTCCACATTGATCGAGATCATGATGCGTGCGTCATATTGAGTTTTCATGATCTCAACTTAATGTTTTAAAAGATATTTTTTGTTTTAATTCACAGCTTTGTCACGGCCGTGATGCAATGGTGCTATTTTTGAGCACAGAGTTATCCACAGCAATGTGCCCCACCGGTGCGCCGGGGTGATGGTGGGAGTCCCCTTGGTGTGGTGCGGGCCCTGTGGCATCCTAGCGGCTGTTTATTCTTGGCAGGACGATTTTCATGGCCTCTAGCAATCCTCTTATTCTGGTCGACGGCTCTTCATATCTTTACCGCGCCTTCTTTGCCTCGCAGCAGGCCGATCTGCGCACCTCGACCGGCTTGCCTAGCGGCGCCGTCCGTGTCATGGCCAACATGATGCGCAGCCTTCGCAAGCAGTACCCCGATTGCCACGTGGCCGTGGTGTTCGACGCCAAGGGCAAGACCTTCCGTGACGACATCTATCCCGAATACAAGGCAACACGCGCCAGCATGCCGGACGATCTGCGCAGCCAGGTCGCCCCTATCCACCAGATGATCAAGGCGATGGGCTTTCCCTTCCTGATGGTCGAAGGGGTGGAGGCCGACGACGTGATCGGCACCCTGGCCCGTCAGGCGACCGAGAAACAGCTGCCTGTGCTCATCAGCACCGGCGACAAGGACATGGCGCAGCTGGTCTCCGACCATGTCACCCTGATCGACACCATGAAGGATGTGAAGACCGATCGGGAAGGGGTGATCGAGAAGTTCGGCGTACCGCCCGAGCTCATCATCGATTACCTGGCGCTGATGGGGGACAAGGTGGACAACATTCCCGGCATGACCGGTGTCGGCGAGAAGACCGCACTGGCCCTGTTGCAGGGGATAGGCAGCATCGACGAGATTGCCGCCAACCTCGACAAGGTGGCGGCGCTCGGCTTCCGCGGCTCCAAGGCGTTTGCCGACAAGTTCCGCGAGCAGGAAGAGCAGGTGCGCCTTTCCTATGTGCTGGCCACCATCAAGACCGACGTGGCGCTGGAGCAGAGTCTGGAAGAGCTGCAGCTTGGCCCCATCGACAAAGAGGCCCTGCTGGCGGTCTATCGCGAGTATGAGCTGCGCAACCTGATCAAAGAACTGGAGTCTGGTGGCGAGGAGAGCGAAGCCGCAGGTGATGAGGAAGGCGCCGCCCCGGCAGCCGCCATCGAAACCGACTATCGCTGCATCCTGGATGAGGCCGAATTCGATGAGTGGTTGGCACGGTTGCAGGCGGCGCCGCTGTTTGCCTTCGACACCGAGACCACCAGTCTCGACTATATGGAGGCGCGGGTCGTTGGCGTCTCCTTTGCCATCGAACCGGGCAAGGCGGCTTATGTGCCCTTCGGCCACGACTATCTGGGGGCGCCGGTGCAGCTGACCGAGGCCGTGGTACTCGGCAAGCTCAAACCGCTGCTGGAAGATCCGACCCGTCTCAAGGTAGGGCAGAACCTCAAGTACGATCGCAACGTGCTGCTCAATCACGGCATCGAGCTGCAGGGTATCGCCTACGACACCATGCTCGAGTCCTATGTGCTCAACTCTACCGCCAGCCGCCACGACATGGATTCCCTGGCTCGCAGATATCTGAACGTCGAGACCATCTCGTTCGAGGACATTGCTGGCAAGGGGGTCAAGCAGCTCACCTTCAACCAGATCGAACTGGAGCAGGCTGCTCCTTACGCGGCGGAAGATGCCGACATCACCCTGCGTCTGCATCAGGCGCTGTGGGGCAAGCTCTCTGCCGAGCCGGGCCTTGCCAAGGTATTCAGCGAGATCGAATTGCCGCTGCTGCCGGTGCTGGCGCGGATGGAGCGACTCGGTACCACCATCGAGCCCAAGCTGCTGCATCAGCAGAGCCAGGAGATCGAAGTGCGTCTGGCAGAGCTGGAGAAGCAGGCCCACGAGCTGGCCGGGCAGGAGTTCAATCTCTCCTCGCCCAAGCAGCTGGGTGAAATCCTCTTCACCAAGCTGGGGCTGCCGATCATCAAAAAGACCCCCAAGGGCGCGCCATCCACTGCGGAAGAGGTGCTGGCCGAGCTGGCGGAGACCTATGAGCTGCCGCAACTGCTGATGGAGCACCGTGGCCTGGCCAAGCTCAAGTCCACCTACACCGACAAGCTGCCGTTGATGATCAAGCCGCAGACCGGGCGGGTGCATACCTCCTATCACCAGGCGGTGGCGGCGACCGGTCGGCTCTCGTCCACCGATCCCAACCTGCAGAACATTCCGGTACGCAACGAACAGGGGCGCCGCATCCGGCAGGCCTTCATCCCGTGCGCCGGTTACAAGCTGGTGGCGGCGGACTACTCCCAGATCGAGCTGCGCATCATGGCCCACCTCTCCGGTGACAAGGGGTTGCTGACCGCCTTCGCCGAGGGCAAGGACA
>NZ_CP187588.1:4350000-4472500 GCF_049860605.1 Aeromonas sp. INTO2
GTTAATCGGGGCAGGGTGAGTCGACCCCTAAGGTGAGGCCGAAAGGCGTAATCGATGGGAAGCAGGTTAATATTCCTGCACGACTTGTAATTGCGATGGGGGGACGGAGAAGGCTAGGTGGGCCAGGCGACGGTTGTCCTGGTGAAAGTGCGTAGGTGGTGTTTCTAGGCAAATCCGGAGACACAACACTGAGACACGAGACGAACGCACCACGGTGCGGAAGCCATTGATGCCCTGCTTCCAGGAAAAGCCTCTAAGCTTCAGATTACAAGTCATCGTACCCCAAACCGACACAGGTGGTCGGGTAGAGAATACCAAGGCGCTTGAGAGAACTCGGGTGAAGGAACTAGGCAAAATAGAACCGTAACTTCGGGAGAAGGTTCGCTCTTGATGGTGAAGTCCCTTGCGGATGGAGCTGTCGGGAGTCGCAGTGACCAGATGGCTGGGACTGTTTATCAAAAACACAGCACTCTGCAAACACGAAAGTGGACGTATAGGGTGTGACACCTGCCCGGTGCCGGAAGGTTAATTGATGGGGTTAGCGCAAGCGAAGCTCTTGATCGAAGCCCCGGTAAACGGCGGCCGTAACTATAACGGTCCTAAGGTAGCGAAATTCCTTGTCGGGTAAGTTCCGACCTGCACGAATGGTGTAACCATGGCCATGCTGTCTCCACCCGAGACTCAGTGAAATCGAATTCGCCGTGAAGATGCGGTGTACCCGCGGCTAGACGGAAAGACCCCGTGAACCTTTACTACAGCTTGGCACTGAACATTGAACCTACATGTGTAGGATAGGTGGGAGGCTTTGAAGGCGTGACGCCAGTTGCGCTGGAGCCGTCCTTGAAATACCACCCTTGTATGTTTGATGTTCTAACGCAGGCCCATGAATCTGGGCCGCGGACAGTGCCTGGTGGGTAGTTTGACTGGGGCGGTCTCCTCCCAAAGAGTAACGGAGGAGCACGAAGGTTGGCTAATCCTGGTCGGACATCAGGAGGTTAGTGCAATGGCATAAGCCAGCTTAACTGCGAGACGGACAGGTCGAGCAGGTACGAAAGTAGGTCATAGTGATCCGGTGGTTCTGAATGGAAGGGCCATCGCTCAACGGATAAAAGGTACTCCGGGGATAACAGGCTGATACCGCCCAAGAGTTCATATCGACGGCGGTGTTTGGCACCTCGATGTCGGCTCATCACATCCTGGGGCTGAAGTCGGTCCCAAGGGTATGGCTGTTCGCCATTTAAAGTGGTACGCGAGCTGGGTTCAGAACGTCGTGAGACAGTTCGGTCCCTATCTGCCGTGGGCGTTGGATGATTGAAGGGAGTTGCTCCTAGTACGAGAGGACCGGAGTGAACGAACCTCTGGTGTTCGGGTTGTCACGCCAGTGGCACTGCCCGGTAGCTAAGTTCGGAATCGATAACCGCTGAAAGCATCTAAGCGGGAAGCGAGCCCTGAGATGAGTCATCCCTGACCCCTTGAGGGTCCTAAAGGGCCGTTGGAGACCACAACGTTGATAGGTGGGGTGTGTAAGCGTAGCGATACGTTGAGCTAACCCATACTAATTACCCGTGAGGCTTAACCATACAACACCCAAGAAGTGTTCAGAGACTTGTAGCAGATACCGAGAACGAATAACTAAATCAGCTTTTTCAGATTGAAGATTTTTGCCTGGCGGCAATAGCGCAGTGGAACCACCTGACCCCATGCCGAACTCAGAAGTGAAACGCTGTAGCGCCGATGGTAGTGTGGCATTCGCCATGCGAGAGTAGGACACTGCCAGGCACCCAATTTTAGATTACGCATTGAGCGTGGTCTTTACCGGTTAGTGTGCTGATATGGCTCAGTCGGTAGAGCGCATCCTTGGTAAGGATGAGGTCCCCAGTTCGATTCTGGGTATCAGCACCATTTTCAAGCAGTACAGCTTTTGCCTGACGGCAATAGCGCCGTGGAACCACCTGATCCCATGCCGAACTCAGAAGTGAAACGCGGTAGCGCCGATGGTAGTGTGGCATTCGCCATGCGAGAGTAGGACACTGTCAGGCACCTATTCAGAAGAGGCCTCCCATGCGGGAGGCCTTTTTGCATTTCTGTCCTCCCACCTCAATTCCCTGCTCCTATTTCAGTAAAAATGCTGGGCTATCAAGGGATTGCTCGTTACTCTTTAGCCGTTGCCCGATGAACACGTGATGCTGCCTGCGAGGTATTGATGGCTACGTTGAAGGAAATTGCACAGGAGGCGGGGGTATCGCTTGCTACCGTATCCCGTGTGCTGAACGAGGATCCCAGCCTGAGCGTCAAGGACGAGACCAGGCAGAAGATCTTCGAGATTGCCGAGCGGCTGGAGTACAAGACCAGCAGCGCCCGCAAAGGGGTGCACAAGAGCAAGCTGCAGCTCCTGGCTGTCTACGCCTATCCCCAGAGCACCGAGGTCAACGATCCCTATTACCTCGCCATCCGCTATGGCATCGAGACCCAGTGCACCCGCCTCAACATCGAGTTGACCCACTGCTACAACGGTGCCGAGGGGCGTGAGCTCTCTGCCGTCGATGGCATCCTGGTCATCGGCCATCTGCCGGAAGAACGGCTGGCCGTGCTGCGCGGCCTGTCTGCCCAGCTGGTGTTCGTGGATTGCCGCTCTCAGGGCGATTTTGACTCGATTGACGTGGATCTGGCACTCATCAGCCAGCAGGTAGTGGACTTCTTCATCGCCGAGGGCCATCAGCGCATCGGCTATATCGGTGGCCAGGATGATGGCCCGGATCTGCGGGAACTCGCCTTTCGCGATTATGGCCAGCGGCTTGGCGTGGTGCAGGAGAGCGACCTCTATCGCGGAGACTTCTCCAGCGCTTCCGGCTACAAGTTGGCGAAGGAGATGCTGGCTGGCGACTGGCCCAGGGCGCTGTTCGTTGCCTCCGACTCCATCGCCATCGGCGTGCTGCGTGCAATCCACGAGAAGGGATTGGCGATTCCCCAGCAGATCGAGCTTATCAGCGTCAACGATATTCCGACCGCCAAGTTCACCTTCCCGCCGCTCTCCACGGTGCGGATCCACTCCGAGTTAATGGGCTCCCAGGGGGTCAATCTGCTGGTTGAACGGCTGCGAGACGAGCGGGATATTCCACTCCGAGTGCTGGTACCGAGCAAGCTGACCCTGCGTGGCACCACTCGCTGATTTTAGTAAAATATTATGCTTTTTAGTCGCACCATCTTGCGGTGGTGCGACACCTCTCCCTAGCAAACCTCTTTCCCATATCATCCAACAACTTCATATCATATTGTTTTATAGTTGATTTTTTATAGCTCAGCCAGCTACTATCAACATCCATGCCACTCATCCATATCTTGCCCTCCTTTATCTCCCGCTTCTGATCTCGCTCACAAAACCATCTGTTCATTGTGATCAGGTTAAAACTTTACCAATTCAAAGCTGATATTTAGTAAATGTTTATCTAGAGTTTACCCAGTTAACGTTGCCTTGTTCCGGGAGGACATGTGAATAACTGGGAAAACGTCCAATTCGTTGGTGAAAACAGGCTGGCCCCGCGCGCCTACTTCTTCTCTTATGCCGACCACGCGCTGGCGGCCACCATGCAGCGCGAGCTGAGCCGCCGTTTTCTGAGCCTTGGCGGCCAGTGGCAGTTTCACTACTTCGACCACCCCCTGCAGGTGCCGGAGGCCTTCTATCACAGCCCCATGAGCGAGTGGGGCCAGATCACCGTGCCCAACATGTGGCAGATGGAAGGACATGGCAACTTGCAGTACACCGACGAAGGTTTTCCCTTCCCCATCGATGTGCCCTTTGTGCCGACCAACAACCCCACCGGCGCCTATCAGCGCAGCTTCACGCTGAGCCCAGCTTGGGACGGCGAGCAGGTGATCATCAAGTTTGACGGGGTGGAGACCTACTTCGAGGTCTATGTGAATGGTCACTACGTCGGCTTCAGCAAGGGGAGCCGTCTCACCGCCGAGTTCGATATCAGCGCCTACGCCAACATCGGCGAGAACCTGCTGTCGGTGCGGGTGATGCAGTGGGCTGACTCCACCTATATCGAAGATCAGGACATGTGGTGGATGGCGGGGATCTTCCGCGACGTCTATCTGGTGGGCAAACCGGCCGCCCATGTGCAGGACTTCTTCATCCGCACCGCGCTGGCGGATGACAATCAAAGCGCCACCCTGAGCTGCGACATTCAGCTGGAAAATCTGGGGGCGGCTGCCCGTGATCACCGTCTGGTCTGGTCGCTGCTGGATCAGGGCAGCGAGATCGCCAGCGGCTCCCTCGACCATCTCGCCATCGACGGCAAGTGTGATTGCCGCTTCACGCTGGATCTGGCCAACCCCCATCTGTGGAATGCCGAAGACCCTTACCTCTATCAGCTGCAACTCTCCCTCTACAACGGTCAGGGCGAGCTGCTGGAAGTGGTCCCGCAGCGGGTCGGGGTGCGTGAAATCACCGTCAAGGATGGCCTCTTCCATGTCAACGGCCACTACCTCAAGCTGCACGGGGTGAACCGCCACGACAACGACCACCTCAAGAGCCGCGCGGTCGGCATGGATCGTGTTGAACGCGATATCGTGCTG
This sequence comes from Aeromonas sp. INTO2, assembly GCF_049860605.1. Lineage (NCBI taxonomy): Bacteria > Pseudomonadati > Pseudomonadota > Gammaproteobacteria > Aeromonadales > Aeromonadaceae > Aeromonas > Aeromonas sp. INTO2. The sequence continues at coordinate 4,354,579 of NZ_CP187588.1, forward strand.
ATGAAGCAGCACAACCTCAACTCGGTGCGCACCGCCCACTACCCGAACGACCCGCGTTTCTACGAGCTGTGCGACCAGTACGGTCTGTTCGTGATGGCGGAGACCGACGTGGAGACCCACGGTTTTGCCAACGTCGGCGATCTCAGCCGCATCACCGACGACCCCTTCTGGGAGCCGGTGTTTGTGGATCGCATCGAGCGCCACGTGCACGCCCAGAAGAACCACCCCTCCATCATCATCTGGTCGCTCGGCAACGAGTCCGGCTACGGCAGCAACATCAGAGCCATGTACCAGCGCTGCAAGGCGATCGACCCGACCCGGCTGGTGCACTACGAAGAGGATCGCGATGCCGAGGTGGTGGATGTGGTGAGCACCATGTATTCCCGCGTCTCCCAGATGAACTGCTTCGGCGAGTTCCCGATGGCGAAGCCGCGCATCCTCTGCGAATACGCCCACGCCATGGGCAACGGCCCGGGTGGCCTGAGCGAATACCAGCAGGTGTTCGACCGTCATCCCCACATTCAGGGCCACTACATCTGGGAGTGGTGCGATCACGGCATTCTGGATCAGGACGAGCAGGGCCGCCCCGTTTACAAATACGGCGGCGACTACGGCGACTATCCCAACAACTACAACTTCTGCATGGATGGCCTCATCTATCCGGATCAGACCCCGGGGCCTGGCCTGCGTGAATACAAGCAGGTGATCTGCCCGGTCAAGGTGCGCGCGCTGGATCTGGCGAGCGGCAAGCTGGAAGTGGAAAACCGTTACTGGTTCTCCACTCTCGACGATATCCGCCTGCTGGTCGAAGTGAAGGCCGAGGGCGAACTGCTGGCCAGCCAGCAAATCCGGTTGGAAGGGATTGCCCCCGGTGCCACCACAGATCTGCAACTCGAACTGCCATCCCTAGATGGGCGGGAGACTTTCGTCCAGCTGCGGGTCATCAAGGCCACCGCCACCCATTACAGCGCGGCGGAGCACGAACTGGGTCAGTACCAGTTCCAGCTGAAGGAGTCGACTCGTCAGCTGCAGCCCTTTGCCAATCCCAATGCCACAGCATTGCAGATTGCCGACGAGCGGCTCGCGCTGACCTTGAGCGGCAGCGGCTTCGCCCTGCGCTTCTCACGCCTCGACGGCAAGCTGGTGAGCTGGCAGCAGGATGGTATCGAGCTCATCGAGCGAGCCCCACGCCTCACCTTCTTCAAGCCGATGATCGACAACCACAAACAGGAGTACGAGAGCCTGTGGCACCCCAACCACCTGCAGATCATGCAGGAACACTTCCGCACCTTAAGCTGGCGTCAGCTGGGCGAGGCGGTCGAGGTGACGGTGGAGAGCCTGATCGCGCCGCCGGTGTTCGACTTCGGCATGCGCTGCCGCTACGTCTACACCCTTAGCCCGAACGGCCAGCTGCATGTGGCGCTGTCCGGTCAGCCCTACGGCGGTTATGACGACATCATCCCCAAGATCGGCTTCGAGCTGGGCATTCGTCAGGATCTCGACCGGGTGCACTACTACGGCATGGGGCCGGGCGAAAACTATCAGGACAGCCGCCAGAGCAACTGGATCGACAGCTTCCAGAGCACAGTCGGCGAGATGTGGGAGCACTACCCCTTCCCACAGGATAACGGCAACCGCCAGCAGGTGCGCTGGGCGACCCTGACCAACCGCCACGGCGCCGGTCTCTACGTGCGGCCCGATGCCCCCATCAACCTGAGCGTCTGGCCCTACAGCTGGGAGCATATCCACGCGGCGCAGCACATCAACGAGCTGGAACCGAGCGGTTATCTCACCCTCAATCTGGATCACAAGGTACTGGGGCTCGGCTCCAACTCCTGGGGCTCCGAGGTGCTGGACTCCTGGCGGGTGCGATTCGAGCCATTCAGCTTCGGCTTGACCCTGCTGCCCATCTCCCGTGGCAACCTCAATCCGGCTGCGCTGGCCGGGCTCGATCTCACCATCAACGGCGGGAGGAACCTCGCATGATCACCCTGGACAACCTGACCCTGTTCAAAAACATCTACCGGGAGGGCAAGAAGTGGGGCCGCTGCGTGGAGGCCATCGACAACCTGGCCAACCTCAAGCCCGGAATCTGCCACTCCATCGGTGACTCCCTCACCTACCGCTTGCAGGAGGGGGCCAGCCCGGCCACCTCGTTGTTCGAGGGGCAGCGCCGCTACTTCGACGTTCACTACTACCTGGAAGGGGCAGAGACGGTGGAGTGGGCAGCCAAGAGCGAGCTGGCGGTCGAGCAGGCCTATGACGACACCACAGACCGCGAGTGGCTGGCAGGCGAGGTGCGTGAGCGCCAGCAGGTGGGCAACGGTCAGGTGGTGATCTTCGAGAACGACGAGGCCTACCGTTTCGTCGGCGACGGGCCGGTGCGCAAGGTGATCATCAAGGTCACCGTCGAAGGCGGCTACTTCAAGAACAAATAACAAGCCGCCGGTTCTGCACTGACAAAGCCGAAAGGGCGGGGCTCACCCTACACATCATGCCCCGCCCTTTCGCGAGATAACTACAGGTCTGGAGATGCACCATGTCTGATTCCAAACGCAATACGATAGGCAAGTTTGGTCTGCTGTCGCTCACCTTCGCGGCGGTATTCAGCTTCAACAACGTCATCAACAACAACATCGAGATCGGTCTGGCCTCGGCCCCGATGTTCTTTCTGGCCACCATTTTCTACTTCATTCCGTTCTGCCTGATCATTGCGGAGTTCGTGTCACTGAACAAAAACTCCGAAGCGGGGGTGTATGCCTGGGTGAAGAGCTCCCTCGGCGGTCGCTGGGCCTTTATCTCCGCCTACACCTATTGGTTCGTTAACCTCTTCTTCTTCACCTCGCTGCTGCCGCGGGTCATCGCCTACGCCTCCTATGCCTTTCTCGGCTACGAGTACATTCTCACTCCGGTGGCGACCACGACATTGAGCATGGTGCTGTTCGCCTTTGCCACCTACGTTTCCACCAACGGTGCCAAGATGCTGGGCCCCATCACCTCGGTGACCTCGTCCCTGATGCTGCTGCTGACCCTCTCCTACATTCTGCTGGCGGGTGCGGCACTGGTGGGCGGCGTACAGCCAGCCGACCCCATCACGGTAGAAGCCATGGTCCCCGACTTCAGCTGGGCCTTCCTCGGCATCACCACCTGGATCTTTATGGCAGCCGGTGGCGCCGAGTCGGTGGCGGTCTACGTCAATGACGTGAAGGGCGGCTCCAAGTCCTTTGTGAAGGTGATCATCGTCGCCGGGATCTTTATCGGGGTGCTCTACTCCATCGCATCGCTGTTGATCAACGTGTTCGTCCACAGTGACACCCTGAAATACACCGGCGGCTCGGTGCAGGTGTTCGAGGGGCTGGCGGCCTACTTCGGCCTGCCGGAGATCCTGATGAACCGCTTCGTCGGGCTGGTCTCCTTCACCGCCATGTTCGGTTCCCTGCTGATGTGGACGGCGACCCCGGTGAAGATCTTCTTCTCCGAAATCCCGGCCGGCATCTTCGGCAAGAAGACGGTCGAGCTGAACGAGAACGGCGTGCCCGCCCGCGCAGCCTGGATCCAGTACCTCATCGTGCTGCCGCTGATGGTGATCCCGACCCTGGGCTCCAACACCGCCCAGGATCTGATGAACACCGTCATCAACATGACCGCCGCCGCCTCCATGCTGCCGCCGCTGTTCATCATGCTGGCCTACCTCAATCTGCGGCTGAAGCTCGACCACCTGCCGCGGGAGTTCAAGATGGGTTCGCGCACCACTGGCATCGCCGTGGTGTCGGTGCTGATCGTCCTCTTCTCGGTGGGCTTCCTCGCCTCCACCTTCCCGACCGGCGCCGACATCATGACCATCATCTTCTACAACGTCGGCGGGAGCGTGATTTTCCTCGGCTTCGCCTGGTGGAAATACAACCGATACGAGGCCTCCCTCAGCGCCGAGGCGCGCGCGAAAGAGGCCGAGCCGACGGCGCAGGTCGTCATCCAGCCGTCATGACCCCATCAAACCGGGTGGCCGTTGGCCACCCGCAAACCGTTGAACCAGAAAAGGAAAAGAGCATGAGCGAGACGATCGAGTTTGCCGAATTCAAACGGGTCGAGATGAAGGTGGGCAAGGTGTTGGAGGTGGTGCGTCACCCCGGGGCCGACAAACTCTACATCGTCCAGATCGACGTGGGTGGCGAGCGGCCGCTGCAGACTGTCACCAGTCTGGTGCCTTACTACAGCGAAGAGGAGCTGATGGGCAGCGAGGTGGTGGTACTGACCAACCTCAAGCCCACCAAAATGCGCGGTGAGCGATCCGAGTGCATGTTGCTCTGTGCCGAGACCCCGGACGAGAGCCGGAGCGTGCTGTTGCAACCGCGGGTGCCGATGGCGCCGGGCACCCCGATCGTCTGACTGGTATTGCGAGCCGGTGCGGTGAGATTGCACCGGTTCACCAAGAAGGCCGTCCACGCGGTCCGATCATAACAAGAGAGTAAAGGGCAGGGTCGACAGACCCTTGCCGAACACATCACAGAGTCACAGCGTTACCCGCAGGGAGCGCGAGTCCACTGGAGGACACCATGTCTGAATCCGTACGCGGCACCATAGGCAAGTTTGCCCTGTTGTCGATGACCTTTGCCGCCGTGTTCAACGTGCGCAACATCGTCAACAACAACATCGAGCTGGGGCTCAGCTCCGCCCCCATCTTCCTGCTGGCGACCATCGTCTACTTCATCCCGTTCGTCTTCATCATCGCCGAGTTCGTCTCGGCCAACAAAAACTCCGAGTCGGGGATGTACGACTGGCTGAAAAAGCCGCTCGGCACCCGGATGGCCTATCTGGGCTCGTTTCTCTACTGGTTCGTGAACCTGTTCTGGTTCGTCTCCCTGCTGCCCAACGTCATCGCCTACGCCTCCTACGCCATGCTGGGCTATGAGTACAGCTTCTCGCCCATGGTCACCTCGGTCATCTCCATCGTGCTGTTTGCGGCGGCGACCCACATCTCCACCAAGGGGGCGAGCTGGCTGGGCAAGATTGCCGAGATCGTGGCCTACGGGGTGTTTGCCCTGTTCGCCATCTATGTGCTGGGTGCCCTGATGGCCCTGAGTGGCGATCATGTGCCGGCCCAGCCCATCACGCTGGAGGCGATGACTCCCACCGTCAACTGGGCGACGCTGGGCATCATGTGCTGGATCTTCCAGGCGGCGGGCGGTGCCGAGACGGCGGCGGCCTACCTCAATGATGTGAAGGGGGGCCAGAAGTCCTTCATCAAGGTGATCATCAGCGCGGGTATCGTCATCGGCGCCATGTATGCGGTCGGTTCCCTGCTGGTGAACGTGTTCGTACCGCGCGAGAGCCTCACCTATGCTGGCGGCATGGTGGAGATCTTCACCGGTATGGCGCAGTATTTCGGGCTCTCCGAGGCGCTGGTGGGCCGCTTCGTCGGCGTGGTGCTGTTCATCGCCATGTTCGGCTCCATGATGATGTGGACCTCGGCGCCGGTGAAGATCCACTTCTCCGAGATCCCGCAGGGGGTTTACGGCGAGAAGACCACCCAGCTCAACGAACATGGGGTGCCGGTGCGCGCCGCCTGGTGGCAGTTTGTCTTCGTGTTCGCGATGCTGGTGGTCAACGGCTTCGGCTCCGAGTCGGTACAGCAGATGATGAACACCGCCATCAACCTCACTGCCGGGACTGCCATGTTGCCGCCGATCTTCATCATGGTGGCCTACTTCGTGTTCCGCTGGAAACATGACGACACCCCGCGCGACTTCCGCATGGGGTCGCGCAAGTTCGGGATGGGGGTGGTGTCGGTGCTGATCGCCATTTTCGTGGTGAGCATGAGCGCCTCCGCCTTCCCGGCCGGGGTGGATCTGGTGCGCGCCTTCTTCATCAACGTCTTCATGACCGCGGTCTTCTCGGCGGTGGCCTACTGGTGGATCTCCCGCTTCGAGAAGCGGCAGGCCCGCAAGCTCGGTGGCAATGAGAAGAAAGCGGGCAGCGGCCCCCTGGCCAGCCAGCGCTGACCGGCATGTGGCAAACAGGAGACGGGCGGCCTTGGTCGCCCGTTTTTTGTTGGCCGGATCCGGGGCCGGAGGGGCAAAATCGTTTAGTTTTGCTGTGAGAATGCGCGTTATCGTTTAACAAAATGAAACAAATGAAGCTGCCGCTCAACTTTGCACCACAGGGTGTTCGGGGTAAGCTTGTCCCTTCGTATCCGGGGTCGCCGCCTGATGACGCCTTCCCCGTGCCCTGTCGTCCCCATCCCGTGCGGGACGCGCTTTCTCTGGAGACTCTCCGTGCGTCTGGATCCTTTTACCTCTGTGCTGATTGCCGTGGTGGCCCTGGCCTCCTTCTTCCCCTGCGAGGGGCAGGTGGCCGTCTGGTTCGGTCTGTTGACCAAGCTGGCGGTGGCGCTCTTGTTCTTCATGCATGGTGCCAAGCTGTCGCGCCAGAACCTGCTGGCGGGCCTGGGCCACTGGCGGCTGCACCTGGTGGTGATGGCCAGCACCTTCCTGCTCTTCCCGCTGCTGGGGCTCTTGCTCACGCCCCTGGTGCCCCAGTGGCTGAGCCCGGCCATCTATCTCGGCTTCTTGTATCTGTGCGCCCTGCCCGCCACCGTGCAGTCGGCCATCGCCTTCACCTCCATGGCGGGGGGCAATGTGTCGGCGGCGGTGTGCAGCGCCTCGGCCTCCAGCATCCTCGGCATCTTCCTCTCGCCGGTGCTGGTGGGGCTGATGATCAATGTGCAGGGGGAGGGGGTCGATACCTGGCACTCCATTCAGGCCATCATGGTGCAGCTGATGCTGCCCTTCGTGGTGGGCCACCTGTCACGCCCCCTCATCGGTGGCTGGGTCGACAGCCATCGCCCGCTCATCGGCAAGCTGGATCAGAGCTCCATTCTGCTGGTGGTCTATGTGGCCTTCAGCGAGGCGGTGGTGCAGGGGATCTGGCACCAGGTCGGCTGGTACGATCTCGCCAGCATCGTGCTGCTGAGTTGCGTGCTGCTGGCACTGGTGCTGGGGTGGAACGTCTGGATCAGCCGTCGCCTCGGTTTCAACAGGGCGGACGAGATCACCATCGTCTTCTGCGGCTCCAAGAAGAGCCTGGCCAACGGGGTGCCCATGGCCAACGTCATGTTCCCCGCCGCCAGCGTCGGGGTGATGGTGCTGCCCCTGATGATCTTCCACCAGATCCAGCTGATGGTGTGCGCCGTGCTGGCCCGCCGCTACCGCGAGCAGGAGGCCCTGCCCCAGGTTCAGCAGGGGTAAGTCGTCTGGATAAAAAAGAGGGAGGCCATGGGCCTCCCTCTTTCGTTTGCCGCATCGTCAGCGTTTGCGCCAGACGGTGAGTTGGGCCACCGTGTGCTGGTACTTGCGGGCGGTCTCGCGGATGACGAAGGGGACGTCCCTCGGGGGCATGTGCTCCTCGAACTCCTCCGCCAGCAGCCGTTGCAGCGCTTGATAGGTGCCGAGGGCCTCGCCGTTTTCCCGGATGCCGCCGAGCCAGTTGGCCTTGGGGGTGTAGTCGGTCAGCCAGGTGTAGGGGCTGGTGAGCACCAGCAGGCCGCCGCTGCGAAGGCGCGGAGCAATGTCCCGCAGGAAGCGGGCGGGCTCCCGCAGCCGGTCGATCAGGTTGGAGGCGAGCACCAGGTCGTAGTCACCGTACCTGGGCTTGAGGTTGCAGGCATCCCCCTGGCTGAAGTGGACCCGCTCGCTCTGCTCACGACCGAGCTCGTGGCGGGAGAGGCGCGCCTCGCAATATTCCACCAGATCCCCTTCCACCGGCACCGCGTAGCGGAAGCTGTCCTGTCTTGCCAGGGTCAGGGCCACGTCGATGAAGCGGGCCGAGTAGTCCACCCCGTCCACGTGGGCGAAGCGGCGAGCCAGTTCGAAGCTGGCGCGGCCGGTGGCGCAGCCGATATCCAGCGCCCGCTCATGGCGGCCGCAGAGCTCGCTGGCAAGACCGGCCAGAGCCTCGGCGTAGTTGGCGACCCCGAAGTGGTTCGGGCCGTACTGGAAGTCGAGATACTGGGCGACCAGGGTGTCGGTTTCATAAGGGTTCACGATGACGGGTTCCTGATGGCGTGAGACCAGGTAGCGGAAGCCCGCGTGCTGGAAGAAGTGGCGACGGAAGGCATAGCGGGAGGATTTGAGTGCCTCGTTGCCGGTGCTGATCCAGCTCCCGCCCTTGATGAGGGTGTGTTTGCCGTCGAAGGTGGGGGTGGAGAAGTCGTCGTAGAGGGGGTGCACCTTGAACCCCTCGAAGCCGTCGATGGCGGTGCTGGTCCACTGCCAGACATTGCCCACCAGATCGAAGAAGCTGCCCTGGGGGCAGGCATCCACCGGGCAGGAGGAGGCGAAGCGGGCCAGGTTGATGTTGCCGGGTGCCTCGATCCAGTCCGGCTGATCGCCGGCCAGTTGCTCTCGCAGCAGCATCCACTCCGCCTCGCTCGGCAGCTGGATGGGCAGGCCGGTCTGATCCGCCTTCCAGCGGCAGAAGGCGGCGGCCTCCAGCTGGTTCACCTCCACCGGCCAGTCCCAGGGCATGGGAACCTGCCCGGTCATCAGCCGCAATTGCAGTTGTTCGGGCTCGGCGGGATCGCCGACCCAGAAGGTGGGCATGCGCGCCCCGGCATACTGGCGCCAGCCCCAACCTTCGTCATCCCACCAGGCGGGCGCTTCATATCCGCCCGCCTGCACGAAGGCCAGGTACTCGGCGTTGCTCACCAGCATGCGGCTGGCCTGGAAGGGGGCCAGTTCGATATGGCGCTCGCCGTATTCGTTGTCCCAGCCGTAGGTGGCGTCCTGCTTGCCGAGCCGCACTCGGCCACCGGCCACCGGCAGCAAGCTGTTGGCGGGCACTTCGTCACGGCGATGGCGCGCCTCGGGGCAAACCGGCCACTGGGGCTGGCTGCGCACCCAGGCGAGCGGCAGCTGGCGGATCAGCACGCTGGAGGTCTCGAGATGGATGCGCTCGTGCTCTATCCCCATCAGGATGACCCAGGCCGGGCTCTGCCAATGGATGGGCAGCTCGATCGGCATCCGCTCGATGAAATCACACACCAGGGCGCGCACCCGGCCGCGATAGGCGCGCAGCTCACTGACGGAGGGCCAGTCGTAGTGGGTCTCGTCGAGATCGTCCCAGCTCATCTCGTCCACCCCGATGGCGACCATGGCCTCGATGCGGGGATCGAGCCGACTCTCGATGAGGCGGGCCGCCAGCAGTTTGTTGACGAAGAAGGCGGCGGTGTGGCCGTAGTAGAAGATGAGCGGGTGGCGCAGGGGGATCGCCTTGTTGAACCAGGCGCGCTCGTCGGCCAGGCACTCGAACAGGGAGTCATAGAGATCAAACGTCTGGCAGAAGTAGGCGAGCAGCTCGTGGCGCTTGTGCTCGGGATCCGTGCCGGTCAACAGCGGGGTTCGTGTGGGGGCGGGCAGGCCCTCTGGGGTGACGAAGGGGTGGCTGGCTTGGGTCACGCTCTGACTCCTTGTTGGTATGCATCGATGGAGTGCTCTATACGCACCAGGTATCACTATTGGCTCAACGAACCGGGGCGGCAACCAAAAAAATGGGTCAACGCCCTCCTTCGGGTGTGGTCAGATTGACCAGATTGTGGTCTGAATGACTCTTTGTTGTGGGCCCATCGAGCCTCGCAATATTGAAATGGATAGATAAATCATGATGTTAGCCATATGGCACAGGGTTTGCTAATTGCCACTCACCTGCCGCGCCGTGCGGCAAAGAGGAAACGAGGAGTAGCGGGATGAAATGGATGCTGGGAGTGGTGCTGGCCCTGGGACTGACCGGATGCAGCTGGCAGGATGACGTCAAGGTGCGCGGGGAGGGAGCCGTGGTGGAGCAGCAGCATCCCCTGGGGCGGGAGGTAACCCGGGTGCTGGCGGGCGTGCCCGCCAACCTGTACCTGGTGGCGGGAGAGAGCCACACCCTCAGGGTCAAGGGGGAGGCCAACCTGCTGCCCTATCTGGTACTCACCGAGCAGGGGGAGAAGCTGGAGATCGAGGTCAAGGATGGCTACCGGCTCGACCCCACCCAGCCGCTGGAGATCACCATCACCCTGCCGACGCTGCACGAGTTGGCACTGGCGGGGGTTGGCAACGGCGCCTTGCGCGACTTCAAGGGGGATGATCTGGTGCTCTCCCTGGCGGGCACGGGGGACATCGTCGCCAGCGGGCTGACGCTGGATCGGCTGGAGGGTAACATCGCCGGGCTGGGCAACCTGGATCTGGGGCAGGGCTCCGCCCGGGTGATGGCGCTGAACATCGCCGGCGCTGGTGGCGTCAAGGGGGCCGGGCTCGCCAGCGAGGAGGTCGAGGTGAGCATCGCCGGCAGTGGCGAGGTCGAGGTGCGGGCCCAGTCGCGGCTCAAGATAGAGATCGCCGGTGCCGGTGCGGTCAACTACTGGGGCAGCCCAGCGCTGACCAGCGAGATCGCGGGTTCGGGTCAGGTGAGCCGGTTGGGGAGCTGATCCCATCATCGCAACAATGAAAAAGGCCCCTCGGGGCCTTTTTGCAGGATGCGACACTGTGGGACGACACCTCACTCGAGGGGAAGTGCGAGGCCCATATCGGCGTTCAGGCGCATCAGCAGCCACTGCATGCCGGCGAGGTGCTGGTGGTCATGGCTGGCGAGCAGGCGCACCAGACCGTCCAGGGTCACCTCCCCATAGCCGCCATAGCGGGCGCGGCGCTGCCAGGCGTCGGACGGTACCGTCTTCAGCCATTCGACGGTCTGCAGGCGGGCGGTGCGAAAGCGGTCGAGCTGCGTGGCGGTATCCTGTCGGGGGTAATCATGGTCCAGCGCCAGCTGATAACCATCGAGGGAGGCGAGTTCCGGCAGGCTCTCCGCCAGGGTGCGACGAAACCGCACCTGATAGCCCAGCACCTCGATGTCCAGCAGGTGGCAGAGGTGCCCCCTGGCACTGAAACGCTCGGAGGGGATCCCGGCCCAGTTGGCGGGTTCCCAGTCCAGACGGTCGGTGGGGACCTGTGCCAGCAGCCGCTCGAACTGATCAGGCATGGCCAGCAATGTGGTGAAGAGAGGCATCCTTGTCTCCTGTTTCCGGGTGAATGGCCGCCCGCTGACGGGGCGGCCACGAGCGGATCAGCCTCAGGCCGGTTCGCCCAGGTGGTTGGCGTGAAAGCGCAGGTGTGCCTCGATGAAGCTCGCCACGAAGTAATAGCTGTGGTCGTAGCCGGCATGGCGGTTGAGCGTCAGGGGCCACGCCCGGGTGGCGGCCACTTCGGCCAGGGTGTCGATGCCGAGCTGCTCCGCCAGGAAGGGGTCGTCCAGCCCCACGTCCACCAGGGTCGGCAGGGGCGGGCTGTCGTGGTGGCGCAGCAGTTGGCAGGCATCCCACTCCTGCCACAGCAGGGGGTTGTTGCCGAGGTAGGCGCCGAGGGCCTTCTGGCCCCAGGGGCAGCGGCTCGGGTGGCTGATGGGGCTGAAGGCCGACACCGAGCGGTAGCGACCCGGCTCGCGCAGGGCGGCGATGAGGGCGCCGTGGCCTCCCATGGAGTGGCCGCTGATGGCGCGCTTCGTCGAGACCGGGAAGTGGGTCTCGATGAGCTCGGGCAGCTCCCGGGTGACGTAATCGTACATCTGGTAGTGATCCCGCCAAGGGCTTTGGGTGGCGTTGACGTAGAAACCCGCCCCCATGCCGAGGTCATAGCCGGGATCGTCCGCCACCCCTTCACCGCGGGGGCTGGTGTCCGGCGCTACCAGAGCGATGCCGAGCTCGGCGGCGATGCGCTGGGCCCCGGCTTTTTGCATGAAGTTCTCGTCGGTGCAGGTGAGACCGGAGAGCCAGTAGAGCACCGGCACTTTCTGGCCGGTGAGGGCCTGGGGCGGCAGGTAGATGGCGAAGCGCATCTCGCACCCCAGCACATTGGAGCGGTGGCGATACTGCTTGTGCCAGCCGCTGAAGCTCTTGTTGCTGCTGATGATGTCCAGATTCATGTAAGGACTCCTTGCCCCGCCCATGCGATGGGCGGGGCGCTCATGGGATCAGTAGTGGATGACGGTGCGGATGCTCTTGCCTTCGTGCATCAGATCGAACGCCTCGTTGATCTGCTCGAGGGGCATGGTGTGGGTGATGAAGTCGTCCAGCTTGAACTCACCCTGCATGTAGCGCTGTACGTAGCTCGGCAGCTCGCTGCGACCGCGCACGCCGCCGAAGGCGCTGCCGCGCCACACCCGGCCGGTGACCAGCTGGAACGGACGGGTGCTGATCTCCTGGCCCGCACCGGCCACGCCGATGATGACCGACTCGCCCCAGCCCTTGTGGCAGCACTCCAGCGCCGCGCGCATCACCTTGACGTTGCCGATGCACTCGAAGGAGAAGTCGACGCCGCCGTCGGTCATCTCGACGATCACCTCCTGGATGGGCTTGTCGAAGTCGTTCGGGTTGATGCAGTCGGTGGCGCCCAGCTTGCGAGCCAGCTCGAACTTGCTCTCGTTGATGTCGATGGCGATGATGCGGCCGGCCTTGGCCAGGCGCGCGCCTATGATGGCAGAGAGGCCGATGCCCCCCAGCCCGAAGATGGCGACGCTCTCACCCTCTTTCACCTTGGCGGTGTTCATCACGGCGCCGATGCCGGTGGTGACGCCGCAGCCCAGCAGGCAGACCTCTTCCAGGGGGGCGGCCGGATCCACCTTGGCGATGGAGATCTCGGGCAGTACCGTGTATTCGCTGAAGGTGGAGGTGCCCATGTAGTGGTAGATAGGCTGGCCGTCCTTGGAGAAGCGGGTGGTGCCGTCCGGCATCAGCCCCTTGCCCTGGGTGGCGCGGATCTTCTGGCAAAGGTTGGTCTTGCCGGATTTGCAGAACTTGCACTCGCCGCACTCGGGGGTGTAGAGCGGGATCACGTGATCGCCGACCTTGACGCTGGTGACGCCCTCGCCGACGGACTCGACGATACCGCCCCCTTCATGGCCCAGGATGCAGGGGAAGACCCCTTCCGGATCTTCACCGGAGAGGGTGAAGGCATCGGTGTGGCAGACGCCGGTCGCGACGATCCGCACCCGCACCTCGCCGGCCTGGGGCGGCATGACCTCGACCTCTTCGATGGAGAGGGGCTGACCCGGTCCCCAGGCGATGGCGGCTTTACACTTGATGCTCTGAACCTGTGCCATGAATGACGTCCTCGTAGTGGTTGGATGAACGGAAATGAGTTCGGAGATCCAGTGTAGTTTCTCGCCGATTTGGTGATAATAACGCTAAGTATCAAATCACTTTTACACACAGGTAATAATGTTCGGCTGGGAAGGGGTCTGTGAATTTGTCAGCGTGGCGGAGCAGGGGGGCTTTACCCCGGCCGCGCGCAAGCTTGGGGTGTCGGTGGCCCAGGTGAGCCGCCAGGTGGCGCAGCTCGAAGACAGGCTGCAGGCCAAGCTGCTGCTGCGCACCACCCGCCAGGTGCGACTCACCGAACTCGGGGAGATCTATTTTCGCCACTGCCGCCAGTTGCTGGACAACCTCTACGAGGCGGAGCTGGCGGTGGGACGCCATCAGGCGGTGCCCCAGGGCTCCTTGCGCATCACGGCCCCTGTCTCCTACGGCGAGAGCCGCATCGCCCCCCTGGTGAACGACTTCATGGTGCGCTTCCCCCAGCTGGAGGTGACCCTCAACCTCACCAACCAGTTGCTGGATCTGGTGCACGAGGGGTTCGATCTGGCGATCCGCCTCGGCCACCTCAAGGATTCGACCCTGGTGGCCCGCAAGCTGGCGCAGCGGGTTCCTTATGTGTGCGCCTCCCCTGCCTACACCGCCCGCCACGGCATGCCCAACAGTCTCTCGGAGCTGGCCCGTCACACCTGCCTGGTGGGCAACGGGGACGAGTGGCACTTCACCCTGAACGGTAAACCCCACAGCGTGCGGGTACGCGGTCTGCTTCAGTGCAACAGCGGCCACGCCCTGCTGGATGCGGCCATCAAGGGGATCGGCATCATCCAGCTGCCGGACTACTACGTGAGCGACCACCTCGCCCGGGGGGAGCTCATCGAGCTGCTGCCGGAGCTGCGGGCCCCCGAGGAGGGGATCTGGGCCCTCTATCCCCACAACCGCCACCTCTCCCCCAAGGTGCGGCTGCTGGTGGACTATCTGGCCGAGCGCCTCAGCGATCCCCACCAACCCGCTCTGGTTCGGCCCATCGGTTGATGGGGGCGATACAGGTATAAGAAAGAGGCTTGAATGGGTTGGTAGAATACAAGTATTCATAAATGAATTTTTGTTTCAAATGAGCTTTTGTTGTTGTAGCCTGTCAAACGCAATAGACCTGCTCATACCGGGTCTTTATCCTCTTATTGCTAAGGAAGGTGCGAATAAGCGGGGAAATTCTTCTCGGCTGACTCAGTCATTTCATTTCTTCATGTTTGAGCCGATTTTTTCTCCCGTAAATGCCTTGAATCAGCCTATTTAGACCGTTTCTTCGCCATTTAAGGCGTTATCCCCAGTTTTTAGTGAGATCTCTCCCACTGACGTATCATTTGGTCCGCCCGAAACAGGTTGGCCAGCGTGAATAACATCGCCAGTTGGTTATCGTTTTTCAGCAACCCCTTGTATCTGGCTTTCACGAAGCCGAACTGTCGCTTGATGATGCGAAATGGGTGCTCCACCTTGGCCCGGATGCTGGCTTTCATGTATTCGATGTTGATGGCCGTTTTGTTCTTGCGTGGATGCTGTTTCAAGGTTCTTACCTTGCCGGGGCGCTCGGCGATCAGCCAGTCCACATCCACCTCGGCCAGCTCCTCGCGCTGTGGCGCCCCTTGGTAGCCGGCATCGGCTGAGACAAATTGCTCCTCTCCATGCAGCAGATTACCCAGCTGATTGAGGTCATGCTCGTTGGCCGCGGTGGTGACTAGGCTGTGGGTCAGGCCACTCTTGGCATCGACACCAATGTGGGCCTTCATGCCAAAGTGCCACTGATTGCCTTTCTTGGTCTGATGCATCTGCGGATCGCGTTGCTGCTCTTTGTTCTTGGTCGAGCTGGGTGCCTCAATGATGGTGGCATCGACCAAGGTGCCTTGAGTCATCATGACGCCTGCTTCGGCCAGCCAGCGATTGATGGTCTTGAACAATTGGCGGGCCAGTTGATGCTGCTCCAGCAGGTGGCGGAAATTCATGATGGTGGTGCGGTCCGGCAAGGCGCTATCCAGGGATAACCGGGCAAACAGACGCATGGAGGCGATTTCGTACAGAGCATCTTCCATCGCGCCATCGCTCAGGTTGTACCAATGCTGCATGCAGTGAATGCGTAACATGGTTTCCAGCGGATAAGGTCGCCGGCCATTACCAGCCTTGGGGTAAAACGGCTCGATGACTTCCACCATGTTTTGCCATGGCAGAATCTGCTCCATGCGGGACAAGAAAATCTCTTTTCTGGTCTGACGGCGCTTACTGCTGAATTCACTGTCGGCGAAGGTAAGTTGATGACTCATGATGAACCCTGTTCCATGGCTCCAGATGACAAACATGATCTCATATCAGGGACTTGTTCGCACCTTCCTTAGAATAGCGAAGCATAATCGGATGATCGCGTCATTTAGATTATCGCAATGCTTGATAGATACAACCAACCCGGCCTAAGCCGGGTTGGTTTTTTCAAAAGGCAGGAAAAATCAAAGCGCTTCCAATCTGGCATAGGCCGTCACCAACCACTTGGCGCCGACGTCGTCGAACTGGATCTGAACCCGGCTCTGCTGGCCGACCCCTTCGAAGTTGAGCACGATTCCTTCCCCGAATTTCGGATGGAGTACTCGCTGGCCGAGCTTGATGCCGCTGGCGTCGAAGCTCTGCTGCACCTCGTTCTGGCTGAAGCGGCCGTACTGGGTGGGGCGACTGACCTGAGTGCGCAGCCGGATCTCTTCCAGGCACTCGGCGGGCATTTCGCGGATAAAGCGGCTCGGCTTGTGGAACATCTCGCGGCCGTAGATGCGGCGGCTCTCGGCATAACAGATGTAGAGCTTCTCCATGGCGCGGGTCATGCCGACGTAACAGAGGCGGCGCTCCTCTTCCAGCCGGCCCGACTCCTCGGTGGATTGCTGGCTGGGGAACATGCCCTCTTCCACACCGACCAGCAGCACCAGGGGATATTCCAGCCCCTTGGCGCTGTGCAGGGTCATCAGTTGCACCGCGTCGGCATATTCGTCCGCCTGATTCTCGCCGGATTCCAGCGCCGCGTGGGCGAGGAAGGCGGAGAGATCGCTCATGTCTTCCAGCTCGTCCGGGCGCTGGTACTGGCGGCAGGCGGTGACCAGTTCGTCCAGGTTCTCTACCCGCGCCTGGGATTTCTCGCCTTTTTCCGCCAGATACATCGCCTTGAGGCCGGAGTGCTGGATGGCGATATCCGCCTGCTGGTGCAGGGGCAGCAGGGAGACCTGTTCCTCCAGCGCGTCGATGAGATCCACAAAGCCGCGCACCGCGTTACCGGCGCGACCGGTCAGCACCTTGTCGTTGAGCAGCGCCTTGGCCGATTGCCACAGGTTCTGGCCCTGATCCCGGGCGTTATTGCGCAGGATCTCGAGGGTGCGATCGCCGATGCCGCGGGTCGGGGTGTTGACCACCCGCTCGAAGCTGGCGTCGTCGCCCCGGTTGTTGATGAGGCGCAGGTAGGCCATGGCGTCTTTGATCTCTTGCCGCTCGAAGAAGCGCAGGCCGCCGTAGATGCGATAGGGCATGGCGTCCTGCATCAGCGCCTCTTCCAGCACCCGGGACTGGGCGTTGGAGCGATAGAGGATGGCGCAGTCGGCGAGCAGCCCCCCCTTCTCTTTCCAGTCCTTGAGGCGACCGACCACGAAGCGGGCCTCGTCCACCTCGTTGAAGGCGGCGTAGAGGGAAATCGGCTCGCCCTCGGCGCCTTCGGTCCACAGCTCCTTGCCGAGCCGCTCCGAGTTGTTGGCGATGACGCTGTTGGCGGCTTTGAGGATATTGGCGGTGGAGCGGTAGTTCTGCTCGAGGCGAATGGTCTCGGCGCCCTGATAGTCGGTCAGGAAGCGCTGGATGTTCTCAATCTTGGCGCCGCGCCAGCCGTAGATGGACTGGTCATCGTCGCCGACGATCATCACCTTGCCGGTGTCGCCGGCCAGCATCCGCAGCCAGGCGTACTGGATGCCGTTGGTATCCTGGAACTCGTCCACCAGGATGTTCTGGAAGCGGTCGCGATAGTGCTCGAGGATGTGGGGCTTGCCCAGCCACAGCTCGTGGGCGCGCAGCAGGAGTTCGGCAAAGTCCACCAGCCCGGAGCGATCGCAGGTCTCCTGATAGGTCTTGTAGATCTGCTGATAGGTGCGGGTGACGGGGTCTCCGTAGAGGTCGATGTCGCCGGGGCGCAAGCCCTCGTCCTTCTTGCCGTTGATGTAGCCCATCACGGCGCGGGGGGCCCAGTGCTTCTCGTCGAGGTTGAGGGCCTTGAGCACCCGCCGGATGAGGCGGTACTGGTCGTCGGAGTCGAGGATCTGGAAATCCTGCGGCAGGCCCGCATCCAGATGGTGGGCCCGCAGCAATCGGTGGGCGATGCCGTGGAAGGTACCGATCCACATGCCGCGCACGCCGTCGCCGATCACTTTTTCGACCCGGCCGCGCATCTCGGCCGCCGCCTTGTTGGTAAAGGTGACCGCGATGATGGAGAAGGGTGAACAGCGTTCCACCTGCATCAGCCAGGCGATACGGTGCACCAGCACCCGGGTCTTGCCCGAACCGGCACCGGCCAGCACCAGCAGGTTGCTGCGGGGCGCCGCAACGGCATCTCTTTGCTTGTCGTTGAGCCCGTCGAGCAGGGTTGAAACGTCCATCACCACTCCTGTTTATTTATACAGGCGGGGATTATACGGCCTGAGCCGCCAGAGACCAACCGGCAGGATCAACGAAGGGGGCGGTGATAGTTCCGGTATTGGCCCAGTACCTCACCGGAAAAGCTGAGCAACCGGGCGCGGGGGGCATCCAGCACCTGCTGGACGGGATCAAATCGAAGTGAAGCGGCCAGCATGCGGCCCTCAGGCAGGGTCACTTCCGTGTTCCCCATCACCAGCATGCCGTCCTGATAATGCCCATGCTCGAAGCGCACGATGACGTCATTCACCATCAAGGTACCCTGCTTGAGCTGCAGTGATGCTCGTTGCATCTCTCGCAACGCAAACAGACTGGACAATGACGGACGCCCGCTGGGCATCCGCTGCAAGTATTCGTGGGTGGTCAATTGATATTGCAACTGACCCTGACGATCGAAGACACGCTCCCGATAATCGGTGTAGCGCGTCAGCATGCCGGCAGCCTGTGCCACCGGCATCCACAACAGGAGCGCCCCCGTCAGGAGCGCTCCCACTGGTTTACAGCTGATCGGCACAGCTGACCTTGTTGTCATCCAGGTCGGTACAGGAGACGAAGACCTTGTCAAAGGTCGACCCGGCCACCGGTGTCATCTGGGTTGACCAGTCATAACCCACCCCCTTGGCATAGATGGCGGTGTGGCTTTCTTGATCTTCCTGCATCCAGCCGATGTTCTTCAGTGTGCCGCGATCGCTTTGGGCAAGTGCCTTGAACTCGTCGCTCGTGATGAGACACATGGGCTCTCCCATGGCCTTGGACAGCTCGGCATCCCGCGCCCCCACGGCGCCATCACAGCCGCCGGTCACCTTGATGGTCATGTCACTGCGATCCAGCATCTCATCGAAGAACGGCAGCACATTGATGTTGTACTTCACCCCCACCTCTTGAGGCTGCCAGCCCATGCCGGTATTGACGTATCGGGTCTCGACGCTTTCCCACTGGATAGTGGGCACAGTGCCTGCAAAGTGGTTCGCCAGCTCCTTGAGGGTCGCGGCATTGGCCTCGATCTCATCCTGGGTCAACGACTCGTCCAGCTTGCTCTGATCGATGGTCAGAGCGAGGCTCACCGCATCCTTCAACTGCGACTTGGCCTTGGCCAACCGTGCCTTGGCATCGTCGGTCAAACGGAAGAAATCGGCGTGCGCCACCAGCGCATCCGGCTCGATTTCCTGCTGACTGAACTGGGTCTCGAAGGTGCTGCTGCTCTCTTCATAGGTGGTGGTCGGCTGCATGCCCCAGGTGTCCTTGATGTGCATACGCGGCAAGATCACTTCTTCCTGCTGGGTGACATAGGCGCTGTCCGGACCGTACTGGTAGGAGGCGGCGATGTTGAGGGCCGATGCCATCGCCAGCGCCGAGGCCCGCAGGGCCTTGGCACCGTCGAGGTTGAGGGTGACGGTATCGTCATCGCCATAGGTGGCGCTGTAATCCGGATCCTGGATATCGGCCAGGGCAGCCGCGACGTTTTCCAGGCTGTCGGCATAGGCGCCCATCAGCTTGGCCACGTCACGGGTATATCCCTTGCCACCTTTGAGCGCCACGGAGGCGGTACCGGGAGTATGGATGATGACATCCATCACCTTGGCCAGGCTGGTGCTGTAACCACTGCCAATGGCGGACGAGGTGAAGCCCAGGCGTTCAGCCACTACGGGGTTGTTGGTCACCTCCAGCATGGTCAGCATGGCCAGCACGATCTGGCGATCGGCCTTGCCGCTCTCACCGGTCTCGGCCTGCAGGGTCTCCTTGTACTCCTTGAACTTGCTCTCGACGTCCAGGTTTTTCAGATCGGTCAGTTGCTGCAGATCGCTCAGCACCTTGTCGACCGCCACGGAGCGGCCATTGACGCCAGCCAGGGTGGCGGAGAGGTGGGCTTTCGCCGCAGCCAGAGAGACGACGGCTTTGGTGAGGCCCGCTGTTTTCAGCGCCTCGACCAGGGAGGTGTTGAAGGCGTCATCGCTACCCAGTTCGACGATCCCCAGTTGCGCGACCTGCGCCTTGTCGAGGGTGATGCCGTTCTCCGGATTGCTGTCGCTGTCGAGCGTCTGCAGCAATGCCGCAATGCGGATCGCTTTCTCCTTGTCGTCACCCGCCAGGGTGTAAGGGGTCACCAGCGAGTTGCCCGCCTTGAGGGTCACCGCCCCCAGGCGTTGGTTACCCAATGCGAATTCGCAGGTGTCGCCATCATCAAACAGGAATTCACCCTTGGCATTGGTGACACCGGTGTAATCGTTGCACCGATAGTCGAGGCCACCCACGACGGAATCCAGGAAGACGGCAGTGTGAAGAGGCTTGCTGCCGGTGTCGGTGCCACCGCCATTGTTGCCACCATTGCTGCCGCCACCGTTATCGTCACCACCGCCCCCGCAAGCGGTCAACATGACACCGGACAACACACAAGCCACTGCCATACTCAGCACGTTCTTTTTCATTTTTATCACCCGAACAAATGTAAAAAATACGCCCCCATCCCGGGGGCCAAGTTAACCCGGGTATAACCTAGCGTACCCATATGACAAACACCAATACATTTCCATATGAACGTGCTTGCCATCACGCAGGCCCCGAACGAGCAGGAAAAACGGCCACAGACGACGGCCCTGGGAGGGGAAATAGCCACCCATCGTGGGCTGTCACACCCGGGGCGGATCTCCTGGCGATCAGCCAGCCCGCCCGCCAACGTGGCGTCGATGAGGCCGCAGGGCTGGTGCCGATGGAAGCCAGTTTTTTCATCAGAGGAGGAAAACGGTTGCGCCTAACATCATGAATCCAAACACAAATGTCGATCGAGCCCTATTAATCCCGGAATTTAATTCTGCAAAAACATCATAAAACAAACACTTATAAGGCAATTTGCTTATATTTCAAACCGTTAACGCAAACGTTTTTCCTCTATGATCCCCTTGACCAACGGGCTGGCTCACTTACAGTTAGCCAGCGTGCTTTATGACCTGCCAAGACAGGTTGTGGACCCTCACATAACAATCAAGGATACGATCGTGACTAAAGTGCTCAAGCTGGCCACCGTGGCCGCCCTCACCCTCGCTGCCCTGTCCGCCCAGGCAGCCTCCGAGCCCGCCGTCATCTATGACACCGCAGGCAAATTCGACAAGTCCTTCAACGAGGCCGTGTTCCGCAACGGCGTCGAAGTCTACAACAAGGACAAAGGCGTCAAGGTCAAGGAGTTCGAACCCCAGAACGAAGCCCAGCGCGAGCAGGGCCTGCGTCGTCTGGCCAGCCGTGGCAACGGCCCCATCGTCGCCGTCGGCTTCAACATGGGTTCCGCAGTAGAGAAGGTTGCCACCGAGTTCCCGAACACCCAGTTCACCATCATCGACATGGTGGTCGACAAGCCGAACGTCCAGTCCCTCATCTTCAAGGAGCATGAAGGTTCCTTCCTGGTGGGTGCCCTGGCGGCCATCGCCTCCAAGACCGGCAAGGTCGGCTTCGTGGGCGGCATGGACATCCCGCTGATCCGCAAGTTCCAGTGCGGCTATGAGCAAGGCGCCAAGTACATCAATCCGAAGATCGACGTCTATCAGAACATGACCGGCTCCACCCCGGCAGCCTTCGCCGACCCGGCCAAGGGTGCAGAACTGGCCAAGTCCCAGTTCGCCAAGGGCGCCGATGTGGTCTATGCCGCCGCCGGTGGCACCGGTATCGGTGTCTATCAGGCTGCCAAGGACGAAGGCAAGCTGGCCATCGGTGTGGATTCCAACCAGAACCACCTGCAGCCGGGCACCATGCTGACCTCCATGGTCAAGTCCGTGGGTCTGGCCGCGTACAAGAGCTGGGATGACGCCGCCAAGGGCAGCTGGAAGCCGGGCATCCAGTCCCTGGGTCTGGCCGAAGGCGGTGTTGACTGGGCGCTGGACGAGAACAACGCCAAGCTGATCACCCCGGAGATGAAGGCCAAGGTCGAAGCCATCAAGGCCGACATCATCGCCGGCAAGATCAAGGTGCACGACTACATGAGCGACAACTCCTGCAAGTACTGAGTCCCTGCTACGACTCTCAACCAGTGATGACCGGCCCGCACGGGCCGGTTTTTAGTCTCTACTTCATGACCCGCAAGGACTGCATCATGGACCAGACAGATCGCTATGCCATCGAATTAAGGGGTATCGATAAGCGGTTCGGCGACGTGTACGCCAACAAGCAGATCGACCTTCAGGTTCGTAAAGGCAGTATTCACGGCATCGTCGGCGAAAATGGCGCCGGCAAGTCGACCCTGATGAGCATCATTTACGGTTTCTACCACGCCGACAGAGGCGAGATGCTGATCGACGGTAACCCCTTCAAACCCCATGGCTCCCAAGATGCGATTGCCGCCGGGGTGGGCATGGTGCACCAGCACTTCATGCTGGTGAACAACTTTACCGTATTGGAAAACGTCATCCTGGGGGCCGAGAACGGCTGGCGCCTGGGCAAGAGCCTGGCGGCCGCCGAGAAGCTGCTGGGCGAGCTGGCACGGGACTATGGTCTCGAGGTGCCGCTGCACGAGAAGGTCGAGGATCTGCCGGTAGGCCTGCAACAGCGGGTCGAGATCCTCAAGGCGCTCTATCGCGGTGCCCGCATCCTGATCCTCGACGAGCCCACCGGGGTGCTGACCCCGCAAGAGGCGGATCACCTGTTCGAGGTGCTGAAAAAGCTGCGGGATCAGGGGGCGACCGTCATCCTCATCACCCACAAGCTGCGGGAGATCCTGGCCATCACGGATCAGGTCTCCATCATGCGCCGGGGGGAGATGGTGGCCCATGTCGCCACCAAAGACACCGACAAGGAGCAGCTCGCCGAACTGATGGTGGGCCGCAAGGTGCGCCTCAAGGTCGACAAGGGCACCGCCCAGCCGGGCGAGGCCAAGCTCAAGGTCGAGGGCCTCTCTTACGTCGATGACGCCGGGGTGGAACGGGTCAAATCCGTCAGCTTCGAGGTGCGGGCGGGGGAAGTGGTCGGCATCGCCGGGGTCTCCGGCAACGGCCAGTCCGAGCTGCTCAGCATGCTCGGCGGCATCCTCAAGCCCAGCAAGGGCGGCTTCACCATCGCCGGGGCGCAGCGCCACGAGGTGAGCCAGAGCCACCCGGCCGACCCGGAGCAGGTGCGCAACTTCGGCCTGGGCCACATCCCGGAAGACAGGCACAAGATGGGGCTCATCAACCGCTTCGAGGCGAAAGAGGCCTTCATCCTCGGTTATCACCGCCGTGCCCAGTACAACAAGGGCTGGCTGCAGGACAAGGAGGCGATCCGCCAGGATTGCCAGGCCAAGATGGACAAGTGGGACGTGCGCCCGCCGAGCCCGGAGCACAAGACCGCCAACTTCTCCGGCGGCAACCAGCAGAAGCTGGTGATCGCCCGGGAAGTGGAGCAGGACCCGGATGTGCTGCTGGTCGGCCAGCCGACCCGGGGCGTCGACATCGGCGCCATCGAGTACATCCACCAGCAGATCATCGCCATGCGCGACAAGGGCAAGGCGGTGCTGCTGGTGTCGGTGGAGCTGGACGAGATCATGAGCCTCTCCGACCGCATTCTGGTCATCGCCGATGGCCGCATCGTCGGCGAGCTGGACGGCGCCAGGGCGGATGAACGCACCATAGGCCTGATGATGGCGAACATAGTTCCTGACGACGTGGCGGCAAGCCAATCACAAGGAGCCACATCATGAAGGTCACAACCACTTGTAACGGATTCGGCCTGATGATGGTCAACACACCAGTCCCCGACGATATCAAGGAGGCCCATTCATGAGCCAAGCACGTGTTCCTGCCTGGATATCCGTGGGCGTGCTGCCCGCAGTCAATATCCTGCTGGCCTTCCTGGTGTCGGCCATCCTGTTCTATTACCTCGACATCAGCCCCATCGAGGCAGCCGAAATCATGTGGTACGGCGCCTTCGGCACCGGCGAGGGGATAGGCTTCACCCTCTACTACGCCACCGGTTTCATCTTCACCGGTCTGGCGGTGGCGGTGGCCTTCCACGCCGGCCTGTTCAACATCGGCGGTGAGGGGCAGGCCTATATCGGCGGCCTCGGGGTCGGTCTGGTCTGTCTGCTGCTCGGGGACGTGCTGCCGTTCGCCCTCTTGCTGCCGCTCGCCATCATCGCCGGCGGCCTGTTCGGCGCTGCCTGGGCCTTCATCCCGGCCTGGCTGCAAGCCAAGCGGGGCAGCCACATCGTCATCACCACCATCATGTTCAACTTCATCGCCGCCTCCCTGATGGCCTACCTCTTGGTCGACGTCTTCAAGCCGCCAGGATCCATGGCCACCGAGAGCAAGGTGTTCGCCATGGCGAGCTGGCTGCCGAAGATGAGCGAGCTGCTGGCGGCGGTCGGCGTGACGGTGCCGAACAGCCCGCTCAACATCAGCTTCTTCTGGGCGCTGATCTGTGCGGCCCTGGTCTGGGTCTTCATCTGGCATACCCGCTGGGGCTACGAGATCCGCTCCGTGGGCGCCAGCCAGAGCGCCTCCGCCTACGCGGGCATCTCCTATCCCAAGGTGGTGATCCTGGCCATGGTGATCTCCGGCATGCTGGCGGGCTTCTTCGCCCTCAACGTGTTGCAGGGTGAGCTGCACCAGATCAAGCTCAACTTCGTGGAAGGCTTCGGCTTCACCGGCATCGCGGTGGCCCTGATGGGTCGCAACCACCCGGTCGGCGTCATCATCGCCAGCCTGCTGTTCGGCTTCCTCTACCAGGGCGGCGCCGAGCTCAGCTTCGAGTTCGGGGTGGACCGCAACATCGTCGTGGTGCTGCAGGGTCTGGTGATCCTGTTCTGCGGCGCCCTGGAGCACATGCTGCGCCCGCGCATCGAGCAGGCCTATCTGGCCTTTGCCAACCGCCCGGCCGCCCAAGTGAAAGGAGCCTGATCATGTTCGAAATGCTGATCCTGATGCTGGACGCGACCATTCGTACCGCGCCTCCGCTCATTCTTGCCGCTATGGCCGGGATGTTTTGTGAACGCTCCGGGGTAGTCAACATCGCCCTGGAGGGCAAGCTGCTGGCCTCCGCCTTCGCCAGTGCGGCGGCGGCCGCCGTCACCGGTTCCGCCTGGATTGGGCTGGGGGTCGGGGTGGGGATCTCCATCCTGTTCGCCCTGCTGCACGGCTTCGCCACCATCACCCACCGGGGTGATCAGGTGGTGAGCGGCATGGCCATCAACATCCTGGCGGCCGGTCTCACCGTGACCCTGGGGCGCTACTGGTTCGATCAGGGGGGCCAGACCCCGGCGCTCTCCGGCGCGGCGCGCTTCGCCCCCATCGACCTGCCCTATGTCAAGGAGCTCTATGACGTGCCCGTCATCGGCCAGCTCTACAGCGAGCTCTTGAGCGGTCACTCCCTGCTGGAGTACGTGGCCTTCGCCGCCGTGCCCCTGGCCTGGTGGGTGCTGTTCCGCACCCGCTTCGGCCTGCGGCTGCGGGCGGTGGGCGAGGCACCGGCTGCGGTGGATACCGCCGGTATCTCCGTGGTGCGGATGCGCTATACCGCCCTCATCATCGGCGGCCTGCTGGCGGGGATCGGGGGCACCTATTTGGCGGTAGCCCAGACCGCCCAGTTCATCCCCAACATGAGCGCGGGCAAGGGCTTCATGGCGCTGGCGGCTCTGGTGTTCGGCAAGTGGCGCCCCTGGAACGCCATGGCGGCCTGTCTGCTGTTCGGCTTCCTCGACGCGGTCGCCATCCGGCTGCAAGGGGTCAGCATCGGCGATTTCCCGATCCCGGTGCAGGCCATCGAGGCGCTGCCCTACATCCTGACGGTCTTCCTGCTGGCCGGTTTCATCGGCAAGGCGGTGGCCCCCAAGGCCCTCGGCACCCCCTACGTCAAGGAGCGGGAATAGCCCCGCCCTTCATGCCATGCAAAAGGCCCGCACATGCGGGCCTTTTCTTTGAGATATCCAGGATGTTCTTGGCTGAATAGAAAAATAACCCGGCCTGTACAGATCTAGTTATCACCTGACACCGGCCTCAAACCGGTGTCTTGTTTACGCTACTTTAGTGCGCACTTCCTTCGGTATCAATTTCAGACCCTTCTTGAACATGCTGTAGGGGGTCTGACCCTCCATCATCCTGCCCTGATGTGGCCGCTGGGTGTTGTAGTGTCCCAGGTAGCTATCCAGGTCTGTCTGCATCTGTTCTACCGACTCATACCAGGTCGTTCTCCCCTTGATACGGAAGTGTTCATCCAGCAGGGTGCGATGTAGCCGCTCGATAAAGCCGTTGCTCTGCGGCCTGCGTACCTTGGTGGTCCGGTGCTCAATCCCCTCCAGTTGCAGGAACAGCTCGTAGGGGTGATGGTCAGGGCGCCCGCAGAACTCGCGCCCGTTATCTGACAGGATGGTATAGACCCGCGCCTCGTGAGCCTCGAAGAACGGCAGGACCGTTTCGTTGAGCACATGGACCGAGGTCACCGGCAGCTTGCTGGTGTAGAGCCGTCCCCAGGCGTGGCGGCTGTAGCAGTCCAGTACGGTTTGCAGATACACCTTGCCCACCCCCTTGAGTGCGCCGACGAAGAAGGTGTCGACCGCCACCAGTTCCCCGGTGTAGTGAACCTCAATTTGGCGTTCGCGAAACTCGGGGCTGAAGCGCTCGAGCAGGCGGATCTGCTCGTCATTGAGCTCAATCGTCTGTTCCCTGTGGGTTTTCTCGAGGCGCAACAAGCGGTCATGCTTGGAGAGCAAGTCGTGACGTTGCCACACGCCACGCACACCGCCCGCACTGACGTTGATGCCTTGCAGAGCCAGTTCTTGCGCGACCCGCAGCGGGCCATGGGTTGGTCTGGTGAGAGAGTAATCGAGGATAGCCTGTTCAATCTCGGGAGCGACCCGGTTGGGATGCGCCCCTTTACAGCCGGGTAGTTTGTCGAGCAAGCCCTCGGCGCCATAGGTCTGATAGTTACGGCGAATTTCGTAGAACTGCTGACGGCTGTAGCCGATGAGCTTGCAGGCTTTGCTGACGTTATTGAGCTCTTTGGCGAGCTCTAGCAGGCTGAGTTTGCGACGTGCTACTTTCTCGTTGGTGGTCATACGGTGACTCCGGATAACACGGTAGGGGTACCGTTTTGTTATCCGGTTTGAAGCCGTATGACCACTCCCTTTTGTGGGCAACTGTCAGGTGAATACCATCTCCATACACATTGTCCACCATTAAAAACTCCCATGCCAATCGCTCGCAGCGCCGCAAATTCTTAGGTCTTTTTTGAGAGGTGTAGGTTCGATTCCGCGATCGTCCGATTACGCTTCGCTAATCGAACCTACACGCAGCATAAGATGGGTTATCGGTATCGTGGCCGAGAGGCATAAACCCCAGGCTCGCCTGTCTGGCTCACCGCAACTGAAACGCCTTGACGATAAATTCGATAAAGAGCCGCACGTTGCGGGACTGCTCCTTGTGGAAGGGGTAGACGGCGAACAGGGCGTGGGGGTCGGGTTGCCAGTCGGGGAGCAGTTTGACCAGGGTGCCGTCTGCCAGTTCGTTCGACACGAATTCATCCGGTACCAGGATCACCCCGAGCCCCTGCACCGCCGCCTGTTTCAGGGCGATGCCGTTGTTGGCGCAGAAGCTGGCGGGGGGCAGTTCCACCGCCACGCTCTCCGCGTCCCGGGTGAAGAACCATTTGTTGGGGGAGGAGGAGAGGCTGTAGCGCAGGCAGTTGTGGCCCTTGAGATCCGCCGGGTGGGCGGGTTGGCCCGCCTCCTTCAGGTAATCGGGGGCGGCGCAGAGCACCCGCTGCACCTCGCACAGGGGTTTGGCGCGCAGGGTGGAGTCCTCCAGGGTGCCAGCCCCCCGGATCACCACGTCCAGCCCCTGATCCACCAGATCCATGTAGGCGTCGCTCAGGATCACCTCGATGCCGATTTCCGGATAGCGGCGCTGGAATTCGCAGACAAGGGGGTTGAGCCGGATCAGCCCGTAGGACATGGGCATGCCGATCCTCAGCCTGCCCCTGGGGGTGAAGGAGGCGGCCATGATGGACTGGTCGGCGGCCTCCAGGCTGTCCAGCACGGCGCATATCTGGCCGTAATAGGCCATGCCCGATTCGGTGACGCTCAGCCGCCGGGTGGTGCGGTTGATCAGCGCAATGCCGAGAAAGGCTTCCAGCTCGTTGATGTTCTTGCTGACCGCCGCCTGGGAGAGGCGCAGGTCGTCCGCCGCCGCCCTGAAGGTGCCCATTTCCACCACCCGGCGAAAGACGTTCAGCGCCGTGATCTTGTTCATCCTGCCCCCGTTAATTCACTACTGGTAAATGATGGCGCCATCATTGCGCACTTTTATCACAATAGTGCGGATCCCCGGGGTGTCCACCCCCCATCCCCCCCAGACAGAGAGTGGCCCGTGGCAGACCGGCCCGGATCATGGCCCTGCGGCCCGTGACGGGCCCGGCAGAGACGCAGGTGAAAGAGAGGCGATGAGCCCCGGGCACCCCGGCCCGTGACGGCAGGCATAAAAGCAGGCGGCAGGGCCCGGGCCCCGCCGCCAGATGGCACGCACCGGCTTACTGCACCTTGCCGGGGGCGGGGGGCAGGGTGATGCCGACATCGGCCCAGGGGTTGGTGCCAAGCAGCTGGGCGTGGGGCACGTCCGCCTGGTAGCGCATGGTGAATGCCCTGGGGCCGTGGGCGAAGGCCACCAACAGCCCCTGTTTTGCATCCATCAGCCCGGCGTGCATGCCGAGCCCGTGATAGCTGATCCGCACGGCCTTGTCCTCCAGGCCCACCTTGTCTATCTGGAAGCGGGCGATGCTGCCGTCTTTGAGGGTAAAGCCCCAGCGGAACGGGCCGCCGCTGACCACCGTCATCACCTCGTCGATGTCGGTGCCGTCCTCGGCGGAGTTGACGTGCATGCGGCCATATTTGCCGAGCACGGCGCTGCGGGTGCGCTCGTCCAGCGCCATCAGGTCATAGACCTTGGGGTAGGGGCCGACGCCGGTCTCCTCGGTGGCGACGCCGCCCCCTTGCACCGCAGGCTCGCGCCCTGCGAGCCTGGCCTGCTCCAGCAGCTCCCCCTGACTCAGGTTGAAGGCCGCAATCAGGGCGCCGTGCTCCGCTTTGGTCAACGCGCGGCGGTGGGAGGCTTCAAGCAGCGGCCTGGCGGCCTCGGGAATGTCGACGGTGACCACGTTGACGCCGATGGGGTTGAGTGCGTTGTTGACCGCCTCGACCCCGGTCACGGCGGGGCGGCCATCGCTGAACTGCACCGAGACCAGGTCACCGGCGAAGGTGTTGAAAGAGAAGGCCGAGGCGAGGGTGCCGGCCAGCAACGGGATATGGGTGAGTTTCATACAAGACTCCTCGTTAAGGTTCGAGAAGCAGTCTAGGGCGGTGATGTGTTCACTGAAATGACACTCGGATGATATGAAAATTCACTGATAGTAATGAATCGTGGGGATCAGGGTCGTCGGCCCGCCCCGGGGGAGAGCACCCTCTGCCAGAGGGTGTGAGCCCGGTTGACGCAACGGGGCCCGGGTTGTGGTATGACTCGGGGCGTCATCAAACAGAACCTGTCGGAGGACGAGACAATGCTGGCGTTGATCACCACGGCGCACCACACCTGCTACCCCAATCCCATCGCCTTTCGGGCCGGAGAGCGGGTACGCATCGGCCACGAGGACGACGAGTTTCCTGGCTGGGTGCGCACCTTTACCGCAGACGGCAACGAGGGGTGGGCGCCCCTGTCCCTGCTGACCCCGATCGGCGCCGGGGAGGCGCAGGCGCGCCAGGACTATACCGCCCGGGAGCTGGATGTGGCGGTGGGGGAGCGGGTACGGGTGGATCGGGAGCTGGCAGGCTGGCTCTGGGTTCACAACGAAGCGGGGCAATCAGGCTGGATACCGGCAAGCTGCATCGCCTCGCCCTCATAAGGTGGCAGCGGCTCGGAGAAGGAGTAGAGCGGAGAGAGAAACCCGGCCAGCGACGGGGCGTGCGGCCGGGTGAATTGTAAAGAGTAGGGTGACGGAAAACGGGATCAGCCTAGTCTAATCAACTCGATGGGGGCGTAGCGCTCCTGGCTGTTCGTCAGCAGCACGCACTTCTCATGTTCCGCCTCATAGGGGGTCAGGTTGTCGGTGTGCGCCTCCTTGAGGGTGTCGACCGCGCCGGTGGCGGCAATCATTACCCGTTGGCCCAGGGTCAGCACATTGCGGTTTCGATCGTAGATCTTCATGGCATTCTCCTTGTGGGATGGGTGCCCCGGCCCGTGCCGGGGCAACGGGCTCCAGACTACGCCCCTCGAAAAAAGAGATGCCTGTCACAGATCAAAAAAAGGGGAAAGAGGGACTCGGGGCGGCGACGGGGCGCGGCGTTCTGGTCTCGCTGCCCGCCGGTGATCGCCACTGCCTGTCGCAGGGCAAGGAGGACGCCCTCGCTTTTCATCCCCTCGGGCTCGAACTGCAAGGGGGATGCGCTATAGTGGAGCCGCTCGTTTTACTGCCTTCAACCAACCGAGAGTGCATTATGAATCGTGATATCGCAGCCCAGTTCATCAAGATGCTGACCAACCTGGACCAGTGTCTGGCCAAGGCCGAGGCCCACGCCGAGGCAAAGAAATTCAACGTGGACAACTTCTTCAATGAGCGCCTCATCGTCGACATGCTGCCCCTGAGCAAGCAGGTGCTGATCTGCTGTGACAGCGCCCGCGCCGTGGTGGCCACCGCCAGCCTGAGCGAGCCGCCGGTGCTGGGGGATGATCCCAAGACCATGGCGGATCTGCGCGCCCACGTGGCCAAGACCATCGCCTACCTGCAAGGCAAGCTGGAGGCGGATTTCAGCCAGTATGCGAGCGGCCACTACTACCCCTACTGGGCCGGTGGCAAGGGGATGGACGGCCATAGCTGCGTGCATGAGTACGGCATCCCGAACTTCTACTTCCACCTCACCATGACCTATGCCCTGCTGCGCCAGGCCGGGGTGGATCTGGGCAAGCGGGATTACCTGGGCGGTCTGAACCTGCAATAAACCGCGCTTCAGCGACAACAAAGCCTGCCCCCTGGCAGGCTTTGTCGTTTTCGGCCCGGCTCAGCGCCCCAGGTTGTCGGCCAGTTGTTTGGCGCGGCTTGCGGCCCACTGATCGATCATTTTCTCCATCTCCAGGGCGGTGATGGGGGAATCCTTGTGGGTGGTGTCCGGGCTCTCGCGAGCGTCCATCACCCGCACCAGCAGCTTGCCGCTCTGGGCGTCGAGCAACTGTGCCATGCTGCCCACCTTGAGCAGATAGGGCTCCTTGCCTATTACCTCGCGGGTGACGTTGATGGCGATCTTGGCGGGCAGCAGATCCCGCAGCTTGGGGTCGGGCCGGGTCAGGTCGAAGTTGGTGATGGCCGCCTGCACCCGCCCAGCAGGGCGGCGGCCATGGTCATCATCAAGACTCGTTTCATGGGGGCTCCTGGCGGTGGATGGTCGCTGCAAGAGCGCAGCCCGCCCTGCCCACAGAGATACCTGATCAGGCCCCTCTCTCACAAGGGGTATCTATGTGGGGGCCACCGGGGGAGCCCCCGTGTCGGGTCACTCGGCGGGGATCTCGGGCTCCACCAGGGTGGCGAGCTGCATCAGGGACTCCTGCCAGCCGAGGTAGCACATCTCCACCGGGATGACCGCCGGTATACCCGCCTGTTCGATGGCGAGATCGGTGCCGCACAGCACCTGGGTGAGGGTGATGGTGACCTGCATCTCCCCCGGCAGGTTGGGGTCGTCGAAGCGGTCGGTGTAGCGGATGCGCTTGCCCGGCTCCAGCGCGAGATACTCGCCGCCGAAGGCGTGGGTGTGGCCGCTGGCGAAGTGGGTGAACGACATCCTGAACTGGCCGCCGACCCTGGCATCCAGCGCCGCCACCTTGCAGGTGAAGCCATGGGGGGGCAGCCATTTGGCCAGGGCGTCCGGCTCGATAAAGGCCTGGTAAACCCGCTGTGGCGGGGCCTTGAGCACGCGATGCAGGGTGACTGTGTTCATGGGGGACTCCTCTTGGTGGCAACAGGGACGGGTCGCAGCAAGGATAGCCGTCATCCCCGTGGCCTGCGGGGGGGCGTCGCCTCCTTTCGCCTGCAGAGAGGATTTTTCGTTTTCTCTTCAAGGAGTTGATCAAGATAGAGGTTATTGTCACCGTTCGCTCATATAATCGCCGCCATGCAAGCGACTCGGAAGGATTCGATGACACAGCTGATGGCGGCCCTGCTGGGGCTGTTTTACGCCAGCCTGATCTGGGCGGCGCCCGTCCCCTTCGTGACGGCCCCCGGCCCCCATGCC
This sequence comes from Aeromonas sp. INTO2, assembly GCF_049860605.1. NCBI lineage: Bacteria > Pseudomonadati > Pseudomonadota > Gammaproteobacteria > Aeromonadales > Aeromonadaceae > Aeromonas > Aeromonas sp. INTO2. The sequence continues at coordinate 4,386,618 of NZ_CP187588.1, forward strand.
ACGCAGGGGAGGCTGGAGCCCCTGCTCTCCTGGTTCTCGGGGGAGTTTTCCAGCCAGGAGCAGGCCACCTTCGATGCCCGCTTCACCAGTGCCGAGCTGCGGCTGGTGGAGATCTGGCCCGGGGAGGGCCCCTTCCGCTGGGTCTATGCGGAGCAGTTTCTGACCGAGCGGGCGCAGCGGCCGTTTCGCCAGCGCATCTACCGCTTCTCCTCCCTGCCCGATGGCCGCATCCTGATGGCCGAACTGACCATGCCGAGGGCCACGGATTTTGCCGGCGCCTGGCGTCGGCCCGAGCTGCTCGACTCCCTCACCCCGCAGCAACTCTCCCTGCGCGAAGGGTGCGAGATCTGGCTGACCCGCCAGCCGGGCGGGGAGTACAAAGGACAGACCCGGGTCGGGCATTGCGCCACCGATTTTGGCGGTGCCACCACCCTGGTGCAGTACCTCTGGATCGGCCCGGACAGTGTCCGGCTGCTGGACAGGGCCTATGACAACGGCGCCCATCAGCGCTGGGGCAGCCCGGGGGAGGGTTACGTCTACCTGCGCAAGGGGATGCGGCGCGGGGAGTAGTCGCGCCGTCCGTCAAGGCCCCTCCCTGCTTGCCGCCAACAAGGACGTGCCGGTCAGGCCGCTGGCCAGTGCCCCTGCAGATCCACCAGGATGGAGAGGCTGACCGCGCCAAACAGCAGGCCCGTCATCAGGTTGAGCGGGCGCTGGATGCGGCCGAGCAGGTGCTGGGCGCGGGGGGTGGAGAGGCTCCAGGCCAGGGCGCTGAACCAGACGAGGGAGAGCAGGAACAGCTCCAGGATCAGCAATCCCCGGGTCAGGCCATCCACCTGGGGCGTCACCATGGCGGCCAGCAGCCCCATGAAGAACAGCATCGCCTTGGGGTTGAGCAGATTGGTGGCCAGCCCGCTCTTCACCCCCTTGCGCCAGCCCGGCCGCTCGCCTCCGGCGCGCAGCGCCAGATCCCCGCTTCCCTGCCAGGCCGCTTTCAGCGCCCCCCAGCCCAGCCAGCCCAGATAGAGGGCACCCACCAGTTTCACGGCGAGAAAGAGCCAGGGCTGGCTTGCGATCAGCAGGCTGATGCCGGTCAGGCTCAGGGTGGCGTGGAGCAGGATGGCGAGGGCGATGCCAAGGGCCGCTCCGAGGGCGGTGGGCCTGTGCAGGCTGGTGCGCAGGATGAGCGCGAAATCCGGGCCCGGGCTCGCCAGGGCGACGAGGTGGACGAGACCCAGGGTCAGAAACAGGCTGGTGAACATAAAAGACCTCCGACAGCGGTATGGAGGTGACAGCATGGGGCAGGACGGGGGACGGGAGATTGTAAAAGATTGCAGCGGCGACGATTCAGGCGGGCAGCATCTGCTGGCGATACTCCGCCGGGGTGAGCCCGAAGGCCTGACGAAAACCGTGGTGGAAGTGGCTCTGATCGAAGAAGCCCACCGCCAGTGCCACCTCGCTCACCGGCAGACCGCTGCCGAGCAGGCGCTTGCCCTGTTCGAGGCGCAGCCGCTTGAGCCAGGCATAGGGGGTCATGCCGGTCTTCTTCTTGAACTGACGGAGGAAGGCGAAGCGATCCAGCCCGAACAGGGCGGCCAGGTCCTCCAGGGTGTGGCGCTCGTCCAGCCGGGCCAGCAGATGGTCGCGCAGGAACCTGAGCTGGGGATCCGCCAGGGCGTGGCGCTCGGGGGCGAGCCGGAACAGTTCGCCCAGCAGGGCCAGCAACTGGCTCTCCGCCAGCAGGCCGTCGGGGGCAGGGCCGTCCAGGTGCATGTGCAGTCGGGCAAAGCCCTGGTAGAGGTCGGGGCGGCTCTGCAATCCCTGGTGGAAAAAGGGCTCGGGGTGTTCCGGCAGCCAGCGGGCCAGCTGCTCGGGGGCGATGGAGAAGACCCGTACCTCGTACCCTTCCGGCAGCAGGCTGAGGCCGTCGTGCATTTCGTCCGGGTTGACGGTGGAGAGTTCGCCGCGCACCAGGTGGTGGCTGTTCCCCTTGTGGATGAACTTCTGGCGGCCCCGCTGCACCAGACCGATGTGGTAGTCCAGATGCACGTGGCGGCCATAGCTGAACTCCCTGTGGTGGGAGTGGGAGAGTTCAACCCCCGGCAGCAGCCGGGATTGCCAGTAGTGGATGCGGGATTGGGGTGCGTTCATCCCCTATTGATACCCCGAAAGCGGCCCCTTGGCTTGTAGATTATTGCGCCGGCGCCTCAGCCGGCCTCCTGGCGCCGCTTGCCGCTGCGCAGGCCATCCAGGCTGAACAGCACCAGGGCGCTCCAGATGCAGCCGAAGGTGATCATCTTGTCCAGCGCCAGCGCCTCGCCATACAGGGTCACCGCCAGGATGAACATCAGGCTGGGGCCTATGTACTGGAAGAAGCCCAGGGTGGAGAGCTTGAGCCGGGTGGCCGCTGCGGTGAAGCAGAGCAGGGGGGCCGTGGTGACGGCGCCCGCGGCGATGAGCAGCAGGTTCAGGTGCCAGTCATTCTGGGTGAGGTGGCTGGTGGGGCTGTCGGCGATGCCCCACAGATAGAAGGCGGCGGGCGGCAGCATGATCAGGGTCTCGATGAGCAGGCCGGTGAGGGCGTCCAGGGCCAGTTTCTTGCGAATGAGGCCGTAGATGGCGAAGCTCGAGGCCAGCACCAGGGCTATCCAGGGCAGGGAGCCGAAGGCGATGAGCTGGACGGCGACACCGACAAAGGCGAGCCCCACCGCCCACCACTGCAGGCGGCGCAGCTTCTCGCTCAGAAACACCATGCCGAGCAGCACGTTGAACAGGGGGTTGATGTAGTAGCCCAGGCTCGCATCCAGCATGTGGCCGTTGTTGATGGCCCAGATGAACAGCAGCCAGTTGCCGCCGACGGTGACGGAGGTGAAGGCCAGGGTGAGCAGCACCTTGGGCTGGCGCAGCACCGCCTGCACCTTGTGCCACTGGCGTCCGAGCAGCACCAGCACCATCAGCAGAGCGCAGGACCAGATCATGCGGTGGGTCAGGATCTCGGCGGCCGGCACGGCGGAGAGGGACTTGAAGTAGATGGGTGCCAGGCCCCAAAGGGTGTAGGCGCCGAGGGCATAGAGGACGCCCTGGCGCTGGATCTGTTGTTGCATGCGGATAACCTTCACTGGAGTGCGGATGTCGGGAAACATCGCAAAAAGTCAGTGTAGCGATCCTTTTGCAGGGAAAGAAGACAATAAATGGGTCTGACGGGATTTTAACAGCAGGAGCGACTTCAGCGACCGCCCCCGCGGCGGATCTTCTCCACGTCCATCAGCAGCCACAGCATGAGGGCGATGGCGGAGATCCAGGGGCCCCAGGTGACATAGGCTTCCCCCTGACCCAGCACGAAGAACAACAGCGGCAGTCCCACCACCAGAAACAGTACACTTCCCAGAAAAAACAGCATTTTTATCTTTAAATTTAATGGCTTGCTATTTGACGATTATATCGATTGAGCGAGGGGATAAAAGAGTAAAAATGAGAAAGGGGGATTTCTCCCCCCTGTTTTGTTGATAAGCGTCATTTATGACGTTATTCGAGCTGGATCCAGGTGCTTTTCAGCTCGGTGTACTTCTCCAGGGCGTGCAGGGACTTGTCGCGCCCGTTGCCGGACTGCTTGAAGCCGCCAAACGGCATGGTCATGTCGCCGCCATCCCAGTTGTTGACGAAGACGGTGCCGGCGCGCAGGGCGCGCGACCCCTTCACCGCCTGGTTGAGATCCGCCGTCCAGATGGCGGCCGCCAGGCCGTAGTCGGTGTCGTTGCCAAGGGCGATGGCCTCTTCCAGGGTGTCGAAGCCGGTCACCGCCAGCACGGGGCCGAAGATCTCCTCGCGGAAGATGCGCATCGTCGGGGTCACGTCGTCAAAGATGGTGGGTTCGATGTAGTAGCCGCCCTCCTCGGGCTGGGTGCGCTTGCCCCCCAGCAGCAGCTTGGCGCCCTCCTGCTGGCCGATGGCGATGTAGTTGAGCACCTGCTCCATCTGGATGTGGTCCACCATGGCGCCGATGCGGGTGGTGGGGTCGAGCGGGTTGGCCGAGATCCATTCGCGGGCGTGGGCCAGCAGCCGCTCCATGAACTGGGGCTTGATGCTGTTTTGCACCAGCAGGCGGGAGGCGGCGGTGCACACTTCCCCCTGGTTGTAGAAGATGGCGCCGACGGCGCTGCGGGCGGCGGCGTCCAGATCCGGTGCATCCGCCAGCACGATGTTGGGGCTCTTGCCGCCGCACTCCATAAAGGCGCGTTTCAGATTGGATTTCCCGGAGCACTGCACCAGGTGCTTGCCGATCTTGGTGGAGCCGGTGAAGGTGATGCAGTCGACGTCCATGTGCATGGCCAGCGCCTCGCCCACGGTGTGACCAAAGCCCGGCAGCACGTTGAACACGCCGTCGGGGATGCCCGCCTCCTTCGCCAGACCCGCGATGCGCAGGGCGGTGAGGGGGGATTTCTCGGAGGGTTTGAGGATCACCGAGTTGCCGGTGGCGAGCGCCGGGCCCAGCTTCCAGCAGGCCATCACCAGGGGGAAGTTCCAGGGCACGATGGCAGCCACGACACCGAGGGGCTCGCGGGTCACCAGGGCCAGGGCGGACTCTTCCACCGGGGCGACCTGATCGTAGATCTTGTCTATCGCCTCGGCGTTCCAGGCGATGCAGTTCGCGGCGGCGGGGGCGTCATACCCCATGGCGTCGCCGATGGGCTTGCCCATATCCAGCGACTCCAGCAGTGCCAGCTCCACCAGGTTCAGGCGCATCAGCTCGGCGAAGCGCTGCATGATGAGCTTGCGCTGCTTGGGAGAGAGGCCGCACCAGCGCTTGTCGTCGAAGGCGGCACGGGCCGCCTTGACCGCCAGCTCGGCATCGGCGGCGTCGCAGGAGGCGACCTTGGTCAGCAGTTGGCCGTTGGCCGGATTGATGCAATCGAAGGTGGCGCCGTTGACGGCATCCCGGTAGGTGCCGTCGATAAAGGCTTGCGAGGGCAGGGTCAGATGGGCGGCCTTGTGTTGCCACTGGGCCAGGGTCAGGTCACTCATGTTCACTCCTTGAACCGGCAGAAAGTCAGTCTCCGCGTATCAATATGCTAAACATCCCGCCGCTTGTAAATCCATCTTGTAACAATTCATTAAACACTGACCCCGAACAACCCGGGCCAACGGCGGGGCAAACCGGGCGCCCTGGCTTGTGGTGTCGGGGGCCGTGCGGCGGGGCGGGAGCCCGTGTCGCGGGCCTGATCCCCGAGCCGGGCAGGGGCGGATCCCGGCGGGCTGTTCCGGGAGAAGGCCCGTCAGAAGCTGGCGGGCGTGTTGGCCGAGATCAGCACGCACTCCTGATCCCCCACGTTGCGAAAACGGTGGGGAGTGCGGCTGTCGAAGTAGTAGCCATCCCCCGGTGCCAGCAGGTGAACCTGCTCGCCTACCGTGACTTCCACCTGACCCCGGATGACGATGCCGCACTCTTCCCCTTCGTGACTCAGCATGTCGTCACCGGTGTCGGCGCCCGGAGGCAGTATCTCCTGCATCATGCCGATGGCGCGGTTGGCGCGGCTGTGACCCACCAGACGGTAGCTGATGGGGTGGGTGCCGAGATCCGGCATGTCGTCCGCACGGAAGATCACCTCGGAATCCATCTCCGTCTCGTCGGTGAAGAAGCTGGCCAATGACATGGGGATGCCTTCCAGCACCTTGCGCAGGGAGGCCACCGAGGGGCTCACCTGATTTTTCTCGATCTGGGAGATAAAGCCGTTGGTCACACCGGAGCGTTTTGCCAGCTCGCGCTGGGAGAGGGCCGCCTTGGTGCGAACCGCCTTGAGGCGGTGACCGATATCCATCGATAGACACTCCTTGACTGTTTACTATTATTAAAATTGTGTTAAATATCTTATACCACCCCTGAGGGGTGACACCAAGCCGGGCGATAAAAGCCCTTTTTTATGGATTCAGGTGTTTAATTTAATAGGCATGAGCCGGGTGTTACTAAACGCCTTAAGGATGAGGTGACCATGAAACCTGTCAGCGACATCAATACCCCCGACATGTCCGCATTCTGGATGCCGTTCACCGCCAACCAGCAGTTCAAGGCGGCGCCGCGCATCCTGAAGTCGGCAGAGGGGATGTATTATCACTCAGAGGATGGCCGCAAGATACTGGATGGCACTGCCGGACTCTGGTGTTGCAACGCAGGCCATGGTCGGCGCGAGATCGCCGAGGCGGTCTCCCAGCAGATCTCCCACCTCGATTTTGCCCCCACCTTCCAGATGGGCCACCCCCTGCCGTTCGAGCTGGCCAACCGGCTGGTGGAGATCGCCCCCAAGGGATTCGGTCACGTCTTCTATACCAACTCCGGATCGGAGTCCGTGGACACCGCGCTCAAGATTGCGCTGGCCTGGCAGCGGGCTCGTGGCCAGGGGACCCGTACCCGGCTCATCGGCCGCGAGCGCGGCTACCACGGGGTGGGTTTTGGCGGCATCTCGGTGGGGGGCATTCCCGGCAACCGCAAGTGGTTCGGCTCCCTGCTGACCGGGGTGGATCATCTGCCCCACACCCTCAACATAGGGAAAAATGCGTTCACCAAGGGATTGCCAGCAGAAGACCTCACCCTGGCCGATGAACTGGAGAAGATTGTCTTCCTGCACGACGCCAGCAACATCGCGGCGGTCATCGTCGAGCCCATCGCCGGCAGCACCGGGGTCATCATGCCCCCCAAGGGCTATCTCAAGCGGCTGCGGGAGATCTGTACCAAACATGGCATCCTGCTGATTTTTGACGAGGTGATCACCGGTTTCGGCCGCCTCGGCTCCCCCTTCGCCGCCCAGGAGTTCGACGTCATCCCCGATATGATCACTTGCGCCAAGGGGCTCACCAACGGCGCCATCCCCATGGGGGCCGTGCTGGTGCAAAACCATATCTATGACGACATGATGGCGGCGGGCAAGGGGGCCATCGAGCTGTTCCACGGCTACACCTACTCCGGCCACCCGGTGGCCGCGGCGGCGGGTTTGGCGACCCTCGAGATCTATCGCAACGAAAATCTGCTGACCCGGGCGGCCGAGCTGGCGGGCTACTGGGAGGAGGCGGCCCATTCCCTCAAGGGCTGCAAGCACGTGAAGGACGTGCGCAACTACGGCCTGGTGGCGGGCATCGAGCTCAAACCCATGCCCGATGCGCCGGGCAAGCGGGCCTACGAGGTGTTCGTGCGCTGCTTCGAGAAGGGGGCGCTGATCCGGGTGACGGGAGACATCATCGCCCTGTCGCCGCCCCTCATCATCGAGCGCAGCCAGATCGACGATCTCTTCACCCTGCTGCAGGACGCCCTGCAGGCCCAGGACTGACCCCCACATCACACAGGATGGCGCTCGTCCCGGGCGTCATCCCCCTGTGCTGCCCCGGCGCGGCGAGGGGAGGACGGATGACCCATCACGGAGGATTTATGAGTTACAGGATCGACAACTTCATCGACGGCGAGACGACCGAGAGTCGCAGCGAGCGTTTCGGTGCCATCTTCAATCCGGCCACCGGCCAGCAGCAAGGCTCCGTCGTTCTCAGCACGGCCGATGAGTGTGCCGAGGCGATTGCCTGCGCCGAGCGCGCCTTTGGGGAGTGGTCCCAGACCCCGCCGCTGGTGCGGGCCCGGGTGCTGTTCCGCTTCAAGGAGCTGATGGAGCAGCACAGGGACGAGCTGGCCCAGCTCATCAGCCGCGAGCACGGCAAGGTCTTCTCCGACGCCCAGGGGGAGCTGACCCGGGGGCTGGAGGTGGTGGAGTTTGCCTGCGGTATTCCCCACCTGCTCAAGGGGGAGCACTCTCTCAACGTGGGCCGCGGGGTGGACAGTCACTCCATGATGCAGCCGGTGGGGGTCTGCGCCGGCATCACCCCGTTCAACTTCCCTGCCATGGTGCCGCTCTGGATGTTCCCGGTGGCCCTGGCCTGCGGCAACACCTTCATCCTCAAGCCCTCGGAGAAGGATCCGTCCCTCTCTCTGCGCATGGCCGAACTGCTCAAGCAGGCGGGCCTGCCGGACGGGGTGCTCAACGTGGTCAACGGCGACAAGGAGGTGGTGGACGTGCTGCTGACCGACCCGAGGGTCGGTGCCGTGTCGTTTGTCGGCTCCACCCCCATCGCCCAGTACATCTATGCCACCGCCTCGGCCCACGGCAAGCGGGTGCAGGCCCTGGGCGGCGCCAAGAACCACATGGTGGTCATGCCGGATGCCAATCTGGATCAGGCGGTTTCCGCCCTGATGGGGGCCGCCTATGGCGCGGCGGGCGAGCGTTGCATGGCGATCTCGGTGGCCGTGGTGGTGGGTGACGAGACCGCCGATGCCCTGGTGGCGAAGCTCTCTCCCCTGGTGGCGGCCCTGCGGGTCGGCCCCGGCCTCGGTCAGAGTCCGGAGAACGAGATGGGGCCCCTCATCAGCCGGGAACACCTGGCCAAGGTGCGCGGCTACGTGGATCAGGGAGTGGCCGAGGGGGCCGAGCTGGTGGTGGATGGCCGGGGCCTGAGCCATGGCGAGGGCTACTTCATCGGGGGCAGCCTGTTCGATCGGGTCGGCCCCGAGATGCGCATCTACCGGGAGGAGATCTTCGGCCCCGTGCTCGCCATCGTGCGGTCCCCGGACTACGAGACGGCCCTGCGCCTCATCAACGAACACGAGTATGGCAATGGCACCGCCATCTTCACCGGTGACGGAGATACCGCAAGGGACTTCACCACGCGGGTTCAGGTCGGTATGGTAGGGGTGAACGTTCCCATTCCGGTGCCCATGGCGTTTCACAGCTTCGGTGGCTGGAAACGGTCCATCTTCGGGCCGCTCAACATGCACGGGCCGGATGGGGTGCGCTTCTACACCCGGATGAAGACGGTGACCGCCCGCTGGCCCCAGAGCCTGCGCGCCGGCGCCGAGTTCTCCATGCCGACCATGAAGTGAGCCACCGGCTCGCTGCCATGGCTTTAATCTCTTGCCCCCGCAGGCCGCCGGTCTGCGGGGGCGCTTCTGTCAAGGAGTAACAGATGCGACTGGGTATTCTCGATTGTGACCGGCTGGACCCCGATTTGGTGGGGGATTTTGGTCCCGTTTACTCCGAGATGTTTATCAAGGGTTTCCGGGCGTTGGCCCCCGGGCTGGAATTTCGGGTCTGGTCCGCCCTCGACGGCGATCTGCCCCCGGATCTGACCGAATGCGATGCCTGGCTCATCACCGGCTCGCGCCACGATGCCTACAGCGACATCCCCTGGATCCTGGCGCTGCGCGACTGGATCCGCCGGGCCCACGATGCCAACGTCAAGCTGGCCGGGGTCTGCTTCGGCCATCAGGTGATCGCCCAGGCGCTGGGAGGGGAGGTAATGAAGTCCACCAAGGGGTGGGGGCTGGGGGTGTCTGTCCATGCCATGCAGATGACAAAACCCTGGATGGCGCCGGGGCTGGACACCATCCGCATCCTGGCAAGCCACCAGGATCAGGTGGAGCAGCTTCCGCCGGGGGCGACCCTGCTCGCGGGCAACGACTTCTGCCCCAACTTCATGTTCCTGCAGGGGGATCACATCGTCGCCATCCAGGGGCACCCGGAATTCTCGGTGGCGTACAACCGGGCCCTGATCGAGCGGCGACGGGACAGGCTGCCCGATGCACATTACCAGAGCAGTCTCTCTTCCCTGGAAGGGGAGGTGGATTCCGCCACCATGATGCAGTGGCTGCTGCAGTTCCTCGGCATCCTGCCGATCGGGGCCGACGTGCGCTGAACCCCGTTTGTCATATCCACCGCGCTGATGCTAGATTTTGTAGCAAAATGAAGGATCAAGCGGCGATATGCCCAGTCCGGATGATACACTGGCCGCCATTTTTGGCGGCCTAGTCCATCGACGAGCGCCGCGTCAGTCTGTGAGGGGGCAACCTTGAAACTACAGCAGTTGAAGTATCTGATCGCGGTGCGGGACCACAATCTCAACGTCTCCGTTGCCTCCGATGCGCTCTATACCAGCCAGCCTGGGGTGAGCAAGCAGATCGGCTTGCTGGAGAGCGAGCTGGGGGTGCGCATCTTCGAGCGCCGCGGCAAGCACCTGCACCGGATCACCCCGGTGGGGGAGGAGATCATCAAGTGTGCCGAGGCCATGCTCAATATCGAGAGCAAGATCAAGGCCATCTCCCGGGAATACCTGGATCCGACCGTGGGCACCCTCAACATCCACACCACCCACACCATCGCCCGCTACCTGCTGCCGAAAAGCGTCACCTACTTCACCAAAAAGTACCCCAAGATCTCGTTCCACCTGCATCCTGTGATGTCCGCCACCAAGGAGCAGATCAGCAAGGGATACTCGGATTTTTCCATCGTGGCCCACGAGATAGGCTTCGACAAGGAGCTGATCGCGCTGCCCGCCTACCTCTGGACCCTCTCCCTGGTGGTGCCCCAGGAGCACCCCCTGGCCAAGGTGAAGAAGCCGACCCTGGAGCAGCTCTGCCAGTATCCCATCCTGAGCTACGAGAGCGGCGCCACCGGGCGTCAGGTGCAGGACAAGGTGTTCCAGGCGGCCGGCCTCACCCCCAACTACTACATGACGGTGATGGATGCCGGCGTCATCAAGCGCTACGTGGAGCTAGGCTTTGGCATCGGCATCATCTCCTCCCTGGTTGCCAACGATAGCGATGCCCCCAGCCTCGTGGCCATCAATCTGGAGCACCTGTTCGAGCCTTGCCCGGCCCAGATCTGCTTCAGCAAGAGCATCCTCTTGCAGAACTACATGTATGACTTCATCAGCTCCTTCTCCCCCCATCTCACCAAGGAGATGATCCAGAACGTGATGCAGCAGCCGACCCAGGCGCGCATCGACGAGCTGCTGTCAGGGGTGGAGCTGCCTGTCTACTGATCCCGCTTCCGTTTCTGTGCCGGCACCCCGGGGTGCCGGCCTCCTCCCGCCGAGGTTTCCATGTCCCGCATCCTGCTGCTCGCCAATCTCAACTGTGATCATGTGCTCTCCCTGGCCGAACCCCTGGTGGCGGGGGCGCGGCTGCAATACGTGGATCAGGGGCGCAGACTCGGCGGCGGCGCCGCCAATACCGGCATCGGACTGGTGTGGGCGGGGCACGAGGTGATCATCGCCTCCCGGGTCGGGCTGGACGACACCGGTGACTGGCTGCTGGAGCAGGCGGCCTCATACGGCCTGGATTGCAGCCATGTGGAACGCTTTGGCGGCGAGACCGGCGAGCTGCTGGTGCTGGTGGACGCCACCGGTGAGCGCACCATCCTCAGGCGCCCACGTCGTCCGGATCTGCCGGGGGATCTGCCGACCGAAGGGGTGGACTGCCTCTATGTGAACTATCCGGGCACCGCCATCGTGGGCTACATGCGCCAGATGCTCGCCAAGAGTTTCGTGGTGGCCCAATATCCCAAGGGGGGGCAGGCCCGCCGCCCTTGCCACGTGCTGGTGGCCTCCCGCTCCGATCTCGGCGAGGTGAGCGACCCCTGGCAGCATGCCCGCCAGCTCGCGGGGGATCAGCTCGAATGGCTGGTGCTGACCGAGGGCAAGGCGGGCGCCGTGGCCATTCACGGGGAGGAGCAGGTCAGGGTGGCGGCGCGACCGGTCTCCGTGGTGGATACCACGGGGGCGGGGGATGCCTTCGCGGGCGGCCTCATCCACGGTCTTGCGCGGGGCATGGCCATGGCCGATGCGTTGCAGTGCGCCGTGGACTGGGGCGCCTTCGCGGTGGCCTCCGAGAGCTCCATCCCCTCCCAGGCGCTGCGCAACTGGCTGAAACAGCCCCACTGAACTCGCCGGACAACGGCTCCGGCGATGGCAGAGGAGGTGGGGGTTTGTCGACGGAAACCGCCAAAACCCCTCGCTGAGGCGGCAAGTTTGCGATCAATCAAAGAAAGTGTCGATTTATGTACATCTTCGTCGACACCCGCCCGGGCTGCTCTTACCCTTGTGACTTCACGACTCGGTCGAAGAAGCCCATCCCGTGCGCACGCATGTGCAGACCCCCTCTTTGGCCACCGGCTGTCGTCCTGATTTCTGGCTTGTAGTAAGAGGCAAGTGCGACCATGCAACTGACACGATTTACCGACTACGCCCTGCGTACCCTGACCTTCCTGGCCATCCAGCCCGGTGATCGCCTGTCGACCATCACGGAAGTGGCCGACACCTTCGCCATCTCCCGCAATCACGTGGTCAAGATAGTGCATCAGCTCGGCATCAAAGGTTACATCGAGACGGTGCGTGGCAAGCATGGGGGCATCCGCCTCGGCCGTGCCGCCGTCTCCATCAACCTGCGCGATGTGGTGATGGACATGGAGCACGTGCTCTGCCCGGTGGACTGCAAGCGCGAAAACTGCCGTCTCTCCGGGGGCTGCCGCATCCAGGGCATTCTGCGCCGCGCCATGCACGCCTTCCTCGAGGTACTGGGGGAGTACACTTTAGCGGATGCGGTGCGGGATCCCACTCGTCTGTGCCACCTTCTCGGCATAGAGCAGGATAATATTCTGACCATGGCATGATGCCACGGTGAATGACAGAGGGGCCTGCGGGCCCCTCTGTCATTGCCAGCGATCAGAGCTGGGGCACAAGGGTGATGGCACCGTGCAGACAGGCGAGGCCGCAAGCGCCGCAGCCATCGCAGGCGGCCATGTTGACGGTTACTCCCTCGTTGCCGACCTTGATCGCCTGCTGGGGGCAGGCATCTTCACACAGCAGGCAGTAGTAGCCCTGACGGGCCTGGCAGCTCGCCTCTATCCTGACCCGGGTCTGCACCTGGCGGCCGAGGCAGAGATCCAGTGCGCCCGTGGGGCAGGCTCTGGCGCAGCTGCCGCAATAGCTGCACTGGCCACAGGCGAGATCCAGCACTGGGGTACCGGCGATGGGGCTGCCGTCATATTCGGGGCGATCGGCGGGCTTGATGAGGCCGTTGGGACACGCCTTGAAGCAGTCGCCACAACGGGTGCAGAGGGTGAGGAACTGGGACTCGTCGATGGCCCAGGGCGGGCGTGCCTCATGGCAGACCACCTCGGGTCTGCGGGGGCTCCCCCATGCGTGTGCCAGCCAGCGACAGAAAAAATGCGTCATGCCCACCTCTATACCTATTAGGGGTTAATTTTATCCAGTTTTGGGCCGGCAAGCCAGAGAATAGCGGCGGGCAGGATCGCAAGCCGGGTTGCCCTTGTGTAAGCTAGGCGGGTCTTTTTGCGGGATTGAATGAACTCATGTGGCTATTTCTGTGGCGTGCTTCTCTGCTCTATGTCTTCCCCCTGCTGATGTGGGCCTACTGCCATCTCAAGGGTATCGAGTTCAGTGAACTGGATACCGGGGTCAACAGCCACAAGTGGGTGGTGCTGGCGGCCTATCTGCTCTATGTGCTGATCTGGTTGCTGCTCAACCGCTATCTCGAACTCTTCCTGCGCCAGCGGGGGCGCCGATGACCCCGCTGCTGACCTGGTGGCCTGCCATGCTGGTTGGCGGGCTGGCGCTGCTGTTCGGCTGGTGGTGGGGGCGACGCAGCGGCCGTGAAGAGGCGCTGCTGCTGGAGGAGCGTCATCAGGGGTTGCAGGATCGCTGGGACGCGCTGCAGGACGAGAAGATGCTGGCTCAGCAGAAGCTGGATCAGCAGCAGACCCTGCTGCTCAAGCTCACCGCCCGTCTCAAGGAAGCCGAGGCGACCCTGCGCAGCGAGCGCATCGCCAGCGCCGAGAAGCTGCAACTGCAACAAGAGGCTGAACAGCGCCTCAGCCAGCAGTTCGAGAACCTCGCCAATCGTATCTTTGAACAAAATGCTGGAAACTTCCGCGAACTGAATCAGAACAGCATGGATCTCCTGCTGACTCCACTCAAGGAGCAGCTCGAGGGTTTTCGCCGCCAGGTGGGAGAGACCCACGCCCAGGAGACGGCCCAACGCCACAACCTCAAGTTCGAGCTGGAGCGCCTTGCCGAGCTCAACGCCCGCATGACCGAAGAGGCGGCGGCGCTGACCCGGGCCCTCAAGGGCGACAGCAAGCAGCAGGGCAACTGGGGGGAGGTGGTGCTGGCGCGGATCCTCTCCGAGTGCGGCCTGCGCGAGGGGCATGAGTACCACACCCAGGTCAACATCGAGGTGAACAAGGGCAAGCGCTACCAGCCCGACGTCATCGTCCACCTGCCCCAGGAAAAGGACATCATCATCGACGCCAAGGTGTCGCTGACCGCCTATGAGCGCTGGTACAACGCCGCTGACGATCTGGAGAAGGCGGTGGCGCTCAAGGAGCACGTCGCCTCGGTGCGCAACCATATCCGCGAGCTGGGCCGCAAGGATTACCAGCAGTTGCCCGGGGTGCGCACCCTGGACTATGTGCTGATGTTCGTGGCGGTGGAGCCTGCCTTCCTCGCTGCCCTGGAAGCAGACCCTTCCCTGGTGCGCTACGGGCTGGAACACAACATCCTGCTGGTGAGCCCTACCAACCTGATGGTGGCGCTGCGCACCATAGAGAACCTGTGGCGCTACGAGCGGCAGAACCAGAACTCGCGCCAGATAGCGGAGCGGGCCGGCCGCCTCTACGAGAAGCTGCGGCTGTTCGTGGAGGAGATGCAGCAGATGGGGGGCAGCCTGCACAAGGCGCAGGAGAGCTACGACAAGGCGATGGGCCGGCTGGTCAACGGTCGTGGCAACCTGATCGCCCAGGCCGAGCGCTTTCGCGAGCTGGGGGTCGAGGTGACCAAGCCCTTGCCGGACGCGCTGGTGGACCGGGCGTTGGAGCGGGAGGAGTCGGCGGACTGAGGGGAATCGTCATTCGCCGGGACAACGAAAAGGGCAGCCATTGGCTGCCCTTTTCGTTTCATGCAACAGCCTGGACGGCTGCTTATTGCTTCCAGAAGGAGGGGAAGAAGAGCACCGCCACCGTCAGGATCTCGAGGCGTCCCAGCAGCATGCCGAACGACAGTATCCACTTGGCCGCATCCGGCAGACTGGCGAAGTTGGTGCTGGGACCGATGACAGGCCCCATGCCCGGGCCCACGTTGGCCACGGCGGTGATGGAGCCCGAGATGGCGGTCAGGGGGTCCAGCCCGATGGCGGCGAGCAGGGCGGCGATGAGCAGGATGATGGCGAAGTAGACCAGCACGAAGGAGATCAGGGAGCGGATGATGGCGTCGTTGACCGGACGGCCGTTGTACTTCTGGGGAAACACGGCGGAGGGGTGCATCAGCTGGCGCATCTGTTTCTTGAACAGGGCGAAGGCCACCTGGACCCGGAAGATCTTGAGCCCGCCCGAGGTGGAGCCGGAGCAGGCGCCGAGTGCCAGCAGGATGATGAAGATAATGGTGGTGAGCGGGCCCCAGGTGCCGAAGTCGCCGAGTCCGAAACCCGTGGTGGTGAGCACGGAGACGATATTGAAGCTGCTGATGCGCAAGGCATCCATGAAGCCGTAGATGTCTCTCACCCAGAGATAGAAGGTGACGACCAGGGTCACCCAGACGATCAGCCAGAAGAAGCCCTGCACCTGGGCATCCTTGAACAGGCTGTTGTCACGGCGGGAGAGAGCCTGCACATAGAGCAGGAAGGGCAGGCCACCGAGGAACATGAAGAGGGTGCCTATCCAGTGCGCCGCGTGGGAGAAGTGGGACATGGATTGGTCCGAGGTGGAGTAGCCGCCGGTGCTGAGGGTCGTCATGGCGTGGTTGACCGCTTCGAACAGGTTCATGCCACTCACCCAGTAGGCGAGGAAGCAGAGCATGGAGAGTACCAGATAGACCAGCACTATGTTGTTGGCCACCGTTTTGGCGCGGGGGGCGCTCTTGTCGGACCAATCGGAGCTCTCGGTCTGGAACAGCTTCATGCCCCCGACGTTGAGGTAGGGCAGTACCGCCACCGCCATCACGATGAAGCCGACTCCGCCCAGCCACTGTAGGATGGATCGCCACAGCAGGATGCTGTGGGCCATGCCGTCGAGCCCCGACAGCACGGTGGATCCCGTGGTGGTGACCCCCGACATGGTCTCGAAGTAGGCGTCGGCAAAGTCGATATGGGTGATGAAGACGAAGGGCAGGGCCCCGAAGACGCAGGCGACCACCCAGACCGAGGTGGTGAGCAGGAACATCTCCCGCACGCCGAGGTGAAACTCTGCCTTGCGACCGTAATGGAGGCAGAGCAGAGCGGCACCATGGGTGATCAAGACCGACTTGAGAAATTCGACGAAACCTTCCGAACCGGTCAGCAGGGCCAGCAGGGTGGGCAGCCACATGAAGAGCGCCAGCTTGGAGAGCACCAGCCCGAGCGTGAAGACGATGGGATGCAGCTTGATCATGCAAGAAAACCTGGTCGTTGATTGAAAAAAGACCCGGACCTTTCCTGAGAAAAGGGGCCGGGTCCGGATACCGTTGCCAGAGACATGGCCGGCTTACAGGAAGAAGGGACTGGGCTGGAACAGACGCTCCACTTCCGGGATGTACTTTTTGTCCACCAGGAACATCACCACGTGGTCATCCTGCTGTATCTGGGTACGATCGTGGGCGATCAGCACCTCATCACCGCGCACCACTGCGCCTATGGTGGTGCCCGGGGGCAGCTTGAGCTCGCCCACCGTCTTGCCCACCACCTTGGAGGTGTTCTCGTCCCCGTGGGCGATCGCCTCGATGGCTTCGGCCGCCCCGCGGCGCAGGCTGTAGACGTTGGCGATGTCGGCACGGCGCACATGGGTCAGCAGGGCCGAGATGGTGGCCTGCTGGGGGGAGATGGCGATGTCGATGGAGCCACCCTGTACCAGGTCCACGTAGGCGCCGCGCTGGATCAGCACCATGGTCTTCTTGGCCCCCATCTTTTTGGCGAGCAGGGCTGACATGATGTTGGCCTCATCCTCGTTGGTCACCGCGATGAAGACGTCGATCTGGTCGATGTGCTCCTCCGCCAGCAGCTCCTGATCCGCCGCATCGCCGCAGAAGACAATGGTGTGTTCCAGATGCTCGGAGAGCTGCTCCGCCCGCTTCTGGTTGCGCTCGATGAGCTTGACGCTGTAGCGCTTCTCTAGCTGGCGGGCGAGGCCGGCGCCTATGTTGCCGCCGCCGACGATCATGATGCGCCGGTAGGGGCTCTCGAGGCGTTGCAGTTCAGACATCACGGCACGGATATGGCCCGCCGCAGCTACGAAGAACACCTCGTCATCGGCTTCGATGATGGTGGTGCCCTGGGGGCGGATGGAGCGCCCCTGGCGGAAGATGGCGGCGACCCGGGTTTCGATGTTGGGCATGTGTTCCCGCAGGGTGGAGAGCGCATTGCCCACCAGGGGGCCGCCGTAATAGGCCTTGACCGCCACCAGGCCCACCTTGCCGTCGGCAAAATCCACCACCTGCAACGCCCCCGGATACTCGATCAGGCGACGCACATAGTCGGTCACCAACTGCTCGGGGGCGATCAGGTGATCCACGGGGACGGATTCGGGCAGGAACAGGCGATCCCGCTCCACCAGATAGGCGGGGGAGCGAATGCGCGCCACCTTGTTCGGGGTGTTGAACAGGGAGTAGGCGACCTGGCAGGCGACCATGTTGGTCTCGTCGCTGTTGGTGACGGCGACCAGCATGTCGGCATCCTGGGCGCCGGCTTCGCGCAGCACCCTGGGATGGGCGCCGTGGCCATTCACCACCCGCAGGTCGAATTTGTCCTGCAGTTCGCGCAGGCGCTCGCTGTCGGTGTCGACGATGGTGATGTCGTTGTTCTCGCCGGCGAGATTCTCGGCCAGGGTGCCACCCACCTGACCTGCGCCCAGAATGATGATTTTCATAAGGCCATCTTACTCAAGGTTGTTGCTTCGTAATGAGGCGGCCCGTCACCGGGCCTGCCATCCGCCGGTTCGGCCTACAGCTTGATGAGCTTGGCATAGTAGAAGCCGTCCATCTCCGCCTCGCCGGGCAGGAACTGGCGACCCGGACAGGCCGGGGTGTCTTCTGCATGCAACGGCACCAGGCGGGCATCCGGGGTATCGGCCAGGAAGGCGCGGATCTGCTCCCGGTTCTCTTCCGGCAACACGGAGCAGGTGGCGTAGAGCAGGGTGCCGCCCTGCTTCAGCTTGCCCCAGAGGGCGTCGAGAATGCGGCGTTGCAGCTCGGCCAGTTCGCGGATGTCCTGATCCCGGCGCAACCACTTGATGTCGGGGTGACGACGGATGACGCCGGTGGCGGAGCAGGGGGCATCCAGCAGGATGCGGTCGAACTGCCCCCGTGGCCACCACAGATCCGGCGTGCTTGCATCACCGTGGATCACTTGGGCCTGAAGGCCGATACGATCCAGGTTCTCCTGCACCCGCTTGAGGCGGTTGTCGTCGGCGTCGACGGCAACCACGCCGGCAAGGGCCGGCTGGCGTTCCAGCAGGTGGGCGGTTTTGCCGCCGGGGGCGGCGCAGGCGTCCAGCACCCACTCGCCCGGCTGGGTATCGAGCAGGGCGGCGGCCTGCTGGGCGGCACCGTCCTGCACCGAGCAGTCACCCTGCTCGAATCCGGGCAGCTTGGTCACGTCGCAGGGGCGCTCCAGCAGGATGCAATCTTCCCCTTCCACACCGGCCATGGCCGGGATGCCCGCCTCGCTCATGCGGGCCAGCATGGCCTCGCGGCTCTGGCGCTGGCTGTTGTTGCGGATCCACATGGGCGGGCGCTGGTTGTTGGCCTCCATGATGAACTCCCAGTCATTGGGATAGGCCTGACGCAGGCGCTTGGTGAGCCATTCGGGGTGGCCGAGGCGGACGCTGGGAACGCGGTCGATGCGCAGCAGGATCACTTCGGCGCTGCGCTGGAAGTTGCGCAGTACGCCGTTGATGAGGCCGCGCAGAGAAGAACCCTTGAGCAGCTTGACGGCGTTGACGGTCTCGGCCACGGCGGCGTGAGCCGGAATGCGGGTATAGATGAGCTGGTAGAGGCCGACCAGGATGAGGTAGTGGAAGATGCGGCTCTTGTTCTTGAGCGGCTTGTCCATCATCTCGCTGACCGCCGCATCGAGACGGGGCAGCCAGCGCAGGGTGCCGTAGCAGAGTTCTTGCAGGAGGGCGCGATCGCGAGGGGCGACCTTCTCCTGGGCAGCAGGCAGAACGGCGGAGAGAGATTGACCCTGATCCAGCACCTGTTGAATGACGAGAGCAGCCTGTGCGCGTGTTTTCATAGCGTTACCTTAGATGCACAAGTCGGGGCCAGGGCCCCGCTTGTGTCAATTCAATCCAGATCAAATCAGTTGCGTGCCAGGTTCAAACCAGTCGCGGCGAGAGTTGAGCAGATCCGAAACGGACATGGCCTTCTTGCCGGGAGGTTGCAGGGTCAGCAGGCGCAGCACGCCCTGACCGGTGGCAACCTCGATCCCCTGCTTGTCGGCCTTGAGCAGGGTGCCGACTGCCTGGCCGTGATCTTGTGCGACGACCTCGGCCTGCCACACCTTGACGGTCTGGCCGGCGACTTCAAACCAGCTGATGGGCCAGGGGTTGAAGGCACGGATGCAGCGTTCGATGGCAACGGCGTCCATCGACCAGTCGATGCGGGCCTCTTCCTTGGAGAGCTTCTCGGCGTAGTTGGCCAGCGCATCGTCCTGGGGCTCGGCAGCGGTGTCGCCGGCAGCCATGGCGTCCAGAGTATCGACCAGTGCCTGCGGGCCCAGACCGGCCAGCTTGTCATAGAGGCTGGCAGAGGTCTCATCACTGGCGATGGGGCAGGTTACCTTGCGGATCATGGCGCCGGTGTCCAGCCCCACGTCCATCTGCATGATGGTGACGCCGGTTTCGGCATCCCCTGCCCAGATGGAGCGTTGAATCGGGGCGGCACCGCGCCAGCGCGGCAGCAGGGATCCGTGCACGTTGATGCAACCCAGACGCGGCGTATCGAGCACCGCCTTGGGGAGGATGAGGCCATAAGCCACGACGACCATCAGATCGGCACCCAGAGCAGCCAGTTCGGCCTGCGCCGCTTCATTGCGCAGGGAGGCAGGTTGATAGACCGGCAGATCGTGGGCCAGCGCCAGCTCCTTGACCGGGCTGGCGGTGAGCTTCTGGCCGCGACCGGCGGGCTTGTCCGGCTGGGTATAAACGGCGACGACCTCGTGGCCGGAAGACAACAACGCCGCCAGATGACGGGCGGCGAAGTCGGGGGTACCGGCAAAAATCAGTTTCAGCTTGTTCAATGGAGCGGATCCTCAGAGGACTTTGCGATCTTCACGGGCCATCTTTTCCAGCTTCTGACGAATGCGCTGGCGCTTGAGCGGGGACAAGTAATCCACAAACAGCTTGCCGACCAGATGATCCATCTCATGTTGTATGCAGATGGCGAGCAGATCGTCCGCTTCCAGCTCGAAGGTGTTGCCGTGACGATCTTGCGCCCTGACCTTGACCCACTCGGCGCGCGGAACCAGAGCACGGTTGCCGGGCACGGAGAGGCAGCCCTCTTCGATGCCGGTGCTGCCGGACTGCTCCAGGATCTCTGGGTTGATCAACACCAGCTGTTCTTCGCGGTTCTCGGAGACATCGATGACGATGATGCGCTGATGAATGTCGACCTGGGTCGCGGCCAGGCCGATGCCTTCCTCCGCGTACATGGTTTCGAACATATCATCTACAATGTGTTGTAACTCGGGTGTAAAGGCTTCGACAGGGGCCGCGACTGTGCGCAGACGCTCATCGGGGAAACGCAATACATCTAGAATGGCCATAATTTTTTCTTTAGTTTCATATAAACGCAGTCAATATTGACGTAATTCTAGTCATTTACGCCGACAAAAAACAGCAACACTTTGCGTGCAGAAGTAACAGGGAGTGTTATGTATCTGAAGCAAATCGTCGTCGCCTGCCTGGCGACAGCCCTGGCCGGTGGCGCCATGGCACAGCAGTTGACGCTCAAATCCGGTTACCCCGAGACTTATGTGGTGCAAAAAGGGGACACCCTCTGGGATATCTCGGGCCAGTATCTGGCCGAACCCTGGCTCTGGCCACGCCTCTGGAACATCAATCCGCAGATCGCCAATCCCCACTGGATCTATCCCGGTGACGTGCTGCACCTGAGCTGGGTCAATGGTGAGCCTCGGCTCGGCAAAGCCAATCAGGGGGGCAAGCAGGTCATCCGTCTCTCACCCAAGAACCGCTATGAAAACAAGGCCAATCCCATACCGACCCTGCCTCTGAGCGAGATAGCGCCCTTCCTGCAGACCGACCACATTCTGGCCAACAGCCAGCAGAGCAAGGACCTGCCCTATGTGCTCGGCAACAATGACAAGCATGTCGGGATGCTGGAGGGCGACATTCTCTATGTGAAAGGAGCCCTGAACCCGGGCCAGAGTTATGGCCTCTATCGCCCGGGGGTGGCATACAAGGACAAGCATACCGGCGAGTCGCTCGGTCAGGAGGCAATTTTTGTCGGCACGGTGCGGGCAGAGGAGTACCTTGCCCACGACACCACCAAAGTGACGCTGACCCATAACCGGCGTGAGGTGTATCAGGGCGACAAGGTGATGCCGCTGCCGTCGCAGGAGAGCATCTCTGCCGTGTTCATGCCAAAGGCGGCACCTTCCATTTCCCCCGGCTATGTGATCGAGCTGCCGAGCAAGGTACATGGTGGGGGCAAGTTTGATGTGGTACTCATCAACAAGGGGGAGCGTGATCAGGTGGCCCCGGGCGATGTGCTCGAGATCCTGCGCCCGGGAGCCGAGATGGTGGACAAGAATGGCAAGGTGTCATACCGGGAATATTCATCCGTCTATGACAAGGCGTTCTATTCTGCCGGCAAGTCATCGCTGCCTGCCGAGGCTGTTGCCAGAGTCATGCTGTTCAAGGTCTACGACAAATTGAGTTACGGTCTTATCCTGCAGAGCCAGGATCTGGTCGGATCTGGTTATCAGGTC
Source organism: Aeromonas sp. INTO2 (assembly GCF_049860605.1). Classification (NCBI taxonomy): domain Bacteria; kingdom Pseudomonadati; phylum Pseudomonadota; class Gammaproteobacteria; order Aeromonadales; family Aeromonadaceae; genus Aeromonas; species Aeromonas sp. INTO2. The sequence continues at coordinate 4,408,417 of NZ_CP187588.1, forward strand.
AGTAATTTCTGACGTGTCCTTGCCACTGGAGCGGTTGTCGCTATGGCTGACGCTGGATGCCGTTACAGGCATAGGCCCGGTCACCGCCGCTCGCCTGTTGGCTCATGTGGGTGGTGACATCACAACTCTGTTTGACTCAGACGATGGCGCCCTGCGAGCTCTTGGTCTGCAGAGTGTCCAGATTCAGCAGATGAGATGGCCTCTTCCTGTCGTGGAGCAGGGATTGAGCTGGGCCGCCGAGCCCGGCAATCACCTCCTCTGTCCCGATGACCCCGCATATCCTGCCCTGCTCAAAGAGATCCCCGGCGCCCCGCTCTTGCTCTACTGCCGCGGGAACGTCTCATCCCTCTCCCTGCCACAGTTGGCGATGGTGGGTACCCGCCACCCCACCTATGCCGGCAAAGACAATGCGACACGTTTGTGTGCCGAGTTGGTGGGCTGTGGTCTGGCGATCACCTCCGGCCTCGCGTTGGGCATCGATGGCGTCTGCCATCAGCAGGCGCTGGCATCGGGCGGAATCACCCTGGCGGTGCTCGGGTCCGGTCTGGATTGTCTCTACCCCAAGCGTCATCAGGGGTTGGCGATGCAAATCCTCGAGCAGGAAGGCCTGCTTGTTTCCGAGTTGGCGCCCCAGCAATGCCCCCTGGCTGAACACTTCCCTCGCCGCAACCGTATCATCAGTGGCCTGTCGCTGGGGACACTGGTGGTGGAAGCGGCAGAACAGAGTGGTTCGCTCATCACGGCCCGTTATGCGCTGGAGCAGGGCCGCGAGGTCTTTGCCGTTCCCGGCGCTCCGCAAAATGCACAGGCAGCAGGGTGCAACCGTCTGCTTCAACAGGGTGCCAAGCTGGTCTTGAATGCCGCCGATATCCTGGAAGAGTTTCCAAGGCTGGTCTTGTCCCCCGGACCCGCCAACGGTTCTTCCGAGGCGCAGCATAATAGCGAATTGCCTTATGCCGATTTGTTGGATAACGTAGATTATGAGACCACGAGCGTGGATACCGTTGCCGAACGGGCCCGGCTTCCTGTCGATGTCGTACTGGGCAGGTTGGTAGAGCTGGAGCTGGTTGGTGCAGTGATGGCGGTAGCCGGTGGATACGTCAGAGCGAGGAGGGCGAATCATGTTTGATGTATTGATGTACCTTTTCGAGACCTACATCCACAGCGATGCAGATGTGATGGTCGAGCAGGATGAACTCACCGACGAACTGAGCCGGGCCGGTTTCGACAAGGACGAGATCGAGAAAGCGCTCAACTGGCTGGAGCGACTGGCCAACCTGCACGACAGCGAGCGGGAAGTCTATGTCACCGCAAGCCAGCAGGGCTCTATGCGGATCTATGCGCCGCAGGAGCTTGTTCGCCTCAGTACTGAATGTCGCGGTTTCCTGCTGTTCCTGGAGCAGGCGCAAGTGCTGAATGCCGAAACCCGTGAAATCTGCATCGAACGGTTGCTCGAGCTGGACAAGCCGGACATCGAGCTGGACGATCTGAAGTGGGTCGTCATGATGGTGCTGTTCAATGTGCCAGGCAGCGAAAACGCCTACCAGCAGATGGAAGAGCTGGTGTTTGACGAGTCGGACGGCGTCATCCACTGACAGCCCGGTGCCGCGCTGGTAGAATTCAGGCCATCTGGATTTCAAGGCGCGGCCCATGTCAAAGATCGATCACCACCTCTTCTCTGCCCACGAACATGCCTTCGAGCGCGAGCCGTGTCCGCAGTGTGGTGCTGAACTGGTGATCCGCCAGGGCAAGCACGGTCCCTTCCTTGGTTGTTCAGCCTATCCCGCTTGCGATTACATTCGCTCCCTCACCCCCTCTGGCCGCGACATAGAGAAAGTGCTCGAGGGGTCGTCCTGTCCGGATTGTGGCCATCCACTGGCCATCAAGAAGGGTCGTTACGGTCTGTTTGTGGGATGTACCCAGTACCCGGCCTGTCAGCATATCGAATCCCTTCAGGAGAGTGACGATACCCAAATCCTCTGCCCGGAGTGTGGCAAAGGTCATCTGGTGAGCCGCACATCCCGTTATGGCAAACAGTTCTACTCGTGTGACGCCTATCCTCACTGCAAGTATGTGGTGAATGACAAGCCGGTTCCCATACCCTGTCCCGAGTGTGGCTGGGGCATCATGGTCGAGAAGAAGGTGCGGGGAAACCTGCGCTGGGTCTGCCCGCAAAAGAAATGCTCCCACCAGATTGAGCGGGTATAATCTCGCCGCCCGTGATCAGGCAGGCGGATTGCTGGTCAGCGTGAGGTTGTGAGCCGATGCGCATCGCCCAAGTCGCCCTGCTCCTGATCGCCATCTCAAGCTCCCTGCGGTTGTTCGGTTCACTGATGCACGCAAGCGTCTGAGCCGAAATGCATGACTGAAGAGGAGCAGGGATATAGCCCATATCGCAGCAGTGATGGCCCCGATGCCGTCATGTCGGTTCAACAGACAATCCAGTGATGAGAGGCGGCAGCGTGGCTGTCGCATGTGCTTATGCCAAATGAATTTGAACAAGCGGTTGCCGCCCTTCAAGGAGAAGGGGTTATCGCCTATGCCACCGAAGCCGTGTTTGGTCTGGGGTGTGATCCTGATTCCGAAGCCGCCGTGCAGCGGCTGCTGGCCATCAAGCAGCGGCCGGTGGAGAAGGGATTGATCCTGATCGCGGCAGATCTGGCGCAATTGCAGGACTACATCGATCTGAGCCAGCTCAGCGATGAGCAGCTTGCTCGCGTGCAGGCGAGCTGGCCTGGTCCCTTCACCTGGATCATGCCCGCTCGCGCGACGACACCGTCCTGGTTGACCGGTCAGTTCGATACTCTGGCGGTGCGGGTCACAGGCCATCCCCAGGTGCAAGGGCTTTGCCGAGCATTTGGCAAACCGCTGGTGTCCACCAGTGCCAATCTCACCGGTGAGGAACCTGCTCGCCGGGTGGCTGACATTGGCGATCTGCTGGCAAGCCAGCTGGCTTACATTCTGCCCGGCGAAGTCGGGGGACAAGCCAACCCGTCCGAAATCAAGGACGCCCGCACCGGGGCCATCATTCGCCCATCCTGAGTTGGGCACGGCCCTGTTTCATGCAGGTTGTGCGATGAGGTCATGACAATACGAGAAGTGCAGGCAGTGCATGCATGATGCCTGTCTGACAGGAGATAAAATGAGCAAACCGGATGTGGCCCAGGTAAAAGCCTTCCTGCTGCAATTGCAGGATGATATCTGCCGTGGCCTGGAGCAGGCCGATGGATGCGGGCGCTTTGTGGAAGATGCCTGGAGTCGCGAAGGTGGTGGTGGCGGTATTACACGGGTGCTGCGTCAGGGGGCGGTGATCGAGCAAGGTGGGGTCAACTTCTCCCATGTCTATGGCGATGCCATGCCGGCATCCGCGACCGCACATCGTCCCGAACTGGCTGGCCGCAGGTTTGAGGCCATGGGGGTATCGCTGGTGATCCACCCGCATAATCCCTATGTACCGACCAGCCATGCGAATGTGCGGTTCTTCATCGCCGAGAAAGAGGGGGAGGAGCCGATCTGGTGGTTTGGTGGCGGCTTCGACCTGACGCCCTTCTATCCGTTCGAAGAGGACGTGAGGCATTGGCACCAGGTCTCCCATGAGCTCTGTCAGCCGTTCGGCACCGACATTTATCCCGAGTTCAAATCCTGGTGCGATCGTTACTTCTTCCTCAAGCATCGGGGCGAGACGCGCGGGGTGGGTGGTCTTTTCTTCGATGACCTGAACCGCTGGCCCTTTGCCGACTGCTTTGCCTTCATGCGTGCAGTGGGTGAGGGTTACCTGGCGGCCTACTTGCCGATTGTCGAGCGACGTAAGGAGCTTGCTTATGGGGAGCGGGAACGGGCATTCCAGCTTTATCGCCGTGGCCGCTACGTGGAGTTCAATCTGGTCTACGACCGCGGGACCCTGTTCGGACTGCAGACGGGGGGGCGCACCGAATCCATCCTGATGTCGATGCCGCCGCTGGCGCGCTGGGAGTACGACTGGCAGCCGGAGTCTGGCAGCCCGGAGGCATTGCTCTACAGCGACTACCTCAAACCGCGCGAGTGGTTGTGACCAGAGGGGCCATGATGGCCTCTTCTTATTGGCCGATATTCGGCTTGTTCCTTCATGAGAAAACCCGTTAAATCGGGATATTGCCCTCAAAAGGAACGCCTTGATGGATCGTTATCTGGTTTTTGGCCACCCCGTGCGCCACAGCAAATCTCCCTTCATTCATACCCTGTTTGCCAGGCAGACCCAGCAAGAGCTGGAGTATGGTCTGGCAGAACCGGCCGTCGATGAGTTTGCCAGCGCTCTGAACCACTTCTTCGCCGAAGGAGGGAAGGGGTGCAACGTGACCGTACCTTTCAAGGAGCAAGCCTTCGTGCTGGTGGAGCGGCTGAGCCCCAGGGCCAAGCGGGCGGGAGCGGTCAACACCATCAAACTGACTGATGATGGCGTGCTGCTGGGTGACAATACCGACGGCGCCGGGCTGGTCGCCGATCTCAAGGCTCACGGAGTGAACCTTGCCGGTAGCAGGATCCTGCTTCTGGGGGCTGGTGGCGCAGCTCGTGGCGCCCTGGCCCCCCTGCTGGCGGAAGCACCGGGCGAGATCGTCGTGGTCAACCGTACCCATGCCAAGGCGGAACAGCTGGCTGTGGAATTCAGGGATCTGGGCAGCATCACGGCTCAATCCTATGAACAGCTGGTGGGGCCGTTCGATCTCATCATCAATTCCACCTCAGCCAGTCTGCAAGGTGAGTTGCCACCTTTGGCTCCAACCCTCATCCACCCGGACATCGCGATCTACGACATGATGTATGGCGCAACGGACACAGCCTTCATCGGCTGGGCCAAACAACATGGCGCGCGCCATACCATGGATGGATTGGGCATGCTGGTCGAGCAGGCTGCTGAGGCCTTTACCGTATGGCGAGGGATCCGGCCCGGCACCAAGCAGGTATTGAGAGAGTTGCAGCGCAATCTGGGCGTCGTGTGAACCAGCTAGTGCGCTCTATTGGGCGGTCGGCAGATCTGATGTAGAGATTTTGCATCGCTGGATAAGGGCATCCCTCGTGATGCGGCACGGCACGTGTGATGTGAAACGGTCGTTCTGCGGTGGGTGTGTGGCAGAACAGGTGCCATTTTTATAAAACCATTGCGTAACAATAAGTTACTTTTACTTTGCCGTCACTCGCAGAATTTTTTGAGTTTTTTCTCAAAGCAGCGGAACTTCTGTAACGGACTGCTGACTAACTGGATAGTTGAGGAAGTGCTAGCTAGTCACCTTTATAACTCCCCGGTATTCGTACTGGGGATTTTTTTATCTGCATGAAAATTATGAATATTTTTTCTTTTTCCTACCATTGAAACTAAATTACATAAATTACTTTCACTTTCTGCTGCTTTGCTGTACAGTTGTCGGCGTAGGGTACAGAGGTAAGATGTTCTATCTTTCAGACCTTTTATTTCACGTAATTGAATGTGGCTGAATAGCAGCCCCGATGAGTCATCGTCGGGGCGTTTTTTTATGCACAACATTTAGAGTAAATGCTTTAATTGTTGCCGTTCTTTGTTAGAATGAAGGCGTTTCTTGAGGAAAACCAATCGTCTTTGTTCTCGAGAACTCGCTTTTTCCCAAATTTTTGAACTCATTTCTTCAGGCCGGTTTGCAATGGCAAGACCGGCCTCATTTTTATCCCTATATTGCCTCACCGTGTAATTAAATTTCAGTTTCGTTTGTTACAGCCTTCAATTCTGATTTTTTACTCGATATCCATGAAAACGGTATCAGGTTGATGATTAGTTAATTCTTTTCGCGTCTAAACATGCTATCAGTATGATTTAAATATATTTTTTGAGGTTTTTCTTCAGAGGTGGCGAAGGCGGGGAGGGAGGGCTCGGAGATGGGGGGATCATGAAAGCCTTTCAATCAGCGGAGGTCCAACTCCGCCAATTGCAGCCAGGGAGAGGAGTTGTTTACTCCTCGTTCTGATGATCTTCGTCGTCTACCTGGGCGTTGTCTGCTTCGGACAGGTACCAGCCGCTCAGGGTCTGGGCCAGCTTCTCGACGCCGATATTGGTCAGAGAAGAGAATGCTTCAACCTGGATCTGCGGGCCCAGTTCTGCCACCGCCTGACGAACCTTGATCACCTGGTTGTTGCGGGGCCCCGGGCTTAACTTGTCCGCCTTGGTCAGCAACAGCATCACCGGCAGTTCACGGTGTGAACTCCATTCCAGCATGTTCATGTCGGTTTCCTTGAGCGGATGGCGGATGTCCATCAGGATCACCAGCCCTTTCAGGGACTCCCGTCGTTGCAGGTATTCAGCCAGTGACTTTTGCCACTTGAGCTTCATTTCCAGCGGAACCTGGGCATATCCATAGCCGGGCAAGTCGACCAGACGTTTGCCCGGTTCCAGCTCAAACAGGTTGATCAGCTGAGTACGGCCAGGGGTCTTACTGGTACGTGCCAGGTTCTTGTGTTTGGTCAAGGTATTCAATGCAGACGACTTGCCAGCGTTGGAACGACCGGCAAACGCAATCTCGACACCCCCATCATTTGGCAGGTGGCGGATGTCGGGTGCGCTGGTCACAAAATGCACCTTATTGAAATTCAGAGTTTGTGTATCCAACGTAAATTCCCCATAGAGATAGAGGGTTATAGAGTTACTTTTTTGTGAAATAGTGTAAAATGGCGTCGCTTGAACGCGTTTATTTTAACATGCCTTCAGCGGCATGGGATCTGGAAGCCTAATAACGAGAAAGTTGGAACGCCATGAAGAACCTAGTCATTACACTTGCTCTGATGGTTGGCGTAACTGGGATGGCACAAGCCAAGGGCGATGCCGCTGCGGGACAAACCAAGGCTGCCGTCTGTGCGGCCTGTCATGGACCGGACGGCAACAGCCCAGTCGACATGTATCCCAAGATTGCTGGTCAGCACGCATCATATATCAAAAAACAATTAGTTGAACTGAAGGCTGCAGCTTCTGGCCAAACTGGTCGGGTTGCGCCCGTCATGGGACCCATGGCGTTGCCGTTGTCCGAGCAGGATATGGACGATCTTGCCGCCTATTTCTCCAGCCAGAAGGTGACGCCGGTTGCCGTGCCCGATGAGGTGGTTGCCGCAGGCAAGGCGCTTTATATGGGGGGGGACATGGAGCGAGGCCTGGCCGCCTGTACCGCCTGTCATGGCCCACGGGGTTCCGGCGTCGAGCAAGCGAAGTACCCCAGCCTGTCAGGGCAGCATCCCGCCTATATCAAGGCCCAGCTCACCGCTTTTCGTTCGGCGACCCGCGACAACGATCCCAATGGCATGATGCGGGATGTGGCCAAAAAGCTGACGGATCAGGACATCGAGGCGCTCTCCAAGTATGTGGCGGGGCTTCACTGATATAGCCTGTTAGTTATCTTGTTGAAAAGAACAGGGAACCATTGTGTTCCCTGTTCTTTTTTGAGGTTGTAGCGATCGCCCGTAAACAGCCTGCTTTGCTGTAAGAGATCTTCTATATACGGGGCTGGCCGTGTCTGAAAGATTGCTCACGTATATTTTTTTTATGTTTTATTTTTCAATTGGTTAATAAAAAGAACATCACTTTGTACCAGTTCGAAATGTGCTTTGGTTGATTGAGTCATCCGGCGAAGAAGTTACAGTAGGCAATCAGGATTGGCCGGAGAGAGGGTGCAAGACCCGTCTTCGGTTTGACAGGATGTCGGCTCGGAGCATGCGATGAGCAATAGATGCAAAAAGCCAGGATGGTGACCGCCAGGGATGAGCGGGGCTGCGGGAGGCAACCACCCCGATGGGAGGCAGGATGTCGCCGGTTTGGGTTAGACAAACAAACACACGCACACTCAGGACTGGTCAATAAGGATCAGGATGATCCAACGAAATGATGCGCCGTGGTTCGCCCAGGGATAAGGCGATTGGCTACCAGGGAATGGAACTCGCATGATGGAAAAAGGCAGCTTCGGCTGCCTTTTTTCTATTGGGTCATTAACCCGCCAAGACATTCTGTGTCAAAATACCAGCAACATGCCCAGAGGATGCCGATCCTGCGGTGTTCAGCGACCCAACGTGGTCGAATTGGTGCGGGATCCCACTCTTGTTCCATATTTACTGTTCCCCGCTTCAGCATCCTCCCCGGACGACACGCTCCGGGGGTTTCCATTCAGTTATTTGTCGGAGTTATTCATGTCGGCCAAACAACCCAACCGCAAGCCTACCGGCAAGCGCAAAGAATCAGATGCCAGTGCTCAGGAAGGTCGTGAGCGCAAGCGCGCCGCCAAGCGCAAGGGCCTGAAGGCGGGCTCCCGCCAACAGGTCGAGCAGGCGGGCAAAAAGAGCGGCTCCAAGCAGGCCAAGGATCCACGCATCGGCTCTCGCAAGCCCATCGCGCTGATTGCCGACGAGAAGGGCAGCAAGCCGGTGGCGACCAAGCCTGCGAAAGAGAAGCGGGTGGTGATGACCCCCGAGCAGGAGCTGGCGTCCATCGAAAATGATGATCGCCTCAATGCCTTGCTGGATCGTCTGGATGCCGGTGAAACCCTGGAGGCCGCAGAGCAGGCATGGGTCGATCAGCGGGTTGACCGTTATCAGGAGCTGATGGACGAGCTCGGTATCATCGACAACGGCGATGACGAAGATGGCGACATGGATTTTGATGATGCCGATTTTGACGAGCCGAGTCAGCCTGCCTCCGAAGAGGAGCTGTGGGAACGTTTCTCTCAGGCAGACTACCAGCCTGAAGCCAAACCCGAGCCGAAGAAAAAGTGATGAGTGGATGGATGCTGGCCGCCTTGTTGGGTGGCCTGATTTTGCTGGGGCTGGCCGTCTATGCCGGCACCCTGATGGCGCGTCTCAAACGCCAGCAAGAGATGCAGCAGCACGCCATTGCGGCCCGCAACGAGCGGATCCTGGAGAGTGTCAGGGTGATCGCCCACGCGGTACGAGATGGTCAGTGCGACTACTCAGAAGGTGCCATCCGGCTGACCAATCTGCTGGATGCCTTGCAAATAAAGGGGGGCCGCGCCTTTGCCACCGAGTTCCCGGGGCTCTACGGCCTCTATGAGAAGGTGAAGGAGATGCCGACCCATGAGGCGAGGCGGGCACTCAAGCGCAATGAAGTGATGAAGATGGATCTCGAACGCAGCGGCTACGAGGCCGAGCTGGAGGCGCAGATCCTTGAGGATGTCGCCAGACTGAAGGATTTTCAGTTAAGCCGGTGAGCCCATGACAAAGACAGAGGAAGCAAGCGTGCAAGCAGAACAGATTGTGTGGGATCAGGCCCTGATCGAAAAATACAACTACAGTGGTCCGCGTTACACCTCCTATCCCACTGCGCTGGAGTTCAACGAGGGGTTCGGCTATCCGGACTTTGTCCAGGCAGCGGGCCAGTATCCTGCACGCAATCTGTCGCTCTACGTGCATATCCCCTTCTGTCACAAGCTCTGCTACTACTGCGGCTGCAACAAGGTCATTACCCGGCACCAGCACAAGGCAGATCAATACCTCGACTACCTCGAACAGGAGATCAAGGCCCAGGCCCCCCTGTTCAAGGAGAGACTGGTCACCCAGCTGCACTGGGGTGGCGGCACACCCACCTATCTGAGCGAACCCCAGACTCGTCGTCTGATGGCCATGTTGCGGGAGCACTTCCACTTCGCCGAGGAGGGGGAGATCAGCATCGAGGTGGATCCCCGCGAGATCGAATTGTCCATGCTGGATGTGCTGCGGGAGCTCGGTTTCAACCGCATCAGCCTTGGCGTTCAGGACTTCAACAAGGCGGTCCAGGTCGCGGTCAATCGGGAGCAGGACAACGACTTCATCCGTGCCATGCTGGTTCGTGCCCGCGAGCTGGGGTTCCGCTCCACCAATCTGGATCTCATCTACGGTCTGCCGCACCAGAACCGGGAGAGCTTCCATCACACCCTGGAAGAGGTGCTCAAGACCGACCCGGCCCGCCTCTCCATCTTCAACTATGCCCACCTGCCGAGCCGTTTTGCCGCCCAGCACAAGCTGAAAGAAGCGGACATGCCGGCACCGCAGGAGAAGCTGGCCATGCTGCAGGACACCATTGCCTTCCTGACCGGCCAGGGTTATCAGTTCATCGGCATGGACCACTTTGCCAAGCCCGATGACGAGCTGGCCGTCGCCCAGCGTGAGGGCAAGCTGCATCGCAACTTCCAGGGCTATACCACCCAGGGGGATTGCGATCTGCTGGGGCTGGGGGTCTCTTCCATCAGCATGATGGGGGATGCCTATTCCCAGAACCAGAAGGATCTCAAAACCTACTACGCCCAGGTCGAGTCACTGGGCCATGCCCAGTGGAAGGGGTGCTCCCTCAATCGGGACGATCTGATCCGTCGTGAGGTGATCAAGCGCCTCATCTGCGATTTTTCCCTGAACTTCGCCGCTGTGGAGCAGGCCCACGGCCTGGTGTTCAAGGAGTATTTTGCCGAGGATCTCAAGCTGTTGCAGACCTTCATCGATGACGGTCTGGTGCGCATGACCGAAGAGGGGCTGGAGGTGGTCTCCACCGGTCAGCTGCTGATCCGCAACATCTGCATGTGCTTCGATGTCTACCTGCGCAACAAGGCGCGCCAGCAGCAGTTCTCCCGGGTGATCTAGGCCGGGCAATGTCGTGGGACAATAAAAAAACCGCCTTTCGGCGGTTTTTTTATTGGGTTTTACCCCTGCTCAGCGTTGAGCCGCACGGGCACTCAGCTCGGCCTTCTCGGCTTCGCTCAGGAAGGCCAGGGTCAGGCCGTTCTGCTGGGCGGTGCGGATCTCGCTCACCGTCATGCCGGCAGCCGAGGCCGCCACCTCGTATTCATGGGGCAGGTCGATCCCCTCCACCGCCGGATCGTCGGTATTGAGGCAGGCCAGCACGCCGGCGGCCAGGAACTGGCGGATCGGGTGATCGGCCAGACTCGCCACTGTGGTGGTCTGGAGGTTGGAGGTGAGGCAGGACTCGATGCCGATGCGGTGTTCGGCCAGATAGGCCATCAGGGCCGGATCCTGGATGGCCTTGACCCCGTGGCCGATGCGCTCGGCTCCCAGCTCGCGAATGGCCTGCCACATGCTCTCGGGGCCGGCGGCTTCACCGGCGTGCACGGTGACCCGCATTCCTGCATCCCGCACCCGGCGGAAGTGGTCGGTGAAGAGATCGCCCGGGAAGCCCAGTTCGTCGCCGGCCAGATCGATGGCGACCAGGCGATCGCGATGAGCCAGACAGGCATCCAGCTCCTGCTTGCACTGCTCGGTGCCGAAGGTACGGCTCATGATGCCGATGAGATTGGTCTTGATGCCAAAGTCACGGCTGCCTGCGGCCACGCCGTCGATGATGGCTTCGACCACGCCCTGCGGGTGCAGTTTGTGGGTCATCGCCATGTAGGCCGGGCTGAAGCGCAGCTCGGCATAGTCGATCCCGGCACGCAGCAGATCTTCCACGTTTTCGTAGGCGACCCGGCGGCAGGCATCGTAGTCGGCCAGCACGGCAACGCCCCAGTCCAGTTTCTTCAGGAAGGCCACCAGACTCGGCTCGTTCTCGACGATCTGCACGTGCGGGCGCAGGGCTTCCAGCTCATCGGCCGGCAGTCGGATGTTGTGCTGACGTCCCAGCTCGAGAATGGTCTGCGGGCGGATGTTGCCATCCAGATGGCGATGCAGGTCGGTCAGGGGGAGGGATCTGTCAATCATGGGGCACCTTCTGCGAGTCGGGTTGGAAAGCCTGCCATTCTAGGCGGGACGCCTGAAAAAGATACCCCGTTTGCAAGCAAACGGGGTGTGATTGGTCAGGCTTTCCCTCAAGGCGTGATGGGAATCGTTTTTCCCGCAGGCTCAGGGAATGTCGAGCTCCTTGAGCTTGCGGGTCAGGGTATTGCGGCCCCAGCCGAGCAGGCGGGCAGCCTCCTGCTTGTGACCGTGGGTGTGATCCAGTGCTGTCTCCAGCATGATCCGTTCGAACTGGGGCATGGCATCCGCCAGGATATCGGTCTCCCCCAGCGCCAGCTTGGCGGCCACCCAGTCCTGCAACTGCTGCTGCCAGCCACCGGTCAGGGCGGGCTGGCCCGGCTCGGCGGTGCTGGTGATGGGAGTCAGCAGCTCGGTGGGCAGATCGCCTACCAGCACCTCCTGGCCCGAGGCCATCACCGTCAGCCAGCGGCAGACGTTCTCCAGCTGGCGCACGTTGCCCGGCCAGGGGAGGCGGCTGATGTAGGTCTGGGTATCCGGGTGCAGGCTCTTGGCCTCCACGTTCAGCTCCTTGGCGGCTCGCAGCAGGAAGTGCTGGGCCAGCTGGGGGATGTCCTCCCGGCGCTCCTTGAGGGCCGGAATATGGATGCGGATGACGTTGAGGCGGTGGAACAGGTCTTCCCGAAACTCGCCGTCGGCGACCCGCTTCTCCAGATTCTGGTGGGTGGCGGCAATGATCCGCACATCCACCTGCACCGGTTGGTGGCCGCCAACCCGGTAGAACTGCCCGTCCGCCAGTACCCGCAGCAACCGGGTCTGCACGTCCAGCGGCATGTCGCCTATTTCGTCGAGAAACAGGGTGCCACCATCGGCCTGTTCGAAGCGGCCGTGACGAATGTTGTTGGCGCCGGTGAAGGCTCCCTTCTCATGACCGAACAGCTCGGATTCGATGAGATCTTTCGGGATGGCCGCCATGTTGAGGGCGATGAAGTTCTTGTGGGCCCGGGGGCTGTGCTTGTGCAGGGCATGGGCAACCAGCTCCTTGCCGGTACCGCTCTGGCCGTTGATGAGCACCGAGATGCTGGAGCGCGACAGCCGGCCGATGGCGCGGAACACCTCCTGCATGGCAGGGGCTTCGCCGATGATCTCCGGGGTGGTGGTGGCTTCCTGCTGGCGAGCCTTGCGCTTGGTACGTTGCTCCTTGAGGTGGTTCTCGGCCCGGCGTACCAGGGTGACCGCCTCGTCGATGTCGAACGGCTTGGGCAGGTATTCGAAGGCACCTCGCTGGTAGGCGTTGACCGCGCTGTCGAGGTCCGAGTGGGCCGTCATGATGATGATGGGCAGATCGGCCTGGCGGCGATGGATCTGCTCCAGCAGGCTCAGGCCGTCGATGCCCGGCATGCGGATATCCGAGAGGATCACGTCCGGTGAGCGCATCTCCAGTGAACTCAGCAGGGCTTCGCCGTCGGCGAAACTTTCGCATTCGAAGCCTTCGCTGCCAAGGGTGCGCTCCAGAACCCACCGGATGGAGCTGTCGTCATCGACGATCCACACTTTTGCTGTCATGAGGTTCCCTTACTTGCGAAGTGGTAAATAAATGGTGAATTCGGTGTGGCCCGGCCAGCTGATGCAGTCGATGCGCCCCTTGTGCTGATCGATCAGGTTCTGGGCGATGGAGAGGCCCAGGCCCGTTCCCCCTTCCTTGCCGGTGATCATGGGGTAGAAGAGGGTGTCGCGAATGGCGTCGGGAATGCCGGGGCCGTTGTCGATGATCTTGATTTCGGCCGCCAGGCGATAGCGCTGGCCATGGATGGTGATTTGGAAGGCGGTGCGCGTCTTGATGCGGATGAGGCCGTCCTGATCCCCAAGGGCCTCGGCGGCGTTGCGCACTATGTTCAGGAACGCCTGTTGCAGCTGGTCCGATTCCATCTCGAATTCGGGGATGCTGGGGTCGTAGTCCCGCTCGATGCGGATCTGCGGCGGCAGCTCCAGGTCCACCAGACGGCGCACCTGCTCCAGCACGGAGTGAACGTTGTGCATCTGGTGACGGCCGGGACGCTGGGGACCGAGCAACCTGTCGACCAGCACCCGCAGGCGATCGGCCTGCTCGATGATGATGCCGGTGTATTCACGCAAGGCCGGGTCGGGCAACTCCTTTTGCAGCAGTTGGGCCGCGCCGCGCAATCCCCCCAGGGGGTTCTTGATTTCGTGCGCCAGGCCGCGCACCAGCTCCTTGGCGGCCTGCTGCTGGGCGTGTTGCTGCAGCTCCTGGCTGATCTTCTTCTGCTGATCGATCTTGCGCAGTTCTACCACCATCAGTCGCTGTTCATGATCGGCCATGGGGCTGACGCTGATCTCCACCAGCCTGGGTTCCCCCTCCACCACCAGAGTGACTTCGCTGTCGGTGAAGCCCTGCCCCGAAATGAGGCACTGTTTGAAACGCTGCAGATCGAGAGAGATGTGTTCCAGCAGGTGGGGCAGTTCGATGCCGATCAGTCGTCGTTCGCTGAGGGAAAGCAGCTGCTCTGCCGCCGGGTTGACGAATTGAATGCAGAGACGTTCATCCATGAGAATGACGGCGGTCAGCAGATTGTCCAAGAGTGTCTTGGCGTTGTCCGAGCGGGTTGGCACAGGTTTCTCCCTAAAACGGTGCTGTACACCTTGAATGCACCAATATAGTGCATCAAGTTTACCCGCATCGGTGCGTCACATCACCCCTAATTGGCCTTGGGGGCGGCTCTGGGAGCCTGATTCACCGACGCCCTGTGCAGGTAAAAGGTGGTTGGCTTGGATTTAGCAAGGATCGTACCGTCTTTGGCGAGCAACTCGAGCCGTGCCTCGTAAGCGCCCCTATCGAGGTTTTCCACCCGTATGGCCAGGCTGTTGTGAACCAGGGGCACCGCCTTGCCGTTCAGGATCAGGCGAACATCGTATTGCACCGGGACCTGGGGAGAGATCTCGCCCTGGAAGACGATGTTGCCGGTATTGTCGCGCAATGTGCTGCCCGGTTCCGGAGAGATGAGGTCGATCTCCAGGGGAGCCGCTTCCAGGGCTTTCCTGGCATCGACACCGGTCAGGCTGTTGAAGTTGTCCACCTGGACCGAGTGGGGGGCTGTGCCGATGAGCGGCGAGACCCGCAGGTCCACCTCTTTTGCGCTCTTGCCGGGAGGGGGGGCATCGGTGTAGTGGGTCACCCCCTGGGGATCGACCCAGGAGTAGACGCGTGCGGCCTGTGCAGAACAGGAGGCCATCAGCAGGAGGCTCAGCAGCCAGGGTACAGTGTTCATCCATCTCTCCTTGACGGGGTTCACCTTAATCCTATCAGAGAAAAACCACGGGGTCGGGGCGTGAGCAGCCGAGGGTGGTACGGCTCCGTGAACGGGATCATCTTTCTGTACGATCGTGCCCGTTTGGCGGTATTTCCGTTGCCAGAATGAAAAAAACCCGCCAGATGGCGGGTTTGTCATGGGAAAGCGGATTAGACGGAGTAGTACAGCTCGAACTCCAGCGGGTGCGGAGTCATGCGCACGCGGTCAACATCCTGCTGTTTCAGTTCCAGGTAGGAGTTGATGAAGTCATCGCTGAACACGCCACCACGGGTCAGGAACTCACGGTCTGCATCCAGTGCGGACAGCGCTTCGTCCAGGGAACCGGCAACGGTCGGCACTTCGGCGGCTTCTTCCGGCGGCAGATCGTACAGGTTCTTGTCCATGGCATCGCCCGGATGGATCTTGTTGATGATACCGTCCAGACCGGCCATCAGCTGGGCAGCGAAGGCCAGGTACGGGTTGGCAGCCGGATCCGGGAAGCGTACTTCGATGCGGCGGGCTTTCGGGCTCGGCACGACCGGGATACGGATGGAGGCAGAGCGGTTGCGGGCGGAGTAGGCCAGCATGACCGGTGCTTCATAGCCCGGCACCAGACGCTTGTAGGAGTTGGTGGTCGGGTTGGCGAAGGCGTTGATGGCCTTGGCGTGCTTGATGATGCCGCCGATGTAGTGCAGCGCCATCTCGGACAGACCACCGTACAGGTCGCCTGCGAACAGGTTGACGCCGTCTTTGGCCAGGGACTGGTGGCAGTGCATGCCGGAGCCGTTGTCACCGAACATGGGTTTCGGCATGAAGGTGACGGTCTTGTTGTAGGCATGGGCCACGTTGTGGATCACGTACTTCAGGACCTGTACTTCGTCAGCCTTCAGGGTGAGGGTGTTGAAGCGGGTTGCGATCTCGTTCTGACCGGCGGTCGCCACTTCGTGGTGGTGAGCTTCGACGACCTGGCCCATCTCTTCCAACACCAGGCACATGGCGGCACGGATGTCCTGGGAGGAGTCAACCGGGGCAACCGGGAAGTAACCACCCTTGACGAACGGACGGTGACCCTTGTTGCCGTGCTCGTAGTCGGTACCGGAGTTCCAGGCAGCTTCTTCGGATTCGATCTTCACGAAGCTGTGGCCCATGGTGTTGGAGAAGGTGATGTTGTCGAACATGAAGAATTCCGGCTCCGGCCCGAACAGCACGGTGTCAGCGATGCCGCTGGACTTCAGGAAATCTTCGGCACGCTTGGCGATGGAGCGCGGATCGCGGTCATAGCCTTGCATGGTGGCGGGTTCCAGCACGTCACAGACGATGTTCAGAGTGGTCTCTTCGGTGAACGGGTCCAGTTTGGCGGAAGCCGGGTCCGGCATCAGCACCATGTCAGACTCGTTGATGCCCTTCCAGCCGCCGATGGAGGAACCATCGAACATCTTGCCGTCTTCGAAGAAGTCTTCGTCAACCTGGTGGGAAGGGATGGATACGTGCTGCTCTTTACCCTTGGTGTCGGTAAAACGCAGATCAACAAACTTGACTTCGTGTTCCTGGATCAGGGCCAAAACGTTCTGGGCTGACATGCTAAGTAACCTCCGGTGTTAAAACTCTTTGGGTGAATGCGTCGTCACATTCACATAAGCCAGTATCGTGCCAAGTTTGTGACAGCTTGATTTCAGGGCACTTGCACCGTTTCAGGCTGTCGAGAAACCCGTTCTCATGCCGGTTGCTGCATTAAAGTGGTGCAACCTTGGATCGTTTTGGTGCACCGAGATGGTGCGCCAGCGTATCCAGGCCATCTAAGCAGCCTTTTGCTGCGGGGTCCATGATCCTGATCCTTTGTTGTGTGTGAATGTGTTGCAATTCTGCTAGGCAGATCACAAAGGCGAGAGTACAATTAGCGCCCAATTTTACCCGGTGATTTGAGGCGAGAATGTTAGAGAATTTACGCAATATTGCGATTATTGCGCACGTTGACCACGGCAAAACGACTCTGGTTGATAAGCTGCTGCAGCAATCCGGCACTCTGGATCGCACCAGCGAAGGTCAGGAACGGATCATGGACTCCAATGATCTGGAACGGGAACGTGGCATCACCATTCTCGCCAAGAACACTGCGATCCGTTGGAACGACTACCGCATCAACATCGTGGATACCCCGGGTCACGCCGACTTCGGTGGTGAAGTTGAGCGCGTGCTCTCCATGGTTGACTCCGTGCTGCTGCTGGTCGACGCCGTTGACGGCCCGATGCCGCAGACCCGTTTCGTGACCCAGAAGGCGTTCGCCCAGGGTCTGAAGCCCATCGTGGTCATCAACAAGATCGACCGTCCGGGTGCTCGTCCTGACTGGGTAATGGATCAGGTCTTCGATCTGTTCGACAACCTGGGTGCCACCGATGAGCAACTGGACTTCAAGGTTGTTTACGCCTCTGCACTGAACGGTTGGGCCACCCTGGATCAGGACGTCCCGTCCGAGAACATGGAACCCCTGTTCCAGGCCATCGTCGACAACGTGGAAGCCCCGAAGGGCGACGTTGACGGTGCCTTCCAGATGCAAATCTCCCAGCTGGACTACAACTCCTACGTGGGCGTCATCGGTATCGGCCGCATCACCCGTGGTCGCGTCAAGACCAACCAGCAGGTCACCATCGTCGGTGCCAACGGCAAACCGCGTACCGGCAAGGTCGGTCAGGTGCTGGGCTACCTGGGCCTGTCCCGTACCGAAGTGACCGACGCGCAAGCGGGCGACATCATCGCCATCACCGGTCTGGGCGAGCTGAAGATCTCCGACACCATCTGTGACAACAGTGCCGTCGAAGCCCTGCCGCCGCTCTCCGTTGACGAGCCGACCGTGAACATGACTTTCCAGGTCAACACCTCGCCGTTCGCCGGTAAAGAAGGCAAGTTCGTCACCTCCCGCAACATTCTGGAGCGTCTGAACCAGGAGCTTGTCCACAACGTGGCCCTGCGCGTGGAAGAGACCGAAGATCCGGACAAGTTCCGCGTCTCCGGCCGTGGTGAACTGCACCTCTCCATCCTGATCGAAAACATGCGTCGCGAAGGTTACGAACTGGCGGTATCCCGTCCGGAAGTTATCCTGCGTACCGTGGATGGCGAACTGCAAGAACCGTTCGAAACCGTTACTGTGGACGTGGAAGAAGCGCATCAGGGTTCCGTGATGGAGCAGCTCGGCCTGCGTAAAGGCGAGATGACCAACATGACCCCGGATGGCAAGGGTCGCGTCCGTCTGGACTTCATCATCCCGAGCCGTGGCCTGATCGGCTTCCAGACCGAGTTCCTGACCATGACCTCTGGTACCGGTCTGCTGTATCACACCTTCGACCACTACGGTCCGCACAAGGGTGGCAGCATCGGTGAGCGTCAGAACGGCGTGCTGATCTCCAACGCCACCGGCAAGGCTCTGACCTTCGCCCTGTTCGGTCTGCAAGACCGTGGTCGTCTGTTCATCGGTCACGCGACCGAGGTGTACGAAGGCCAGGTGATCGGGATCCACTCCCGCTCCAACGACCTGACCGTCAACTGCCTGAAAGGCAAGCAGCTGACCAACATGCGTGCCTCCGGTACCGATGAAGCCCAGGTGCTGACTCCGCCGATCCGCATGACCCTGGAGCAGGCTCTCGAGTTCATCGACAACGACGAGCTGGTCGAGATCACCCCGAAAGCCATCCGTATCCGCAAGAAACTGCTGACCGAGATGGATCGCAAGCGCGCCGGTCGTGCTTGATCGAGAGCTGTTCATCGACAGACCAAAGAGAGGCCTTATGGCCTCTTTTTTTATGGGCTCGACATGAGGGTGCATGGGGCCTTAGTTCGATGGAGGCGCATCCGGCCGGTCTGCGGGTGGCCAAATGACCACCCTATCTGACACAATGTCTGCATGATCACGCTTACGAGAAACAAGATGCAGCAGCAGATCCGCGGCCGTCTGGCCCATGCACTCTCCTTCTTGCGCCACGATGGTGCCCACTTCGCCCAGTTTGTCTGGGGCCGCTTCCAGCAGGACAGATTGACGGTGACCGCCGGTTACCTGGCCTATGTCACCCTGCTCTCCCTGGTGCCCATGATCGCCGTGGTGTTCGGCATGATGTCGGCCTTTCCGGTGTTCCAGAGCCTGAAGCAGGCGATGGAGCAGTTTGTCTATCACAACTTCGTCCCCACCGCAGGGGAGATGCTCAAGGAGTACATCGACGGCTTCGTGGCCAACGCCACCAACACCACGGCCGTCGGTATCGGTGCCCTGATCGTGGTGGCCCTGATGCTCATCTCGGCCATCGACAAGAATCTCAACTACATCTGGCGGTCCACCCGAAGCCGGCCCTTGGCCCAGGCATTCGCCATGTACTGGATGATCCTGACCCTGGGCCCCGTGCTCATCGGTGCCAGCATCGCCATCTCCTCCTACATTCTCTCGCTCAGGTTGTTCGCGGCTGACAGCCTGTTCGGTATCGGCTATCTGCTGCTGCGCAGCCTGCCGTTCCTCTTCTCCGTGCTCACCTTCCTGCTGATCTATACCGTGGTGCCCAACTGCCGCGTGCGGCTGACCCACGCCTTCATCGGAGCCCTGGTGGCGGCCACCCTGTTCGAGCTGGCCAAGCGTGGCTTTGCCATCTACATCACCAACTTCCCCTCCTACCAGGCCATCTATGGCGCCCTGGCGACCATTCCCATCCTGTTCGTCTGGGTATATCTGAGCTGGCTGGTGGTGTTGCTGGGGGCCGAGACCACCGCCTGCCTCGGGGAGTACGAGAAGCCCGGTGCAGAGGAACTGGCCTGACGCCGGCCGGCCATCACACCGGATCCCGACACAAAGGCGTTGGCCCGGGCAGGGCATTTATTGGTAGCATCGACGACCGCTCATCCCGCAGGATGGGCGGTCGTGCTGTTTTGAGAGGAGAGGGATGTGATTGCACTGATTCAGCGGGTCAGCGAGGCCAGCGTAACGGTAGAGGGAGAGGTGACCGGGGCCATCGGCCAGGGGTTGCTGGTGCTGCTCGGAGTGGAGCAGGGGGATGACGAGGCCAAGGCGGACAAGCTACTGCACAAGGTGAGCGGCTATCGCATCTTCTCGGACGAGAACGGCAAGATGAACCTCAACGTGAGCCAGGTGAGCGGCAGCCTGCTGGTGGTCTCCCAGTTCACCCTGGCGGCGGATACCGGCAAGGGGATGAGACCCAGCTTCTCCGGTGGCGCCCATCCCGCAGATGCCGAGCGACTCTATGAGTACTTCGTGGCTCGCGCCAGGGAGAGCGGCGTGCCGACCGAAACCGGCCGCTTCGCCGCCGACATGAAGGTCAGGCTGCTCAACGACGGCCCCGTCACCTTCTGGCTGCAGGTATAAGGGTGGCAGGCAGGGCAGGACTCAGCGGACGGCAGGACGCGATGCCTGCACACTTCGCAGGTTCTTCACCCTGCCGGTGCTCGCCCGCCCTGGCCATGCTGACGGGTCGCGTGCAGGATGACGTTGCGGTAGCCGGACACGTCGTGGACGTGGGTCGGGCCTATCCACTCCTCTGCCAGTCGCAGAGCCTGTGCCTGTTCGAGCCGGGTGCGGGGCAGCAGATTGATGATGAGGGTTCCGCTCAGGCGGCTGGCCAGCGCCTGATAGAGCGGGGCCTGGAACAGCAGCAGGGGGTTGCCGTCCTGGCTGAACAAATCCAGCAGCACCAGATCGTAGAGCTCCTGGCTCTGGTGCAGGAAGTGCAGCGCATCGGCGTGATGCAGCCGAGGCGAGCCCCCTGACGAGGGGAGGAAGAACTGCTGGAACAGGGTGAGGATCTCGGCATCCAGATCCACGCAGTCGTGGTGGGCATCGGGCCAGCGTGCCGCCAGGTGACGGGTGAGATCCCCTCCGCCCAGCCCCAGCTCCAGGATCCGGCTTGCCCGCTTTGGCAACTGCTCCGCGATGCTCCGTTGATGAGGCAGACAGAGGCGGGCCGGCTGGTGGAGGCTCATGGCGGATTGCACCACGCCGTCCATTTCCAGCCAGCGATGACGGGCATTTTCAAGCACCGAAACGCGGCGTTCGGGTTTGGCGCTGAGGTGCAATAAGTGATCGGCTTGGTACGCTTGCAGATTGAAGTCCATGAATTTGCACGGCAAGATGGCTTTCGACCAGTGTAACTCAAGGATGTTGTTATGTACCGGGTGGTCACCCCCCAAACGGCAGCCGAGCTGGATACCTACTACAGGCTGCGCCGGGAGAAATGGTTGCGTCAGTCCTTCCATCTGCCAGTCGGCGCACACTCAAGGATCGCTTTATGTACCGGGTAGTCACCCCAGAAACACCAGCGGAGCTGGATGCTTACTATCAGTTGCGCTGGGAACTGCTGCGCAAACCCTTCAATCTGCCCCTTGGCTCCGAGCGTGACGAGTACGATACCGTCGCCATTCACCGGCTGATGCTCTCACCCGACGGAACGCCCATCGCCGTGGGTCGCCTCTTTGTGGGCGGCGATGAAGCCCAAATCCGCTTTATGGCGCTGCGACCCGAATTTCGCGGCCAGGGGCTGGGCGCCCGCATGGTGGAAGATCTCGAGCAGCTTGCCCGCGACGAGAAGGTGAAACGGCTGGTGATGAACGCCCGCCAGGAGGCAGTGGAGTTCTATCGCCGCTGCGGCTTCCTCGAGGTAGGGGAAGGCCCCGTCTCCTTCGGCCGCATCCCTCACCGCCAGATGATCAAGTCCCTGAGTCCCATGCAGACCATCCAGTACCGTCCGGAGTGGTGCCAGGATCTCACCACCCGCTGGTCGCGGGGTATTCCCATCAGCGAGAAGATGGGGGTGCACATCACCCACTACGATGGCCAGACCTTCCACCTCAAGGCCAACCTGGCGGCCAATCTCAACGTCCACGACACCATGTTCGCCGGCAGCATCTACAGCCAGTGCGTGCTGGCGGGCTGGGGTCTCATCTGGTTGCAGCTCAAGGAGGCAGGGCTGGGAGGGGATACCGTGCTGGCCGAGGGCAACATCAAGTATTACCGGCCGGTGAGCGAAGAGCCGGAGGCGCGGGTGGCCCGGGAGGGCATGCCCGCCGTGCTCGAGCCGCTGAGGGGCGGAGAATCCGCCAAGTTCAGCCTGCGGGTGCAGTTGTTCAGTGGCCGCAAGCTGGCGGTGGAGTTTGTCGGTCAGTACGTGGTGCTGCCCATCAAGCGCGGCGCACGCTGATCCCTGATGTTCACAGCAACAAGGCCTCTTCGCGAGGCCTTGTTCGTTATTGGGCGGCGGGTGGCCGTGGGCGCCAGAGCGGGCCGCTTCGTCCCTGGGCGGGGTAGCGCACACCCGCCTCCCAGCCACAGGCGTCCTGTCCCGTGGGGAAACTCCAGCCCAGGTCGGGCGCATTGAGGGGGCCGCGCCAGCGGGCGAGCAGCTCGGCGCAGCGTCCCTTGTTCAGGACCCCGAGGTCGAGCTGCCACTGGTCTGCGGCCAGGTCGACACCCCCTTGCAGTGCCAGCAGGTGGGTGATGGTGGAGGCACCGCCTTGCTCGATCCGCACCTTGCCCTGCTCCGCCCTGGCATCCAGCCTGATCTGATAGAAGGGGGTGTCTCCGCGTTGCATCGCCTGCCACAGCGTCTGCGGTGTCAGATCGGGGGGGGTCTGCTCCCTGAACCAGTCATCCAGCAGGGGGTCGATGCCGACCTTGTCCCAGAAGGGATCCTTGCTCTCCAGGCTCAGGCTGCCCTGAAGGGTCCGGCGCCAGTTGGCCGTCTGCTCGCCGGGCTGCCCGTTGAGGTCGGCCTGCAGATCTGCCGCCAGATCCACCTTGCCCGCGAAGGAGACGGGGGAGTGCAGTAACTTGCCCCACTGCTCCAGATCCAGCTGCTTGCCCTGCAACTGCAGGCGGCTCTCCTGCCCGGGCGTCCTGCCCCACTGGCCGCTCAGGTTGAGGGAGCCCTCGTCGGGCAGGGAGGTGGCGAGGGTGTTGAGCTGCCAGGAGCTGGGGGTCAGCTCGCCATCCAGGGTGCCGTTGCGAGCACTGAGACCGTCCCACACCAGCTCGAACCACTTGCTCTCGATGCGGGCACGCCCCAGCAAGGTGCCTGGCTGGTTGCCCCGCAGGGCGAGATCGTTCAGGTAGAGTTGCCAGCCGGTCAGGGAGAGGGGCAGGGTGTCGTCGAAAGAGAGCACCTTGAGCTTGTCGAAGGCCAGTTTGCGGATGTCGATCTGTTGCGGGCGCCAGCCCTGCCAATCCTGCCACCACCCCTGGGGCAAGCTGATGTCCATGCCGCTCAGGGCCAGATCCTTCAGGATGAGCTTCTGCTGCTGGGTGTCGAGGGCCAGCTCGACGTTGAACTCCCCTTCGTATGCCTTGCCCCGCAGCTCGGCATCCAGCTGCCGGGGGGAGAAGGCGAGCTTGCCCTCGATGGCCTCAAGCTGGAACAGGCCGCGGCCCATGTCGCCCAGGGTGCCCGCCAGATAGCCGCTGGGCTGGCTGCCCGCCTGCCAGTCGAAGGCGGTGAGCTGGCCGTTGAAGTTGTTGAGGGAGAGCTCCTGATCGATGGCATTGATGCTCACCTGGGCAAGCTGACCCCTGTCCAGGGTGATGCGGCGCAGGGGGAACTCGCCAGGGGGAATGTCACCAAGCTCGAGTCGCATGGCGCGGGCCTTGAGATCGTGCAGTTGCAGGCTGCGCTCTGGCCAGTTCAGCACCATGCCGGTCTCGAGCAGGCCGTCGAACAGGTTGGTGGTCAGTCTGTCGGTACTGAGCACCTGCCCCTCCAGCCGCCCCTTTAGGCTGAGACGGGCCAGGGTGAACATGGGGGTCTCCAGCTGGTTGATGCCCAGGGTGAGGTTGGCCTGGGGCTGGCGTCTCGGGTCGATCAGTTCCCAGTCACTCAAGGACGCACTGAGGCCGCGCAGGGTCAGGGCCTCGCTCTGCAGGCTCAGGTTGTCGATGGTGCTGTCGCTGATGGTGAGGGAGTGAACCGGCAGGCTTGGCAGCTGGTTGGGGAGCGGCAGCTTGATGACGGGACGGATGAGGTCCAGGTGGGCGATGCGCACATCCCGGTTAAACCAGTCGATGTGCTCGATCTCCAGATAGAGTTTTTCCAGCTGTACCGCATCCCCATAGCGCACCTGTTCCGCCAGCAGGGTGTAGGGGTGCAGCGGATTGAACACCAGCCGGCCTATGGTGACGGGCACCCCGGTCTGCTGGCTGAGCCAGTTGGCGATGGGGCCTTTGGCGCGCTCGGCATCGAACAGGCCGAGACCGACCCAGACAAAGAGCAGCAGGAAGGCAAAGGTGTAGAGCAGGCCGCGCAGCCAGGAATTCATCAGTGCTTTCCTCCTGTTTCTGTTGCTTGGTCAGGCATTCGAGTAGTGATCCCGTAGACCGAGCCTGCATCGTATCAAGGGTTCGACATGGCTCGGGTGTTTATTCATCAGGCAAGGTGACCCTCTTCTGCATCTGCCTTGGTCAAGCATTGGAGTAGTGGTCCCGCAGGCCCAGCCAGCGGCGGATCAGGGGCTCGACATGGCTCGGGTGTTTATCCATCAGGCAAGGTGACCCTCTTCTGCATCTGCCTTGGTCAAGCATTGGAGTAGTGGTCTCGCAGGCCCAGCCAGCGGCGGATCAGGGGCTCGACATGAGCCGGGTGTTTGTCCATCAGGAAGCGCGCCATCTTCTGCACCTGAGGGATGAGCGGCTGGTCGCGCACCAGATCGGCGATCTTGAGATCGGCCAAACCAGTCTGGCGGGTACCGAGCAGCTCGCCTGGGCCACGCAGTTCCAGATCTCGCTGGGCGATGAGAAAGCCGTCATTGGTCTCCCGCAGTACCCCGAGGCGGCTCTGGGCGGTCTTGGACAAGGGGGCATGATAGAGCAGCACGCAGTGAGAGGCCACCGACCCCCGCCCGACCCGGCCGCGCAGCTGGTGCAACTGGGCCAGCCCCAGCCGCTCCGGGTTTTCGATGATCATCAGGCTGGCATTGGGCACATCCACCCCCACCTCGATGACGGTGGTGGCGACCAGCAGTTGCAGTATGCCCGCCTTGAACTCCTCCATCACCCGCTGTTTCTCGACGGGGCGCATCCGGCCGTGTACCAGGCCGATGTGCAGGCCGGGCAGCAGGGTTTGCAGCTCGGCGGCAGTGTCTTCGGCGGCCTGGCACTCCAGCACCTCCGACTCCTCGATCAGGGTGCAGACCCAGTAGGCCTGCTTGCCCTCCTCGCAGGCGAGCCTCACCCGCTCGATCACATCCTGGCGGCGACTGTCCGGCAGGGCGACCGTGGTAATGGGAGTGCGGCCCGGCGGCAGCTCGTCGATGATGGAGGTATCGAGGTCGGCATAGGCGGTCATCGCCAGGGTACGGGGGATGGGGGTGGCGGTCATGATGAGCTGGTGGGGATGCACCCCTTCCCGCTCTCCTTTTTCTCGCAGGGCGAGACGCTGATGCACGCCGAACCTGTGCTGTTCATCGATGATGACCAGGGCGAGGCGCTGGAATACCACCTGCTCCTGGAAGATGGCATGGGTGCCCACCACCATCTTGACGCTGCCGTCCGCGATGGCGGCCAGCGCCTCTTCCCGCGCCTTGCCCTTCTGCTTGCCCGCCAGCCAGCCCACCTTGATGCCGAGCGGATCCAGCCACCTGGCGAAGTTGATGGCGTGCTGTTCGGCCAGCAGCTCGGTCGGGGCCATCAGCCCCACCTGGCAGCCGTTGCCGATGGCCTGCAGGGCGGCCAGCGCCGCGACCAGCGTTTTACCTGAGCCCACGTCCCCCTGCACCAGCCGCATCATGGGGTGGCTCTGCTGCAGATCCCGGCCGATCTCCGCCACCACCCGGCTCTGGGCGCCGGTGGGGGTGAACGGCAGGGCGCCGAGCAGCTGCCGGACCAGCTCGGGTGCGGGTTTGAGGGCGCGGGCGAGCTGGTTCTGAGCCTGGGCGCGTACCTTCAAGACCGAGAGGTTGTGGGCCAGCAGCTCTTCCAGTACGAGCCGCTGCTGTGCCGGGTGCTGGCCGCTCTCGAGCAGGGCCAGCGCCACCGAGGGAGGCGGGCGGTGCAGCAGCTTCAGGGCGGCGGCCAGATCGATCTGCTGGGGATAGAGGCCGGCAGGCAGCAGCTCCTCGACCCCGTAGAGGTCGAGCTGGGCCAGGGCCTGATCCGTGAGGCTGCGCAGGGTGAGCTGGCGCAGCCCCTCTGTGGTGGGGTAGACGGGGGTGAGGGCCTCTTCGGTCTGGCCGGCCTGCTCCTCGCCGAGCAGCTTGTACTCGGGGTGGGCCATCTCCAGGCCGTACTTGCCGGGACGGGTCTCGCCGAAGCAGCGGATAAGGCGGCCCTGGGCCAGGCTGTTTTTCTGGGCAGCGGTGAAATTGAAGAAGCGCAGGGTCAGGCTGCCGGTGCCGTCGCTGATACGGCATACCAGCATGCGGCGGCGCCCCATCACCAGCTGGGTGTCCTGGATCTCGCCTTCGACGGCACCGTGCAGGCCGGGCGGCAGATCGCCGATGGGCCACACCTGGGTGCGGTCCTCGTAGCGCAGGGGGAGGTGGAACAGCAGGTCCTGTACCGTGGCCAGCCCCAGCCGCTCGAGTTTCTCCAGCATCTTGCTGCCGACACCCTTGAGGCTGTCGAGGGAGATTTTATCCAATTTCATCAATTAGATGCCCGAAAACACTGTAAATATGTCCAGATGATAGGGGTTGTTGCGGCCTCGATGCAAGCCGCGTTGTGCCGTTCCGGGCTGGTGGGCAAGGGAGCGGGGGGAGGGTCATCCATGAAAAAGGCCTGCCGGAAACGGCAGGCCTTTTCACTGACGGGGCGCCCTGGCGGTCAGATGATGCGCTTGAGCAGGAGGTGAGCCTTGACCCTGTGGATCCGGGCCAGCAGCTTGCGCACCTGATCCGGGTAATCCTTGATCTGCTCTATCTGGTCGAAGTGACTGATGCGGCGGGTGTGGGTCAGGATGTTCTCCCGCTCCGCACTGAACTGCTCGCGCAGGTGATGGTGCTGGTCGTGTACCAGCAGGCCGTTCTCCAGATCCAGCGCCCAGGCTCGGGGATTGAGGTTGTTGCCGGTGAGCAGGGCCCACTCCTCATCCACGAAGATCCCCTTGAGGTGATAGGAGTTCTTCTCGCAGCACCAGAGCATGAGGTTGAGCCGGCCGTTGTCGATGTGGTGCTGGTTGCGCTCGGCAAACTTGCGCAGGTTGGTCTCGTAGAGATAGGGCAGACCGCCGATGGTGGAGAACTTCTCCTCCGGGGGGATGAAGAAGTCGTTGGCGGTCTTGTCGCCCACGACGATGGTCACCTTGCAGCCGCGTTTGAGCAGTGCCTCCACGTCCTTGTTCAACTCCTTGGGGGGGTTGAAGTAGGGGGTGCAGATGAAGATCTCCCGCTCGGTGGCCCGCACCAGGTTGCGGATCATCCGGTTGAGCTGGTTGCCCCGCTTGCCCAGGCCCACCATGGGGGTCACGGCGATCTCCCGATCGTTGGGCTGGATGCTCTCGAAGCGGTACTGGCAGAGGCGCAGGCGCTGCTTGAAGCGGCGGATCTGCCCTTTGAGCTGCTTGGCGCCAGGGATGCCGGTGCGATCCAGCCGTTGGACGGCCTCGCTGCCGAGGAAGACGTCATCCACGTAGTTGACCATGCTGCGGGTCAGCGCCGGGCTGTGGATCTGGTGATAGCGATCGAAGCGGTAGCGCTCCTGCTGGTGCAGGTAGATGTCGTTGAGGCTGGCGCCGGAGTAGAGCAGGGTGTCGTCGAAGATGAAGCCCTTGAGGTGCAGCACCCCGAGCAGCTCGCGGCCCTTGACCGGCACGCCGTAGATCTCGATCTGGTGTTCGTGGCGGGCGGCCATGGCCTGGTACATCAGGTGGTTGCCCCCCTGCTTGCCCTTGCCGATCAGGCCGCGCTGGGCGCGGTGGAAGTCGACGAATACCTTGATGTCGAGGGCGGGGTTGCGCTGCTTGGCGGCATAGAGGGCGAAGAGGATCTCCCGTCCCGCCTCGTCATCCTGCAGATAGAGCGCGATCAGGTAGATGCGCTGGGTCGCATGGGCGATGAGCGACAGGATCCGGCTCTTGAAGTCCTTGGCGCTGCTGAGCACCTGAAACTGATCCGCGGCGACCGCGATCTGGGGTAAGCGGGTCAGCAACTGTCGATAATGTGCCGATGAATGCATAGAGAAGCCTGAAATCACGGGATGAAGCGTTCCACTCGGGGCGAAGAATAGGCAATTCTAGCAATCTGTGGCGATGGGCCCAAGCAAGAATCCGTAAAAAGTCGGTGCAGAGTCACATCGGGGCCGACGGATGCGGCCCCGATGTGTTTCCGTCAGAGGATGGCGCTGGCCGTGGCCACGATGAGGAAGGCGATGGTGCCGAGCAGGGTCTCCATCACGGTCCAGGTCTTGAGGGTGGTCTTCTCGTCCATGTTCAGGAAGCGGCTGACCAGCCAGAAACCGGAGTCGTTGAAGTGGGAGAGTACGGTCGCGCCCCCGGCGATGGCGATGACGATGAAGGTCAGGTCCAGCTCGCTCAGGCCGGTGGTGGCGGCCACGGTCGGCGCCATCAGGGCGGCGGTAGTGGTCAGGGCCACGGTGGCGGAACCCTGGGCGACCCGCAGCGCGGCGGACACCAGGAAGGCTGCCAGGATCACCGGCATGCCGGTATCGGAGAGGACGTCGGCCAGCGCGGTGCCGATGCCGCTCGCCCGCAATACGCCGCCGAACATGCCGCCGGCACCGGTGACCAGGATGACGGCGCAGACCGGGGCCAGGGCGTCGTTGCAGAACTTCTCGAGCTGCACCTTGCCCTGGCTCTGGCGGAACATCCAGAGGGCGTACAGCACAGTGATGAGCAGGGCGACCGGGGTCTTGCCGACCATGCGCAGCACGTTGACCCAGTCCGCACCCTTGTCGATGACGCCCATGACGCTCAGGGTATTGAGGCCGGTATCCATGAAGATGAGCACCAGCGGCAGCAGCAGGATGGAGATCACCTGGCCGAAGCTCGGCGCCTTGTCGGAGAGCTGCTCGGCACTGGCAGTGAAGCTCGGGGGCAGGGGCAGCTCAAACTTCTTGCCGGACCAGAGCCCGAACAGGTAAGCACCCAGATACCAGGTGGGCAGCGCGACCAGCAGGCCCACGATGGTGAGCAGACCGATGTTGGCACCCAGCAGCTCGCTGGCGGCCACCGGGCCCGGGTGGGGCGGCAGGAAGGCGTGCATCACCGCAAAGGCACCGGCGGAGGGCAGGGCATACTTGAGGACGGAGCCGCCGAACTGCTTCGCCACGCTGAAGATGATGGGCAGCATGACGATGAGACCGGCGTCGAAGAAGATCGGGAAGCCGAACAGCAGGGAGGCCACACCCAGCGCGAAGGGGGCGCGGTGGGAGCCGAAGCGGTTGATCAGGGTATCGGCCAGTACCTTGGCGCCCCCCGTCATCTCCAGGATCCGGCCTATCATGGCGCCGAGGCCGACCAGCAGCGCGACCGAGGCCAGGGTGCCGCCGAAACCGGTCAGCATGGTGGGGATCACCTGGTCATAGGTGACCCCGGTGGCCAGGGCCGTCAGCATGCTGACCAGGGTCAATGCCACGAAGGCATGTACCTTGAATCGCATGATCAGCACCAGCAACATGACAATGGCTCCGCCCGCTACCGAGAGCAGATAGGCGACATCGGGTGTGTTCATTGCTCCGTCCATAAAATTGTCCTCAAATGGTTCTAGTTGTTGTTCTGCACATTTCTGTGCTGCACTTCACATTGCGAAACGTTACCGGTAACATGTTACCGGTAACGTGGTAGCTTAGAACCCATCAGGCGAACGTTTTTTGAAAAGTGAGAGAGAGGTCAAATAATGGCGGGCAAGTGCATTATCGTGATGGGTGTGTGTGGCAGCGGCAAGTCCAGCATCGGCCTCAAGGTGGCCAATGCCCTGGGGGCCAAGTTCATCGACGGCGATGATCTGCACCCTCGCGCGAACATCCAGAAGATGGCGGCGGGCAACCCGCTCAACGATGAAGACAGAGCCCCCTGGCTGGAGCGGATCCGCGATGCGGCCTACAGCCTGGAGCGCAAGAACGAGCTCGGTGTCATCGTCTGCTCGGCCCTCAAGAAGCAGTACCGCGACCAGATCCGCGAGGGCAACGACTCGGTGAGTTTCCTGTTTCTGGATGGCAGCCAGTCCCTCATTCTCGAACGGATGCGGGCACGGCAGGGCCATTTCATGCGCGAAGCCATGGTACAAAGCCAGTTTGATACCCTGGAGCGACCGGATGGCGAGCCCGGCGTGTTTCGCATCGATATCGACGGGACCTTCGAACAGGTGGTCGACCGTGCCGTCACCGCGCTGACGCAGGCGCAATGAGCCATGTCGCGCGCCCGGCTGAGGCCGACCGCGCCCGTATATAGAGTTGGAGAGAAAGCTATGACCCATCCCGTGATCACCCAGGTGACCAACCGCATCCGCGAGCGCAGCACCGCCCGCCGTGCCCGCTTCCTGGCCCGCATCCAGCGCCAGGCCGATCAGGGCAAGACCCGCGCCTCCCTCTCCTGCGGCAACCTGGCCCACGCCGTGGCCGCCTCGAGCTGTGACGAGAAGGGGCGGATCCTCGACATGACCCGCGCCAACGTGGCCATCGTCACCGCCTACAACGACATGCTGAGTGCCCATCAGCCCTATCATGGCTACCCGGACATCATCAAGGGCGCCCTGGCGGAGCTCGGCCACAGTGCCCAGGTTGCCGGCGGCGTACCCGCCATGTGCGACGGCGTGACCCAGGGTCAGCCGGGGATGGACATGTCCCTCTTCTCCCGGGATCTCATCGCCCAGGCCACCGCGGTCTCCCTCTCCCACAACACCTTCGACGCCACCCTGCTGCTCGGTATCTGCGACAAGATTGCCCCGGGCCAGATCATGGGGGCGCTTTCCCACGCCCACCTGCCCACCGCCTTCGTGCCTGCCGGCCCCATGGCGAGCGGCATCAGCAACGACGAGAAGGTGAAGGTGCGCCAGCAGTACGCTGCCGGTGAAGTGGGCCGCGACGCCCTGCTCAAGATGGAGTGCGGCGCCTACCACGCGGCGGGCACCTGCACCTTCTACGGCACCGCCAACACCAACCAGCTGGTGTTCGAAGCCATGGGCCTGATGCTGCCGGGCTCCGCCTTCGTACATCCGCACAGCGAGCTGCGCCACGCCCTCACCGAGGAAGCGGCCCGCCGCATCAGCGCCATGATCCCGGGCTCCCCGGCCTATCGCCCCCTGAGTGCGGTGATCGACGAGCGCGCCCTGGTCAACGGCCTGGTGGCCCTGCTCGCCTCCGGCGGCAGCACCAACCACAGCATTCACATGGTGGCGCTGGCCCGCGCCGCCGGGCTGGAGCTGACCTGGGACGACCTGAGCGATCTCTCCGACGTGGTGCCGCTCCTGGTGCGCATGTACCCGAACGGCCCGGCGGACGTCAACGCCTTCGAACAGGCGGGGGGCGTGCCCGGCCTGATGCGTCGTCTGGCCGAAGAGGGGCTGATCCACATGGATGCAACCCCGGTCTTCGGCGAGATGCAGGACTACCTCAGCCGTCCGGCACTGGTGGATGGCAAGCTGGTGTGGCAACCGGTGGGCGAGAGCGCGGATCCGAGCGTGCTCTCCCCCTCTGGCAGCGAGTTCCAGGCCACCGGCGGCACCAAGCTGCTGGCGGGCAACCTGGGCCGCGCCGTGGTCAAGGTTTCGGCCGTCGCGCCCGAGTATCGGGTCATCGAGGCCCCGGCCCGGGTCTTCTCCTCCCAGCATGCGGTGGAGGCGGCCTACAAGGCTGGTGAGTTGAACCAGGACGCCGTCATCGTGGTGCGCCACAACGGCCCGGCCGCCAACGGCATGCCGGAGCTGCACAAGCTGATGCCGGTGCTTGGCAACCTGCAGAAGGCGGGTCACAAGGTGGCCCTGGTCACCGACGGCCGCCTCTCCGGCGCCTCCGGCAAGATCCCGGCCGCCATCCACGTCACCCCGGAAGCCCTGCACGGCGGGGCCATCGGCCTGCTCGCCGATGGCGACCTGCTGCGGGTGGATGCCGAGTCTGGCCGCCTCGACTGCCTGACCGATTTGAGCGGCCGTACCCAGGCCGAGATCGACCTCACCCTGGAACAAGAGGGGTGGGGCCGTGAACTGTTCAGCGTGATGCGTCGCGCGGTATCGAGCGCCGAGTGCGGCGCCACCATCTTTGACTAAGGAAGAGCTATGCAGAACTGGAAAGTGACCCCTGCCGAGGTGTTTGCCGCCTCCCCCCTGGTACCCGTGATGGTCATCAACGACCTGGAGCAGGCCCTGCCGATGGCCAAGGCCCTGCTGGATGGCGGCATCTCGGTGTTCGAGATCACCCTGCGCACCCCGGTGGCGCTGGACGCCATCGCCCTCATCGCCAAGGCGATGCCGGATGCCATGGTCGGTGCCGGTACCGTGCTCAACTGCGCGCAGTTTGATGCCGCCGTCGCTGCCGGTGCCCGCTTCGTCATCTCCCCGGGCATGACCCCGGCCCTGCTGGCCCACGCGGCCAAGAGCACGGCGCCGCTGATCCCGGGGGTGGCCACCCCGTCCGAGGTGATGCAGGCGCTGGAAGCGGGCTACGACCACCTCAAATTCTTCCCGGCCGAGGCGAACGGCGGCACCAAGGCACTCTCCGCCATCGCGGCGCCCCTGCCCCAGGTGAAATTCTGCCCCACCGGCGGCATCGGCCCGAAAAACGTGGCCGACTACCTGGCGCTGAAATGTGTGGCCACCGTCGGCGGCTCCTGGATGCTGCCGGCAGACGCCGTCAAGAGCGGCAACTGGGAGGAGGTGACCCGCCTCTCCCGGGAAGCGGTTGAATTGGTTAAACGCTAAGCAAATATCGTTTAGAAAAATTAAACAGGCCACCCCCGGGTGGCCTGCTGTTTTTCCGCCCCCGGAGGGGGTGGGCCGTTTGCTTCCGGCCTCGCCCTGGCTTAAGGTCGGGGGCCGCCCCTCTCCCCTGGAGCCTTCATGTCCTGTCTGCATCCATCCTACCCGCAAGGGCACTTCACCGCGCTGCACTGCCACCCCCATGCCCAATACTGCTATCTGCACGACGGGGGCGGCATCATCACGGGGCGAGGGGAGGGAGAACTGCTGGTGGCGGGCCAGATCTGCTTTATTCCGGCGGGGTGGGAGCACGAGTTTCGCGTGCTGCGCCGCTCCCGACTCTCCCTCCTCTATGTGCCGACGCCGGCCCGTACCGCCTTCGGCCCCTTGCAGGCCAGCCCGCTGCTGGCGGGCCTCTTCGCCCGCCTGTCCGAGCTGGCCG
Source organism: Aeromonas sp. INTO2 (assembly GCF_049860605.1). Lineage (NCBI taxonomy): Bacteria > Pseudomonadati > Pseudomonadota > Gammaproteobacteria > Aeromonadales > Aeromonadaceae > Aeromonas > Aeromonas sp. INTO2. The sequence continues at coordinate 4,441,675 of NZ_CP187588.1, forward strand.
AGGAGGAGGTGAAAGGGGCCTATCTGACGGTGCTTGGCCAGGAGCTGGAGCGCGCCGACCCGCTCGCGGCGCGCATTCCCCTCGCCGGGGCGCTGGACCCGCGCCTGCTGCGGGTGCTGGACAGGGTGTGCCAGGCACCCGCCATCCATCTGACGCTGACGGCGCTGGCGGCAGATTGCGGCGCCTCGGTGCGTACCCTCAACCGGCTCTTCCTCCAGCAGCTGGGGTGCAGCTTTCGCCAGTGGCGGGAGCAGGTGGTGCTGGGGCGGGCGCGCCAGTTGCAGCACCGGGGGCTCACGCTGGCCCAGATCGCCGATCGGCTCGGCTACGAGGATCCCGGCGCCTTGTCCCGCGCCCTCCAGCGCCTTGCCCGGCGCGAACCGGCGGCCTGAGGGCGCATTATCTGCCTTCCTGCCCGCCATGGCGGTGTCTGCGGGTTGCCGGCAGTCAGCGCCGCGAGCCGATATCCGCATCCTCCTTGCTGCCTGCCAGCAGACAGGTCACCTCGTCGGTGTGGCAGATCCGATCGCCGCGAAAGGTGAAGAGGCCGCTCACCTTGCAGACCAGGGTGCCGCCGTCCTGGCGGGTGGCCCGCACCACATGGGTCGAGTGCACCCGCTCCCCCTGCGCCAGGGTGGCGACAAACTCGATGCTCGCCCCGGCCAGATGGCGGCGCAGTGTGGCGATGTGCTGGTGAAACGCCGGGTAGTCGAGCCGCTCGCCGTTCACCTCCTGGCAGTAGTCGGGGGTGAACCAGGCGTCGAGCTCCGCCAGGGGGAAGGCGGGATCGCAGATGACGCGCTGCAGGCAGGCTTTCAATCGTTCGGTGTGGTGCATGGTCTGCTCCTGACAGGGTGGATGGAGGAGCCAGCATAGGCCAGGGGAGGCGAGGGGAGAGGGGAGAAGGCGCCATCATGGCGGTCGAACGCGCCATGATGGCCGGGGATCAGCCGAGGCTTTCCCCCTCATAGAGGGAGAAGCCGATGTCCTTGCACCTGGTCGCCAGCGGCTGGCCGCCGAGGCGGGCCAGCAGCATGATGGCGGCTTCGCGACCTATGGTCTCGCGGGGGGTGACGATACTGGCGAGCTTGGGGGTCATGGCGTGGCCGATGTCGAGGGCGTTGCTGCCGGCGATGGCCACCTGCTGGGGCACCTGGATCCACCTGGCCTGGCATTGCAGCAGGGCCCCCACCGCCAGGTCGTCGTTGGTGCAGAACAGGCCGTCGAGATCGGGGAAGCGCGCCATGGCCTGGGCCAGCAGCTCTCCCCCCAGGGTGAAGCTGGAGGATTGCTCCGTCAGCAGGTGCTGGCCGGTCAGACCGAAATCGGCCATCGCCTGGTAGTAGCCTTCCATTCGCAGCTGGGTGCGCACGTCGAGCCGGGCGCCGAGGTAGATCACCTTGCGCCGTCCCCGGCGCAGCATCTCTGTTACCATGGCCCGGGCGGCGGCCCGATGATCCATGCCCACCACCATGTCGATGGGGGAGAGGGGCAGATCCATGGTCTCCACCACCGGGATGCCGGCGGTGGCGATCATCTTGCGGGTGCGCTCGGTGTGCTGGGTGTCCGAGAGGATGAGCCCGTCCACGTTGTAGGAGAGGAGCGAGGCGACCTGCTCCTCCTCCCGCTCCGGGCTGTAGCCGTAGTGGGCGAGCAGGGTCTGGTAGCCGGCGGGCCGGGTCACCGCCTCGATGCCGTGGATCACCGCCGAGAAGACCTGGTTGGAGAGGGAGGGGATCAGGATGCCGATCGCCTTGCTGGTGGCGTTCGACAGCATGTCCGGCGCCCGGTTCGGGATGTAGCCGAGCTCCTCCACCGCGGCGGCGATGCGCTCGCGGGTCCCTTCGGCCACGGCGGACGGGTCGCGCAGGTAGCGGCTGACGGTCATCTTGGTGACACCGGTCAGGTCGGCAATGTCCTGCAGGGTAGGGCGGCGCTTGCGGGTGTCGTTCATCTGGGGATCCGGCAAAAAATGTTACACGTAACATTACCGTTTTTGCACGGCAATGTCAGCATATGACGCCATCAACAGGGGGCAGGAGATGATCGAGGGTAGGTGTTTCGAGGGGATCCACTTCGAGCAGCAGGAGGCGGAGGGGGAGCAGTTCCAGGGGTGCCGCTTCATCGGCTGTCACTTCTCCTGGCTCGATCTCGGGGAGTGCTGCTTCGTCGACTGCAGCTTCTATGACAGGGAACGGGAACTGGGATGCCTGTTTCAGGGCTGCGATCTGAGGGAGGCGAGCTTCCTGCGCTGCGATCTCACCCTGGCGGACTTCGGCAGCAGCCAGTGTCTTGGGCTGGAGATGCGCGACTGCCAGGCCATGGGGATCAACTTCGCCCATGCCAGCTTCGCCAACCGGATCACCGCCAAAAGCTATTTCTGCGAGGCCCACCTCACCGGCAACAACTTCAGCTACGCCAACTTCGAAAGCTGCCTGCTGGAGCGGTGTGAGCTTGCCGGCAACCGCTGGCAGGGGGCCAACCTGCTGGGCGCCTCCCTGGCAGGCTCGGATCTCAGCGGCTCCGAGTTCGGGCAAATCGACTGGACCAGCTTCAACCTGCAAGGCTGCGACCTGCGCCAGTGCGATCTGCCCGGCCTGGATCTGCGCCGGGTCGACCTCGCCGGGGTGCAGATCAATGAAGATCAGCAGCAGGGGCTGCTGGAGCAGATCGGGCTGGTGGTCTTCCCCTGAGCGGGGTGGAAAAGAGGTAAGTTTTCATCATCGGGGCGGGCGGTGTGGTGCCTCCCCTGCCAAGCAAAAAGCCTGCGCGATGCAGACTTTTTGTCAGGTGAAGTGGTAAACGACGCGGTGTTGCTGTCTTTTGCTCCCTGCCCCTCTCGCGGGAGAAGGGCTGGAGATGAGGTAGCGGACTCCACTCGGGCACCGACAAGGCGGGCTTAGCGTCTGGCCAGCCACTTGGTCGGGTTGATGGCCTCGCCCTGATAGCGGATCTCGAAGTAGAGGCCGGAGCGCTCCTGTCCGCCGCTGTCGCCGACCAGGGCCACGGGTTCCCCTTGCTCCACCTTTTGTCCCACCTGTCGCAGCAGCGACTGGTTGTGGCCGTAGAGGCTCATGTAGCCCTTGCCGTGGTCGATGACCAGCAGCATGCCGAAGCCGTCGAGCCAGTCGGCGTAGACCACCTGGCCCGGTGCCACCGCCTTGACCTGGGTCCCTTCGCTGGCGCCGATCAGGGTGCCCTTCCACTTCAGCTCGGCGGTACGCGGCGAGCCGTAGGAGATGAGGATGGGGCCCTGCACCGGCCAGCGCAGGTTGCCACCCGTGCTCAGACCGCCGTAGCCGTTGCTGCTCGCCTTGGCGCTGTTGCGGGCGGCCGCTTGCTGCTGCGCCACCTTGGCCTGCTGTTCGGCGACGCGTTGCTGCTGGGCCGCCAGCCGCTGCTGTTCGCCGACCTGGCGCTGCTGGGCCGCGATCCGCTGCTGCTCCTCAATGCGTTTCTGTTCGGCTGCCAGGCGCTGGGCCTCCAGACGGCGCTGGCGCTCCTGCTCGGCCTTGATCTTGGCAAGGCGCTCCCGCTCGGCCCGTTCGCGGCGTTCCTTTTCTTCCTGCTGACGACGCAGCTCTTCCAGCCGCGCCTTGAGCGCCTTCTCCGCCTTGACCAGCTTGTCTAGCTTCTGCTCGTCGGCCTGCACCGATTGCTGCAACTGGTTGCGCACCTTGGCACGGCTCTGCTGGCTGGCCAGCAGGCTCTGGTGATGCTCCTGCTGCTCGCCGAGCAGGGTCTGGAGGCGGTTCTCGGTCTCCCTGGTGGCCTGCTGGTTCTTGGCCAGCTTGTCACGGGTGGCGCGCAGGGCTTCAATGGCCTCGATGCGGGCCTTGTTGAGGTAGTCGAAGTAGTCGAGGGCGCGGCTCAGCTTGGCCGGATCCTGCTGGTTGAGCAGCAGTTTGAGGTAATCGTGGTTGCCCGCCTGGAAGGCGCTTTCCGCCTGCTTGGCCAGCAACTGTTTCTGATGTTTTGCTTGTTGCTCCAGTGCCAGCTTGTCCTGCTGCAGGGACGCCAGCTTCTGCTGGTTCTGCCGGAGTTGCTGTCTGGTCTGCTCGAGTTTGGCGGCGGCAGCCGAAATGGCCTGCTCGTCAGCCTTGAGCTGGGTGTTGAGCTTGGCAAGCTCCTGCTTGCTGAGCTTGAGGGTCTGTTGCTGTTCCTTGATCTGGGACTGCATGGCCCCCAACTGCTGGTTCGCAGCCTGGGCTGTGCCGGTACCGCCGATCAGGCAAAAAAACAGCGCGCCGGCCAACAGGCCGACGCGACTGGTTTTCTGTGAAATAATTTCGCATCCCCGCATGGGGCAGGATTATTTCAGAATCATCAGGGGCTTGCCAGTCATTTCCGGCGGCACCGGCAGACCCATCAGGGTCAGCATGGTGGGGGCCAGATCGGACAGTTTGCCACCTTCGGCGACCTCGGCTTTACGACCGAAGTAGATGAGGGGAACCGGCAGATTGGTGTGGGCGGTGTGGGCCTGACCAGTCTCTTCGTCCATCATCTTCTCGGCGTTGCCATGGTCGGCGGTGATGAGGCACTCGCCGCCCACTTCCGCCAGGGCGTCGGTGACGCGACCGATGCAGTGGTCGACCGCTTCACAGGCTTTGACGGCCGCATCGAACACGCCGGTGTGGCCGACCATGTCGCCGTTCGGGTAGTTGCAGATGATGACGTCGTACTTGCCGCTCTTGATGGCCGCAACCAGCTTGTCGGTCAGCTCTTCGGAGCTCATCTCCGGCTGCAGGTCATAGGTAGCCACTTTCGGGCTCGCCACGATTTCGCGATCTTCGCCGCTGAAGCAGGCCTCTTCGCCACCGTTGAAGAAGAAGGTGACGTGGGCGTACTTCTCGGTCTCGGAGATGCGCAGCTGGGTCTTGCCCTGCTTGGCCAGCCACTCACCCAGGGTGTTGACCAGGGCGGTGGGCGGATAGGCGCAGGCGGTTTTGATGTCGGCCGCGTATTCGGTCAGCATCACGAAGTGCAGGGCCGGGGTGGCGGTGCGGGCGAAGCCGGTGAAGTCGGTATCGACGAAGGCGCGGGTGATTTCGCGGGCGCGGTCGGCACGGAAGTTCATGAAGATCAGCGCATCGCCGTCGATCATCGGTACAGCGTCGCCGATGCGGGTGGCCTTGACGAACTCGTCGTTCTCGTCGCGGGCATAGGCGGCGGCCAGCGCGTCGGTGGCGTTGTCGGCGGTGAATTCGCCCTTGCCCTGGGTCATCAGGTCATAGGCCTGCTGCACGCGATCCCAGCGGTTGTCGCGGTCCATGGCGTAGTAACGACCGATCATGGAGGCGAAACGGCCCTTGCCCAGTCGGGCAAACAGGGCGTCGAACAGCTCGATGGAGGACTGGGCACTGCGCGGCGGGACGTCGCGGCCATCCAGGAAGGCGTGGAAGTAGATCTGCTCGGCGCCACGCTTGGCGGCCATCTCGATCATGCCCATGATGTGCTCTTCGTGGCTGTGTACGCCACCCGGGGACATCAGACCCATGATGTGCACGGCCTTGCCCTTGGTCACGGCAGCGTCGACAGCCTTGGCCAGCTCGACGTTCTGGAAGAAGTCGCCGTCCTGGATGTCCTTGGATATGCGGGTCAGCTCCTGATAGACGACGCGACCGGCACCGATGTTGGTGTGGCCCACTTCGGAGTTGCCCATCTGGCCGTCCGGCAGACCCACGTCCAGGCCGGAGCCGGAGATCAGGGTGCTGGTGTAGTCACGGGCCAGGCGATCCAGATTGGGGGTCTTGGCAGCAGCAACGGCGTTGTACTCTTGCTTGGTGCTGTAGCCCCAACCGTCCATGATGACCAGAACCAGCGGTTTCTTAGCTGTTGACATAAGGCTATGTCCTCTCGGATAGGAATGAATTGCGGGAAGTGAAACTAGCGTAATATTACTACATCTGCCGAAATAGTCACCTGATAGCCAAGTCCCTCTCCAGCCTCGCTTTTTAACTGTTATCCCGCTGTTTTAGGCATGTTGCCGGCTTGTCTGCCGCGGCGGGGTTTCCTCTGTTTCCCCCCTCTTTTCGGCATGGCACATCCTCTCGTTCGGCTCGGTTGGAGGAGGAAGAATCGGCAGCCATCCCTGATGGGAGCTTGCTCTCGCTTTGCCGCCAAGATGGCTGATCTTATGCAGGGCCCCATGTATACTCGGGCCCTTGTCTTGGTCCCTGGATAGTAGAAGATGCAAGAGTATTTGGATTTCGCGGCCCGCAATCCGCTGCTGACCGCAGCCTGGTTGGGCCTGGCAGGCACTCTGGTGTATACCACTGTGCGTGCTCGTTTTTCTCCGGTGAAGGCGGTCAACAACCACGCCGCTACCCTGCTTATCAACCGTGAAAATGCCACCGTCGTGGACATTCGCAGTCAGGATGAATTTGCCAAGGGCCATTTGGCCGGGGCCCATCACCTGCCGCTCGCCCAGATCCAGGCGAATAATCTGGGCCCGGTTGAAAAGCACAAGGATGCCCCCATCATAGTGGTGTGCGAGTCGGGGATGACCGCTGGTGGCGCGGGTCGCCAACTGAGCAAGGCCGGTTTCAAGCAGGTGTATGTGCTCAGCGGTGGCATGGCCCAATGGCGTGCAGACAATCTGCCGGTGACCAAAAAACGCTGATTTAAGGGCCTGCGCCCACTCATTATCTTAAAAAGGAATCAAACGAAATGGCTGACGAAATCAACAACCAGGAAGTGCAACCGGAATTCCACATCCAGCGTGTCTACACCAAGGATGTCTCCTTCGAAGCCCCGAATACCCCGCACATCTTCCAGAAAGAGTGGCAGCCGGACGTCAAGCTGGACATGGACACCAAGACCAATGTCCTGGCCGACAGCGTCTATGAAGTGGTGCTGACCCTGACTGTCACCTGCAAGCTGGAAACCGAGACCGCCTTCCTGTGCGAAGTGCAGCAAGCCGGCATCTTCACCATCGGCAACCTGCCTGAGCCGCAACTGGCCCACTGCCTGGCGGCCTTCTGCCCGAACATCCTGTTCCCGTATGCCCGCGAAGCGGTGTCCAACCTGGTGAGCAAGGGTTCCTTCCCGCAGCTGAACCTGGCACCGGTCAACTTCGACGCCCTGTTCGCCCAGCACATGGCGCAGGTACAGGCCCAGCAGGCGACTGCGGAAGCCTGATAATGGCCGACCAGATCGCAATCTCGGTCCTGGGGGCGGGGTCTTATGGCTCCGCCCTTGCCATTTCTCTGGCGCGCAATGGTCATCCGACCCTGCTGTGGGGTCACGACCCTGCCCATGTCGCCGAGCTGGAACAGGATCGCTGCAACAAGGCATTCTTGCCGGATGTCCCCTTCCCGGCCGATCTGCAACTGACGTCGAATCTGCAGGCGGCGGTGCAAGCCGCTCCCGTGCTGCTGCTGGTGGTGCCGAGCCATGTGTTCGGCCAGGTACTGGCCCGGGTCAAACCCTTCCTGCGCCCGGATACCCGGATCGCCTGGGCCACCAAGGGGCTGGAGCCGGACAGCGGCCGTCTGCTGCAAGAGGTGGCGCGGGAGGTGCTGGGGGATGCCATTCCACTGGCGGTCATCTCGGGCCCGACCTTCGCCCGCGAGCTGGCCGCCGGTCTGCCGACCGCCATCTCGGTGGCCTCGACCCACGACGACTTTGCCGACGATCTCTCCCACCTGCTGCACTGCGGCCGCTCGTTCCGGGTCTATACCAATCCGGACTTCATCGGTCTGCAGCTGGGCGGGGCGGTCAAGAACGTCATCGCCATCGGTGCCGGTCTCTCTGACGGACTCGGCTTTGGCGCCAACGCCAGAACCGCGCTCATCACTCGGGGCCTGGTGGAGATGCAGCGTCTGGGCGCCGCCCTCGGGGCCGACGCCAAGACCTTCATGGGGATGGCGGGGCTCGGGGATCTGGTGCTGACCTGTACCGACAACCAGTCGCGCAACCGCCGTTTCGGTCTGGCGCTGGGAGCGGGCAAGTCGGTTGACACCGCCATGGCCGAGATAGGCCAGGTGGTGGAAGGCTATCGCAACACCAAGGAGGTGCATCTGCTGGCGGCCCGCTGTGGCGTCGAGATGCCCATCTGCGAACAGATCTTCAAGGTGCTGTACGAGGGCAAGAATCCGAAAGAGGCGGCCATCGCCCTGCTGTCGCGAGACAAGAAGGACGAGTGATCTGCCAGCCGCAGAATGCAAAAGGCCCCGCCAGCTGGCGGGGCCTTTTCTTTGCCGCAAGGGGGCAAATCAGTAGTAGGAGTGGTCGCCGCGCTGGTGCTCGGTGGCATCCTTGACGCCGTTGAGCTCGCCCGGGAATTTCTCCAGCAACTGCTTCTCGATCCCCTCTTTCAGGGTGTAGTCGACCATGGAGCAACCGTTGCAACCGCCGCCAAACTGCAGGATGGCCAGTTTGTCGTCGGTCAGCTCGACCAGGGTGACCTTGCCGCCGTGACCGGCCAGCATGGGGTTCACCTCGGACATCAACACGTACTCGATGCGATCGATCAGCGGGGCGTCATCGGCCACCTTGCGCATCTTGGCGTTGGGTGCCTTCAGGGTGAGCTGAGAGCCCATCTGATCAGTGACGAAGTCGATGGTGGCATCCACCAGGAAGGGGGCGCTCAGGGGATCGACCAGGCAGTCGAAGCCGCTGAAGGGCAGGTGCTGATCTTCCGGATCGACCGCGTCGGGTGGGCAATAGGATACGCCGCACTCGGCATTCTGGGTTCCCGGATTGACCACAAACACCCGGATGTTGGTGCCATCAGGCTGCTTCTCCAGCAACTTGCGGAAGTGGGCCTGGGCGGTGTCGGAAATGCTGATCATCACTATCCTCATAAACCTGAGTGTACGACTAGGGTATTCATGATAACTCGCTTGGCGGGGCTTGGGTAGCGTGCCGATGGCGAGCCTGTGAGCCCGGGCGTATCGGAATCATGCCGCCAGCGGCCTCCCGGGCCGGATCCCTGCCCGGTTATTTCAGGTGTCGGAGGGTACGGCAGATGGCCCACACCTCTACCGTGGTGACGCCGTGCTCATGAAGCAACCGGGTGAGCTGACCTGCGGTGGCGCCCGTGGTGACCACATCATCGAGCAGTGCCACATGCCGGTAGTGGTGAGGTTCTATTTCGAAGGCGCCACGCAGATTGCGTCGCCGCTGGCCGGCACTGAGCCGGGTCTGTTGCGGGGTCGACCTTGTCCGGCGCAGTACGCGGGTGTCGCAAGGAATGCCGGTGAGTGCGCTCAGGGCATGGCCGATTTCTTCTGCCTGATTGAAGCCGCGCCACCACTGGCGCCACCAGTGCAGGGGAACCGGAATGATGACCTGCGGCGGATTGGCGAGGTCCAGATGGTCTGCCAGCAGGCGGGCAAGCAGCGGCGCGAGCAGGATCTGACCGGAATACTTCAGCCGGGGGATGAGTTGGGCATAAGGTGCCTGATAATCGCCGATCACCTGCAAACGCTCCCAGGGGGCGGGTCTGCGCTGGCAGCGTCCGCACAGCAGTTCGCTCTCGCGATGTTGCTCCGGCAGCGGTGCTGCACACATCAGGCATCGTCTGTCGTGTTGGCGCTGGGCGTGGCGGCACCAGGAGCACAACAAAGGCGTCTCGTCACAGGGTTGGCGACAGAGCAGGCACAGACCGAGCCAGTCGGACTGGGTGCCAAGGATCGGACTTGCTTTGGCGAGCAGCCGCTTTAACATGCAGGCTCCAAGCAGATAAACAGGGATCTTGAGTCTAGATGAGCGTATCGGTTGAGCGGTTTGGCCAGGGCCCGGACCTGGTGTTGTTGCATGGCTGGGGCATGAACGGGGCCGTCTGGCACGGTATTGCCCAAGAACTGGCTGCCCACTATCGGCTGCATCTGGTGGACCTGCCCGGCTTTGGCAACAGCCCCCTGCAAGCAGGGACAGACTACACCCTGCCCTGGCTGGCAGAGCAGGTGGCGGCCATATTGCCTGAAAAATGCCATCTGCTCGGCTGGTCCCTCGGTGGTCTGGTGGCGAGTCAGTTGGCGCTGACCATGCCTGAACGCCTTCACTCTCTCATTACCGTAGCCAGTTCTCCCTGCTTCATGGCCCGCGACGAGTGGCCCGGGATTGCCCCCAAGGTGCTGGCGGGGTTCAACCAGATGCTGGCCGGCGACTTCATGCAGACCATAGAGCGCTTCCTCGCGATCCAGGCCATGGGCAGCGAGCACGCCAGAAACGACATTCGCCAGTTGCGTCACTGGCTGGCGGAGCGACCCGCTCCCCGGCTTGCGGCCTTGGAGGCGGGTCTGGGCCTGCTGGCCGAGGTCGATCTACGGGATGAACTGATCGGCCTGGATCTGCCCTGGCTGCGTCTTTACGGCAGGCTGGATACCCTGGTGCCGAAGGCCGCCATTCCCTTGCTGGATGCGCGTTACCCTGCCAGCCACAGTCTGGTGCTGGAGAAGGCATCCCATGCCCCCTTCATCTCCCATCCAGAGCAGTTCATCACCCTCCTGCGGCAGTTCATTGACTGAGATTTGAGCGGCAGGCTTCAATAACTCGTCAGGTTGATGGATAATTAGCCAACCCTACAGAGGAGTGTGCCAATGCGTATCGAATCAGCCATGACGGCGGGCGTGCAGGGGTTCCAACGGGCCGAGCAGTTGGCGGGCCAGGCTTCCAGCCAGATCGCCCATCTCAATACGGCAGCGGGTGATCAGGTGCAGTTGCCGGATGAACTGGTGAATCTCAAGGTGGCCGAGCTGCATGCCGGGGCATCCGCCAAGGTGATCCAGACGGCCAGCGACATGCTGGGCACCCTGATCGATATCCGGGTGTGACATGAACATCAACGTCAGTCTGCCGACCATCATTCCGAATCAACTGCAGCCGCAGACGGAATTGGCACAGACTGACAACCGCCGCGCAGAACTGGTGCCCCCCAGCCGCCAGAGCGAGGCGTCCAACGCCGAGTCCGGCGTCGGTTCCCAGAAAGAGAGATCCCGGGCCGCCCAGGCCAATCCCGCCGCCCCATCCTCGTCCACGAAAGAGAACGGCCAGACCGGCCCCGTGATGGTGGCGCACCGTTTTGTCGAGGCAACGGGGGAGGAGGGGGAGCGTCGACAACGTCAGGAGGGTGAACAGCAGGAGCAGCAAAAGCAGCAGCGTCAGGTGGCTGCGCTGGTCGAACGGGATCTCGAAGTTCGCAAGCACGAGCAGGCTCACCAGGCCGCCGGCGGCGAGCATGCGGGGAGCCCTACCTACCAGTTTTCCCGTGGGCCGGATGGCAAGCGTTATGCCACCGGGGGGGAGGTGGTCATCGACATGGGGACCATTCCCGGGGATCCCGCCGCGACCATCGCCAAGATGCAGCAGGTGCGTGCCGCTGCGCTGGCTCCCGATGAACCATCGTCACAAGACATGAGTGTGGCCCGTGCCGCCTCTGGCAAGGAGGCACAGGCCCGCAAGGATCTGATGACCCTCAGGCAGGAAACCACAGGCCCGCTCGGTGCTTATATGGACAATCGAAACCAGGTGATTGCCAGGCACTATCAGCAAGCGGTGAGGCCAGCCTCCCCGCATAGCCTGAGTCAGGACGTTTGATCCCGCTCAGTACAGGCATGAAAAAGCCCCTTTCGGGGCTTTTTTGCATTCTGGGGGCTTATTTCTTCAGTTTCGACAGGGCAGCCGCGAAGGCGTTGCCCATGGCACCCTCGGTCGGAGCGCTCTGACGGGGCGCCTGTTTCGGTCGGGCGTTGCCAGTGTGACGCGGCTCGGCCGTTTTGCGTGCAGGCTGGCCGGCTTTTTCATCCAGACGCATGGTCAGACTGATGCGTTTGCGCGGTACGTCGACTTCCAGCACCTTGACCCGGACGATGTCACCGGCCTTGACCACCTCGCGGGGATCCTTGACGAAGCGATCGGTGAGGGAAGAAATGTGCACCAGCCCGTCCTGATGGACGCCGATGTCGACGAAGGCACCAAAGTTGGTGACGTTGGTGACCACCCCCTCCAGCACCATCTCGGGTACCAGATCGCTGATTTTCTCCACCCCTTCCTTGAAGGTGGCGGTCTTGAACTCGGGGCGCGGGTCGCGGCCGGGCTTGTCCAGCTCGCCGATGATGTCGGTGACGGTGGGCACCCCGAACTGCTCATCGGTGTAGTCGGTGGGCTTGAGGGTGCGCAGCAGGCTGCTGTTGCCGAGCAGGCTGTCCACGGTCTGCTCCAGCTTGGCGAGGATCCGCTCCACCACCGGGTAGGATTCCGGGTGCACCGCCGAGCCGTCCAGCGGGTTGCTGCCGCCCCGAATGCGCAGGAAGCCAGCGCATTGCTCGAATGCCTTGGGTCCGAGTCGGCCAACTTTCAGCAACTGCTGACGACTCTTGAAGGCGCCGTTCTCGTCGCGGTAGGCGACGATGTTCTGGGCCAGGGTCTGGGAGAGGCCGGAAACCCGGTTGAGCAGGGCGACCGAGGCGGTATTCACATCCACCCCCACCGCGTTCACGCAATCCTCGACCACCGCGTCGAGGCGGCGGGCCAGCTGGCTCTGGCCGACATCGTGCTGGTACTGGCCCACACCTATGCTCTTGGGATCGATCTTGACCAGCTCGGCCAGGGGATCCTGCAACCGGCGGGCGATGGAGACGGCGCCGCGAATGGAGACGTCGAGATCCGGGAATTCCTGGGAGGCGAGCTCGGAGGCGGAGTAGACCGATGCCCCCGCTTCACTCACTACTATCTTCTGTGCCTTGGCGGCCGGGTAGCGCTCGAACAGATCGCTCACTAGGCGGTCGGTTTCCCGCGAGGCGGTGCCGTTGCCGATGCTGATGAGCTCGACCTTGTGCTTCTGGCACAGCTCGCTCAGGGTCTTGAGACTCTGGTCAACCTGGCGCTTGGGTTCGAACGGATAGATGGTCGCGTGATCGACCAGCTTGCCGGTGGCATCCACCACCGCCACCTTGACCCCGGTGCGGATGCCGGGATCCAGCCCCATGGTGCAGCGCATGCCGGCCGGTGCCGCCATCAGCAGATCCTTGAGGTTCATGGCGAACACCTTGATCGCCTCCTCCTCTGCTGACTCGCGGATGCGGCCGATCAGCTCGGTTTCCATCTGCAGGGAGAGCTTGATCTTCCAGGTCCAGCTCACCACCCCCTGCAGCCACTTGTCGGCCGGGCGACTTTGCAGGTTGAGTCTGAGGTGATGGGCGATGATACCCTCGCAGGGGCTGGTACCCTCATCCTCGCCGGTGACCAGCGCCAGGTTGAGGATCCCCTCGTTGCGGCCGCGCAACATGGCCAGCACCCGGTGGGAGGGGGCCTTGTGCAGGGGTTCGTCGTGTTCGAAGTAGTCCTTGAACTTGGCCCCTTCCTGCTCCTTGCCTGCCACCACGCGGGCACGCAGGGTGGCGTTCTGCCACAGGTAGTCCCGCAGCTTCTCAAGGAGATCGGCCTGCTCGGCGAAACGCTCCATCAGGATGTAGCGGGCACTGTCGAGGGCAGCCTTGCCGTCGGTGATCCCCTGCTCGGCATTGAGGAAGCGAACCGCCTCCTGTTCGGGATCCTTCATGGGGTCACCCAGCAGCAAATCCGCCAGTGGCTCCAGCCCCGCCTCGATGGCCATCTGCCCCTTGGTGCGCCGCTTGGGCTTGTAGGGGAGGTAGAGGTCTTCCAGCCGGGTCTTGCTGTCGGCCTCGTTCAGCTCGCGGGCCAGTTCGGGGGTCAGTTTGCCCTGCTCTTCGATGGAGCGCAGGATCACCTGGCGGCGATCCGCCAGTTCACGCAGGTAGCCGAGGCGGCTCTCCAGGGTACGCAGCTGGCTGTCGTCCAGACCGCCGGTCACCTCTTTGCGGTAACGGGCGATGAAGGGAACGGTCGCGCCTTCGTCCAGCAGGCGAACGGCTGCCTGCACCTGTTCCGGGCGGGCATTCAGCTCACCGGCGATCTGATGTTCTATTACGTGGCTTTGCATCGAGGGTCTCTTGGTCGGGTCCTGTCTAACTGGCCAGCGTGGGGCTATGTCGCCGAACAGGGGGTCTGTCCTGGCGATACTTTAGATACCTGCCAGGCCACTGCCGCGCGGGCCGGTTGGCGCCGCAAGGCGCCGGGTGTGAGCACTATATGGGGTCGGGCAGCGGGATGCCACCCCGGCAGAAATGACGTTTCTCATACCCGGTGGGCGGACATGCTCGGTCTCTCCTGGCCTTGTCAGCCGATTTGGCAGTGAGGGTCGGCCTGGCTTATTTGGGATAGCTGATCTCATTGATGTACCAGCAGGCGTCACCCACTGGCGTTTGCACCATGGCTTCATCGCCCACCTCTTTCTTGAGCAGGGCGCGGGCCATGGGGGAATCGATGGAGATGTAATCCTTGCGGCCGAAGATCTCGTCATAGCCGACGATGCGAAAGCGCTTGGTCTCACCCTCGTCGTTTTCCACCTCGACCCAGGCGCCGAAGAAGACCTTGCCCTCCTGGGAGGGTGAGTAGTCGACTATGGTCAGCTCTTCCAGGCACTTGCGCAGGTAGCGAACCCGGCGGTCGATCTCCCGCAGGCGTTTCTTGTTGTACTGGTAATCGGCATTCTCGCTGCGATCACCCAGGCTCGCCGCCCAGGCCACTTTTTTGGTGACATCGGGCCTCTCCTCCCGCCAGAGCATGTCGTGCTCCTGCCGGAGCCTGGTGTAGCCTTCACGGGTAATGAGTTTGGTTTTCATGGAGTTATCACTCCCTCGCCAATTGCATCCGGTTGCTCGGGATCTTAGTCATTGTCGCCGCGCTGTCGAGCAAAAAGCAGAGCTGGCCATCCATCCTTCCCGGCTCCGGGGCCGAATGAGGGCAATAACCGGTAACATATTTATGCTTTGTGGTTGCAGGGGGCGGCTCTAGTATGAGGGGAGACATAAAAGAGAGGTGGCAATGAGTCAGCAATACAAGGTCCTGGTGGTGGACGACGATCTGAAACTGCGTTCCTTGCTGGAGCGCTACCTCACCGAGCAGGGGTTTGTAGTGCGAGGTGTCGCCAACGGGGAGCAGGCCGATCGCCTGCTGACGCGTGAAAACTTCAGCCTGATGGTGCTTGATCTGATGCTGCCGGGGGAAGACGGCCTCTCCATCTGCCGCCGCCTGCGCGAGGCCGGCAACCAGATCCCTGTCTTGATGCTCACCGCCAAGGGGGACGAAGTGGATCGCATCGTCGGTCTGGAGATGGGGGCCGACGATTATCTGCCCAAGCCGTTCAACCCCCGTGAGCTGCTGGCCCGGATCCGCGCCGTGCTGCGCCGCCATACCGTGGAGCTGCCCGGCGCCCCTTCCGCGGCGGAGAAGATGGTGAGTTTCGGGGCCTACCAGCTCAATCTGGCGACCCGTGAACTGAGCCGTGATGGCGAACCGGTTGCCCTGACCAGCGGGGAGTTCGCCGTGCTCAAGGTGCTGGTGAGTCATCCTCGCGAACCGCTCTCCCGTGACAAGCTGATGAACCTGGCCCGTGGTCGCGAGTACACGGCCACCGAGCGCAGCATCGATGTGCAGGTCTCCCGCCTGCGCCGCCTGCTGGAACAGGACCCGGCCCAGCCTCGCTATCTGCAGACCGTCTGGGGTCTGGGGTATGTGTTCGTACCGGACGGCGAGAACGCATGAAGAAAGTGGGCAGCATGTTCTCCCGTATGCTCTGGTTTCTGGCTGCCGTGCTGGTGGTCTATCAAGTCGTCTCCTACGTTACCTTCTACAACTACCTGCTGGCGCCGACCGTCAAGCAGATCAGCCACCTGCTGGCAAACCAGGTCAAACTCATCTTTCCGGTGGACAACAACCAGCTGGCGCTCAGTGAAGATGCCGAGGCGCTGGTCTATGTGACCACTGGCAGCGACATCTATACCCAGAGCGAGGCGGAGCAGCACGGGCTGAATGATTCCAAGCCCTACCCCTATCTGGAGCAGAGCATCAGCCGCGAATTGAAAGGGGATACCAGGGTCAGAGTTGAAATCCAGGATCACTACATCATCTGGATCCAGCCTCCCCAGGCCAGCCAGATGTGGGTGCGCATTCCCCTGACGGAAATTGAAGATGACGACATCGAACCGCTCATCCTCTATATGAGCGTCTTGCTGGTGGTGACCCTGTTTGCAGCCTGGCGTTTTGCCCGTCAGCTGGTGCGACCGCTGGAGGATCTGGAAGCGGGGGCCGTGGCGGTGGCGCGCGGCAACTTTCCCGATGCCCTGGGGGAGCAGGGCTCGCGGGAGGTGCGCCGCCTGACCCGCACCTTCAACCACATGTCGAGCTCCATCAAGGGGCTGATCGAGGAGCGCAACCTGATGATGGCCGGGGTATCCCACGATTTGCGCACCCCTCTCACCCGCATTCGTCTCGCAACCGAGATGATGTCCTCGGGGGATGAGTACCTCAAGGAGAGCATCAATGCGGACATCGATGAGTCGAACGGCATCATTGATCAGTTCATCGATTACATTCGCCCGAACGAGGGGCTCGATGCCCGGCCCGTCGACCTGACCCAGCTCATTCACGATGCGTTGCTGATGCAGACCGATCAGGGACTGGAAGTGGAGCTGCTCCTGCCGGAGGAGGCGGTGCGTGTGGCCTGCCATCCCATCAGCATTCGCCGTATCCTCAACAATCTGTCGGGCAACTCCCTGCGCTATGGCGCGACCCGGTTGCAGGCCGAGCTCAGGGATGATGGCCACTGGGTGCGGCTGCGACTCTCCGACAATGGCCCGGGGATCGCAGAAGAGGACTACTCCCGGGTGCTCAAGCCCTTCACCCAGGGCAATGTGGCGCGCACCGGTGGCGGGAGTGGGCTGGGGCTGGCCATCGTTGCCAAGATAGTCTCCCAGCATCACGGCACCATCAGGCTGGGGCGCTCCGAACTGGGGGGCTTGCAGGTGGAGATCCGGCTACCCAAGAACCAGCCGCTGGAGTGGATGGATTGAAAGCAGGGCGTATCGAGGGATACGCCCTTTGTCTGTCAGGGGTGGGGATCGCTCACCTTGCGGTAGCGCTTGCCATATTTGAGTTGCTGGATAAGCAGGGCGGCGACGATGAGAACCAGCCCGATGGGGGTTGCCGGGTGAATGGTTTCGCCGATCAACAGGTTGAGCAGCACCAGAGAGGCAAACGGCGAGATGAAGATAAGGTTGCTGATGGGGGCCGTGTTGGTGGCGTGGCGCAGGGCCATCAGCCAGAGCACGAAACCGAAACCCATCTCGAACAGCCCCACATAGATGGCGCCAGCCCATCCCTGCCAGGCAGTCATGGCAAAGTCCGAGAGCAACCAGGTCGCCACGATGATGAAGGGCAGGCTGATGAGGAAGCCGAGCAGCAGGCTGACGACGGGATCCCCCTGATTGCGGGTGTTGAGGATCCAGTAACCGGCCCAGATCAGGGTCGACACCAGCGCCAGCGTGACGCCGAGCGGACTGTCGAACTGCAGACCGAACACGTTCCCCCTGGTGGCGATCACCAGGGCGCCGAAATAGCCGAGCACGATGGCGACGCCATCGCGGCGGCGCAGCTTTTGACCGAGGAAGGGAACGGCCAGCAGGCTGAGGGTGATGGCCCAGGTGTAGTTGAGAGTCTGCGCCTGCTGGGCGGGCAGCAGATCATATGCCTTGAACAGCAGCAGGTAATAGAGAAAGGGGTTCAGGACCCCGAGAGCGAGGTAGTAGAGGGGGCGACTCTTGATGTAGTCGAGCAGTAGCGGCAGTTTGCCCTGACAGGCCACGATGCACCCCAGGGTCAGGGTCGAGGTGCAGGCCGCGACCAGCAGCAGCTGTACCGGTTCAAAGTAGGCGAGGGAGATCTTGAAGGCGCTGGCCACCGTGGACCAGAGGGCGACGGCACAGAGCCCGTACTGGTAGGCTTTCTTCTGATTCTTGAGCATGGGATGGGTTCCGCAGACAGGGGCGAGGGCGCAGTCTATCAGCCTGTTTGCAACATTGTCGTTACCCCTGCCAGGCAAGGGCTTGCCCAGCCGTTGGCGAGATCCATCTGTCACATAAAATTGCGCACAATCTGTCCGCCTTCACTTGCGTGAGTGGAAAAAATCCGTATAATCCTCTCCGCTTGCCCATGAGGCAGCCAGACGATATGTCTGCTTGCTGAGCTTCCCGTTTACGAGTTGCCAGCCATACAGTCCTCCCGATATGGGAGGAAACGTGAAAAATCACACCTCTGGCGGGAGTAATCCCGGTCGGACGGTGTTGATTTATGTTCTTTTATCTATTGGAGCTCTGTCAATGCAGAACCAAAGAATCCGTATCCGCCTGAAGGCTTTTGATCATCGCCTGATCGATCAATCCACTGCGGAAATCGTTGAAACTGCTAAGCGCACTGGCGCGCAGGTTCGCGGTCCTATCCCGCTGCCGACTCGCAAAGAGCGTTTCACCGTTCTGATCTCCCCGCACGTCAACAAAGACGCGCGTGATCAGTACGAGATCCGCACTCACAAGCGTCTGGTAGACATCGTTGAACCGACTGACAAGACCGTTGACGCTCTGATGCGTCTGGATCTGGCAGCTGGTGTAGACGTCCAGATCAGCCTGGGTTAATTACGGAAAGAGGTTGATAACAATGACAATCGGTCTTGTAGGTCGCAAAGTGGGTATGACTCGCATCTTCACTGAAGATGGCGTTTCTATCCCGGTGACTGTTATCGAAGTTGAAGCTAACCGTGTAACTCAGGTCAAATCTGTAGAAACCGACGGCTACAACGCTATTCAGGTTACCACTGGCGCCAAGAAAGCCAGCCGCGTAACCAAGCCGGAAGCTGGCCACTTCGCCAAAGCTGGTGTAGAAGCCGGTCGCGGTCTGTGGGAATTCCGCCTGAACAACGGTGAAACTTTCACTGTTGGTAGCGAGCTGAAAGTAGATCTTCTCGCTGACGTTAAGCTGGTAGACGTTACCGGCACATCCAAGGGTAAAGGTTTTGCCGGTACTGTTAAGCGCTGGAACTTCCGTACCCAGGATATGACCCACGGTAACTCCCTGTCCCACCGTGTACCTGGCTCCATCGGTCAAAACCAGACCCCGGGCCGTGTATTCAAGGGCAAGAAGATGGCTGGTCACATGGGTGCTGAGCGTGTAACGACTCAGAACCTGGAACTGGTTCGTGTTGACGCTGAACGCAACCTGCTGCTCATCAAAGGCGCAGTACCGGGTGCAACCAACGGCAACGTGATCGTCAAACCTGCCGTCAAAGCGTAACGTCTGAGGAGATAGTAATGGAATTGGTAATGAAAGACGCCAAGAGCGCTCTTGAAGTTTCCGAGACTACCTTCGGGCGCGAATTCAACGAAGCTCTGGTTCACCAGGTTGTCGTTGCATATGCCGCTGGTGCCCGTCAGGGTACTCGTGCGCAGCTGACTCGCTCTGAAGTGTCTGGTGGCGGCAAAAAGCCGTGGCGTCAGAAGGGTACTGGTCGTGCCCGTGCTGGCTCCATCCGTTCGCCCATCTGGCGTTCCGGTGGTGTGACCTTTGCTGCTAAGCCGCAAGATCACAGCCAGAAAGTAAACAAGAAGATGTACCGCGGCGCTATCCGTAGCATCCTGTCCGAGCTGGTACGTCAAGAGCGCCTGATCGTTGTTGAGAAGTTCGGCATCGAAGCGCCGAAGACCAAAGAACTGATCGCCAAGCTGAAAGAAATGGAACTGACTGACGTTCTGATCGTGACTGCTGAAGTCGATGAGAACCTGTTCCTGGCTGCTCGTAACCTGTACAAAGTTGACGTGCGTGACGTTGCCGGTATCGACCCGGTCAGCCTGATCGCTTTCGACAAGGTTCTGATGACTGCTGACGCAGTTAAGCAAATCGAGGAGATGCTGGCATGATCCGTGAAGAGCGTCTGCTGAAAGTTCTGAAGGCTCCGCACATCTCTGAAAAGAGCACCATGGTCGCAGAAAAGCAGAACACTATCGTGTTCAAAGTTGCTGTTGATGCCACCAAGGCGGAAGTCAAAGCTGCAGTTGCGAAACTGTTCGAGGTCGAAGTTGAGACCGTCCGTACCCTGAACATGAAGGGTAAGACCAAGCGCGCAGGTGCACGCGTAGGCCGTCGTTCCGATTGGAAAAAGGCTTATGTGACCCTGAAAGCTGGTCAGGACATCGACTTCATGGGCGCAGCCGAGTAAGAGGAGTTCTGAAAAATGGCAATCGTTAAGTGCAAGCCTACTTCTCCGGGCCGCCGCCACGTCGTCAAGATCGTCAACCAAGAGCTGTACAAGGGCAAGCCCTTCGCCGCTCTGCTGGACAGCAAAAGCAAGTCCGGTGGCCGTAACAACAACGGTCGTATCACCACTCGTCACATCGGTGGTGGTCACAAGCAACACTACCGTCTGATCGACTTCAAGCGCGACAAAGACGGCATTCCGGCCAAAGTTGAGCGTCTGGAATACGATCCTAACCGTACCGCAAACATCGCCCTGGTGCTGTATGCAGACGGTGAGCGTCGTTACATCCTGGCTCCGAAAGGCCTGAAAGCTGGTGATGCAATCGCCTCTGGTGCTGATGCTGCCATCAAGGTAGGTAACACCCTGCCGATGCGCAACATCCCGGTCGGTTCTACCGTTCACGCCGTTGAGATGAAGCCTGGTAAAGGTGCCCAGCTGGCTCGTTCCGCTGGTACTTTCATCCAGATCCTGGCTCGTGAAGGTAACTATGTAACTCTGCGTCTGCGTTCCGGCGAAGTACGTAAAGTTCTGGCCGAGTGCCGCGCTACCATCGGTGAAGTGGGTAACTCCGAGCACATGCTGCGTCAACTGGGTAAAGCCGGTGCTAACCGCTGGCGTGGTATTCGTCCGACCGTTCGCGGTATGGCGATGAACCCGGTTGATCACCCGCACGGTGGTGGTGAGGGTCGTAACAAGGGCATGCAGCCTGTGTCCCCATGGGGCCAGAA
Organism: Aeromonas sp. INTO2; assembly: GCF_049860605.1. NCBI lineage: Bacteria > Pseudomonadati > Pseudomonadota > Gammaproteobacteria > Aeromonadales > Aeromonadaceae > Aeromonas > Aeromonas sp. INTO2. Next base: position 4,462,516 of record NZ_CP187588.1, read on the forward strand.
GGCTAAGGGCTTCAAGACCCGTAAGAACAAGCGTACCGACAAGTACATCGTACGTCGTCGTAACAAGTAATTGTTAACATAGAGGAATCACCATGCCACGTTCTCTCAAGAAGGGTCCATTTATTGACCTGCACTTGCTGAAGAAGGTAGAGAAAGCGGTGGAAAGCGGGGATAAAAAGCCGGTTAAGACCTGGTCCCGTCGTTCAATGATCATCCCGAACATGATCGGTTTGACCATCGCTGTCCATAATGGTCGTCAGCACGTTCCGGTTTTCGTTACCGAAGAAATGATCGGTCACAAACTGGGTGAATTCGCACCGACTCGTACTTATCGCGGCCATGCTGCTGATAAGAAGGCTAAGAAGCGCTAAGGGATAAATGATGGAAGCTATCGCTAAACACCGTTATGCCCGTACTTCTGCCCAGAAAGCTCGTCTGGTAGCCGATCAAGTACGTGGTCTGTCCGTAGACAAGGCTCTGAACATCCTGACCTTCAGCCCGAAAAAGGCTGCTGTTCTGGTGAAGAAAGTGCTGGAATCTGCCATTGCCAACGCTGAGCACAACGAAGGTGCCGATATCGACACCCTGCGTGTTGCCACCATCATGGTAGACGAAGGTCCCTCCATGAAGCGCATCCGCCCGCGTGCCAAAGGTCGCGCGGATCGTATCCTCAAGCGTACCGCTCACATCACTGTAGTGGTATCCGACGCTAAGGCTGGGAGATAAGCAATGGGTCAGAAAGTACATCCTAATGGCATTCGCCTGGGTATTACCAAGCCTTGGAATTCTACCTGGTTCGCGAACACCAAAGACTTCGCTGACAACCTGTACAGCGATTTCCAAGTACGCCAGTTCCTGACCAAGGAGCTGAAAAACGCTTCCTTGTCCAAGATCACTATCGAGCGTCCGGCCAAGAGCATCCGTGTGACCATTCACACCGCTCGTCCGGGTGTCGTGATCGGCAAGAAAGGCGAAGACGTTGAAAAACTGCGCAAAGCTGTAGCCGCAATCGCTGGCGTGCCTGCTCAGATCAACATTTCCGAAGTCCGCAAGCCGGAGCTGGATGGCAAACTGGTTGCCGACAGCATCACTTCCCAGCTGGAGCGTCGCGTAATGTTCCGTCGTGCTATGAAGCGCGCCGTACAGAACGCCATGCGCCTGGGTGCCAAGGGCATCAAAGTGGAAGTTTCCGGCCGTCTGGGCGGCGCTGAAATCGCGCGTACCGAATGGTACCGTGAAGGTCGTGTGCCCCTGCACACCCTGCGCGCCGACATCGACTACGCAACTTCTGAAGCCCACACCACTTACGGTGTGATCGGCGTTAAAGTTTGGATCTTCAAGGGCGAAGTTCTGGGCGGTCTGGCTGCAGTCAATGCTGCCGCTGCTCAAGAGCAAGCTCCTGCGAAGCCCAAGCGTGACAACAAGCGCCGCGCTGCCAAGTAAGGAGATTCGGTAAATGTTGCAACCTAAGCGTACTAAATTCCGCAAGACCCACAAGGGTCGTAACCGCGGTCTGGCCAATGCCGGTAACGAAGTATCCTTCGGTACCTTTGGCCTGAAGGCGACATCTCGTGGTCAACTGACTGCTCGTCAAATCGAAGCAGCCCGTCGTGCCATGACCCGTCACGTTAAGCGTCAAGGCAAGATCTGGATCCGTGTGTTCCCGGACAAGCCCATCACCGAAAAGCCCCTCGAAGTTCGTATGGGTAAAGGTAAGGGTAACGTGGAATACTGGGTTTGCCCGATCCAGCCTGGCAAGGTTCTGTACGAGATGGATGGTGTACCTGAGGCTCTGGCGCGTGAAGCGTTTGCCCTGGCCGCAGCTAAGCTGTCTGTTCAGACCACTTTCGTAATTAAGACGGTGATGTGATGAAAGCCCAAGATCTGCGTCAAAAGAGCGTCGAAGAACTGAACCAGGAGCTGCTGGGTCTGCTGCGTGAGCAATTCAACATGCGCATGCAAGCTTCCACCGGCCAGCTGGCTCAGACTCACACTCTGAAACAAGTGCGTCGTGACGTCGCACGTATCAAGACTGTACTGACTGAGAAGGCAGGTGCGTAATGACTGACAAGATCCGTACTCTGCAAGGTCGTGTAATCAGCGACAAGATGGACAAGTCCATCACCGTCGCTATCGAGCGCAAGGTAAAGCACCCGATCTACGGTAAGATCATCAAGCGTACTACCAAGCTGCACGTGCATGACGAGAACAACGAGTGCAAGGCTGGCGATCTCGTGGAAATCCGCGAGTGCCGCCCGCTGTCCAAGACCAAGTCCTGGACCCTGGTTGCTGTCGTAGAAAAGGCCTAATTCGGTACTTTTTAGCCCAAACGGCCCCCCATCGGGGCCGTTTGTTTTTTAGGCTACCTTTTCAAAAATAGCTGTGTTATAGTTTCGCGCCTTTTGAAGGCAGCCAGATCCCATCAGGGATAAGAAGTAAACAAAGCGGAGCACTAAGATGATCCAGATGCAAAGTATGCTGGGTGTTGCCGACAACTCCGGCGCTCGCAGTGTAATGTGTATTAAGGTTCTGGGTGGTTCGCACCGCCGTTATGCCGGCATCGGCGACATCATCAAGGTTTCCATCAAGGAAGCCATTCCTCGCGGTAAAGTGAAGAAAGGTGATGTGTATAACGCGGTGGTCGTACGCACCCGTAAAGGCGTTCGTCGTCCGGACGGCTCTGTCATCCGTTTCGACAACAATGCGGCTGTGTTGCTTAACAACAACCAACAGCCAATCGGTACTCGTATTTTTGGCCCGGTGACCCGTGAACTCCGTAACGAGAAGTTCATGAAGATTGTGTCCCTGGCACCCGAAGTACTGTAAGGAGTCGAACGATGGCAGCTAAAATCCGTCGCGAAGACGAAGTAATTGTTCTTACCGGCAAAGACAAGGGCAAGCGTGGCAAAGTCACTCAAGTCCTGATTGCAAAAGGTAAGGTAATCGTGGAAGGCATCAACCAGGTGAAGAAACACCAAAAGCCGGTACCCGCACTGGGTCAGGCTGGCGGCATCGTCACCAAAGAAGCCCCCATCGATGTATCTAACGTCGCGCTGTTCAACTCTGCCACTGGCAAGGCTGACCGCGTTGGTTTCCGGATTGAAGACGGCAAGAAAGTCCGTTTCTTCAAATCCACCGGCGAACTTGTGAAGTAATTGGAGTTTAACGATGGCGAAACTGCATGATTACTACAAATCCGATGTAGTAAATGAACTGTCCAAGCAGTTCGGTTACAAGACTATCATGCAAGTCCCTCGGATCGAGAAAATCACCCTGAACATGGGTGTTGGTGAAGCGATCTCTGACAAGAAGTTGCTGGAAAATGCTGCTGCCGATATGGCTGCCATTTCCGGTCAGAAGCCGCTGATCACCAAAGCACGCAAATCTGTTGCGGGCTTCAAGATTCGTGAAGGCTACCCGATAGGTTGTAAAGTAACCCTGCGTGGCGAGCGTATGTGGGAGTTCTTGGAACGGCTGATTTGCATCTCCGTACCGCGTATCCGTGACTTCCGTGGTCTGAACGCCAAGGCGTTCGATGGCCGTGGTAACTACTCCATGGGCGTGCGTGAGCAAATCATCTTCCCGGAAATCGACTATGACAAGGTCGATCGCGTCCGTGGTCTGGATATCACCATCACCACTTCCGCGAATACCGACGAAGAAGGCCGTGCTCTGCTGGCTGCCTTTAACTTCCCATTCCGCAAGTAAGGTTAGGGTTATGGCTAAAACATCCATGAAAGCACGTGAAGCAAAGCGTGCGAAGCTGGCAGCCAAGTTCGCGACCAAGCGTACCGAGCTGAAAGCTATCATCGTTGATATGAACGCTTCTGAAGAAGCGCGTTGGGATGCTGTCTTGCAACTGCAACAGCTGCCCCGTGATTCCAGTCCGTCCCGCCAGCGTAACCGTTGCAACATCACTGGTCGTCCGCACGGTTTCCTGCGGAAGTTTGGCCTCTCTCGCATCAAGGTGCGTGAGCATGCCATGAAGGGCGAAATTCCGGGCCTCAAAAAGGCCTCTTGGTAAGAATCTCGGGAGTTAGACTATGAGCATGCAAGATCCGATCGCGGATATGCTGACCCGCATCCGTAACGGTCAGGCGGCGAGCAAAGTTGCGGTTTCCATGCCTTCTTCCAAGCTGAAAGTGGCTATCGCCAAAGTGCTGAAAGAAGAAGGTTACATCGCTGGCTACAACGTAGCTGGTGACGTGAAACCGGAACTGGAAATCGAACTGAAGTATTTCCAGGGCAAGCCGGTTGTAGAACTGATCCAACGCGTGAGCCGTCCCGGCCTGCGTATTTACAAGCGCACTACTGATCTGCCGAAAGTCATGGGCGGTCTCGGTGTTGCTATCGTGTCCACGTCTAAAGGTGTGATGACCGACCGTGCTGCCCGCAAGGCAAGCATGGGTGGTGAGATCATCTGCTACGTCGCTTAATAGGAGGTCGGAAATGTCTCGCGTTGCTAAGGCACCCGTCACTATTCCTGCTGGCGTAGAGGTGACTCTGAACGGCCAAGAACTGTCCATCAAAGGTGGCAAGGGTTCCCTGGTTCGTTCCATCCACGCCGGTGTAGAAGTGACCAAAGAAGACAATGTACTGAAGTTCGCCCCGCGCGATGGCATCGCTGGTGCTGACGCTCAGGCCGGTACTGCCCGTGCATTGGTCAACAACATGGTAGTCGGTGTTACCCAAGGCTTCGAGCGCAAGCTGCAGCTGGTTGGTGTAGGTTACAAAGCCTCCATCAAGGGCAATGCTGTTGCGCTGGCACTGGGCTTCTCTCACCCGGTAGAGCATGCGCTGCCGGCTGGTGTCACCGCTGAATGTCCGTCCGCCACCGAGATCGTTCTGCGTGGTGTGGACAAGCAGCTGGTTGGCCAAGTCGCCGCCGATATCCGTGCTTACCGCGCTCCGGAGCCCTACAAGGGCAAGGGTGTACGCTATGCCAACGAGCAAGTGCGTACTAAAGAAGCTAAGAAGAAGTAAGGTAACACTATGGACAAGAAAGCAGCTCGTCTCCGTCGTGCTACTCGTGCTCGGAAAAAGATGCAGGAACTGGGAGCTACCCGTCTGGTTGTTCACCGTACCCCGCGTCATATCTATGCGCAGGTTATTGCAGCCAACGGTTCCGAAGTTCTGGCCTCTGCTTCCACAGTAGAGAAAGCCATCAGTGAAGCTCTGAAATACACCGGTAACGCAGATGCTGCTACCGCTGTAGGTAAGGCTATCGCTGAGCGTGCTATTGCCAAAGGCGTTCAGAACGTATCTTTCGATCGTTCCGGTTTCAAGTATCACGGTCGTGTAGCCGCTCTGGCTGCCGCTGCTCGTGACGCTGGTCTTCAGTTCTAAGCTAGGAGTCGAAGATGGCTAAAGTCGAATCTCAAGCCGGCGAACTGCAAGAAAAGCTCATTGCAGTAAACCGTGTTTCGAAAACTGTTAAAGGTGGTCGTATCATGTCCTTCACCGCGTTGACCGTGGTGGGTGATGGTAACGGCCGTGTAGGTTACGGTTACGGTAAGGCCCGTGAAGTTCCGGCCGCCATTCAAAAGGCGATGGAACAGGCTAAGCGTAACCTGAACAAGGTTGAGCTGAACAACGGCACCCTGCACCACCCGGTGCGTGGCGTTCACTCTGGTTCCACCGTGTTCATGAAGCCGGCCTCCCAAGGTACTGGTATCATTGCAGGCGGCGCCATGCGTGCCGTACTGGAAGTTGCTGGTATCCACAACGTGCTGGCCAAGACCTACGGTTCCACCAACCCAATCAACGTTGTTCGCGCAACTGTCGACGCTCTGGTTCACGGTCAATCACCGGAACAGATCGCGGCCAAGCGTGGTCTGCGCGTTGAAGAAATTCTGGGGTAATGCGACATGGCTAACACTGTAAAAGTAACTCAAACTCGCAGCTCTATCGGCCGTCTGCCAAAGCACAAGGCGACTCTGCGTGGTCTGGGTCTGCGTCGCATTGGTCACACCGTTGAGCTGGAAGATACTCCCTGCGTACGCGGCATGATCAACCAGGTTTATTACATGGTTAAGGTGGAGGGCTAAGCATGCGTCTGAATACTCTGTCTCCGGCCGCTGGCTCCAAGCGCGTCAAGCACCGTCCGGGCCGTGGTATCGGTTCTGGTCTGGGCAAGACCGGTGGTCGTGGTGTTAAAGGTCAGACCTCTCGTTCCGGTGGCGGCAAGGTCCGCAACGGTTTCGAAGGCGGCCAGATGCCTTTGAAAATCCGTCTGCCGAAGTTCGGTTTCTTCTCTCGCAAATCTTTGGTTTCTGCCGAAGTGCGCCTGAACGAAATCGCCCTGGTAGAAGGTGATGTGGTCGACGTGAGCACTCTGAAGCAAGCCGGTGTTATTACCAAAAACATCGTGTTCGCTAAAGTTGTTCTGTCTGGCAACATTGACCGTGCTGTGACCGTTCGTGGTCTGTCCGTCACCAAGGGTGCACGTGCAGCCATCGAGGCCGCTGGCGGTAAAATCGAGGAATAATCAGTACAATGGCTAAGAAACCAGGATTGGATGTTAAAGCACAAGGTGGTCTGAGCGAACTGAAGAGCCGTCTGCTCTTCGTTCTCGGGGCAATTATCGTGTTCCGTGCAGGCTCTTATGTGCCGATCCCTGGTATTGACGCCGCCGTACTGGCCGAGTTGTTCCAACAACAGAAGGGCACCATCATTGAGATGTTCAACATGTTCAGTGGTGGTGCACTCTCGCGTGCTTCTATTCTTGCACTGGGGATCATGCCGTACATTTCGGCGTCGATTATTATCCAGCTGCTGACTGTGGTTCACCCTGCTCTTGCTGAACTCAAGAAAGAAGGTGAATCCGGCCGTCGCAAGATTAGCCAATATACCCGTTGGGGCACGCTGGTTTTGGGAACGTTCCAGGCCATTGGTATTGCAACAGGTCTGCCGAATATGATGCAAGGACTCGTGACTCATCCGGGTTTGGGCTTCTATTTCACAGCCGTTGTGAGTCTGGTCACCGGTACCATGTTCTTGATGTGGTTGGGTGAACAGATTACCGAGCGTGGGATTGGTAATGGTATCTCGTTGATTATCTTCACAGGTATCGTCGCCGGTCTGCCTCATGCCATTGGCGCTACGGCCGAACAGGCACGTCAAGGGGAATTGCACATCCTGCTGTTGTTGTTGCTGGGCTTGATTGTTTTCGCTGTGACTTACTTTGTGGTGTTCGTGGAGCGTGGTCAGCGTCGTATCGTCGTTAACTATGCCAAGCGTCAACAAGGCCGCCAGGTATTCGCTGCGCAAAGCACACACCTGCCGTTGAAAGTGAATATGGCCGGTGTGATTCCTGCGATTTTCGCATCCAGCATCATCCTCTTCCCGGGTACCATTACCTCCTGGTTTGGTCAGGGCGAGGGCAAGATCGCTGACATTCTGCAACAGGTCTCTATGGTCCTGCAGCCGGGTCAGCCCTTGTACGAGATGCTCTATGCAGCAGCCATTATCTTCTTCTGCTTCTTCTATACCGCGCTGGTGTTCAACCCCCGCGAGACAGCAGATAACCTGAAGAAGAGTGGAGCCTTTATCCCGGGGATCCGCCCGGGCGAGCAGACAGCACGTTACATCGATAAGGTTATGACTCGCCTGACATTGGCAGGTGCGCTCTATATTACCTTTATCTGTCTGGTACCCCAGTTCCTGATGACTGCCTGGAACGTACAGTTCTACTTCGGTGGCACCTCGCTGCTGATTATCGTGGTAGTTATCATGGACTTCATGGCTCAGGTTCAGACCCATATGATGTCTCATCAATATGGCGACGTCCTGAGGAAGGCCAACCTGAAGGGCTACGGCCGCTAAAGGTCGGCGTAGTTACGGAGTTAAGCAATGAAAGTTCGTGCTTCCGTTAAGGCAATCTGCCGTAACTGCAAAATCATCAAGCGTCACGGTGTGGTGCGTGTGATTTGCAGCGAGCCAAAGCATAAACAGCGCCAAGGCTAATTTTTTACGGTTAGTACTTGCAACAAATAGTTGTGCTGGCTAATATAGCCAGCCAACTTTTGTTGTGTATTGGTTGACCGCCACGTATCCGCTCACGGGCTTTGTGGTGGTCGTTATCTACTATATGTAGGAGTGAATAGTGGCCCGTATCGCTGGCATTAACATTCCTGACCATAAACATGCAGTCATTGCGTTGACTGCTATTTATGGCGTCGGTCGTACCCGCTCCAAGGCCATCTGTGCCGCAGCCGGTATCGCTGAGAATGTGAAAATTAAAGACCTGGACGAAGCTCAGATCGAGAGTCTGCGTGAACAAGTAGGTAAATTCACCGTCGAAGGTGACCTGCGTCGTCAGATTTCCATGAACATCAAGCGATTGATGGATCTGGGTTGCTACCGTGGTTTGCGTCACCGTCGTAGCCTGCCTGTTCGTGGTCAACGTACCAAGACCAACGCTCGTACCCGTAAGGGTCCGCGCAAGGCTATCAAGAAGTAACGGGAAGGTAGAAAATGGCTAAAACTCCGACTCGTGCTCGCAAGCGCGTTAAAAAGCAAGTGAGCGACGGTATTGCGCACGTTCATGCATCTTTCAACAACACAATCGTGACCATTACTGACCGTCAGGGCAATGCTCTGTCTTGGGCTACCTCTGGTGGCTCCGGTTTCCGTGGTTCCCGTAAGTCCACTCCGTTTGCTGCCCAGGTAGCTGCTGAGCGTGCTGGTGAGATCGCCAAAGAATACGGCGTGAAGAACCTGGAAGTCATGGTCAAAGGTCCGGGTCCCGGTCGTGAGTCTTCCATCCGCGCTCTGAACGCGGCTGGTTTCCGCATCACTAACATTACTGATGTGACTCCGATCCCGCACAACGGTTGTCGTCCTCCCAAGAAGCGCCGCGTGTAACGCTGTAGCTACTTGGTCTAGGATTGTTGGAGAAAGAAGATGGCAAGATATATCGGTCCTAAGCTTAAGCTTAGCCGTCGTGAGGGCACCGACCTCTTCCTGAAGTCTGGTGTTCGTGCGATTGATTCTAAGTGCAAGATTGACACCGTTCCTGGTCAACACGGTGCGCGTAAAGCGCGTCTGTCCGACTACGGTGTGCAACTGCGCGAGAAACAAAAAGTACGTCGTATCTACGGCGTATTGGAAAAACAGTTCCGCAACTACTACCGCGACGCTGCCCGTCAAAAGGGTAACACCGGTGAAAACCTGTTGCAGCTGCTGGAAGGTCGTCTGGACAACGTCGTCTACCGCATGGGCTTCGGCGCCACTCGTGCTGAATCTCGTCAGCTGGTGAGCCACAAAGCCATCATGGTAAACGGCCGCGTTGTGAATGTTCCTTCTTTCCAGGTATCCCCTGAGGACGTGATCTGCGTTCGCGAGAAGGCTAAGAAGCAAGCGCGTATCAAAGCTTCCCTGGAAGTTGCTGGTCAGCGCGAGAAGCCGACTTGGGTAGAGGTTGACGCTGCTAAGATGGAAGGTGCCTTCAAGCGCCTGCCGGAGCGTTCCGACCTGTCTGCCGACATTAACGAACAGCTGATCGTCGAGCTTTACTCCAAGTAAAGCTAGCTTCTAAAGAGAGGACACAATGCTGGGTTCTGTAACAGATTTTCTTAAACCGCGGCTAGTTGACATCGAGCAAGTTAGCCCGACTCACGCGAAAGTGACTCTCGAGCCGCTTGAGCGTGGCTTTGGCCACACGTTGGGCAATGCCCTGCGTCGTATTTTGCTGTCATCTATGCCCGGTTGTGCGGTTACTGAAGTCGAGATCGACGGAGTACTGCACGAGTACAGCAGCAAAGAAGGTGTACAGGAAGACATTCTTGAAATCCTGCTCAACCTGAAAGGTATCGCTGTGAAGCTGGAAGGCAAGGACGAGGTAACTCTGTCCCTGACCAAGTCTGGAACAGGCCCCGTTACCGCTGGTGATATCACTCACGGTGATGAAGTCGAGATCGTAAACCCGGAGCACGTAATCTGCCACCTGACTGGTGCAAATGCTGAGATCAGCATGCGCCTGAAA
>NZ_CP187588.1:4477500-4814298 GCF_049860605.1 Aeromonas sp. INTO2
CCAAGGGTTCCTGTCCAACGTTAATCGGGGCAGGGTGAGTCGACCCCTAAGGTGAGGCCGAAAGGCGTAATCGATGGGAAGCAGGTTAATATTCCTGCACGACTTGTAATTGCGATGGGGGGACGGAGAAGGCTAGGTGGGCCAGGCGACGGTTGTCCTGGTGAAAGTGCGTAGGTGGTGTTTCTAGGCAAATCCGGAGACACAACACTGAGACACGAGACGAACGCACCACGGTGCGGAAGCCATTGATGCCCTGCTTCCAGGAAAAGCCTCTAAGCTTCAGATTACAAGTCATCGTACCCCAAACCGACACAGGTGGTCGGGTAGAGAATACCAAGGCGCTTGAGAGAACTCGGGTGAAGGAACTAGGCAAAATAGAACCGTAACTTCGGGAGAAGGTTCGCTCTTGATGGTGAAGTCCCTTGCGGATGGAGCTGTCGGGAGTCGCAGTGACCAGATGGCTGGGACTGTTTATCAAAAACACAGCACTCTGCAAACACGAAAGTGGACGTATAGGGTGTGACACCTGCCCGGTGCCGGAAGGTTAATTGATGGGGTTAGCGCAAGCGAAGCTCTTGATCGAAGCCCCGGTAAACGGCGGCCGTAACTATAACGGTCCTAAGGTAGCGAAATTCCTTGTCGGGTAAGTTCCGACCTGCACGAATGGTGTAACCATGGCCATGCTGTCTCCACCCGAGACTCAGTGAAATCGAATTCGCCGTGAAGATGCGGTGTACCCGCGGCTAGACGGAAAGACCCCGTGAACCTTTACTACAGCTTGGCACTGAACATTGAACCTACATGTGTAGGATAGGTGGGAGGCTTTGAAGGCGTGACGCCAGTTGCGCTGGAGCCGTCCTTGAAATACCACCCTTGTATGTTTGATGTTCTAACGCAGGCCCATGAATCTGGGCCGCGGACAGTGCCTGGTGGGTAGTTTGACTGGGGCGGTCTCCTCCCAAAGAGTAACGGAGGAGCACGAAGGTTGGCTAATCCTGGTCGGACATCAGGAGGTTAGTGCAATGGCATAAGCCAGCTTAACTGCGAGACGGACAGGTCGAGCAGGTACGAAAGTAGGTCATAGTGATCCGGTGGTTCTGAATGGAAGGGCCATCGCTCAACGGATAAAAGGTACTCCGGGGATAACAGGCTGATACCGCCCAAGAGTTCATATCGACGGCGGTGTTTGGCACCTCGATGTCGGCTCATCACATCCTGGGGCTGAAGTCGGTCCCAAGGGTATGGCTGTTCGCCATTTAAAGTGGTACGCGAGCTGGGTTCAGAACGTCGTGAGACAGTTCGGTCCCTATCTGCCGTGGGCGTTGGATGATTGAAGGGAGTTGCTCCTAGTACGAGAGGACCGGAGTGAACGAACCTCTGGTGTTCGGGTTGTCACGCCAGTGGCACTGCCCGGTAGCTAAGTTCGGAATCGATAACCGCTGAAAGCATCTAAGCGGGAAGCGAGCCCTGAGATGAGTCATCCCTGACCCCTTGAGGGTCCTAAAGGGCCGTTGGAGACCACAACGTTGATAGGTGGGGTGTGTAAGCGTAGCGATACGTTGAGCTAACCCATACTAATTACCCGTGAGGCTTAACCATACAACACCCAAGAAGTGTTTCTGGCCTTGTAGCGAATGAGCGAACTACTTACAAATTCAGTGGTAATGACAACGCACACTAGCGAAGTCGTTATTCACATCAGCTTTCCGAGATTGAAGATTTTTGCCTGGCGGCAATAGCGCAGTGGAACCACCTGACCCCATGCCGAACTCAGAAGTGAAACGCTGTAGCGCCGATGGTAGTGTGGCATTCGCCATGCGAGAGTAGGACACTGCCAGGCACCCAATTAAACGGTGATGTGAAGAATCACATGACCGGCTACGAGGATGACACCTCACAAACAAGCAGCAAAAGATTTAGCGAAAGCTAACCGAATGCGGAGCGGTAGTTCAGTCGGTTAGAATACCGGCCTGTCACGCCGGGGGTCGCGGGTTCGAGTCCCGTCCGCTCCGCCACTAAATTGAAAGGCCTTCCCTGACGGGAAGGCCTTTTTGCTTTCTGACATTTACCCAATCCCTCATCCTCAGTGCCAGGTGGCTTGGCCGGGTTATCCTCATTTCCCTACACGACCATCTCCGCCTTGCCGAATGGCATCCACGCTTCATTCGTGGTCACACATATAGACAGTTCAGGGATGACTCAACAATCTGCCTGGCGGAGCAGAAGCCAGTGGCCATTGTTACCTGGAATCAGTCGCCAGGATTACTCTGGCTGGTTGGCCGCGGCTGATCTGCTGCGCTCTGGGGGCCTAGTGGATATCGCTGAGTATAGATGAGGGAGGGCGGAGGAAAGGCAAGGAACGCTACTGTGGCTGCCTCTGGTGGGTATACAAACAGGTTATCCGTGATGCAGATGGCGTGATGTGGGCAGGATCGCTCAGGCTGATTCCATTCTCTGATGTGTGGCCGCACAAAAGAAAAGGGGACAGCATCTGCTGTCCCCTCAAGTCATTTCGTCCATTCCCTGAACTGCCATGCTCCCTGCAATCCTTGACGCTATCCTTTCCTTTGGAAATTCCCCTTCCCAATCCGTTGGGGTGTCCTATGGCCTTCCTAGCCTGGCAATCTGTCCTGATTGCTTCACCCTCTCCTTCCTGGAGGTGTCCATTACCACATCCCGTGGTGTTCCTGCGTCATCCTGACTGATAACCATCCTGGCTATCACGCGTCATCTTGAAGCTGTTCCTGACCGCGTCTTGCGGTGTCCTTTCATCCTTGATGAGCGACAATCCGTGCCACTCAACCTCATCCCGAGGTATCCAACTACCGCATCCTGCGGTTGTCCTGTCGATCCTTGTGATAACCATCCTAGCTATCAACCCCATCCCGAGGTGTTCCTTGCCCACATCCTGCAGGCTATTCCTTGTTTATGCGCTGTTTCTGCATCCTGCCGAATCAGCTCGTCCTTATGAGACCCATACTAAGGCAATTACGGGCTCGAACAAGGTGTGCATTCGGCTTGGGTTCCGTGACATGCGGTGCAGAAATGGGCTTGTGTGGAATATTATCTACGTTTATCAGTTACTTAGATAGTTTCCATGGAAAGCATACCCAGTGCGGGATGGCTTCACGTACGGTTCAACACTGAGGGGTCTTACAGGGGGAATGGCAGATCTCTTACAAGCAGAAATCGGTAGGAAAACGATGGTACAGCCGCTTCAATCAGGGGTGTAAGAGTTCAAAATTAATTGAATACTTATGCTTTAAAAGTAGACAAAAGCCGAGATAAATCTCGGCTTTGTATTGTCTGCTGGTTTCTTTAGCTGACCCTTGTCCCAGGAGTCGGGTAGGCCTTGCGCAGTGATTCGGGTGCAAGTACCTCCAGGTTGCCGCTCATGTTGTTCAGCCAGGAGCGGAACTCGGGCGTATCCTGCACTTCGGTCTCCACCACCACGCTGCGCTTGTCGTAACGGGTCATGCGCGGGTTATGCCCCGGGATTTGTCCATCGATCAGGGTCGGGCAGTTGGCATCGATGCGCCCGACGAAGCGGATCGGACCGCTGACGTCCTGATAACCCTGGTCGCGGATCAGCTTCTGGATATTGAAGTCCTTCGGCTGGGTCGCGCTGAAGTTGGTCAACTCCACGTTCTTGATGTGATCGAACGGGATGCCGTAGACCTTGGGATCCAGCTCGGAGAGGGTACAGAGCAGGATGGGGCCATCGGGTTGGTTCAGGATGCCGAGGGGATTGATGCGGTCATAGCAGAGCCAGACAGTACGCTCCTTGATGACACGCTGGATCTCGGCGCTGAATTTGCGACCACGCCAGAGGGCGTCGCGGATCAGGGTGCTGCGGCGGATCTCCGGATTGCCGGCGAAGGGGCGAGGTGACTGGTGCACGCTCTCCAGCCAGCGCTCGGCCAGTTCGCTCTGGCTGTCGCGGATCACCTGACCAGCCTTGTCGATCAGCGGGTTCAATTCGGTCAGCACGCTTGCCGGCAACAGTTGGCTTGCCTGGTCGCTCCAGGTTTTCAGGGCCACTGCCAGCGAGAGCGGCATGATGTTGGCAAAGTCATTGAGACCATGGCGCTCGAAGCACCAGCCATGAGGCTTGCTGCGCTCATCGGAGGTGAGGTCGAACAGTCCCATGCCGGACATCTCTTCCAGGTCCCGTTGCACGGTACGGAGACTGACGTGAATGCCTTCCTCTTCCAGTTTTACCTGGAGTTGGCTGGCGGTCAGCTTGTAAGGGCGGTGCGGGATGCAACGCGCCAAGGTCAGTTGTCGTAACAGCTTCTTACTCATGGTGCATGCCTTCACTGGTTTAGCGTTGAGTGTATCCTAGCCATGGCCTGCGACAGTCTATGTCGCAAGTTTTGCTGCGACAACTGTCGCCATTTTCATACATGAAGAATCAAGCCATTGATAAATAAAACAAAACAACAAGCAAAAGGGGTTGTTTGAGCCCTTTTTTTATTGAAAACAAGCCTTGCGAGAATGCTTGCGACCAGGGTGACTGGAAGGAAATGGAAGCAATATGGAGGGGGAGGTGGGAAGGAGGTGAGGGACGGGCCCCCACCTCGACACGTCGTTATGCCAGCCAGGACCAGGCTGATTTGGTGATGGCTGCGCCCACCATGTAGCCGAATACTGCGAGAGCGGCCACTCCGGCCACCAGCTTCTGACCGCGGGCAGGGCGCTTGAGCGCCATGACGCCCAGGCCGATGTAGATCACCAGGGCAATCAGCTTGGCCATCAACCAGGGCTGCTGGCCAGGGCTCATCTGCAGGGCCACCGCCAGCAGCACGCCAAACAGCAGCAGGAAGGTGTCGTTGATGTGGGGCAGCACCTTCAACCATTTCTGTTGCAGCCGCCCGCTGCCCGCCAGCGCCAGGCTCCAGCGGTAGAGGAAGAGCAGCAGGCTGACCAGGGCCAGGGTCATGTGAAGGTGTTTGAGCATGGGGTAATAGGCAATCATGTTGCTTCCTTGTCGTTGTCGGGCAGACCGCTGTTCCATTGATGGGCGTGGGTACGCTCCTGTCCTTCCTGATCGTCTTGCAGCAGGTCGGAGAGGATGTCGCGGTATTGCAGGCTCTTGTTGATATAGGTGTGCTCGTCGTCCAGGTAGTTGACCTGTTCCCGCAGCAGCCGGTTGTCATACTGCTTGAACATCTGCCCCGCACGCCAGGCCTGATTGGCCCTGAATCCCAAGAGGGTGAGTGCTTCTACCCCAAGATCCACGGCCGACCCCAGGGTTTCGCGGTGCACGCTGTCTATCCCGTGGCGCAGGATCTCGTGGGCATGGGGTCTGTCCTGGGCACGGGCCAGTATTCTGAGGTGCGGGAAGTGCTTTTTCACCATCTCGATCACTTCGAGGGAGGTGGCCGGGTCATTGAGGGAGAGCACCAGCAGTTTGGCCTTGTGGGCGCCGGCCGCGTGCAGCAGGTCGAGTCGGCTGGCATCCCCATAAAACACCTGGTAGCCGTACTTTCTCAGCATCTCTATCTGGCTGGCATCCTGCTCTAGGATGGTGGTGCCAATACCATGGCCGTGGAGCAGGCGCCCCACTATCTGACCGAAGCGACCGAAGCCGGCGATGATGACCGGGTGTTCCACCAGCTCGGGCTGTTCATGTTCGGGGGTGTCACTCTGGTTGCGGTAGTCGAACCAGGGCTGGATCACCCGATCGTTGAGGATAAGCAGCAGCGGTGTCAGCGCCATGGAGAGGGCGACGACCAGAGTCAGCAGTGAGATGGTGCTGCCCGGCAGTACCTTGTTCTGGGCGGCGAACGAGAACAGCACGAAGGCGAACTCCCCGCCCTGGGCAAGGGCCAGGGCGAAGGTCCAGCGCTGGTTCGGGGAGAGGCGAATGACAAAGCCGAGCCCCATCAGCACCAGCCACTTGAGCACCATCAGACCGATCACCAGTGACGGGATCAACAGGGGATGGGCGGCAAAGAGGCTGAAGTCGATGCCGGCACCCACCGACATGAAGAAGAGGCCGAGCAGCAGCCCCTTGAACGGCTCTATGTCTGCTTCCAGCTCGTGGCGGTATTCGCTGTCCGCCAGCACCACGCCGGCGAGGAAGGAGCCGAGGGCGGGGGAGAGGCCGACGGATTCCATCAGCACGGCGATGGCGATCACCAGCAGCAGGGCGGCAGCGACGAAGATCTCCCGCATGTGGGACTGGGCGATGGCGCGAAACACCGGCCGCATCAGGTAATGGCCACCCAGCACGATGCCGGCGATGGCGGCCACCACCAGCAGGCCGTGCTGCCAGCCTGCCAGCTCCGAACTGCCGCTACTGGCGACCGGTGCAATGGCCAGCAGCGGCAGGATCGCCAGAATGGGGATGACGGCGATGTCCTGGAACAGCAACACCGCAAACGCGGAGCGGCCACTCTCGCTCTGCATCAGTTTGCGCTCCTGCAGGCTCTGCAGCACGATGGCGGTGGAGGAGAGCGCAAGAATGAGACCGATGGCGAGCCCCTGCTGCCAGGGCAGACCCAAAAGATAACCCACCCCGGTCAGGGCGACACTGGTGAGCAGCACCTGCAGACCACCGGTGCCGAGGATGGGCCCTTTCAGTTGCCACAACAGGGCCGGGCGCAGCTCCAGACCGACCAGAAACAGCATCAGCACCACCCCGAACTCGGCGAAGTGCATCACGTCTTTCTGCTCGCCCACCAGACCAAGCAGGAAGGGACCTATGATGATCCCCGCCAGCAGGTAGCCAAGGACGGAGCCCAGCCCCCACCGCTTGGCCAGCGGGACGGCGATCACCGCCGCCGAGAGGTAGATCAGGGCATCAAACAGCAATCCATGTCCCATCAGCGGCTCCTCCTTAACATGATGAATGCCGGTGAGGGCTGGCCGGGCCTGCGCCCGGATCGAGTGTGTGTCATGGGAGTACCCCCAGCAGATCGCGCAGATAGGGGCTCTCGGCCAGTTGGGCCGGGGTCAGCTGCTCGTCACGCAGGGCGCACAGCAGCTGGCGATAGTCCTGGCCGCAGCGGCGCAGCGCCTCGGGATCCTCGAGCTTGTGGAAAGAGTGCAGCACGAAAGGGGGCAGCCAGCGCATGCCGCACAGCTGTGCGGTCTGCTGGAAGGGGAGCAGGAAGTCGAGCAGCGGGCGCTGGTTGTAGCCGGCGCGGCAGTAGGATTCGGGGCCGCCCCCCGTGGTGATGGCGCTGAGCCACTGCTTGCCGCTGAGGGCGTGGGCCTCGGGGCCGTAGGCATAGCCGTACTCCAGCACCAGGTCCATCCACTCTTTCATGATGGCCGGGCAGGAGTACCAGTAGAAGGGGTGCTGGAAGACGATGATGTCGTGCTCCGCCAGCAGGGCCTGTTCCCGTTTCACGTTGATGAACATGTCCGGATAGCGCTGGCAGAGATCGTGCAGGGTGATCCCCTCCAGCCCCTCGATGGCGTGCAGTAGTTGCTTGTTGGCCCGGGAACTCTGCAGCGCCGGGTGTGAAAAGATGACCAGAATGCGTTTCATGGGATTCCTGAAGAGGGTCTGCTGCCGGCACATGCGACAGATTGTGAGCTGAAACGTTATCAAGAAGCTCCCTGGCCCGCCAGTTCCGGGATCAGTGCGCGCAGCGCCGGATTCAGGGTCTGGTGGGCGGGGTAGCAGAGGCCGATGCGGCGGAACATCCGGGGGCCGCTCACGGGCAGGGTGCACAGGCCCGCTTCGTCCTCCACCAGCCCGTCGGGCAGGAAGCTGATACCCACCCCGGCCAGCACCAGCGCCATCACCAGCCCCTTGCTCTCGGCCTTGGCCACCAGATTGAGGGTGAGCCGGTCACAGGCCAGCAGGCCTATGGTTTGCTGATGGGCTTCGCAGGGTGGGCACTCAATAAAATCATAATGTTGCAACTCAGCCAGCTCGATACGCGCCCTGCCCGCAAGAGGGTGTCCCCTGGGAACGCACAGCACGTACTCCTCTTCCCAGAGCGGCAGGAAGATCTCGTCCTCCCGGCGCAGGGCATCCAGGGTCAGTCGGCAGTCGGCCGGAGTGCCGTAATCGGAGAGGGTGAGATCCAACTCGGGCAGCACCCCCTGCACCCGCCGAAGCAATCCCGCCAGCCGACGTCGGCTGAGGTCGGGCATGATGGCCATGTTGAGTCTCGCACGCGTCGCCTTCTGGCGAAACAGGGTCGGCAGGCGACGCGCCTCTTCCACCAGCTTGACGGCGTGGGGATAGAGATAGTGGGCCGGATCCTTCGCTTCCACCCCCTTCTTGCCCCGGATGAAGAGGCTGTCCCCCAGGCTCTCTTCGAGCTGGCGAAGGCCGGCGGAGAGGGAGGGTTGGCTCACGTGGCAGCGGGCTGCCGCCGCCGTGATGTTCTTCTCTTCATAGATGGCGATGAAGAAGCGCAGCAATCTCAGGTCCAGCATGGGGATACCATAGTTAATTCAGATGATAACCAGCGGAAAACTATATTTATCGCCGATGGATGTAGCGACTATAGTGACTGGGTCCCGTGCTGGCCAGCCCTTGTTTGACGCCCATTTCAACGCATCAGAAGGAAAACTCCATGTCCAAGTCCCTTGTGGTGATCACCGGCGCGTCCGCCGGGATCGGTGCCGCCATTGCCCGCGCCTTCTCCACCGCCGGCCATCCGCTGCTGTTGCTGGCCCGCCGGGTCGAGCCCATGCAGGCGCTGAACCTGCCCGATACCCTCTGCATCGGGGTCGATGTCACCGACACCGCCGCCATGAAGGCCGCCGTGGCGCAGGCGGAGGCGCAATTCGGCCCGGTGGGATGTCTGGTCAACAATGCCGGCGTCATGCTGCTGGGACAGGCCGACGTGCAGGATCCCGCCGAGTGGCAGCAGATGCTCAACATCAACGTGATGGGGGTTCTGAATGGCGTGCATGCGGTACTGGCCGGCATGAAGGCCCGCCGCAGCGGCACCATCATCAACATCAGCTCCATCGCCGGTCGCAAGACCTTCCCGAACCATGCCGCTTACTGCGCCACCAAGTTCGCCGTTCACGCCCTGACCGAGAATATCCGGGAAGAGGTGGCCGATGTCGGCGTGCGGATGGTGACCATCGCTCCGGGCGCGGTGGAGACCGAGCTGCTCAGCCACACCACGGACGAGAGCATCAAGGCGGGCTATCACGACTGGAAGGATCAGATGGGAGGCGTCATTGCACCCGAGGTGATCGCCGACGCCGTGCTCTACGCCTGGCACCAGCCGGCCAACGTCTGCGTGCGGGAGATCGTGCTGGCGGCCACCCGCCAGCAACCCTGATGCAGACGGGGGAGGGGTTGACCCTCCCCCTGGGCCAAGGGTTACCATAGGCCCTCTTTCGTCATTGAGTCGTCTCATGGTCCTGACCCGTCGCCAACTCGCTCGCGCCCGCCGCTGGCTCCCCCTGTGGAGTCTGGTGCTGGTGCTGATGTCGTTTGGCAGCCGTGCGGCCACCGATCTCTGTACCCTGACGCCCCATTGCAGCCAGAGCGAGCGTACCCTGGAAAAAGCCATGCCCTGCGGCAGCTTCACCTCGGCGCTCGCCATGACGGTGCTCACCAACGACAGCCTGACGGTTGCCCGGCTTGAGCCCGACAGGCCGACATACCTCTCTCCCTCTCTGTTCATGCCGGAGGCGCCCCTGAAGCGTCTCGAGCGTCCGCCCCGTCACCACGGCTGAGTCGAGTTTCCCTTTCCGGGCATTTCTTCTTAACCGAGGTGAGATATGTACAAGTCCCTGTTACTGGCCGTGCTGGCCGGTACCGTCAGTTTTTCTGCTCTGGCAACCGGGCAGATAACCGTCTACAAGTCCCAGTATTGCGGTTGCTGCAAGACCTGGATCAAGCACATGGAAGAGAACGGCTTTGAGGTCAAGGTCGTGGAAACCGAGCAGCTTGACCCGATCAAGCAGCAGCATGGCATCACCCCGCAGCTGGCCTCCTGCCACACCGGGGTGGTGAACGGCTATGTGGTGGAGGGGCATGTGCCCGCTGCCGACGTGCAGAAGCTGCTCAAGGAAAAACCGGCGATCCGCGGTCTGACCATTCCGGGGATGCCCCAGAGTGCGCCGGGCATGGATATTCCGGGTCAGCCCTATCAGGTGCTGAGCATCAGTGACGAGGGCGCGACCAAAGTCTGGTCGAGCTACCCCGGCTGATGGATGCTGACCGTGAGCAGACACACTTCCATCATGTGAGGCACACCTGAGCGAACCCGTGTCGCCCACGGTCAGGGAGGAGGGCCGCCATCGCGAGATGGCGGCCCTTTTTCGTCGATTTGGGGGGGAATGTCCGGGGAGCCCTTGCAACCCCGGGCGACAAGGGGCAGATTGATCGCCAATTTTTATTTTCTCAGGGACGCTTTTCCCACTGCCTGCCGGTGTGCCGTCTGGATGCGTGCAGCACCAGCGGGAGGGGCGGCCCTGTGACAGCGCAAAGGATGCGACATGTTCACCTTTTCCCGGGGGTTGCTGCTGGCTTGCCTGCTTGCTGCGCCCTGTTCCCATGCCAACGAAGAGTCCGCCATGCCTACAAGCGATACTTCCACCCAGCCTGTCATTGTCCCCCCGGTGGCTGCCAAGCACCCCCATACCCTGAAAAAACACGGGGACACGCGCGTCGACAACTACTACTGGCTGCGTGACGACGAGCGGCAGAAGCCCGAGGTGCTGGACTATCTCAAGGCCGAGAATGCCTACACCGAGGCCATGCTCGCACCGATCAAGCCGCTGCGCGAGCAGCTCTACAAGGAGATGGTGGCCCGCATTCCCCAGCAGGACGAGTCTGTCCCCTATGTGAAGAACGGCTACCGCTATCAGACCCGTTACGAGCCGGGCAAGGAGTACGCCATCTACTCCCGCAGCAAGGTGGAAGGGGACGGGGCCTCCGCCCTGCTGCTGGATGGCAACCAGCGCGCCGAAGGCCACGAGTTCTATGCCCTCGGGGCGCTCGAGGTGAGCCGCAACAACCGCTGGCTGGCGGTGGCGGAAGATTATCTCTCCCGCCGTCAATACAGGATCCAGTTCCTCGATCTGGAGAGCGGCGCCTGGGCTGCCGACACCCTCGAGAACACCTCCGGCAACCTGGTGTGGGCCAACGACAGCAAGACGGTCTTCTACGTGCGCAAGCACCCCAAGACCCTGCTGCCCTACCAAGTCTATCGCCACGAGCTGGGCACGGACCCCGCGAAGGATACCCTGGTCTACGAGGAGAAGGACGACTCCTTCTATGTGAGCCTCTACGCCACCACCTCGGAAGATTTCATCGTCATCTCCCTCTCCAGCACCACCACCAGCGAGGCGCGCCTCATTGATGCCAATGTGCCGGGCCAGACGCCACGCCTGTTCCTGCCCCGTCAGGTGGATCACGAATACAGCCTGGATCACTACCGCGGCCGCTTCTATGTGCGCTCCAACAAGGACGGCAAGAACTTCGGCCTCTATGAGACCAAGGAGAGCCCGGTGGATCGCTGGAAGGCGGTGATCGCCCCCAATCCGGACGTGCTGCTGGAGAGCTATGCCCTGTTCAGGGACTGGCTGGTGCTGGAGGAGCGCAGCCAGGGGTTGACCCGGTTGCGTCAGGTCAACTGGCAGAGCGGCGAACAGAAGGAGATCGCCTTCGACGATCCCGCCTATGTCACCTGGCTTGCCTACAACCCGGAGCCGGACACCAGCGCCCTGCGCTATGGCTACTCCTCCATGACCACGCCGTCCTCCACCTATGAGCTCGACATGGACAGCGGCAAGCGGACTCTGCTCAAGCAGCAGCCGGTGGCGGGCTTCGTGCCTGCGCAATATGCCAGCGAGCGGCTCTGGATCACCGCCCGTGACGGCGTGGCCGTGCCGGTGTCGCTGGTCTATCGCAAGGACAAGTTCAAGAAGGCAGGGGGTGGTGCAGGCACCAATCCCCTGCTGGTCTACGGCTATGGCTCCTACGGCGCCAGCATGGACCCGGACTTCAGCAGCTCACGCCTGAGCCTGCTGGACCGGGGCTTCGTCTACGCCATCGCCCATATCCGGGGTGGCGAGGAGCTGGGCCGCACTTGGTATGAAGAGGGCAAGCTGCTCAAGAAGCAGAACACCTTCAACGACTTCATCGACGTGACCGAGGCGCTGGTGGCGCAAGGCTACGGTGCCAGGGATCAGGTCTATGCCATGGGGGGCAGCGCCGGCGGCCTGCTGATGGGGGCCGTCATCAACCAGGCGCCCCAGCTCTATCGCGGCGTGGTGGCCCAGGTGCCCTTCGTCGACGTGGTCACCACCATGCTGGACGAGTCCATTCCCCTCACCACAGGGGAGTATGACGAGTGGGGCAACCCGAACCAGAAGCGCTACTACGACTACATGAAGGCCTACAGCCCCTACGATCAGGTCAAGGCCCAGCCCTACCCGAATCTGCTGGTGACCACGGGGTTGCACGACTCCCAGGTGCAGTACTGGGAGCCGGCCAAGTGGGTGGCCAAGCTGCGTGAGCTGAAGACGGACGACAACCAGTTGCTGCTCAGCACCGACATGGAGGCCGGTCACGGCGGCAAGTCGGGCCGTTTCAAGGCCTATGAGGACATCGCCCTGGAGTTCGCCTTCATTCTGGAGCTGGCTGGCAGCAAGGCGTGATGGCCGGGCCCAAATGAAATCAGCTTGTTACCAAACCCCGTTCCGGCAGCCCCGGATCGGGGTTTTTGCATCTTGGCGACAAAAGCGTCATTAACGTCGTGTTTATGCTGTTCAGTAAGCACTTCGCAATATAACGGACCAGGTTTCTAATCCTTGCCAGTCAAGGGTTGCGAAAGAATCTGGGCGTGCTTTTTATTGCTTCCCTTTGATAGTTCATGTAATTAATCTGCCCTTGAGAAATGAATGATCCGCTTCAAACTTCTCGCTATTTAAATCCGCCATTTTGCTGTTTTGTTTGATTTATGTTGGTGTTATGTGCTTAATCGGAGCGTTAATGCTTTTGAACTGACCCGTTTCTGGTCAGATCACCTCCGATCGGCATGACGCTGATTATCTCACCGCAGGATGATGGTGGCTTCTGGAAGGGCGCGTGCCGCTCGACCATTTCCTCGTACGAGGTCGTATAGGCGAACCCAGTCTTGGTGCGGGTCTGTCTCATATTCTCCCGGGAAACGGGTGAAATAAATCAATGAAAAGGATGAAGAACATGAAAGGATTATCCTTGGCGTGCGCCTTGTCGGCGGCTCTGGTCGGTGTGTCGTTTGGTGGTCCGGTGCAAGCGCAGGAGCGCTTCGTGACCATAGGCACTGGCGGTCAGACCGGCGTCTACTACGTGGCGGGCCAGTCCATCTGCCGCTTCCTCAACCGCGGCGCCGCCGATCACCAGATCAAGTGCAACGCCCCGGCCAGTGGCGGTGGTGTTGCCAACGTCAACGGCATCCGCTCCGGCGAATTCAACTTCGGCATCATGCAGTCCGACCACCAGTACAAGGCGATGAAGGGCGTCGAGCCGTTCAAGGCCGAAGGTCCGATGGATGACATCCGCGCCGTCTTCTCCCTGCAGAGCGAAGTGTTCACCATCCTGGCCCGCAAGGACGCCAAGATTGCCAGCTTCGACGACCTGAAGGGCAAGCGCGTCAACATCGGCAATCCGGGTTCCGGTCAGCGTGACACCTTCGAAGAGATCATGACCGTGAAGGGCTGGGACAAATCCGCCTTCAGCCTGGTTTCCGAACTGAAACCCGCCGAGCAGGCCTCTGCCCTGGGTGACAACAACATCGACGCCATGAGCTACTTCGTCGGCCACCCGAACGGCGCCATCCAGGAAGCCTCCACCACCACGGACACCGTGCTGGTGCCGGTCACCGGCCCCGAGATCGACAAGCTGCTGGCCGAGAAGAGCTACTACAGCAAGGCCGAGATCCCGGGTGGTCTCTACAAGGGCAGCCCGAACCCGACTCCGTCCATCGGTGGCAAGGCGGTGCTCTCCACCAGCGCCAAGGCCGATCCGGAAGTGGTCTACCAGCTGGTCAAGTCCGTGTTCGACAACCTGGACCGCTTCAAGCGCCTGCACCCGGCCTTCGCGGATCTGAAGGAAGCCGACATGATCAAGGTGGGTCTCTCCGCTCCGCTGCATGAAGGCGCTGTGCGTTACTACAAGGAACGTGGCTGGATGTAATCCGGCTGCGTCTTCGGATGTGCCCCGGACTCGCTCCTCCTTTGGGGGGGCGAGTCTCATTTATTGCAGTACCTACAGAGTCACACTATGCAGCAAACACAACAACAAGAGGCGCTCTCGGCCGAGGAGCTGATCGCCCAGGACGTCGGCGCCAGGCTGCCCGTCGGCCCCATGAGCTGGATCATCGCAGGTCTTGCGCTGATCTGGTCCCTGTTCCAGCTCTGGATCGCCTCGCCGCTGCCCTTCTCCCTCGGCATCGGCGTCCTCAACGACACTGAAACACGCTCGATTCACCTGGCCTTCGCCATCCTGCTCGCCTACCTGGTGTTCCCGGCCATGCGCAGCTCACCGCGAGACAGGGTTCCCCTTGCCGACATCGCCCTCGGCCTCGTCGGTGCCGCCGTCGCCAGCTATCTGTTCGTGATGTACCAGGAGCTTGCCCAGCGTCCCGGCAACCTGACCACCATGGACTTCGCGGTGGCCTGCGTCGGCATCCCGCTCCTGCTGGAAGCGGCCCGCCGCGCCCTGGGCCCGGCCCTAGCGGTCATCGCCATCGTCTTCCTGGCCTACAGCCTGGCCGGTCCCTGGATGCCTTCCCTGCTGGCCCACCGCGGGGTGAGCCTGCATGCGCTGGCCAACCACCAGTGGATCACCACCGAAGGGGTGTTCGGCATCGCCCTTGGGGTCTCCACCAGCTTCGTCTTCCTGTTCGTGCTGTTTGGCGCCCTGCTCGAGCGCGCCGGTGCGGGCCACTACTTCATCCAGCTCGCCTTCAGCCTGCTGGGTCACCTGCGCGGCGGCCCGGCCAAGGCGGCCGTGGTCGCCTCGGCCCTGACCGGCGTCATCTCCGGCTCCTCCATCGCCAACGTGGTGACCACGGGCACCTTCACCATCCCCATGATGAAACGGGTCGGTTTCTCCAAGGAGAAGGCCGGCGCGGTGGAAGTGGCCTCTTCGGTCAACGGCCAGATCATGCCGCCGGTCATGGGGGCTGCGGCCTTCCTGATGGTGGAGTACGTGGGCATCCCCTATGTGGAGATCATCAAGCACGCCTTCCTGCCGGCGGCCATCTCCTACATCGCCCTGCTCTACATCGTGCACCTCGAGGCGCTCAAGCTCGGGATGCAGCCCATCGGCAACCGTCAGCCGCGCCCCTGGCTGCGTCGCCTGACCGGCTTCGCCTTCGGTGCCGCCCTCATCAGCGGCCTCTCCATGGCGGTCTACTACGGTCTGGGCTGGCTCAAGCCGGTGCTGGGTGACTATGCCCTGCCGGGGATCAGCGTGTTGCTGGCCGTCGCCTACCTGGGACTGCTGAAGATCGCCGCCAGCAACGCGCCGCTGCCGGCGGAAGACCCGGACAAGCCGCTGGACGAGCTGCCCGAGACCCGCGCCGTGCTGCTCTCCGGCCTGCACTTCCTGCTGCCCGTGGTGGTGCTGGTGTGGTGTCTGATGGTGGAGCGCCTCTCCCCCGGCCTGTCGGCCTTCTGGGGTTCGGTGATGCTGATCATCATCCTGCTGACCCAGCGACCGCTGCTGAACTGGCTGCGCACCGACGGCAAGCATGACTACGGCTCCTTCACCGATGGCGTGGTGGACCTGCGCGAGGGGCTGATTGCCGGTGCTCGCAACATGATCGGCATCGGCATTGCCACCGCCACTGCCGGTATCATCGTCGGGGCCGTCTCCCAGACCGGCGTCGGCCTGGTGCTGGCGGATCTGGTGGAGTTCCTCTCCATGGGCAACCTGCTGCTCATGCTGATCCTCACCGCCCTGCTGAGCCTCATCCTCGGCATGGGACTGCCGACCACTGCCAACTACATCGTGGTATCGAGCCTGCTGGCGCCGGTGATCGTCACCCTGGGCCAGCAGAACGGCCTCATCGTGCCGCTCATCGCGGTGCACCTGTTCGTCTTCTACTTCGGCATCATGGCGGACGTGACCCCGCCGGTGGGGCTGGCCTCGTTCGCCGCGGCCGCCGTCTCCAAGGGCGACCCCATCAAGACCGGGATCACGGCGTTCTACTACAGCCTGCGTACCGCGGCGCTGCCCTTCCTGTTCATCTTCAACACGGATCTGCTGCTGATCAACGTGGACTTCGCCCACGGCGTACTGATCTTCTTCGTGGCCACCATCGCCATGCTGATCTTCGCTGCCGCCACCCAGGGCTTCTTCCTGGTGAAGAGCCGCTGGTACGAGAGCGTGCTGCTGCTGCTGGTGGCCTTCACCCTGTTCCGTCCTGGCTTCTGGATGGATCTGCTGCACGACCCGTATCGCGACACCGCCCCGGCCGAGCTGGTCCAGACCATGGGGCAGGTGGAGGCCGAGAGCACCCTGCGCCTGCGCATGGAAGGGGAAGATGCGGTGGGCAAGTTGCGCCGCTTCACCGTGCTGCTGCCGGTGCCGGAGGGCGCCAGTGGCGAGGATCGTCTGGCCAAGCTGGGGATCCAGACCTATGAGCAGGAGGGCAAGATCCTGATCGACACCGTCACCTTCGGCAGCCAGGCCGCCGATCTGGGGCTGGAGATGGATCAGCAGATCCTGAGCGTCAAGGCGCCTACCGAGCGCTGGCCCAAGGAGCTGATGTGGCTGCCGGGCTTCCTGCTGTTCGGGGCCGTGGTCTGGCTGCAACGCCGCCGGGTCGCTCGACCCTGACCATCACCCAATAAAAAACGGCGCCTTCGGGCGCCGTTTTTTATGCTGGGCTGTGATGCCAGCCGCTTCGGGCCATCAGTCCAGGGCATCAGTTGGACTGGGTCTGCTTCTGTTTTTGCAGTTGGTCGAGGGTCTGCTGCTCCTGCGGGCTGAGGCCAAGCTGCTCGCAGGCCTGTTCAAAGCTGATGCCAAGATGGCACATCATGATGTCGATAGCGGGCAGGTAGTTGGTCATAGCGTCTTCCATGGTGATCCTCCAGAACTGTCTCTTATGCCCGAGGGCGGGGATGGGGGCAATTAGACTTTAGGTGTAGGGTGCCATCTGCTTCAGCCTCTGCCACTGGCCAGGGGAATTTGCTACTCTTGCGGGCACTAAAGAGGTTGCCGCCCCAGGGCGAGCAGCCGGTGAGGAGCAGGGCATGTTATTGAGTTTCTTGATCATCGCATCGGGCTGGTGGCACATCCGCGCGGCTTACGGCTCAGACTCCCGTCAGTTCTACATCAGCAAACCCCTGACCATGCTGTTCATCATCGCCCTGGCGTTTGGCTACCAGAGCGACGATCACAACGGCTCCCACGCCTGGATCCTGCTCGGTCTCTGCCTGTCGCTGGCGGGTGACGTGCTGCTGATGCTGCCACGGGATCGTTTCATCCAGGGGCTGGCGGCATTTCTTGTCGCTCACCTCTGCTACATCGTCGGGTTCGCCCAGGGGCCCCTGGTGCTCAAGCTGGTGGACGGCCTGCTGCTGCTGTTGGTGGCCGGCATGGTGTTCGGGCTCCTGTGGGGCCAGCTCGGCGAGATGAGGATCCCCGTCTTCTGCTACATGCTGGTGATCATCGCCATGGCCTGGGTGGCTGCCGGTGCCTGGCATGCCTCTCTCACTGCCGGCAGCGCCGCCGCCCTGGTGGGGGCGCTGATGTTCCTCTTCTCCGACAGCATGCTGGCACTGGACCGCTTCCGCCGCCCCTTCCCCCATGCCACGGCCTGGATCATGAGCAGCTACTTCGCGGCCCAGTTCCTGATCGCCGCCTCCCTGGCGGGCTGACCAGCGGGCAGCTATGAAAAACGGGCCTTCTGGCCCGTTTTGCTATGTGATCCCCACCTTTCACGCCTCGACCGGTTCTGCGTCAGGGGCCCTCGGGGCCGGCTGCTTGAGCAGCAGCATCAGGGCGCTGGCGACGAGCAGGAAGATACCCATCACGTAGAACACCTGGTTGTAGGCCATGATGGCCGCCTCGCGGCTGATGGTGTTCGACAGCATGGCCCGGGCCTGCAACTGGGCCTGCTCCGGCCCGGCTCCCTGGGCCATCATGTTCTGGGCCAGCTGCATCAGATAGGCCTGCCCCTCGATGCTGGTGGCGGCCAGGGTGCTGCCGATCTGGCTGACATGAGTCCGGGTGTCGTTGTCGATCAGGGTGGCGATGATGGCGATGCCGAAGGCGCCCCCCAGGTTGCGCAGCACGTTGAGCAGGGTCGAGGAAGAGGGGATCTCGTCCGGCGTCAGGCTGGCGGTCGCCACCAGGGAGAGGGGCACCATGATGAAGGGCTGCCCCAGGGCCCGCACGATGAGGGACTGGATCAGCTGGGGCCCGGCGTAGTCGGCATTCATGTTCACGTTCATGAAGCAGCTGATGGCGAAGACCAGAAAGCCGAAGCTCACCAGATAGCGCGGATCTATCTTGTGGGTCAGCTTGGGCACCAGGGGGAGCACCAGCAACTGGGGCAACCCCATCCACATCAGCACCTCACCGATTTCCAGGGCGTTGTAGTTGTGGATCTGGGTCATGTAGAGGGGCAGCACATAGATGGAGCCCATCAACCCCATACCGAGCACCAGGTAGGCGAAGCAGGCCAGGGCGAAGCGCGGGTTGTGCAGCAGCCGCAGGTTGACCAGGGGGTGGCGGCGCAGCAACTGGCTGATGACGAAGAACACCAGGGCCACCACCGAGATGACGGTGAGCCGCACGATGAAGCTCGAGCCGAACCAGTCCTCCCGGTTGCCCTCTTCCAGCACCACCTCCAGGAGGCCGAGACCCACCGCCATGGTGAGGATACCGATGAGATCCACCCGCTTGATCACCTCCCAGTCCACGGGCTTCCTGTCCAGTCCGTGGGCCAGCATGGCCATCACCAGCAGGCCGGGCGGCACGTTCAGATAGAAGATGTAGTGCCAGGACATCTGCTCCGTCAGCCAGCCCCCCAGGGTCGGGCCGATGGCGGGGGCGAAGGTGGCGCACAGGCCGAACAGCGCCATGCCGGTGGCTCGCTTGTGCAGCGGCAGCAGGCTGACGATGAGGGAGAAGGCCATGGGGATCAGGGCCCCGCCGGTGAAGCCCTGCAGCGCCCGAAAGACGATCATGCTGGTGAGGTTCCAGCTGAACGAGCAGAGCACGGAGGCGACGATGAAGGCGCCCGTGGTCCACAGCAGGTAGCGCCGCACGCTCAGTCCCCGGCTCAGCCAGCCGCTCAGCGGAATGGCGATCATCTCCGCCACCAGATAGGAGGTGGAGATCCAGGAGCTCTCGCTCAGGGTGGCCGAGAGTGCCCCCTGAATGTCTTTCAGGGAGGCGTTGGTGATCTGGATGTCGAGGATGGCCATGAAGGCGCCGATGAGGCCCCCCATGACCGCGATCCAGTTGCGGCGTGGTATGGCGTCCATCAGTGGGCGGCCACCACGGGATCAGGGGTGCGGGTGTCGACGATCACCTCGGTGGAGAGGCCGGGCAGCAGCTTGCCCGCCAGAGCGCCCGGATCCGGGATGCGGATCTTGACCGGTACCCGCTGCACGATCTTGGTGAAGTTACCGGTGGCGTTCTCCGGCGGCAGCAGGGCGAACTTGGCGCCGGTGGCCGGAGAGAGGCTGTCGATGATCCCCTCGACCGGTTGATCCGGATAGGCATCCAGGATCACCTCCACCTTCTGGCCCGGCTGCATGTGCTGCAACTGGGTCTCCTTGAAGTTGGCCTCGACCCACACCTGGCTCAGGGGCACCAGGCTGGCCACCTGCATACCGGACTGGACGTAGAGCCCTTCCCGCAGGCTGC
The DNA here is from genome assembly GCF_049860605.1 of Aeromonas sp. INTO2. Lineage (NCBI taxonomy): Bacteria > Pseudomonadati > Pseudomonadota > Gammaproteobacteria > Aeromonadales > Aeromonadaceae > Aeromonas > Aeromonas sp. INTO2. Next base: position 4,497,314 of record NZ_CP187588.1, read on the forward strand.
GCTTGCCGATGATGCCGTCAGCCGGGGCTCGCAGCTCGGTGTAGCCGAGTTCCAGCCTGGCTTGTTCAAGCTGGGCCTCGCTCAATGCCAGCCTGGCCTGGTTCTGCTTGGCTTCGGCATCCAGCACCAGCAGCCGCTCGCGGGCGGCCTGCAAGGCGGCTTTGGCCTCCAGTGCCTGGGCCTGGTTGACCTGCAAGCCGGCACGTACCTCGTCCAGGCTGTCCTGGGAGCTGTAGTGACGCTCATTGAGCTGGCTGACCCGGCGCACCTGCTGCTGGGCCCGGATCTGCTCGGCATTGGCCGAGCTGACTTTTGCCTCGGCCTGGCGGATGAGGCTCAACTGCTGGATACGGGTGGCGGCGAGGTTATCCGCCGTCGCCTGGTTGAGGTGCAGATCGGCCTCGGCCTCCGCCACCTTGGTCCTGTATTCGCGGTCGTCGAGCCGGGCGATGAGCTGGCCGGCCTTCACCGCCTGGTTGTCGGTCACCAGTACTTCGCTGATGTAGCCGGAGAGCTTGGAACCGATGCCGGTCACCTCGCTTTGCAGGTAGGCGTTGTCGGTGCTCTCGAAGTAGCGGCCATGCAGATACCAGTAACCGGCAAACAGCAGGCCGAGCAGGGCCAGCACCAGGGCGGCCAGCAGGGGGATCTTCTTGTGTTGACTCATGATATTGGTTTTCCTGAACTGTGGCGGGCAGGCTAACATCGTGCAACTGTTTCGATTAGTATCCATTCATGAGACATACAGTTTCACTGGTGAAACAATGGACCTGAATGCTGCCTTAATCCTCGTTCGTATCGTCGACAAGGGCTCCTTTACCGCCGCTGCCCAGGAGCTGGGCATGACCAAGGCGACGGTGAGCCGCCGCATCGCCGAGCTGGAGCAGCGTCTCGGTGCGCGGCTGCTCTATCGCTCCACCCGGCAGCTCACCCTGACGGAAGCCGGTGAACAATATTATCTACGCTGCAGCAAGGCGGTGGAGGAACTGGCCCAGGCCGAGCTGATGCTCAGTGCCAGCCAGCAGGAGGTGACAGGGACCCTCAAGCTGGCGGTGCCCATCGAGACGGGACAGCTGGTGGTGGGCAGGCTGGTGGCGAACTTCCTGCAAGCCTATCCGGGCATGAAGGTGGAGCTGGAGCTGACCAACCGCATCGTGGATCCCATCAGCGAGGGGCTGGATGCCATCGTGCGGGTCGGCGACATGAGCGACTCCAACCTGGCGGCGCGGCGTCTCTGGAGCACCGAGCGGCTGCTGTGCGCCAGCCCGGACTATCTGGCGCGCCACCCGGTGATCCAGAGGCCCGCCGATCTGGTGCATCACGAGCGGATCGCGGTCAGCACGGGGTTCCTCGCCTCGCACTGGTGTTTCGAGCTGGATGATCGCGAAGTGCTGGTGGATCCCCCGTCCCGCTTCCAGGTCAACAACATCACCTGTGCCAGGGAGGCGGCGAAGGCGGGGCTGGGGCTGGCTTCCCTGCCCGCCATGCTGTGCCATGATGAGCTGGCGAACGGGACGCTGGTCTCCTTGCTGCCGGAGTGGCAGCAACCCAGGGTACCCATCTACCTGCTGTTTCCCGAGCGGCGCCTGATGCCGCGCAAGCTGAGGGCATTCATCGATTTTCTGGTGGCCAACGGCCCGGCTTACGGCATCGACAAGCTGCTGTAAGGGTTTCGAGGACAACGTATGGAGCGGTGGATGAATCTGTATCGGGCATCGCACTCCCGGAAGATGCTCGCCCTGGAATGATGGTAGTGCTGGTGATGACGGCACTGGCAAGGGTTTCGAGGACAACGTATGGATCAGTGGATGAATCTGTATCGGGCATCTCGCTCCCGGAAGATGCTCGCCCTGGAATGATGGTAGTGCTGGTGATGATGGCACTGGCAAGGGTTTCGAGGACAACGTATGGATCAGTGGATTAACTTGTATCGCGCCTCTCACTCCCTGGAGGCGCATGCCCTGAAAGGGGCCTTGGAGGTAGAGGGAGTCAGGGTGCGCCTCAGCGGCGAAGGGCTCTCCGGCGCGCTTGGGGAGCTGCCGGTGGATCTGCTGCAAGTGACCCTGATGGTGAACGAGCGGGATCGTCAGCGGGCGGGCCGGATCATCGAGCGCTACCAGCAGCGCCAGGGCAACGGCTGGCTGTGCGGTCAGTGCGGGGAGGAGAACGGCGCCAACTTCGATATCTGCTGGCGCTGCCATCACGATCCCCAGGATCACTGAACGCCCCTCGCGCCCTCAGCGCAGGGTGAAGTCGATGTCATCCCCCGCATGGGCATCGTGGTAGGTGGCGAGATCCAGCTCCTTCTCGCTGCGGGCGATGAGCACGGAGACCAGGATGTCGCCGGAGACGTTGACCGTGGTGCGCGCCATGTCGAGGATCCGGTCTATGCCGGCGATGAGCGCCACCCCTTCCAGCGGCAGTCCCACGGCAGTGAGGGTCAGGGTCAGCAGCATCAGCCCGGTACCGGGTGTGCCTGCCGTGCCGATGCTGGCCAGCGTGACGATGCTGATGAGGGTCAGGTAATCCACCAGATGCAGATCCACCCCGAAGGCCTGGGCCACGAACAGGGCGGTGACCCCCTGATAGAGGGCGGTGCCATCCATGTTGATGGTGGCGCCGATGGGCAGCACCTTGGCGGTGATGGCGGGGGAGACCCCGAGCCTGCGTTCGGCGCAGGCCAGGCTGATGGGCAGGGTGCTGCTGCTTGAACTGCTGGTGAAGGCCACCGCCTGGGCATCGACGATGCTCTTGAAGTAGTGCAACGGGTTGAGGCGCGCCATCAGGAGCAGCAGGCTGCTGTAGACGCCAAGCACGTGGAGCAGGCAGCCGAGGTAGACGGCGCCGATCACCTTGAGCAGCGGCAACAGCAGGCTGACGCCGTACTTGCCGGTCATCCAGGCCATCAGGGCGCAGACGCCATAGGGGGCCAGGGCCATCACCATCTGGGTCAGCTTGAACATTCCCTCTGCCAGGGAGGTAAAGAACAGGATGGCGGGGCGGCCGCGTCGTCCGGTGGCGTTGAGGGCGAGAGCGAGGGCCACGGCGAACACGATCACCTGCAATATCTTGCCATCGCCCATGGCCTGCACCGGGTTGCGCGGCACCAGGTGGCTCAGCACGCTGGCCAGAGTAGGTTGCTGCGCCATGGCACCCCGTTCATAAGGGCCCATGTTGGCGCCCATGCCCGGTTCCAGCAGCCAGCCCATCATCAGGCCGATGCAGATGGCGACGGCGGTGGAGCAGAGATAGAAGCCGATGGCCTTGCCGGCGATGCGGTCGAGCCGCTTGCCCTTGAGCAGGGCGGTGAGGCCTGCCAGGACGGAACAGAAGATGAGGGGCACCATCAGCATCTGGATGGTGTTGACGAACAGGACGCCGATGGGCTTGAGCAGCAGGGCCTGCTCGCTGAAGCAGAGTCCCAGACCTATCCCGGTCAGCATGCCGAGCAGAGTCTTCAACCAGAGCGGGCGACGGGTCCAGATCCGCCAGGGTTTGAAGACCAATCCATGGAACAGCATGACGCCAATGTCCTTATTTTCTGTCTGCGGTGGCAAAAAGGGGCGACAGTGTAGCCATCCCCCCGTCAGGTTGCCACATTATCGACAAAGCGGTGCTCACGACCAGCCCGCTGGCGTTAAAAAAGGCGTTTTGTTGGCCTATATCAAGAACCCTCTCCGGGCTTCGGGCTTTAATTGTCATCTGACATGATGATTAAAGAGGTTCGAGATGTCCCAATCGATACACGGTCACGAAGTGATGGAGATGATGCTGGAGCAGGAGAGTCCGTTTACCCGGGCCAGCCTCAGGGCGGCGATCGCCTCGCGCTTCGGTGCCGAGGCCCGGTTCCACACCTGCAGCGCCAGCGAGATGGACGCTGACGCCCTGATCGACTTCCTGGCCAGGCGCGGCAAGTTCATCGACTCGGAGTCAGGGTTCCAGACCCGCGCCGACAAGATCTGCAACCACGGATGATCGCCAGTGGCGAGCGCGGTGGGGCGCTCGCCGAATCCCGCCACCTTTGTTATATTTCGCCCTCCTTCCCCTCTTGTTGAAAGGTTCTGCCCGGGCGCTCTATGGACACACTCTCCGCTGCCGTCATGCTGTTTCTGATCATGGATCCGCTGGGCAACCTGCCGGTCTTCCTCTCCATCCTGCGCCATGTCGACCCCAAGCGTCGACGCAAGGTAATGCTGCGGGAGCTGTTGTTTTCACTGGTGATCATGATGGGCTTCCTGTTCGCCGGTCAGCAGATCCTGAGCTTCCTCAACCTGCGTCAGGAGGCGGTCAGCATCGCGGGGGGCATCATCCTCTTCCTCATCGCCATCAAGATGATCTTCCCGAGCCCCGGTGGTGTGACCGGGCTGGCGGCGGGGGAGGAGCCCTTCCTGGTGCCCATGGCCATCCCCATGATTGCGGGTCCCTCCATCCTGGCTTCCCTGCTGCTTCTGGCGAACCAGGAGCCGACCCGGATGATGGACTGGTCATTGGCCCTGCTGATGGCCTGGGGGGCCAGCGCCGTGATCCTGATGTTCTACGAGCTGTTCAACAAGCTGCTGGGTGAGCGAGGACTCACCGCGGTGGAGCGGCTGATGGGCATGCTGCTGGTGATGATCTCGGTGCAGATGCTGCTGGACGGGGTGCACCACTATCTGGCGGTGACGGGTCAGAACTGACGGGGCGAATGCTGATGTCAACGTGAAACGGGGCTTCTTGAGCCCCGTTTTTTTTTGCGCGTCAGGCGGCAGCGGCCGGGCCGTCCGCCGAGGTTTCCAGCTTGCCCATGATGAGGGCGAGCAGGGTCTCCCGCAGCCAGCGGTGGCCCGGATCCTCCTCGTGGCGCTGATGCCAGATGAGCAGGTGGGAGATGCTGTCCAGGGCGATGGGCAGCGGCAGCGGCACCAGGGGATAGACCTGGGTGGCGTGGCGGGCGTAGAGGCGGGAGAGGGTCACTATCATGTCCGAGTGCATGCCCATGCGCAGGGCCGCCTCGAAGGAGGGGACGGTCGCCTCGATCCGGCGATAGAGATCCTGCTCTGCCAGCTTGTGATCCAGCATCCAGCGATCCCGCCCTTCGCAGTAGGTCTGCACATGGGGGTAGGCGAGGTAACGGGCGAGATCCCACTCGGGCTCCTGCAAGGCAGGGTGATCCCGCTGCACCAGGCAGGTGAGATCGTCGATGGTGAGCAACCGCTGACAGATGGCGTTGGGCAGGGTGTCGAGGCGAAAATCCGAATTGATGCAGTTCTCCCGCACCGTGAAGGCGATATCCACCTGGCCCTGGCTCATCTCGGTCAGGCTGTGTTCGGTCCACTCCTCGTAGCGCAGGCGGATGCCAGGGGCCTGACGCTTCAGTTCGCTCAGGTAGAGGGGGGCAAACAGGGTGAAGGCGCTGTCCATGCTGGCGATGACGAACTCCCGCTCCGTGCTGGCGGGATCGAAGTCCGGCGGCTGGATCAGGTTGTCCAGGGAGAGCAGTATGGGCTGCAGTTGCTGCTGGAGATCCAGGGCGCGGGGAGTGGGATCCATCCCGTAGGCCGAGCGCACGAACAGGGGATCGTCAAAGGTCTCCCGCAACCGCCCAAGGGCCTTGCTGACGGCGGACTGGCTCAGGTGCAAACGGCGTGCAGCCCGGCTGCCGTTGCGCTCTTCCAGCAAGACTTGCAGGATTATCAACAGATTAAGGTCTATGCGTGCAAGCTGTTCCAGCAACATGATATGAATCCTCTTCAATTCCTAGATGAATATATACCATTTGTTTTCATATCTTGGCGATCCTATGCTCGACGGGTCTCTCGCCCTGGTGGCGGCTGGTACAGGATGTAGCGGTTGAGGGGACAAGTAGCACCGACTCATACGGCGGCCCATGGTCGCCGTATTTTTTGCGCCTCGTCGCCGTTTTTGCGCGATTTTTTCGCCAACTTGCACCTGCCTTGATTTTGCCCAACAATCGATACGCTTTCTTTTGATACAACCTCCAGATATCTAACAGTCAGGAGTCTCCCTATGGGACTGGGTGGCATTCATATCTGGCATCTGCTGATCCTGCTCGTGGTCGTCGTCGTGGTGTTTGGCAGCAAACGCCTGGCTGGCGCCGGTGAGGATCTGGGCACTGCCATCAGGGATTTTCGCAACGCCTTGCGCGACGATGACAATATCCGGAATAAGTAGGAGTGAACGTATGTCTGTAGACGAGAAAGTGGAACTGAACGAGACCTGTGACAGTTGCGGCTGTTTCGCCGAAATTGGCACCATCATCGGCGAAGGTGACGACGTCATGGAGCTGGTGATCGAGGCCGCTGCAGAAGCCGACGCCCGCGAGAAATTTGCAGCTTACGAGGCGCTGGCCAAGCAGGTCACTGCCGAAGCCAAAAGCAGCAGCGAGCTGAGCCGGGGCCCGGATGGCGTGATCCTGAAGGCCCGCCTGCAATTCACCTGCACCGCCGAGAAGCTGATCTTCGAGATGCGCGCCCGCTCCCTCTGAGATCGTGATGACACGGCAGGCTTGCCTGCCGTCTTGCTCTGCCCCTCGCTTTTTCCCTCCCTTTGCGTTGTATAGTGAGTTATCCCACGGACGATCCGTTTTCCGTCCGGCATGCGCCGATCGGCAGAAGATCCCGCGACGCCCCATGACTTGGCGCAGGCGCCTTCTCTGACAGACCCGACGGTGCGCACCGGCCCCCACAGCGAGGTGGTTAAATCATGATGCGGCGATGGATCTGGGCCCTGCTGGCTCTCTGCTCTCTCCCTCTGCTGGCGGCGGATCTCAAGCCGCAGTTGCTGCCCCAGGCCGGTGATCTCGAACACATCCTGCAAAAAAAAGAGCTCAGGGCCCTGGTGGTCTATGAGCGGGGGTTTTTCTTTTTCGACAAGGGAGCCCAGTACGGCATCCTGGTCAATCAGCTTCAGGGATTCGAGCGCTGGTTGAACCAGACCTACCTGGCCAAGGAGAAGCTCAAGCTCAAGATCATTTATATCCCGGTGCGCCAGGACAAGCTGCTGGACTACCTGGCCGAGGGGCGTGGGGATCTGGTGGCCGCCAACCTGACGGTCACCCCCACCCGGCGCGAGCAGGTGACCTTCTCCCAGCCGCTGATCGCCCCCATCGAGGAGTGGGTGGTGAGCCAGCGGGATCTCCCTGCCTTCAATCGCATCACTCAGCTGTCCGGCCGGCGGATCTGGGTGCGAGCCAGCTCCAGTTATTTCGAGAGCCTGCACCAGCTCAACTGGCTGTTTCGGGAGCTGGGCTTGCCCCCGGTCTACATCGAGACGGTTCCCGAATACCTGCAGGACGGGGACCTGCTGGAGATGGTGTCAGCCGGGATCATTCCGCTGACGGTCACCGACAGCTTCAAGGGGCGGATCTGGCTCGACATGATTGGCGGCCTCAAGGCCCACAGACTGATACCGCTGCGGGACAAGGGGCGTAGCGCCTGGGCCCTGCGCAACAACAGCCCGGAGCTGCTCAGGGCGGTGAACGCCTACATCTCGGAGTCGAGCAAGCGGACCCTCTACAGTGACATGACATTGCGCCGCCTGCTGGCGCAAAGCGACCGCATGAGCAACATACTGGCGCCGGACCCGCTGGGGCGCCTGTCGACCATTCGCAAGGTACTGGAGGCCCAGGCGGACAAGTATCAGCTGGACTGGCTGATGCTGGCCGCGCTGGCTTACAAGGAGTCGGGGCTCAATCCCAATGTCGGCTCTCACCGGGGGGCCGTCGGCATCATGCAATTGCTGCCGAGCACCGGCAAGGAGGTGGGGATCCGAGGCGCCAGACTCACCAGTCTGGAGGGCAATGTGGAGGCGGCCTGTCGCTACATGCGGCTCATCCTGGACACCTACTTCAATGATCCCGGGATGGACAGGCTCAATCGCCATCTGTTCGCCCTGGCCGCCTACAATGCGGGTCCGAACCGGGTCCAGGCATTGCAGGCCAAGGCGGCCGACAAGGGGCTGGATCCGAACGTCTGGTTCGGCAATGTGGAGCAGCTGGTGGCCAACGATGTGGGCCAGGGGCCCATCAACTACGTTGGCACCATCTACAAATACTACGTGGCCTACCGTTTCAGCCTGCCCCAGTTGGAGGGCAAGTCAGAGGCCATCGAGGCGGTGCAGCCCTGAGCCTGTCAATGCTGGCCGGGGAGGGGATCCTCGTGATGCTGCGCAAGGGGTTCCCAGCCCAGATCCCGGTGCTGCTGGTACCAGGGCATCAACAGCCTGGCCGGGGTGGGATCCGGTTGGCTGGCATGAGGTCTCTGACTGAGGGAGGGGTGGTCGCGCAGTTCCATCATCGGCTCCTTGACACTGGGCTATTGGGGCGGTTGTCTGGGTTATGCCACCACCAGATGACAGGGAGATGACCCTTGATCTCCGCCGAGTTTGCCTTGCTCGCCGATCCCGGCGCCGCCCTGAAAGCCCGATGCCAGTTGATCCGCCAGGCTCGCCACCGGATCCTCGCCCAGTATTACAGCTGGGAAGAGGACGGCAGCGGCAAGCTGCTGCTGGCGGAGCTGGTGCGGGCGGCCAGGCGCGGAGTGGTGGTGCAGCTGCTCATCGACGATCTCTACGGCGGGGAGAACCGCTTTCTGGAGGCGGTGGCGGCGGAACCGGGCATCGAGGTGCGCCTGTTCAACCCCTTCTGGTTGCGGGGCTGGCGTCCTCTGACCCTGCTGCTGGAAGGGGTGCTGAGCTTTCGCCGCATCAACCACCGGATGCACAACAAGCTGCTGCTGGTGGATGGCAGCCAGGCGGTGATCGGCGGGCGCAACATCGGTGATCGTTACTTCGGGCTGGGGATGCCGCCTCACTTCATCGACCTGGATCTGGTCTGCCGCGGCCCCCTCTGTCAGCAGGCCGAGCAGGGGTTCGCGCTGTTCTGGCACAGTCGCTGGAGCCACCCGGTCCGTCGTCTGTTGAGACGCCCCTTGCTGCCAGCCGAAACCCGGGCCCTGAATGACTTCCTGCTGACCCTGACCGACCCCGCCATGGCGGCCGCCTATGATCTGCCGGCCACTCTGTTTGATGAGTGCCCCGTTCCCCTTTGCTGGCATCCCGGGCGAGGGCAGTGCTGGTTCGATCGCCCCGGCAAGGGGCTGGTCGCCCGGCCGACCACGGCGCCCCTGCTGGGACGCATGCTGGCGAGCAATCAGGGGGCCCTGAGGTTGGTGAGCCCTTACCTGATCCTGACACGGGGGCTGCGTCGCCGGCTCAAGGGGCAGCGACGGCAGGGGGTCGACATCGAGATCCTGACCAACTCCCTGGCCAGCACGGACGTGCCCCTGGTCTATGGCGCCTATCGACGTCACCGCCCCTGGCTCGAGCGTCAGGGGGTCACCCTGTTCGAGCTGACGACGGAGGCGTTCAGTCTGCATGCCAAGCTGATCCTGATGGGGAAGGAGGAGGCGCTGCTCGGCAGTTTCAACCTGGATCCCCGCTCCCTGATGCTCAACACCGAGTTGATGCTGCACCTCCATAGCCCGAGGTTGTGCGACGAGTTGCAGCAACTCATCGATGGCTGGTTGCAGCAGGCCGTGCACCCGGTGGCGGCGTCCCCCTCTGCATGGCGGCGCCTGCTGGCGCAATTGAGCGATTGGTTACCTTTGCATCGTTGGTTGTGAGTGGGATCCGCCTTGTGCGAGATCTCGCAAAGCCTTGTGCGCCTTCGAGGATAACGTTTGCCATCCAAAAACGGGACTGGATTGCATCGTATTGTTTTTAATCGATTTATATTAAGGGCGCCGTAACAATCCAGGCTCCTCGACTGCATAGAGGTGCGTCTATAACGGTTTTTTATTTTATTTAACTGCGTAGTATCTCGAGTGCAAGGACAAACACGGCGGCTGGTCTGCCGTGTGGGTGACGGCAACAGGGGAAATGGGCCAACCGGATTGCTCCGGCAGGCGAGGCGGATCGGGAGCGGAAACCCGTGATGCCAGATAGACCCCGTGGTTGCGGGAGCCCAATATGGAACATGCTATTTGCGAGGGGGTGACATGCGAATGTTGCCCCATTTTTTTATGACTGCCGTCCGTTTGCCCAATCAAAAAGACCGCCTACTGGCGGTCTTTTGCGTGATGTCTCGGCGATCAGGCGAGGCCCGCCAGCAGACGACTCCAGTTGCGCTTGGCAACGAGGAAACCGTCTCGCAATGTGCGGTACTCCAGTTGCAGCCTGAGCCTGTCGTAGCGTGCGAGGGCTGTGCGCTTGCGCTGCTCCAGCAGTGACTTGCGGCTGGCATAGTAGTGCTGGATCTGCAGGCTCAGCTTGTCGTACTCCTCCTGCAGCAGTGCCTGCCAGCGTTCCCTGTCGTCCTGCTTGTGCACTCTGGCCTGGGCGCGCTTGAGCTGCATCTCCAGCCTGGCCTGTTCGATGCGTTCCTCCGGGCAGGATCTCAGGTCTTTGGCGAGCCCGCACCAGGCGGCGGTGCGGATCAGCCACTTGGTGGGATCGAACTGCCACCACTGGATGCCGTTGCGGTAGTCGTTCTCGAACAGGTGATGGAAGTTGTGATAGCCCTCGCCAAAGGTGAAGAAGGCCAGGATGCCGTTGTCCCGGGCGCTGTTGCGATCCGTGAACGGCTGGCTGCCCCAGATGTGGGCCAGGGAGTTGATGAAGAAGGTGGTGTGATGGGTCATCACCATGCGCAGCACCCCGGCCAGCAGCATCATGCCGAGCAGATCCCCGTGCAAGAGGCCGAGCAGCAGCGGAATGCCGATGTTGGTGACCAGGGCCAGGGCGAGATAGTGCCTGTGCTGGAAGGCGACCACGGGGTTGTTTTGCAGGTCGCGCACATTGCTGTAGTCGTGGTAGGTATCGCGCTGGTATTCCCGCAGCATCCAGCCGATGTGGGAGTACCAGAAGCCGCGCCCCGCACTGTAGGGATCCTTCTGGTTGTCATCCACGTGGCGGTGGTGGCGGCGATGATCCGAGGACCAGTGCAGCGCCGAGTTTTGCAGGGCGAGCGCGCCTCCGATGGCGAAGATCCATTGCAGGGCCGGGTGCGCCTTGTAGGCCTTGTGGGACCAGAGCCTGTGGTAGCCGGCGGTGATGGAGATGCCGCAATAGCAGAACAGCAGCAGGAAGCAGAGCCACTGCCATAGGTCGTAGCCCTGGCTCAGTCCATACCAGGGGACCGCTATCAGTGCCGTGAGCCCGGAGAGGGCGAACAGCAGGGTATTGGTCATGATGATCGGGGGGCGGTCCATTTCACTCGGCTCCTTTCAGCGAACAGCTGTTCACTATTCTCCATTGAGCCGGAATGCGGGTCAATGGTAAAAAAGTCGGAGACAAACCTGATCCCGGCCCCGCCTTCGGGTTATCATCTGGCCTCGCTAATCTCAAGGTGACTGTTTTCGTGGGTATTCGCGCGCAACAAAAAGAAAAAACCCGGCGTACGCTGATCGAGGCGGCGTTCAGTCAACTCTGCGCCAACCGCAGTTTCTCCAACCTCAGCCTGCGGGAAGTGGCCAGAGAGGCGGGCATAGCGCCGACCTCCTTCTATCGCCACTTTCGGGACATGGAAGAGCTGGGGCTGACGCTGGTGGACGAGGGAGGGCTGACCCTGCGCCAACTGATGCGCCAGGCGCGCCAGCGCATTGCCGGTGGTGGCAGCGTCATCAGCACCTCGGTGCAGACCTTCATGGAATTCGTCGAAAACAACCCGAACATCTTCCGGCTGCTGCTGCGCGAGCGCTCCGGCACCTCGGCTGCATTCCGTCAGGCGGTGGCCCGGGAGATCCAGCACTTCATCGCCGAGCTGACCGATTATCTGGAAGCCACCACGCAGGCGCCACGGGAAGAGGCCTATATCCAGGCCGAGGCCATGGTGACCATCGTCTTCAGCGCCGGTGCAGACGCCCTCGACATGACTCCGGAAGAGTGCAAGGCACTGTCGGAGCGCACCATCAGCCAGTTGCGGATGATCGCCATGGGCGCCGAGGTGCAGAACCGCAAGCGCCACGAATCTCTCACATAACGCAAGGGTGGACAGCCTCATGCATGAACCGAACGCGATTCCGAAGAAGCCCCTGGTGCTGGCCCTGCTGATCGGTATCTGTGGCGATGCCTTCCTGTCGGCCTTGACGGAGTCGGTCGTCCCCTTCTCCTTCTACCCCCTCATCGCCCTGTTGCTGGCGGCCAGCCAGCTCTATCAGCACTATCGCCATGAGCCCATGGTGGGCAACACACCCAGCTGCATCCTGCTCTGCTTCTTTATCGGCGTGTTCGGCCATTCTGCCCTGGTCAAGGTGCAGTACCCCGAGCTTGGCAGCAACTTCTTCTCCCTCATTGCCATGCTGCTGCTGCTCGCCGCTCTCTCCATCAAGCTGGGAATCAGCCTCGGAAAAACGCAAAAGGAGTGACGAATCACTCCTTCTGGTCGGGCCGGGGGTGGCCTAGTCGGCCCTGGGGGGAGTCTCTCCCTTCTTCCTGGCGTCTATGATGGCCTGCAGCTTGGTGCGGATATCCATCATGCCGAACACCCCGAAGATCAGCACCTGGGTGAATTCGAGACGAGTGACAGCGAAGTAGGGTTTGCATGCCGCCTTGATCATGCTGGCCTGTACCCAGTGCATCAATATCACGATGACGCCGCACACCGGCAGAAAGCCGTTCAGTTTGCCCGGCAGGGTGCCCAGCAGGGCGAGTGCCACACCGAACCAGAAGAACAGCAGCACCCCCATCGCCAACAGATTAAACACCCGCTTCATCGTTTACCTCCCGTACATAGAGTTGATAGCAGGCCTGATGTGATCGACCTGCTTGTCCTTGAGCCGTTGTCCAAATTGACGGAGAAGGGGACTGTGCCCATCTCCCCTTTAAACCGCAGCGTCATGCTTGGTGTCCCGCAGATAGAGCTGATAGCAGACCTGACCCGCCTGCTTGTCCTTGAGTAGTTTCCAGCTGGCGGGCAGCGTCAGATCGGCCATCTCTTTTTCCCGCTCCAGATAGATGAGGGCATCGGATGCCAGCCAGCCGCGTTGCTCCAGCAGCTCGCACACCTGGGGCAGCAGCTCGCGACGAAACGGTGGGTCCAGAAAGACCAGATCGAACGGCGTGGCCGGGCCTTGCAGCCAGCTCACGGCATCAGCCTGGATCACCTGCCCCTGGCTGCTGCCCAGGGTCGTCAGGTTCTTCTTGAGCTGGTCGGCGGCGCCTCTGTCCATCTCGATCAGGGTGACCTGTTCGGCATAGCGGGACAAGGCTTCCAGCCCCAGCCCGCCGCTGCCGGCGAACAGATCCAGGCAGCGGGTACCGCGCACGTGGGGAGCCAGCCAGTTGAAGATGGTCTCCTTGACGCGATCCGTGGTGGGTCTGAGCCCTTCCACATCCCTGACGGGGAGTTTGCGCCCCTTCCATTGGCCGCTGATGATTCGTATCACGCCCGCTCGCCCCTGGGGGGCCGGGCTCTTGCTCGGGCTGTTACGGCTGGATTTCACTCTGGGCATCGCGTTTCGTCGTCAGAAAATAAAGTGATAGTATAAGGCGGTTCATTTTTATGCCGACCCGCCGAGGGACGGCTATCTTAGCAGTCAGCCTTTGATGTGAGTATTTTTAGATGGCAAAAGGTTTGTTTTCCTGGCTGGGTTTCGGCCGCAAGAAAGAAGAGGCTGAGGCCGTTCCATCGCAGGCGCCCGACGCTACCCCGGCGGTCGTCGAGTCGGAGGCCGCCGCTGTTCCCGCGCCTGTCGCCGATGTTGCCCCGGCTGATGCCCCCGCCGCCAAGCCCGAAGCGCCGCTGAGCGGCCCTGACGAAGGCCCCCTGGTTGTGGAAGAGCCGGAGGGCGAGCTTGAGCCCGTCATCGTCAATGAGGCCTTGATCGCCACCGAAGCTCAGGTCGCAGAAGAAGCCATTGTCGCCGCCGAAGCCCGCGCTGCGGAAGAGGCTCGCATTGCCGCCGAAGCCCGCGCTGCGGAAGAGGCTCGCATCGCTGCCGAAGCCCGCGCTGCGGAAGAGGCTCGCATCGCTGCCGAAGCCCGTGCAGCAGAAGAAGCTCGTATTGCCGCCGAAGCTCGCGCTGCGGAAGAGGCTCGTATTGCCGCCGAAGCTCAGGCTGCCGAGGAAGCTCGTGTCGCCAAAGAGGCCCAGCGAGCGGAAGATTTGCGTCTGGTCGCCGCGATGGAGGCTGAGGCCGCCGCTCTGGCCGCTCTGCCACTGGCCGCCAAGGTGGACGACGACACTCAGGAGAAGCCGCAGCGGGAGGGCTTCTTTGCCCGCCTCAAGCGCAGCCTGGTGCGTACCAGGGAGAATATCGGTTCCGGTTTCTTCGGCCTGTTCAGCGGCAAGAAGATCGATGACGATCTGTTCGAAGAGCTGGAGACCCAGCTGCTGACCGCCGATCTTGGCGTCGACACCACCACCCGCATCATCGAGGGGCTGGTACAGCACGCGGATCGCAAGCAGCTCAAGGACGCCGAGGCGCTCTACGGTCTGCTCAAACAGGACATGGGCGAGATGCTGGCCAAGGTCGAGCAGCCCCTGGTGATCGACACCAGCAAGAAGCCTTACGTCATCCTGATGGTCGGCGTGAACGGCGTCGGCAAAACCACCACCATCGGCAAACTGGCCAAACAGTTCCAGGCCGAGGGCAAGAGCGTGATGCTGGCCGCTGGCGATACCTTCCGTGCCGCTGCGGTCGAGCAGCTGCAGGTGTGGGGTCAGCGCAACAACATTCCGGTGATTGCCCAGCACACCGGTGCCGACTCCGCCTCCGTCATCTATGACGCCATCGAGGCTGCCCGCTCCCGCGGGGCTGACGTGCTGATCGCCGATACCGCCGGCCGCCTGCAGAACAAGAGCAACCTGATGGAGGAGCTCAAGAAGGTGGTGCGGGTGATGAAGAAGCTGGACGATACGGCGCCCCACGAGATCATGCTTACCCTGGACGCAGGCACCGGCCAGAACGCATTGAGCCAGGCCAAGCTGTTCAGCGAGGCGGTGGGCCTGACCGGCATCACCCTCACCAAGCTGGACGGTACCGCCAAGGGTGGCGTCATCTTCGCGGTGGCCGACAAGTTCCAGATCCCGATCCGCTACATCGGGGTGGGCGAGGGGATCGACGATCTGCGCCCGTTCGTCGCCAACGACTTCATCGAGGCGCTCTTCAGCCGCGAAGAATAAATCCGGCTGACATGAGTCGGCCCGGCCGTGACAAGCACGTGTTCCATACCCCGACTCCGGTCGGGGTATGTCACTATGAGGGCGCAGGCATGGCTCATCCGGGGAAGGATGACACGCGGCATGGTTGTGAGCGGTGTTGTCATCCAGGTGTTGTGCCGGTACGGGGGAGTGAGCGCCCCATGCTTTATCCCGGTCGGGGTTTGTCAATCTCAGGGAACCGTTATGATTCGTTTTGACAAGGTCAGCAAGGTCTACAGTGGCGGTCATCAAGCGCTGCAAAAGGTCAGTTTTCACCTGCGCAAGGGGGAGATGGCCTTCCTGACCGGCCATTCGGGGGCGGGCAAGAGTACCCTCCTCAAGCTCATCAGCGTGATGGAACGACCGACCGACGGCCGCGTCTTCTTCCACGGCGATGACGTCAGCCACATCCAGCGCAGTCAGATCCCCTACGTGCGCCGCCAGATCGGCATGATCTTCCAGGATCACCGCCTGTTGATGGATCGTACCGTGTTCGACAACGTCGCCCTGCCCCTGGTGATCGATGGCTACAGCCATGGGGACATCAACAAGCGGGTGGCGGCGGCGCTCGACAAGGTCGGGCTGCTCGGCAAGGAGCGTTACCAGCCGCGCATGCTATCCGGCGGTGAGCAGCAGCGGGTCGGCATCGCCCGCGCCATCGTCAACAAGCCGCCCCTGCTGCTGGCTGACGAGCCGACCGGCAACCTGGATCCCCAGCTTTCCATGGACATCATGCGCCTGTTCGAGGAGTTCAACCGCTTCGGCGTCTCCGTGCTGATTGCCACTCACGATCTGGGGCTGATCGCCCGGATGCGCTACCGCACCCTGACCCTCAAGGCGGGTCGCATGTATTCGTCCGGGGAGGATCGCTGATGGCTATTGTTCGTCATAAACAGCCGCCGTTGCGTCGTTTGATGATGTATGGGGTGGATCACGTGCGCCAGGCCTTTGCCAGCCTGGGTGAGCTGTGGCGCAACCCGCTCGCCTCCCTGATGACCCTGGCGGTGCTTGGCGTGAGTCTGGCGCTGCCTTCCTGTTTCCACGTATTGCTGAAGAATGCCGAAGTGGTAGAGGGGAGCTGGCAGACCAGCTCCCAGATCTCCCTCTATCTGCGCAAGGATCTGCCGGAGCAGAGCATCCTCGATATGAAGCAGCGGATCCTGCTCTATCCGGAAGTGGAGTCCGTCACTTATATGAACCGTGACGAGGCGCTCAGGGAATTTCGGGAGATCTCCGGTTTCGGTGATGCCCTGGATTATCTGGACAGCAACCCGCTGCCGCCGGTGCTGAGCGTGATCCCGGATCCGCGCTGGCAGAATCCCGAAGGGGCTGCCGAGCTGCTTGCCAAGCTGGAGAACGAGCCCGGTATCGAGCAGGGCAAGCTGGATCTGCAGTGGTTGACCCGGTTGCAGGGGATCATGAACCTGCTGCGCCACACCATTACAGGTATCGCGGTGTTGCTGCTCTCCGCCGTGTTGCTGATCGTGGGCAACACCCTGCGCCTGAATATCCTGAACCAGCGTTCCGAGATTGAAGTGCTCAAGCTGGTGGGCGCGACCGATGCCTTCATCCACCGTCCCTTCCTCTATACGGGCATCTGGTTCGGGGTCATCGGCGGCATGCTGGCCTGGTGGCTGACCGAGGTGATGGTGATCTGGAGCGAGGGGGTGGTGAAGGAGCTGGCGGGGCTCTACAACAGCAACTTCCGTCTGGTGGGGATGGGGGCGTTCGACGGCTTCAATCTCATACTGCTGGGCGCCCTGCTGGGGTTGATCGCCTCCTGGTTCTCGGTACACAGGCACATTCGCGACATAGAACCGTCCTGATTAATTTGTCAGCATTTTAAAGCGCTGGATTTTGCGAACTGGATCAAGTAAAAGAGTGGCCCGTTTCTGGCACGGGCCACTTTCTCAGAGTAATCTGAATGGTGTCTGCGCCGAGGATCATATGTGGATCCTCTGAACCTTTTGATTTATCAATGGTCTATTGACTGCAGCAGAATGAATACGGGTATGGCCCCTATGCCTTGCTCGTCTGACTTGGCAAGCATGTGAAGGTTGCGAGCTCCGCAACAATGGACTTAGCATGCTACTTTTCAGGGGTCCTTTACTGTGACCCCTTTTTTTTGACTGTTCATTTATGATTCATGCCGTCAGCCTAAGATAGGCCGGGTTCATGCTGGGGTGATGTATGATGCAGCACGCAGAATGATACCTGGTCGGTAGACACGTCTTCTCAGGGTGTTAGACTGATTCGATTGAAAAGTAAGAGGTAGAACATGGGAACTTCATTGCAACGCACTATGGCTCTGATTCCGCAAGGTAGTCTGGAAGGCTATATCCAGGCCGTCAACTCGATCCCTGTGCTGAGCGTAGAGGAAGAGCGCGAACTGGCGATGCGTCTGCAGCAGGATGGCGATCTCGAAGCTGCACGCCAGCTCGTTATGTCGCACCTGCGTTTTGTCGTTCACGTGGCCAAGAGCTACTCCGGCTATGGCCTGCCTCAGGCCGATCTGGTGCAGGAAGGCAACATCGGCCTGATGAAAGCCGTCAAACGCTTCGACCCGAGCGTGGGCGTGCGTCTGGTCTCCTTCGCCGTACACTGGATCAAGGCCGAAATCCACGAATATGTGTTGCGCAACTGGCGCATGGTCAAGGTGGCGACCACCAAGGCCCAGCGCAAGCTGTTCTTCAACCTGCGCAAATCCAAGAAGCGTCTGGGCTGGCTGAACCACGAAGAGGTGCAGGCCGTGGCTGCCGACCTCGGGGTATCCGCTGCCGACGTCACCGAGATGGAAGCGCGCATGAGCAATTACGATCAGGCCTTCGACCTGATCGGTGACGATGAAGACGAGGGTGGCTTCGCGCCGGTGCACTATCTGGAAGACAAATCTTCCGATCTCGCGGCGAACATCGAGAACGACAACTGGGACAGCCATGCCACCCGTCGCCTGAGTGCGGCCATGGCGACCCTGGACGAGCGCAGCCAGCACATCATCCGTGCCCGCTGGCTCGATGACGAGAGCAAGACCACCCTGCAGGAGCTGGCCGATACTTACGGCGTCTCGGCCGAGCGGGTGCGCCAGCTTGAGAAAAACGCGCTCAAGAAGCTGAAAGATGCCATGGATGCCTGACGGCCTCCTCCGGTAAGAAGCAGGGCCTGATGGCCCTGTTTTTGTTTTGCGGGGATCTGGTCGGCCTTGCCTTGGTTACCCTTGTGTATGGTATGTTGCCGCCACTGCCACAGTAGGGAGAGCAGAAGTGAAACTGTTGAACGACTTGTTTACCAACAACCGCGAGTGGGCGGAACGGATCAAGGCCGAGGATCCCAATTTCTTCGCTACCCTGTCCGCCCAGCAGGCACCCGAGTACCTCTGGATCGGCTGTTCCGACAGCCGGGTTCCCGCCAACCAGCTGATGGGGCTCTTGCCGGGGGACGTCTTTGTCCACCGCAACGTCGCCAACCTGGTGGTGCACACCGACTTCAACTGCCTCTCGGTGCTGCAATACGCGGTGGAGGTGCTCAAGGTGAAGCACATCATCGTCTGCGGCCACTATGGCTGCGGTGGGGTCAAGGCTGCGATGCAGAACCAGGAGCTGGGTCTCATCGACAACTGGCTGCGCAACATCAAGGACGTCTACTTCAAATACGGCGAACAGCTCGAAGCCATCGAGGATGAGCACGAGCGCTTCGACTACCTGTGCGAGCTGAACGTGGCCGAGCAGGTCGCCAACGTCTGTCACACCACCATCATCCAGAATGCCTGGCGCAAGGGGCAGGAGCTGGCGGTGCACGGCTGGATCTACGGCATCAAGGATGGCCTGCTGCACGATCTCGATCTCTGCATCAGCGGCCCTGACCAGATCCCGGACGTCTATCGCGCCTGGCCGGACATGCGTCCGCCCCATCGTCGCCGCTGAGGACCATCCGGTGGCTCCTGCGCTCTACCTTCAGATAAAGCAGCACATCCTGGACGGGATCCGCGAACGCGACTATCAGGCAGGCGACCGGATCCCGACCGAGGCCGCCCTGTGCGAGCAGTTTGCCGTGAGCCGCATGACGGTGAACAAGGCGCTGCGTGAGCTGGTGGCCGAAGGCTGGCTGGTGCGCACCGCCGGATCCGGCAGTTTCGTGGCCGACAGGCGTACCGAGTCGCCGCTCCTGGCGATTCGCAATATTGCAGACGAGATCGCCGAGCGGGGCAGCGAGTACAGCGCGCGGGTGATCCGGCTGCAACGTCAGGCCGCCGACGAGAAAGTGGCGGTGCGTCTGGGCCTGCGGGTCGGGGCGCCCACCTTTCACAGCCTCATCGTCCATCAGGCCGATGGGGAGCCGCTGCAACTGGAGGAGCGCTTCGTCGATGCCGAGCGACTGCCCGGCTATGGCGAGCAGGATTTCACCCAGCAGACGCCAAACAGCTATCTGATGGAGATCTGCCCTCTCTCCGAGATGGAGCACGTGGTAGAAGCCGTGTTGCCGAGTGCTGGTGAAGCCGGACTGCTGCAAGTGAGGGTCGACACCCCCTGCCTGCTGCTGCACCGGCGCACCTGGTCAGACGGCTGTCTGGTCTCCTATGCCAGATTGTTGTCGCCGGGTTCCCGCTACAAGCTGAGCTCCAAGACGCGTCTCGCATAATTGTATATACAAATTAAGCATTTAAAAGCCCACCTCTCGGTGGGCTTTTTTGTGCTTACACTCTAATAAAACCGCTGTTATCAAGATGTGAACTTGATCCTTTCTTTCTTTTCAGAGATGGGCTATAAATTATTGTATATACATTTAGAGGTCGGTATGAACAAGGAACTGTTGAACTGCGAGCGGGTCTGGCTCAACGTGACACCCGCCACCCTGCGCCCCGATCTGGCGGACTACGGCCTGCTGGAGCCCCATGCCCTTGGCGTGCGGGATGGCAAGATCCACGCTCTGGTCCCCATGCAGGATCTCAAGGGCCCCTATGCCGCCTCCTGGCAGGACATGAAGGGGAAGCTGGTCACCCCCGGTCTCATCGATTGCCACACCCACCTCATCTTCGCCGGCAGCCGCGCCGAAGAGTTCGAGCTGCGCCAGAAGGGGGTCCCCTATGCGGAGATCGCCCGCAAGGGGGGCGGTATCATCAGCACGGTGCGCGCCACCCGGGCAGCCAGCGAGGAGCGGCTCTATGAGCTGGCGTTGCCGCGGATCAAGTCCCTGATCCGGGAAGGGGTCACCACAGTCGAAATCAAGTCCGGCTACGGCCTCACTCTGGAAGACGAGCTCAAGATGTTGCGGGTGGCCCGTCGTCTGGGAGAGACGCAGCCCATCCGGGTCAAGACCACGCTGCTGGCGGCCCATGCGGTGCCGCCGGAGTATCGCGACGATCCCGACTCCTGGGTCGAGACCATCTGCCAGGAGATCATCCCGGCGGCGGCCGAGGCAGGTCTCGCGGATGCGGTGGATGTCTTCTGCGAGCACATCGGCTTCTCCCTTGCCCAGACCGAGCAGGTCTATCTGGTGGCGGATCAGTACAACCTCGCGGTGAAAGGGCACATGGATCAGCTCTCTAACCTGGGGGGCAGCACGCTCGCCGCCCACTTCGGCGCCCTCTCGGTGGATCATCTGGAATATCTGGATCAGGACGGGATCCAGGCGCTGGCTCACCGTGGCGTGGTCGCCACCCTGCTGCCCACCGCTTTCTATTTCCTCAAGGAGACCAAGCTGCCCCCGATCGCTGCCTTGCGCAAGGCGGGGGTACCCATGGCTGTCTCCTCCGACATCAACCCGGGCACGGCTCCCATCGTTTCCCTGCGCATGGCCATGAACATGGCCTGCACCCTGTTTGGCCTGACCCCGGTGGAGGCCATGGCCGGGGTGACCCGCCACGCCGCCAGGGCGCTTGGCGAGCAGGAACGGCTGGGGCAGCTCAAGGTCGGCATGCTGGCGGATTTCCTTGTCTGGAACTGCGGCCATCCGGCCGAGCTCAGCTACCTCATCGGCGTCGATCAGCTGGTGAGCCGTGTGGTCAACGGGGAGGAAACCCTTCATGGATAAGTTCAACGGGATCGACATGTCGGTCTGGCAGGGGCGTCAGGATCCCGAAGACGGCGAGCTGGCCCTGCGCTGGCACGACAGGGTGCAACCCTGGCAGGAGAATCGCGAACCCGGCGTGGTGCTGCTCGGCTTTGCCTGTGACGAAGGGGTGCGCCGCAACAAGGGGCGGGTCGGTGCGGCCGGTGCACCGCTGGCGGTGCGCAAGCTGCTGGCCAACACGGCCTGGCATCTGGGCGCCCCCGTCTATGACGGCGGGGATCTGGCCTGTGAGGACGGCGATCTCGATGCCGCCCACGGGCGCTTGGCCGAGCGGGTCGCGAGTGCGCTGGATCAGGGGCACTTCCCCCTGGTGCTGGGAGGCGGCCACGAGGTGGCGTTCGGCAGCTGGAGCGGCCTGAACCGTCATCTTGGCGGCGAAGGGCGGGTCGGGATCATCAATTTCGACGCCCACTTCGATCTGCGCATGAAACAGGAGCAGGCGAGCTCGGGCACCCCCTTCTTCCAGATTGCCGAGCAGTGCGCTGCCCAGGGCACCCCCTTTCACTATGCCTGTCTCGGGGTGGCCGAAACCGCCAATACCGCGGCGCTCTTTGCCCGCGCCGAGGCGCTGGGAGTCTGGCACGTGCTGGACGAGGCGATGACGCCGACCGAGCTGCCAGCCTTGCTCAGCGGGCTGGATGCCTTCATCGCCCGTTGCGACCACCTCTATCTCACCATCGATCTCGACGTGCTGCCGGCGGCGGTGATGCCGGGAGTGAGCGCTCCCGCTGCTCGCGGCGTGGAGCTGGCGGTCATCGAACCGCTCATCGCCCATATCCGGGCCAGCGGCAAGCTCAGGCTCGCCGATCTGGCCGAGTACAACCCGAACCTGGATCAGGACAACCGCAGTGCCCGCGTGGCTGCGCGCCTGGTTCACCAGTTGACCAAGTAGTGGCGCACCGCGCCGCCTGACTGCATCGCTAAACAAGGAGTGTCTATGTCTGTACAACACCAGGATCCCCGCCACGATCCGAGCCGCGTGATCCGTGCTCCCCACGGCACCCAGCTGACCGCCAAGAGCTGGCTCACCGAAGCGCCACTGCGGATGCTGATGAACAATCTGGATCCGGATGTTGCCGAGCATCCCCAGTCCCTGGTGGTGTACGGCGGCATCGGCCGCGCCGCCCGCAACTGGGCCTGCTATGACAAGATCGTCGAGGTGCTGACCCGGCTCGAGGACGATCAGACCCTGCTGGTGCAATCCGGCAAGCCGGTCGGGGTGTTCCAGACCCACAAGGATGCGCCGCGGGTGCTCATCGCCAACTCCAACCTGGTGCCCCACTGGGCCAACTGGGAACACTTCAACGAGCTCGATAAAAAGGGTCTGATGATGTACGGCCAGATGACCGCCGGCTCCTGGATCTACATCGGCACCCAGGGGATCGTGCAGGGCACCTACGAGACCTTCTTCGCGGTGGCCAACCAGCACTTCAATGGCGAGCCCAAAGGCCGCTGGATCCTGACCGGGGGCCTGGGTGGCATGGGCGGTGCCCAGCCCCTTGCCGCCACCATGGCCGGTTTCTCCATGATCGCCGTGGAGTGCGACGAGACCCGTATCGATTTCCGTCTGCGTACCCGCTACGTCGACAAGAAGGCCCACAGCCTGGATGAGGCGCTGGCCATGGTCGAGGAGGCCAAACGCAGCGGTACCGCCGTCTCCGTCGGCCTGCTCGGCAACGCCGCCGACGTCTTCGCCGAGCTGGTGGCTCGCGGCATCACGCCGGACGTGGTGACCGACCAGACCTCGGCCCACGATCCCATCCACGGCTATTTGCCGCAAGGGTGGAGCGTTGCTCAGTGGCGCGAGCTGCAAAAGAGCGCCCCGGACGAGGTCAATGTGGCTGCCCGCCGCTCCATGGCGCGCCAGGTGGAAGCCATGCTGACCCTGCAAGCCCGCGGTGCGGCCACCCTCGATTACGGCAACAACATCCGCCAGATGGCGCTGGAAGAGGGGGTGAAAAACGCCTTCGACTTCCCGGGCTTCGTGCCGGCCTATATCCGCCCGCTGTTCTGCGAGGGCATTGGCCCCTTCCGCTGGGTGGCCCTCTCCGGCGATCCTGAAGACATCTACAAGACCGACCAGAAGGTGAAGGAGCTGATCCCGGACGATCCCCACCTGCACAACTGGCTCGACATGGCCCGCGAGCGCATCGCCTTCCAGGGCCTGCCGGCGCGGATCTGCTGGGTCGGTGTCAAGGATCGGGTGCGCCTGGGCCTGGCCTTCAACGAGATGGTGAAGAATGGCGAGCTGAAGGCTCCGGTCGTCATCGGCCGTGACCACCTTGACTCCGGCTCGGTGGCGAGCCCGAACCGCGAGACCGAATCCATGATGGATGGTTCCGACGCCGTTTCCGACTGGCCGCTGCTCAACGCCCTGCTCAACACCGCCGGCGGCGCGACCTGGGTTTCCCTGCACCACGGTGGCGGTGTGGGCATGGGCTTCTCCCAGCACTCCGGCGTGGTGATCGTCTGTGACGGCACCGACGATGCCGCCAAGCGGGTCGGCCGCGTGCTGCGCAACGACCCGGCCACCGGGGTGATGCGTCACGCCGACGCCGGCTACGAGATTGCCATCAACTGTGCCCATGAGGCGAAACTGGATCTGCCGATGATCGACGCCACCGGCAAAGGGGTGAAATAAGATGTTCGAACTCAATCTGCAACCGGGCAAACTCTGCCTCGCCACCCTGCGCCGTGTCAGCCGCGAGCCGGTACACGTCAGCCTGGATCCGGCTGCCCTGGCGGGGATCCACGCCTCCGCCGCCGTGGTCACCAAGGTGATCGAGCAAAACCGGGTGGTCTATGGCATCAACACCGGCTTTGGCCTGCTGGCCAATACCCGGATCCCGGTGGAGCAGCTGGACGAGCTGCAACGCTCCATCGTGCTCTCTCATGCGGCGGGGATTGGCGAGTACATGGATGACGCCACCGTGCGGTTGATGATGGTGCTCAAGCTCAACTCGCTCGCTCGTGGCTTCTCCGGCATCCGGCTGACGGTGCTCGAGGCCCTGATGACCCTCATCAACGCCGAGGTCTACCCCGTGGTGCCGAAGAAGGGCTCCGTCGGCGCCTCCGGCGATCTGGCGCCCCTGGCCCACATGAGCTGCCTGCTGATCGG
This sequence comes from Aeromonas sp. INTO2, assembly GCF_049860605.1. NCBI lineage: Bacteria > Pseudomonadati > Pseudomonadota > Gammaproteobacteria > Aeromonadales > Aeromonadaceae > Aeromonas > Aeromonas sp. INTO2. The sequence goes on from NZ_CP187588.1 coordinate 4,521,637, forward strand.
TGAAGGCAAGGCCCGTCACAAGGGCGAGCTGATCGACGCCGCCACTGCCCTGAAGATTGCAGGATTGGAGCCCATCGCCCTGGCGCCGAAAGAGGGGCTGGCCCTGCTCAACGGCACCCAGGCGAGCACCGCCTTCGCGCTGGAAGGGCTGTTCCATGCCGAGGATCTCTACGCCGGTGCCATCACCATCGGTGCCATGAGCGTTGAGGCGGCGCTGGGCAGCCGCCGGCCGTTCGATGCCCGCATCCACGAGGTGCGCGGTCAGCGCGGCCAGATCGATGCGGCCGCCTGCTACCGCCACCTGCTGGTGGACGGCAGCGAGATCGGCATGTCCCACCACAACTGCGAGAAGGTGCAGGATCCTTACTCCCTGCGCTGTCAGCCCCAGGTGATGGGTGCCTGCCTGACCCAGATCCGTCAGGCCGCCGAGGTGCTGGTGTGCGAGGCCAACGCGGTCTCCGACAACCCCCTGGTGTTTGCCGAGGATGAGGAGATCATCTCCGGCGGTAACTTCCACGCAGAACCCGTGGCCTTTGCCGCCGACAATCTGGCCCTGGCCATCGCCGAGATCGGGTCGCTGTCCGAGCGGCGCATGGCGCTGCTCATCGACTCGCGCATGTCCGGCCTGCCGGCCTTCCTGGTGAACAACGGCGGCGTGAACTCCGGCTTCATGATCGCCCAGGTCACCTCGGCGGCCTTGGCCTCCGAGAACAAGACCCTGGCCCACCCGGCCTCGGTGGACAGCCTGCCCACCTCGGCCAACCAGGAGGACCACGTTTCCATGGCCACCTTCGCCGGTCGCCGGCTGGCGGACATGGCCGAGAACACCCGCGGCATCCTGGCGGTGGAACTGCTGGCAGCGGCCCAGGGGCTCGACTTCCGCGCTCCCCTGCGCTCCACCGAGCTCATCGAGCTGGCCAAGGGCCGTCTGCGGGAAGAGGTCAGCTTCTATGACAAGGACAGGTACTTTGCACCGGACATCGAGGCGGCCGCCGCCCTGCTGGGCCGTGCCAGCTACAACGACCTGATCCCGGCCGGGACCCTGCCCAGCCTCTGAATTGGAGCTTGAGCAACCATAAAAAAGACCGCCCATGGGGCGGTCTTTTCATTTTCGTCTCCCGCGCTCCGCGTCGGGGCTATCGGAAGCGCGCTGCGCAGAGTGGCAGCAGGCAGGTGGTGGCTGCCTTATCCGTGTTCAAACATCCGGAACAGATAAACCACGAACAGCACTGGGGTGAGTGCTGGCAGCCTTATCCGTGTTCAAACATCAGGAACAGGTAAACGACAAACAGCACAAGATGGGTGGCGCCGTGCAGGGCGTGGGTGCGGCCGCTGCTGAAGGTCACTTTACAGACCATGAGCGTGGTGATGAGCAGCACCATGTCGGCAGGGGAGAGGCCCAGGCGCACTTCCTGCCCCATCAGGGAGCCGATGAAGAGCACGGAGGGTACCGTGAGGGCGATGGTGGCCAGCACGGAGCCGAAGTAGAGATTCATGGCCCGCTGCAACTGGTTGTTGAAGGCCGCCTTGATGGCGCCGACCGCTTCGGGAGCCAGCACGATACAGGCGACGATGAAACCACCCAGCGCCATCGGGGCTTCCATCACGTGCACCCCGTAGTTGATGGGGATGGCCAGGGTCTTGGCCAGCAGGATCACCACCACCAGGTAGGCGAGCAGCAAGAGGGTGTGATAGACGTTGCTCTGCAGCGGGCCGTGGTGATCCTCGAGATCCTCGTGATCGCTGTCGACGAAGAAGTGGCTGTGGCTGCGGGTCTGGATCAGCAGGAAGACACCATAGAGCAGGATGGAGATGATGATCAGCATCCATGACATGGCCTTGGAGAGGCTGCCCAGAGTGCCGCCCTGGGTGAAGTTCGGCAGGACCAGACAGAGCAGTGCCAGGGGAATGATGGCCACCAGATAGGATTTGACCCCGTCCAGATTGAAGTTCTGGGTGTGATAGCGCCAGCCGCCAAACAGCAGGGTGAAGCCCACCAGACCGTTGGTGACCAGCATCACCACCGCGAACATGGTGTCACGGGCCATGGTGGGATTGGGATCGCCGGTCAGCATGACGGAGGAGATCATCACCACTTCCAGGGAGATGACCGAGAGGGTCAGGATCAGGGTACCGAAGGGTTCCCCGAGCTTGATGGCGAGGGCGTCAGAGTGACGCACGACGGAGAAGATGGCCCAGGTCACGATGGCAAGCAGGGCCAGCGACACCGGCAGGTAGACCGCAAGGGGGGTTGTCTCTGCCAGCAGGTCGCTTCCCAGGGTTTTGAAGAAGAGCAGGGTCAGCAGACCGGCAGGCAGAGCAATCTCTTGTCGGATAAAAGACTTCATAGGCAGTGGTTCTCATCTCGGGGCGGCCTCGGCCGACGGGGTATGGAGCGACTTGGTGCACCCAAGGTGCACAGACCCATGATAAGGGGAGATGCTCCTCATGCGGAGCATCATTTTGTTGCAAAGGGTGAGAGGCGGGGCAGATACCGCCTCAGTGCGGATCGGAGGGGCTGGTTGCCTCGCCCTCTTGCCATGCCATCAGCCAGATCTTCAGTTTGCTCAGGGGCATGGGCTTGGCATAGACGTAGCCCTGGATCAGGTGGACTCCGTGGCGATGCAGATGTATGGAGATGGTATTCACCTGACAGTTGCCCACAAAAGGGAGTGGTCATACGGCTTCAAACCGGATAACAAAACGGTACCCCTACCGTGTTATCCGGAGTCACCGTATGACCACCAACGAGAAAGTAGCACGTCGCAAACTCAGCCTGCTAGAGCTCGCCAAAGAGCTCAATAACGTCAGCAAAGCCTGCAAGCTCATCGGCTACAGCCGTCAGCAGTTCTACGAAATTCGCCGTAACTATCAGACCTATGGCGCCGAGGGCTTGCTCGACAAACTACCCGGCTGTAAAGGGGCGCATCCCAACCGGGTCGCTCCCGAGATTGAACAGGCTATCCTCGATTACTCTCTCACCAGACCAACCCATGGCCCGCTGCGGGTCGCGCAAGAACTGGCTCTGCAAGGCATCAACGTCAGTGCGGGCGGTGTGCGTGGCGTGTGGCAACGTCACGACTTGCTCTCCAAGCATGACCGCTTGTTGCGCCTCGAGAAAACCCACAGGGAACAGACGATTGAGCTCAATGACGAGCAGATCCGCCTGCTCGAGCGCTTCAGCCCCGAGTTTCGCGAACGCCAAATTGAGGTTCACTACACCGGGGAACTGGTGGCGGTCGACACCTTCTTCGTCGGCGCACTCAAGGGGGTGGGCAAGGTGTATCTGCAAACCGTACTGGACTGCTACAGCCGCCACGCCTGGGGACGGCTCTACACCAGCAAGCTGCCGGTGACCTCGGTCCATGTGCTCAACGAAACGGTCCTGCCGTTCTTCGAGGCTCACGAGGCGCGGGTCTATACCATCCTGTCAGATAACGGGCGCGAGTTCTGCGGGCGCCCTGACCATCACCCCTACGAGCTGTTCCTGCAACTGGAGGGGATTGAGCACCGGACCACCAAGGTACGCAGGCCGCAGAGCAACGGCTTTATCGAGCGGCTACATCGCACCCTGCTGGATGAACACTTCCGTATCAAGGGGAGAACGACCTGGTATGAGTCGGTAGAACAGATGCAGACAGACCTGGATAGCTACCTGGGACACTACAACACCCAGCGGCCACATCAGGGCAGGATGATGGAGGGTCAGACCCCCTACAGCATGTTCAAGAAGGGTCTGAAATTGATACCGAAGGAAGTGCGCACTAAAGTAGCGTAAACAAGACACCGGTTTGAGGCCGGTGTCAGGTGATAACTAGATCTGTACACATGGTGGGCACCCTTCTTCCCTGAAATGAAACAACCCGATTGAGGCTCAAGCATCATAGCATTAGCTGCATCGATTTGAGTCAAGTTGGTCACACTTGGAACAAAAACGATAATTAATTGATAAATAAAGGATATGGCTACACACCTGAACAAGATTCAATCGCTGACCTGTCATAAATGACAATTGTCCAGCTTATCTGAAGTGGCTAAAGTAGCGATGCGGTTTGACTCACCGTGTGTTCAATACTCCTGTATCTATTTTTGTCAGTAGCACAGAGTGTTAGTTTTGATATGAGTGTTTCTTTTGGTCCCCGTTGTGGGACCATTTTTCTGTCCGTTCCTCAGCCTGTGTCCCCTCGTTCTCTCCCTTGATGCCTCTTTTGCGGCCCGCACAACGGCGCCGCATGACGCATCCGCCCGCTTATTTGCAGAAGCGGGATCTTCATCCATAGGCGGCGTTTGGTCTGGGCTGATACCATGATGCCCTATGGATGCTGTCGGCTACGGAAAGGCACATGAAACTGACCACTCAACTCGTCTCTTTTATTACGCTGTGCGTGATCTCGGCCATGGCCATGGTGATGCTCGGCGGGGTCTTCAGTTTTCGCCAGATGGGAATGGAGCTGCAGCAGAACCGGGTCGACTCCCTGGTGGAGATCATCGACAAGCAACTGGGGGTGACCGATGACCAGCAAGCCCTTGCCCGGTGGCTGCCCTCCCTGTTGCGGGCCTCCCATGTGGTGGAGCTGGAGATCCGTCAGGACAAGCAGCGGGTCTACTGGTTTCGCGATGTGCAGCAGCAGACGGACGAGAGCCTGCTGATCGCCTACAGCGAGGCGATCCCCAATCAGGCCGGGATGCGGGCCGACTTCAAGCTGGACAGGCCGTTCAAGGAGTTCGAGTACTCCATGAAGGCGATGTTCGGCATCTCTCTGGGTATCTTCATCGTGGTGTTCGGGCTCTGGTACTCCATCCGCTGGCTGCGTCTGCAGTTGCGCGGTGCCGAGCTGCTGGCGGAGCGTGCCCAGCTGATCCTGGATGGCAAGCTGACCAAGCTGGCCCATGACCCTGCCGAAGAGTGGCCTGTTTCGGCCAGTCAGGCCCTCACCCATCTGCTGACCGAGCTGGCCGACGCCCGCAAGGAGCGCAGCCGCTTCGACAACTTCATCCGCAGCAACGCCTTCGTTGACAAGACAACGGGCATCGGCAACCGCCTCTTCTTCGACAACCGGCTGGAGAGCGCCATCATGGAAGCAAGCGTGATCAGCGGCGGTGTGCTGCTGATCGAGCTGGCCGGTCTGGAGGAGCTGGATCCCGAGCTGAGCGGGCGCCCGAGCCAGGAACTCCTGATGGAGGCGAGCGCCACCATCGCCGCCTTCGTGCGAAAGCACAGCGGAGCCCTGCAGGCGCGCTATGCCGGTCAGGTCTTTGCCGTGCTGCTGCCTAACATGTCAGAGAGCGAGATGGTGGACGGTGCCAGCCAGTTGCTCAAGAGTCTGCAGCGGCTGCAATGGCCCGAAGCGGTCAATGCCGACACCGCCGTCTATCTCGGTGCGGTCTGCTACCAGGCACAGGATTCCCTGCTCAAGGTGCAGGAAGAGGCAGAGCTGGCGCTCAAGAGCGCACGCCTGCAAGGACACAGCGGCTGGTTCCTGTTCGAGAAATCCCTCAACGAGGAGGCGAGCAGCAAGGGAACGGTGCGCTGGCGCACCCTGATCAGCCGTCGCATCGAGGAGCAGGGCATCGACTTCTACGTCCAGCCTGTGCAGCAGGAGCGGGATCAGGTGGTGTTGCAGCAGGAGCTGCTCATCCGCCTTCACGACGAGCAGGGCCGGGAGCTGCAGGCGGGGGTCTTCATGCCCATGGCGGAGAAGGCCGGTCTGCTGCTGCCGCTGGACAGACTGGTGGTGGCCCGAGCCTTGCGACTGCTGCGCCAGCGACCGGCATCGAGCTGCCCTATCAGCCTCTCTCTGTGCGCCCAGAACCTGCTCACCCGCGAGTTCCAGCGCGAGCTCTTCTTCGAGCTGTTCCAGTTGCCGCGCAGTACCAACGAGGGGTTGATCCTGCAGTTGTCGGAGTCCCAGGTGACCCGCCACTACGAGGCCCTCAAGCGGCCGCTTCGGGCGATGCGCATGCTGGGGTGCAGGCTTGCCATCGATCATGCGGGCCAGGACGTGGTGAGCACCCAGTACATCAAGGAGTTCGAGATCCACTTCCTCAAGCTGCACCCCAGCCTGGTGCGGGAGATCCACCTGCGCCAGGTCAACCAGATGGCGGTACGCAGTCTGGTGGGGGGCTGTGCCAATACCCAGACCCGGGTCATCGCGGTGGGGGTGGAGAGTGGCGACGAGTGGAAGATGTTGCGACACCTGGGCGTGCATGCCGGTCAAGGTCCCTGGTTTGCCGACCCCGAGCCCCTCAACCTGCCTGACTAGCGCCCCGGCCGGGGTGACAGGCGGCCCTGCTCTTGCAGGCCCGCCAGCCCCTGCAAGCCACCGGTGTGGATGAAGATGATCTTGCTGCCGCGCGCAATGCGGCCTGCCGCCAGTTCGCGAAACAGCCCCCACATCGCCTTGCCACTGTAGATGGGTTCCAGCGGCAAGCCGGTTTCGGCACTGAATGCCTGCACCCATTGCCAGAGTGCCGGACTGAACCTGGCATAGCCGCCGTCGTGGTGATCCAGCGCGATGCGCCAGCCCGGGGTGGTGGCCGCCGCCGGATGCAACCGGCATACCTCGCCGGTGATGAAGTCGGCCCCCTTGAGCACCGCGATGGCCAGGATCTGCTCCTGCGCCCGCTTGCCCGCGATGAGTCCCGCCAGGGTACCGCCGCTGGCGCAGGGCAGCACCCAGAGATCCGGCGAGAAGGGCACCTCGTCGACCAGCTCGGCCACCCCGGGGATGGCCAGCGGGCTGCTGCCTCCTTCCGGTACCAGCAGGGTGTCGTCATCCTCGAACCGGGCAAGCCATTCGGGATCCTGGCGCCGGCGATAGTCCTGGCGGTCGACAAAAACGAGATCCATGCCCCAGCCTTTGGCCGCTTTCAGGGTGGGATTGCTGACGGTATCCCCTTCACCGCGTATGATGCCCGTGGTGCGCAGTCCCAGTCTGAGTCCTGCTGCGGCCAGGGCGTGGATGTGATTGGAGTAGGCGCCGCCAAAGGAGAGGATGTGGCCCTTGCCCAGCATCTGTGCCTGTTGCAGATGGTATTTGAGCTTTCGCCACTTGTTGCCGGAGAGGGTCGGGTGGATCAGATCGTCCCGCTTGCACCAGAGCGTGACGTCATGGGCTGCCAGCAGAGGATGCCGGATCCGGTGCAGGGGGGAGGGGAGCTGAAGGGGGGCCATGGGATCGTTTCCCGTGGGTGCCAGCGTGGTCGTCGATGTGTCGTTTGTCATAAAGTTGGAGGCTAATAGCCTGTTTATGTTAAGGTTTAGTCCGTTTTACGCGGCCAGATGAAGATCCAGATGAAGTCACTGTTCAGACGTTCTCCCTCCAGCCATCAGGTCGGGATCCTGCTGGCCAGCGATCGCATTCTGCTGGCCTGCGTGGACCCCGTTCCCGTGTTTGCCAGCCAGCCTGTCAACGGCCCCCACGACTGGTCCAAGGCCCTGGCCGAGCTGTTTTCCCGGCACGGTCTGGCCAAGTCTAAGGTGCGGGTGGCCCTCGCGGCCAGCCTTTATCAGCAGATCCAGATCGACAAGCCCGCCGTCCCCGATGCCGAGATGGCGGGGGCCCTGCCCTGGGCCATCAAGGATTTCGTCAACGAGCCGGTGTTGCAGCTCGCCATGGATTATGTGGATCTGCCGACGCCCCCTGCCGGGCGTCCGCGCATCAACGTTGTCTGCATGCCCAAGAGCCGGGTGCAGCAGGTGGCGGATGCGGTTAACGGCGCGGCGACCCTGGAGGCCATCGTCAGTGACGAACTGGCCATGACGGCCCTCTACGAGGCGGACCAGATGGTGCGCATGCTGCTCTGGCAACCGCGGGGGCAGGAGCTGCAACTGCTGGTCTTCCATCGGGGCGGACTCTGTTTCTCCCGCCAGTTGCGCGGATTTGCGAGCCTCACCGGCAGCCATGAGCCAGATGCCGACCAGCTCGACGCGCTGGCGCTGGAGATCCAGCGATCCATCGATTATCTGGCCGGCCATCTCAAGCTGCCCGAGCCCGGCCAGTTGCAACTGGCCATCGCCTCCTCCGCCATGGGGGTACTGGTGCGTCACCTGGAACAGACATTCGGTTTCCCGGTGTCGGCCATGGCAAACAAGGCGGTACTGGCAGGAGTCGAATACCTCAGTGCCTATGGCGCGGCCCTGGGCAGGAGCGACTGATGAAACACCATATCAACCTCTATGGCGCCGAATTCCGGCCAAGACGCCTGTGGGCCAGCCTGCCCCAGATGGCGTTGGTCTGGGGCGGCGTCCTGGTGCTGCTGCTGGGGGCCACCCTCTTCTATGGCTGGCAACAGCAGGGCCTCGATCGTGAATTGGCTGGCGTGCGGGCACAGCTCGACGTGCAGCGCGGCGAGGCCAGGCGTCTCGATGCGGAGCTGGCGCGCCATCTGGCGAATGCAGACTTGCAGCGGCAACTGGCCGACAAGCGGGAAGAGCTGGGGGCCAAACAGGCGCTGATGCAGCAGCTTGGCCACCTCTCCCTGCAAAAATCCCAGGGCTATGCGGGGGTGATGGCGGACCTTGCCCGCCTGCGGGATCCCCGCCTCTCCCTGCAACGGATCGAGATAAGCGACGGGCGCATCAACCTCGCGGGTGTGGCCGAACGCAGTCAGGACGTGCCCGCCTGGGTGAACCGCTTCAAGCAGACCCCCTCCCTGGCGGGCAAGCAGTTTGGCGAGCTCACCCTGAGTCGGGACAAGGAGGGCCAGCTTGCCTTCCAGCTCAGTGGCATAGCGCGGGAGACTCCCTGATGGACATGAAGGCACAATGGCAGGGATGGGCGCAGCAGATCGCAGCCCTCAGCCTGCGCGAGCGGATCCTCATTCTGTTGACCGGGGTCGTGCTGCTCGGGGCCATGGGCATCTATGGCTGGCTGGATGACGCCGACACCCGGCTGGGCCAGGATCGGCAGGCCCTGGCTGCGGCGCAGCGGGATCTGGAGATCCTGACCCTGGAAAATCAGGGCAAGCAGGCCAGGCTGGGGCGGGATCCCGATGCCCAGGTACGCGAGCAGCTCGCCAGTGTCGAGACCACTCTGCGCCAGATGGATGCCGAGCTGCTGGCTCAGACGGTGGATCTGATCCCCGCCCACGAAATGCCCGCGGTGCTGGAGGCCCTGTTGTCCCGCTCCGCCAACCTGCATATGCTGGCGCTCACCTCCCTCAAGCCCGAGCCGCTGATGGCCGGGGAGCAGAAGGTGAACCTGTTCAGGCACGGCATCCGGCTTCAGCTGGAGGGCGGCTATTTCGATGTCTACCAGTACCTGAAAGCGCTCGAAGCCCTGCCTCGGCACTTCTACTGGAAGGGCTTTGACTACCGGGTGGTCGAGCATCCCAAGGCGGCGGTAGCGATGGAGATCTACACCCTCAGCACCAGCAAGGAGTTCATCCGTGGTTAAGCGGCATGTCGGCGGGACGGGATCCCGCATTTTTGCCTTCCCATCCTGGCGCTGGCTGGCCCTGTGGGGGAGCCTGCTCGCGCTGCATGCCCAGGCCGAGGTGCTGCAGGATCCCACCATGCCCCTGGCGGGATCCGGCTCGGCGGCGAGTGTCGCCAAGGAGGCCGGTCTGCCCAGGTTGCAGAGCGTCATCCTGGGGAGCGGGCCCGCCCTGGCGGTGCTCGACGGTCAAAGCTACCGGGTCGGCCAGCAGGTCAACGGATTCCGGCTGGTGGGGATCAGCGCCGACAGTGTGGTGCTGGAAAAAGCGGGCAAACGCCAGACACTGACCCTGTTTGGCAGCAAGATCCGGATGTGAAGTGGGTGTCGCACGGGATGGTGCGGGCCAGGTTTGTCGAGTTTCATAGCGAGTCAGGTGCACGAATAACATGAAAAAACACCATTTTTGTCTGCTTCCCCTCGCGCTGGCGGTGGCGGGTTGCACTACCTATCGTCACCCCGAGCCGGTACAGGCCAAAGATGCACTCAAGCAGGCGATGAGCGAGCAGAGCCCGACCGCCCCCCTGACTTCCCTGCCGCCCTCGGTGCAGAGCGAGCTGTTGCAGCTCAATCGTCCCCAGCAGCCGATGACGATTCCCGAGAAGCGGATGCGCATCGCGGCCCATGACGTGGACGCGGTGGAGTTCTTCGGCTCCCTTTTCAAGGGCTCCCGCTACAGCGTGGCGGTCCATCCCGGTGTGGCGGGCGTCATTTCGGTAGAGCTCAAGGACGTGACCCTGCAGGAGGCGCTGGCGACCGTCGGCGACATGTACGGCTTCGATGTACAGCGCAAGGGCAACGTGTTCCACGTCTATCCCGCCGGTCTGCGTACCGAGACCATTCCGGTCAACTACCTGATGATGACCCGGCGCGGTCTCTCCCGTACCTCGGTGAGCACAGGCGGGGTGACGGCCAACGACAACAACAATGGCAATAACAACAACTTCGACAACGGCCTGAACAACAGCGGCAACAACAACAGCCAGGGCAACACCGCCAGCGGTGACAACAACACCAACAGCAACGGCACCCGCATCGAGACGGACAGCAACAACGACTACTGGACCGATCTGAGGGATGCCCTGCAGACCCTGATCGGCACAGGGGAAGGGCGGGCCGTCATCACCAGTCCCCAGGCGGGCCTGGTCACGGTGCGTGCCTATCCCAAGGAGCTCAAGGCAGTGCGCGAGTTCCTGGACCAGTCCGGCGAACACCTCAAGCGCCAGGTGGTGCTGGAAGCGCGGATCCTGGAAGTGTCCCTCAACGAGGGTTACGAGCAGGGGGTGGACTGGAGCGGCCTCTCCGCAAGCTGGGACGGCGGCAAGGGCATCAAGGGGGGCGGCTCCCTCATGGACAGCCCCATCGCCTCGACCCCCAACCAGATTTTCCGGGCTCTGGGGGGCGGCGCCGGTTTCACCATCTCCGATGGCAACTTCAACGTCGCGGTCAGCCTGCTCAAGACCCAGGGGGACGTGAACACCCTCTCCAGCCCGCGCGTGACGGCCACCAACAACCAGAAAGCGGTGATCAAGGTGGGGACGGACGAATACTTCGTCACCAACGCCTCGACCACCACCACCACCTCGGGGACTTCGGCCCCCATCGTCACCCCGAACGTGGAGCTGACCCCCTTCTTCTCGGGGATAGCCCTGGACGTGACGCCCCAGATCGACGAGCAGGGCAAGGTATTGCTGCATATCCACCCCTCCGTCATCGACACCGAGGAGCAGAGCAAGACCATCAGCGTCGGCACCGCCGATCCCTTGGTGTTGCCGCTTGCCAAGAGCTCCATCCGCGAGTCCGATACCGTGGTGCAGGCCAACAATGGGGACATCATCGTCATCGGTGGTCTGATGAAGACCGACAGGCAGGAGATTGTCAGCAAGGTGCCCCTGCTGGGTGACATCCCCTGGGTCGGCGAGGCCTTCACCAACCGCCGGGAGAGCAACCGCAAGGTGGAGCTGGTGATCCTGCTCAAGCCCACCGTGGTGGAAAAAGACACCTGGCAGAAAGAGCTGCAACGCTCCTCCGAGCTGCTCGACAAATGGTATCCCCCCAAGGGCTGATCCGGGATGACGCGCCTGTTGAGCACTCCTTCTCCCATGTGGTGGCGCCTCCCGGCTGCTGCCAGTCTGCCCTGCCCGACGGCGGTGGCGCCATGTCGCTGATCCGGGGCTGTCTGCGGCTGCGCGCCCTGGACTCTGGCCGGGAGGGGGCATGTATCTGAGCCACTTCGGACTGCGGGAGGCTCCCTTCGGCCTGACCCCGAACACCGGTTTCTATTACGGCCTGCCCCCCCACGAGGAGGCCATGCAGGTGCTCAACTGGGCGCTTTCCCAGGGGGAGGGGTTCATCAAGGTGACCGGCGAAGTCGGCACCGGCAAGACCCTGCTCTGTCGCAAGCTGCTGAGCGAGCTCGGCTCCGAGGCCTGCCCGGTGCGCCTGGCCTGGCTGCCCAACCCCCATCTCACTCCGGGGGAGCTGCGCACGGCCCTGGCCCTGGAGCTGGGGTTGACGCTGGCGGGGGAGAGCGAGCTGGATCTCACGGATCGTATTCACCGCCATCTGATCTCCCTGCATCGGCAGGGGAGTCGGGTGGTGGTGCTGATCGACGAGGCGCAAGCCCTGCCGGACGAGACCCTGGAGGCAATCCGGCTGTTTGGCAACCTGGAAACCGAATCCAGCAAGCTGCTGCAAATCGTGCTGTTCGGCCAGCCCGAGCTGGATGCCAGGCTCGGGCAGCCCCGTCTTCGCCAGTTGCGTCAGCGCATCGGTTTTTCCTACCGCCTGCGGCCGCTGCGGCTCGACGAGACCCGGGCCTATCTGGAGTACCGGCTGCAGGTGTCCGGTTATCGCGGGGCCGCCCTGTTCGATGGCCGCGCCCTGCGCAGGCTGTGGCGCGCATCCCGCGGCATTCCCCGCCTCATCAACATACTGGCGCAGAAGTGCCTGATGCTGGCCTATGGTCGCGGTGTGCGGCGGATCGACAGCGCCCTGGTCCGGCTCGCCATCCGGGATACCGATGATGCCCGCCGGGGCCGTCTCACCCTCTGGTGGCCCCTGTTGTTGTTGCTGGGCACCGCCCTGGCGTATGGAGTCTGGTCATGAGCGTGATCAATCAGATGCTGAAAGATCTGGATAAGCGTCAGCAAGAGGCCGAGGGAGCCGCCGTCTATGTGGCGCCGCTGCGCCAGCAAGGCTGGTGGATGCTGGTGCTGACCCTGCTGTGTACCCTGGCCCTGGGGATCCTCGGCTGGCGCACCTGGATCTTCTGGCAGCAGAGCCAGCGAGCCTCCCTGCCAGCGGCGCAGGTCGAGGCCCTCCGCACTGTCCCTGCGGCGGCGCCATCCGCGCCCCTGGCGGTGGTGGCCACCACGCAGGCGGTCTCCTCTGCCGCGCCAGTGGCAAAGGTGCCCGCCGCCAGTGCCGAGTCGACCGCCACGAGAGTGGCCCCCTCCGCAGCCGAGCAGGTTCCGGCCGATGAGGCCGTGCTCGCCGATGAGGGCAATCCGCAGGAAGCGCTGGGGGACGAGACGATCCCGAGCGACGAGGAGCTGCAGCCGGACCTCTATGCCGAGCTGGCTGCTGAGCAGGGCGCCGAAGAGGCGCCTGCACCCGCCGCGCCGCGCAAACCCGGGATCCTGAAGATCGAGACGGTGGAACTCTCCGACGCCGAGCTGGCCACCCTGGCCGAGCGCAAGGCGACCACGGCCATGGCCAAGGGACGGATGGAGGAGGCGCAGGATGGCTACTACGAAGTGCTGGCCCACGATCCCCACAACCAGGGGGCGCGGGAACAGCTGGCGGGCCTGCTCTATGGCGCCGGACGGCTGACCGAGGCCGCCCAGGTGCTGGAAGAGGGGCTGAGGCTGGATCCCGCGCAGGCGGACCTGCGTCTGCTGCTGGCCCGTGTGGCCATCAGCGGCGGGGATCGGCAGAAGGCGCTGGACTGGCTCACCGGCTATCAGCCCGATATTGCCAGCAATCTGGATTATTACGCCACCTGGGCCGGTCTTGCCCAGGAGCTGGGGCAGCCTGTCCAGGCGTCCGAGATGTACGTCAGGCTGCTGCGCCAGCCGCCGGATCAGGGGCGCTGGTGGCTGGGACTGGGGGTGGCGGAGGATGGTCAGGGACACCGTCAGCGGGCACTGGATGCCTATCGCAATGCCCAGTTGCACGGCAATCTGGGGGAGGCCTCCACCCAATGGCTTGAACAACGAATTGGCCAACTGACCCATTGATTAAAGCGGCAGTTCGATGAGCCCATGCCATCGGACCAGGCAGCGGGCGTGAAGCAACAGAGATCGGAGCAACAATGGCACAACCCAGACTGAAAATGCGCCTAGGCGACTTGCTGGTACAGGAACAGATCATCTCGGATGATCAGCTGCAGCTCGCCCTGCAGCAGCAGCGCCAGACCGGCCGCAAGCTGGGGACCACCCTCATCGATCTCGGCTTCATCAGCGAGGTGCAACTGCTGACCTTCCTCGCCCGTCAGCTGGATGTGCCCTTCTTCGATCTCAACAACCTCACCATCGACGTCTCGGCCGTGGCGCTGTTGCCCGAGGTGCAGGCGCGCCGCTACCGGGCGCTGGCCGTCAACCTGAGCGACGACAAGGTCACCGTGGTGATGTCGGATCCGGCGGATCTGAGCGCCCTCGACGCCATCGCTGCCCTGCTCAGCCCGCGGGAGCTGGTGCTGGCCGTGGCCCGTGAAGGCCAGCTGCTGGAGTATTTCGATCGCCTCTATCGCCGCACCCGTGAGATAGAGAACTTCGCGGTGCAACTGCACGAAGAGCACCAGGAGACCGGCTTCGAGCTGGGGGCCGGCAGCCTCAATGCCGCAACCGACGAGGGGGAGGCGACGGTGGCCAAGCTGCTGCGCTCCTTGTTCGAGGACGCGGTACAGGTGGGTGCCTCCGACATCCATATCGAACCGGACGAGAAGGTGCTGCGCATTCGCCAGCGTATCGACGGCGTGCTGCACGAGAACATCCTCAACGAGGTGCGCATCGCCCAGGCGCTGGTGCTGCGCCTCAAGCTGGTGGCCGGGCTCGACATCTCGGAGAAGCGTCTGCCCCAGGATGGCCGCTTCAATATGAAGGTGCGCGGCCGCGATGTGGATGTGCGGATGTCCACCATGCCGGTGCAGTATGGCGAGTCCGTGGTGATGCGGCTGCTGGATCAATCCTCCGGCATCTTGTCGCTCGCCGAGACCGGGATGCCCCCCGCCATCCTGACCCGCTTCCGTCGTCAGCTCAAACGCCCTCACGGCATGATCCTGGTGACGGGGCCGACCGGTAGCGGTAAGACCACGACGCTCTACGGCGCCCTCTCCGAGCTCAACCAGGCCAGCCACAAGATCATCACGGTGGAAGACCCGGTGGAGTACCGTCTGCCCCGCATCAGCCAGGTGCAGGTCAATCCCAAGATAGGGCTCACCTTCTCCCAGGTGCTGCGCTCCACCCTGCGCCAGGATCCGGACATCCTGCTGGTGGGGGAGATGCGGGACAACGAGACGGTGGAGATCGGCCTTCGCGGCGCCATCACGGGCCACCTGGTGCTGACCACCTTGCACACCAACGACGCCGTGACCAGCGCCCTGCGTCTCATCGACATGGGGGCGCCCGGCTATCTGGTGGCGAGCGCCCTGCGGGCCGTGGTGGCCCAGCGCCTGGTGCGGCGGGTGTGTGAACACTGCGCCTGCGAGACGGCGCCGGACGAGGGGCAGGCCACCTGGCTCTCAGTGCTTTCCGGTGAAGCGCCGGGCCAGCATCGCTATCGCAAGGGGCGGGGTTGCCAGAGCTGCAACTTCACCGGCTACGCGGGCCGGATCGGGGTGTACGAGCTGCTGGAGCTGGATCAACCCATGATGGATGCCCTGCGCCGCAACGATGCCGAGGGGTTTGCCCGGGCGGCACGGGCGCACGAGCACTACCGCCCCCTGGCCCTGACGGCGCTCGACTATGCCCGCGAGGGGATCACCTCGGTGGACGAGGTGCTTCGGCTGGCCGAGGACCTGGGGTAACGCATGAGGCATCTGGATCGTACTGAATCACTCTGCCGGGGTCGCCCATGAACCGTTTTGCCTACAAGGGGCGTGACAGCCAGGGCCAGGCCGTCAGCGGTGTGGTGGAAGCGGTGAGCGAACTGGCCGCCGCCGAGCAGCTGATGCGCCGCGGGGTGATGCCCACCGAGCTGAAGGCCGGCAAGGCCAGGTCTGCCAGCATCGACTGGTCGCTGCTGCTGGAAGGGAGCGTCAAGCTGGAGGAGCTGGTGGTCTTCAGCCGCCAGATGTATGCCCTGACCCGGGCAGGCATCCCTATCCTGCGCGCCATCGCGGGGCTGGAGGAGAGCGCCCACAGCAAGCCCCTCAAGCGGGCGCTTCACGCTCTGGGGGAGGATCTGGCCAACGGCCGGCCGCTGTCGAGCGCGATGCAGTCGCACCCGAAGGTGTTCAGCAGCCTCTTCGTGGCCATCATCCACGTGGGGGAGAACACGGGTCAGCTGGAGGAGGCCTTCCTGCAGCTCGCCAACTATTTCGATCTGGAGCTGGAGACCCGCAAGCGGATCAAGACCGCCATGCGCTACCCCACCTTCGTGCTGATTGCCATCGCCGTCGCCATGGTGATCCTCAACATCATGGTGATCCCCGTCTTTGCCGGGATGTTTGCCAAGTTCGGGGTGGAGCTGCCGCTGGCGACCCGGATCCTGCTGGCCACCTCCCACTTCTTCGTTCACTACTGGTGGCTGCTGCTCGCCATCCTGGTGGGCGCCGTCGTCGGCTGGCGACGCTGGGTCGCCACCACCAAAGGCAGGCTGGCCTGGCACAGATGGCAGCTGCGGCTGCCCATCGTCGGCTCCATCATAGAGCGCTCCCTGCTTGCCCGTTTTGCCCGCAGCTTCTCCATGATGCTCAAGGCCGGCGTGCCGCTCAACACGGCGCTGACCCTGGTGGCCGATGCGGTGGACAACGCCTGGATGGCGGGGCAGATCCGCGACATGCGGGGCGGCATCGAGCGGGGGGAGAGCCTGCTGCGCACCGCCGGGGCCAGCGGCCTCTTCACCCCTCTGGTAATGCAGATGATCGCGGTGGGGGAGGAGACCGGCCAGGTGGACGAGCTGCTGCACGAAGCGGCCGAGTATTACGAGCGTGAGGTGGATTATGACCTCAAGAGCCTCACCGCCCGCATCGAACCCATCCTCATCGGCATAGTGGCGGTCATGGTACTGGTGCTGGCGCTGGGTATCTTCACTCCCATGTGGAACATGATGAGAGCGGTGCGCGGCCAGTAGGCAGTATCTTCACGGTCATCCGGATGCCGCCCATGCCGGGTACAGAGAACAGGGTATGAAAGAGCATGAGCAGAGAGTCCGAGCAGGATGAGCACTGGCTGGGGGGATATCGGCGGGTCGTCGTCTTTATCCTGCTGGCGGTCATCGTCACGACCCTGGTCATGAGCTATCGCAATCACAGGGAAGAGGCGCTGGCCATCAGCGCCAGCCTGCTCGGTGAGCAGTTCGCACAGCGGGCCCAGCGCCTGCACGGACGCTGGCTCGACGAGCGGCGTCCGTCGGTGCTCCATGCCGAGGGCACAGCCTGGCAGTTCGATGAGCGGGGCTGGCCTCTGGCGGTGCTGCCGCGCCAGTCGCCATCGGCCGATTGCCGTCAGCTCTGGCTCGCCCTGCTGGGGCACGATGAGGGGCTTTCGTCCTGGCAGGCCCTTGCCAGCGAAGGAGGCGGCTGTGATTTCGGCCAGGAAGGGCACTGGCTGCACTACAGCTTCACCGATGGCCGGGTGGTGGCCCGCCCCTGATTGGGTGCTTCAAGTATTTCATTTACATGATTTTTTTCTATCCGCATGAAATAATGCGGACCAATACGGAGGCAGCATGGCAGCAAAGAGAGTGAGACCCGTTAGGGCGCTTGGCCGGATGGCCGGTTTTTCCCTGATTGAGCTGGTGATCGTCATCGTGATCCTGGGGATCCTGGCCGTCACCGCCTTGCCCCGTTTTCTCGATGTGACCGACGAGGCGAAGAAGGCGAGCGTGGAAGGGGTGTCCGGCGGTTTCGCCACCGGAGTGTCCCTGGTGCGTGCCCAGTGGGAGGCTGAAGGGCGTGCCAGGCAGGATGGGCTCAACACCGTGCTCTATGACGGCTCGCGTTTCTATCTGACCACGCCGACCGACAGCCAGGTCAGCAATGGCGAGCTCTCTCCCGGGTATCCCATGGACACGGCAGCAAGTGGCACGCCCGATGTGGATCCGGCCAGTCTGACGGCGGCCCGCTGCCTCAATATTTGGGAGGGGTTGTTGCAGAATCCTCCCAAGGCTACTGCCCGCTTTGACGAGGTGCGTGGTAGCGGCAATGACCTGAAGTTCTATGCCACGGTGAGCAACAATGGACTGGATTCGGTCTGCCGTTACTATCTGGTCAACAGCCTGAGCAAGGGAAGTGATGGACGTTATCAGGACCCGCAAGGGAGCACGGATGCGTTCATGAGTTTCAGTTATCGCCCGGCCTCCGGCCAGGTGACTACCAATATCAATTGATAAACAGAGGAAAGACGTAATGAAGAAGCAAGCGGGTTTTACCCTGATCGAACTGGTGATCGTGATCATCATCCTGGGCATTCTGGCGGTCACCGCCGCGCCCAAGTTCCTGAATCTGCAGGATGATGCGCGTACTTCCACCCTGAAAGGGGTTGAAGGTTCTCTGAACTCTGCTGGTGCCATGGTTTACAGCAAGGCGGTCCTTAAAGGTAAAGATAAAGAAAGTTCTGCATACGATTTGGATTTGGGTAATGGCAAAAAGGTTTCGACTCTGTTTGGTTACCCGGTTGCGGCTTCCGCAGCCTTGACCGCCGTGGTTGAACTGAATGCAAATGATTGGGTGTTTGCTGCTCCAAGTGGCGCTAACCCCGCATCCATTCAGATCTTCCCAAATGGTGTATCTACCGGCTCGCCAACTTGCTATGTAACCTATACCGAAGCTACTTCTACAGCAGTTCCCTTGGTAGTTACTAAAGCTTGTAATTAATACTGTTATTAAAGAAGCAGAGAGATTTTCTCTCTGCTTCTTTTTTACACATGGGTAAATATGGCATGCGAAAAGAACTAATTAGAAAACATGGCTTTACCCTGATAGAACTGGTGATCGTGATCCTGTTACTCGGGATTCTGGCCGCCTTTGCCGTGCCCAAGTGGCTGGGCAAAGGCGGCTTTGAAACCCATACCCTGCGCGATGAGCTGGTGACCCGGCTGCGGCTGGTGCAGACCATGAACATGCATGAAGGGGAGGCGCGCTGCACCCAGCTGGTGCTGGAGGCGGGGCGTTTTGGCCATCTGACCGGGGCGAGCTGTGCGCCTGCCCCCATTTCAGGATGGCGTGGGGATGAGCAGAGTCGCGGGCGCCTGGTGCTGGCGTCCGGCAACCTGCAATTCTCTCCTCAGGGGGCATTCCATTTCGACAAGCGCAGCGGCAGGCCCCTGTGGCCTGGCTGCATCAACGGCTGTGAACTGGTGGTCAGCAGCGGCCAGGAGAGTGCCCGGCTGCGCATCGAGCCGGAAGGCTATATCCATGCGATCCCCTAAGATCTGCCGCGGCTTCACCCTGGTCGAGTTCGTGGTCGGCATCGTGCTGCTGGCCGTCGCCCTGACCGGCATCCTGGGGCTGCTTATCAATCAGGCTCCCCAGGCGGTGGATCCGGTGCAGCAGGTACGCGCCGCCCAGCTCGCCCAGCGCATCCTCGGCGAGATGCTGGAGAAGTCTTTCGACGAGCATTCCGATCACAACGGCGGCCGTTTTCGCTGCGGCGAGACGGCAGGAAGCCCGGCGGTGGCCTACCCGGCCTGCACCGACAGCGCCAGCTATGGCCCGGACAGCGGCGAGACCCGTCCCTACCAGTTCAACGATGTGGATGACTACCAGACCAGCGTCATCTGTGCCAAGGGGCTGGCCAGCTGCGACGGCGGCTGGGTGCCGGCCAATTTCTTCGGTGCCAGGAGTGGTGCTGGTCTGGATGCGAGCGAGTATCGCCAGTTCGGGGTCCGGATCCGGGTGAGCGGGGCAGACTTGACCAAGAATGCCTTGCCCACTTGCAGCGGCCCCTGCTTCACCGGCAAGCGTGTCGAGCTGTGGGTACGCTTGCCGGATCGCAGCGAACTGGCCTTTACCCTCTATCGGGGGAACTACTGATGCGGGCGGCACGGGGTTTCACTCTGGTGGAGCTGGTCATGGTGATCCTGCTGCTCGGGGTCATGGCGACCTTCACCAGCCAGTTTATCGGCATCGGTACCCAGATTTACGGGGATGCCAGCTGCCGCGAGCAACTGATGAGCGATGCCCGCTTCGCCATGGAGCGGCTCAACCGCGAGCTGCGCGATGCGGTGCCCGGCTCTGTGCGGGTCGAGGACGAAGGGGGCGGTGCCCAGGAGCAGGGGGCCTGTCTGCGGTTCTGGCCCATCGCTACCGCTGGCCGCTACCTGGAGACGGCGAGCAGCACCGTGCTTCGCATCGTCGAGCCTGTCACCATGCCGGCAAAGGAAGATACGGCCATCATCTATCCGCTGCCTGACACGACCTCTGGCAGTACCATCACGCTGGACAAGGGGTGTGTGCAGGGGCGTTGCACTGCCAGAGTGACCGAGGTAGGAACTCCCGTCTCCGGGGCCGTGCCGCTGACCCTGGCGGCCGCTGTTACCAAGGATTCCCCGGGCCAGCGCATCTATTTTGCCAACCAGCAGGTACGCTATTGCGTGGTGGGCACGACCCTGACCCGGGCCAGCGCCGCCATCGGCACTGGCGCCCTCTGGAGCCCCCCGGCCCTGATGGCCGAGCATATCCGACCGACCAGCTACTTCTATCGGGATCCTGCCTCTTTCAATCAGAGCGAAGTGGGGCTCGGGATTGTGTTTGAGCAGCGCGGCGAGCGCGTCAGCTTCAACCACAAGCTGGAGGTGCTCAATGTCCCTTAAACTCGTCTCTGTCAGGCATCAGCGAGGCAGTGCCATCATGATCGCGCTCTTTGTCATCGTCATCATGGCCCTGCTGGCGGCGGCCATGGGGCGTTTCCTGGTGGACAGCGCTGAGAAGCACACGGTGGAGGTACGCGGCGTGCGTGCCCTGATGGCAGCCCAGAGCGGGCTGGAAATTGCCCTCTATCGACTCTATCCCAATGGCCAGTGGCAAGGGCAGCAATGCGCCGCCAGCACCAGTCTCAGCTTCACCGATGCGGGACTGACGGGGTGTCAGGCCACCATCACCTGCAACAAGGTGGCGGTGAGTGCGGCCGGCGGGACCCAGACCGGATACCGATTCAGCAGTGAAGGGCGCTGTGGTGATCCCGGGGTCAACAGTGGCCCCAACCCGGACTTTGCCGTCAGCCGTACCCTGGTGGCGGAAGCTTTTGATGGAGTGGCGCCATGATGACGTCTGTGAGGAGTGCGTACCCATGATGTCCCGCTTGAGTTCAGGCCTGTGGCTGGCGCTGATCTGGAGCTCTGCCTCCGTGCAGGCCGCCAGCCAGTGTACTGCTGCTTTCACCTATCCGGTTCAGAGCCATGCTTCTCCCGGTGTGCTGAGCATGAGTGGCGAGAGTCGGATCACCAGCGCAACCGTGGATACCAATTACCCCTTTCTTGGCAAAACCATCCAGCCGAACGCCAGTTGTAACAACGGCGGGGGCTACATATCGAATTGCAATGTCAGTGGGTCCTTAGCCAGCCCGATCAAGAGCCAGGCATTTATCAGTGATCCCAATGATTTTCCGGCCAATCCCGGCGGCTTTCCCTCCTACGGCGGACAAGACGATCTGCCTTGTAATGGCGCTATCTCGCCTGCGGCAGGAGACTATAAGAGTGCATCATGGGGGGGCAACAGTTGCGTGGCGACCCTGAAATCGGGCCAAACCTATCGCTTCGATACCTTGTCGATCAGCCAAGGGGCGAGGCTCAACCTCAACGGTGCGACCGTCTATGCCCAGAAGCTGACCATCAAGAATGATTACAACAGTGGCGTCACCGGGTCGGGAGACCTTCATGTGAACGATCTGACCGTGACGAGTCAGGGCAAGCTCAACGACGCCAGGGTCACCGTCTACAGCACCCTTGAGGTCTCGGGCAATGGCAATACCGGGACCGCCGTCTTCCAGCCGCACTACCTGGACAAGGTCACCATGGAGGTCTCAGCCAGTGGCCAGAGCGTGCTCATGGGGGCAGGGGACTGGTTCATCAAAAGCCTGGGGATGAAGAGCAACAGTGCCATGACCTTCCAGGGGCAGAGCTCCCTGGCCGTCTATGAACTCAAGATGGAAAGCGAGAGCCGGATCTCCGCTGCGGGGAGTCGCAGCGATCTGACGCTCCAGCTTCACCAGACCCTGGAGGTGAGCGGCAACGGCACTCTCAACGGGTATCTGCAGGCCAGCTACCTCAAGACGTTCAAACACCAGAGCACCTCCAACATCAATTTCTACTTCCGTGGCGGCAACCACTGGATAGACAAGATGGAGCTCGGCCAGAACGACAGGCTGATCTTTGACAGCGGCAGTGCCGCGAGGTTGTACATCAAGAGCGATCTGGCCCTGAGCGACCAGATGGAGGTTAATGCCGGGGGCAAGGCCAACGACCTGATGATGTATCACTTCGGCAAGGTCACCATGAGCGGCAATACCAAACTCAACGCCATTCTCTATGTGAACGCCGGGGATCTGGCCATGAGTGGTCAGGCCGTGCTGACCGGTGCCGTGTCGGCGGTGAACGTCTCCATGACCAACAACAGCAAGGTGATCCACGAGCCCTTCACCGGCGACTGGCCGGGCATGTGTGAAGACCCACTGACCTGTTTCAGCGATGACTTCTCCGCCAGTACCCTTGGCAGCGACTGGGTGGTGGCTCAACGCAATGGCAGTACCTTGCCCTCTTTGCAAAACGGTCGCCTGCGGCTGACCCAAAATACGACCAACCAGGCCACCTCTGCGACCTTCCAGCGCCTCTTCCCGGGGGCCAGCAATCTGGTGACTATCGAGTTTGATCAGTATGCCTACAAGACCTCCGGCTCGAGCGGGGCGGACGGGATGGCGGTGGTGCTCTCCGATGCGACGATCACGCCCCAGCCCGGCGCCTTCGGTGGCCCGCTGGGTTATGGCTTCAAGACCGGGATCAGCGGTTTTGCCGGCGGCTGGATGGGGGTCGGTATCGACGAATACGGCAACTATGCCAACGAGGGGGGCTCCTATAATCCCGGGTCTCGTCCTCAGGCCGTTTCCATTCGTGGCTCCGGTGCCAGTTCGGGGACCTCGGGCTATCGCTATCTGGCGGGAACGGCGAGCAACCTGAGCCCGGCAGTGGACAGCGGAACCAATGGCAACCGCCCCCATCGTTACCGCATCACCATTGACTCGCGCACTGCCGGCAGTTCACTTGCGTCGGTTGAGCGGAACACGGGCTTGGGTTACACCATGCTGGTGGGGCCCATCAATATGGTGAACCAGACGGGGCAGGCGGCGGTGCCCGCCAACTTCCTGCTGTCGCTCACCGGCTCCACCGGTTCTGTGACGAACTACCATGAGCTCGACAACGTCCGGATCTGCGCTCTCAAATCCAATCCGGTGGGGACCCAGATCGATCACTTCGAGTTCGATCACTCCGGTCAGGCCCTGACCTGCAACCCCGAGACTCTGACCATTCGGGCCTGCGCCAACGCCAGTTGCAGCCAACTGTTCACGGACCCGGTGAGCGCCATCCTGACCCCCCTCAAGAATGGCAGCAACGGCTGGATAGCCGGCAGCCAGGTGAGCTACAACGGCAACACCGCCACCGTCAATTTCAGCGGCGGCACGACCACCTTGCAGCTACGCAACAATCTGGCGACGGCCATCACAGTGGGGGTGAGCGGCTCGACGCCGTCCACCAAACCCCTGAGCACCACCCTGTGCCGCGCCGGCAGTGGTGCCCTGAGCGCCGCCGCCTGTACCTTGAGCTTCGCCGACAGCGGCTTCGTGTTCAATGTGCTGGATACCGATGCCAACAAGCCACAGGATGTGGTGATAAGCGCCGTAAAGAAAGACGATGTGACCAAGCTGTGCGTTCCCGGTTTTGCCAGCGTGAGCAAGCCGGTCAGCGTCTGGGGGTCTTATGTCACCCCCAATGCCAATGCATTTGGCAGTCAGGTCACGATAGATGGCAATTCTGTCTCGACTTATGCCGCCAATGTGGCTTCGCCGGCGGGCACTGTCATCAACTTGAATTTCGATAGCCAGGGTAAGGCAACGCTGAAGAAAGTGAACTATCCGGATGCTGGGCAGATGCGACTCAATGCCCGCCACGATGGCAGCGGGGATACCGCAGGGCTGGTGATGACGGGGTCGGATCTGTTCGTCAGCCGCCCGGCCGGGCTCTGCATCACGCCTACCGAGGGGACCTGCGCGGCAGGGGATGCCAGTTGTCCGGTGTTCAAGAAGACCGGTGAGGCGTTCCAGATGAATATCAAAGGGGTGGCTTGGCAAGCGGATGATGACAAGGACCTGTGCAGCGGCAACCTGGCGACCCCCAACTTCGCGCTGGCCAATATTGCGCTCGGCAGCGAGCTGGTGGCGCCCAAACCAGGGGAAGGGGCGGTGGTCGGCACGGCCAGTTATGACCACTCCAATGCGAAAGGCAGCAACAACCTCAACACAGTCACCCAGTCGGTGAACGAGGTCGGGGTCTTCCGGATGACTGCAACGCCACCGGAAGCAGGTTATTTCAACTACACCATCCCCCCTGCTACCAGCGTGCCCGTGGGGCGTTTCGTGCCCTGGGACTTCAATCTGTTGAGCAGTGATGTTGTGCCAGCCTGTGAGGATATGACGGCACCAGAGCGAGACTTTACCTATATGAGCCAGCCATTTGGCATCAAGCTGGAGGTGGTGGCCCGTAATATGGCGGGGGGCCAGACCCAGAACTATACGGGTCTTTTTGCCAAGGGGGGAGCCTATATCACGACAGCCAACAACAAGGATGGCAACTCACTGTCGAGCCGCTTGCGTAGCCTACAGCCCCTGCCATGGCTCAACGGGCGAGCGGCATTTACTGGTATCAGCGAGTTCGTGCGCCTGTCCGACACCCAGCCGGACGGACCCTACAAGTCGCTGTTATTTGGTCTCTATATGAGGGACAACGATGGTGACAACTCCCTGATTGCCAGCCCGAACTTCAATGATGCGGTGATGGGGGATTGCAGCGGTAGCGGATGCAATGCCCGGCTGCTCGACAGTGTGCCGATGCAAGTCTATTTCGGTCGCCTGCTTGCTAGTACCCGGCAGGGGGTTGCCAGCGCCCCGCTTGCGTTGCCACTGCAGGTGCAATATTTCGAAGGAGGCGGTTGGAAAATCAATCAAGCGGATGTGTGTACACAGCTATCTCTGGCCAATGAGGGTTTTGATCCGACAACCAGCCTAGATCCGACGCGCAAGATCAGTTTCAACAACGGCTCCTATGAGGTCACGGGCCAGGTGCCAGGAGCCACGCAGCCGCAATCTTTCCGCAGTACGCTGACGCTAAGTGGTCTGGCTGCACCAGCCAGTGTAGCGACGGCAAACAAAGGTGAGATCCTGTTTCATTTCTCTGCACCAAATGCAGCGGTGCGCATTCCGTTCAAGATCGATCTGAGCAAGCAACCGGAGTCAGAGCAGCAACCTGGACGGCGTCCGCTCTGGTTGTCTGACCCAGACAGTCTGGAGGGCATGGCCATTTTTGGCCGGGATCGGGGTAATGACAGAATTATTTATCGCCGCGAAGTGATGCCCTGACACCCGGGCCGACACGGGGAGATAGACGCATTGCTGTACAGTGGCGTCTTATCTCCTTGTTTCGTAGTGTTTGTCGGCCTGAGCGGGTGAGTGATGACTCGCATTTTTGTCGCGCCTGATTGATTGGCGACAGTTTGAGCGCTTGCCCATTGGGGTGGGCATTGGTAAAGTTAGCCGGTTTTCTGCACCTCCAAATTCTTAGGATTTCCCGTAGCCATGTTCAAAAAGCTCAGAGGCGTCTTTTCCAACGATCTGTCGATCGACTTGGGAACTGCCAACACCCTGATCTATGTAAAAGATCAAGGGATCGTCCTTAACGAACCCTCAGTTGTCGCCATTCGCCAAGAGCGCGGGAACGCCAAATCGGTCGCTGCTGTCGGTCATGCCGCCAAGCAGATGCTGGGTCGTACCCCGGGTAACATCTCCGCCATTCGCCCGATGAAAGACGGCGTGATCGCCGATTTCTACGTGACCGAGAAGATGCTGCAGCACTTCATCAAACAGGTTCACGACAACAACTATTTCCGCCCCAGCCCGCGCGTGCTGGTGTGCGTGCCCTGCGGCTCCACCCAGGTGGAACGTCGCGCCATCAAGGAATCCGCTCTGGGCGCCGGCGCCCGCGAGGTTTACCTGATCGATGAACCCATGGCTGCCGCCATCGGTGCCGGCCTGCCGGTCTCCGAAGCGACCGGTTCCATGGTGGTGGACATCGGTGGCGGTACCACCGAAGTGGCCATCATCTCCCTGAACGGCGTGGTCTACTCCCAGTCCGTCCGTATCGGTGGCGACAAGTTCGACGAAGCCATCATCAGCTACGTCCGTCGCAACTACGGCAGCCTGATCGGGGAAGCCACCGCCGAGCGCATCAAGCACGAGATCGGCTCCGCCTATCCGGGCGAAGAGGTGCGCGAGATCGAAGTGCGCGGTCGCAACCTGGCCGAGGGTGTGCCCCGCAGCTTCACCCTGAACTCCAACGAGATCCTGGAAGCGCTGCAAGAGCCACTCTCCGGCATCGTCTCCGCCGTCATGGTGGCCCTGGAGCAATCCCCGCCCGAGCTGGCGTCCGACATCTCCGAGCGCGGCATGGTGCTGACCGGTGGTGGCGCCCTGCTCAAAGACATCGACCGTCTGCTGATGGAAGAGACCGGCATCCCGGTCGTCGTGGCTGAAGATCCCCTCACCTGTGTCGCCCGTGGCGGTGGCAAGGCGCTGGAGCTGATCGATATGCACGGTGGCGATCTGTTCCACTACGAATAAGACCCAAAGCCGGCCGAGCGCCGGCTCTTTTTTGACGACTCATGAAACCCATCTTCGGTAGAGGCCCTTCGCTTCAGTTACGGTTGTTTCTCGCCGTCATCATCTCTGTCGCTGCCATCGTCGCGGATTCCCGCTTCGGTGTGTTCAGCCATGTCCGCGTTTATCTGAGCTCCCTGGTGAGCCCGCTGCAATACATTGCCAACGCCCCCGGCACCCTGCTCGACACCATGTCGACCCAGGTGCAGACCCGCGCCGATCTCATCGAGCAGACCAAGCAGCAGGAGCAGCAACTGTTCACCCTGCGCTCGCGCCTGCTCAAGATGGATCAGCTGGAGCACGAGAACCAGCGTCTGCGCGAGCTGCTGGGGTCGCCGGTACACAAGGAGTCCCGCAAGATGGTGGCCGAGCTGCTGTCGGTGGATTCCGACCCCTTCAGCCATCAGGTGCTGATCAACAAGGGGGCGCTGGATGGCGTCTACAACGGCCAGCCGGTGATCAACGATCAGGGGGTGGTCGGTCAGGTGCTCCACGTGGGCTCCACCACCAGTCGCGTCCTGCTCATCACCGACTCCAGCCACGGCATCCCGGTGCGGGTGCTGCGCAACGACTTGCGCGCCATCGCCTCCGGCAGCGGCGAGCTGGACAAGCTGGAGCTGCGCAACCTGCCCCGCAACACCGACGTCCAGGTCGGCGATCTGCTGGTCACCTCGGGCCTGGGCGGCCGCTTCCCGGAAGGTTATCCGGTGGCGACCGTGACCCGCTCCGACTACGTGGAGGGCAAGCCCTTCGCCCAGATCGAGGCCAAGCCCCTGGTGGCGCTGGACCGTCTGCGCTACCTGCTGCTGCTGTGGACCGACAAGAAACCGGAAGTACACGACAAGGATGCCCTTGAGCCTGCGGCGAGCGCCTCGGCGGCCACGGCAACCTCGGCGGCGGGGGCGACGCGCTGATGCTGCAACCCGCCAGCGGCAGGATCTGGATCTGGTGTTCGATCCTGCTGGCCCTGTGCCTCTCCATCCTGCCGCTTCCCTTTCAATTCGAACCCTTCCGTCCGGACTGGCTCGCCATGGTGCTCATCTACTGGGCGCTGGCGCTGCCGCACCGGACCAACGTCGGCACCGCCTGGGTGGCGGGCCTGCTGCTGGACGTGCTGCTCGGCAGCACCCTCGGCGTGCGGGCCATGGCCATGGCCATCACCACCTACCTGGCGGCCTTCCAGTTCCAGAAGATCCGCAACTTCTCCCTCTGGCAGCAGGCGCTGATCATCGGTCTGCTCTCCCTGGTGGGGAAGATCACCGTGTTCTGGGCGGAGCATCTGTTCAGCCGGGCCAGCCTCAACTTCGCCTACTTTTGGTCGACGTTGACGACGATGTTAATATGGCCCTGGATTTTTATGGTCTTGCGCAAGGTGCGGCGTCGCTTCAATATCAAGTGAATGTGAATAAAAACAACGCATTGTAACTGCGCATCGTCTCATTGAGTGAAGTATGAACAAGCACAACGAACTGCAACTCTATCTCGCCTCGGGCTCCCCCCGCCGGCACGAGCTTCTGACCCGCCTGGGCTACCGTTTCGAGGTCCTCAAGCTGGATGTGCCGGAGCTGCGCAACGACGGTGAGAAGCCCCAGGATTACGTTTGCCGGCTGGCCCGCGACAAGGCGATGGCCGGTGTGGCCGCGGCGCCCACGGCGCTGCCTGTGCTGGGGGCCGACACCATAGTGGTGCTGGGGGAGCGGGTGCTGGAGAAACCCTCCGACCTGCTGGACGCCAAGGACATGCTGGAAGCCCTCTCCGGGCGGGTACACCAGGTGATGACGGCGGTGGCCCTGGCCACCCCGGAGCGGTGCGATGTGCGGCTGGTCACCACCAACGTGGCGTTTCGCAAGCTGGACGAGGCCGAGATCGAAGCCTACTGGCGCACCGGCGAGCCGTGCGACAAGGCGGGCGCCTACGCTATCCAGGGCATTGCCGGCAAATTCGTCAGTCGCCTCGAGGGGAGCTACAGTGCCGTGGTCGGCCTGCCCCTGCTGGAGACGGACCTGTTGATCAAGCAGCACCTCGAGCAGACCCGGTAATCCTCTCGTCAGCAGTGCGCTGCTGAGTTACCCGTTGTTCGTCGTGCCAGAATTCAAAACTAGAAAGGCAAGGTAACTTATGTCGGTAGAACTGCTGGTAAACGTCACCCCCTCCGAAACCCGGGTCGCCCTGGTCGAGAACGGTCTGCTGCAGGAAGTGCATGTGGAGCGTCAGGCCAAGCGCGGCATCGTGGGCAACATCTACAAGGGAAAGATCAGCCGCGTGCTGCCCGGCATGCAGGCCGCCTTCGTCGACATCGGCATGGACAAGGCCGCCTTCCTGCACGCCTCCGACATCGTCCCCCATACCGAGTGCGTGGCGATCAAGGAGAAGGAGCAGTTCCAGGCCGGCAACATCGCCGAACTGGTGCGCCAGGGGCAGGACATCATGGTACAGGTGGTCAAAGACCCGCTCGGTACCAAGGGGGCTCGCCTCACCACCGACATCACCCTGCCATCCCGTTATCTGGTCTTCATGCCGGGCAGTGCCCACGTGGGGGTCTCCCAGCGCATCGAATCCGAGGCGGAGCGCGAGCGCCTCAAGCGCACCGTGGCCGGCTATGTGGACGAACTGGGCGGCTACATCATCCGCACCGCCGCCGAAGGGGTGGGGGAGCAGGAGTTGGAGCAGGACGCCGCCTTCTTGAAGCGCCTGTGGCGCAAGATCCTCGAGCGCAAGCAGAAGTATCCCCCCTGCAAGATCCTCTACGAGGATCCCAGCCTGGCGTTCAGGGTGGTGCGTGACTTCGTCGGTGCCGAGCTCGACAAGATCCGGGTCGACTCGCGCCAGAGCTTCGATCAGCTCAAGCGCTTCACCGAGGAGTACGTGCCCGAGCTTGCCAACAAGCTGGAGTACTACACCGGCGAGTCGCCGATCTTCGATCTCTACGATGTGGAGAACGAGATCCAGCGGGCCCTGGAGCGCAAGGTGGAGCTCAAATCCGGCGGCTATCTCATCATCGACCAGACCGAAGCCATGACCACGGTGGACATCAACACCGGGGCCTTCGTCGGCCATCGCAATCTGGAAGAGACCATCTTCAACACCAACGTCGAGGCCACCGCCGCCATCGCCCGTCACCTGCGCCTGCGCAACCTCGGCGGCATCATCATCATCGACTTCATCGACATGCAGTCCGAGGATCACCGTCGCCGGGTGCTGCACAGCCTGGAGCTGGCGCTGGCCAAGGACAGGGCCAAGACCAACGTCAACGGTTTCTCCCAGCTCGGGCTGGTGGAGATGACCCGCAAGCGCACCCGGGAGAGCCTTGAGCACGTGCTCTGCGCCGAGTGCCCCGAGTGCAAGGGGCGCGGCCGGGTCAAGACGGTGGAGTCGGTCTGCTTCGAGATCCTGCGGGAGATCATCCGGGTCAACCGCGCCTACGACGCGGATCAGTTCACTGTCTATGCGGCCCCCTCGGTGGCCGATTACCTGCGGGGGGAGGAGTCCCACAGTCTGGCGGAGCTGGAAGTCTTCATCGGCAAGCAGGTCAGGGTGGTCTCCGAGCCGCTCTGTGGGCAGGAACAGTTCGATGTGGTGATGATGTAATTGGTCTATCGCTGGCTGAGTCGGGGCTGGTTGGCCCTCGGAGTCTTCTTCGTGCTGCTGGCCGTTCTGGTCAGCGTGGTACGACTGGGCGGCCCCTTGCTCAACCAGCACCGGGCGGCCGTGATAGGGACCCTGCTCGGGGAGAGCCAGCTCGAGGTGAGCGTGGATCACGTCGGGCTGGAGTGGACTCCCCGCGGCCCGGCCATCGGGCTGGAAGGACTGGCCATCGCCCCCGATTCGGGGCGTTTCTCCCTGCGCCTTGGCAAGGTGTGGGCCCACCTCGACTTCTGGCGCTCCCTCAACGAGCTCAGACCGGTGTTTGGCCAGTTGATCCTGAGCGACGGCAACATCGCGCTGGACATGACCCAGCCCGCCACCCCCGTCAGCGGGAAGAGCGCGAACCAGCAGGAGGCCCTGCTGCACTTCCTGCTGACCCAGCTCTCCACCTTCGACATTCACGACACACGCCTGAGCCTCACCACGGCACTGGGGGAGGTGCGCGCCCTCGACATCGCCCAGTTGCGCTGGCAGAACCGCGGCAAGCGGCATCAGGGGGTCGGCAAGGCCTATCTCATCAACGGGGTGGGAGAGAGCACCCTGGACCTCATCATCGATGTGGATGCCCCCGAGGTGCGGCTCGACCGCCTCAAGGGCCAGCTCTATCTGGGGGCCCGGGAGCTGGACATCAGCCCCATGCTGGCCCGGATCCACGCCGGCGCGCCACCGGTGAGCGGCCAGCTCGACTTCCAGCTCTGGAGCGAGTTCGAGAAGGGCAGGCTCGGCAACTCCCTGCTGGCCTTTGGCAACAACCACCTGATCTGGAAAGACGAGATCAAGGGGGAGCCGCACCGCCTCGACCTGCAGGGGGGCAAGATCCAGCTGCGCCGGGACGGCGAGGCGTGGCAGCTCGCCAGCCACGACGTCACCTTCAAGCTCGATGGCGCCACCTGGCTGCACAGCCGCCTGCAGCTCGAGCGCATCGGCTCACGCATCCAGGGCTATGTGCCCGCCATCGATCTCGACCAGATTGCCAACCTGAGCCAGCTGGTCTCCGGCCTCTATCCCGAGCTGACCGAGACCCTCAAGCGCACCCGGCCAAGGGGCCAGTTGCAGGAGCTGGTCCTGCAAGCCGACGGGGACTGGCAGGGGCTCTCTGTGCAGGGGCAACTGCGCGGCTTCGAGACCCGGGCCTGGCACGATGTGCCCGGTCTGCAAAAGCTGGACGGTGACTTCTGGCTGACCCCGAACGGGGGGCGTGCCCGCCTGACCCTGGGCAAGGGCAAGGTGGATCCGGCTCGCCACTTCAAGGAACCCATCCCGGTGGACAGCCTGAGTGCGGCCCTCGACTGGTGGCGGGCGCCGCAAGGCTGGGTGCTCTATGGCCAGGACATTGCCCTGGACAACCCGGATTTGCGCCTCGCCAGCCGGTTTCGCCTCGAGCTGTTCGAGCACCCCTTCCTCGCCCTGACCGGGCGCATCGACGTCAAGAACGCGGCCCATGCGGATCGCTACTACCCCCTGGCGGTGATGGATGAGGGGCTGGTGAGCTACCTGAGCGGCGCCATCAAGGGGGGCAAGGCCAAGGGTGCCGACCTGCTCTGGTACGGCGAATTCCGTGACTTCCCCTACGACAACGGCAAGGGCGTCTTCCAGGTGGCGGTGCCGCTGCAACAGGCCACCTACGAGTTTTTCCCGGGCTGGCAGCCGCTGACCGACCTGCAGATCGATCTGCTGTTCCAGAACGCCAGCCTCGACATGAACAGCCGCGCCACCCAGCTCGGCAAGGCCAGCTCCGACTCGGTGCACGCCTGGATCCCGGACCTCTATCCGGGGGCTCACCTCTACGTGGATGCCAGGGTTGAGGGCGAGGGCAAGGCCATCAGCGACTATTTGCAGGACTCGCCGCTGGGGGGATCCGTCGGTCAGGCGCTGCGGGAGGTGGAGATCCGCGGCCCCATGAAGGGCACGGTGAAGCTCGACATACCGCTGGATGGCGAGGGGGAGGTCAAGGCCAGCGGGGAAGCCAGCTTCAAGGACAACAAGGTGAGGATCGCCTCCCTGGATCTGCCCCTCGACGGGGTCGCAGGGACGCTCGAGTATGACAACGAGCAGACTCGCATTCACAACCTCAAGGCCAGCCTGTGGAACCAGCCGCTGACCCTGGATTATCAGGGGCGGCAACTGCCCCACGGCTATCAGGCCGACCTCAAGTTCCAGGGGCAGTGGGACAGCCGCCGCCAGCGCCGGGACATACCGGCCCTCGAGATGCTCCAGGGGCGCAGCAACTGGTCCGGTACCCTGGGGCTGACCCTGCCCGAGAACAAGGCGTTCAGCTTCCAGCTGGCGCTGGACTCCAACCTGCAGGGCATGGGGCTGGATCTGCCCGTGCCCCTGACCAAGGCGGCGGGTACCCGGCTGCCCCTCAAGGTGACGGCCCGTGGGCGGGATGGCAGCGCCGACATCCGCGCCGTGCTGGGGGCGGACATCGACATGCAGAGCCGCCTGGTGTACGGCGACGGCGTGCCCTATCTCAGCCGGGTGCGGGTCAATATCGGCCAGCCCGGGGCGCGGGTGATGCAGGACAAGCCCATGCTGCTCGCCATCAACCAGCAGCAGGCGGACGTAGCCGGCTGGCTGGCCCGTCTCAAGCAGTGGCTGCCGGCCGGTTCGGCGCCGAGTGACAATGCGGTGGTGGGCCCCTCTTTCTTGCCCCAGGAGTGGTGGGTGGATGGCCAGCTGGCCCGTGCCGACATCGGCAGTGCCAGCCTCAAGGCGGTACATTTCACCCTGGGGCCGGTGAACCAGGCCACCGAGGTGATGATCGACAGCCCCGACGTGATGGGGGTGGTGCGGGTGCCGGTGGCCGATGGGCGCCCCATCGATGCCAAGTTTGCCCGCATCTACTGGTCCGGCAAGGGGACCGATCTCAGCCCGGATCCCGATGAGCGCCAGGACAGGGCCATCATGGACGCCATTCCCTGGCTCACCTTCAGCTGCGTGGATTGCCGCTTCGGCGAGCTGCCCCTGGGTGAGGTGAAGGGGGAGCTGCTGCCCGGGGCCAACCGGCTGGATCTCAAGGGACTGGAGATGCGCCTGGCGGGCAGCACCCTGCGCGGCAGCGCCGAGTGGCTGGCCCGTGGCAGCCAGATGCAGACCCGTGCCAGGGTGAACCTCGAGACCCGCAACAGCGAGCTGCTGCTCAAGCGGCTCGGCTACACCTCGCCCATCGGGGATGCCCCGGGCAAGCTGGCGCTGGATCTGAACTGGCGTGACGTGCCCTACCGCCTGAGCCTGCCGACTCTGGCGGGCAGCGCAGACTACCAGCTGGAGGGCGGCACCCTGCGGGAGGTCAACGACAAGGGGGCCCGGCTGCTCTCCCTGCTGAGCCTCGACTCCCTGATGCGCAAGCTGCGCCTCGATTTTCGCGATGTGTTCGACAAGGGCTTCTATTTCGAGTCCATGTCCGCCTCCGCCAAGGTCAATCAGGGGGTGGTGGAGAACAACGATTTCTACATGAAGGGGGCCGCGGGCAACCTGCGGGGCAAGGGCATCGCGGATCTGGTGCGCTGGCGGCTCGACTTTGATCTGAGCTTCTCCCCGAACCTGGGGGGCACCCTGCCGGTGGTGGCGGCCTTCTCCCTGACCCCCATCACCGGGCTCTATGTGCTGGCCCTCTCCAAGCTGCTGGAGCCCGTGGTGGACGTGGTGACCCGCATCGATTTTCGGGTCTCCGGCCCGCTGGACGCCCCCAGGCTGGTGGAGGCGGGGCGGGATCGCGCCCGCATCAAGCTCAACCAGCACCAGAAGGATGCGGTGGATGCGGTGGCGCCCGGCCTGCCCGCCAAGGAGGTCACCCCCTTCCTGCTCGATCCCAAGCATCAGGGCTCGGGTCAGCGCTGAGGGCATGTACCGGGCAGGGGGACTTTCCCCCGGCCGCCAAACCCCTCATAGTGCAGATATTGCCCCGCGAGCCGAGAAGGCCTTCTGTCACCGGTCACCGGCTCGCCCAACAGAAGGAGCGCGTCATGTGGCTAGCCGCCATGCAGTTGATTTCGGGTCGTACCTGGCAGGATAACCGGGAGCGGATCGCCGCCGAGCTGGCGAGTCTGCCCGGGGAGCGCCCCTTGCTGGTGCTGCTGCCGGAAAACTTCGCCCTCTTTGGCGAGCGGCAGGGGTATCTGGACGGGGCAGAGCCATTGGGAAATGGCCCAATCCAGCAGCAACTCTCTGATTGGGCCAAATCCCACGGCATCTGGCTGGTGGCCGGGGCCATGCCCACCGCCATCGCCGGTGCCGACCACATCCACACCAGTACCCTGGTGTTCGATCCCGACGGCGAGCTCAAGGGGCATTACCACAAGATCCACCTGTTCGACGTGGACGTGGCGGACAATCACGGCCGCTACCGGGAGTCGGAGACCTTCAGCCCGGGTGATCAGCCTGTGCTGGTGGACTCCCCCTTTGGTCCCCTCGGCCTTTCTATCTGTTATGATCTGCGCTTTCCCGAGCTGTACCGCCAGTTGGCCAGGGCCGGTGCCCGGGTGCTGCTGGTGCCTGCCGCCTTTACCGCCGTCACCGGCGAGGCGCACTGGGAACCTCTGCTGCGGGCCCGTGCCATCGAGAACCAGTGCTACGTGGTGGCCGCCAACCAGGGGGGCACCCACGAGACGGGGCGCCAGACCTGGGGCCACAGCATGGTGATCGACCCCTGGGGCCGGGTGCTGGCCTGTAGGGCGTCGGGGCAGGGCACTGTGCTGGCGCCGCTGGATGGGGCCCTGGTCGATGAATTGAAACGCACCATGCCGGTGCTGCAACACGCCCGCCTGCTGTGAGCCCGCGGCCGTGGATTTAACCGTTACGACATCTCGCATGAGAGTGGAGAGAAAGATTTGAGTCTATTGAGCCAGGTTAGTGCCTCCCTGTTGGCCCCGAACGATCTCGACGAAGGGCGGCTGCAACAGCTGCTCGGCAGCCTGATGAGCCATCAGGTGGAGTTCGGCGACCTCTATTTCCAGCGCAGCTGGCACGAGTCCTGGATGCTGGAGGACGGCATCGTCAAGGATGGCAGCTACAACATCGATCAGGGGGTGGGGGTGCGCGCCGTCAGCGGCGAGAAGACCGGTTTCGCCTACTCGGACGAGCTGAGCCTGCTGGCGCTGCAGCAGTCGGTGACTGCCGCTCGCGGCATCGCCGCCGCCGGTGCGCAGGGCAAGGTAAAAGCATGGGCTCGCACCGAAGCAAACCTGCTCTACCCGGCGCTGGATCCCCTGCAGACCCTCGACAAGCAGCAGAAAATTGCCCTGCTGGAGCAGATGGACAAGTTCGCCAGAAGTCTGGATCCCGCCATCAATCAGGTGATGGCCTCCATCAGCGGGGTCTATGAAGAGATCCTGGTGGCCGCCACCGATGGCACCCTGGCCGCCGACGTGCGCCCCCTGGTGCGCCTCTCGGTGACCGTCATCGCCGAGAAGGGGGATCGCCGTGAGCGCGGCAGCGCGGGTGGCGGTGGCCGCTTCGGTTACGACCATTTCCTCGAGCTGGACGGGCTCGAGAGCCGGGCGTTTGGCTATGTGCGCGAAGCGGTACGCCAGGCGCTGGTCAACCTGGAGGCCATCGACGCCCCGGCCGGCACCATGCCGGTGGTGCTCGGTGCCGGCTGGCCCGGTGTGCTGCTGCACGAGGCGGTGGGGCACGGTCTGGAAGGGGACTTCAACCGCAAGGGCTCCTCCGCCTTTGCCGGGCGCATCGGCGAGCAGGTGGCTTCCAAACACTGCACCATCGTCGATGACGGCACCCTGCCGGGTCGGCGCGGCTCCGTCTCCATCGACGACGAGGGGACGCCGGGGGGTTACAACGTGCTGATCGAGAACGGCATCCTCAAGGGTTACCTGCAGGACAAGCAGAACGCCCGTCTGATGGGGGTGTCGCTCACCGGCAACGGCCGCCGCGAATCCTACGCCGCCCTGCCGATGCCGCGCATGACCAACACCTACATGCTGGCGGGTCAGTACGATCCGGCGGAGATCATCGCCTCGGTGAAGAAGGGGATCTATGCCCCCAACTTCGGCGGCGGCCAGGTGGACATCACCTCCGGCAAGTTCGTCTTCTCCGCCTCCGAGGCCTACCTTATCGAGGATGGCAAGATCACCGCGCCCATCAAGGGGGCGACCCTGATCGGCAACGGCCCCGAGGCGATGAGCCAGGTTTCCATGGTGGGCCGTGATCTCGCGTTGGATCGCGGGGTCGGGGTCTGCGGCAAGGAGGGGCAGAGCGTGCCGGTCGGTGTCGGCCAGCCCACCCTCAAGCTGGATCAGCTCACCGTGGGCGGCACCCAGTAAGGTCACACACCTTTGTAAACCCCGGCCTGGCGCCGGGGTTTTTATTGGAACGCGCAAGCAATAAAAAGCCCCGACAGGCGCCGGGGCTGGGAAAGGGGTCGGGTCAGTTGACCGAAATGGCGCGGGCGTCGATGAAGAAGCGGGCGTGGCCGTGATCATCCACCCTTATCTGGGCGAGCAGGCGATCCTTGCGCTTGAACTCCCATCCTGTCTTGATCCGGGTCAGCGCGGGGCTGGCGGCACCGACCACGTTCAGATACTCATGAAACAGGCTGTAGCTTCCAATCTCGGTCAGCATCTTTTCCATTTGCATATCTCCTCAAGTGATGGGGTCAGCACATGCCACGCTAGCGGCAACCTTCTGAACCCTGCCTGTACAAAAACCAGACTACCCCATCAAGATGAAGGCAATATGATCAGGCGCAAGATCAGGAGGGATTTGCACGAAAAATGACACCGTTTTCAATCAGGGCTGGCGCGGCACGGCGAGATGATCGAGGGCGGTGGATCCGGCATGGGTCGGCAAGGCGGCAGCGGGTTGTTCCATCACCTGGCCATGGAAGACGGGATCCTGAGCCACCTCCTTGACGCCGTTGATGCAGAACTGCATACCCATGCACACCAGCAGGAAACCCATGATGCGGGTCATGGCGTCGATGCCGGTGGCTCCCAGGATCTTGCACACGGGATCTGCCAGCTTGAGCACACCCCAGCTGATCAGGCTCATCAGGGCGAAGGCGGTGACCATGGCGGCATAGATGACGACGCGATCGGCCTCGGCCGGCAGCTCGGCGATCTGGGCCGCGCCGCTGATCACCAGCGCCATGGTGCCGGGTCCGCACATGCTGGGCATGGTCAGGGGCACGAAGGCGATATTCTGGTTGGCCTCGACTCCGGCAGACTGGTTTGGCGAGGGGAACAGCATGCGAAAGCCGATGAAGGCGATGATGAGGCCACCGGCCAGGCGCAGGCCGGGAATGGAGATCCCGAACAGATCCAGGATGGAGGATCCGATGAAGAAGCTGACGCACAGGGTGGCGAACAGATAGAGGGCGGCCATGTTGATCTGACGGCGAATGTGCTCGCGGGACATGCCCTTGCTCAGTCCCAGCAGCAGGGTGGCCGTGGTGGGCGGGTTGACCATGGGCAGCAGGGCCAGCAAGGCGAGAAAGACGGCCTGGAAGAACATAGTGGACCTCGGGCAGATGGACGGATTGGGGTGAGCTGGCAGGTCCGCAGCGGACCGCCACCCGGTCGATGATATCCGCAAAGAACAAGCCCCGACAGTGCGGCAATGCTGATCAGTTAAGGATCCATTGACCGATCCTTCTGCTGTAGGACAATCCGGAACCAATCACTGGTTCCGGATTTTTTTATGTCTATTGCAAACGATCTGAACGATGTTGTTGAGGCATCTGGCGACATGCTGGCTCGGCTGGCCATTTTTGCCGACCATATTCCCGACGAATGGATTACTGCCGCTGCCACCTTGTCTGAAAAGGCCACTATCCGCCGACGCCGCTTACCTTCTGATATGGTCTTGTGGCTCGTCGTGGGGATGGCCTTTTTCCGCAATGAGCCCATCTCCGAGGTCGCTCGGCGCCTCAACATCTGTGCAGAAGGGTTGGCCAATGATGCCTTGCTCGCGGACAGTGCCCTGTCTCAGGCCCGTCAGCGACTCGGCAAACAGCCGCTCGAGTGGCTGTTCAAACAGTGCGCCGATGTGTGGGGGCGGGAACGTTATCCTGAAGACCATTGGCACGGTTTACAGGTCTTTGCCATCGATGGGGCCCTGTTCCGAACCCAGGATATGCCTGAACTCAGAGCACATTTCGGCTCGGGTAACACCTCAACCAACCGGCAGACACCCTACCCGATGCTGCGGTTGGTCACGCTCATGAATGTCCGCTCGCATGTCATTGCCAACGCGGCCATCAGCCCGTACCGCAAAGGGGAAATCCCCCTGGCCAGCGAGTTCATTCACTCATTGCCGGACAAGTCAGTGACCCTGCTGGATAAAGGCTTCTTCGGTGCCGACCTGTTGCTGCGTATTCAGGCCGAAGACACCGACCGTCACTGGCTCATCCCGGAACGCAAGGGGCTGGTATACACGGAACTTGAGCGCTATGGCGACGGTGACCGTCTGTTGCAAATGACGGTCTCGCCTCAGGCTCGCAAGAAAAACCCGGCGTTGCCGACACACTGGCAAGTTCGCGCAGTGACCTATGAGGTGGCAGGCAAGGAGAAAACGGTCTTTACCTCCCTGCCCGTGGCGCGATTCAGTGCAGCTCAGGTGGCGACCCTGTACCACGAGCGCTGGGAAATCGAGCTGGGATACCGGGATATCAAAAGCGCGATGCAGCACAACGCCATCACGCTGAGAAGCAAGAAAGTGGACTTGGTCTATCAGGAGCTGTGGGGATTGCTGCTTGGATACAATCTGGTCAGGCGGGAGGCCAGCCAGGCCGCCGTAGCCCATCAGCGAGCGCCCAATGAGGTGAGCTTTAAGTTTGCCTGTCAGTTCATCGCGAACCAGATGGCAGTGATGGCGGGCGCGTTATCGCCAGCCCATACGCCACGGAGGTTGGCGGAGTTGCGGGGCTGCATAGGCGTCATGTTCATAGAAAAACGCCCCAGGCCATCGAGACCCAGGGCGGTGAAGATATCAAAGACCCGTTTTCCGGTAAATCGCAATGCGGCTCCGCTTAAGTGAACAGCATTGCGACAGTGCGGGGCTTGCTTGGGAAGGATCAGGCGGCCTGCGGGGTGGCCTGGCGTTGGCCGCGCTGGCGCAGCCAGAGCCAGATGCCGAGCACGAAACCGAGGGCGGCCAGGCTGACCACATAGTGGGAGGGGGCCAGCACGTCCTCCTTCATCCAGAGGGTGACCAGCATGGGGGTGAGGCCGCCGAAGATGGCGTAGGCCACGTTGTAGGAGAACGACAGCCCGGAGAAGCGCACCACCGGCGGGAAGGCATTGACCATGACGTAGGGCACGGCGCCGACGATCCCCACCGCAAAGCCCGCCAGCATGTAGAGGGGCACCAGCTGATCCGTGCCGGCTACCAGGCTGTGGTAGAAGGTATAAGTGGCGCCGGCCAGCAGCAGGGAGCCCAGGGTGAAGGTAGGGCCGCTGCCGATGGCATCGATCAGCCGACCATAGACGATGCAGCCCAGGGTGAGGGCGA
The DNA here is from genome assembly GCF_049860605.1 of Aeromonas sp. INTO2. Taxonomy (NCBI): domain Bacteria; kingdom Pseudomonadati; phylum Pseudomonadota; class Gammaproteobacteria; order Aeromonadales; family Aeromonadaceae; genus Aeromonas; species Aeromonas sp. INTO2. The sequence goes on from NZ_CP187588.1 coordinate 4,561,268, forward strand.
CGATGGCCAGGGAGTTGGCGGTCAGGGCATCGGCCGGGCTGATGCCGTGGACCTTCTGCAGATAGGTCGGGGTCATCAGGATCACCACTACTATGCCGGCGGAGAGCAGCCAGGTCAGCAGCATGGAGACGACGACGCTGCCCTTGTGTTCACGCAGCACCGTCTTGAGGGGCAGCTCCTCGGCCAGGGACTTGTTGGCCTGCATCTCGGCGAAGACCGGGGTTTCGTGCAGCCAGCGGCGCAGGTACATGGCGACGATGCCGAACACGCCGCCGAGCACGAAGGCCAGACGCCAGCCCCAGTCGCTCACATCGCCCGGGCTCATGCCACGGTTGATGGCGGTCGCCACCAGGGAGCCGAGCAGGATGCCGGCGGTCAGCCCCGCGGTGAGGGTGCCGCAGGCGACACCGACCCGGCGGGCGGGCACGTGCTCGGCCACGAAGACCCAGGCACCGGGGACTTCCCCGCCGATGGCGGCCCCTTGTAGGATCCGCAGCAGCAGCAACAGCAGGGGGGCGGCGATGCCGAGCACGGCGTAGGTGGGCAGCAGGCCGATCAGCAAGGTCGGCAAGGCCATCAGGATGATGCTGAGGGTGAACATCCGCTTGCGGCCGATGAGATCGCCAAAGTGGGCCATGATGATGCCCCCCAGGGGACGAGCCAGGTAGCCGGCGGCGAAGATGCCGAAGGTCTGGAACTGGCGCAGCCACTCGGGAATGTCGGCCGGGAAGAAGAGCTCGCCGATGACCACGGCGAAGAAGACGAAGATGATGAAGTCGTAGAATTCGAGGGCGCCGCCCAGCGCCGCCAGGCTCAGGGTTTTGTAATCCTGTCGATTGAGGGGGCGACCGTGGTCGTGCGATGTGCTGACTTTACTCATATCCTTATGTTTCCCATCGTTTTTTTAGTTATTCTCCCCGGTGTGCTGCGGGGATACGCTCACCCACGAGGGTATGCTTTTGTGTCCCGCAATGTAAATCGCACAATTCGCAACACTGTCTTGCAGCACGGTGCGGCAAGAAGCTGGAGAGATCATGACGAAGAAAAAGGTACTGCTCTCCTGGAGCAGCGGAAAAGACAGCGCCTGGGCCTTGCATCGCCTGCGCCAGGATCCGGCCATCGAGGTGGTGGGGCTGTTCACCACCCTCAACCAGGCGTTCGAGCGGGTGGCCATGCACGGGGTGCGCAAGCAGTTGTTGTTGGCACAGGCTGAGTGCGTGGGCTTGCCGCTGACCACCATCGACCTGCCCTGGCCCTGCAGCAACGAGGAGTATGGGCGCATCATGACGGGCTTCATCGCCGATGTGCAGGCCAAGGACATTCACCACATGGCGTTCGGGGATCTCTTTCTTGAGGATGTGCGTGCCTATCGGGAGCGACAACTGGCGGGGACCGGCATCACGCCGCTCTTCCCGCTCTGGGGCAGCGACACGACCGAGCTGGCGCAGGCGATGATCGACGCCGGGCTCAAGGCCAGGGTCTGCACCCTGGATCCGGGCAAGCTGGACGCCGGGTTAGGTGGTCATGAATTTGGCCCGGCCTTCCTGGCTGCCCTGCCCGCCGGGGTGGATCCCTGCGGCGAGAACGGGGAGTTTCACACCCTGGCCTGGGACGGCCCCATGTTCCTGCATCCCCTGCCCATCCGGGTGGGGGAAACGGTGCTGCGGGACGGCTTCGTTTTCACCGATCTGCTGGCGGAGGATCCCGAATGAGGGAAGACCCCCTCGGGTGAGAAAGGAAAGGGGCCGGCTCCGTGAGGAATCGGCCCCTTTGCGTTTGTCCCCTTCAGCGGGCGGCGAAGGTGTCGCAACTGGCGGGCTTGCCGCTGTCAAAACCGCGTTTGAACCAGGCGAGGCGCTGGGCCGAGGTGCCGTGGGTGAAGCTGTCGGGAACGACCCGGCCCTGACCTTGCTGCTGCAACCTGTCGTCGCCGATGGCCTGGGCGGCATTGAGCGCCTCTTCCAGATCGCCACGCTCCAGCACCTGCTCTTTTTCCATGTAGTGGCCCCAGACCCCGGCGAAGCAGTCCGCCTGCAGTTCGAGCTTGACCGACAACCGGTTCTGGGCGACCTGGCTCAGCCCCTGTTGCTGCTGGCGCACCTTGGTGGAGATGCCGAGCAGGTTCTGCACGTGGTGGCCCACTTCGTGGGCGATCACATAGCCCTGGGCGAAGTCGCCGTCGGCCCCCAGCTTGTCGCGCAGGTCCTGATAGAAGGAGAGATCGATGTAGACGGTGCTGTCGGCCGGACAGTAGAAGGGCCCCATCACCGACTGCCCCTGGCCGCAGCCGGTGCGGGTCGCACCGCGATAGAGCACCAGTCTGGGGGCCTGATAGTGGTTGCCACTTTGCTGGAACATCTCACCCCAGGCGTCCTCCGTGGAGGCGAGCATCACCGAGGTGAAGCGGGCGAGGGGATCGTTTGCAGCCTGGGACGAGTTCTGACGCTGGGGCTGGCTCTGCGGGGCCGGATCCTGCAGCAGGGGGCCGAGGTCCACGCCGTAGTACCCCGCCACCATGACCACCACCAGCAGGATCAGACGCCCCTTGCCACCGATGGGCAGGCCGCCGCCCCCGTTGCCGCCTTGCTGGCGCCGGTCTTCCACATTGTTGCTCTCACGGCGATCTTGCCAGCGCATATCCCCATACTCCCGTCATTGGTGGTGGCGGTAATGATAATGGCTGGCGCCGGGGCTTGCCTAATCGGCCCGGGTCATTCGGCCCAGGGCATCTCGGGCAGGCTGTCGAGGAACTCGCCGTAACGGACGAGGTTGAAGGGGCCCTGTTCGGCTTCCATGGCCATGAGTTCGGCGCCCAGGGCGCAGGCGATGTATTGCAGCGCCTCTTCCCGCGGGGTGCCCTTCATCACCAGGCGCATCAGGGTGGCTTTCACCTGGAGGGGATGGCCGTCGGCGAGCTGGTTCTCCACCATCTCCAGCAGTGTCTCTTCATCAAAAAATTCGGGGGTATCGGTCATGGCCGTTCTCCTGCCTGTTCCATGGGGTGGGCAGTATAGCGGGGACGCGGCTCCCGGGGGCGAAAATATCCTCCGGGTCTTGCCAAGGAAGCGGGGCGGGAGCAGTCTTGGACACTCTCTACTGCCGAACGAGCCCATGTCATGATCCTCTCCGAGCGCCTGGAACTGCGCGAACTGACCGTTGTCGATGCCCCCTTCATTCTCGAACTGCTCAACGATGGCGATTTTCACCGCTACATCGGCGATCGCGGGGTACGTACCCTGGCGGATGCCGAAAACTACATCCAGCAGGGGCCTGCGGTCAGTTATGCCCGCCACGGTCACGGACTCTATCTGGTGGTGCGGCGGGAAGACGGGGCCAGGCTCGGCATCTGCGGTCTGATCAAGCGCGATACCCTGCCCTGTGAAGACATCGGCTATGCCTTCCTTCCCGCCTGGCGCGGTCAGGGTTATGCCATCGAAGCCGCGCGGGCGGCCATGGCAGATGGCCGCGAACGGCTCGGCATCGAGCGGGTGGTCGCCATCGTCACCCCGGGCAATGAGCGCTCGGTCCGGCTACTCGCCAAGCTGGGGCTGAGTCAGGGCAAACGGGTCAGGTTGGGGGCCGGCGAGGAGGAGTGCCTGCTGCTGGAGGCGCCGGACAAGGAGACTTGCGGGGTCTAGCCACCGCTCTGGGAGCGGGGCCATGCAGACTATGACGTCAGGCAAGGAGGCCGCCGTGAGTTGCGGCCTGTCTGCATCGGGCGCTGCCGGTGGGCAGGCAAGGTCAGTTGAGCTCTTCGATGGAGAACTCGCCGGCGATGCCATCACAGGAGATGGCGAAGCCGCCGCTGAAGCGGGTGCTGAACTGGATCAGGAACGCATCGTCGTCGTGCTCTTGCACGGGCAGGTTGATGGGTTTGCTGCGACGCAGGGGTTTGCGGATTTGTACGTGTTTCATCATGGTATTTCTCTATATAAATTAAGTGTTTGCTCCTTGTATTGGCAAATGTCAGGTCAATGGGCGCGGTCAGCACGATGGCGGACGAGCGCGCAGGAATACCCAGCCCGGTTCAGGGGCGTCTGCACTTTCAAGGAAGGCGCCAAGGACCACGCGGATGCATGATGCTACTTGGGAGTGGGCAGATCGGGTCTGCACCGTGAGAGCCGGGCAACGCAGGCAGACAGCCTGAACGGTTCTCAAGGCGAGTAAATCAGAAGAAGGTTATGCGGGTACTGGCAGGATTCATCGTGAGGTGAAGCATTGCGAACATAATCAGGGCTGATTAACTAGCCGGCGCGCATTCTCTCCTCGAAATGTGTAAAAAGCAAACACTAATTGTGCGTTCACCCAGTCATTCCCTGTTTTTCACGGCCACGGGGACGGCAAAAGGGCTCCCGAGGGAGCCCTTTTCATTGCCGGTCAGGGACGGGCTCAGGCGTCGCCGCAGGCCTTCTTGGCGGCGGTGATCATGGGGGTAATGGTCATGCCCTGTACCACGATGGAGAACATCACCACCGAGTAGGTCATCACCAGGATCACCTGGCGCAGATCGACGTTGTGCTCCGGGATCATCATGACCCCGGATGGCAGTGCCAGGGCCATGGCCATGGCCAGGCCGCCACGCAGGCCGCCCCAGGTGAGGATGCGCACCGAGAAGGTGTTGTAGCTGCGGAACTTGCGGAACGCCACATAGGGCAGGGAGACGCTGATGAAGCGGGCGGCGAGGCAGAGCGGCACCGCGATGACCAGCAGGATCCAGTCGCGCCAGGCCAGATCCAGCAGCACCAGTGCCAGACCGATCAGCAGGAACAGCAGGGCGTTGAGGAACTGATCCATCAACTCCCAGAAGTGATCCAGGTGGTGCTGGCTCTGCTCGGAGAAGCCGGAATGACGGGTCCAGTTGCCGATCATGATGCCGGTCACCACCATGGCCAGGGCGCCGGAGACGCCGATCATGTTGGCGAAGGCGAAGCCCGCGGTCGGGATGCAGAGGGTCAGCAGCAGCTCCAGGGAGCCGTCGTCGGTGGCGCTGATCATCACGTGGGCGATGAGGCCCAGCACGGCACCGAACAGGATGCCGCCGAGGGCTTCGTGCAGGAACAGACCGGCCACGCTACCGAAGGTGGGCTCGACACCGCCAAAGGCGACGGCAAACACGGTGGCGAAGATGACGAGGCCGACACCGTCGTTGAACAGGGATTCCCCCTCGATCTGGATGGCGATCTGGGGTGGCGCCTTCATCTTCTTGACGATGGCCAGTACGGCGATGGGGTCGGTGGGGGAGATCAGGGCACCGAACAACATGCAGTAGACCAGCGGCAGGTCCCAGCCCAGCAGCTTGGCGATGAACCAGAAGCCGTAGCCGATGAGGAAGGTGGAGAGCAGGGTGGCGGCTATGGCCAGAATGGTGATTTCCCACTTCTGGCTACGCAATGCCTTGAGGTTGATGCCAAGGCCGCCGGCGAACAGCAGGAAGCCCAGGATCCCCTTCAACAGGAAGTTCTGGAAGTCGATGCTCTCCATGGTCTTGATGGCGAGAGGCTCCAGATTGAACCAACCCAGTTTGCCAAACAGCACCAGCAGCGCGGAGATCAGCATGGAGCCCGCAGTGATGGCGATGGTGGTCTGGATCTTCACAACATACTGGTTGGCAAAGGCGATGAAGATCGCCAACGCTGCCAGGAAGCAGAGTGTGTAGTAGACGCTCATAGTTATTTTTCTCTTTGGTAAACAGCAAGCACGTATCCCTCTTGAGGACGGGCATAGGGTACTCCCGGGTTAGATCATGCTCATTACCTATTTATGGTTATATTTAATCGTCACCATGGACAGATAGACGGCTAGATTTCCATTTAATTTGATTGCTGCTAGGATGGGCATCACGCAGTTGCATGGATGTAAGGGGTACGAGCGGTGTCGAGCAGAGAGTCGAACAAGAAAGCGGATGTCACAACCAGGCTGGAAGCCTGTCTCAAGGAGCGGATCCTGATCATCGACGGGGCCATGGGCACCATGATCCAGGGTTACAAACTCGGTGAGGCGGACTATCGGGGGGAGCGGTTTGCCGACTGGCATACCGACATCAAGGGCAACAACGACCTGCTGGTGTTGAGCCGTCCCGCCGTCATTCGCGAGATCCACGACCAGTATTGTGCCGCCGGGGCCGACATCCTCGAGACCAACACCTTCAACGCCACCCGCATCGCCATGGCGGACTACGAGATGGAAGCGCTCTCGGCCGAGATAAACCGGGAGGCGGCCCGCCTGGCCCGCGCCGTGGCGGACGAGTGGACGGCCAAAGACCCGGCCAAGCCGCGCTTTGTGGCAGGGGTGCTGGGTCCCACCAACCGTACCGCCTCCATCTCGCCGGACGTGAACGATCCGGGCAAGCGCAACGTCACCTATGACGAGCTGGTGGCCGCCTACACCGAATCGACCCACGCCCTCATCGAGGGCGGTGCCGACATCATCCTGATCGAGACCATCTTCGACACCCTCAACGCCAAGGCGGCCGCCTTCGCGGTGGACCTGGTGTTCGAGGAGCTGGGTTACAGCCTGCCGGTGATGATCTCCGGCACCATCACGGACGCCTCCGGTCGTACCCTCTCGGGCCAGACCACCGAGGCCTTCTACCACTCCCTTCGCCACGTCAAACCGGTCTCCTTCGGCCTCAACTGTGCGCTGGGGCCGGACGAGCTGCGCCAGTACGTGGAGGAGCTGTCCCGCATCAGCGAGACCCATGTCAGCGCCCACCCCAACGCCGGTCTGCCCAATGCGTTTGGCGAGTACGATCTGGACGCGGTCGAGATGGCGGAGCATATCCGCGAGTGGGCCCAAAGCGGCTTTCTCAACCTGGTGGGCGGCTGCTGCGGCACCACCCCGACCCACATCCGCGCCATGGCGGACGCCGTGGCGGGCATCAAGCCCCGCGCCCTGCCGGATCTGCCGGTAGCCTGCCGGTTGTCGGGCCTGGAGCCTCTCATCATCACGGCGGACTCCATGTTCGTGAACGTGGGTGAGCGGACCAACGTCACCGGCTCGGCCAAGTTCAAGCGCTTGATAAAAGAGGGGCTCTACGACGAGGCCCTGGATGTGGCCAAGCAGCAGGTGGAAAACGGCGCCCAGATCATCGACATCAACATGGATGAGGGGATGCTGGACGCCGAGGCGGCCATGGTGCGCTTCCTGAACCTCATCGCCGGGGAACCGGACATCGCCCGGGTGCCGGTGATGATCGACTCCTCCAAGTGGGAGGTGCTGGAGGCGGGCCTCAAGTGCGTGCAGGGCAAGCCGGTGGTCAACTCCATCTCCATGAAGGAGGGGGAGGACAAATTCATCGAGCAGGCGAAACTGCTGCGCCGCTACGGCGCCGCCGTCATCGTCATGGCGTTCGACGAGGTGGGCCAGGCCGATACCCGGGCCCGCAAGTTCGAGATCTGCCAGCGCGCCTACCGCATTCTGGTGGACCGCGTCGGCTTCCCACCGGAAGACATCATCTTCGACCCCAACATCTTCGCGGTGGCGACCGGCATCGACGAGCACAACAACTACGCGGTGGACTTCATCGAAGCGGTGAAGGACATCAAAACGCACCTGCCCCACGCCATGATCTCCGGCGGCGTCTCCAACGTCTCCTTCTCCTTCCGTGGCAACGAGCCGGTGCGCGAAGCCATCCACGCCGTCTTCCTCTACCACGCCATCAGGAACGGCATGGACATGGGGATCGTCAACGCGGGCCAGCTTGCCATCTACGAAGACATCCCGGCCGAGCTCAAAGAGAAGGTCGAGGCGGTGGTGCTGAACCTCAACGACAACGCCACCGAGGCGCTGCTGGCCATCGCAGAGAAGTATCGCGGCGCGGGTGCCCAGGCGGAGGATCCGCGGGATCAGGAGTGGCGCAGCTGGCCGGTGGGCAAGCGGCTCGAACACGCCCTGGTCAAGGGGATCACTGATTTCATCGAGGAGGACACCGAGGAGGCGCGCGCCCAGGCCGAGAAGCCGCTGCACGTCATCGAGGGGCCGCTGATGGACGGCATGAACGTGGTGGGCGATCTGTTCGGCGCCGGCAAGATGTTCCTGCCCCAGGTGGTGAAGTCGGCCCGGGTGATGAAGCGGGCGGTGGCCTACCTGCAACCCTACATCGAGGCGGAGAAGTCCGGCGGTTCCAGCAACGGCAAAATCGTGCTGGCCACCGTCAAGGGCGACGTGCACGACATCGGCAAGAACATCGTCGGGGTGGTGCTCCAGTGCAACAACTTCGAGATCGTGGATCTCGGGGTCATGGTCTCCTGCGAGACCATCCTCAAGACGGCCCGGGAAGTGAACGCCGATATCATCGGCCTGTCGGGCCTCATCACTCCGTCCCTGGACGAGATGGTGCACGTGGCCAAAGAGATGGAGCGTCAGGGGTTCAAGCTGCCGCTGCTCATCGGCGGAGCCACCACTTCCAAGGCCCACACCGCGGTGAAGATAGAGCAGAACTACTCCGAGCCCGTGGTCTATGTCTCCAACGCCTCCCGCGCCGTGGGGGTGGCCCAGAGCCTGCTGAGCCCGGAGCTCAAGCCCGCCTTCGTCGCCCGCATCGACAAGGAGTACGAGATTGCCCGGGATCAGCATGCCCGCAAGCAGCCGCGCTCCAAGCCGGTCAGCCTGGCCCATGCCCGCGCCAACCGCCATCAGCTGGACTGGGTGGGCTATGAGCCCCCGGCGCCCCGGGAGCCCGGCGTGCAGACCTTCGAAAACGTGCCCATCTCTGTGCTGCGCCCCTACATCGACTGGACGCCGTTTTTCCTGAGCTGGGAGCTGGCGGGCAAGTTCCCCCGCATCCTGGAAGATGAGGTGGTGGGGGAGGAGGCGACGCGCCTCTACGCCGACGCCAACGCCATGCTGGATCAGCTGGAGAAGGATCAGAGCGTGCGCTGCGCCGGTATCGTCGGCCTGTTCCCCGCCAACGCCGTGGGGGACAGCATCGAGGTCTACACCGACGAGACCCGCACCCAGGTGCGCAAGGTGCTGCACCACCTGCGCCAGCAGAGCGAGAAGCAGGGCTTCCCCAACTACTGTCTGGCAGACTATGTGGCGCCGAAAGAGAGCGGCAAGCCCGACTGGATCGGCGCCTTCGCGGTGACCGGCGGCATCGGCGAGGAGGCCATCGCCAAGGCCTACAAGGCGGACCACGACGACTACAACGCCATTCTCATCCAGGCGGTGTGCGATCGCCTCGCCGAGGCCTTTGCCGAATACCTCCACGAGCAGGTGCGCAAGGTGCACTGGGGCTATGCCCCGGACGAGGCGCTCAGCAACGAAGAGCTTATTCGTGAAAATTACCAGGGAATACGCCCGGCGCCGGGCTACCCGGCCTGCCCGGAGCACACCGAGAAGGGGAGCATCTGGGAGCTGCTGGACGTGGAGCAGGCCATCGGCATGCAGCTCACCGAGTCCTACGCCATGTGGCCGGGGGCGGCGGTATCCGGCTGGTACTTCTCCCACCCCGACAGCAAATACTTCGCTGTGGCCCAGATCCAGCAGGACCAGGTGGAAGACTACGCCATGCGCAAGGGGATGACCCTGGCAGAGGCCGAACGCTGGCTGGGACCCAACCTGCATTGATCCCCGTCTGCCCCGCTTCACGCGGTGCGGGGCAGGCGCCGGGTACGCACGCCATATCGAGGTTGCCATGAAGATTGGATTTGTCGGTCTGGGGGCCGTGGTGCAGACAGCCTATCTGCCTGCACTTGCCGCACTGGCGGAAAATACCGAGATATGGGGTTTTGATCCCGCCATCACCCTGCCCGGCGTCATGTCCGCCCCGACCCTGGAAGCCCTGCTGGCCGAACCCCTGGATCGGCTGGTGATCGCCACCCCTTCCCTGCTGCATCTGCCCGTGCTGGAACAGGCACTGGCCAGCGCCATTCCCCTCATCCTGGTGGAGAAACCCGTGGTGGCCACCCTGGCCCAGCACGATCGTCTGCACGCCCTGCTGGCGGACCCCGAGGTCGCAGCCAGGGTGCTGGCGCTGGATCACTGGATGGCCCGCAATGCCGTCCAGCAGTTGCTGCTGAGCGGCAAACTGGATGAAGGCTGGCAGCCTCGGGAACCAGAGGGCGCCGGGGTCGGGCTGGCCACCCTCGCCGATATCAGCGCGGTGGAGGGCTTTTTGCTGGAACCCTGCGGCCTGGACGAGGCGGGGCATCCCTATGCCCTCAACTTCGCCACCGGGGAGCCGGATCGGCGGGTCCTGCGCCATCCAGACGGGGTGATCCTCGACATCGGTACCCATCTGCTGGCGATGATCCGGGAGCTGCTGGTGGCCCTGGGTGGGGACGACCGCCTGCACCTGATCGCGGAGGGCGTCTGCGACCGGCTGGGGCAGCCCATCCGGCGCGGGGATCTGGAGACCGCCGAGGGGCGGGCCTGCCTGCGCGGCGAGGCGGCAGGGGTGCCCCTGACCCTCTGGCTCGACAAGTATGCCGGTCCCGGGGTGGAGAAGAAGGGGCTTTGCCTGCACCTCAAGGACGGGCGGCGCATCGAGCTGCTTCGCTGCGGCAACCTGGAGTGGTTGCACCATCACGACGTCGACGGGATGCGGGGCTGGCAACATGAGGGGCCCCTCTATCGCCACTGCATCGCCCAGACCCTGCTGGCCCCCGTGCCTTTGGGAGGCTGGGCCGGCACCACGGCGCGCCGTTTGCAGGAGGTCGCCCTGCTGCTTGAGTTGCAACAAGGGCTGCGCGGCCCCCATTGACGTCGCTGTGCGCCATCCGGCATGAGGGCTGGTGGCTGGCGCCGTCTTGCAGAACGGTCCGTTCTTGAGTGCAGCACTCTCGGTTTTTGCCCGTTCTTGCAGAACCGCGCATGGTGAGGGGAAAGGATTGGCGTTGCCAGTCGTTCATGGCACCTTATACTCTCCAGTCCGATTATCAGGTCTGCCATTTCCATGAATATTGCCATTTTATCCCGTGAGCCCAACAACTACTCCACCCGCCGTCTGGTCGAGGTGGCCCGGGCCCGTGGGCATCAGGTCGAGGTGCTCGACACCCTGCGCTGCTACATGAACATCGCCTCCCACAGCCCCTCCATCCATTACGAAGGACGGGAGCTGGAGAGCTATGACGCCGTGATCCCGCGCATCGGTGCCAGCATCACCTTCTATGGCACCGCCGTGCTGCGCCAGTTCGAGATGATGAGCACCATGGCTCTCAACAGCTCGGTGGCCATCTCCCGCTCCCGGGACAAGCTGCGCGCCATGCAGCTGCTCTCTCGCCACGGCATCGGCCTGCCGGTGACCGGCTATGCCCACAGCACCCACGACGTACCGGATCTCATCACCATGGTGGGGGGCGCCCCCCTGGTGGTGAAGCTGCTGGAGGGCACCCAGGGGATTGGCGTGGTGCTGTGCGAGACCCAGAAGGCCGCCGAGAGCGTCATCGAGGCCTTTATCCAGACCAACAACAACATCCTGGTGCAGGAGTACATCCGCGAGGCCAACGGCGCCGATATCCGCTGCCTGGTGGTCAACGGCAAGGTGGTGGCCGCCATGCGCCGCCAGGCCCAGCCGGGGGAGTTTCGCTCCAACCTGCACCGGGGCGGCACCGCCGAAGCCATCAAGATCACGCCGGAAGAGCGTGCCACCGCCGTGCAGGCCGCCAAGATCATGGGGCTGGACGTGGCCGGGGTGGACATCCTGCGAAGCGCCCGCGGCCCGCTGGTGCTGGAGGTGAACTCCTCCCCCGGCCTGCAGGGGGTGGAAGCCGCTTCTGGCAAGGACGTGGCGGGCAAGATCATCGAGTTCCTCGAGCTCAAGGCGAGCCGCAAGCACAAGCCGGCGGAATGAGTCCCAAACGAGTGTCAGACAGGTAAACACAGGGCGCCCTCGGGCGCCTTGTTGCTATCTGGGGGGGCTGGAAGGCAGCGGGCTTGCCGGGAACTGTCTCCCTTCTCCCACTGTGTTGAACAGCCGGGAAGAAGGGCCGGGAATGAGGGGGTTATGCCGCCCCGGGGGCGCCGGGGATCATCACCAGCCGGGCGCTGAAGACCCCCTCCACCAGATGGGTCTCAATCTGCCAGCCCAGCTTCTCGCAGATGCGCTGGATGATGGTGAGGCCGCAGCCGTAGCCGAGGATCTGATCCGGCGCGGCGGCGGTGGGGTTGCTGATGGTGAGCACCTGCTCGTGCAGGGTGATCTCGATGTGCCCCTCGGCGTAGCTCAGGGCGTTTTTCAAGAGGTTGCCGAGGGCGATGGCGAGCAGGGAGAGGGGGGCCTGCACCTCGCTCTCCTCGTCCAGTTGCAGGCGAATGTCCAGCGTCTCCCGTTGCAGCAGGGGGGCGAGGCGGGTCAGCTCCCGGCGAATGAGCGGCGCCACCTGCTGGGGCGGGCGCTCCACGGCCTCCTTGCGTCCCAGCAGCAGGAAGGTTTCGGTGAGCAGGGCCATCTCGTCGGCGGCGGCGCGGATGCGGCTGACGGCGCGGGCTGCCGGGGCGGGCAGGTCATTCACCTTGCCGAGCAGGGCCGCGGATCCCTGGATCACCATGTTGGGGGTGCGCAGCTCGTGGCTGGCAAAGCGGCTGAACTCCTGTTCACGGGCAAACACGGCGGCTACCTCGTGCTTGCCCGCCAGCAGCGCCTGCTCTATCTCTCGCAGCTCCTGCCAGGGGGCATCGGGCACGAAGTCCCCCCGATCCGGGGTCAGGTGGGCGACTCGCTGGCGCAGCCGCTCCAGCGGCCTGGTGATGTGACGCACCAGCCAGATGCCGAAGGCGAGGCTCCCCAGCAGCAGGGCCAGACCGATGAGGCGGGTCACCAGATGCAGCTTGGCTTCGTAAGGGTCGAGGTAGTCGTCCGCATCGTCGTTGAACACCAGATAGAGCAGCCCCTGACCCGAGGGGTGGGCGCGTACCAGGAAGTGCTTGTCCTCCCGGCCCAGCTGATGCTCGAAGAAGCCGGGGCTCTGGTAGGCCTTGAGCCAGGCGGGCAGGCGGCCCGCCTCTGTCCAGTAGCTGGAGAACTGGCGCGGGCTGGGGGCGGGGGCAGCCATGCCGAGGCGCAACCAGTCGTCGTCATAGCGGGTTGCCTCCGCCTCCAGCCAGTGGCGCAGGCTCAGCTCCTCCATCTTGTTCTCGGCCACCACCATCAGCAGGCTCAGGATCACCAGCAGCAGCAGACCGGCCCCTCCCAGCGCCAGCACCAGGCGCCGGCGCAGGCTCGGCAGGCCGGAGGCAAGGGGCGGCGTCGGGTTCGTCATGGGGTCACCAGCCGATAGCCCTGGCCGTGCAGGGTCTCCAGCATGGGGGTGGGGAAGGGCTTGTCGAGGGCGCTGCGCAGGGCATAGATGTGGCTGCGCAGGGCGTCGGAGTCGGGCTCCTCGTCGCCCCAGACGGTGTCGAGCACCTCCTGGCGCGTCACCAGCTGGGGCGCGCGCTTCACCAGCAGGGTGAGGATCTGGAACGGGAGCTTGCCGAGCTTGAGCTCCACCCCGGCGCGGGTGGTGCGGCCGCTGGCGGGATCCACCGTCAGATCGCCAAAGCAGAGCACGCCCATGTCCCCTCTGGGGCCACGCAGGCTGAGGGCCTCCAGGCGCACCTCCAGCTCCTCCATGGCGAACGGCTTGACCAGATAGTCGTCGCCCCCCGCCCGAAAGCCTGCCAGCTTGTCCTCCAGGCTGTCACGGGCGGTGAGAAAGAGCACCGGGGTCGCGATGCCGTCCGCACGCAGCCGCTCCACGGTACGCAGGCCGTCGAGGCGCGGCATCATGACGTCCATGATGATGACGTCGAAGCGCTCCTGGGCCAGCAGTTGCAGCGCGGCCTGGCCATGATAGGCGCAGTCCACCCTGTGCCCGGCCAGCGCCAGATAGTCCATGATGGTCTCCGCCACCTGGGGACTGTCTTCCACCACCAGTATTTTCATGCTCTGATCTCCTGGTCTGTGCCGCTATTTCACGGCCATTTCACACCGGATGGGTCATCCTGTGTGCCAGTGTAACCCCGAGGATCCCCGATGAAGAAGTCTCTCTGCGCCTTCTGGTTATTGATTCTATTGCCTTTTGGTCTGGTGCAGGCGGCCGAGTTCAAGCTCACGGGCCGCACCACCTGGCAGCTTGGCCAGTTGATGGTCAATGGCATTCCCTTCGTGATCGATGAGCGCACCCGCTTCAAGGATGGCTTGGATGAGGACGATCTCGGCGGGACCTGGGTCGATCTGGAAGGGGTCGTGCAGGAGACGGCGGCAGGGGCGCGGCGGCTCGTTCGCGAGGTGGAGGCGCTGGAGGAGGAGGACGAGATGGAGCTGGAAGGGCCGGTGGAAGGTGGACGGATCTGGGGCTATGTCACCTCGGATGGGAGCCTCTCCCCGTTCGAGGGACGCTGGCTGGAGCTGGAGTGCAAGTTTGACGGCATGCGCCTGAGCCAGTGCCGAGAGGATGACTGACCGGTCAGGGCGGACCGGGAAAAATTGCCCGTCCGGGGCCATAGTTAAACCTCACCCCGTGACCCCGGACCGCCTGCCATGACCCGAACCGCACTCTGCCTGCTGCTGTTGCCCTTCTGCACCCTTGCCGACGACGCCGAGCTCTGGCTGGTGGAGCTGGAGCACAACGACGGGGTGCGCCTGCAATTCCAGGGGGCTGAGCTGGAGCTCGGCAGTGCCGAACTGCACGGCGTGGCGCAGCCGGACGGGCTCGTGCCCGGCATGCACCTCGCGATCCTGAGCCGCTACGGCGTCGCCGAGACGATCCGGGTGCTCGACGGGGCGCCGGATCCGGCGCTCGGGGCCAGCTGGCGGCGGGCGGAGGATCGACTGCTCACCCATAATCAGCAGGCATTGCTGCTACAGGATCTCGGCGTGCTGGTGTTTGATGCTGACACTCGCTGGATCAACGGCAGCGCCGCCGATCTGCAACCGGGTCGCCGCCTGGTGCTGAGCCGGGATGAAGAGGGCCGCCTCACCGACATCCTCATTCCTGACCCCGAGGATCCCCTCGACGCCGAAGAGTGAGACCTCTCTCCCTTTCCCCTTGTTAATGGCTTGTACTTTAAATTTCCCCACTTATACTGGCGCACATCTTGTCGGAGTGCTGACCGTCGAACGACGCTAAGCTGAGACCGTTAATTCGGGATCCGTGGAACCTGATCAGGTTAAGACCTGCGAAGGGAAACAAGGGTAACTTGCGGGTTACCGCGCCGGGGAAGGCACACCTTCCCGCCAGCTGGAGGCAGACCGCCTCTGGCTGGCACAGGCGCACAGGGGGAGGTTGTCCCGTCCGGTTGTCCTTAGGGCGCCGGGTTTCCAGACTAGGGAAACACCGGGACGGCAGAGCAGGGAAGATCCATGCCCGACTCACTCCCCTGAGCACACCCCGCCGCAAGTTCATCTTCTCCTCGAACTCCAGACAAGCAAACACCCATAACTTCAACCAGTTAATGTGAGTTTTGCTATGTCTACCAATGTTTCTGATACCACCAAATCCAGCCGCCGCGAGCAGCGCTCCAGCGCCCAGACCTTTATCGACAACCTCAAGGGGATGGCTCACCCCAACTCCCGCCGCATCTTTATCCAGGGTTCTCGCCCTGACATCCGGGTGCCTTTGCGGGAAATCCAGCTGGCCGACACCTTCGTCGGCGGCACCAAGGAGGCTCCCCAGTTCGAGCCCAACGAGCCGGTGCCGGTTTACGATACCTCGGGCCCCTATGGGGAAGAGGCCGCCCCCATCGACGTGCGCCGTGGTCTGCCGCGCCTGCGCGAAGCCTGGGTGCTGGAGCGTGCTGACACCGACGCGCTGGACGGGCTGAGCTCCACTTTCACTCAGGAGCGGCTGGCGGACGAGGGGCTGGATCACCTGCGTTTCGAACATTTGCCGAGCGCCCGCCGTGCCAAGCCGGGCCGCCGGGTCACCCAGCTGCACTATGCCCGCCAAGGCATCGTCACCCCCGAGATGGAATTTATCGCCCTGCGCGAGAACATGGGCCGCGAGCGGGTGCGCTCCGAGCTCCTGCGCACCCAGCACCCGGGTCAGGGCTTTGGCGCCAGACTGCCCCAGAACATCACCCCCGAATTCGTGCGCGATGAAGTGGCCGCCGGTCGCGCCATCATCCCCAGCAACATCAACCACCCGGAAGCGGAGCCCATGATCATCGGCCGCAACTTCCTGGTGAAGATCAACGCCAACATCGGCAACTCGGCGGTCACCTCCAGCATCGAAGAGGAAGTGGAGAAGCTGGTGTGGTCCACCCGCTGGGGCGCCGACACCGTGATGGATCTCTCCACCGGCCGCTATATCCACGAGACCCGCGAGTGGATCCTGCGCAACAGCCCGGTGCCCATCGGTACCGTGCCCATCTATCAGGCGCTGGAGAAGACCAACGGCATCGCCGAAGACCTCACCTGGGAGCTGTTCCGCGACACCCTGCTGGAGCAGGCCGAGCAGGGGGTGGACTACTTCACCATCCACGCCGGCGTCTTGCTGCGCTTCGTGCCGATGACCGCCAAGCGCCTCACCGGCATCGTTTCGCGCGGTGGCAGCATCATGGCCAAGTGGTGCCTGTCGCACCACAAGGAGAACTTCCTCTACGAGCACTTCCGCGAGATCTGCGAGATCTGCGCCGCCTACGACGTGAGCTTGTCGCTGGGTGACGGTCTGCGTCCGGGCTCCGTCTATGACGCCAACGACGAGGCCCAGTTCGCCGAGCTGCGCACCCTGGGCGAGCTCACCAAGATTGCGTGGGAGTACGACGTGCAGGTGATGATCGAGGGCCCCGGCCACGTACCCATGCACATGATCGAGCGCAACATGACCGAGCAGCTGGAGCACTGCCACGAGGCGCCCTTCTATACCCTGGGCCCGCTCACCACCGACATTGCCCCAGGGTACGATCACTTCACCTCCGGCATCGGCGCCGCGCTCATCGGCTGGTACGGCTGCGCCATGCTCTGCTACGTGACCCCCAAGGAGCACCTGGGCCTGCCCAACAAGGAGGACGTGAAGCAGGGGCTGATTACCTACAAGATCGCAGCCCACGCCGCCGATCTGGCCAAAGGCCACCCGGGCGCCCAGATCCGCGACAACGCCATGTCCAAGGCGCGCTTCGAGTTCCGCTGGGAGGATCAGTTCAACCTGGCCCTGGATCCCGACACCGCCCGCGCCTACCACGACGAGACCCTGCCTCAGGAGTCCGGCAAAGTGGCACACTTCTGCTCCATGTGCGGGCCCAAGTTCTGCTCCATGAAGATCACCCAGGACGTGCGCGATTATGCGGCGAAACTGGAAGCCGTGGAGATCAAGCTGGTCGGCATGGACGGTCAGCAGGAGCGGGTGGTGGCCGAGGTGGAGAGCGGCATGGCCCGCATGGCGGAAACCTTCAAGGAGACCGGCGGCGAGATCTACCATCAGGCGGCGACCCTGAAGCAGGCCGCAGGGGAGGAGGCGTGAGCAGCGAGCGCGGGGCTGTCAGCCCCGCCGACCTGTCGCCTGTGACGCAGGCCCGCCCCGTGGTCTGGACCATCGCCGGGTCCGACTCCGGCGGCGGGGCCGGCATTCAGGCCGACTTGCACACGATGCATGACCTCGGCGTGCACGGCTGCTCCGTCATCTCCGCCATCACGGCCCAGAACTCGGTGGCGGTGAAGATGGTCGACCCCGTGCTGATGCAGACCTTCGCCGCCCAGATCGATGCCCTGGGGCTGGATCTGCCACCCGCCGCCATCAAGATAGGCCTGCTGCCGACCCGGCTGCATGTGGAGGTGCTGGCACGCAGGTTGTCGACCGTCGAGGCTCCCTTCGTGGTCTACGACCCGGTGGCCATCGCCAGCACCGGCACCCCCATGGCGGAGCCCGGCATGCTGGTGGCGGTGCGCGAGCACCTGCTGCCGCGCCTCTCCTTGATCACCCCCAATGGTCCCGAGCTGGAAGCCCTGACCGGCCTGCCCGCCACCAGTCCCGAGCTGGTGCGCCTCGCCGCCCGGCGGCTGCGCGAACTCGGCGCTCGCGCCGTGCTGGTCAAGGGGGGCCACCTTGAATGGGGCGGGGATCTCTGCCTCGACTACTACCAGGATGAGACCCGCGAATTCTGGCTCGCCGCGCCGCGCCTCGATACCCGCCACGGCCACGGCACCGGCTGCGCTTACGCCAGCGCCATCGCCGCCGTGGTGGCGCAGGACTATCCGGTGGAGGACGCCATCACCCTGGCGCGTGCCTACCTGCAACAGGGGCTGGCGGCGGCGCAGGGGGTGGGGGCAGGCCCGGGGCCCATCGCCCATCTCGGCTGGCCTGCTGATCTTGCCCACTTCCCCCGTGCCGTGCTGGCGGGCTCACCGCTCGATCGCCGCTTTGGCCTCTTTTCTGTTGAAGGGATGGAAGCGAGCAGCGCCCGTCTGCCGCAGGGCCCCTTTGCGCCGACCGAGCACCACCTCGGCCTCTATCCGGTGGTGGACTCGGTCAAGTGGCTCAAACGCCTGCTGGGGGCCGGGGTCAAGACCATCCAGCTGCGGATCAAGAATCTGCCCGCCACAGAGGTGGCGCCGGCCATTCGTGATGCGGTAGCGCTCGGTCGCCGCCATGGGGCGCGGCTCTTTATCAACGACTACTGGCAGCAAGCCATCGAGGCGGGCGCCTGGGGCGTGCATCTGGGGCAGGAGGATATGGAGACCGCCGATCTCGCCGCCATTCAGGCGGCGGGGCTGCGTCTTGGCATCTCCACCCACGGCTACTTCGAGCTGATGCGGGCCCGCGAGCTGGCCCCCTCCTATATCGCGCTGGGCCATATCTTCCCGACCAACACCAAAGCGATGCCTTCGCGCCCCCAGGGGCTGGCACGGCTGCACCACTACCGCGCCCTGATGTGCGGCTGGCCCACGGTGGCCATCGGTGGCATCAGCGAGGAGCGGGTGGCGGCGGTCAAGGCAAGCGGGGTCGGCAGCATTGCGCTGGTCTCGGCCATCACGGCGAGCGATGACTGGCAGGGGGCGACCGAGCGGCTGCTCGCTGCCGTGGGGGCGGGGGATGAACCGCGCTCGGCCTGCGTGATACGGGAGGCAGAACATGCGCTCTGATGCCGCTTCTCTTAGTGACAAAGAGTATCTGAGATACGGCCGCCAGCTGATGCTGGCGGAAGTGGGGGAAGCCGGTCAGGCGCGGCTCAAGGATAAGTCCGTGCTGATCGTCGGTCTCGGCGGGCTCGGCTCGCCGCTCGCCCTCTATCTCGCCGGGGCCGGGGTGGGCACTTTGTGGCTGGCCGATGGCGATACGGTGGACTCCAGCAATCTGCCGCGCCAGATCCTGTTCGATAGCGAGGCGGTCAACCACTCCAAGGCGGAGCTGGCCCGCGAGCGCTTGTCCTCCCACAACCCGCTGGTGGAGCTGATTGCCATCAATCAGCGACTCGATGCCGCCAGCCTGCCGGCGTTTGTGACCGAGGTGGATCTGGTTGTCGACTGCTGCGACAACCTCGCCACCCGCCAGGCCATCAACGCCGCCTGCGTGGCCCAGGGCAAGCCCTGGGTCTGTGCCGCCGCAGTGGGCTGGCAGGGGCAGCTGATGGTGCGTACCAGCAGCGATCACGCCTGCTACGCCTGCCTCTATCCGCTGGATACCAAGGTGAGTCAGAGCTGCGAGACCAGCGGTGTCACCGGCCCGCTGGTGGGGGTGATGGGCTCTTTGCAGGCGCTGGAGGCACTGAAAATGCTGCTCGGGATGCCGAGCCCGGTGGCGGGCACATTGCGCCGGTTTGATGCCCTGACCCATCAGTGGCAGACCCTCACGCTGGCTCCCGACCCCGATTGCCCGGTCTGCGGCAGCACCCACCCGGCCCTGGAGAATTAACCATGAAGATCCGATTGAACGATATCGAGCTGACGCTGCCCACCGGCCAGCGCCTGACTGAGCTGCTGGCGGTGCAGGAGATTCCCCCTCAGGGGGTAGCGGTGGCCCTCAACGGCGCCGTGCTGCCCCGTGGCCGCTGGGCCGAGACCCGTCTCAATGACGGGGACGAACTTCACCTCTTCACCGCCATTGCCGGAGGCTGACCCATGATGCTCGCAGTCCCATCTTCGCGTGTTCTGCCTTGCGGCGGCACTTCATCTCTTCTTACCACTGTGGCGGGAGGCTGACATGCTCAAGATTGCCGATCACACCTTCTCTTCGCGCCTCTTCACCGGCACCGGCAAGTTTGCCCGCCCGGAACTGATGGCCGCCGCCATCGAGGCAAGTGGCTCCCAGCTGGTCACCATGGCCATCAAGCGGCTCGAACCGGGCAAGGCCCACGACGATATCCTCACGCCCCTTCGGCAACTCGGGGTCAAGTTGTTGCCCAACACCTCGGGGGCCAAGACCGCCGCCGAGGCGGTATTTGCCGCCCACCTCGCCCGCGAGGCGCTGGGGACGAACTGGCTCAAGCTCGAGATCCACCCCGATCCCCGCTACCTGCTGCCAGACCCCATCGAGACGCTCAAAGCCGCCGAGCAGCTGGTGAAAGAGGGCTTTGTGGTGCTGCCCTACTGCGGTGCCGACCCCGTGCTGTGCAAACGGCTCGAAGAGGTGGGTTGCGCCGCCGTGATGCCGCTGGGCGCCCCCATCGGTTCCAATCAGGGGCTGGTGACCCGGGAGTTTCTCTCCATCATCATCGAGCAGGCCAATGTGCCCGTGGTGGTGGATGCGGGGATCGGTGCACCGAGCCATGCGGCGGCCGCCTTTGAGCTGGGCGCCGATGCCGTGCTGGTCAACACCGCCATCGCGGTGAGCGGCGACCCGATCGCCATGGGCCGCGCCTTTGCGCTGGCCTGCACCGCCGGACGCAGTGCCTATAAGGCAGGCCTCGGCGCCCGCGCCCTGCAGGCGCAAGCCTCCAGCCCGCTTACCGATTTTCTGGGGGCGTTATGAGTCAGCATGCCAATGACCCCACCCCGACCCTCCCCTTGCCAGGGGAGGGAGTGTCGACTTCGCCCTCTTGTGAAGTAGGAGATCGGGGGGGCGGATTAACACCTCCCCCTTGTGAAGGGGGAGGCCGGGAGGGGGTTGAGAGAAAGTCGGAGAGTTTTCTCGATAGATGGCAGGAGCTGGAGTGGGACGATATCGGCATGCAGATCCGCGCCAAGACCGCCGCCGATGTAGAGCGGGCGCTGACTACCTCCCGCCGCACCCTGGCCGACTTTATGGCGCTGATCTCCCCGGCCGCCGAGGCGTATTTGCCGCAGATGGCAGCCGAGGCCGAGCGCCTGACCCGCCAGCGCTTTGGCAACACCATCGGCTTCTATGTGCCCCTCTATCTGTCGAACCTCTGTGCCAACGACTGCACCTACTGCGGCTTCTCCATGAGCAACCGCCTCAAGCGCAAGACCCTGAATGCAGAGGAGATTGAGCGCGAGTGTCTGGCCATCAAGGCGCGCGGTTTTGACAGCGTGCTGCTGGTGACCGGCGAGCACGAGCACAAGGTGGGGCTCGCCTATTTTCGGCAGGTGTTGCCCATCATCCGCCGTCACTTCAGCACGGTGGGGATGGAGGTGCAGCCCCTCTCGCAAGCCGAGTACGCCGAGCTGAAAACCCTCGGCCTCGATTCGGTCATGGTCTATCAGGAGACCTACCACGCCCCCACCTATGCCCGCCATCACCTGCGCGGCAACAAGCGGGACATCGCATGGCGCCTCGCCACGCCGGATCGGCTCGGCCGCGCCGGTATCGACAAGATAGGGCTGGGGGCGCTCATCGGTCTCTCTGCGGACTGGCGTGCCGACAGCTACTTCGTCGCCGAGCACCTCGCCTGGCTTGAGCGCCACCACTGGCAGAGCCGCTACTCGCTCTCCTTCCCGCGCCTGCGCCCCTGCACCGGCGGGCTGGAGCCTGCCGTGGTCATGTCGGATCGCCAGCTGGCCCAGCTTATCTGCGCCTGGCGCCTCTTCTCGCCCACGCTGGACTTGTCCCTCTCGACCCGCGAGTCGGCTACGTTTCGCAACGGCGCGGTGCGCCTTGGCATCACCCAGATGTCGGCCGAGTCGCGCACCCAGCCGGGTGGCTATGCCGAGGGGGATAAAGAGGAGCTGGAGCAGTTCGCCATCCACGACGACCGCCCGGTGGGGGAAGTGGCCGCCGCCGTGCGGCAGGCGGGGTTGCAGCCGGTGTTCAAGGACTGGGAACCCTTCTTGGGTCGTTAACGACGTTTACACCTGTGGTAACAGACAGCGGCAAGCAGATCGGAGGGGCAGACCCCGCCACTGCTTGCCGCTTTGCTTTGTTTGCTTATATGAGATTGTTTCTCTAGTGTGACGATGGCTTTTGAGATAGTTTCGCCAGTGCAAAAATCGTGAGTACTGGTCAGCCCATTAGCAATGGCCGACTTGGGGCAAGGTATAGCCAGCGTAGGGTGCAATAAGCGGAGCGCATTGCTCCGCTATTGTGACGAGAGGTGCACTTCACTTCGTTCATTGCCCCCTGTGGTACTAGGCATCTACGGGGTCTATTATGATGAGCCCATCAGTGGTCATTAGTGCATCAAGAGGTGGATATTCAAACCCTTTTTCATTTAATTCCTCCCAGAAGTCTTTCCATAACTTCTTATGGTCTAATACCTTACATTTCGTTTTTAAGTAAAGCTCAGCAAATACATCACCAATGCCACCAGCATTAAGAATTTGATTTATTCCCCTCCAAGAGCTACTGAGCGATTTTTCAAAAACAAGCTTCAAACCATCATCGTCTATGAATTCACCATGATGGAGAAGAATATTAACACCGTTATTATACGCTGAAGCAAAGCTTCCAGACTCAACAAAAATATTTATAGCCTTGTTTACTAATAATGGGGAAGGCGACTCTTTAACCAATTTTTTTAATTCATCATCCGGTTTCCCCGCGATAGCTGAAATAAAGTATGATTTTACATCTTCAATGTTTTCACTTGCTTTAGTTAGTCGATATTCAATCAACGATGTCACTTCCATTACTTTTATTGTTTGTTCCACTCTTTTCTTTATAGCTTCACTAATATAACTCCATAAGTCTGGCTTGATTGAAGTGATAACTATGAATCTTTTTAGATTGTTATCATCTGTGTTGGATAAGATGTCTGTAAGCTTTTCCCTACATGTGGTTACATACTCAGTTGAATTTAGTCTTTCTATAGAGGATAACGCAGAGGTTATTTTGCGCATTAGAGAAAAACTCAATGGAGCGGTGTCTTTGAATAGTCTTTTAAATAATATTATTGTGACGTTTCTATATACTGAGTCTTTTACTCTGCCAAGATATTGGTCAGCTTTAAGAACAATAAATGCTTTTTCTGATTCTTCAGGGAATGATTCGCTAGTAATTAAACTGTAAATGCTACCAAGGATTGACTTTCCTTTTATCGGCGGCTGATTTAATAGATAGGCTGATGCTTGAAATATATATGAACGTACCATTTCAGGGGGTGGGATAAACTGGGCACCATCTAATGAAAAGGTCGGGTGAGCACAAATATTTCGATCTTCTTTTATTCGCTCTAGATGCGTCTTTTCAATTAACGAGATTAATCCTAGGTCTTCATATGCAATACGCAGCACATCGTTCTCAAAATCAAGCATGCTTTTGAAATCATTAGGCGTTATATTTCCTAACCTTTTCTCAATTTTTATTGCTTCTGCATCGCCACCTAGTGCAAGTTCTCGCGTCTTCTCGATTACATCAACACAAATAGAGATCCATGTTGATGTAACTGCTGCTCGATATGCGCCAGATCTATAAGATGTTATAGCTTCTCTCAAATACTCCTTTGAAAATCTGCTCTTCACTTTTGACAATAATTCATCTAAATCAGTTAATTGGTTATACATGACATACCTTACAGGCTAATAGGATTAAGTGAGTTTATGAAAGTGTACATATATTCCAAGATTTTCATAAGACTTTGTTTTCGGAAGTGTGAGGCGGTTCATATTAAATTTGGAAGATGCTTTGTTATGTTTTTTAGAAATTAATTTTAGTTGTTTCTATTTTTCTGCGCTGCTTTTTTATGGTTGTTGTGGGCATATAATATCCGATATGACTATAGTGATTTTAAGTTCAGGTGATATTTCATGTTGTTGATAAAAAGACGGTTAAATCACGTTATAACCGTCGGCAGAATACTGGCGGTAGGAACAAGCGAATAGAAATGCGCATCAAAAGGCTGGCCATGTAGGAAGATGCGGTTTCTAGCCCGGTATTCAAAGGTTGCCCCTGCGGCGATGGCAACGGCTTCGCTGGCGGTGTTGCCGATCCCCATCACGATCTCCAGCCGAAATAGTCCCAACTGCCGAAAGCCAAAATCACGGAGCAGGGCGACCGCCTGTCGGGCGATGCCGAGGCCTTGGCGGGATTGGCGTACCCAATAGCCGATATTGCCCTAGCGATGATGGGGCGACAGCTGGTTGACACCTGCGCCACCCAGCAGTTGGGCGGTGGTGGCGCAGAAGATGCCCATGTCAAAGGCGCGTCCCGCCGCACAATCCTGCTCGCAGCTGGCAAACCACGCCAGCGCGCTCTCCCGAGTAAATGAACGTGAGCACCAGCTCATCCATTGGCCGACAGTCTCGATCGATTGGTGGGCCGCGCGGACAAACTCGTCGGCATCGGCCGGTTCGAAGGGGCGGATCACGATCTGGGTGTTGGCAAGGGGGGTGAGCTGCATAGGGCCTCCTGCTTGAGGGTGGCTATGGGGCGGCGCTACCCAGTTGCTTGAGGTAAGCGGTTAGTGAGAATGGCTGAGCAAATTCCTTCATCCCGGCCAATTTATCCAGCTCTGCCTGGCCGACTTGCTGTAACTGAGCTTGCTGGGCGGGAGTGAGCGTGGTGGTTCTCGCCTTGATCAGGGTGTCGAGAAAACTGCGGTCTCCCGCTACGGCTTGATGGAAAGCCTTGAGCGCCAGCGCATCAACCTCTGCTGCGGTGCAGCGCTCCATGCTTTTCTCATGAAGATAGATAAGCACGGTCACTTGTTGTTCCCTCTCCAGTGACCAGAAGGGGTCGCTTTTCGTGGGCAGAGTGGTGCCGTGTTGCGACTTGATGGCTTCGCACCGCTCAAATGCCGGGTCCAGATCGTGCAGTGACAGCGCCATGGCGCCTTGGCAGGCGAAGAGCAGCAGAAGGGCAAATTTACTTGTTGTATGAGGCATGGACACATTTCCAGAACTGGGATTCTTTACCTGCTGAAGACCATGCCATGGGTTCAACAACCTGATTCAGTTTGTGGCGCAGGATATTGGGGATACCTTCCATCGCCTGGCCATACAACTCCCAATCGTAATCACTGATGTTGTAGGCAACGTCCTTGGCACTTCTCGGGTCGCTGAAAATCGTATAAAGCGGTGTGGCGGAAACGGCGACAGCCAGTTGATTGGCGCTGTCTACAAGCTGGTCCATTTGCTCCAGGGCATCGATTGAACGGGAGCTCAATGTCAGTCCTTTGATCGGACATGTAGCTATCCCCATGATACTCTCCTGCTTTATCGGACATGAATGAGGCCAAATTGGATATCATTAATGCAACCGATGATCAAATTAAAAGCTGAAAAATGAGAGTCATATCGCCCTGTGTCGCGTGATGCCGAGCATGAAGAGATAGGCATTGATCATGATGTTATTGGTTGTTGGGCTTGTTGCAGGTAGCTACCTCTTGTCGGGTTGGGGGCGCTTTGCAGAGAGGCGTTTTGTATGTGGGTCATTCTTGATGCTCCTGTATCTTGCCCTCTATTACCTTTTTCCTTCTGATCTCGTCGGTAGCTCCATCCATCAAGGGCGTCTGGGGCAATATCTGCCGGTCTTGTCCTACGCCGCCATCTTGTTTGGTGAAGCCATTTTTCCCTTCGACAAGGGAAGGTATATCCCTTGGGTAGGTGTTGGTGGGTTGATCGCCGCCTCTCTCTATCACCTGGTGTTCTTCGCTATTCAGTAGCGCAATATGGTCACAACGGCGGTGTTGCGCTCAGGCCTCATTTGATTCGAGGCATTCTCTGGCACTGTCTGTTCGCCAGTCTCTGTCGCCCCCTGACCATGTGCGCATCGACCCGGGGCGGGTTTGTCTCTAGCATGGAGGGGCGGCGGAGTCTGGCTCCGTCAAAATGGATGATGGACGAAGTGCGCCTTGCACACTTCTGGCGGAGAGAAAAGATGAAGCTGCGTTCCTTGTTGATGGTGGGTGCCCTGCTGCTGGGCGGATGTGCGGTCAATCCCTATGGGGGGACGCCTGCGCCGGTCGGCGAGCCGGACAAGCCGGTGACCAAACCAGAGAAACCCGTGGCCGAGCCTGACAAGGCCGAGCCGGTGCCTGCTCCCAAACCCGTGGCACCGACGGGGCTGGCGGTCGCCCTGGCCGATGACTTCCTGAAGGCCGCCGATGTGCAGGCACTGGCGGGCAGCAGCCCGGTACTGCTGCTGATGGCGCCCCAGAACGGTACAGGTGAGCCCTTCAGCACCCAGCCCCTGGCGGTGGCCATGATCCAGCGCATTCAGGCCAATAGCGGCTTTCGTTTCGCAGACCCGGGCCAGGTGGCGGCCATCACGGGTCAGCTCGAATACCAGCAGGGGGGCATGAACCCCGCCTCCCTGGTGCGCCTGGGTCGCCAGACCGGGGCGGGTTACATGCTCTACGGGGATCTCCTCTCTGAAGGGGGCCGCTACCGGCTCGCCATGAGCCTGATGGATCTCAAGAGCGGCGAACTGCTCTGGAACGCCAGTCGATCCGCTGCCCGCTGATGCCGGCTCGCCGGATCCCTATAGACCGGGATCCGGCCTTGCCCCCCTTGACCGGGGGCGGGAATACCCCTGTGGTTCCCCTGGCGTCATATGCGTTGGCATGTCGCACTGCCTGAGGGCCAAAAACCTTCCTGACTGTCTGACAATTCTGGTTCTGACAGCATCCCCGATTGCTACTATTCACTTTGCCGGAGGCTTGTCCGGTGAACACGTCACCGACCGCATCCTTCCCGCCCGGCAGGCAGCTTTCTGCCCCTGTGCGATACTCCATGAGTCTTGTATAACAGGAGTACAGGGACCTACTCCCATGGATAGCAAGGAGCTCGGATGGCGCTCTCAGTGGCACAACTCTACGAAGTGATGGCCCAGTTGCCGGATCCCGTTTTCATCCTCAGCGAAGATGGCTACTACATCGAGTACATCGGCGGGATGGAGCAGCAGTCCTACCAGAACGGCAACCCGCTGATCGGCAGACAACTGCTGGACGTGCTGCCCGAGGACAAGGCGCAGTGGGTGATGGCGCAGGTGGCTCAGGCCCTCGCCAGCGGCCAGGTGCAGGTGGTGGAGTATGACCTCTCCCCCGCCGAGGTGGACGGCATCGACGCCGACGCCGGGCCCCAGGGAATGCAGCGTTTCGAGGGCAAGATAGCGCCCTTGCCCTCTTTATATGAGGGGAAGCGGGCGGTGACCTGGATGACCCGCAGCATCACCCGCCAGCACGAGCTGCAACAGCGGCTCAAGCGGCTCGGGGAGACGGATCAGCTCACCGGCCTCTACAACCGCCACTTCTTCTTCGACCAGTATCACCACAGGGTGCAGGGGCAGCATCTCACCGGCCTCATCATGCTGGATCTCGATCACTTCAAGCAGATCAACGATCGCTTCGGCCACCAGACCGGTGACAAGGTCCTGTGCCGGGTCTGCGAGTGCGTCTCTGCCCAGTTGCGGGGGGAGGATCTCTTCGTGCGCAGCGGTGGCGAGGAGTTTCTGATCCTGCTGCCGCAGATCGACGAGGGGATATTGCTGAAGGTGGCGGAGCGGATCCGCGCCGCAGTGGCGGCCATGGCGCCGGATCCCGCCCCGGTGACCGTGAGCCTGGGCACCACCCTGATCCGGCCGGGAGAGGATCTTGGTACCGTGCTGGCCCGGGCGGACGAGTGGCTCTATCGGGCCAAGCGGGGCGGGCGCAACCGGGTGGCCCACGATGGGGTACCCTGAGGGGCGCAGTGAACAGGAAAGAGGGCGACCCGGGGTCGCCCTCTTTCATTTGGCCGGGCCAGATCAGCCGAACAGGGTCGAGATATTCTGCCCCGCCATCAGCAGGCCGATGGCCAGGGCGCTGAACCAGACCAGGGTAGCGGCGACCAGGGCATAGCCGAGGGCGACGAAGAGCCCGTCCCGCTGCAACATGCCGATGGCCAGCAGCAGGATGGCCCAGGCGGGCATGGCGTTGGTGAAGGGAATGGCGCCCAGCGGCAGCATCAGCAGCAGGGCGGCCAGCATGATGAGCAGGCCGTTGCAGCGGTTGATGGTCACGCTGCCGGTCAGGATGAGCAGGCGCGGGCGGATGAAGCGGTCGATGCGGGCCAGCAGATCCGCCCCTTTGTGCAGGGTCGGCTTGAGGTGCTCGGCGGCGAAGCGGCGCTCCATCAGGAAGGCGGGTAGCCAGGGCACCCGGTTGAGGGTGATGCCGATGCCGATGAAGAGGATCAGCAGGCCAAAGGGGGTGCTGACGCCGGGAATGGAAACCGGCAGCAGGAAGGGAACCGTGAGCAGCACGCAAAACAGCAGCATGCCCTGTTCGCCCACCAGGGCCAGCATCTGGCGCAGGCTGATGTGGCTCTCCTCGATGGCGTGGGCGGTGGCCCTCAGGGTATCGGAGAGCGTGCTTTGGGGGTCGTTGAGTTGCGCGGCAACCATTCCTGAGATCCTCGTCTGTTGATGCCACCGCTGTGGCGCCGCCAGCTTACGGGGGCGAGGTTAATCCCGGATGAATAACCCCGGGGAGCACAGATTTTTCCATCGGGAGCGGGGCAATGAGGCTGGTACAGCCCCCGTCCAGTGTGGGAGACGGGCGCTCTGATATGCTTTGCGCAGGTCTTTTCACCAAAGGATGAGCACATGAGAGGAGCGATGGGGATGGTGCCTGGGCTGCTGCTGCCCCTGGCGGGCTGGGCAGCCGAGCCCCCGGCGACGGGCTGGCAGCTGACTCCCTTTGCGGGATACAGCTCGGCTATCGACTTTCGGGCCATGGACGAGCCGGCACCCACGCCGCACGGGAGCGACATCGACACCCTGCAAGGGGAGCGCTCCGGCAGTTGGGGGCTCTTCATCAGCAGGGAGGTGGATGACCCCGGCATGGTGGAGCTGCTCTACAGCCACCAGTCGACCCGGGTGTCCCCCGAACTGCCCGACAGGCTGACGGTGGACACCCTGCAGTTTGCCGGGGCCCTGACTCTCTCGGACAACCTGATGGCCCCCTATATCGGTGCCGGGATAGGGGTCACCCGCTTCGATGCCTACGACAGCGAGACGGCCCCTTCCATGTCCCTGGCCCTCGGGGTGCAGCCGCGCCTGACCGAACATCTGGCTGTGCGGGCCGAGGTGCGCGGTTATGGTGCCCTGGTCAACGACGACAGCCAGTTTCTCTGCAACCCCGAGATCTGCGCCTTTCGGGTGAGGGGGGAGCTGATCACCCAGTGGCAGGCCAATATCGGCTTGACCCTGAGGTTCTGAGCCTCATGATGGGACTCCTTTGACCAGACAAGGCGATACGACTCCGTGCCATCCCTGCCCCGTGAACTGCCCGTACTGCTGACCCCAAGGGGGCGACTGCGCCCCTTCGATGGGCGGGATGCTGCCGATCTCTTCGCCATCTACGGGGATCCCCTGGTGATGCGCTTCGTCGGGGAGCCGCCGTTTCCCTCCCTTGCCACAGTGTCGCAGATGCTGGCTAGCGTCGAGCGGTTGCTGGCTGGCGGCGAGTCGCTGGAGTGGGGGCTGGTGTTACGCGGCAGCGGCCGCCTGGTGGGCACCTGCGGCTTGCACAGCTTTGCGGCCGGCGCCAGCCTGCGCCAGGCGGAGGTGGGCTGCATGCTGGCCCGCAGCCACTGGGGACAAGGTCTGATGGGGGAGGCGCTGAGCGCCCTGATCGCCTATGCCCGCCAGCTTGGCATCATCACCCTGCTTGCGGATATCGAACCGGACAATCTGCCCAGCCAGCGGCTATTTGAGCGGCTGGGCTTCATCTGGCAGCAGGATACCAGCTACCGGTTACTGCTGGGCGAGGGGATCACACCAGACCGCGCGTGACGCGGCTGAGGGGCTCGTTGACGTCGAACACCTTGTACTGCACCGCGCTGGCGCCCATGGCGAGCACCCGCTGCTCGTGCATGGTGGCGTAGGCGAGGGCGCTCCCCTCATCCTCGAACAGATAGATGCCGCCCGCCTCGCCGGTGCGCGGGTTCTCGGTCCAGATCTTGGAGATGAAGCCCGGCTCCCGGGTGATGGAGTCGGCCAGCGGCATGGCCGCAGCAGTGAGGGCCGGTCCCATCATCTCGGCGGGGAAGTTGAAATGGATCTGCAGCAGGCTGGGCATGATAAACCTCTCGTGGGCGTTGATTGACGGAATCCGCATCATAGGAAGCCGGCATCTTGGCTGCAAGAAGGCACATTTTCGTGGCATAGTTACCGCAAAGTAACCACTCGCGAGCCATACCGTGCCCTCACTGCCCTGTCCCGCCTATCAGGTATTGCGCCTGCTGACCGGCAAATGGAAGCCGGCCATTCTGTTTCATCTGCGCGAACAGACCCTGCGCTTTGGCGACTTGCGCCGCTGCCTGCCCGATGTGAGCCAGAAGGTGCTCACCGCCCAGCTCAAGGAGCTGGAGAGCGACGGTGTCATCATTCGCACCCTCTACCCCGACGTACCGCCCAGGGTGGAGTACAGCCTGAGCCCGCTTGGCGTCGCCCTGATCCCCCTGCTCCAGCAGATGCACGATTTTGCGCTGAACCACGTTGATCTGCTGGCTGGTCAGGGTCCTGTTTCTAGCGAGCCCGCAGCAACCAGCGGCTGAGGGCGGTGGCCGCCAGCAGTCGGTAGCAGAGCAGAGTGAGCGCCAGCAGCGCGGGTACCTTGAGGAGTTCCCACCACACCTGTTTGCCCTGGGGGCCGAAGATCATCAGCCACACCACCAGCATCATGTGCAGACAGTAGAGGCCGAGCACCTTGGGGGCCTGGCGCTCCAGCCAGCTGCCTTTGCCCCATGCGGGGTTGGCCAGCAGCAGGCCGAACAGCCCCAGCGCCCAGGGGAGCGAACCCAGCAGGAAATCATGACGAGCGAGGGGGACGGCGGCAACGCGCAGCAGACCTGCGGCCTCCAGGGCGTAGAGCCCCATCCCCGCCATCATCATCAGGGCGCAGCGCCTGGCGTCCGGCTGCCAGGCACGCAGGCGCAGCTCGGCGCCAAGCGCCACGAACAGCAAGGAGAAGAAGGGGCCGTTGCGGGTCAGCAGGGCCCACTCGCCCCCCGGCAGCAGCGGGCCATAGGAGCCACCGATCAGGGCCAGGGCGTAGAGCAGGGCCCCCAGCAGCAGGGCCAGCCTCGGCAGGCGGGCCTGCTGGCAGAGCCCCAGGATCAGCACCGCCACCATCAGGGCGGGCAGGAACCAGAGGTGGATCATGCCGCCCACCCACCAGACGTTGAGATGATCCCCGAGCTGCATCTGCCACTGGCCTGCCATGGCGGGCAGGTAGCCCTCGCTCACCGCCGCGAGCGGGTTGAAGGGTATCAGCACGTAGAGCAGGCTCCACGCCAGCCAGAGTCCCAGCAGGGGTCGGCAGTAGCGCAGTGCGACGGTCAGCGGGTGGCCCGCGGCGAGGGCGGGTTGCAAGAAGTAACCGGCGCACAGGAAGAACAGCGGCACCGCGAAGCGGCAGAGCTGGTTGATGACGGCCCCGACCAGAGGGTAGGGCGTGCCGTCCCACAGGGCGGGGTCGAAGGGGTTGCTGAAAGGGGAGAGATGGATGGTCATCACGGCCAGGATGGCCACCACTCGCCCGCATTCGATGCTGGAGATGAGCATGATTCCTCGTGGCGTTCGGGAGCTGGGCGCACCCTATCAGCCGCAGGTGCTCCCTATCCAGCCGCCTGGTCGCCAACTGTGACCCCCATCGGCGGCCGGTTACCCTTTGTTACCCGAGGTGCGGGCAAGGTTACCGCCGCCGGGAGCAGGATCCCGTTTTGGTGTCGGTAAAAGGGCTAGAGCAGGGCCACCAGCACGGTGACCAGGGCGCCCAGCAGCAGCAGGGCGATGCCGCGACCGGCGGGGCCGTGCAGCTTGTTCCACATCAGCAGGCTGGTGAGGGCCAGCAGCAGCATGGCCAGGGCCGCCAGATCTCCCACCAGTTGCCAGGGCAGGCCGGTGCCCATGCCACGGTGCAGCCGGTTGAGGCTGGCAGCGAAGTTGGCCTGCTGCAGCTCGGTGCGCACCAGCAGAGTGCCTTCCACATAGCTGGCGGCCACGCTCTGGCTGAGGGTGACACCGCGCAGCTCCCAGCGGGCCGGCAGGGTGAGGGCGCCGGATGGTGTGGGCAGGGTCTGGGGCGGGGTGATCTGGGGTCGCCCCTCCTCGAACATGTCTGCATAACGCTGTTGCAGCAGGGCTTTCAATTCATCCGGGCTGGCCAGCGGCGTGCTCAGTACTATCTCTTCGCTCGATTTGGCGGTGTGGGGACCGGGCAGGGGCAGCACGGCCCTGTGTTGCAGCCAGAGGCCGGTGAGGCCGTAGAGCAGCATCAGGGTGAGGGTGGCAAAGCCTGCCCAGGCGTGGATGCGGCGCACCCACTTGTTGTTGTGCAGGGGGAGTTTTCTGCGTGTCATCGTTCGGTGCTTCATAACAATCTGGCCAGCGAACGCTGGCCAGAGGGGTCGGTAAACAGGGAGGATCAGAAGCGGTAGGCGGCGGTCAGGTGCAGCTGACGGGGCGTGCCCGGCATGATCTGGGCCGCGCTGGTGGCGCTGACGAAGTAGTCGTGATCGGTCAGGTTCTCCACGCTCAGCTGGGCTTCCCACTGGGGCCAGCGGTAGCCGGCACGGGCGTCGAAGCGGGCGTAACCGGGCAAGGTGGTGGTGTTGGCGTTGTCGGCGAAGCGATCCCCCACCGCCGTCATCCCGGTCTCGCCGAACCAGCCCTGCTTGCCGCTCTGGTAGCCGGCGAACAGCTGGCCGTTCTGGCGGGAGACGTTCATCGGTCGCTTGCCTTGCAGGTCCGCGTCTGCCTTGACCTGCTCGGCATCCTGGATGGCGACGCCGCCGCGCAGATAGATCTCGTCGGTCAGCTGGGCACGGGCGCTCAGCTCGATGCCGTCGGTGCGCTGCAGACCGGTGAGGATCACCCGGGTGGGATCCAGCGGATCCTTGCTGCGCTTGTTGTACATCTCCAGCCGGTAGAGGGAGAGGGTGGTGGCGAGGCGGCCGTTCAGCCAGTCGCTCTTCACGCCCCCTTCATAGAGCCGGGTGTGCTGGGGATCCAGGTTGTTGTTCTTGTCCCCCGGGGTGATGCCGATAAGCTCACCGCCCACCGGGGTGAAGGTCTTGCTGTAGGAGGTGTAGAAGGCATGCTCCTCGATGGGGTTCCACACCAGGCCCAGGCGCGGACTCAGGCTGGTGACCGAGAGGGTCTCTTCCTTGTCGAGGTCGTTGCGGCGGCTGGTGACGGTGAAGTCGTCGCGGCGCAGGCCTGCCAGCAGGTGCCAGTCGCCCAGGCTGAGCTGATCCTGCACATAGAGGCCGACACCGCGCACCCTGTGATGGGCGTCGCTGGAGAGTTTCATGGCGCCGTCGTAGGTGGGCAGGGAGCCTGGATCATAGAGGTTGCCTGCCGGGATCGGGTTGGCGTTCTGGTAGAGCTTGGGGGTGCGATCCTGCCAGCCCTGCTCCAGACCCACCAGCAGACGATGGGCGATGGGGCCGGTTTGCAGCTGGCCTTCCGCCTCGGTGTTGCTGGTGAGGCTGCTGGCCTTGAGATCCTGCTGCCAGCGGGCGCGGGTCACCTTGTCACCCTTGACGCTGGTGACATAGGTGTTGTCGAACTGGCTGTCGAGGGTGGTGTAGCCGAGCTGCTGGCGCAGTTGCCACTGATCGTTGATGTCCCAGGTGAAGCGGGAGCGGGTGGACTGGGCCACATCGTCGATGAAGTCGCGGCGGGTGTCGCTGTAGACGCTCTCGATGGGGACATCCGCCGGGCGACCATCGACGCCGGGAATGCCGCGATCCGGGGTGCGATCGTGCTCGTTGCGCTCGTACTGCACCAGCCAGTTCAGGGTGTCGGTGATCTCCCAGTTGACGGAGGGAGCCAGCAGGGTGCGCTTGCTGGTCACGTCGTCGCGAAAGCTCTCCTTGTCCTCCTGGGCCAGGTTCAGGCGCACCTGTACCCGCTCTCCTGCCTCGCCGTTGAGATCGGCGGCGAAGCGTCGGCTGTCGAAGCTGCCGACCTGGGCGCTGACGCTGGAGGCCTGCCCCTTCTGGGGAACCTTGCTGACCCGGTTGACGATGCCGCCCGTGCTGCCACGGCCGTAGAGCACGGCGGCGGGGCCCTTGAGCACTTCGACCCGTTCGATGTTGCCAAGGTCGCGGGTGTATTGCATGTCGTCGCGCAGGCCGTCGAGGTAGAAGTCGTTGCTGGCGCTGAAACCGCGGATGGTGACGCCGTCAAAACGGGTGTCGCCGCTGGCGTTGACGCCAGGGATGCCGGTCAGGGCTTCACTCAGGGTGGGCTGGCCGAAGGCGGTCAGCTCGCTTGCCTTGACGGTCTCGATGCTCTGGGGCACCAGCTTGGCCGGGGTGGCGGTACGGGTCGCGGTGGCGACCTCTTCATGTTGGCTGCGTTTGCCGACCACGGTCAGGGTTTCGTCTTCGGCACGGGGGCTGGTGCAAACCGCCAGCAAGGCGACGCCCAGCAAGGCGCGCGGGGAGTTGGAATGGTTCATCTGGGTGTGACTCTTTGTCGACCAATCGGCCTGAACTTGTTGATTTAATTGTAATTATTGATTTCTCTCATCGCGAGAGGTTGCTAATGATATTGATTTTCATTTGCCTTGCAAGGAGAAGATGCAAGAAAAAGAGATCATTGGCGGCAGGCACTGAGGGGGCTGGAACCTCGGGGAAAAGGCCGGGGGAACCTTGGTTCGGTTCGGAGGGGACGCTACCATGGTGGCCTCGCGCCTTGGCGCACCATCCGGCACACACAGGGAGAGAAACATGGTCGAGATCATCAGGGCGGATCTGCACAACCCTCGCCACGGCGAGGCGCTGATCGCGATGCTGGACGAATACGCCAGGGACCAGATGGGGGGCGGCAGTGCACTGGCGGACGAGGTGAAGGCGAATCTGGCCGACGCCCTGGTCGCGCGAACCGGTGCCCATGTGCTGCTGGCCTGGGTCGATGGGGAGCCCGCTGGCGTTGCCACCTGCTTCGAGGGCTTCTCGACCTTCGCCTGTCAGCCGCTGCTCAATATCCACGACGTGGCGGTGCACCCTGCCCATCGCGGCAACGGCATCGGCAAGCAGCTGTTGGCGGAGGCGGAGCGGCTCGCCCGGGAGCTCGGTTGCTGCAAGCTGACCCTGGAGGTGCTGGAGGGGAACAAGGTGGCCCAGGCTGCCTATCGTGCCAGCGGCTTTGCGGGTTATGAGCTCGATCCCGAGGTGGGCCGGGCTATGTTCTGGCAGAAGAAGCTGGGGTGAGAGGGTCGGCAAACATGATCTGCCGGGCTTGCCTCTGAGACTCCTGTCCCCTAGAGTGGCACCAGATTTTTCAATGTGTTGATGGAACCGGCCCGGCCGGGTGAGTGACATGACCCTTTATGCTTCGGATCAGCGAGTGACCCGAATGAACTCCGTACAGATGCGCACGATGAAGCATTGTCCGGAGCCGGTGGAGGCCCAGACCTCCCATCCATTCATCGTGCAGTGACGACCGGATCTCGCTACCTCGCGGGAGCCGTGACCTTGCCGCACGACTGAACCAAGGCCATAGACGTTGCCTCGTCTATGGCCTTTTTTGTTGCCCCGCAGCCAGGCTGCGGGTGCGAGACAGAGCAGAGGCCCGCCCGGGTCTCTGCTTTTTTTATGGTCTGTCATGACCGACGGGTATGCTTGGCAAGGGCCGGGTCGTCGGCCAGAGAGGCTGACCATCTTCAAGAGGAAACAGTGCAATGTCACAAAATATCTATGACGAACCAGGGTTTTTTGAGGGCTATGCCCAACTGCCACGCTCCCTTCACGGGCTGGCGGGGGCGCCGGAGTGGCCGGCGCTGCAAGCCATGCTGCCGGAGCTTGCCGGCAAGCGGGTGCTGGATCTGGGCTGCGGTTATGGCTGGTTCTGCCGGGCAGCCAGAGATCTCGGGGCTGCCGATGTGGTCGGTATCGATCTCTCCGCGAAGATGCTGGCCCGTGCCGCCGAGCTGACCCGGGATGCGACCATCCGCTATCGGCAGGGGGATCTGGACGGTCTTGCGCTGTCCGATGAGCCTTTCGATCTCATCTACAGCTCCTTGGCGCTGCACTACCTGCCCGAGGTGGCGCCGCTGTTTGCGGAGATCCACCGTGCGCTGGTGGCTGGCGGCAGCCTGGTGTTCTCGGTGGAGCACCCCATCTTCACCTGCCCGCAGCCGCAAGGCTGGCTGGTGGATGCAGAGGGACGCCGCTCCTGGCCCGTCAACGGCTACCAGGCGGAGGGCAAGCGGGTCAGCAACTGGCTGGCGGAGGGGGTGGTCAAGTATCACCGCACCCTGGGCACCTACCTCAATGCCCTTGTCGCCGCAGGGTTCCAGATCCGCCGCGTGGAGGAGTGGGGGCCGACGGCGGCGCAGATTGCGGCCAACCCGGCCCTAGCGGAGGAGGCGGAGCGCCCCATGCTGTTGCTGGTGTCGGCGTACAAACCCCTGGCCTGACGCAATAAAAAACGGCGCGCAGAGTGCTCTGCGCGCCGTGTCATCAGTTGGTTGCCGACTTAGAAGTCGTAGCGGGCCGCCAGCTGGAAGTCATCCTTGGTGTTGAGCTTGCCGCTGTCATGGCTGTCGAGGTTGTTGATGCGGTACTCGCCGATGACGCGCAGGTTCTTGTTGAACTTGTACTGGGCACCCAGGGTGTAGTAGTCGATGGAGTCGTAGTCAGACTTGCCAGCCTGCTCCACCTTCTGCTTGTTCCACAGGGCCATCAGGCCGAAGCCGCTCTCGAAGTTGTAACCCAGCGCCCCTTCCCAGCCGGTGTGATCCTTGCCGGTGGCCAGGAAGTCGCTGCCGTCGGCATAGCTCAGGGCGGCGTAGAGGGCCTTGTTGTCGTACTTGGCGGAGAGCAGCCACAGCTTGGCATCCTCTTCACCGCTCTTGTCGCGGATGCCCACGTTGTAGGCGGTCCCCAGGGAGAGGTTGAACGGGAAGGTGTAGGCCACGGCGGCACCGTAGGCGGCATCGCTGTCCTTGCTGGAGGTCTCTTCGGTGTCACCGCCATCGAACTTGTAGCTGGTATCTACCTGGAAACCGTTGAACAGGCCGGAGTACTTCAGCACGGAGCCGGCGCGGTTGGTGGCGAAGGTGTCGGTCTTGGCGCCCAGTGCCTCGTTGCCGTAACCATCGGAGAGGGAGACATCAGTCCAGTCCGCCAGGAAGCCAGGAGCCCCCTTCTGGCGACCGAAGGTGACGGTTCCCCAGTTGGCGCCGACACCGGCGAACGCCAGACGGGTACGCAGGTTGTCGGAGTTCTCGCTGACGGTCTTCTCGCTGTCGTTGATGTACATCTGCAGTTCGTACTGGGCCAGCGCCTTGAGACCCGGGTTGATCTCGCTCTCTACCTTGGCGCCCAGACGGACAAACTGGTTGGCCCCCTGCTTGTCGCTGTATTCGTTTTTGATGTCACCGTTGGCGTCCAGCTCTTTCTTCTCGCCGAAGAACTGGCCGGCGTAGATGCGGCCGTAGAGGTCGAGCAGGGTGCTCTCGTTTTTGTACACTTCAACGGCTTGAGCCTGGAAGGCGGCGGTAAGAGCCAATGCTACTACTGTCAGCTTTTTCATCATGATCCCTTGTGTTGCAAGCTTTTGTTTTAAAAGACGGGGCCATGCTAGAAGTGACAGATGACAGTCGGGTGACCGTGTAATGAACAAACCGTGTCGGTTCCATGTCAGCGGGATGAAAACCGGGATTTATGTGGCTGGTCGCCACTTTTACGCGCAAAGGTTTGCCCTTGTGGTAGAATGCCGCCCGTTTTCGAGCTCCTAAGGTTGGATATGCGATGAGACGTGAACTGGCAATCGAATTTTCCCGAGTGACGGAAGCGGCTGCACTGGCTGGCTACAAGTGGCTCGGACGTGGTGACAAGA
Source organism: Aeromonas sp. INTO2 (assembly GCF_049860605.1). Classification (NCBI taxonomy): domain Bacteria; kingdom Pseudomonadati; phylum Pseudomonadota; class Gammaproteobacteria; order Aeromonadales; family Aeromonadaceae; genus Aeromonas; species Aeromonas sp. INTO2. The sequence goes on from NZ_CP187588.1 coordinate 4,599,295, forward strand.
ATATCGCCGATGGCGCGGCCGTGGCGGCCATGCGTCACATCCTCAATCAGATCCAGATCGATGGCGAGATTGTGATCGGCGAAGGGGAGATCGACGAAGCCCCCATGCTCTACATCGGCGAGAAGGTGGGCACGGGTCAGGGCGACGCCGTGGACATCGCGGTCGACCCCATCGAGGGGACCCGCATGACTGCCATGGGTCAGGCCAATGCTCTGGCCGTGCTGGCGGTGGGCGACAAGGGATCCTTCCTCAAGGCCCCCGATATGTACATGGAAAAGCTGATCGTGGGCCCCAAGGCGAGAGGCGCCATCGATCTCGATCAGGCCCTGGAGCTGAACCTCAAGGCCGTGGCCAAGGCGCTCGGCAAGCCCCTCTCCCGTCTGACCGTCATCACCCTGGCCAAGCCGCGTCATGACAAGGCGATCAAGGAGATGCAGGGCCTGGGAGTGCGGGTGTTCGCCATTCCCGACGGCGACGTGGCCGCCTCCATCCTCACCTGTCTGCCGGACAGCGAAGTGGACATGCTCTACGGCATCGGTGGCGCGCCGGAAGGGGTGATCTCCGCCGCGGTGATCCGCGCCCTGGACGGCGACATGCAGGCTCGCCTGATCCCCCGCCACCAGGTCAAGGGTGACAGCCCCGAGGTTCGCGCCCTGGGTGAACAGGAGATCGCGCGCTGCGAGGAGCTGGGCATCGACGTGAGCAAGGTGCTCAAGCTCGAAGATCTGGCCAAGAATGACAACGTCATCTTCTCGGCCACCGGCATCACCAAGGGTGATCTGCTGGAAGGGATCACCAGCGACGGCGTCATGGCGACCACCGAGACCCTGCTGATCCGCGGTAAATCGCGCACCATCCGTCGTATCAAGTCGATCCACTTCCTGGATCGCAAAGACAGCGTGGTACGCGACATCATCCTGTGATGTGCTGACTCCCGCAGCAAAAAGCCCGGCACTGCCGGGCTTTTTGCGCTCTGCAGGGCGCCAGGGTGCCCGGGCAGGGATAAGGCTTAGGAGAAACCGGACTCCTTGCTACACTGCGGTGCCCCACAGAGGAAAAATCACATGGAATGTCGTCAGGGATGCGGTGCCTGCTGCATCGCCCCCAGCATCAGCAGTGCCATTCCCGGCATGCCGGACGGCAAGCCCGCCGGTGTGCCCTGTGTGCAGCTCGATGCGCACCTGGGGTGCAAGATCTTCGGCCAGCCGGAGCGCCCGGCGGTGTGCGGCGGCTTTCGCCCCATGGCGGACGTGTGCGGCTCCCATCGCCAGGAGGCCATCTGGCTTATCGGCGAGCTGGAGCGGCTGACCGCCTGAGCCCTTGACCCTCTCCCTCGGGGAAAGGGTGTCTGCTTGTCTCCCTTCATCTCCGCCCCTTCTCCCGCAAGGGAGAAGAGAGCCACCATTCGGAACAATGGCAATAAACAATACCAATAAAAAGAGGCCGCAATTGCGGCCTCTTCCTGTTTCGTGACGAACTGGCGTCAGACGTCGGCCAGCTGCAATGCCTGGCGGTAGTACTCGTTGGCCTTGTTGGTCAGGCGGCGCTTGTCCATCACCTGGCCGAGGGCGTGGTAGAGGGTGGCATCCGGCGCCTTCGCCACCTCCTGCTCCAGCAGCCGCTGGGCTTCGTCCAGCTGACCGGCCAGCAGGCAGACCCGGGCCAGTGCCGCTTCGGCGCCAGGCTGATCCTGGATCTTTCTGAGCAGGGTCAGCATGGGCTGGTAGTCGTCCAGTTTGAGCTTGGGCAGGCGGGCGAACAGCTCGGGGGAGGGATCCTTGCGCAGGGCCTCCAGCCAGAGATCGGCGGCTTCGGCATCGGCCCCCAATCGGCGCAGGCGATCCCCGTAACTGGCCAGCAGCACGGGATCCTGGCGCTGCTTGCGGGGCAGACCCTGCCAGACCGTGCGCAGGGTGTCGAGGGAGCCGCTGGCGGCCTCCAGACGACCGCACCACGCCTGGTGCAGCAGGGTCTCTTCCTGCTGGGCGGTCAGCTTGCCCACCTTGCGCAGGGCAGGGGCGAGATCGATGAGGGCCGCCCAGTCTTCACGGGCCAGATACACCTGACGCAGCTGATCCAGCACCATGGGGTGGCGCGGGTTGAGGGCATAGATGGATTCGAGGCGGCCGAGGGCGCTGTCGTACTGGCCCTGCTCAATCTGCAACTGGGTCTGGATCAGGGTCAGTGCCAGCTCCGCCTTGGGGTTCTCTTCCTGGGCTTTCTGCAGGTAGTGATCCCGGCGCACGTCATCGCCCCGGGCCTGGGCCACCCGGGCGGCGCTCAGGTAGTTGAGCAGCGGGGTGTCGCTGTTGTCTGCGCCCTTGATGAGGAGCTTCTCGGCCTGGTTGTAGTGCCCCTCGGCCATGGCCAGGGTGGCATTGACGGTTTGCAGGTTGGCCTTGCGGCGGCGGCGGGAACCGAACCAGCCCTGGGTCTTGCGGCGCAGGCCGAACAGGCGGGCCAGCACCCATTCCACGATGAGCAGGGCGCCGTAGAACAGCACCGCCAGGATCACCGCGCTGGTGACCGAGGATTCCACCGTGTAGTTGCCCAGCGAGATGAGCACATAACCCTTGTTGCCGGAGGCTTCGGGACCGAAGATGAGGCCCGCCACCATCACGGCGACTATGACGATCAGACGAATCATGGTCTCCTCCTCAGTTGCCGGCCAGGATGCGTTGCAGGCGTTCGGTCAGCACCTGTTCCAGCATGGTCTGGGTCTTGAACTGATCCGGGTAGTCAAACTGGATCTGCTCGCCTTTGAGCTTGTCGAGCTCGGACTGCATGTACTGGGTGGCGCTGTTGTCGGCATCGAAATACTGGGTCAGCCAGCGCTGGGCCTTCTCCAGGCTGTCGACATAGAGGGACTGCTGTTCACGATAGACGGCGAGCTGGGCCTGCAGCAGCTTGGTCTTGAGGTTCTCCCGCAGGAAGATCTCCTGCTGCGGGGAGAGCAGGGCTTCCACGGCGCCATCCCGGCGACGGATGGTGATGAAGTTTTCGGTGAACTTGACCCAGTTCTTCTTCAGGTTGCTCTGCCACTCGTCCGGGTTGGTGCTGACGGTCTGGTCGGGCTCGCTCTTGGCTTCCGGCATGCTGACGGTGGAGAGGGGCAGCAGCTCGATCTGGTCCGAGAGGGCGGCCAGCTTCAGGGTCAACCCCTCGCGATCGACTCGCGGCATCCCCTTGAGCTTGGCAATGTCTTCCGCCAGCGCCTTGCGGATGGGCATCAGGCTGGGGTCGTTGAGCGCCTTGATGCGCTCGTCGGCGTTGCCGAGCAATGTGATGGCGGAGACGATGTCGTGTTCGAGCCACAGCTTGCGGCCCGCCATGCGCACCAGGTATTCGGATTCGGCCAACATCCAGTCATTGGGGCGTTTGTCGTCCAGATCCAGAACTTTGGTCTGCAAGGCGTCCAGAGCCTCCTGCAACTGCTGCTGGCTCTTGCCGAGGGCACCGATCTGTTCGGCATCCTTGCTGCTGCCCTGATCAATCCTGGTCATGGCATCGGCCAGTTGCTGCTTGAGGGCTACCAGTTCGGCCTGCTGGGCAACGGCGTTCTGGTGTCCGTGCACATAGAGACCACCGGCCAGCCCCAGGGCCAGCAGGATGGCGATGCCGCCAAGCACGGTGCCAGAGCTGCCCTTCTTGCTCCCTGTCGTTCCGGGCGCGGGCTTGTTGTTGTCGGCCACGGTGGCCGCGGCACTCGGCTGGACTTCTTGCTGTTCAGTCATTCCATCTTCCTCAGTTCCAGGGCGGCCACCAGAGCCTGGTTGGATGCACCTTGGGCAATCACGATACGGGTAAAACCAGCCCCTTCTGCCATCTCGGCCACCCGGGGACTGGGCACCACCAGCAGGCGGTCATAAAGCCAGGGGTGCTGCGGGCCGGGCACCAGGGCCAGCAACCGCTGCAACAATTCGCCACTGGTGATGAGCAGGCTGTCGAGCCCGGCTGCCTGCCAGTGGCGGGTCAATGCGTCCCCGTCAAGATCGGGGTAGTGGCGCTCGTAGGTGGCACAATAGTGCACCAGTGCGCCCCGTGAGGCCAGCGTCCGGGCGATGAGATCCCGCCCGTCGTTGCCGCGCAGGATCAGCACCCGGCGGCCACTCACCCCTTGCAGTGCCGGCAGGGCCAGCAGCCCTTCGCTGCGGGGATCGGCCGGGCACAGGGCCTGGATGCCCGCCTCGGCGAAGGCATCCGCACTCGCCTGACCGACTGCAAAGTAATCAATATGTGGCCAGGTCTGACCAGTTTGCAACAGAAAATGATGTGCAAAATGAACGGCATGCATGCTGACGGCGATAACGAGGTCCGCCTCACGCAGCATGTCACCCAGGTGAGGGAGGTCGCATCCCGGCCGGGTTTCCAGCAACGGACAGCAGAGCGGTGCATGACCCAGCTGGCGCAGCATCTGCACCAGCTGGTTGGCCTGGGCGGCCGGGCGCACCACCAGGGGGATCATCAGGCGGCGCTCCAGGCAGATGACCGTGAACCTGGCTGTGCTGCACTCATGCCCGGTAGACCTCGGCCAGGATAACGTCGGCGCCGGCGGCCAGCAGGCGCTGGGCCAGGGTGTGGCCCAGCGCCTCGCCCTCTGCCAGGGGGCCGCGGATCTCGTCGCGAATGACGCGGGCACCGTCCGGGCTGCCCACCAGGCCGCGCAGCCATACCTCTTCTCCCTGTACCAGGGCGTAGGCCCCGATAGGCACCTGACAGCCCCCTTGCAGGGCGCGGTTCATGGCGCGCTCGGTCAGCACCCGGATGCGGGTTTCGGCGTGCTCGAGCGGCGCCAGCAGGGCGTGCAGCTCGTGATCGTCGAGGCGGCATTCGATGCCGACCGCCCCCTGGCCGTTGGCGGGCAGGCTCTGCTCGGGCTCGATGAAGGCGGCGATGCGATGGGCCATCTCCAGTCGTTTCAGGCCGGCGGCGGCCAGGATGATGGCGTCATATTCACCGGCATCCAGCTTGGCGAGGCGGGTGTTGACGTTGCCCCGCAGGTCGCGGATCACGAGATCAGGGCGGGCAGCGCGCAGCTGGCACTGACGGCGCAGGCTGGAGGTGCCGACCACGGCCCCTTGAGGCAGCTCGTCTATCTGGTTGAAATGGTTGGAAACAAAGGCATCACGCGGGTCTTCTCGCTCACAGATGGTGTGCAGGCCGAGTCCGTCGGGGAACTCCACAGGTACGTCTTTCATGGAGTGGACAGCGATGTCGGCACGCCCTTCCAGCATGGCAGTCTCCAGTTCCTTGACGAACAACCCCTTGCCGCCGACCTTGGCGAGGGGGGTGTCGAGGATCTTGTCACCCTGGGTGCTCATGGGCACCAGTTCGACCTGCAGATCCGGATGGAGTGCCTCCAGCCGATCTTTCACAAAATTGGCCTGCCACAGGGCCAGTGGGCTCTTTCGAGTGGCAATTTTCAGGGTTCGGGCTGCCATATCAATCAGTTGTTTCATCTTTTGAGAGGAAAACGATCTTACCACCCTTTGCAGGGGCTTTCATGGCGCAGCCCGCAAAAGCGGGGCCAAGCTCAAAAACGGGGGCTGAAAATTATTTTCATTCAGCCAATAATTGATTTTAAATCATTGAAAATAAGCAATTTTATTGCTTTCCGCTGATACCGTTACGAACGGGGTCAGAAATAATCCGGTGATTGTGTGCGGGCTTGTTTACCACTGCTGTTTGCATTGTTAACATGATCACACTTTTTTGACGTCTCCCCGTTTTGGTGCGTCATTTCTCTTCCCCATAGGTAGGGCATTGCTGGTTAAACTCGACACGCTGGTGGCGCGCTACGACGAACTCAATCGTCTCAAGACGCAACGAGCGCTGGATCTCATGAGTCGCTACGGGCAGCAGGTTTTCCACTTGCTGCCTGTCATGCTGCACTTCAATCACCCCCTGTTGCCCGGTTATGTGGCAGGGGATGTGCCTCATGGTATCTGGAGTTTTGTCGCCAACGAGGCCCAGCAGGCCTTCATCCAGGATCTCTGCCAGAACGCCAACTGCCAGGGCGGTCTCAGTACCCACGACAAGTCCATTCAGGGCCTCTACTCCATGGGGAGCACCTCCTCCATCGGCCAGTGTTGCCACTCGGATCTCGACATCTGGGTCTGCCACGTGGCCGGCCTGTCCCAGGATCGCCTCGCCCTGCTGGAGCAGAAGTGCCAGCACCTCTCCCTCTGGGCGGAGCAGCGGGGGGTCGATCTCAACTTCTTCCTGATCCCCGAGGACAAGTTCCGCCAGCGCAACGATGCCCAGATGCAGGGGGAGAGCTGCGGCAGCGCCCAGCACCTGCTGCTGCTCGACGAGTTCTATCGCAGCGCCATGCACATCGCCGGCAAGCGGCTGCTCTGGTATCTGGTACCGAGCGACTATGACGATCACTACGACGACTATGTGAAGGGCCTGTTTGCCCACGGCAAGCTGAGCCAGGATGACTGGCTCGATCTCGGCGGCTTCAACCGCATTCCGGCCGAGGAGTACTTCGGCTCCGCCCTCTGGCAGCTCTACAAGGGCATCGACTCCCCCTACAAGGCGGTGCTCAAGTCGGTGCTGATGGAGGCCTACTCCCACGAGTATCCCAACACCCGGCTGCTGTCGGTGACCAGCCGCGACTGGTTCCAGCACAATGAGGGGATGCACTACCGCCTCGACAACTACTGCCTGATGCTGGACAAGGTGACGAACTACCTCAAGTCCATCGGCGACATGCAGCGCCTCGATTTGGTGCGCCGCTGTTTCTACCTCAAGGTGTGTGACGGCCTGAGCCATCCCAAGGAAGATCACTCCCCGGACTGGCGCCGGGAGCAGATGGCCCAGCTGGTGGCCTACTGGGGCTGGAGCCCGGAGCGGCTTTACCACCTGGATCACCGTCAGGAGTGGAAGGTGGAGGACGTCAAGGTGGCTTACGCCGAGTTGCTGGAGGCCCTGATGCAGAGCTACCGCAACCTCATCCAGTTCGCCCGGCGCAACAACATCAGCGAGTCCATCAACCCGGAAGACATCGGCATTTTGTCGCGCAAGCTCTATGCCGCGTTCGAGAGCCTGCCGGGCAAGGTGCAGCGCATCAACCTCAAGATAGCGCCGGATCTCGGCGAGCCGGACCTCAGCCTGGTGCAGGTGCCCCATGGCCGCCTGAACCGTGCCGGCTGGTATCTCTACAAGCATTCCCTCGAGCCCGCCGACATCATAGGCCGGGCGCCGCTCGAATATAACGGCTACATCAGCAAGCTGGTGGCCTGGGCCTATTTCAACGGCCTGCTGACCCCCCAGTCCCGGGTGCACCTGTTCAACCAGGGCTCGGATCTGCACATCGACAACCTGCACCAGTTCTGCCGCGATCTGTCCGGGACCTTCCCGGTCAAGTACCCGCGCGCCACCAATCTGGCCCTGAGCCGGCCGTGCGAGATCCGCCAGCTCTCCATCTTCCTGAACCTGGAGACGGATCCGTCCAGCCACTGGGTGGGGCAGGTGATCGAGTTTGACGCCAACGCCGCGGACGTCTTCTCGTTCGGTCGCAACCAGGAGTGTCTGGTGGGATCGGTGGATCTGGTCTATCGCAACTCCTGGAGCGAGATCCGCACCCTGCACTTCCAGGGGGAGGAGGCGGTGGTGGACGCCCTCACCACCATACTTGGCAAGATGCACCAGGATGCCGCCGCCCCCGAGATGATAGAGGTGTTCTGCTACAGCCAGCACTTCCGCTCCCTGGTGCGCACCCGCTTCCAGCAGCTGGTGGCCGAGTGCATCGAGCTGCGACTGGCCCGGGACAAGCAGCAGCTGGTCAAGACGCTGGCGCTCGGCAAGGAGAAGTACGGCATCTTCTTCGAGCGGCGCGGGGTCTCGGTCAAGAAGCTGGAGAACGCCATCGACTTCTACCGCCACATCTCCCACAACAAGCTGGATCACCTGCCGCTGCGCCTCGACAAGACCCACAGCCAGCACCTGCCCGGCATCGTCGACGCCTACGCCAGCGAAGGGCTGGTGCAGTTCTTCTTCGATACCCGGGATGCGGGCACCAACATCTATATCCTGGACGAGGCGAACCGGGTGGAGATCTACCAGCACTTCGCCGGCAACAAGGACGAGCTGGTGCAAGGGGTGAACCGCTTCTACACCTCGGGCCACGAGCGGTTCAGCAATGCGGGCCAGTTCAGCAACTTCAACCTGCCCCAGTACTACGAGATCGTGCAGGTGGGCGACAAGCTGGAGGTGATCCCCTACCGCAGCCAGAACCCGCAGCGGGACAATCCGGGGGCGGCCCGGGAAGTGGGGTGATGAATGCGGGGTGAGGAGCCACGCATCGCCATAAGGGATAAAAGCAAACGGCCTGCATGATGCAGGCCGTTGTCGTATCCGTGGTGCGGGAATCTGGTGTGGAGGGGGCCGCGGCCAGTGGGGGATGCCGTCGAGCATCGCCGTCAGGGATGAAAGCAAACGGCCTGCTGATGCAGGCCGTTGTCTTACCCGTGATCCGACAATCAGGCACCGAGGCGGGCCAGCAACCAGCTGCGAATGTCGCCCAGCTGGGGGCGGCAGATCTCGTGGCGCATGGGGTATTCGTGCCACTCGGGGCTGAGTCCCGCTGCTTCCAGCCGATTCTTGGCGTCCCAGCCCATGGAGAGGTTCACCACGTCGTCATAGATGCCGTGCATGTAGCAGATGGGCAGGGCGCGGGCCGCCTCGCTCATCTCGCCGGGCAGGGTGTTGGGCGCAGCCAGGTAGGTGGACATGCAGAGCAGGCCTGCCAGTGGCACCGGATGGCGCAGGGCGGTGAAAGAGGCGATGACGCCCCCCTGGGAGAAGCCGGCCAGCACGATACGCTCGGGGGCGAAACCCTCGGCCACCAACTGTTCGATCAGCGAGGCGATACGGGCCGCTGACTCCCTGACATGGGACTCTACGGCGCGATCCGCCGGATCCTCGAAGCTCTTGATGTCGTACCAGCCGCGCATCCTGTAGCCCATGTTGATGGTGATGGGGCGCTCGGGCGCATCGGGCAGCAGATGGCGGACGGGCAGGTCGGCGGGCAGGGCCAGTGCCTCCACCAGGGGGGCAAGGCCGGCGCCGGAGTCCCCCAGCCCGTGCAGCCAGATCACCGCATGGCGGGCACCTTCGGGATGCAGATCCGTCATGAGAAGACCACGGGCTCGCCGGCCTGGGTGGTGCAGGCCCGGGTCAGCAGGGCCTTGAGCTCGTCGCCGAAGCGGTTGTCGATCCAGCTGTCACCGCGCAGCTCGAAGTGGAAGCCGTTCTCCCGGGTGGCGACCCAGATCTGGTGCAGGGGCTCCTGCTTGTTGATGATGACCTTGGTCTTGTTCTCGAAGCTCAAGGTCAGCACCCCGCCGGCGCGTTCGCAGTCGATATCCGGATACCCCTCGTCGATGGTGTCTTCCACATACTGGAAAAAGGCGTCGGTCAGGGCGTGATACTCGTGATCCTTCATCGGTTTATCCTGTTGCTTTTAACAATGTGAGTGCGATTATAGAGGGCCAAAAATTTTTTCGCAGCGAACCATTATGATTACCCAGTTCACCAAGTGCCTGTTTGCCGCGTCGCTGTCGCTCGGGTTGGCCGCCTGTGGCCTGACGGGGCCGCTCTACATGCCGCCGGCCGAACAGCCCGCACCTGCAGAGCAGACACAGCCCAAGACAGAGAGTACACCGCAAGCCGCCTCGCCTGCGACCGCTACACCGGCCTCAGAGGCCGCGCCGCAATAATCTAGGAAGGAACCGCCCCCTTGGATCACTTTAACTACGACGCAGACGGTCAGCTTCAGGCCGAACAGCTTCCCCTGCAACAGCTTGCCGACCAGTACGGCACTCCGCTCTATGTCTACTCCCGCGCCACCCTGGAACGCCACTGGCATGCCTTCGACCAGGCGGCTGGCGACATTCCCCACCTGATCTGCTACGCGGTCAAGGCCAACTCCAACCTGGCCCTGCTCAATCTGCTGGCACGCCTTGGTTCGGGCTTTGACATCGTCTCCGGCGGCGAGCTGTCCCGGGTGCTGGCGGCGGGCGGTGATCCGGCCAAGGTGGTCTTCTCCGGCGTCGCCAAGAGCGAAGCCGAGATGCGCCTTGCGCTGGAAAAAGAGATCCTCTGCTTCAACCTGGAGTCCGAAGCCGAGCTGGAGCGCCTCAACCGGGTCGCAGGCAGCATGGGCAAGAAGGCGCGGGTCTCGGTGCGGGTCAACCCGGACATCGACGCAGGCACGCACCCCTATATCTCCACCGGCCTCAAGCAGAACAAGTTCGGCATCCCCATCGAACAGGCGCCCGCCATCTACCGCAAGGCAGCGGCCATGGCCCACATCGAGATCAAGGGGGTGGATTGCCACATCGGCTCGCAACTCACTGAATTGAATCCCTTTATGGAGGCGGCGGACAAGCTGCTCAAGCTCATCGACGAGCTGGCGGCGGAAGGCATCCACATCCATCACCTGGACGTGGGCGGCGGTCTGGGGGTCAACTACGGCGCCGAGCAGCCGCCGCACCCCACCGAGTATGCCGAGGCGCTCAAGCAGAAGCTGGCGGGCCGGGATCTGACCCTCTTGTTCGAACCGGGCCGCGCCATCGTCGCCAACGCCGGTGTACTGTTGACCCGGGTCGAGTTCCTCAAACCCGGCGAGACCCGCAACTTCGCCCTGATCGACGCCGGCATGAACGATCTGCTGCGCCCCTCCCTCTACGGCGCCTGGATGAACATCATCGAGGTGGACAGCCGGGCGACCCACGAGAAGGCACTCTATGACGTGGTGGGCCCGGTGTGCGAGACCGGCGACTTCCTCGGCAAGGAGCGTACCCTGGCGATTGCCGAGGGCTCCCTGCTGGCGGTGCGTTCCGCTGGCGCCTACGGCTTTACCATGTCCTCCAACTACAACACCCGACCCCGTGCGGCCGAGGTGCTGGTGGACGGTGACCAGGCGTACCTCATCCGTGAGCGGGAGCAGTTGGCGGATCTCTGGCGTGGCGAGCACCTGCTGCCGTGATGGATGGATTTTCAGCGTTCCTCCATGTGAGAGCGTGATTAACGGTGAGACAGGAACGCGCGATGTTGATTGAGTTTTCCAAAATGCACGGCCTCGGTAACGACTTCATGGTGGTGGATGGCGTCACCCAGAAGGTGTTCTTCAGCAACGACATCATCAAGAAGCTGGCGGATCGTCACTTCGGTATCGGCTTCGACCAGCTGTTGCTGGTGGAGCCGCCCTATGACCCCGAGCTCGACTTCCACTACCGCATCTTCAATGCCGACGGCAGCGAGGTGGAACAGTGCGGCAACGGGGCCCGTTGCTTCGCCCGTTTCGTGCGTCTCAAGGGGTTGGTCAACCGGGATCGCATCGCGGTCAGTACCGCCCGGGGCCGCATCACCCTGCAGCTGGAAGGGGAGAACCAGGTCACGGTCAACATGGGGGTGCCCCAGTTCGAGCCGGGCAAGATCCCGTTCCGTGCCCAGAAGGCGGAGAAGACGTATCTGCTGCGGGCCCAGGATCACACCGTGATGTGCGGTGCCGTCTCCATGGGCAACCCTCACTGCGTCATCGAGGTGCCCTCGGTGGCCGATGCGCCGGTGGAGACCCTGGGACCCATCATGGAGCGCCACGAGCGCTTCCCCGAACGGGTCAACGTCGGCTTCATGGAGATGGCCAACGCCAGCGAGATCAAGCTGCGGGTCTTCGAGCGCGGGGTGGGGGAGACCCTGGCCTGCGGGACCGGGGCCTGTGCGGCCGTGGTGATAGGCATCAGCCAGGGCAAGCTCAAGGAGCGGGTCACCGTCACCCTGCCGGGTGGCAAGCTGACCATCGCCTGGAAGGGACCGGGTCAGCCCGTCTACATGACGGGGCCGGCCGAGCACGTCTTTGACGGCCAGATAGAGTTGTAGACAAGGAGCGGGTGATCCCGCTCCATCAACGGATCATATCGGGGCCCTTGGCCCCTTTTTCGGATGGATCAACCAAGTTATGAGCGAACTCAAACGGCAGGAATCACTGGTGGATGAAGCCACAGTGCTGGAGTACCTGGCCCGTTATCCCGAGTTTTTCCTGCGTCACGGGGCCATGCTGGACAAGATCCGCATTCCCCATGGGCAAAAGGGCACCATCTCCCTGGTGGAGCGCCAGCTGGACAGACAGCGGGAGCGCATCGAGCAGCTGGAGCAGGAGATCACCGAACTGATGGGGGTCGCCAGCGAGAACGAGCGGATCTTCCGGGTCTATGCGGATCTCTACGGGGAGATCTACGGCTGCCAGACCCTGTTCGAGCTGAGCGCCGTGATGGGCAAGGCCTTCGTCCAGCGGCTGCGACTCACCGGCCTGCGGCTCTGGCTCAATCCCAGGCATTTCCAGCTGAGCGGCCCCGAGCAGCGTTTCCTGGCGCAGGGCAAACAGCTCGAACAACTGCTGGGTCAGCGCCTGCCCGGCACGGACTACTATTTCGGCCGCCTCAACCAGAGCGAGAAGCAGGCGCTGTTTGGCAATGATGTGCTGGTCAACTCGGTGGCCCTGATGCGGCTCGGGGAGCTCGGCGTGCTGGCCTTCGCGAGCTCGGATCCCAGCCACTTCACCCCCCACAACGACACCCTGCTGCTGGGTCAGCTGGGGCGTCTGCTGCAGCTGCGCCTGCCCGAGCTGGCCCGTGGCTAAGGCAACGACCCGCTCCCCTGCCAGGACGCCCCCTGCCGCCGACCCCCTGCCGGTCGCACTGGCGGGGGAGCTGGACGCCTTTATCGAATACCTGAGGGTCGAGCGCCAGCTCAGCCCCCACACCCGCAGCAACTATCAGGCCCACCTGGAAGCGATGACCGCCGAGCTGGTGAAGCTCGGGGTCGACGACTGGGCCCGGCTCGAGGCGAGCCAGGTGCGCAGTCTGGTGACCCGGATGCACAAGGGGGGGCTGGCGCCCCGTTCCCTTGCCACCAAGGTGTCGGCCCTGCGCAGCTTCTGCGACTGGCAGGTGCGCCAGGGGCGGCTCACCGCCAACCCGGCGCGGGGCATCGTCACCCCCAAGCAGGGGCGGCCCCTGCCCAAGAACCTGGACGTGGACGAGATGTACCAGCTGCTCAACATCACCGACGAGCAGGATCCACTGGCGGTGCGGGATCGCGCCATCATGGAGCTGATGTACTCCTCCGGCCTGCGCCTTGCCGAGCTGGTGGGGCTCAACCTCGCGGACGTGAAGCTCGAGGAGCGCCAGCTCAGGGTGATCGGCAAGGGCTCGCGGGAGCGGGTGCTGCCCATCGGGCGGATGGCGGTGGAGTGGTTGCACAAGTGGCTCAAGGTACGCCCCCTGCTGGCCGGTGACGAGGGGGAAGCATTGTTCGTCTCCAAGCGCAGGCAGCGGCTCTCGGCCCGCTCGGTACAGGAGCGGCTCGACGGCTGGGGCAACAAGCAGGCTCTCAATGCCCACGTGCACCCCCACAAGCTGCGCCACAGCTTCGCCACCCACATGCTGGAATCCTCCGGCGACCTGCGGGCGGTGCAGGAGCTGCTGGGGCATGCGGATCTCTCCACCACCCAGATCTATACCCACCTCGACTTCCAGCATCTGGCCAAGGTATATGACAGTGCCCACCCGCGGGCGAAGCGGGATCCGGAAACGCCGGAGGATGAGTGATGTGGTGTGCGATCTGCGGGGATGACAATCTCCACGTCGCCCCGGTCAGGCGGGAGCCCGCAACGCCAGAGGATGAGGAGTAAAGAGGAACAGCCATGCAGTTTTACCGTCGCTGGCAGCCGGTGGCCGCCATCTCGTTCGATCTGGACGACACCCTCTATGACAACGGCCCCGCCATCGCGCGGGCGGAACAGTGGATGCTGGACCACCTGCGCAGCGAATACCTGGCTACCGCCATGCTGGACAAGCCGCGCTGGCTCGCGCTCAAGCGCCAGTTGCTGCTGGACCACCCGGCGCTGAGCCACGACGTCAGCCTGGCGCGCCAGTGGGGCATTCGCGAGGCCCTGGTGCAGGGGGGCATGGAGCCCGGGCTGGCGGAGCAGCAGGCCCGGGCGGTGTTCACCGGCTTCATGGCCGAGCGCTCGAAGATAGAGGTGAGCGAGGCGACTCACGCCCTGCTGGCTCGTCTGGCGGCGCGCTACCCGCTGGCGGTGATCACCAACGGCAACCTGGATCTGGAGCAGGCGGGTCTGGCTGGCTACTTCACCCTGGTCTGCAAGGCGGGAGCGGGAGCCAGAATGAAACCGGCGCCCGACATGTTCGTGCAGGTGCAAGAGGCCCTGGGGCTGACCCCCGGCCGCATCCTCCATGTGGGGGATCACCCGGTGACCGACGTGCTGGGGGCCAGGCTGCACGGCTTTCGGGCCGCCTGGCTCAACGAGAGCGGTCAGTCCTGGCAGTCGCTGTCGCTGCTGCCGGATGTGGAGCTGGGACAGCTGCAGGATCTGGCCACCCTGCTGCTCTGAGCTGGGGATGAGGGACAGATTCCGTGATCTATATCTGGCAATAACAACAAGGGAGCAAGGGCGTGAAGGGAATGAAGGGTGTCATCTGGCTGGCGATCCCCATGGTGCTGGCGGGATGCGATCTGGTGCAAGACCGTTACCGGATGGAGTTCAGGGACGGATCCTGGCGGGAGATCGCCATCTCCCCGTTTTCCGACGAGGCGCGCTGGCGCGAGGGGTGTGCCACCGGCGAAATCCAGGTGGACATGACCCTACCCCTGAAACGGGGCAAGGTGGTGAATGGTCGGGAGCAACTGCTCATCGGCGGCGAGCTGTTCGAGCTGGAGGATGCCCGTCTCTATCGCGGCAACGGCATGGTGCTCGGGCAGGCCCCGGACCATATCCAGCGGGGTCTCAAGGGGCTGGATGTCTGCCGAACCCTGCGCCCTGATCGCGGGGCCCTGCCCAAGCTCAAGGGCAAGGGATTTGGCGACTAGCCCGTCTGCTGTCTGAGCGGGCAGGAGGCCTCGCCGAAGGCAGTGGACAGCTTGATGGCGTGGGGGTTTCACAGGCCTGTCACGTCGGATGCCTCTGGGCTGCCCCCGATGTACGAGGCCCTGCCCAGCCAGGCTCAAGGGATCTGGCGACTAGCCGACCTGTTGCCTGAACCGGCGGCAGGCGTCGCCAAAGGCGGTGAAGAGCTTGATGGAGTGGGGATTCTCGCTGGCCTTCCACTCCGGGTGCCACTGCACCGCCAGCAGAAAGGGGGAGAGGGCGGGTGCGTGGATCGCCTCGATCAGCCCGTCTTCGGCATGGGCCAGGGGGGCCAGCCCCTTGGCCAGCGTCTTGATCCCCTGCCCGTGGAGGGAGTTGACCGGAATCGACGGCTGCCCCATCAGCTCGGCCAGCCAGGTACCGGGCACCAGCTCGACCTGATGGCTCTCGCCATACTGCTCGTCCACCGGGTCATCCGCATCCTCCCGATGATCGTCATAACCCGGCTCGCAATAGACCTTCTGGTGAATGTCGCCCCCCAGGGCCACGTTGATCTCCTGCATGCCGCGGCAGATCCCGAGGATCGGCAGGCCACGGTCGAGGGCGGCGCGCACCAGGGGAATATCGAACAGATCCCTGTCCCTGTCCTGGGGCTTCTCCGGGGTGAGGTTCTCCTGGCCATAGAGGGCAGGATCGATGTTGGATCCGGCACCGCTCAGATAGACCCCGTCGGCGAGGTCCAGATACTGCTCCAGATCCTCGGTGCCACAGCAGGTGGGCACCAGCAGCGGCACGCAGCCGCTGATCTCCACCAGAGGCTTGATGTATTTGTGGGTCATGACCTGGTAGGCGTGGCCACTGCGGGCCTGGGCCCCCATGGTCATCAGCACGACGGGTTTGTTATGGGAACTGGGGTTGGGCATAGGTCACCTTGGCTATCCTTGGCGGTCTCATCCTGCGCCTTGGGAAGGCCCTTGCCGCCTCGGCTCGCAAGGGCATGCCTCAAGGCATGGTCGTGGGATCAGGGTCGCGCCAGCGTGCCAGAATCGTCGGTCAGCCTTGGCAACGACAGCCTGGATCCTGCTTCCAGTCTGCCAAGGCCGTTCAATATGTCAAACAAAATGATGCAATTATGTTAACCATTGATGCCGGGATACGGCTCTGAGTCCTATTTAAAGGGGCTTGAGGGGGAATGCCTGGCGCGGCGAGCGATTTGATGGTGGATATATTAAACATCTGGCCGGGCGGCCGGATAGCAGAAGGGGCCCACAGGGCCCCTTGTCGACTCAGGCGTTCAGGATGAAACGCTCGATCACCTGGGCGACCCCGTCTTCATCGTTGCGCCCCGTGGTGTGCTGTGCCAGCGCCTTGATCTCGTCGGTGGCGTTGCCCATGGCGACCCCGAGTCCGGCGTAGGCGATCATGTGGTGATCGTTGCCCGCATCCCCCACCGCGATCACCTGGGAGGCATCCAGCCCCAGGTGCTCGGCCAGGGCGGCGACGCCTGTGCCCTTGTTGCTGCGCTTGTTCATGAACTCGAGGAAGTAGGGGGCGCTGCGCACCACGGTATAGCGCTCGTGGAGTTCGGCGGGCAGCTGGGCGATGGCACGGGAGAGCAGGGGCTCTGGGTCAATCATCATCACCTTCATGATCTGCTCGTCGTCGGGCAGGGTGGCGAAGTCCACCAGGTTGATGGGTTGACCGATGAGGCGGGATTCGTGCTCGGTGTAGGGGCTGATCCTTGGGCTGATGAGCCCCTGGCGGACGGAGAAGCCGTGGATGTTCACCCCCAGCTCACAGGCCAGGTGGGCGATGGCACGGGCATCGCTGCCGGTCAGCAACTGGCTGCGGATGATGCGTTGCTCGGACACCTGCTGCACCAGGGCGCCGTTGTAGCAGATGACGTAGTCATCCTGGCCGGTGAGGCCCAGCTCGGTCAGGGCGGCGGTCATGCCTTCCAGCGGGCGGCCGGAGGCCAGCACCACGGTCACGCCCCTGGCGCGGGCTGCCGCGATGGCGGCCTGGGTGCGGGGGGAGATTCGGCCCTCTGGGGTCAGCAGGGTGCCATCCATATCCAATGCGATCAGCTTGTACATCTTCTCACTACCTGAGTCTGGCCGGCCCGCCCGATGGGGCCATGGGGAGGCCGAGTGTAGCGAAAATCGCCGCCGGGATCACGCCGCCTGCCGACGCGGGGGCACGTTGCCCCTCAGCGCTGGCCCTGGTAGGGGGTCAGTTGCAGCTGATCTTCCCGAATGGCGAAGTGGATGGGGCCGTGCTCGATGTCGACCCTGTTGTGGTGATGGGCCATCTCCACCTCGACGCCGGGGAAGAGGCGCTGGGTGGCGATGATGTCCATGTTGGCCATGAGCGCCTGCAGCTCCCGCTGCGCCTCGGCGAGCTGCTCGTCCAGGCTCTTGCTCTCGTCGAACTGGCGTGTGCGCAGCGCCTTGATCTTCTGCAGGGTCTCGGGATTGCGCTTGTCACGGGGCAGTTGCAGCAGCCGCAGGATGAGATCCTGCAGCTTGTCTATCTGCTCGGCGCAGGTCTGTTTGCGCTGGCGCAGCGCCAGCTCCTGCTCCTTCTGGCTGAAATAGCCACCGAGGATCTGCAACCGGGTCCGGTTGGCCGCCGAGGCTCCGAGCACCGGGGCCATGATGAGCCGGTTGGCGATGTTGATGCCGCCGATGAGGTGCCCCTTGCGCATGGCGCTGTCCCCCACCTTGAGATCCTGGCCGCTGCGGCAATAGCAGTGGCTGAGCTGGCTCAGGATATGGATGTCGCCATCGGCCTCCAGCCTGGCGTACTGGGCATAGCTGGCGTGGATCTCCCCCCCGGCGTTGAGGTGGCAGAGGTATTCGTCGTCCGCCAGCTTGCGCCCTATGATGCCGTTGCGCACCGTGATGGTGCCGCCGGATTCGATGTAGCCGCCCTCGACGAAGCCGCCGATCACCACGTCCCCGCTGGTCTTGACGCGCATGCCGGGCATGACGTCCCCGGTGACCAGCAGGGATCCCTCGAACTCGACGTGGCCGTGGCGGATGTCGACCTGCTTGACGTTGAGCACCTCGTCGACCCGCATCCCGGTACGCTCCTGACAGGGGAGCCCCGGGCGGGTCGCCAGCAGCAGGTCCGGATCCTCGGGGGAGAGGCAGGTGCCATCACCCGGCGTCATGGCGCTCTCCTTGCCGTGGCGGGCGGTCAGGGTCTGGCCCGTCACGGTGAAGCCGTCGATGCCCTGGGTGGCGGGGTGCCTGCGCATCAGCACCGCCCCCGCCTTGACGGTGAGCAGGGTGCCGAGGTCGCGCATGTCCACCTTGCCGTGGTCGAGCTCCTGGGGTTTGAGGATCCGCTCGGCCGCGGTTTCCACCAGCCGCTCGAAACGGGTGTCCTGGCCGTGTTTCGCCGCCCGGCCGAGGGCGATGACAGGGCTCAGCTGCGCGCCGGGGGCGGCTGAGCTGGCGGCCTGGAGGGCGGCGGCAAGCAGCCGCTCGCTCACCCCCTGCTTGACCGTGCTGGCCGCCAGGGCCTCCTGCAACTGGGCCAGGGTCAGGGGCTGGCCACCCCAGTCCGCGGTGATCTGCGCCCTGGCGCTCATCTGGTCCTTGTCCACCTGGATGAGCAGCCTGGCATCCTGGCGCCGGGCAATGGGGACTGGTGGATGCGCGGGGGCATCCGGCTCTGCGATGAGGGCGTTGAGCAGGGTGACGGCTTCGCGGATCCCCTCGCCGAGGGGTTCGTAGCGCCGGCAGTTGGAGAGTCGAAGCAGGGCCAGGACGTCGCTTTCCTGGATGGGCTCGGTGAGGCCCGGGGTGATGCGCAGGCAGACATAGCTCATGTCGGCCGACAGCTGAAACCACGCTTTGCTTAACACCGGGCCCTCCTTCGTTGTCCCTGTCCGGTTTGCCCCATGCCGGGGCCTCTCCTTGCCGGCATCCAATGCCGCCGGGGCGGATCCAACGCGCAGTATTCGGGTATTTTTCCTTCCGGGTCAACGATCTGAATGCAAATGGGTGAGCCGGGTTGAGGAAATATCGGCTGACGGGAGAGGGGCAGAGCCGGCCATGCCATGGGCTCCATTGCAGTTTTTTAGCGCAATATGCTGACTTTTTATGCTTTCGCTATCCAGAGTGTCCATCACGTTGAGGGAGGCGATGCAAATCACCTTGCCAGGCAGGAAGAGAAGGATTTTAATCTGCCGCCGCCTCAGGGCGAGGACTCTGGTCGCCACCGATCAGCCCCTTTTTCTGTCCAACCGAACGAGCCCCATGACCGCCCAAGGCCACCTGCTGTTTTCCGTCACCTGCGTCCTGCTTGCCCACAAGGTTGAACTGACTCCGGCCCTGGCCGATGCCAGCCTGTGGCATATCGTTCCCATGGCCCTGGCGAGCGCCCTGCTGCCGGATCTCGATCACCCCCGCTCCCTGCTCGGGCGGCAACTGCCCTGGATCTCGGGGCCGCTCTCCCGGCTGTTCGGCCATCGCGGCTTCACCCACAGCCTGCTGGCGGTGGGGATGGGGGTCTGGGGGCTGGCCCAGGTGGAAGCCCCCTGGTTGCTGTCGGGGGCGGTGAAGGATGCCCTCATCGTGGGCTATCTCAGCCATCTGCTGGGGGACTGGCTCACCCCCATGGGCATTCCCCTGCTCTGGCCCTGGCGTCGGCGCTTTCGCCTGCCCGGCCTGCCCCTCAAGAGCGGCGGGGGTTACGAGAGGGCCTTCTGCCTGCTGACCCTGGCGCTCGCCGGGTACTGGGTCCATGGCGGCGCAGGTTTGGCTCACTTCTAGCCCCGGGCGCCCTCCTGGCATGTGGCCGTTCGGGTCAGGGTGAGGTAATCGGCGAGCACCGGCAGTCCCAGCAGGTGGCGGCGCAGCATGTCGAGGGCGGCGAAGGCGAGGATCCGGCGACCGCTCGCGGGATCCGGGTGGCTGACCCTGAGCGTCTGGCCGTGCAGTTGCCCGTCGGCGCAGAGCAGCAGCGGCACGCCGTCCGGCCCGGCACGGCCTATGGTGAGGCTCAGGGGGGCGGCGGGCACCGCCAGTTGAGTCAGATCGTCGCTCAGGGTGTGGCTGAAGCCGGCGGTCAGGGCCGGGTGCCCGTGACACATGGTCAGCAGGGCGCCCCGGCTCTCCCCTTCCTGCAGGTGCAGCGACCGCTCCCCCAGCAGGGCCAGGATCTGGCTGGCAGGCGCCTCGTTGCCACGTCCCACCAGCCAGGGGGCGATGGCCGCAAGCAGCCTCGCCTCGGCGGCGTCCATGTCGGCGGTGCTGGCACCGTGGCCGATGAGCTTGAGCTCGATGAGGGGCATGGAGGAGCGGTAGCCCAGCTCGATGCCGGCAGGCCAGGGGGCCGCATCCAGCATGTCGCTGAGGGCGGACTCCGAGACGCCGAAGGTGTAGAAACGGCGCAGCTCGGTGTCGGTCTCTTCCCCGGCCAGCGCCTTGAGGCGGGGCATGATCTGTTCGCGCACCATCTGCTTGAACTCGAACGGCACGCCCGGGGTGAAGAAAAGCCGGCTCTGGCCGTGGCTGGCCGGGTGGCGGACCACAAAGCCGCAGGCGGTGCCCACCGGGTTGTCGAGGATCTCGCAGTCCCGGGGCAGCCAGGCCTGCTTGGTGTTGCTCCGGGCCATGGTGCGGCCCCGGCTGGCATAGCGTTCGGCCATGGTGGCGAGCCAGTCCGGGAACAGGGTCAGGGGCTGGTCAAACGCCTCGGCCGCGGCCTGGGCGGTGAGGTCGTCCGCCGTGGGGCCGAGCCCCCCGCACACCAGTACCACCTCGGCGCGGTTGGCGCTCTCCTGCAGCACGGCTGTCAGATCCGCGAGGTTGTCCCCCACGGTGGCGCGGCGGCGCACCTGCCAGCCCTGCTCCAGCAAGAGGGCGCTGAGCCAGGCGGCATTGGTGTCCACCACCAGGCCGGTCACTATCTCGTCGCCTGTGCTGATGATCTCGATGCGCATGGGGACTCCTTGGGTGGGGCCAGCCCTCTCAGGGCTTGCCGTGTTCGAAGTAGTAGCTGATCCGGGTGCGGGGGTTGAGGTATTCGAACACCGCCGGGGGCAGGCGTTTGGGCTGGATCACCTTGGCGATGGTCAGCCCGGCCGCGTCGAGGTCGATGATGGCCGCCTCCTGGCGCGGAATGCGGGGGTCGTATACCAGCACGGCGGGGTAGAGCAGGCGGGAGGCGTCGACCGACATCACCAGCCCCACCTGGCCGTTGGAAAGCTGCACCACGCTACCCGGGGGGTAGACCCCCATCAGTCGGATCAGCATGCCGAGGTGATCGGCGTTGAACTGGGACTTGCGCTGCTTGTAGAGGCTGCCGAGGGCCGCGTAGGGCACCTTGGCCTCCAGGTGGCAGAGGTTGTCGTACTCGTTGATGAGGGAGACGATCTGGGTGAGGGGATCGAGCTGATCGCCCTTGAGCCCCTGGGGGCCGGTGCCGTCCAGGTACTCGTGGTGGTTCTGCACTATCTGCTTGGCCGCTTCCGGAAAATCGCTGACCAGCCCCAGCAGTTCCAGGCCGTAGCGGGGATGCTGGGCCATCAGGTTCTGCTCCGGCTTGGTCAGCGGCTCCGTCTTGCGCAGGATCTGGCTCGGGATCCTCAGCTTGCCGATGTCGTGGAACAGGGCCCCCATGCCGACCTGGCGGATTGCCTCGGCCGGCAACTTGCACTCCCGGGCGAGCAGCATGCTGAGCACGCTGACGTTGAGGGAGTGAAACTGCAGGCTGTTGCCATCATCGCTGTCAGAGACCAGGTGCAGCACCATCTCGTCCACCGAGAGGAGCTGCTCCGTCATGGCGTTGATCAGCTCCTGGGCCTCGCTGATGGCGTTGAGGGGGCGGGACTGGATCTTGCCCATGAGGTTGCGCACCTGGGCCAGGGATTGGCGGAACTGTTTCTCGCACTGCTGCAGGTCGCGGCGATAGCGCTGCAACTGCTCGATGCGCCGCAGTTTCTCCTGCTGCATCTCCTCCTGGCGGGCGACAAGACCCTCTCCTTCAACCTCATCCGCCTGGGACTGGGTTTGTCCGAGGGGCTTGGGCGGCGTGTCGCTCTTGTCGGGAATGATGGTCACCAGCTTGAGGCCAAGGCGACGAATGAGCTCGATCTCCTCCTCGCTCTTGAGCTTGAAGCTGGAGAACAGAAACGGGTGCTCGCGCCATCCCAAAGGCAGGGAGACATAATTGCCGACTTGCAGCCGTTCTACGGAGATCTTGATTCCTGTCATGGGGTTGGGCACGAGGGACACACTGAGCCGTATGCTAGTCAAAGGGCGGGGTGAATACAAAAGGTATCTGATGACAGCGGGAGCGCTTTATTATAGGCTTCTAGATGTCCAGACATATTTACCGATGCAGTACAGGGAGTCAGCATGCCGATCAAGATCCCGGACCAGTTGCCCGCCGCCGAAGTGCTGGGGCAGGAGAACATCTTCGTGATGACGGAATCCCGGGCCGTCACCCAGAACATCCGCCCGCTGCGGGTGCTCATCCTCAATCTGATGCCCAAGAAGATAGAAACCGAGATCCAGCTGATGCGGATGCTCTCCAACTCGCCCTTGCAGGTGGACGTGGATCTGTTGCGCATCGACGATCGGGAGTCGAAAAACACGCCCCAGGCGCACCTGGAGAACTTCTATCACGACTTCGAGCAGGTGAGAGGCAACAACTACGACGGCATGATCATCACGGGGGCGCCGCTCGGGCTGGTGGAGTTCGAGGAGGTGGTCTATTGGCCACGCATCGTCGAGATCATCGAGTGGTCCCATCAGCATGTCACCTCCACCCTCTTCCTCTGCTGGGCGGTGCAGGCGGCGCTGAAAGCCTTGTACGGCATGGAAAAGCAGACCCACGGCGAGAAGCTCTCCGGGGTCTATCGCCACCACCGCCTCGACGAGCACGAGGCGCTGCTGCGCGGCTTCGATGATGAATTCGTGGCGCCCCACTCCCGCTATGCGGCCTTCGACGGGGATCTCATCCGCGCCCACACCGATCTGCAGATCTTCGCCGAGTCGGAAGAGGCGGGCGTCTATCTGGCCGCCACCAAGGATTGTCGCCAGGTGTTCGTCACCGGCCATCCGGAATATGACGCCCTGACCCTGGATGGGGAATACCGGCGGGATCTGGCGGCCGGGCTCACCCCCGTCATTCCGGTCAACTATTACCCGAACAACGACCCAAGCCAGACCCCGCGCGCCACCTGGCGCAGCCACGGTCACCTGCTGTTTTCCAACTGGCTCAACTATTACGTCTACCAGTTGACCAGCTACAAGGTGGAAGACATCGGCAAGGTGTTTACCTACCAGCAGCCCAAGGGATAGAGCCCATCAGTCCGCCCCGGCCAGCCGCCGTCCACGGGTATCGAGCCAGTGACGGTGGCAGGCCAGGGTGAAGGCCCGTGGCCGTCTGGCCCGGATGAGGGTCATGGCCTCCTGCTGGGGCAGCCCCTGGGTCATCAGCAGCAGGGCGGCCGCCAGCCCGGTACGCCCGCTTCCGCCGTGGCAGTGAATGGCAAGGTGCCGTCCCTCGCGCAGCAGGGCGAGCAGTCGGGGTTGCACCCCGGGCCAGGCCTGTTCGAAGGCGGCATCCGGTGCCTCGTCATCCGCAATGGGCAGATGGAACCAGCTCATGCCCCTGGCCTGCACCAGCTGCCCGAGAGAGAGGGGCCCGCACAGGGCCAGCTCCTCCACCGTCATCAGGGTCAGCACCCCGCCGGCACCGGCCAGCTGCAACTGGGCAAGGGCGTGGGCCATGGGGACCTGCTGGCTGCCGGGGCAGGGGGTGAGCAGGAGCTGGCCGTCGAGCCGTGGAACGTCCAGGCTCCAGAAGGGATGGGCACTGAGCATGGGGTTCCTCGTGGTGGCCGGGAGCAACGGGATGGGTATCCCGCGGGTGCGGCACAGCATAGAGGGGCCGGAGGCGATGTCAATCTGCGTTGTGTTCGGCCCGGTTTACGGGCAGAGTCTAAAAAAATCGAGCGATGCAAGGAGTAAAGATGAGAAACCTGGATCAACTGGACTTGGACATCCTGGCCCATCTGTTTCGCGATGCGGGCATGACCAACAAGGATTTGGCGGCCCTGGTCGGGGTGGCGCCGTCCACCTGTCTGGAGCGGGTGCGCAAGCTGCAGCAGGATGGCGTGCTCAAGGGGGCGCACTGCGAGGTGGATTACCAGGCCCTGGGCGGTCACATCCAGGCCATGGTCTCCCTGCAACTGGCCCGTCACAGCCGCCAGATCATCGATGCGTTTCGCGACGCCATCCTGGCCCTGCCCGAGGTGATCAGCCTGTTCCACATGGGCGGCAAGGATGATTTCCTGGTGCACCTGTGCGTCTCCGATACCGAACACCTGCGCAATTTCGTCTTCGATCACTTCACCTCCCGGGAAGAGGTGGTGCACCTCGAGACCTCCCTGGTGTTCGAGCACAGGTTCAGCCGCTCGCTCCCCTGCTTCCCCCACCCCTGACGGGGCGAGCCGCAAGAAAAAACCGCCCGAGGGCGGTTTTTTTGTTTCACGATGACTCCAGTACCGCAATTCGCTGGACTACGCCAAGGCTCTATACAGCAAGTTTATCAATCACTTAGGCGAGTTCAACATATGCCGGTGCTTTCCGAAACTTGACCCGGCTTCCCCTCGCGTGGCTCCCATGCGGCTCTTGGAAACCGGGCTCTCCGAGGAGTCATCATGGCGAAGATCAAGCTCACCAAGTCCGCAGTAGATGCGGCACAACCCCAAGACAAGGCCATCGAACTGCGGGACACTGTGGTGCCCGGCTTCCTGTGCAAGATCACCCCGGCAGGCCGCAAGGTGTTCATGCTCCAGTACCGCACGAACGCGGGCGAGCGCCGTAAGCCCGCCTTGGGCCAGTACGGGGAACTGACCGTCGATCAGGCACGCACGATGGCGCAGGAGTGGCTGGCCGAGGTGCGCAAGGGCGGCGACCCCAGTGCGGCCAAGAACGCCGCCCGCAAGGCACCAACCATGAAGGAGTTTTGCCACACCTTCATGGAGGACTACTCCAAGCAGCGTAACAAGCCCAGCACGCAGCGTGGCTATCAGGGCGTCATTGACCGCTGCATCATCCCGATCATGGGCCGGATGAAGGTGCAGGACGTGAAGCGCCCGGACGTGGCGGCGCTGATGAAGAAGCTGGCCTACAAGCAGGCCGAGGCGAACCGTACCTTTGGCGTGCTGCGCAAGATGTTCAACCTGGCCGAAGTGTGGGGGTTGCGCCCTGATGGGACGAATCCATGCCGCCATGTCCCGATGTACCCACCCGGCAAGGAAACCCGGCTTATCGTGGACGATGAACTGGTGCGGATCTTCCGCCAGTTGGAGACGCTGGAAGCCGAAGGACTGGAAAACTACGTCATCCCGCTGGCAATCCGACTGCAATTCGAGTTTGCCGCCCGCCGCTCCGAAATCTGCCCGCTGGAGTGGGGCTGGATTGATCTGGAAAAGCGCCGCGTCGTCTGGCCGGACAGCAAGACGGGCGGCATATCCAAGCCCATGAGCGAGGAAGCCTATCGGCTGTTGTCCACAGCGCCGCGCCGGGAAGGCTGCCCCTATGTCCTGCCGTCGCCGAACGATCCGGCCCGGCACATGACCCACGGTGAGCACTACGGCGGCTGGACGCGCGTGCTCAAGGCCGCTGGCGTGCCGCACGTTGGTACGCACGGTATCCGTCACCGGGCGACGACCGATATTGCCAACTCGGGCGTGCCGACCAAGGTGGGCATGAAGCTCACAGGCCACAAGACCGTGGCGATGTTTATGCACTATGTTCATACCGAGGACAAGCCGGTGCGGGATGCGGCCGAACTGGTGGCGAATCGGCGACTGGCGATTACCGGGGCATCCCGTTCTATGGAGGTGACAGCATGACAAGGAAGACGCCCGTGGCAACACGGAAACCCGCTGCCTTACCGGCTGGCTATGCCGGCATCCACGGCGGCATCGTGGAGCTGCTGGACGCGGCGCGTCAGGCGGCGGCGCGCAGTGTCAACGCGCTGATGACGGCCAGCTATTGGGAGATTGGCCGCCGGATCGTCGAAGCCGAGCAGAAAGGCAGACGGCGGGCCGGTTATGGCGAGCAGTTGATGGCGCGGTTGTCCGCCGATCTCACGGCGCGCTTTGGGCGCGGGTTCAGCCCGGATAACCTGGAGAACATGCGGCGCTTCTTCGTCGCTTATCCCCTTGAGGCAATTTCCGAGACACTGTCTCGGAAATCTGGAGACGGACTGCCCATCGAGAATTCCGAGACAGTGTCTCGGAAATTCGACCTCTCCGAACTGGCCCAGGTCTTCACCCTGCCATGGTCGGCCTATGTCCGACTGTTGTCAGTCAAGGATGACCATGCCCGCCAGTTCTACGAGGCCGAGGCGCTGCGCGGTGGTTGGAGCGTGCGCCAGCTTGATCGACAGATCGGCAGCCAGTTCTACGAACGCACTGCCTTGTCCAAGGATAAGGCGGCGATGCTGGTCAAGGGTTCGGTAGCCAAGCCCGAGGATGCCGTCGCGCCCAATGACGCCATCAAAGACCCGTATGTGCTGGAGTTCCTCGACCTCAAGGATGAGTATTCGGAATCTGATCTGGAAGCGGCATTGATCCAGCGTCTGGAAGATTTCCTGCTGGAACTCGGGGAAGGCTTCACCTTCGTCGGGCGGCAACGTCGGTTGCGTATCGACCAGACTTGGTATCGGGTCGATCTGCTGTTCTTTCATCGCAAGCTACGCTGCCTGGTCATTATTGACCTGAAATTGGGCAGTTTGACCCATGCCGATGTGGGGCAGATGCATATGTACTGCAACTATGCCAAGGAGCATTGGGCCTACCCGGACGAGAACCCGCCGGTGGGCCTGATCCTGTGCGCCGACAAGGGCCATGCCCTGGCGCGGTATGCGCTGGATGGCTTGCCGACTAAGGTGATGGCGGCGAACTATCGCACCGTGCTGCCGGATGCGGAGTTGCTACAAAAGGAACTGGAGAACACGCGGCGTCTGCTCGAATCACGTAGACCGGTACCTCACAATACGCCCAGCGAAAACTAGGGCAGTTGCAGCGTGACGCTGCCACGCTTAGCTAGCGACGCTTGCTCCGCCCTGGCCACGGCAACTCACCAGTTAATTCCGGTAGGCCGCCATCGTCCTCCACTCGCACGCCGAAGCGGTTCACTTCGATCTCCGGCAGGTCTTCACTGTCAAACCATAGTAGTGAAATGGTGGTGTCGGTACGTGCGTAGTGCCTCGAAAGCTCCCAGAGATCAAGACCTTTTTCCCAGTTATCGAACCATACATCCTGGGAAATCTCCCCCGTATCGGTGGCGTTGACCCCTGAAGATCTGATTCGGTGCGCTACCGAGCCAGCCGGGATCACCGACTTGGGTGATATCCAGGCCCCAGCTTGTCTCAAAGACGTGGAGCGTGCTGCATACCGTACTGCGCCACGCTCCATGGTGACGAAGGCACACGGAACATCGCTGAGACTGGCGAATCTCGACGCAGCCGCGGGAAATGAAGTGCCAAACAAATCGGCCATGCGCTGGATAAGGTCCAAGGAAGGCTCTTCCTTGGGAACGACAGAAAGCCATCGCTGATAAGGCATCAGCAGTTCAGCGGCAAATGTGTCGCAGGCGATCTCGTTGGGATGCCGTTTGGCATAAGACCAGGACGGGACTTCCTCGTGACTCGATTCTAGGTCGAGCACGATATGCGCTATCTCGTGGCAAATAGTGAAACGCTGGCGTTCCTCAGTCTCCAGGGAGTTCACGGTGATTATGTGCTTCCCGTTCGGCTTGGTAATGGTATAGCCAGACTCTCCTTCGCCAAGCTCATCTTTCTTGACCTTGGCATTAGCAGCGGTCACATAGGGAGACAGGTCTCCTCGGATGTTAGAAACATCGACTTTCGCAATGAACGCGCGTGCTTTCTGTCTGACATCCGATTCGTCCATGTTCAATCGTCCTCGTCGTCGTCCTCAAGGGCCTTTTTGATCCGGGTAATCAATGTGGCGGGATCAGGCCTTGCGTTACCCCGATGCCTGACGCCGGCCGCCATCGTAAATACGTCGATACCAATAGACGAATCTTGTAGCACAAATTCGACGAGGTTCGGGTCGGCGTCCGCATGGTCAACCAGCCAAGTTACGAGTGCAGCATCTCTCTCCGTCGGCTTAAGAACCTTCAATAGCTTTTCAATCAGGTCTTGGGAGGGGTTTGTTTTTTCGCCAGTTTCGAGGCGGTAGACGTATGCATGGTCCACTGACGATAGCTGCCCAATTTCACGCAGGGAAAGGGTTCTGCGTTCGCGTAGCGTCTTGATAGCGACGCCCAAGCCTGTTTGTGGCATGAGTTCTGATCCTTGCGTTGCGGGGGAAGGCCGTAGCCCTCTGTTGCATCAACCCCACATTCAGTCGAGTCCAAAGGCGCATGTTGCGCAGGTGTTGCGCCAGCGCACATGCTCTGATACATTGTTGTCTAGCCAGACAACGGAAGCGGATTTTTCGCCTGCTACAGGTTGGATTGGCTTGGTCTTCCTGTTGTCTGCATGAGCAACGTATTGTGCTACAGCGGGCGGCCATTGACAACCCAGCCGGCTGGCTGGGACTTCCATAGTTCCATTGTAGGAGTGCCATCATGGCCGGAAAAAATCAGCATGTTGTTCCTCATCAAGACGGTTGGGCCGTTAAAGGCGCCGGCAACGAGCGGGCGACCTCTGTGCATGACACGCAGCAGCAAGCAATAGATGCAGCGCGGGATATTGCACGCAACCAGAAGTCCGAACTCGTCATCCATCGTCCAGATGGCCGTATCCGTGACAAGGATAGCCACGGCAACGACTCCTTTCCCCCGAGAGGTTAAGACGTCATGACTGACATCCCTACCTACCATGTGCTCGCCCTGTCGGGGGGAGGCTATCGCGGCCTTTATACGGCCACGGTTCTTGCCGAGCTTGAAGCCGTGCTGGGCCGGCCTATCGCTTCCCACTTTGACCTGATTTGTGGCACATCGGCAGGAGGGATGTTGGCTTTGGGACTGGCAGCGGAAATCCCCGCCAGCGAACTCAAAGCACTGTTCGAAGACGAAGGCAGCCGCATCTTTGGTTGCCGCAGTCTTTCAAGACGGCTTCTGGGATTCTGGCTGACTGCAAAACATGATTCGGCAGGGTTGCGGGAAGTGCTGACCGAACGCTTCCAGGGAACCACCGTAGGCGACCTGAAGCATCGTGTTCTTGTACCAGCAGTCAACTACTCGACAGGTCGCGGACAGTTTTTCAAGACACCTCACCACCCTTCCTTTGAATTTGATCACCGCATGAAGATCGTCGATGTTGCGTTGGCGACCGCTGCCGCGCCCGTCTACTTTCCGCTGGCGCGCAACGACCGCGGTGTCTTCGCGGATGGCGGACTGGTAGGTAATGCCCCCGGCCTGTTCGGATTGCATGAAGTCAACACGTTCCTGGCACCGAAACAGGATGTGCGGATTCGGGTTCTTTCCATCGGCACGATGACGATTGGTGCGACCGTCCGTGGCGGCGCTAGCCTTGACCGAGGATTCGGTAAGTGGCGCGGAGGACTCTTCGATCTGGTGATCTCCGCCCAGGAATCGTCCGTGGACTACATGCTGAGGCAGCTGTTGGGGAACAACTACTTCCAGATCGACGACAAGGCAACGCCTGATCAGAGCAAGGACGTGAAGGCGCTGGATCGGGTTTCCATTGGCGCCACGAATACGCTCAAGGATCGTGGCAACCACGCGGCCCAGCGCGCGCTTGGCGATCCTCTTTTTCAACCATTTCGGGCGCACCAGGCCGGCGCCCCCATTTTCTATCACGGCCCCAACAAGAATGTACCGGAGGCCGCATGCTGAACCTGAGCCCGCTTTTCTTTACCACTGTTGACGACGAATCCTGCATCCATGATGAGCTGGATTTGACGCCTGAACAGCGTACCAAGATCGCCAGTGCACGGACGGATGTCAGAAGCTGCCTACGCACGGGCATTCCTCGTGTGATGAGAGCTGGCGGATACACAGAAGACGTACCGCAGCCGCGCTTCTTTACGCAGGGGTCGTGGGCATACAAGACGCTGAACTCGCCGGCACAACGTCCGCAGCAGGCGGATGTCGATGATGGTTGCTATCTACCAATGAGTTTCGTCTCGCAGACGCAGCGCCCCAGCACAGCGGCAACAGTTTTCTTTACTGCTGCGGAAGAGGCGTTAAGGCCGCTGGTCGAAGAAAAGGGGTGGAAGCTTGTCACTGACAAGCCGACTTGCATTCGCATTGTCATTGCTGCCTATGCCCACATTGACATCCCACTATATGCCATCCCCGATCAGGAGTTCGTGAATCTGGCCGAGGCCTCAATGAGGCGATATGGCTACGACTCGGTGATGGATGCCATTATCAAAGCGGAGCGAGATGCGTGGACGGCATTACCGCGCGACAAGGTTTTACTTGCCCATCGTGAATGCAATTGGATGCCCTCTGATCCTAGGCCTGTAAAGGAGTGGTTCCTGGGCGAAGTGGAAGCTAAGGGGGAGCAGTTCCGCCGCGTGGTTCGTTACTTGAAGGCATTCCGCGATTGGAGGTGGTCCAGCGGCGGGCCCTCTTCGATCCTGCTGATGGCCGCCGCGGCTCCGCTATTTGAAAAGCGTGATCGGCGCGACGACCTCGCGTTGCTAGATGTCGTCGCGGCACTACCGGCCCGATTGCGTGCGGGGGTGAACAACCCCGTGGATGAATCCGAATCGCTTACGGTACGGCTGGGCAAAGCCGGTGTCGAAGAAGCTGCAAAGGCGTTCGAAGAATTTGAGAAGGTGCTTCGTGGCGCAACCGACGCCAGCAGCCCTTCACAAGCTTGCATCTGGATGCAGGGCGAATTCGGCCCGCGTTTTCCGAATGAGCCGGATCGGGTCAAGGTGGTATCCATCGTTGCCACCATCGCCGCCGCTCCCGCCGCCGCTGGTCCGAGCGAACTCGTCGGACGAACGAAGGCCGGATGAGCGGCGCCATAGCGGTCGCAAACGTGATCGAGGCCTTTGAGCAGCAAGGCTTCGCGTTTGTTGGCAAGACGGATGACGGCTGGTTCAGGCTGCACGGACAGTTGATCCCGCCCCAATTGGGCAAGGGCTATCCGTGCGAGGTTCAGCTCGATCCGACGTTCTTCGACTTACCTCGCATCCGGCTGCTGGAAATCCCCTCCGAACTGCCAGCTGCGGTTCCTCATCTTGGCGCAGATGGCGGGCTTTGCTATCTCGCCAAGGGCACGGTCGTCCTGGACATCTACGATCCTGTCGGACAGTCGCTGGCATGCCTGCAACGCGCGGCCGTCTTGTTCGGGCAGATCCTGAAGGGGGAGATGATCGAAGATCTCGCGGAAGAGTTCTTCGCCTACTGGCACGGTGGGCTTTGCTTCGTGGACATGCAAAGCGAGGATTTGGGGCGGCAGAACTGCATCGTCGCGCAGGCCAATGGGAATCCCTTGTGGTTCATCACCGACAACGAAGATCGAACAACAGAAAAACTGAAGTCGCTCGGCTACCAAGTCACCGATAGAACGGTGCTGACTTACCGGGTAAAGACGGGTGCTCAACCCCGTCCTCTGACCAGCCATTGGCCTCCTGAAACAGTGAGGGATATCTTGGCATGGCAAAGCACCCTTGACCCTCGGTGCCGGCGCAAGATTCACGAACGCATCAAGGAAGGAGAAAGGAAAAAGGCCAATGGCGTTCTGATCGTCGTCGAATCCCCGTTGATGACGTATGGCTTCGTGGTTCTCTATGACCGCCAACGTCCTGTGCAAAAGAGCAAGCTCGCAGATCGCAGGGATTCCAGCTATGGATTGAAGGTGATACCCATCTCAATGGTCAGAATAGATGATCGCTACCTTGCCCAGCGGAACATGCCTAAGGCAAAGACGCTTGCAGGTAAGAACCTGGCCGTCGTGGGATGCGGCACGATCGGCGGATATCTGTCGGACATGCTGGTCAAGGCCGGGGCGGGGACAGGCGGCGGAAAACTCACGTTAGTGGACTTCGACTGCCTTCTCCCGCAGAACATCGGGCGCCATCGCTTGGGATTTCCAGATCTGCTGTCTAACAAAGCCGAGGCTATGGCGAAGGAACTGAACCGCTTGGCGCCAGGGGCCAAGATTCGTTCTCTTCCCGTTGATGTCAGGCAGGCCCAGTTGGGAGAACTGGACCTTCTCATAGATGCCACCGGGGAGGAATCCCTCGGGCATTGGCTGTGCGGCCACTATCCACCACCTACGCCCATGCTTTCGGTCTGGATAGAGGGGCCGGGTACGGCTGTCCGCGCACTATTGAGAACGCACGCATCTGGTGCTTGCTACCGATGTCTTTGGCATAGCAATAGAAGAGGTGAACTCCGCTCTACAGTTGATCCTCTTCCTGCCATCTTGGCGGGGCACGGATGTGAGGGCTTATACGTGCCGTTTCCTGCCTCGGTGTCGGTGCATGCTGCCAGCCTGGGCGCAGAGATGGCGCTTGATTGGGTTAACGGCGTCCATTCCCCCGCACTTCGAACGAGGGTCATCGACCGTACCCAGCAATCTGCCACGCCCGACTGTGATCCGCTGCGGAACCCGGAATGTCCTGTATGCAATTCATGAGTTCTTGGGCCACTGGCGACAGGAGGACGTTGCTGCATTTTACGGATTCCGCACTGGAGACTTTTTGCCAGCATATTCAGGTTATTGATACCGCCTGTGAAGCTGGTGGAATTCTGCTTGGTTCAGTTCATGGGGCTCACATGATTATCGAGGAAGCAACGGCCCCTACGGAATATGACAAACGATTCAGATGTCTATTCGAGCGTATGCCCTTTGGTCACGAATCTATTGCCCTGGCGCGATGGACGGGGAGTAACGGGACCATCCGCTACTTGGGGGAATGGCACACTCATCCAGAGGATCATCCTCACCCTTCTGGTCTGGATAGATCGGAATGGAACCGCTTATCAGCGAAGCGTCGGGACAAGCGGCCAATGATTGCTGTCATCGTCGGACGAAAATCTCTATACGCCGAATTGGTGCCGAAATCAGGCCGAGGTTTGGTACTCGCTCCCGTGGAGTAGCGCACAATCAATCCAGTGCGTCCCGGCGTGCAGCCGTCGGGTTCACGGGCTGCGCCCCGCGCTTCGTGCCGAATCGCGGCTATTCGGCTTTGACCCCTGACGCCTTCGGCCCTGACGGGCCTGCGCGCTCCGCTTGCACAAGGGCCAGTGTGTGCAATGGGAGGGTGTAGGCGGTCTTGCTGTTCCCTTCACTGTATCACGGCGTTCTCGCCGTCAATGACTGCGCGTGCTCGCACGCTTGCGGCCTGATGGCCGTCTCCGATCCCTGACTGCTTGCGCTGCGCCGTGCTCTCCACGGTTCCGGGCAATTCCGCCCGAGCAACCGGAGCACGATCATGTCGCAACTGTCCTTTTCCTCGTTCGATTCCTCGCTGATGGTGCGTGACGCGCAGGGGCGCTACCTGCTCGCGACTGCCGAGCAGATTCTGGAGGCCGCGCGCCAGGCCATCGAGCGCAAGATGCAGCGTGGTACTTCGTTCACGTCGCCGGCGGCGGTCAAGGAGTACCTGTGCGCCAAGCTGGCCGGCTTCGAGCATGAGGTGTTCGCGGTGCTGTTCATGGACACGCAGCATCGGCTGATCGAGTACGCCGAGATGTTCCGAGGCACCATCGACGGCGCATCGGTGTATCCGCGCGAGCTGGTCAAGGAGGCGCTGCGGCTCAACGCGGCGGCGGTCATCGTGTCGCACAACCACCCGAGCGGCAATCCCGAGCCGAGCGGTGCCGACAGGACGCTGACCCAGCGGCTCAAGGAGGCGCTGGGGCTGGTGGACGTGCGCGTGCTGGATCACATCATCGTTGCAGGCACCGACACCACATCGTTTGCCGAACGTGGCCTGATCTGACGAAGGGGGCTTCGGCCCCTTTTTGCTGCGCCGTGCTACTCGGTTCCGTTGCGCTCACGCTGACGGAGGCGCTTCACGTAGGCTTCGTCCACCAGTTCGTCGGGGCCGAGATCCAGTGCGCAGTTCGCCAATGAGGCCAATGTCCGATCGGTCAGCTTGAACGCCCTTGGCAGTTGGCCGTAGTTCTCCGTGCTGTTTTCCTCGATCGAAGCGAACAGTGCCTTGAAGAAGTCGGCCTTGGAGGGACGGGTCGCCGCAGTGGCGGCGGCCGTCAGTGGGTCTGTGGCCGCCATCTCCGCCTTCTCAGCATCCGATGCCAGTTCGCGCATGAAGTCGCCCAATGAGGGCCAATACTTCAGATCGAACTGGCCCCGGAGGGCATCCAGCTTCTCTTGTACATATGACTGGAACAGGTAGTTGTTCTGGGATGCAGCCTCGATCACGTCGCCAACGTGATAGTGGGTTTCGCTGCTGAAACCCGAGGTGTTGTGCAGATCGGTGCGTTGATCCAGCAGTTCTGCCAACTCATTCGCCTTTCTCGCGA
Organism: Aeromonas sp. INTO2; assembly: GCF_049860605.1. Classification (NCBI taxonomy): domain Bacteria; kingdom Pseudomonadati; phylum Pseudomonadota; class Gammaproteobacteria; order Aeromonadales; family Aeromonadaceae; genus Aeromonas; species Aeromonas sp. INTO2. The sequence continues at coordinate 4,633,678 of NZ_CP187588.1, forward strand.
TTTGCTGATTGACGTTGGTGAGGTCGTTGCGGGCGGTGCGCGCCTTCAGCATCTTCTGTGGATTCCAGAAAGCGGCAGTGCTCAACACAAGGCCGAGAAAGACCTGGAGCGCCGGAGGCCGGGCGTGGAGCTTTCCATGCAATTCATCGTAGGCGTCTTTCAATTCGACGCCACGCGCCAGCAGGCGATCCGCGACCGCGTTCTCGCTGGGCAGGATGTGGTGCTCGATGTTGTACTGCTTTCCCTCCAGGAGGAGGTCTTCGCAGGCTTGCTGCGGATTCACGGTTTGAGACGAACTCACGGTCTGTCCTTGATGTTTTAGATGCTTCACAGCGTATTGAACCCTGCCTGATTTGTCGGTACCCGAGCGACTGTTGATGAACCGGCTCTGAGGTACCCACGCCAATGCAATCCGGGCGTCCCCGGCCCCCTGGGAGATGGCCGGTCGCGCTGTCGTGCGCGTGGCGCATCGAGCCGCCTGCGGCGTCTCGCCCCTGACGGGCTTCCATCGTTCCCTCGCTCCGCTCGGCTGACGCCTTCGGCCCGGAATCCTCGATCCGGGCCTGCGCGCTTGCGCTTGCGTGCAGTTCAGCACACGGGGACGGCCGTTGCCATGTCCAGCCGTCTCCCCTGACTTCATCACCTTGTCCGCGACTGTAGCCCGTGTCCGCGTGCCGTCAAGGCGCGCCAGGCCGTGTCCTCGGCTGCGCCTGCGGGCCGCACCTACCTGACGCTTTTCTCCTTGACGGCCCACGTCCGTGGGCTCCTGACCGTCGCGGGCGATGAACTCAGGAAAGACGGTGGCAACAGGGCCAACCGGGTTCCTCGTGCCAACCGCACCGAACAGCCGAAAGGCTGGGCTCCGAATCTTGGAATCCGGTGTGCGGTGTGAACAGCAAACCCTTTTCGTCAGGAGAAAGATCATGCAACTCGCATCCCGTTTCGCTTCCCGTTCCCCCTCGCTGCGCAGCGACTACCCGCTGACCGATGACCAGATTCACCGCGTAGCGCCGTCCATCTTCGCGGACGCGCCGCATGAAAGCCGTTCGCAGCGGTACGCCTATATCCCCACCGCCGCCGTGCTGGCCGAGCTTCGCAAAGAAGGGTTCCAGCCGTTCATGGTTTGCCAGACTCGCGTGCGCGATGAAGGCAAGCGCGAGCATACAAAGCACATGCTGCGCCTGCGCCACGCCAGCCAGATCAACGGCGCGGAGGCTAACGAAATCGTGTTGCTCAATTCCCATGACGGGACGAGCAGCTATCAGATGCTGGCCGGAATGTTCCGGTTCGTGTGCAGCAATGGCCTTGTGTGCGGCGACACCGTGGCCGATGTGCGCGTGCCCCACAAGGGCGACGTTTCCGGGCATGTCATCGAAGGCGCTTACGAAGTCTTGCGCGGCTTCGACCGGGTGAAGGATTCCTGCGATGCCATGCGCGCGATCACGCTGGACGAAGGCGAGGCCGAAGTGTTCGCCCGCGCCGCGCTGGCCCTCAAGTACGACCCCACCGACAACAAGCCCGCGCCCATCACCGAATCACAAATCCTGATGCCGCGCCGGTTCGACGACCGCCGCCCGGACTTGTGGAGCGTGTTCAACCGCACCCAGGAAAACCTGACCAAAGGCGGCTTGCATGGCCGCAGCGCCAACGGACGCCGCCAGCAGACCCGCCCGGTGCAGGGCATTGATTCCGATGTGCGCCTCAATCGCGCCCTCTGGATGTTGGCCGATGGCCTGCGCCAGTTGAAAGCCTGATTCCCCACGCGGCAGGGGCAGGCAGCAGCCCTTGCCGCTTTCTTCGCTGCTGCATCCCTGAACCGATAGGAGTTATCACCATGAACGCCGTTACCCAAACCGAAGCCCGCGCCCTCAATACCGCCGCCGCTATCCCGCTGGAAGCCGCCGACCCGACCAAGAACCTGATTTTGGTTCCCCTGTCGCGGCTGGTGTCGCGTCCTGCTGGCCGCAACGTGCGCAAGACCCCGCGCATGTCCATTCCCGAACTGGCCGCTTCTATCCAGCGGGTCGGCCTGCTGCAAAACCTCATCGTCATTGCCGCCGCCGATGGTGAGCATTACGAAGTGGTGGCCGGTGGCCGCAGGCTGGCCGCGTTGAAGCTGCTGGCGAAGAAGCGCCGCATCAGCAAGGAATGGGACGTGCCTTGCCTGCTGGTGGCCGATGGCACCGCCCGCACGGCCAGCCTCACCGAGAACGTGCAGCGCGAAGCCATGCACCCGGCAGACCAGTTTGAAGCCTTCGCGGCGCTGGTGGCCGAAGGCCGACCCATCGAGGACATAGCCGCCGATTTCAGCGTGTCCCCGCTGGTGGTGCAGCGCCGCTTGAAGCTGGCGAACGTCTCGCCCCGGCTGCTGGCCGACTACCGCGCAGAAGCCGTGAGCCTTGACCAGTTGATGGCCCTTGCCATCACCGACGACCACACCGCACAGGAAAGCGCCTTCTATGACGCGCCGACGTGGCAGCGCAACCCTTCCCAATTGCGCGACCGCCTCACCGAGCGCGAAATCGACGCCTACCGGCATCCGCTGGTGCGGTTCGTGGAACTGGACACCTACGAAGCCGCAGGCGGCGGCATTCGCCGCGACCTGTTCGCAGAAGGCGATGCGGGCGTGTATCTGACCGATGCCGCGCTGCTGGAACGGCTGGCGCAAGACAAGCTGGCCGGTATGGCCGCCGAGGTGAAGGCCGAAGGTTGGGCATGGGTGGATGCCACGCCCGCCGTGACCCATGCCGACCTGCACGCCTTCCAGCGTGCGCCGAGGGAACGGCGCGAACCGCGCAAGCGCGAAGCGCAGCGCATCGAAAAGCTGCAAACCAAGCTGCACGAACTGGCCGCAGCCGTGGATGACGCGCTGGATGCCGAGGACGAAGAAAAGGCCGATGCCTTGCAGGAAGAAGGCGAATCCGTAGGCGAGCAGTTGCAGGCGCTGGAAGATGGCTTGCAGGACTTCGGCGCGACCGTGAAGGCCGCAGCCGGTGCCATCGTCACCATCGACCGTAACGGGCAGGCCGTGATTCATCGCGGGCTGCTGCGCGAAGCCGAAGCGAAGGCGCTGCGCACGCTGGAACGCCTGCGCCAAGGTTTCGGCAGCGAAAGCGAAGCCGGGAACGACGACGAAGGCGAAGACGACGAGCAGCCCAAGACCGCCGCCATGTCCGATAAGCTGGCGCAGCGGTTGAGCGCCCACCGCACCGCCGCGCTGCAAATCGAAGTCGCCCGGCATCCGCAAGTGGCGCTGGCCGCGCTGGTGCATGGCATGGTGCAGACTGTCTTGCAAGAAAGCCATTACGGCCACGACCTGCCGCTGGGCGTGAGCCTGAAAGTGCAAGACCGGCTGGAAGGCATCGCCCCGGACATACCGGATTCGCCCGCCGCCGTCGCGCTGCGCGAGTTGCAGCAGGTAGCAGGCGAAGGCTTGCCGGAAGACAGCGCCGAACTGTTCGCCGTGCTGCTGGCGAAGTCGCAAGATGAACTGGTGCGGCTGCTGGCGGTATGCGTGGCCGTTACGGTGGACGTGGTGACACCCCGCGCCACGCAGCAGCAACCGGGCGCGGAACTGGCGCAGGCCGTGGGGCTGGACATGGCCGCATGGTGGAAGCCCACCAATGAGGGTTATTTCCGGCATGTGCCGAAGGCCACGATTCTGGAAGCCGTGGAGCAGTACGCCCCGGCGCACATCACCCGGCTGGCGAAGTTGAAGAAGGCCGACATTGCTAGCGAAGCCGAACGGCTGGCGGATGGCACCGGCTGGATGCCCGCCGTGTTCAAGGCTGAAGGCACCGACGACACCACGGCGCAGGATGCGCCGCAGACCGTGACGGATGACGAACCGGAAGCCATCGACAACGCCGACGAGCAACAGGCCCACGCACTCGCCGCCTGATCTTCACCATCACCGAGCGCCCCGGTTCCGGCCGGGGCGCTTCGCTGTTCCATCAGCATCGGCACCAGGCCGTACCGCCCTGGTGCCGATAGTCAAAAATCCGGGCGCGGCGGTGGCCGCGCCCGGTTTCGAGGCCCAAAGCCAGAACGCCCCTTCGCCGCCTTCGGGCAGGCGGCGAAGGGGCAGCGCACAAGTGGCCTTGTGCGCGGGAAACCCTCGAAGCCCATAAGTGCGTCGGCGCATAGCGCCGACGACATTCCGAACGCGCCCCGCCGCAATGGGCGGGACTTGTGGGGCTACGCCCCGGCTTGCTGCCGCAGGTTGCACGAAAGCGTGCCGTCCTCGACGCTGGCGGTTCGTCGCCTGTACGTCACGGAGGACGGTTCACCGACACGCCGTCCGGCCCTGCAATGGAGCTTCCACGCCACGCCGCATGCAAAAGGCCGCCTGCAACGTCAGGGGCGCTTTCGCCCTTGTCGCCGGGTGTTGTCCTTGCCCGTGTCAGGGCGCAGGCCGGTGAATCCGTCGCGCGGGGATGCCGAGTCGGCCATGTCTCCATTCGGGAGCGGGCGGCCAGTACGTCCTTGTGTTGTTGTGAATCCTGGCGGTGGCTGGGCTTCATGGCCGCAACCTTGCAGCGAAAACAATTTCCCCTGCGCTGCGCGCATTCCTCGCGGGACAAATTCTTTTCGCTTCCAGTTTCTCCACGGTGTTGCGACCGCTGCGCGGTGCGGCCAGCCCATCCCCCGCCGGACGGATCACAACAAGGACGCACTGGCGCGACCTTGTTCAACCCGAAAGGAGAAATCATCATGGCTAACATCGGCACCTTCACCGCAGAGAAAGACGGCTTCACCGGCCAGCTCCGCACCCTGACCCTCAACGTCAAGGCCAAGCTGGTTCCCAACGACAAGGGCGAGAACGAAAGCGCCCCGGACTTCCGCCTTCAGGCGGCCGGCCACGACTTCGGCGCGGCGTGGAAGAAAACCAGCGAGGCCGGGCGGGATTACCTGTCGGTGGCCATCGACGATCCTTCGTTCCCGGCGACGGTCTATGCCCGCCTGATCGAAGGTGAGAACGGCACGCACGACCTGATCTGGTCGCGCAGCAAACCCAAGGCGGCCTGACAGCCGCCCACCGCGCCCCGCCCATTGCGGCGGGGCGCGATGCTGCTGATCGCAGCACCGCACGCACAGGGTTTCGGTAGTTGCCCGATGCTTGGCATGTCCAGGGCAGGCATTGCATTGGCGATGGTCGGATGGCTCGAAGCCCGTGGCAGCAAGCACAGCATGGCGTGTCGGCGCATTGCGCCGCCGGGCTTTCGGGCTGCGCCCCATGCCGCCAATGGCGTCATGTCCATTCGGCTTCAATCCCTCACGCCTTCGCACCTGGCGGCGCTGCGCGCTCCGCTTGCGGAAATCCAGACGCGCTAGGGCGCGTCGCGCTCTTTCAGCACGGCCTCGAACTCTTGGCGCACCTGCGCCAGCAGTTCATCGACCTTGTGCGCGTCGTCGCCGGCGTAGGCCAGCGTCAACAGCGTCAGCGGATGCACTTCCATGACTTCGCATAGCTCGGTCAGCTTGTGCATGGTCGGGCTTTTCAAGTCGCGCTCCAGCGTACTCATGTAGGTGCGGCTGGACACGTCGGAGAACGCTTCCTGGCTCAAGCCTCGCGCCTTCCTGACTGTCCGTATTGCCGTTGCCAATGAGTGTTTCGCTGTCACTAACTTGGTTTCCCCATAAAAACCAAGATGACAGCCGATTGCGCCCTATAGGGCTACAATCTATAGTGTTCATTAATGGCTGAAAGGCTGCTTTCGTGCTTTTACGGAAATCCGTAATTACGGATTCCGACAGAACCGGGGAATCGCATCCGTGTCTTTCCGGCTTCCTACAATTCCGCTTCTGCGCTTGCGTGCTTCTACGGATGCGATGGCTTGCGCGTCCGTGCTTCCCCACGAAAACAAAGAGACGGTTCGGCGGTTCCGTGCTTCGACGCAGAAGCGCATCCGCGCATCCTCGGTTTCATGGAGGTTCCGGCCATGACCTTGTCGCTTGTCACCACCGACGAGCGCGCCCGGCTGCTGACCCATGGCGCGGCGCTAGCCGCTGGTCAGCGGCTCGACCCGTTGCCCGTGGTGCGGCTGTTCACCCCAGACGCGCATGTGACCTGGCTGCTGGTGTCGCTCGATCCTGCGGATGGCGACACGGCCTACGGCCTGATCGACCTCGGGATCGGAATGCCCGCGCTCGGGACGGTCAAGCTGTCCGATCTGGCTGGCATCGTTGGGCCGCGCGAACTGCCAGTGCGACGGGATCGGTATTTCCAGGCGGTGCGTTCGTTGTCGGAGTACGTCCGGTTGGCGCAGGAGAACAGCGCGATCACGGACTGATGAAAGACAGCATGGCCCGGCCAGCCGAGGCGCATTGTGACTATTTCAGTCTTGGTCAAGACCGTCCAGGTCTCAATCCGCATCCTTGCACCGAAGCGGTGCGACCCTGCTGCAATCGGTCATGATCTTCGGCCTGGACTAAGGCACGGTGTCAAGTGCTGCGCGTCAGTTTTATGACGGTGTGGCCGTCGCATTCAGACGATTTTCGCAACGTGCCGGAGCCAAACGGTCTTGACACCAACATTTGCAGCTTAACCATTCTTGATGACGACCTGATGGCGGTTCGATAGCTCCCGCACGGCGGAATTCGTGGCGACGTTCCTGCTGAATGACAGGAGGTTGCGTCATGGCTGACCCGAGCGCCGAACACTGGTATCCGACAGCGGCCTATCTCTACGTCCTGCACCTGGACGGCCCCGCGTTGGCGTGGGAATACCTGCGCCGTCACCCCGACTACCGCCGCGACTGGCTACGCCGTCGCCGACGACCGGACGCGGCGCAGGCTTGGGGCTTGCGCCTGCTGGAAAACCCGGCCCTGGATGCGCGCGATGCGCATCCGGCCTGGTTCCCCGATCACGATGCTGTCGTGCAGGTTTACCCGGACGATGACCCACCACCCGAAGCCCATGCCTTTGAGTTCTGGCGCGTTCCCGGCCGCAAGCAACTGATCCACGATGGCAAGCGCCTGGTGCTGGTGTCGCACTGGCCCGGCTGCTGCCTGCGGCTCGCGCTCGCGTCGGGCCTGGAAGACGGCATGGCCTACCTCTACGCCACCCGCGCCTGCGCCACGCCCTGCGCGCGCTATCGCACGCTCGCGGCCGAGCTGGACGCATTGGCCGTGGCAACGGTTGCCGCGCCTGCGGCGGCGGCCCGTTCCCGGCCCACGACGGCTGCGGTGCTGGAACTGCACACCTTGCAGGCGCTGGACGCGACCCTGGCGGGCGCGTCCTTGCGCGAAGTCGCTGAAGGGCTGTTCGGCACGGATGCCGTCGCCGCCGACTGGCACAAGGACAGCGCCTTGCGTGCTCGCGTGCGGCGGCTGGTACGTCGTGGCGATGCGCTGATGCGCGGCGGCTATCGCCGCCTGGCACAGCTTCCGCTGCTGCCGTTGCAGTAGGGGGGACGTTTCGCGTCCCCCGCAGATCGTCCCTTAGCAAGAAGCCCCGCTTTCTTGAAAGTGCCTCTATCCGGCCGCGTGGTGTGGCCGGGCTTGATGGAGGTACATCCCATGCGACCCGCTCCCTTGCGGCCTGCCGCCGCTGCTGTCGCTGCGCCCGCGCAGCCCCAACGCTACCTGACCAACGACGAAGCCGCCGACTACCTGCGCCTGTCGCCGCGCACGCTGGAGAAACAGCGCGTGATCGGCGGCGGGCCGAAGTTCCGCAAGTTCGGCCGCCGCGTCATGTACGCCGTGAGCGACCTCGACGCCTGGGCCGATGCGCGCAGCTTCGCGGCGACTTCCGACCCGGAATATGCCGAGCGGCATGCGGGCGACTACCGTGACGGCCGCTGATTTCTGGCTCGCCGGTGGCCATCGCCATGTCCAGCCCATCGCTGCCCCTGCGGCAGCGACCAGCGCAGCAGCGGGAACAGCTCGACCTGTTCCGCGCGCTGCCGGGCGACATGGCGCCGCGCGACAGCCAGGACTTGATGGCCTTTCCGTTCTTCTCGCTCGCCAAGTCGCGGCGCACCGCGCCGATCGACTTCCGCGCCGGCGGCATCACCATCCGCGTGGAGGGCACGCAGGAGCACGGCATCGCGACGATCTGGGATGCCGACATCCTGATCTGGGCCGCCTCGCAGATCGTGGAAGCCCGCGATGCGGGCATCCCGACCTCGCGGCTGATGCAGGTGCGTCCCTACGAGATCCTGCGTTTCATCGGGCGCGGTACGTCGCTGCGCGACTACCAGCGCCTCAAGGCGGCCCTGGATCGCCTGCAATCGACCACGGTGGCCACGTCCATCCGAGAGACAACAGGCCGGCGCCTGCATCGCTTCTCGTGGATCAACGAGTGGAAGGAACTGGCCGATGCCAGCGGCGTGCCGCTGGGCATCGAACTGATCCTGCCGGACTGGTTCTATGCGGGTGTGCTGGACGCCGCCCTGGTGCTGACCATCGACCCGACGTACTTCCGGCTCACTGGAGGCATCGAACGATGGCTGTATCGCCTGGTGCGCAAGCACGGCGGCCGGCAGGAGCACGGTTGGCAGTTCGATTTCCAGCACCTGTACCGCAAATCGGGCAGCGTGGCGCGCTTCTACGACTTCGCCGCCGACCTGCGCGCCCTGGTGGCGCGGCAGTCGCTGCCCGGCTACGTCCTGGGCATCGAGCGGATGCCCGGCGAGAAAACCGAACTGCTGACCTTCCGGCCCGTGCCGCCCACGGCACGGGGATAAGTCTGGGAAAACCTGTTAATTCACTCGTGCTATCAGGCAACAGGAGGCTCGTGCTATCAGGCAACAAATCCTCGTGCTATCAGGCAACAAAATCGGCTGCAAAGCCGCGCCAGCATTGGGTTTTTGCGTCCCTTAACTTCCCTAACAGTAAATACATAACTTTTAGTAGAAGCGCGCCGTTTCGGTGGACAACCACCCAACGGCACCAAACGCAGGAGCGAAAGACCGGCTTTCCAACACGGAGGGCCGCGCCATGATCCTCGCTCTGCTCAACCAGAAAGGCGGTGTCGGCAAGACCACGCTCGCCACGCACATCGCGGGCGAACTGGCGCTGCGCGGCCAGCATGTCGTCCTGCTCGATGCCGACCCGCAGGGTTCGTCGCTGGACTGGACGCAGCGCCGCAGCCAGCAAGGCTTGCCACGGCTGTTCAGCGCCGTGGGCCTGGCCCGCGAAACGCTGCATCAGGAAGCGCCAGAACTCGCCAGGCGGGCCGATCACGTCGTCATTGATGGGCCACCCAGGATTGCCGCCTTGGCGCGCTCCGCGCTGCTGGCGGCCGAGCGCGTGCTGATCCCGGTGCAGCCCAGCCCTTACGACTTGTGGGCCAGCTCGGAAATGGTTTCGCTGATCCGCGAGGCGCAGGTGTTCCGGCCGGCGCTGCGCGCGGCCTTCGTCATCAACCGGCGCGTCAGCACCACCATCATCGGCCGCGAGGCGCGGCAATCGCTGGCCGAACAGCCGCTGCCTGCGCTGCGCTCGGAAGTGCATCAGCGCATCGTGTTCGCCGACAGCGTGGCCGCTGGCCGGCTCGCACGCGAGACAGCACCCGACAGCGCCGCTGCCCGCGAAATCACCGCCCTGGTGGACGAATTGCTGCGGTGGCCGACATGACAGCGGAGCAGCCGCCCAACAGCAAACGCACGGGCAAGCGCGTCGGCATCGGCGCACGTCCGCCCGCGAATCCGCACGCCGAGGCGTGGATTCGCCAGGGCGATGCCGATGCACTGGGTAAAGGCGACCTCTACACCGCGCGCCTGACCCTCGACATTACGCCCGCCATGCGGGCGCGCATCAAGGTGTCGGCCTTCACGCAAGGCGTGACCGTGGCCGATCTGCTGCGCGGCCTGCTGGAGCGGGAGTTTCCCGAGAACCACAGGGAGAACACACCATGACGGCATCCGCTTCGCCTGCCGCTGGCGCGGCCACGGCTGCGCCACAGCCATCATTCATCGTGCCTTCCGGCCAATCCGCCAGCGCGCCGCTGACGCGCGTGGCGCTGGCCTACATCGAGGCCCGTTTCAAGCTCTATCTGCGCTTCGGCGAGCCCGCACGCACGCTGCGCCTGGACGACTGGCGGCGCTGCGCGGTGTTCCTGCCTGGCGCGATGTTCTGCCGCATCCGCTGGCAGGCCAACGACTACGGCACGATCCGCTGGCAGCTCATGGTGATGCAGGCTTGCACGCCACTGGACGCGGCGCAGCGCATCCCCGGTGTGCAGCCGGGCGCGCGCCTGCTACTCCACGCCGAAGGCGATACCAACGTGCGCGCCGTGCTGGAACGCATCGACGGCATCGAGGCGCTGGGCATCGCCGCCATCGACGTGTCGCCCGCGTACTGGCGCACGCTGGGCAACCGTCTTGCAGCGCGCCATGCGCTGCCCGAATACACCGCCGAGCGGCACACCGCCTGGCTGGCCGGGAGGGTGTTGCCATGACCGCGCCGACCGCTACCGCCAGCGCGCCGCTTCCTCGCTCGCGCCTGCGCACTCGCATCGTTCTGGCGACACTGGCCGCCATCGGCTTCGCTGCGCTGGCCTGGGCGGCTTTCGTGTCGCCGCTGCCGCGCCTGACCTACAACCCGTCCGACAGCGTGGCGGTCGGCTGGTATCGCATCGACCCGTTCGACCCGCGCACCACTGCGCTGCCACGTCCGTTGTCCGTGGACAGCATCGTGCTGGTGCCGCTGCCGACCAGGGCCGCCATGCTGGCTGCACAGCGCGGCTACCTGCCGACCCGCGTGCCACTGCTCAAGCGTGTGGGTGCGGTCGCACCGCAACACGTCTGCATCGTCGCAGGTCAGGTACGCATCGACGGCGTGCCTGCGGCCGCCGTGCTGCCCGCCGACCGGATGGGCCGGGCGCTGCCGTCCTTGCAGCTTTGCCGCCGCCTCGAACCGGGCGAACTGTTCCTGTTGAGCGTGACCAATCCGGCATCGTTCGACAGCCGCTACTTCGGCCCGGTCAGCGCATCCGCCGTGATCGGCGTCGCGCATCCGGTGTGGCTGGAGGAACGCCCATGATGGCCGCCGACTCGCTGCACGCTGCCGTGCATCTCATCGTGCCATCGGTCGTGTCGATCCAGTGGCTTTCCGCATGTCGTCGCGCGTGCAGTGCGAGCGCATCCGCGCTGCACTTCGCGCTGCCTTCCCATGTGCAGGCGTCTTGCCTCGAACGCGCCCGGTCTGCGGCCGTCGCAGCGTTCGCCGGCGCGCTGGCTGCTCGCACAGCAGCGCCGCCGGGACGCCGGTGCCTGGAGCGACAGCGGAAGGCAAAGGCGGAAGGCAAGACAAAAGGACGCGGCACCGGGCCGCGTCGAAAGCCAGTCTGCACGTGGGGGTGGCGCGGCACGGAGCGGCTTTGCCGCCGTGCCGCGTTCGGCGCGAGGGTCGCGCCAATGCAGGCATGTCCGCGTGCTTCGCACGACAGGACACGCCAGAGCTTGCAGGAAGAACGGCGATGACCGACCGCCGCGACGACGATTTCCGAGTGCGCCCCAGCGCCCCGAAGAAGCGGGGCAAGGGCCAAGGGCAGAGCTTCGTTTCCAAGGTGCTCAAGCAGGCCGGCAAAGCCAGCAGCGGCAAGTCGGCGGTGCGCCGTCCTGGGGCGGCCGGCACCGGCCAACGCCCCGGCTCGCGCCTCGGGCGCGGCCACACGGCGGCGCGCTTCGCCGGGGCGAAGCTGACGCCCATGTCCCGGCGCGTGACCATCAAGACCTTGCTGGTCAATCACCAACGGGCCAGCCCGCAATCGCTCGCCAAGCACCTGCGCTACATTGAGCGTGATGGCGTGGGCCGCGACGGCGAGCCGGGCCAAGCCTACGGGCCGCAGGCCGATACCGCTGACCTCGACGCCTTCAAGGAACGCTGCGCCGACGACCGGCACCATTTCCGCTTCATCCTCTCGCCCGAGGATGGCGCGGAGCTGGAAGACCTGCGCACCTACACTCGGCACCTCATGGGCCGCATGGAGGCCGACCTGGGTACGGGCCTCGATTGGGTGGCCGTGAACCACTGGAACACCGACAACCCGCACACGCACATCGTCGTGCGCGGGCGCGACGACACCGGCAAAGACCTCATCATCGCGGGCGACTACATCGCCGATGGCTTCCGCCATCGCGCTGCCGAACTGGCGACCGAATGGCTGGGGCCTCGCACCGAGCTGGAGATCCAGCAGACCTTGCAGCGCGAGGTGGAGCAAGAGCGGTGGACGAGTCTGGATCGCACGTTGAAGCGCGAGGCCGGCGACGATGGACTGGTGCATGTCGAACGGCTCAACGAACCTCGCTTGCAGCGCCAACGCCTGCTGCTGATCGGCCGCCTGCAACGCTTGCAGCGCCTGGGCCTGGCCGACGAGACGCAGCCGGGCACCTGGGCCGTCCATGCGGATGCGGAAAAGACCCTGCGCGCCCTTGGCGAGCGTGGCGACATCATCCGCACCATGCAGCGGGCCATGAGCGGTCAGCCGCGCGAGCTGGCGGTGTTCGAGCCGGGCGAGGATGGCCGTACCGTCATTGGCCGCGTGGCCGCCAAGGGCTTGGCCGACGAGTTGCGCGACCGGGGCTTTCTGGTCATCGACGGCGTGGACGGCAAGGCTCACTACGTCGCGTTGAATGCCCGCGACGAGTTGGCCAACTATCCGACGGGCGCGGTGGTGGAGGTGAAGGGTTCGGCCGACGTGCGCGCTGCCGATAAGAACATCGCCGCGCTGGCGAGCGATGGCCTGTACCGTGCCGACCATCACCTGGCCATCGAACAGGGCCGGGCCACGCCCGGACGCGACCCGCAGGAAGTCGTCGCTGCCCACGTCCGGCGGCTGGAAGCCCTGCGCCGGGCCGGCATCGTGGAGCGTGTGGTCGAAGGGCTGTGGAAGGTGCCGGACGACCTAGCCGAGCGTGGCCGCCAGTACGACGCGCAGCGCCTGGGCGGCGTGGCTGTGGAGCTGAAATCGCACCTGCCGATCGAGCGGCAGGCCCGCGTGATCGGCGCGACCTGGCTCGACCAGCAACTGATCGGCGGCGGCCGTGGGCTGGGCGACCTGGGCTTTGGTGGCGATGCCAAGCAGGCCATGCAGGAGCGCGCCGATTTCTTGGCCGAACAAGGACTGGCCGAGCGACGCGGGCAGCGTGTGATCCTCGCCCGTAACCTGCTGGGCACGCTGCGCAATCGGGAGCTGGCGCAGGCCGCGAAGGACATTGCGGCGGAAACCGGCCTGGAGCATCGCCCCGTGGCGGACGGGCAGCGCGTCGCCGGCATTTACCGGCGTTCCGTCATGCTCGCCAGCGGGCGCTACGCGATGCTCGACGACGGCATGGGATTCAGCCTGGTGCCGTGGCGGCCGGTGATCGAACAGCGGTTGGGGCAGCAGATCGTTGCGACGGTTCGGGGCAGCGGGACATCCTGGGACATTGGCCGATCACGCGGGATGGGTCTTGCCTGATAAGAGCGGGCACGTCCTGCCCACCCGAAGGAGGCGCCCGTTACACCCCAAATAAAGCAAGGACTTTCCAATACAACCGTATTCGTATAAGATACGAATACGGTTGTATTTTTATTTCAAAGGTTTGCTGTCATGGGTTGGTACTACGTCTTCTGCGGAGGACTTCTAGAAATTGGCTTCACCACGTGCATGCGCTACACGGACGGATTCAGGAATGTTCCCTGGACCCTGGGCTTTCTTGTCTGCATCGCAGCCAGCATGTTCTGCCTGGAGGCGGCCACCAAAACCGTCCCAATCGGTACGGCCTACGCCGTGTGGACCGGCATCGGTGCGCTCGGCACCGTGGTCGTCGGGATGATCTGGTACCACGAACCCGCAAACCTGCTGCGGATGCTTCTCCTGATCACGCTGATCGGTGCAGTCGCGGGTCTGAAACTCACGGCCGGGCACTGAAACGCGAACCCGTGCGCATCCAGCGCACGGCATCCTACGGAGCGACGTATGGGAAGAAAAAAGACGATTGACCGCGATAGGGTGCTGGATGTCGCCGAACTTCTGGTCAGCCAGAAAGGCGCGGCGAGCCTGACGTTCGACTCCATCGCCCAGGCCGCTGGAATTTCCAAGGGTGGAGTGCAGTCGTGCTTCGCCAGCAAGGAAATATTGATCGAATCGCTGTTGATGCGGTGGATCGCGCAGTACGAATCACGCATCTCCGAGCTTCGGGCCGATCAAGCGACGCCGATGAGCGCCGTCGAAGCGCATATCGCCAACACGTTCGGCGAAGATGAGTTGGCTGGTGCCCGGACCGCTGCACTGCTGGCCGCGCTGCTCCAATCCCCGCACCATCTCGGCGGCATCATCGGCTGGTACGAAAAACGCATTCAGGAAATAGAACGCATCCCGGTCGAAGCACGCGGGCGCGCGTTGCTGGGCTTCCTCGCCACGGAAGGGTTCTTTTTTCTCAAGAATTTTGGCCTGGTCAACACAGGCTCCCTGGACGCTGGCGAAATCGCCAGAGACATCTTTGAACTGCTTGCCGGCCCGAAGCGAGATTCGGAAAACGGCAAGCATCGAGCCGCAGCAAGCGTGCGCAGAAAAGCGGAAGGTTGAGCATATGCATCGTCTGATCATCGTGGGAGGCGGATTTGCCGGATTGTGGGCCACCCGCAGCCTCAAGTCCGCAGACATACAGATTACGCTGATAGACAGGCGCAACCACCATCTTTTCCAGCCGCTGCTTTATCAGGTCGCCAGCGCGGAGCTGGCCTCTCCCGACATTGCCGTCCCGCTGCGCCACATCCTCAAGAAACAGCGCAACGTCCAAATATGGCTTGGAGAAGTCATCGAGGTGTTCCCTGACAGGAACGTCGTCGTTCTGGATGATGGCCGGGAGCTTGAATACGATTCGCTGCTCATCGCCACCGGCGCAACGCACGCCTATTTCGGCAATCCGCAATGGGAGAAGCATGCCCCCGGCATCAAGACACTCGAAGATGCGATGCATCTCAGGAACAAGATATTCGAGGCGTTCGAGTACGCGGAAACCGAACCTGATCCTGAGAAGAAAGCGGCCTGGCTGAATTTCGCCATCGTCGGCGGCGGGCCTACAGGCGTCGAGTTGGCAGGTGCCTTGTCGGAAATTGCAAAGCACACGCTGCGGGGAGAATTCCGGTCCATCGACCCAGGCATGGCGACGGTTCGGTTGATCGAGGCCGGCCCGAAAATCCTCGGGGCATTTTCGGACGAACTCTCCAGCAAGGCTGAAATGCAACTGCGCCGGTTGGGCGTAGAGGTCGTGACAAATTGCCGCGTGACCGAAATCAATCAGCATGGCTACAGCCTCAACGGCACGTTCGTTCCTTGCAGAACCGTCATCTGGGCGGCTGGCGTACAAGCATCACCACTAGGTCGCCGGCTGAACGTGCCGCTTGACCGGGCCGGCCGGGTCAAGGTCGAGAAGAATCTGAGCGTACCGGGCCACGGAAATATATTCGTGGCCGGCGACCTGGCCAGCATCGAAGTCAACGGGCGGCCCGTGCCGGGCGTGGCGCCCGCGGCCAAACAGATGGGCGCCTACGTCGCGGAGCTGCTGAAGGCGCGGCTCGCGGGACGGCAGGAACCCGTGTTTGACTATCACGACAAAGGCAGCCTCGCCATCATCGGCCGCATGGCAGCCGTCGTCGACGTCGGCAAGTTCAAATTGTCTGGATACATCGCCTGGCTTTTCTGGCTGACGATCCACATATTCTTCCTGATCGGATTCGGAAACCGGTTCGTCGTGATGCTCAACTGGGGGATCAATTATTGGACCCATCGAAGATTCTCTCGCATCATTCATGAGAATCTGAAGACGGTCAAGAATTCGCCGGCGTTCGACGAACAGTGAAAGCTACCCGTATTTTTGAATGAGTTGGTAATGACGATACTTCAGTTCCTGGCAATTCCTTGGCTGTTCACGGTCATCTTCCTGTATCTCGCCGTCGTGGAAATCAAGAACGACAATCCAAGGGATGCCAAGCTGCTTGGCGTGATATGCGCTCTCGCATTCCTGTGCGCGGTCTCCCTGACTGGCATGGTCATAACGGGCGACGTCGGCTTGCACGAGCAGATGGAATTCCAGATCACCTGAAACATGCTGGCGCAGCATACCGATGCCCCAGGATCATGCCGGACGCACTTTCTTCGTTTCGGTATGGCAGACCTGAGAAGTCAAAAAAATGGCTGCGCGAGCGCAGCCATCATGGATGATTCCCGGGCGGGGAGTCGGTGCAAGCTCAATGGGAGGCAAGCTTGAGTGTCACCACGCCGGCGATGATCAACGCAACGCCAAGGTAGCGCGCAAGCGAGGTAGCATCGCCGTAGAACAGAATGCCTACGGCAAAGGTGCCGACCGCCCCGATGCTGGTCCAGACGGCATAGGCAGTGCCGATGGGGATATTCTTCTGCGCCAGCCACAGCAGGACTCCGCTGATGCCCATGAATATGACCGCCACGGCAATGCCCGTCAGCCGCGTTCCCGGATTCTGCGCCATCTTAAGGCCCACGGGCCAGCCGATTTCAAAAAGTCCGGCGCTTATCAGATACAACCAACTCATTTCAATTCTCCATTAGTGAAAAAAATGACTGCGCCCATTTAGGCCGTCGTCTGGTGTGATGCCGCCACGGCAGAGGACGGCGGGGGAACAAACGCTCCATGAAGAAACAATGTCTCCACCAGGGCAGGCAAGCCCAAACGGGCAATTCGGCCATGCCGCTCCGCTTCGATAAGGCCAATCATCAAGGAGGCCCATGCCTCGGTCAATGAATGAGCGGCAATGTCGATGCGAAAGACACCCTGCTGTTGTCCTCGCAGGAAAAACGCATCCAATGACGACTCCCACTGTCGCTCGGGGTCGTGCGCCTCGGCGGCCTTCCAGTGGTGAAGGAGGAAGGCCGCGAGTTCGCGCTGCTCAAAGTGGGTCGTGTTCAACCGCTTGAACGCTTCCAGCGGCGAGTCCTGATCCAATTTGGCTGCTTTTGCCGCTTCGATAAGGCGATACGCGCCGTGCTGAGCCATCCGCTCGACCAGTTCGTCCCACGTGCTGCAAAAACGATGAAGCGTGGATTTGCCTATGCCGACGGCTTTGGCAAGTTCTTGAAGGGATGCCCTCGGCTGATCGACAAGCGCGAGCGCCAGCGATGCCAAGAGCCTGTCATTTCCGGTCTCATTCCAGTTAGTTGTCATATCGGCTCTCCTTTGCTCCATGGGTGCCTTAATTTTCGCATTTGGAGCTGAAGTATCCCATTCGGCGCCAGTTGTCACTCACGGCGCTGATTGTACTGAATCGACCCTATTGGGTCAATGTTGACCCAATGGGGATTAATCAGTACCATGTGGGTCTTGTTAAGACTACTGGAAGGTTCCAACGATGCCGAAGCATCTGCAAACACGCTGGCGCTCCCTGTCTGCGCTGGTCGCCGTCGTGCTGCTGGTCAGCGGCTGCGGGGATAAACAGGGGGATGCGAACGCCCAGGCCCCCGTGCCGGTGGAGGCCGTCGCGGCCCAACCACAGCCCTTCACGCTCACGGCCGAGCTGCCCGGACGGATCGAGCCGGTGCGGGTGGCGGAAGTCCGCGCGCGGGTAGCCGGCATCGTGCTGCGTCGCACCTTCGAGGAAGGCGCGAACGTCAAGGCCGGAGACGTGCTGTTCCAGATCGACCCGGCGCCGTTCAAGGCGGCCTTGTCGCGGGCGCGCGGGGACTTGGCCAAAGCCGAAGCGGCGCTGGTCGAAGCGCGCTCCGTCGTGCGCCGCTATGAACCGCTGGTGCAGATCGAAGCGGTCAGCCGCCAGGATTTTGATGCCGCACAGGCCACGCTGCGCGGCGCCGAGGCCTCGCGCCAATCGGCCGCAGCGGAGGTGGAGACGGCGCAGTTGAATCTGGACTACGCCACGGTGCGCGCCCCCATCTCCGGGCGGATCGGCAGGGCATTGGTCACGGAAGGCGCGCTGGTAGGACAGAACGAGGCGACCCCGCTGGCGACCATCCAGCAGTTGGACCCGATCTATGCCGATTTCAAACAGCCGGTCAACGATCTGGTGCGCCTGCGCAAGTCGCTGTCCGAAGGAAAGCTCAAACAGGCCGAGGCGAGCAGCCTGCCGATCTCCATCACGGTGGAAGGCAGCGGCGACCAGCGCACGGGCCAGCTCCTGTTCTCCGACGTGACGGTGGACCGCGACACCGGGCAGGTTTCGCTTCGCGGCAGGTTCGCCAACACCGACGGCCTGCTGCTGCCGGGCATGTACGTCAGGGTCCATATCGACCAGGGCGTCGATCCCCAGGCCATTCTCGTTCCGCAGCGCGCGGTCAAACGCAACACGGACGGCAAGGCATACGTCCTCGTGGCCGATGCCCAGGACACCGTGCAAACCCGCACCGTCCAAACCGGCGCGATGCGCGGCTCGCAATGGCAGATCGTGGACGGCCTTCAGCCCGGCGAACGGGTGATCGTCAGCGCGCCCGGCGCGCTCCAGGCCGGCGCGAAAGTGACCGTGAAAACCGACCAGGCTGCCGCGCCATCCGCAGAGGCCGCCGGTGCGCGCAACTGACCCCGCGCGCCTGCGCGCCGGCCACTGAGAACAGACCATGTCAAGATTTTTTATTAACCGACCCAACTTTGCCTGGGTGATTGCGATCTTCATCACCCTGGCCGGGCTGCTGGCCATCCCGTCGCTGCCGGTCGCCCAGTACCCCAACGTCGCTCCGCCCCAGATTTCGATCTGGGCCACCTATCCCGGCGCCTCGGCCTCGACGGTGGTGGATTCCGTCACCAGCGTGATCGAGGAAGAACTCAACGGCGCCAAGGGGCTGCTGTACTACGACTCGTCGAACAGCTCCACCGGTATCGCCGAACTCACCGTCACCTTCGCCCCCGGCGTCGATCCGAACATGGCGCAGGTCGATGTGCAGAACCGGCTGAAGAAAGCGGAAGCGCGCCTGCCCCGGTCGGTACTGACGCAGGGCATCCAGGTCGAACAGGCGACCTCCAACTTTCTGATGATCTACGCCCTGAAGTACAAGGGCGACGATGCCGGCAAGGATGCGGTGCGCCTGTCCGACTATGCCGCGCGCAACATCAACAACGAGATCCGTCGCGTCCCCGGCGTGGGCAAGGTGATGTATTTCGGTACCGAAGCGGCGATGCGGGTGTGGGTCGATCCACAGAAACTGCTGGGCTACGGCCTGTCCGTGGCCGATGTGAATGCCGCCATCACCGCTCAGAACGTGCAGGTTCCGGCCGGCAGCTTCGGCGCGCGTCCCGGCAACGCCGACCAGGAACTGAGCGCGACCATCGCGGTCAAGGGCATGCTCTCCAGCCCGGAGGAATTCGGCCGCATCGTTCTGCGCGCCGACGGCGAAGGCGCGACCGTCAAGCTCTCGGACGTGGCGCGCATCGAGGTCGGATTGCAGGAATACAACTTCGACGCCCTCAACAGCGGCAAGCAGGCGGTGGCCGCTGCCGTCCAGCTCAGCCCAGGGGCCAACGCCTTGCAGACGGCCGAAGCCGTCAAGGCCCGCCTGGCGGAACTCTCGGCGGGATTCCCCGACGACATCGAATACACGGTTCCCTACGACACCTCGCGTTTCGTGGACGTCGCCATCAACAAGGTCGTCCACACGCTGATCGAGGCCGTGGTGCTGGTGTTCCTGGTGATGTTCCTGTTCTTGCAGAACTTCCGCTACACGCTGGTGCCGACCATCGTGGTGCCGGTGTGTCTGGCGGGCACGCTGGCGGTGATGCACGTCCTGGGCTTCTCGGTCAACATGATGACCATGTTCGGCATGGTGCTGGCCATCGGCATCCTGGTGGACGACGCCATCGTGGTGGTCGAAAACGTCGAGCGGCTCATGGCCGAGGAAGGGCTGTCTCCACGCGAGGCCACCATCAAGGCCATGGGTCAGGTATCGGGGGCCATCGTGGGCATCACGCTGGTCCTGGCCGCCGTGTTCTTCCCCCTGGCTTTCATGAGCGGCTCCGTCGGCGTCATCTACAAGCAGTTCTCGCTGTCGCTGGCGGTGTCGATCCTTTTCTCCGGCTTCCTGGCACTGACCTTCACGCCGGCCTTGTGCGCGACGCTGCTCAAGCCGATCCCCAAGGGACACCACGCCGAGAAAAAAGGCTTCTTCGGCTGGTTCAACCGTTCCTTCGAGCGCCTGACCCAGCGCTTCACGCTGCTGAACTCGCAACTGGTGCGCCGCAGCGGCCGCACCATGGTTCTCTACGGGCTGCTGGTGGCCGTGCTCGCGTTCACCTACACCCGCCTGCCCGAAGCGTTCGTGCCGGTCGAGGATCAGGGCTACTACATCGTGGACGTGCAGCTCCCGCCAGGCGCGAGTCATGCACGCACGTCCGCGACGGTCAAAGAGATCGACAAGTACCTGCTCGATCGCAAGCCGACGAACAACAGCCTCATGATCATGGGCTACAGCTTCTCAGGAGCCGGGCAGAACGCCGCGCTGGGCTTTCCGACGCTCAATGACTGGTCCGAGCGCGGCAAAGGCGAATCGGCTTCCGATGAAGTCAATGCCTTCAATGCCCATTTCGGGAGCTATGGCGATGGCACGGTGATGGCCGTGAACCCGCCCCCGGTGGAGGGCCTGGGCAACGCCAGCGGCTTCGTGCTGCGCCTGCAAGATCGCGGCGGCCTGGGCCGTGACGCCCTGGTCGCGGCGCGCAACCAACTGCTGGAGCAGGCCAACAGTTCCCCGGTTCTCGCCTACGCCGTCATGGAGGGGCTGGAAGATGGGCCGCAGTTGCGGCTGAACATCGACCGCGAGAAGGCGCTGGCGCTGGGGGTCGGCTTCGATTCGATCAACACTGCCATCTCCAGCGCGTATGGATCGGCCACGGTCAACGATTTCGCCAACACCGGACGCATGCAGCGCGTGGTGGTACAGGCCGACGGTGCCAAGCGCATGACGCCCGAAAGCGTTCTCCAGCTCTATGTGCCCAACGCCAAGGGCGGCCAGGTGCCCCTGAGCGCCTTCGCCAGCGCCGCCTGGGAAATCGCGCCCGTGCAGGTCTCGCGCTACAACGGATACCCCGCCTTCAAGATTTCCGGCGATGCCGCCCCGGGCCACAGCACCGGCCAGGCCATGGTCGAACTCGAACGCATCATGAAGGAATTGCCGAGCGGCATCGGCTACGAATGGAGTGGCCTGTCCTACCAGGAAAAGGCCGCCGGCGCGCAGGCACCAATGCTGTTCACGCTCGCGATCCTGGTGGTGTTCCTGCTGCTCGTGGCGCTCTATGAGAGCTGGGCCATTCCCGCTTCGGTGATGCTGATCGTGCCGATCGGCGCCCTGGGATCGGTGCTGGCGGTGACGGCCCTGGGTATGTCCAATGACGTGTACTTCAAGGTCGGGCTGGTGACGATCATCGGCCTGGCCGCGAAGAACGCCATCCTGATCGTGGAGTTCGCCAAGAGCCTGCACGAACAGGGTCGATCGCTGGCCGAAGCGGCCATCGAAGCGGCGCGTCTGCGATTCCGGCCCATCTTGATGACCTCGCTGGCCTTCACGCTCGGCGTCGTGCCGCTGGCCTTGGCGACCGGGGCCGGTGCAGCCAGCCAGCATGCGATCGGCATCGCGGTGATCGGCGGCATGGTGATGGCAACGCTCGGTGTGGTTTTCGTCCCCGTGTTTTTCGTCCGGGTCCTGTCGTTGTTCCGCCGCCGCAAGGAGGCCAGCGAAGGAACAGCACCTCGCCAGCAATCGCTCGAAGGAGGCGAGGCATGAAGCAGCGTAAATCTCTGGTGGCCCGATCCACGACGGCCGCCCTGTTGACCCTGGCACTGGCGGGCTGCACGCTCGCGCCGACTTACGAGCGCCCGCCCGCACCGATCCCGAGCCACTGGCAAGGCGCGGGGACGGCCCCGGTGAATACGCAGGTCGCCGCGGCGGAACTGGACTGGAATGCGTTCGTCACCGACGACCATCTGCGGCGGCTGATCGAACTGGCGCTCGACAACAACCGGGACCTGCGCCAGAGCCTGCTCAATGTCGAGGCCGCTCGCGCGCAATACCGGGTCCAGCGCGCCGACCGCCTGCCCAGTGTGGGCGTCCAAGGCGGCGGTACGCGCCAGCGGGTGCCGGCCGACCTGACCTACTCGGGCCAGTCGGAAGTGCAGGCCAGTTGGCAGGCAGGCGTGGGGGTGACGGCTTTCGAGCTTGATCTGTTCGGCCGGGTGCGCAGCCTGTCGCAAGCCGCGCTGGAGGAATACCTGGCGACCGAGGAAAACGCACGCGCTGCCCGGATCAGCCTGATCGCAGAGGTGATCCAGGCTTACGTCAGCCGCGACGGCGCCCAGCGCCGTCACGTTCTGACGGCGCAGACGCTGCACTCCCGGGAAGCGGCGCTCCAGCTGATTGCGCAGCGCCGGCAGGCCGGCACCGCCACGGCCCTGGACTACCAAGAGGCCGTGGGCCTGGTGCAACAGGCCAAGGCGCAGCTCGAACGCACCGACCGTGAAGTGCGCCAGGCGTTCAATGCGCTGGGGCTTCTGGTCGGCGTCGCCGACACAGGCAGCCATCTGCCCCAGGAGCCAGCCACGCGCACGCTTCTGGTCCAGGGCATCGCCGCTGGCGCACCGTCGGATCTGCTCACGAACCGGCCGGATATTCAGGCCGCCGAACATCTGCTGCGCTCTCGCAATGCCAGCATCGGCGCGGCTCGGGCGGCCTTCTTCCCCAGCGTTTCCCTGACGGGCCTCTTTGGCAGTTCCAGCGCCGAACTGTCGGGGTTGTTCGAGGGCGGCCAGCGATCCTGGTCCTTCACGCCACAGATTACCCTGCCCATCTTCAATGCCGGGCGAAATCAGGCCAACCTCGAACTGGCGACGGTCAGGAAGGACTCCGCGATAGCAGGCTACGAAAAGGCCATCCAAACGGCTTTCAAGGAAACCTCGGATGCCCTGGTGGCGGCCGACACGCTGCGGCGCGAAGAACAGGCACTGAGAGAACTCGCGCAGAGCAGCCAGCAGGCGCTGGTGCTGTCCCAGGCCAGGTACCGGGCCGGCGTGGACGATCACCTGCGCTACCTCGATGCCCAGCGCAATGACTTTGCCAATCAGATTTCACTGATCGAGGTCAGCACACAGCGGCAGTCTTCTCTGACGGACCTTTTCAAATCCCTGGGTGGTCGGTGGAAGGCAGCTCCCGAGAACCAGGCAGCTCTGTCGAACGGTAGCGGCATCTGACCGCCGGGCAAAGGAGGGGGAATCCACATGGAACTTCGACATCTGCGTTGCTTCCTGGCGGTGGCCGAAGAACTCCACTTTGCCCGTGCCGCCGAGAAGCTGCATATTGAACAGTCGCCGCTATCGCGTGCCATCAAGGAACTGGAAGAAGAGTTAGGCGAGCAGCTTTTTGTCCGCACCAGTCGCAGCACTCGACTGACTCGGGCCGGCAAGCTGTTCTTGGAGCACGTGCCCCGTGTTTTCCTTGCCATACAGCAGGCCCGCGACAGTGTGAAGGCTGCCGCCAACGGCTTCCATAGCCAACTGCGTATCGCCCTTTCCGACGGCATTACACCGTCGCGGCTGCCAGCACTGCTTGCACTCTGCCGCCAAGAAGAACCCGAAGTCGATTTGCGATTCTTTGAAGTCCCGCTGTCCCAACAAATCAAAGGACTTCATGACGACTTGTACGACGTGGGTTTTGCCCGGTCAGATGAAGTCGGGGAAGGCATTGCCGCTTTGGCCGTGTGGAACGATCCCATGATGGTGGCCGTACCGGCACGACATACTTTATTGGCCCACAAGCGCATTCCGTTGGAAGAATTGCTGCGCTACCCCCTCGTCCTCTGCGACCCGCAGGCTTGCGAAGGTCACGCGCGACAAGTGGAGCGAGTGCTACGCCGCGTGGACATGGAACCGTTGGTAGTGGAGCGGGTGGCGTCCTGCGATTTGATGATGGCGCTTGTTTCCGCTGGTTTCGGGCTCGGGTTGACGGGCTATGCGCATATAGCGGCCAGCCGCGAACAGGGCGTTGTCGCACGACCGCTGGCGGGCCGCTCGCCGATGCTGACGACATATTTGCTGCGCCTGGAGGGCGAGCCTTCAGACGCGCTGACCCATTTCATCGAGCGCGTACAGGCGATTGAATCCCCTGAGGCTAACCGTCCCGCGCCGAATATCGACCCTGACCCCCCGGAGGAACCCAAGCCATGACAAAGACGACTCCGCTCCTGCTGGCCGTGCTGCTGTCGGCCTGCGGCCCATCCGAGGCCCCGAAGCAGAAGGACATTCCAACCGTTGAAGAATTGGCCTCTGAGCCCCAACGGTTGAAAGAACTGCGCCGGCAGTGCATCACCGACCGTGCCGCGCTGGGTGACGAGCTATGCCGCAGGGTGGCCGAAGCCACTCGCAAGCGTTTTTATGGCGACGGTAAGGTGCCCTATACGCCCCAGGAGAAGCCGCCCAAATTCTAAACGCGGCATTTTGCCCGCCAAACTTCGTTTTTTTGCGTAACACGCCACGATACGCCTGTATTCGCGGCGCTTTTCTCGCGTTTCCTGAAGACTGAAACATCGCTTTTTTCGGCATTTCGATGCCGAAAACGGTCTTTGACCGGCACCGACCCGGCACTGATCCTCGCGCTATGCGGCACGTCCCCGTGCCGCAAGTGGACGAGGAATCAGAGCAGGGGAAATCGGAGGCCAGTCTATGCAAGGTCAGGGCGTGCTGTTCGGGCAGATCGCCGCCGTCTTCGGCATCGTGATCGCCGGCGTGTGGGGTGCCACACAATGGACAGCCGCCGCCCTGGGCTATCAACTACGCCTTGGCTCGCCCTGGTTCGACTTCTTCGGCACGCCGGTCTATCACCCCTGGCGGCTGTTCGAGTGGTGGTTCTTCTTCGACGCCTACGCGCCGCAGGTCTTCGACATCGGCGGGTCCATTGCGGGCGGCAGCGGCTTGCTGGCCGTGGTGGTGGCCATCGCCATGTCGGTGTGGCGCTCGCGCCAGGCCAAGCTGGTCACGACCTACGGTTCAGCGCGCTGGGCCGAAGCGGATGACATTCGCAAAGCCGGGCTGACGCAACCGGCGGGCGTCTTCCTCGGCAAGTACCGCAACGAGTACCTGCGCCACGAAGGCCCGGAACACGTCCTGACCTTCGCGCCTACGCGCTCGGGCAAAGGTGTGGGCCTGGTCGTTCCTACGCTGCTGTCCTGGCCCGCGTCCGCCGTCATCCACGACATCAAAGGCGAGAACTGGCAGATCACCGCGGGCTGGCGCTCGCGCTTCTCGCACTGCCTCCTGTTCAACCCCACCGACCCGGCATCCGCTGCCTACAACCCGCTGCTGGAGGTTCGGCGCGGTGCGTATGAGGTGCGCGACGTGCAGAACATCGCCGACATTCTGGTCGATCCCGAAGGCGCGCTGGAGAAGCGCAACCACTGGGAGAAGACTTCGCACGCGCTGCTGGTCGGAGCCATCCTGCATGTGCTCTACGCGGGCGAAGACAAGACGCTGCGTGGCGTCGCCAACTTCCTGTCCGATCCGGCCAGCCCGTTCGAGCTGACCTTGCACCGGATGATGACGACAAAGCACCTGGGCGATGCACCGCACCCGGTTGTCGCATCCGCCGCCCGCGAAGTGCTCAACAAGTCGGACAACGAGCGTTCCGGCGTGTTGAGCACCGCCATGTCGTTCCTCGGCCTGTACCGTGATCCCACGGTGGCCGAAGTCACGTCGCGCTGCGACTGGCGCATCGCCGACCTGATAGCGTCCGAGCATCCGGTGTCGCTGTACCTGGTGGTGCCGCCTTCGGACATTTCGCGCACGAAGCCGCTCATCCGCCTGATCCTCAACCAGATCGGGCGGCGGCTCACCGAATCACTCGATGGCTCCGACGGCATCGAGCGCCGCCACAACCTGCTGCTGATGCTCGACGAGTTCCCGGCCCTGGGCCGGCTCGACTTCTTCGAGACAGCCTTGGCCTTCATGGCGGGCTACGGCATCCGCAGCTTCCTCATCGCGCAGTCGCTCAACCAGATCGACAAAGCCTACGGCCAGAACCATTCGATTCTGGACAACTGCCATGTCCGCGTGACGTTTGCGACCAACGACGAACGCACGGCCAAACGCATTTCCGAAACGCTCGGCACCGCGACCGAACTGCGCGCGCAGCGCAACTACGCAGGCCACCGGCTCGCGCCATGGCTGGGGCATCTGATGGTGTCGCGGCAGGAGACGGCTCGCCCGCTGCTGACGCCCGGCGAAGTGATGCAGCTTCCGATCGACGAAGCCGTGGTGATGGTGTCCAGCGTGGCGCCGATCAAGGCGAAGAAGCTGCGCTACTACGCGGACGCGAATTTCAAGAGCCGCGTGTTGCCTCCGCCCGCGCTCGCGGCAGGGCAATACGCCGATGCGCCACCGGCCCGGCCAGACGACTGGAGCGGCATGGCGATCCCCGCCGTTCCCGCCGCACCGGCCACCGCAGCCACCGATGGCCTGGGCGGCACCGACGACGGCGGCCCGCGCCGCCAGCCGGAGCTATCCGAAGTCGCGGAATACAGCCCCGACCCGCAGCCCGCCGGCAACGACCTGGGGCTGCTCGATGACGACGACGACCTGCTGTTGCCGCTCCCTCGCCAGTTCGATCCGGCCATGCAACGCACGGCCCGGCTGGCTTCCCTCGACCCCAACGACGGAATCGACTTATGAGCCAATACCGCCTCAATCTGTTCATCCAGCCCGAGCACGCCAAGCGCCTCGAAGAACTGGCCGCCAAGAAAGGCGTGTCCAAGTCGTCCATCGTCGCGGCGGCGCTCGCATCGTGGCTGTCGCCCGATGCCGGCGACCAGCGCGAGGCGGCTATCGCCAAGCGCTTGGATCGCCTGTCGCGGCAGGTCGAGCGGTTGGAGCGTGACCAGAACATCCAGATCGAAACACTGGCGCTGTTCGTCCGCTACTTCCTGACTGTCAGCACGCCGGTTCCCGAAGCCCATCAGGACGCGGCCCGCGCCCAGGGCAAAGCACGCTTCGAGCAGTTCGTCGAACAGCTCGGCCGACACCTGCTGCGCGGCCGCAGCCTGGTGCGCGATGTGGTGGAAGAACTGCACCCCGACCCGATGAGGATGGATGACGCGGCGGCACTGGCCGAGGCGCAGGAGCGTGCCTCATGAGCGCAGTGCCGAAGCCATCTTCTGCCGTCTCGCTGGATCGCCGCATACAGATGTTGCGCACGGCCATGGGGCCGCTGATCGCCGCCGCGCTCGAAGACCCCGATGTGGTCGAAATCATGCTCAACCCCGACCGCACCCTATGGGTGGATCGTCTGTCGTCGGGCCGCGCGCCCTTGGGCGTGGAACTGCCCGAGGCCGATGGCGAACGCATCATCCGGCTGGTGGCCGCGCACGTCGGCGCGGAAGTGCATCGCGGACGACCGCTGTTGACCGCCGAGCTGCCCGAAACCGGCGAGCGGTTCGAGGGCATCCTGCCACCCGCCGCGCCCGGCCCGGCTTTCGCGCTGCGCAAGCGCGCCGTGAGCATCATCGGCCTGGATCGCTATGTGGCCGACTGCATCCTGACCGCAGGCGAGGCGGACTTCCTGCGCCGCGCCGTGCGCGAGCGCCAGAACATCCTGATCGCCGGGGCGACCAGCAGCGGCAAGACCACGCTGGCGAACGCGCTGCTGGCCGAGATCGCCGCCACCGGCGACCGCGTGCTGGTGCTCGAAGACACCATCGAGCTGCAATGCGCCGCCCGCGACCATGTGCCGCTGCGTACCCGCGCTGGCGTCGTGTCCATGACCGAGCTGGTGCGCGCCACGATGCGCCTGCGGCCCGACCGCGTGATCGTCGGCGAAGTGCGCGGCGGCGAAGCCCTGGACTTGGTGAAGGTATGGGGCACCGGCCATCCGGGCGGCATCGCCACCATCCACGCCGGTTCCGCGCTGGGCGCGCTGCTGCGCCTCGAACAGTTGATTCTCGAAGTGGCGGTGAACCCGCCGCGTGCGCTGATCGCCGAGGCGGTCAACGTCGTCATCCACATCGCCGGACGCGGCCGCAAGCGCCGCGTCGAAAGCATCGCCCGCGTCGTCGGCTTCGACGGTGTGGGCTACCGCCTGGCGGACGCGCTGGAAACGCCGTTTCCCGAGCTGATGCCGGTTCCTCTCGCAGCCGATGCCGCTGCGCCTTCCTTGTCCCCTGACCAACCTGGAGAACTGCCATGACGCAGATGCACGCTCACGCTTTCCGTAATTCCGTAAATCCGGTTTCGACCATCGCACGCCTGCGGCGGCTGGTCGGCCCTGCGCATCACGGCCTGCTGCTGGCCGCCGTCATGTTGATGACGGCGGGCACGGCAAAGGCATCCGGTTCCTCGATGCCGTGGGAAGGCCCGCTGCAATCCATCTTGGAGTCGATCCAGGGGCCGGTGGCGCGCATCGTCGCCGTCATCATCATCATTGCCACGGGCCTGGCGCTCGCCTTCGGCGACACGTCGGGGGGCTTTCGCAAGCTGATCCAGATCGTCTTTGGCCTGTCCATCGCGTTCGCGGCGTCGAGCTTCTTCCTGTCGTTCTTCAGCTTCTCCGGCGGGGCGGTCGTATGAGCGGGCCGGACAGCTTCGCGGCAGGCTTCGAGGTGCCGCTGCATCGCTCGCTGACCGAACCGCTTTTGATGGGCGGCGCACCGCGCACCGTGGCGATTGCCAACGGCACGCTGGCCGCCGCCGTCGGGCTGGGCCTGCAACTCTGGATTCCCGGTGTCGTGCTCTGGATCGTCGGCCACTCGCTGGCGGTGTGGGGCGCGCGCGTCGATCCGCAGTTCATGCAGGTCTTCGCCCGGCACATCAAGCACAAGCCGCTGCTGGACGTGTGAGGGGGATGCCATGCTGAACCTTGCCGAATACCGCCAGCGGCCCGCATTGCTGGCCGACTGGCTTCCCTGGGCCGGGCTGATTGCGCCGGGCGTGGTACTGAACAAGGATGGTTCGTTCCAGCGCACGGCGCGCTTTCGCGGGCCTGATCTGGACAGCGCCACGCAGGGCGAATTGATCGCCACCACGGCGCGGCTGAACAACGCGCTGCGCCGGCTGGGTTCCGGCTGGGCACTGTTCATCGAAGCCGAGCGCCGACCGGCCGCAGACTATCCGCACTCGGAGTTTCCCGAGCCGCTGTCCTGGCTGGTCGATGAGGAACGCCGCGCCGCCTTCGAGGAATCGGGCAATCACTTCGAGAGCGCCTATCACTTGACGCTGGCCTATCTGCCGCCCGAGGAATCCCGAGCCCGTGCGGCCAAGCTGCTCTACGAGCACGCGCCGGGCGATGGCGTGGACTGGCGCGGTCGTCTCGATGCCTTCGTGGCGGAAACGGATCGGGTGTTTGACCTGCTCGATGGCGTGATGCCGGAAATCGCCTGGCTCGATGACGCGCAGACGCTGACCTACCTGCACGCCACGGTGTCCACGCGGCGCTACCGCGTGGCCGTGCCGGAAGTGCCGTTTCACATCGACGCGCTGCTAGCCGATTCCGCGCTGGTCGGCGGCCTCGCGCCCATGCTGGGCGACCAGCATCTGCGCGTGGTGTCGGTGCGGGGCTTCCCGACCTCGACCTGGCCGGGCTTGCTGGACGACCTCAACCGCCTGGGTTTTGCCTATCGTTGGAGTACCCGGTTCCTCTGCCTTGACAAAGCCGAGGCGGAAAAGGAGCTGGGCCGCCTGCGTCGTCAATGGTTCGCCAAGCGCAAGAACGTCATCGCCTTGCTGCGCGAAACGATCTTCCAGCAGGAATCGCCACTGGTGGACACGGATGCCAGCAACAAGGCGGCCGACGCCGACGCGGCCTTGCAGGAGCTGGGCAGCGATCAAGTGGCCTTCGGCTACCTCACCGCCACGGTGACGGTACTCGATGCCGATCCAGTCGTGGCCGACGAAAAGCTGCGCATGGTGGAGCGCGTGATTCAGGGCCGGGGCTTCGTGACCATCCCTGAAACGCTCAATGCCGTGGATGCGTGGCTGTCGTCGGTGCCGGGCAACGCCTATGCCAACGTGCGCCAGCCCATCGTCTCGACGCTGAACCTGGCGCACATGATGCCGCTGTCGGCGGTGTGGGCTGGCCCGGAGAAGAACGTCCACCTCGACGGCCCGCCGCTGATCGTCACGCGCACCGATGGCGCCACGCCGTTCCGGCTGGTGACGCACATCGGCGACGTGGGGCACACGCTGATCGCAGGGCCGACCGGCATGGGCAAATCCGTGCTGCTGGCGATGCTGGCCTTGCAGTTCCGTCGCTATGGCGGCTCGCGCATCTTCGCCTTCGACATGGGGCGCTCGATGCGCGCCACCATCCTCGGGCTGGGCGGCGAGCATTACGACCTGGGCGCGGACGGCGGTATCGCCTTCCAGCCGCTCGCCCGCATCGACGGCGAGGGCTACCGCACCTGGGCGGCCGAATGGGTGGAAGGCCGGCTGCTGCACGAAAGCGTGGCCGTCGGCCCGGACGAGAAGGCTGCCATCTGGTCGGCGCTCGGCAGTCTTGCCGGTGCGCCGGTGGAACAGCGCACGATGACCGGGCTCTCGGTGCTGCTGCAATCGAACGCGCTGCGCCAAGCCCTGTCGCCCTATGTGCTCGGCGGCGCGCACGGCAAGCTGCTGGATGCCGACCGTGACCGGCTCGGCAGTGGCGACGTGCAGGGCTTCGAGATGGAAGAACTCATGCACAGCCCCGCGGCCGTGCAAGCAGTGCTGCGCTATCTGTTCGCCCGCTTCGATGCGCGTTTCGACGGTGCGCCCACGCTGCTGATCCTCGATGAAGCCTGGCTTTTCCTTGATGAACCATCCTTCGCGGCACGCATCCGGCAATGGTTGAAGACGCTGCGCAAGAAAAACGTGTCGGTGATCTTCGCCACGCAGTCGCTCGCTGACATCAAGGATTCGACCATCGCGCCCGCGATCATCGAAAGCTGCGCGAGCCGGGTTTTCTTGCCCAACCCGCAAGCGACCGAACCGCAGATTCGCACGATCTACGAAGGCTTCGGCCTGAACTCGCGGCAAATCGAAATCGTCGCCACCGCGCAGCCCAAGCGGGACTACTACTACCAATCGCGCCTGGGAAACCGCCTGTTCGACCTCGACCTGGGGCCGGCCGCGCTCGCCTTCGCGGGCGCATCCACACCGCAAGACCAACGCGACATCGAGCGCGTGCTGACGCAGGCCGGCGCTCCCGGCTTCGCCGGCGCGTGGCTGCGCCATCGCGCCCTCGATTGGGCCGCTGACCTGCTGCCGTCCTCACCGGCGGCGGCTTCTTTCCTCGCTACTCAACCGCTGGAGGTTTCGCCATGAAGACCCGTGTGCTTTCCGTTTCGCTCGCCGCCGCGCTGTCGGTGTCGCTGCTGGCCGTGCAGCCCGCATCGGCGCTGACGGTGTTCGACCCGTCCAACTTCGTGCAGAACACGCTGACCGCCGTTCGCACGCTGGAGCAGATCAACAACCAGATCAACCAACTTCAGAACGAGGCGCAGATGCTGATGAACCAGGCGCGCAATCTGGCGAATCTGGATTTCAACATCGTCAACCGGCTGCGCTCCACGCTCGCCACCACCGAACGCCTGATCGCCGAGGCGCAGGGGCTGGCCTACGACGTGCAGAGCATGGATGCCACGTTCTCGCGCCTGTACCCGGAGCAGTACGCCGCCACCATCAGCGGCGACCAGATGCTGCGCGATGCGCAGGAACGCTGGAAGAACACCCTGAACGGCCTGCACACCGCGATGCGGATGCAGGCGCAGGTGTCGCAGAACCTGGCGAAAGACGAAAGCGCGCTGGCCGACCTCGTGAGCCAGAGCCAGTCGGCCACCGGCGCGCTGCAAGCCATGCAGGCCACCAATCAACTGCTGGCGCTCCAGGCCAAACAGTCGATTCAGACCCAGCAGCTCCAGATCACGCAAGACCGGGCGGCTTCGCTGGAACTGGCGCGGCAGGCGGCGGCCACCGAGCGCGCCCGCGAAGTGCGGCGGCGCTTCCTCGGCACCGGCACGCCGTACACGCCGCAGACCGTCAATTTCTACAACAACTGACGGGAGGCGGCCATGCGATGCGCTCCTGTCCTGCTGGCCGTGCTGCTGACCGCGTGCGGCCAGCAGCCGGCCGAAGACCTGGCCGCGACCTTGGCCGCCGATCCCGTGCGGCTCAAGGCGCTGCGCGCCCAATGCGCGACCGATCGGCAGGCTGCTGGCGAAGACGCCTGCCACGCCGCCGCCGAAGCCTTCCGGCGGCGCTTCTTCGCCGGCCACACCGGGCCGGACGAGTACCGGACGCTGGCCGAACTGCCGCCGATTCCGCCGAGCTTCGATGAACCCACAGGGGAGAACACGCCATGAACGACGTGACGATCATCGACAGATTCCTCGATACCTTCTCGCGCTACATCGACTCCGGTTTCGGTCTGCTGCAAGGCGAAGTCGCGTTCCTGACGGCCACGCTCATCGTCATCGACATGACCATCGCCGGCCTGTATTGGGCCATGAGTCATGCGACCGGCCAGGGCGAGGACGTGATCGCCAAGCTACTGCGCAAGGTGCTTTACGTCGGTGCCTTCGCCTACATCATCGGCAACTTCAACTGGCTGTCGGGCATCGTGTTCCGGTCATTTGCGGGACTAGGTATCACCGCCACCGGCTCCGCCATCACGATGGAGAACTTCTTGCAGCCGGGCCGGCTGGCGAAGACGGGCATTGACGCCGCTGCGCCAATCCTCGACCAGATCGGTGACATGGCCGGCTTCCCCGAAGTGTTCGTGAACCTCGACCCCATCGTGGTGCTGTTCATCGCCTGGCTGGTGGTGATCCTCTGCTTCTTCGTGCTGGCGGTACAGCTTTTCATCACGCTGATCGAGTTCAAGCTGACCACGCTCGCCGGTTTCGTCCTGATTCCGTTCGCACTCTGGAACAAGACGAGCTTCCTTGCGGAAAAGGTGCTCGGCAACGTGGTTTCGTCGGGCATCAAGGTCTTGGTACTGGCCGTCATCGTCGGCATCGGCTCGGGCCTGTTCGCGGAGTTCCAGGTTCATCCCGACGAGCCTTCCATCGACCACGCGCTGGTCGTGATGCTGGCCTCGCTCGCGCTGCTGGCGCTGGGCATCTTCGGCCCCGGGATCGCCACCGGCCTCGTGTCCGGTGCACCGCAGCTCGGCGCGGGCGCGATGGCGGGCGCGGCCGTCGGCGCGGTCGGCACCGGTGTTGCTATCGGTGCCGCCGCGACTGGCGTGGGCGGTGCGGTCATGGCGGGCGCACGCATGGCCCCGGCCGCCGCCAAGCTCGCCGGCAGCGGCGCACGCGCCGCCACGTCGGCGGCCAGCAGCGCCAAGTCCGCATTCCAGGCCGGTTCCGCCGCTGCGGGCGGCGGGGCCAAGGGCGCGGCGGCGGGCCTGGGCAACGTCGCCAAGACCGGCGCACAGGCCGCAGGCCGCCGCGCTGCATCGGGTGTGTCCGCTGCCGGGCAGAAGGTGGCCGGTTCCTTCCGTGCTGGCTGGAACGGCGCGGATGCCGGCGCTGCCGGTTCCGGCCAGGCCGCTGCAAGCGAAGGCACGGAAAGCGCCGCCAGCGCGCCGAAGCAGGAGCAACCCGCCTGGGCCAAGCGGATGCACCGCCGCCAGCAGATCACCCATGCCGCCACCACCGCCGCCCACACGCTGCGCGGTGGCGACGGCGGCGGCTCGGGGCAAGGCCCGAGCCTGCGCCCCGATGAGTGACCCGATACCTGACCTTCAAGGAGAACACCCATGCGATTCAAACGCCCGCAGGTGCGCTACGCCGACACGCCGCAGCCTGCCACCCCGTACCAATCCGCCGCGCAGGTGTGGGACGACCGGATCGGCTCGGCCCGCGTGCAGGCCAAGAACTGGCGTTTCATGGCCTTCGGCTGCCTCACGCTCGCGCTGCTGATGGCCGGCGGCCTGGTGTGGCGCTCGGCGCAGTCCATCGTCACGCCCTATGTCATCGAGGTCGATCAGTCGGGGCAGGTGCGCGCCGTCGGCGAAGCCGCCACGCCGTACCGGCCCGCCGATGCGCAGATCGCGCACCACCTGGCGCGCTTCGTGACTCTGGTGCGCTCGCTGTCCATCGACCCCATCGTGGTGCGGCAGAACTGGCTCGATGCCTACGACTACACCACCGACAAAGGCGCGGCCATTCTCAACGACTACGCCAGCAAGAACGACCCATTCGCCCGCATCGGCAAGGAGTCGGTGACGGTGCAGATCACCAGCGTCGTGCGCGCCAGCGACACGTCTTTCAACGTGCGCTGGACAGAGCAGCGATTCGTCAATGGCGCACCCGCTGGCACCGAACGCTGGAACGCCGTGCTTTCCACCGTCCTGCAAACCCCGCGCACTGAACAGCGCCTGCGCAAGAACCCGCTGGGTATCTACGTCAATGGCTTGTCGTGGAGCCGCGAACTGGATTCGTCCGAAGGAGCCAAGCCATGAATGCACTTTTCCGTAAATCCGTTTTCCCGTTAATCCTGCTGGCCTCGACTGTTCTGTTCTCGGGCTGCGCCTCGCAGGGCAAGCCGCCGCCGTCCATCTCGCTCGATGAGCCGGTGCAGGCGCAGCCGCTGCGGGAGCCACCCGCGCCGGTGGAAGTGGTCGCCGTGCCCGAGCCGCTGGCACTCCCGGCGCAGTTGAAGCCGCTGCCCGAGGTGGACACAGCCCCGGCTATACCGGAGCCGGCCGACGAGAAGGTGCGCGTCTCCCGTGCCAACGCCGAAGCGCGCATTGCGCCGACCCGCGAGGGCTACGTCAATGCGATTCAGGTGTGGCCTTTCACCGATGGCGCGCTCTATCAGGTCTATGCCGCGCCGGGGCGCGTGACCGTGGTTTCGCTCCAGCCCGGCGAGGAACTTGTCACTGTCGCGGCTGGCGATACCGTGCGCTGGATTGTGGGCGACACGTCCAGCGGCAGCGGCGATGCGCTGCGCGTCAATGTGCTGGTCAAGCCCATCCGCTCGGGCCTCAAAACGAACCTGGTCATCACCACCAGCCGCCGGACGTACCTGCTGGAGCTGACCTCGACGGAAAAGGCATGGATGGCGTCGGTGTCCTGGGACTACCCGAAAGACCGAATGCTGGCCTTGCAGCGTCAGTCGCAGGCGGCCAGCGCCGCCGCGCCTGTCGATACCGGCTTGTCGCTGGAGAAGATCCGCTTCCGCTACGCGGTCAGCGGCAGTAATCCGCCGTGGAAGCCGCTGCGCGCCTTCGATGACGGCGAGAAGGTCTATATCCAGTTCCCGCCGGGCATCGCGCAAGGCGAGTTGCCACCGCTGTTCGTGATCGGCGCGCAGGGCGACGGGCAACTGGTGAACTACCGCTTCCGCTCGCCGTACTACATCGTGGATCGGCTGTTCGGCGCTGCCGAACTGCGCCTGGGCGGTGACGGCGGCGACGTGGTGCGTATCGAACGCACGGATGGCGTGGCGCGGAGGAACTGACCATGAGCCAGGACGACACCCCCGACCTCGCCACGCCACAGGCGGGCAAGGTAGCACCCGAAGCGGTGGCGCTGCGCGCCCAGCCGCGCCCGGTCACGCGGTTGAACCGGCGCACGCTGGCCATCCTCGCCGGCACCCTGTCGGTCGCAGTGCTCGGCGCGCTGATGTGGTCGCTGCAACCGCAGCGGCGCGGCGCAGGCGAGCAGACCGAGCTTTACAACGTCGATCGCGTCTCGAAGTCCGAAGGGCTGGACGCGCTGCCGGCCGACTATTCCAAGCTGCCGCCGAAGGTGCCGGAGCTGGGGCCACCGCTGCCTGGCGATCTTGGCCCGGCCATCGTGAAGTCGCAGCAGCCGGTGACGGCCGCCTACGCGGCCCCCGGCCACGACCCCAACGACGCGCTGCGCAAGGAAGCCGAATCGGCGGCGGCATCGTCGGTGTTCTTCCGCTCGGGTTCGCAGAAGGCCGCGCCGGTGGCGCAGACGCAGGTGGCTGCCGCGCAGGGCTTCGCCGCCAATGCGGCCTTCGACCCGCTGGCGGCTGGCCCGGCCTCGACGGCGGCCCAGCCTGCCGACCCGACCGCCGTACAGAACCGGCAAGACCAGAAAGAGGCTTTCCAGAAAGCCGGAACCACGGAAACCCGTAATTCCGGCAATCTGACCTTGCCGGCTTCGCCGTATCAGGTCATGGCCGGAACGGTGGTGGCCGGGGCGCTGGTGACAGGCATCAAGTCGGACTTGCCCGGCGACGTGATCGCCACGGTGACGGAGCCGGTCTATGACACCGCCACCGGCAAGTTCCTGCTGATCCCGCAGGGTTCGCGCATCCTGGGCAAATACAACAGCCAGGTCAGCTACGGGCAGAGCCGCGTGCAAGTGGTGTGGAACCGGATCATCCTGCCCGACACGTCTTCGCTCACGCTCGACAACTTGGCCGGCACCGACCCGGCTGGTTATGCCGGGCTGGAAGACGACGTGGACTATCACTGGGGCCGCATCTTCGCCGGGGCGGCGCTGACGACGCTGCTGGGTGTTGGTGCTGAGCTGGCCGCACCGGAGAACCGGCAGGACGGCAACCGCATCGTCATCGCCGGGCGCGACAGCGCCCAAGACAGCATCAATCAGGTCGGCCAAGAGATGACCCGGCGCAACATGAACATCCAGCCGACGCTGACGGAGCGGCCGGGCCTGCCGGTTCGCATCATCGTCAACCGTGATCTGGTGCTGCGTCCGTACCAGCCACTTTTCTTCCAGAGGGGGACTTCACGATGACGACGCG
This sequence comes from Aeromonas sp. INTO2, assembly GCF_049860605.1. NCBI lineage: Bacteria > Pseudomonadati > Pseudomonadota > Gammaproteobacteria > Aeromonadales > Aeromonadaceae > Aeromonas > Aeromonas sp. INTO2. Next base: position 4,670,332 of record NZ_CP187588.1, read on the forward strand.
CAAGCTGCGGCTCGGGCCGCTGCCGAAAACGGAATCCACGAAGCTGACCTTTGCTTGCCCGGCCAGCCTGAAAGCCGACCTCGACCGCTACGCTGCGCTGCACGCGCAGACCTACGGCGAGGCGGTCGATGCCACGGTGCTGATTCCGCACATGCTGGAAGCCTTCATGGCCGGGGATCGGGGATTCAGGAAGGGAGGCGCGGGCAAGGCCGCGCCACCGAAGCCAAGCTGATGATGCCGGTTTCCCGTGGTATCCATCCCTCGAACGCGCAGCCCAAGGCTGCGCGTTCTTCGTTCTGGAGGGCTGCGGCGTTGTGGGCTATGATGGTGAAACGCGGCCGCCGTCTGCTGGCAATCGTCCCCGATGCAGCACTCTCCGGCTTTCTACCGCGACGCTCTTATGTGGCTCCTAGCCCACAACGCCGCAGCCCCGCAAAGCGGCCCGAAGTAGAGCTAAACCCGTGCCCCATATAGACTTCCGGCCATCAGGCTGTTTTCACAAACGCTTGACACCGGAACTTTTTTGTGGGCGGTTCCTCAGTTGAGAGCCAGCCGGCTGTCCTGCGCCGTCCGGTAGAGCCCCTGCTGATAGGCCAGGCTGCCCCACAGAACCAGCCCCAGGGCGGCATCCTTCATGGCGCCTGGCTGCGGCGCCGGGGTGAGCGTTTCGGTCGCATCCTCGTAGATGAAGCCTTCCGGCGCCCGCTCGGGCTGCAGGATCACCACATCCTTGCCGCGCATCAGGGCGAAGTTCTTGTCGTACTGCATGATGGCGCGCCCAGGCCAGTCGGCGGGCATGCGGGTGAGATCCTTGCCCAGCATGGGGTAGTCGGCACTGATGCCCATGAGGGAGAGCAGGGTCGGGGCCATGTCGATCTGGCTGACGATGCGGGGATCCTTTCTCGGTGCTATGCCGTCCCCCAGAATGACCCCCGGGATGTGGAAGCGGGGGATGGGCACCAGACTGGCTCCCCCGACCCGGCTGTCGTGATCGGCGATGACCAGGAACAGGGTGTCCTTCCAGTAGTCCGATGCCCTGGCCTTCTTGAAGAACTCGCCGACGGCGTAGTCCGCGTACTTGGCGGCGTTGTTGCGGGTCTGCTTGGGCTGCTCGTACAGGGCGATGCGGTTGTCGGGGAATTCGAAGGGATCGTGGTTGCTGGAGCTGAACACCAGGCTGAAGAAGGGTTTGCCCTCCTTGTGCAGCGCCGCGAAGGTCTCGTTGGCCTTGGCCATCAGATCTTCATCCGAGGCGCCCCAGGATCCCTCGAACACCGGGTTCTTGAAGTCCTTCTGCTCGACGATGGTGGTGAAGCCGTTGCCGAGGAAGAAGCTGCGCATGTTGTCGAAGTGGCTCTCGCCGCCATAGATGAAGCTGGTGTCATAGCCTCGCTGCTTGAGCAGGTCGGCGATGGTGAAGAAGTTGGTCTGGCTCTTGCCGAGCTTGACCACGGCCTGGGCCGGGGTCGGCGTGAAGCCGGTGAGCACCGCCTCGATGCCGCGTACCGAACGGGTACCGGTGGCGTAGAGCTGCTCGAACGCCCAACCCTCTTTCGACAAGGCATCGATGTTCGGGGTGAGCGGCAGGCCGCCGAGGGAGCCGACGAACTGGGCCCCCAGACTCTCTTGCAGCAGGATCACCAGGTTTTTGGGCTTGCCCTGGTAGCTGGCCGTGTTGAAGGTCTGGCTCGGCAGATCGGCAGAGGTGAAATCGCCGAGAGGGCGACCGCTCTCCTCGCGGACTATGTCGAGTACCTGATGGTCAGCCATCTTGCCGTAAAACTGGCTGGCGTCCTCCTCGGCCCCCATCTGCTTGATGGCAAAGAAGAGGGAGTAGGCGGAGTTGACGGTGAGGGCGTTGACCAGGGGATCGTCCGCAAAGGCCACCATGGCCGGATTCAAGGCGCGATGGCCGAGACTGGAGCGGGCGCCGAGGAAGCCGACGGCGAGGATCAGCAGGGCGAAGGCGGGGCGCCAGTACCAGCGGGGGAAGCTTAGGTCACGCACCAGGCGGCCGCTCAGCCACCAGCCACCGCCCAGCACGGCGCCGCTGAAGATCACGGCCAGCAGCAGTTCGCCCTTGCGGCCAGCCCACAGCATGGAGAGCACCTCCTTCGGATAGATGAGGTACTCCACATAGAGGCGGTTGGGACGTACCCCGTATTCGGTGACGAAGGCGGGAGTGGAGATCTCGAGAAAGAGCATCAGCCAGAGCCCCAGGGTGAGCCAGATCCGGATAAGCTGCATCCAGAGCCGCCCCGGCGCGTGGGGCCCGGCCAGCAACTGGGTCAAGACGGCGGGTACGCCCCAGACCCAGCAGAGGGTGGCGACGTCGACGCGAATGCCTTGCAGCAGCATCTCCTGCCAGCCAGAGACGGCATCCACCCGTTCCAGTTGCCAGAGCCCCAGGCCAAGGCGGCTGATGGTCAGGGAGATGAGCGCGATCAATGAAAAGACGGCGATGGGCCAAACCGGTCCCAGCCATTGTCTGATGGTGGTCATATTGTTCCTGCAAACCTGTTTGCGCCCAGTCCCCGGACGCATTGTTGTTATGGTGCAGGAGTATGACAGTGGCGCCTGGCAAAGGTTGCATGGGGGGGAGGTATAAATGGAGAAGCTGGCACGTTTTATGATTTTTTTGTGACGGGATGCAGGGTTCTAAGAGAGCATAAAACGCTGGGAAAACTGTGATCCTGCTGGCACATCGAGACAATGGTCGTGCCTATAATGGCGCCGGATTTCTCAATCGGAGCCGAAGGGATGCCGGTCTTCATCGATGTGGAATATATGCAGGGCTGGGCTCTGTTCGTTGTGCTCTCCGACGGCACCACAGGCGTGCTGGATCTCACCCCCTGGCGCGGCCAGCCGCTGTTTGCGGCCATGGAGACCGAGCGTCGCTTCGCCCGTGTCTTCATCGATCATCGCCATCAACTGGCATGGCCCTCGGGCTTCACCCTGGCGGCCCACGAGGTCTACCACCTGATCCTGCCCATCGACGAGCGCGCCGCCTTCCCCGATCGCAACATGCATCGCTTCTGACATGCTAACTCGTTGAGTCAGGTAACGTTTTCAGTCACAGACCCGCGTCGGTCAGGTCGTTATCATGACCCCAGTGCGGCGCTTTGGGCGCCCATCCACCACAGCGGGAACATAACAATGAAACAAGGAACGTTGCGTCGTGGCGGCCTCATCGGGGCCGCCCTGTTACTGACGGCTTGCGGCAGCGGGGGAGGCGGTGGCAGCAGTGACCCCCAGCCTCCGGTGGTCAATCCGCCCCCCGCGTCGGCCAGCCGCGCCTGCTACGGCAATGATCAGCCAGCCTGCAACCTGCGCACCTACCAGGTGATGGTGGAGTCCTTCGTCGACGGCGACGGCAGCGCCAACTACGGCGTCGGCTACGGCCCCTCCCGGCACAACGGCGATCTGCAGGGGATCATCGACAGCCTCGACCACATCAAGAGCCTCAACGTCAACGCCATCTGGCTCACGCCGGTGTTTGACTCCTGCGCCGGCCAGGCCGGGGACGACCGGCTGGATGCCACCGGTTACTTCGCCTGCGACTTCTTCAACGTGGATCCCAACTTCGGCAGCAACGCCCAGCTTAAAAAACTGGTGGACGGGGCGCACCAGCGCGGGCTCTATGTCTTCCTCGACGGGGTGTTCGGCCACGTCAACAAGGTGGGGGTGAGCAAGCCTTCACCAGAGGGGCGGCTGCCTGCCCTCAAGAGCGGCGGCGCAGGCTACCCGGGTCAGCTGGTGGATTACGGCCAGCCCGAGAGTCTGGCCTACTTCAAGGAGGTGGCCCGTTACTGGGTCGAGCAGTACGGCATCGACGGCTGGCGCCTCGATCAGGCTTATCAGTTGGGGCTGGATGACTGGCGCGCCATTCGCAGCGAGGTGGCGCGGGCCAGCGCGGCGCGCAAGGCCGCCGGCCAGCAGTGGGGCACCCTCGGCTACATGGTGGGGGAAGTGTGGAAGGGCGCCGACGAGATCCGCGCCCAGGCCTATGGCCCGAGCGACAACCCGGCGCTCTCTTCGGCGTTCGACTTCCCCCTGCGCTACGGCCTGGTACAGGCGCTGGCGGTGGAAGAGTCCGGCAAGGGCGGGCAGGGGGCCAGCGTGCTCGACGCCAGCTGGAACAAGGTGGAGAACTACCCGGACCATGCCATGCCCAACCTGATGCTGGGCAACCACGATCTGGTGCGCTTCGGCGATCTGCTGGAGCGGGGCAACTTCAATGGGGCGGACTACTGGCAGCGCCACAAGGCGGCCTTCAGCTTCATGGCCGCCCGCTCCGGTCCCATTACCTTCTACTATGGCGAGGAGTTTGGCGACGAGGTGCCTGGCTTTGCCAGTCAGGTGGGAGGCGACTGTGCGGCCCAGGGGCTCTGCGATGATCACGTGGCCCGCAGCGATGGCAAGGTCCCCGGTGTCACCGGCTTCGTGCCGAGCAGCGAGCAGGCCGAGCTCAAGCAGTGGCTGAGCGCTCTGCTGGCCCTGCGCGCCGCCCACCCCGCCCTCTATCAGGGGGAGCGGGTCAAGCTGGTGGCCGAGGGGAGCGTCTATGGCGACATCAAGCAGACGGCGGGCGAGCAAGTAGTCTACCTGCTCAATGTCTCCACCACGCCTCAGAGCTACGCCGTGCCGGTCGGCAAGCTGCGCAGCGGCAGCGCCCTGGTGGATCTGCAGAGCGGCGAGAACCTGGCCATCGGTGGCAGCAGCGTGACGGTGGACTTGCCGCCCCTCACCGGCCGCTTCCTGCTGGTGCGCTGAGGGAGGCAGACAACAGAAAGGGCTCCATAGTGGAGCCCTTTTTCATGGTGGCGGCTTACTTCTCGATGCCGCTGCCCAGATCGTCCCGGCGGGAAGAGACCGAGGGCTCGGCCCCGTGGCGCCAGTGTTCCAGCCGATTGTGCACCCCGCGGCGCAGGCTCTTGAAGCTGGCTTCCAAGTAGTCCACCCCCACCAGGATGGAGAGGGTGACGCCGGTGAGCAGCAGCGCCTGATGCAGCATGTCCATGCCGATGAGGGCGCCGAGGGCGGCCAGCATCCAGATGGCGGCGGCGGAGGTCACCCCCAGCACCTGACCATCCCGGGTCATCATGACCCCGGCCCCGAGAAAGCCGACCCCGGTGATGAGCTGACCCAGCACCCGCGCCTGATCGGCGCCCTGAGGACTGACGGCGGCGCCGATGGCGAGAAAACAGTAGGTGCCGAGCACGATGAGGGAAGAGGTGCGGATCCCCACCGGCTTGCCGCGAAGCTGCCGCTCCAGCCCCACCAGGGTGCCACACACCAGACAGACCAGGATGTTCTCCCAGCCAAGGGGCGCGATGTCCCACCACTGCATTGTCATCATATCCACCTCTGCTCGCGATGCTTGTTATCCTGTCGCGCTCTGCCCCCGGTTCTCCAGCCGCTGGCGGAAGGCCCGGGCGAGGCGCTCGTAGAGGTCCTTTGCCTCCCTGTCTTCAATATCGCCACGTATCCAGGGGTTGTCGATGATTTCCAGCAACACGCAGCCCTGACCCTGCTGGCGCAGATCCACCCCGAACAGGCCGTTGCCGAGCTGGTGCACGGCGCGGCGGGCGGTTTGCAGCACCCGCTCCGGCACGTCGCTGAGGGGCAGCGCCTCGATGCGGCTCATGTCGAGGGGGTGTTTGCGGCGACGGATGCGGTTGCCGGGTTCGGGTCGGTAGCGGCGGCAGGCGAACAGCGGCGAGCCGTCGAGAAAGCCGATGCGCCAGTCGAACTCGGCAGGGATCCGGCTCTGGACCAGCAGCAGGGCGGAGCGGGCCAGCCCCTCGTCCAGCAGGCGGGCGAGCTGGATGTCATCGCTGGCCATGGCGAGGTCGCGCCCCTGGGCGCCGTCGGGGATCTTCACCATCAGCGGCAGACCGAGGCGCTGCACCAGTTCGTCCACATGCTGGCGGCCGCGGCGGGTCACGACGGTGGTGGGGGGCATGGGCACGCCGCTGCGCACCATCAGCTCGTAGAGATAGAGCTTGTTGCTGCAGGCGAGGATGGCACGGGAGCTGTCGATGACCGGCATCTTGAGCTGCTCGGCACGGCGGGCAAATTCGAAGGTGTAGTGGCCGACCGCGGTCTCGGCGCGCAGCCAGAGGGTGTCGAACTCCGGCAACCGCTCGATGGCCGAGGGAGGCAGGATCTCGGCCTGGATCCCCTGGGCAGCGGCCGCCTTGATGAAACGCTCCAGCGCCAGGGCATCGCTGCTGGCGCGGCCGTCGTTGGGGTCGACCAGGATGGCGAGCTGGTAGCGTGGCGCCGTCTGTTCCTCGTCCCCCGTGCCCACCAGCGCCTGGGCGTGCTGCACCATCAGCGCCTTCTCGCTCGGGCTCAGCGCCAGCGGTGACAGGCTCTCCTGCTGGCGCACCGACCAGCCGTGGCGACCGCGCTTGAGGGTCAGCTCCTGCAGCGGCAACTGGCTCAGGCCGTAGTAATAGCGGGCGAGCCCCGCCAGCTCGCTCTGTTCGCACTGGCCGAAGATGGCGCGCACCCGGATCCTGTCCTCGCTCTGCTGGGCCAGCCAGCCCTGCAATTTGCGCCACAGCTTGGCGGGAGGCTGCTGGGGTTGCAGCCTGCTGATGGCCTGCAATCCCGGCAGGCAGTGGTGGCCGCGGGCCTGGGCCAGCAGGGAGCAGTAATAACCGGCCCCCAGGTGTTCCAGGCTGCGGCAGAGGTTGATGATGCGCGGACGCCCCCCTGTGGTGGGCAGACCGTGTTGCAGGTAGGTGCGGGCGGTCAGCAGATAGTCGGCATGGCAGGGCCAGTCGCCCGGCTCCTCGACGATGACATAGGTACTCATATTTTCAGGCTCCACAGAAAGGACTGCCAGAAACGGCAGGATCCCCAGTGGGCTTCGATGCACCGACAAGCACGACAATGGCGCGAGGGGAAACAAGAGGTTACAGTGCCTAATATTCTGCCTTGGTAACTTGTGATACAAGTCGCATTTCTGGTGCTGAGGATAAATAACCGAACAAGGACTCCCCGTGTTGACCGTGCGCGCCGCCCGAGCCGATGATTTGGGCGCCATCGTGAAGCTGGAACGCTACTGTTTCCCCCCCGAGGTCGCCTTCGGCCGCAGCCGCTGGCACTATCTGCTCAATCAGGCCAAGGGGCGCACCCTGCTGCTGCAAGACGAGAAGGCGCAGGTGATGGGCTATGTGAGCGTGCTGGAGCACAAAGGCTGGGATCGTCTCATCATCCAGACCCTCGCCATCCGCTGGACCGTCCGCCGTCAGGGGTGGGCACGCCGCCTGCTGGAGCAGGTGATCCGGGAAGGGCGCGAGGCCGGCTGGGGGGCGATTCGCCTCGAAGTCGCCGACGCCAACCCAGAAGCCAGGACCCTCTATCAGGGGCTGGGGTTTCGCCCCGGGGTACGGCTGCCCGATTATTACGGGCCCGGCCAGCATGCCCACCGCCTGGTGCTGGCGCTGGGGGATGAGCGGCAGGAGCCATCATGAGTTGCGAGGATTGCCTGGCTACGGCCATCAGGGCCAAGCTCGGGCGCTGCCCGGTCTGCGCCGCCCAGACCTTTCTCATCGGGGTCGTCGGCTGGCTGGTCTGGTGGTGGTGCGGCGCCGATACCTCGGTCAACGCCCTGACCGGCCTGCTGTTTGCGCTGGGGGGCTCGGGTCTCTTCCTGCTGCATCTGGCGGTCTTCGCATGGCGAAAGCTGGGCAAGCGCGACATATAACGTGCTGATTTTTCAAGAAGACAAATAACAATGGAGGTTCACATGATTGCAATGGTAACGGGCGCCTCGTCCGGCTTTGGTGAGGCCATCAGCCGCCTGCTGGTGAGCGCAGGCCACCGGGTGATCGGCACCGGGCGTCGCGCCGAACGGCTGGCCGCCCTGTCCGAGGAGCTGGGCGAGCAGTTCCTGCCCCTGGTGTTCGACGTCCAGGACAAGGCTGCCACCCGCGCCGCCATCGAGGGGCTGCCGACCGAATGGCAACAGGTGGACCTGCTGGTCAACAACGCCGGCCTGGCACTGGGGCTGGAGCCTGCCCACAAGGCGGATCTGGAAGACTGGGAGCAGATGATCGCCACCAACATCAGCGGCCTGACTCTGATCACCCGGTTGCTGCTGCCGGGCATGGTGGCGCGCAACCGCGGCCACGTCATCAATATCGGCTCCATCGCAGGGACCTACCCCTATCCGGGCGGCAACGTCTACGGCGCGACCAAGGCGTTCGTGAAGCAGTTCAGTCTCAACCTGCGTGCGGATCTGGCGGGCACGGCGGTGCGTGTCACCAACGTGGAGCCGGGTCTGTGTGGCGGCACCGAGTTCTCCAACGTGCGCTTCCACGGCGACGACGCCAAGGCGGCCACCGTCTATCAGGGGGTGCAGGCCATCCTGCCGGAAGACATCGCCAATACCGTACTCTGGATCAGCGAGCAGCCTGCCCACGTCAACATCAACAGCATCGAGATCATGCCGGTGGCCCAGACCTTCGGCCCGCTCCACATCAGCCGTCGCTGATGTCATGACGAGCCGACTCCTGTCCACAAGAGGCGCCTTCGGGCGCCTTTTTTGATGGGTCTGGTCGCACTCGTCATGGAGTGCAGAAGGAGGCGTGCTGCGACCCCGTGCTGAACCGTCGAAAGAGGGGGGTACTCAAGTTGGCCTGCATTTTGCTGTCTCCGGCCCATGGCGGGGAAACCATCCCCGGAGCCGGCGAGGCCGGCAGTGAGCGTGGAGCCTTCATGGATATCAAACCCTATGGTCATCAACTCGCCCAGAGCGCGTCCCAGAACCGTGCCCTGGCGACCCTCAGCGACAGCGATGACAAGCAGAGCGGCTGGTCTCAGCAGGTCAGCCTCTCCAGTCAGGTGCTGACCGGCAAGGCGCAGCAGGCGTTGACCTACGAGCATCTGGCCAGAAACGGCAAGAACACAGTCCTGACCGGTGGTGTCAAGGATGCGCGGGTGCAGCAGATGGTGGACAAGGCCCTGGGCTTTGATCGCAAAAAACTTGACGATCTCGAGCGTCAGCTCAAGGGGATAGCGGATGACAAGACGCTCTCTGCCGAGGAGCGCGAAACGCAGAGCAAGGACCTGGCCGCGCAGCGCGATGCCATGCTCAAGGAGGCCATGGATCGTCTCACCGGCAAATCTGCCTCCCAGGCATGATGTGATTCAAACGGCAATCCTTGGGCGTTAAAGGCAAGGGGTTGCCCCCTTGCCACGGGGCTGGCAGGCCGTGGTCAGGGCTCAGGGACTCTGGGGGGCGATGCCGATGGCGATGGCGGTGGTCTGCACGGCCTTGATCTGGTCCCCCTTGGCGATGAGGGCGAACTGGGCCGGATCCTGCACCTTGAGGGTCAGGGTATGGTCGACCCCCTTGACCCGGATGGTCTGGTGCGCCTTGTCCACGTCGATGACGTCGGCATAGATGGTTACCTGCATGCCGGCGCCGGCAGCGGGTTTCTCCCCGGCCGCCGCCTTGCCCCCTTCCACTTCCACCACCCGTTTTCTCACCCCGGCGGTGCCCTTGAGCAGGGTCAGGTCCAGCAGTTGCAGATATCTCAGGGCCACGACATCTCCCACCTTGAGCTGGGGAAGGTTGGTCACCTCCTCCCCGGCGATCAGGTCCAGGGTCTGCCCTTCGGCATTTTTCAGGCTGACCTTGCGGGTGGCCAGGTCGATGGCGGTGACGGTTGCCCTGGCGGTCAGTTCTTCGGCCAGGCTGGCTTGTCCGGGGGCCACGGCCACATGGGTGGTGACCTCGGCGGCATAGAGCAGGGGAGGGGCACAGAGGGTGAGGGCACCCGCAATCCAGGCGTGCTTCAGTTTCATGATAGAGACCCTGTGAGTGGGAAAGGGACCCCGGGAGGGGTTTGAGGGGGCGACGAACTCGTCTGCCCGCTATCACCATAGCAAAGCCGGGCAGGAGCGCCCGGCATCGGCAGGCTGGCATCGTATTTTTGACGACAGGCTCCCGTTTTTGACCTGATGGCACGGCAGGCGCACAATTCCCCGGCATGCAATCAACCGAGGGCTCTGCCGTGTACAACTTCCAATATGCCAATCCCACCCGCATCTGCTTTGGTGAAGGCCAGATAGCCACTCTGCCGGAGCTGATCCCGGTCGGCAGCCGTCTGCTGGTGCTCTACGGCGGCGGCAGCATCAAGCAGAACGGGGTCTATGACCAGTTGACCCAGGCGCTGGCAGGTCGGGAGTGGCTGGAATTTCCCGGTATCGGCGCCAACCCCCAGTACGACCAGCTGATGGAGGCGGTGGATCTGGTCAAGCGCGAGCGTATCGACTTCCTGCTGGCGGTGGGTGGCGGTTCCGTGGTGGATGGCACCAAGTTCGTGGCCGCTGCTGCCTGCTTCGAGGGGGACGATCCCTGGGAGATCCTGCGGGACAAGGCCCCCATCAAGGCAGCGCTGCCGCTGGGCTGTGTGCTGACCCTGCCGGCCACCGGTTCGGAGAGCAACCCCGCCGCCGTGGTGAGCCGGGGGGAGGCCAAGCTCTCCTTCTACAATCCGCTGGTGCAACCGGTGTTTGCGGTGCTGGATCCCGCCACCACCTACAGCCTTCCGCCGCGCCAGGTGGGCAATGGCGTAGTGGATGCCTTCGTCCACATCCTCGAGCAGTACCTCACCTTCCCGGTGGGGGGCGAGGTGCAGGACCGGCTGGCGGAAGGGCTGTTGCAGGTGCTGGTGGACAACGGTCCGCGGGCGCTGGCGGAGCCCACCAACTACCAGGTGCGTGCCAACCTGATGTGGGCGGCCAGCCTGGCCCTCAACGGCCTCATCGGTCGCGGCGTGCCCCAGGACTGGTCCACCCACGCCATCGGTCACCAGCTCACCGCCCTGCATGGGCTGGATCATGCCCAGAGTCTGGCGGTGGTGCTGCCCTCCCTGCTGCGGGAGCAAGCGGCCCAGAAGCAGGAGAAGCTGGCCCAGTTCGCCGAGCGAGTATGGCACTCCAGCCGCGAGGACAAGGCACTGCGCATCGAGGAGGCGATCATCCGCACCGAGCAGTTCTTCCAGCAGATGGGGGTGGGTACCCGTCTCGCCGACTATGGCCTGGATGCGCGCTGCATCCCGGGGATCTGTTCCAACCTCAAGCTGTTCGGCCTGACCGCCCTCGGGGAGCAGCAGGACATTGATCCCGACAAGGTAGCCAGGATCCTGTCCCACGCGCTGTAAGTCATCCTGGCAACCATAGTGGCGCGGATCCTTTCCCTCGCCCTCTGATCACCGGCTGGCCAACGGAAAAGAGAACGCCCCGATCATCGGGGCGTTTTGCAGGGTGTCACCGGGGCACTGCCGTTTATTCGGCGCTGCGGTCCAGCTCGCGCTCCAGCGCCGCCGCCTTCTGGCGGGCCGGATGGGTATTGAGGCGCTGCCAGTAGGCTTGCAGATGCGGGAACTGGGCCAGCTGGCCGCTCTGGGCCAGCAGATCCACCAGGAAGGAGTTCAGGATGTCGGCGCCGGTGAGGCGATCGGCCACCAGGTAGTGGCGGCTTGCCAGCACCTCATCGAGGTAGCCCAGCACCTTGGTACACTCGGCTTTGGCGTAGTCCGGCAGGAAGCGCATCGGGCTGCCATCCTTGCGCACGAACATATCGAGCAGCAGCGGCAGAATACCGGAGCTCTCGGCGAAGTGGAGCCACTGCAGGTATTCGGGATACTCCGGGCTGTCAGTGGCCGGTGCCAGCCGTTCCGGAGCGTGGCGGGCGATCAGGTATTCGGTGATGGCACCGGATTCCGCCAGCACCCGGCCGTCAAACTCGATGACCGGCGACTTGCCGAGGGGGTGGACGGCCTTGAGCTCGGGCGGCGCCAGGAAGGTGGCGGCATCGCGCTGGTAGGCCTTGATCTGGTAGGGCAGGCCCAGCTCTTCAAGCAGCCAGATGATGCGCTGGGAGCGGGATTTGTTCAGGTGGTGCAGGACTATCATGGAAACCTCGACGCAGTGACGGAAGGCGGTGATACGCAGCGCCCCGGCAGCAGGTTCACTTATGGATGAAAAAGAGCGGGCGTGGTGCCCGCTCCTTCGTCGATTGACTCAGGCCTCCAGCGCCTGATCCAGATCCGCCAGTATGTCCTCGATGGCTTCGATCCCCACCGACAGCCGGATCATCTCAGGTTTCACTCCAGCCTTGGCCTGCTCCTCTTCGCTCAACTGGCGATGGGTGGTGGAGGCGGGGTGGCAGGCCAGGGACTTGGCGTCGCCGATGTTGACCAGCCGCTTGAAGATCTTGAGTGCATCGTAGAAGCGCACGCCCGCCTCGTAGCCCCCCTTCAGGCCGAAGGAGAGGATGGCCGAGGGGCGACCGGCCATGTACTTCTCCGCCAGCGGGTAGTGGGGGTGACCCGGCAGACCGGCGTAGCTGACCCAGGCCACCTTGGGGTGATGCCTGAGGTGATGGGCGACCCGCAGGGCGTTGTCCACGTGGCGCTCCATGCGCAGGCTCAGGGTCTCCAGCCCCTGCAGCAGCAGGAAGGCGTTCATGGGCGCCAGCGCCGCGCCGGTATTGCGCAGCGGCACGGTGCGCACCCGGCCGATGAAGGCCGCCGGGCCGAAGGCCTCGGTGTAGACCACCCCGTGATAAGAAGGCTCGGGTTGGGTCAGTTGGGGGAAGCGCTCGGCGTGATCCGCCCAGGGGAACTTGCCCGAGTCGACGATGACGCCCCCCAGGGAGTTGCCGTGGCCGCCGACATATTTGGTCAGGCTGTGCACCACGATGTCGGCGCCGTGTTCGATGGGTTTGCACAAGACCGGAGTGGCGACCGTGTTGTCGACGATGAGCGGCACGCCGCGGGCGTGGGCGGCCTTGGCCAGGGCGGCGATGTCGACGATGTTGCCGGCCGGGTTGCCGATGCTCTCGCAGTAGACCGCCTTGGTTTTGTCATCGATGAGGGCGGCGATGGCCTCGGCGCTGTCATCCTTGGCGAAGCGTACCTCGACCCCGAAGCTCGGCAGCATGTGGGCGAACAGGGTGTAGGTGCCGCCATAGAGTTGGGGGGTGGAGACGATGTTGTCACCGGCGGCGGTCAGCGCCTGGATGGCGTAGGTGATGGCGGCGGAGCCCGCCGAGACCACCAGGCCGGCGATGCCCCCTTCCAGCGCGGCCATCCGCTGCTCCAGCACATCGTTGGTGGGGTTCATGATGCGGGTGTAGATGTTCCCCGGCACCGCCAGATTGAACAAGTCCGCCCCGTGCTGGGCGCTCTCGAACTCGTAGGCCACCGTCTGGTAGATGGGCACGGCAACGGCCTTGGTGGTGGGGTCGTTGGCAAAGCCGTGGTGCAGGGCCAGGGTCGCATCTTTCATCACACACTCCTTGTTGGATGTCACCATTATGGATGGATAGACGTCCAATCTATCAGGCCCAGCGCCGATGTAAACCACCCAATCCGGCAAAGCAATGCCGGGGGATGGCGGTGACCGGATGGCGCCTGTGACGGCGACCTCAGAGACGGCGGCGATACTCCCTGTCGTCTATCTGGTGCATGTCCCACTGCATCAGGCGGTTGAGCTGCACCATGGGATCTTCGACCAGCGTCAGAGGGCGGGGCAGGATCCTCAGGAAGTAGCGACGAAGGGTTTGCTGGATCCGGTTCGGTTTGAGGGGGTTGGCGTGGCTCATGATGGTGCTCCTGTGCAGTGGTTCTCACGTTCGCCAGCAGTATTGAGCTAAAATACGGAAGTAAAAACTGATGACTTTCAGAGACAGGATTTCCTCTTTTATGCCTACTAGCCGCCTTTATCAGCAATTTCAACGGCTCGCCCAGCAGCTTGGCTGCGACGAGCGGGAAATCAGCCTCGCCGAGGTGGCGGACCTGCTCTGCTGCACCACGCGCAATGCACGCCTGCTGCTGCGCCGCATGGAAGGGCAGGGCTGGCTGTGCTGGACGGCGGAGGCAGGGCGGGGGCGGCGCTCCCGCCTCACCATGCTGGACAACCAGGAGAGCCTGACCCGGCGCCGATTGCGGGATCTGCTGAGTCAGGGCCAGCTGGCGCAGGCGGTGCGGCTGGCCGAAGATCGCCTGGATCTGCTCACCCCGCTGCTTATCGAGCAGCTCGGCCAGGCCACCCGGGAGGGGCGCCAGATCCTGCGGGTGCCCTACTACCGGCCCCTGCCCGGTCTGTTGCCCACCGCGCCCTTGCGTCGCTCCGAAATTCACCTGAGCCGCCAGATCTTCAACGGTCTGACCCGGCGAAACGAGGAAAATGGGGAAATCGAGGGGGATCTCGCCCACTACTGGGAGTGTCTGGCCCCCTGTCACTGGCGCTTCTATCTGCGCCCCGTGGTGCGTTTTCACCATGGCCGCGAACTGGTGGTGGAGGATGTGATGGAGAGCCTGCAGGCCTTGCGGGATCGCCCGCTGTTCGCCCATCTGGCACGGCTGGAGAGCCGCTGGCCGCGCACCCTGGACATCCATCTCGACAGCCCGGATCCTCTGCTGCCGCACCTGCTGGCCGAGCCGGTGGCGGCCATCCTGCCACGGGAGCTCAAGGGGGAGGCGAATTTCGCCCTGCAGCCGGTGGGCACCGGCCCCTATCGGGTGAGCGCCAACGATCCCCTGCACCTGTGCCTCGAAGCATTTGACGACTACTTCGGGCTCCGGGCCCTGCTCGACGAGATCGACATCTGGATGCTGCCGGAGCTGGCGGAGCGGCTGGAGAGCCACGTCAGGCTGGGCAGCGACACCCCGGAGCTTGGCTCCATGCGCGGGGAGTCCGAACTCGAGTCCGGCTGCTACTTCCTGCTGCAGGACGACAGATCGGCCCCCCTGCAGGACCCGGCCCTGCGCCAGTGGCTGACCCGGCTGCTCAACCCCATCGCCCTGATGGCCCGGGTGGCGCCCGAGCTGCAGCGGGGCTGGACCAGCGCGCTGGGTCTCCTGCCCCACTGGCGCGAGAGCCTGCCTCTTCCCGAGTCCGGCCCGGTCAGCCTGCCAGCGCGGCTGGTACTGGCCTGCTTCAACCAGCATCTGGAGTTCAACGAGTGCGCCAGCGCCATGAGCAGCCTGCTGGCAGAGCAGGGGATCCAGCTCGAGGTGCGTACCCTGGACTACGGGCGCTGGGTGAGCGGGGAGGATGAAGATGTGGATCTCTGGTTCGGCACCCTCAACCTGGAGCATGAGCACGCCTTCGCCCCTTACGCCTGGCTTCAGGGCACCCCCTTGCTGCGCCGGGTGTGGGGCGGCCAGCAGGCCCTGTGGCAGGGATTGACGCAGTGGCGCGCCCATGGTGAAGAGCCCGGCCCCCGCGCCCTGCTGGCCGAGGTGCAGCGCCAGAGCTGGTTCGTGCCGCTGTTTCATCACTGGCTGGAGCTGGAGAGCCGGGTCGGCGTGCACGGTGTGCGCATGACGGCCCTTGGCTGGTTCGATTTTCGCTGCGCCTGGTTAAAGCCCGAGCAGGTGGCGCAGGAGCCGGAAACCGGCGGTGGCTCTCACCCCCAGGCAGGGACGCTTGAGTCGGACGGGTTGGCGCGCTAGCCTGTGCGCGGTCCTACGACAAGGAGTCGACATCCATGCTGGAAATGCAGATCCAACCCCGTTTTCAAGAGACGGACGCCCTCGGCCACATCAACAACACGGTGCCGGCGGTCTGGTTTGAATCGGCCCGTGATCCCCTGTTTCGCCTCTTCTCGCCTGAGCTGGATGTGCATGACTGGCATCTGATCATCGCGGGCTACACGGTGCAATTCAAACGGGAGCTGTTCTATGGCCAGATGGTGTCGATCAAGACCGGCGTGCGGCGTATCGGTACCAGCTCCTTCACGCTCTGGCAGGAAGCCTGGCAGGGCGGCGAGCTGGCGGTGACCGCCGAGACGACCCTGATCCATTTTGACTACCGGACCCGGCAGTCCATCCCTTTGAGCGAGGCTCACCGGGAGGGACTGAGGGTCTGGCTGGTAGAGAGTTAATCCGGCCTTCGGGCCCACCACAGGACACTTATGCGCACAACCGCGATCGCCCTGAGCCTCGGCTTGGGACTGGGACTCTGCTCCCTGCCTTCATTCGCCGCCTCCCTGGCCGAGCAGTTCACCCTGATGGAGAAGGGGGCCGACAGCGCCCTCGATACCCGCTTGTTCAGCCACGATGGCGTTGACATCAAGGCCTGGGTCGACGGCACGCCCGTCATCATCGCCGTGCCCATCCTGAACGAGCAGGGCAAACAGGAAGGGGAGAGCCGTTACTACTTCAAGGGCGGCAAGCTGTTCGGGGTGAAGGAGCCCGCCGCTCAGTTCGCCTTCGATGACAGTGGCAAGCTGACCCAATGGCTGGACGACAAGGGGCAGCCTGCGGAGTTTGTCAGCAAGATGAGCATGCAGCAGCGGGAAGCCTGGCTGACCAGACGGGCGGCCGAGCTGGGCGGGTTGTTTGCACCGAGCACCGCCGAGGAGAAGGCTGACAAGGGGGGCGTCAAGCTCAAGGGGGCCGAGCTCGCCCAGTGGCTCTGCAATGGCAAGCTGATGGCGCTTGCCGGAGGTGACAAGGTGACCTTCGAGCCGGCCAAACTCAAGAGGAGTGCAGAGGGCATCAAGGGAGAAGTTTCCCTGCGCCAGGAGAAGGGGTGGCAGGATCTCTGCCTCACCTGCGAGGTGCAGGGCAACCGGGTGACTCGCCTCACCTGGCAGCCGCTGCCGGGGGCCAACAAGCCGCAGTAAGGGCGGCAGCGTCAAAGAATGGGGGCCCACTTGCGGGCCCCTTTTTCATGCCGGTTACTGCTCGCCCAGGGTGAGCCGGGTGAGGGCCTCCACCCGTCGCCACTGACCGGGCTCGAACCAGCGTGCCAGGATCTCCGGCTGCTGGCTGGCACGGGCCTCGGCAGGCAGGGGCCTGATCTCGGCCAGATAGCCGGCCAACTGCTGCTCGAACCCCTGCTGGCTCTCTGCCAGCTGGTGCAACCGGTCTGCCGCCTCCGGTCCCAACTGTTCGCGCAGTGCGGCGTCACGCCCTACTGCGGGGAGTTGCTCCAGAGCCTGCAGATCGCCGAGCAGGCGGCTGTTGGCCTCCGCCTCCCGAAACCACTGGGGCTGCTCCGCCAGCCAGAGCTCCAGCTCGCTCGCCAGCAGCGGCTTGTCGGCATCGCTGGACTCCGCCAGCGCCTTGCGGCGCAGGGTCCACTGCTCCATCAGCCTGTCCTCGGCAAACAGCTGCTCCTGCTCGACCGGGGTGAAACGCTGCCTGCGCAACTGTTCGCGCTCGTCGAACAGCTTCTGCAAGCTGGCGAGGCCCGGATCCGCCGGCACCGTCAGGCTGCCCTCGGCCCCGAGAAAGGCTTCATGGCGGGCCTGCAGCGAGGACTTATCCGACGGCGGTGCGGCCTGCCTGACCAGAGGGGAAGCGGGCCCTGCATGTTGCGGCGAAGGGGCGGTTGCGTCAGCGGAGGTCCAATACTGCCAGCCCCCCAGCAGCAGGGCCGCCGCCAGCGGAGCAGCCATCAGCCATGCCCTGTTCATAGTCCCAGCCTCTGCAGGCGGTTGGCGTGCTGGCGATAGAGGTTGACCGGGTCGGTCTCGAACAGGTGGCGAATGCCGAACGACTGGTTCACCTCGTCCAGATGGTTCATGCGGTAGTGGGTGCCGATCACCTTGCCGAGGTGGCTGCTGCATACTCCGACCAGGCCATCGTTGGGCTCCTTGAAGAAGCTGCCGGTCAGCGCCAGCGCCAGCGCCGGATCCACCGGATCCAGGATGTTGGTCATGGTGCCGCGTCCGCTCCAGGAGAAGTAGTAGACCCCGTTGGCGGCCTGCATGGGCCCTTCACCGCAATGCTGGCTCGGCAGCCCTTCCGGATAGCGCTGGTTGAAGCGCTGGGCGCCGGTGCTGGTGAGGGCGTCGAGGGCTGCGAGGGGATCCTGCGGCAGCTGGCTGCCCCCGGAGAGCAGCGAGATGACCCCGGACAGGGCCGAGGCGGCGGCCACCGCCAGACCTTCGGCCGCCGAGCCCGGCGTCACCTTGGCCCGCACCAGGTCGGCGATCTCCGAGCCATGGTTGACCCCGCCCACGCTGGTGGCGGAAGCGACCAACTCGGGGGCGACCGAAGCGACGTAGCGAATGGTGGGGCCACCGTGAGAGTGGCCGATGAGGTTCACCTTCTCCGCCCCCGTGATGGCGAGCACCTGCTGCACCTGCTTGAGCAGCTGTTCACCGCGCAGCTCCGAGCTCTGGGTGGCGGAGACCTGGGCCACGTAAACCTTGGCGCCATCCCGGGTCAGGGCCTGGGGGATGCCGTAGAAGTAATCGACTCCGAGCAGCTTGTCGAAACCGAACAGACCGTGCACCAGCACTATGGGGTAGCGGGTCTGGGTATAACCGGCCCCCTGACCCAGCATGGGCAGGGCGCACAACAGCATCAATAGCCATCTTTTCATCTTCACCGTCCTTGTGAAAAAACCGGCTGCACTCTGGTCGTCACCGGGGGTCGTCACCGGGCAGCCACCGGCCTCATGCCAGTACCGGCAGCATGGTGGCTGAACTCAAATGTATCTGTGGATGGGATCACTAAACCGGGGATTGCAGAAAAACCCTACCCATATGGGCAAAAAAGGCGGCACCAACTATTCCTTGTGTCTGCTCATCAAATAAGTTAAATAATAATTATTATCATTTGAGTGGTCGAGTCATGACGGGAACCTGGGTGAAGGGGTGGGTCGGTACCACCGGAGCGGACAGCAGCATGGCGCACTGGAAGGCGCAGACCCTGAGTGGCAACCGCCATTTCGATGCGGGGGAGTACGCCAGGGCGCTCGACTGCTATCAGCAGGCGCTGTGGCTTGCCCGCCAGCAGTTTGCCGAGTGGCACGATGCCGACGAAGCGGTGGCGGCCCTGGTGGTGGCCCATCACAACTTGGCGGATCTGCTGGTGGCCATGACCCTGCCGGATCGGGCCGCCGACCTGCTGTGTCACATCCATGATTGCCTGCTGACCACCAGCCAGTCCCCCACCAGTTCCGCTGCCCTGCGGGAGGCGGCTGTTCGCCACGCCCGCAGCACCCGTACCGAGCTGCTCGCCTTTCTGGGCAAACACGGTCATCACGACGGCATCCAGCGCAGCCTGGGTCAATGTCTGTGTCAGACCGGCTCTGCCCATCAACTGCATTGAGCCCAACAGGAGAGACAATGAACATGAGCCATACCCTGCCAGCCCTTCCTTACGCCTATGACGCGCTGGAACCCCATATCGATGCAAAGACCATGGAGATCCATCACAGCCGTCACCATCAGACTTATGTCACCAACCTCAATGCCGCCCTGGCCGATCTGCCGGAGCTGGCTGCCCTGCCGCTGGAGGCATTGCTTGCCCGTATCGACAGCCTGCCGGCCCAGGTGCAGGGGGCGGTGCGCAATCACGGCGGCGGTCACGCCAACCACAGCCTGTTCTGGCAGGTGATGAGTCCGCAGGGCGGCGGCGAGCCGGACGGCGAGCTGGCCGCAGCGATCGAGCGGGATCTGGGTGGGCTGGAATCCTTCAGACAGGCCTTTACCCAGGCGGCGTTGAGCCGTTTTGGCAGCGGCTGGGCCTGGCTGGTGGTCGATGGGCGCGGCAAGTTGCAGGTGGTGAGCAGCGCGAACCAGGACAGCCCCCTGATGGAGGGGCTCACCCCCATACTCGGGCTGGATGTGTGGGAGCATGCCTACTACCTCAAGTACCAGAACAAGCGTCCCGACTACATAGCCGCGTTTTACAACGTGATCGACTGGGACGAGGTGGCACGGCGTTACGTGGTGGCTCTGGCCTGATCGCCGGAAATACCGAGCCCAATGAAAGAGACCCGCCTGTTGGCGGGTCTCTGCTATTGAGGGGTCGGCGCGCTGCCGGTTGGCGGCGCCGCGCTGGTGGCAGCCGGATTATCCACGGGCGTTGCCTCGCTCGGCACGGCTGCGCTGGTGGCTGGTGCACCGCTGGTTGCAGCCGCTGCACTGGTGTCGGTTGCCGCGCTCACTGCCGCTGCCTGCTTGGCTTTCGGCTGATGAGGGGGCGGTGCAATGGGCAGGCAGGGCTGGCTCGCGCCTATGGTGCTCAACGCCTGGCAGGGGACCGGGCCGCCGATGACGATGGGCTCGCCGAGGAATTTGGGACCCTTGTCCAGCACGTAGAGGTCGAGCAGCCCCATCAGGCGGGCGAACACCTCGCGCACCCGGGTCTTGATGCCCTGATAGGCGCTGGGATCCACGGCGTTGAAGCCGACCGCCTCGATGCCGAAATGGCGGGCGATGAAGATGGCACGCTCGTTGTGAAAGGCCTGGGAGACCACGGTGAAGTGGGCCTGACCGAACACCTCCTTGGCACGCACGATGGAGTCCAGAGTCCGAAAGCCGGCGTAGTCGCTGTAGATGGCGTTGGCCGGGATGCCGGCCTGGATCAGGGCCCGCCGCATTTGGCGCGGTTCGTTGTACTGCACGGTGGCGTTGTCGCCGGAGACCAGGATGTAGTCCACCTTGCCGTTGTTGTAGAGCTCGGCGGCGGCCTTGATCCGGTATTTGAAGTAGTGGTTAGGGCTGCCGCCAATCAGGTATTTGGAGGTGCCGAGCACCAGGGCGACCCGGTTGTAGGGCACCGCGTTGACGTCGTCGTAGGTGTAGTGACGGGCGTCCGAGACGGTCCACTCGCTGTAGCCAAGCAGGGCGGCGATGGAGGCCAGCAACAGGCAGAGGCAGGCGAGCAGGATCTTGGCAAACTTCTTCATGCGCGGTGCGGTTCGGGTCTGAAGTAAGAGAAGACAGGGGGCCATTCTATTACAAGTTGTTGTGGCGCGTCAGGTTTGATGGCGGCGCAGGGTCTCACTCGGGCAGAGGTTGTCGCAGCGCGCGCCCCGATCCCGGGCTTATCAAACGGCGCCATAAACAAGGGGCGACCATGGCCGCCCCTTGTCATAGCCGTCTCGTCCTCAGTGGGAGGAGTCGTTGGCCTTGCACTCGTCAGAGTCCTTGTTGGCTTCCCACCAAGGCAGCAGCTCGCGGCCGAGCCACTGCTGGTAGGCCTCGCTGTCGCTTGCGATCAGCGCATCCAGCTCGGCTTCGAAGGCGCTCATCGCCTGCTGCTGATCCGGGTTGCGCAGGGCCCGGGCCATGGCCAGCCAGCTGGCGCCGCGACCCGTCTCGCTGAGGAAGCGGTGCACCGTGTAGGACCAGGAGTAGACCATCTCGCCGCCCTTGTCGTAATCCAGATGCAGGATGTCGGCCAGGGCCGGACGGTCGCTGGCCGGGCGGCCGGCGACGTTGTCCAGACCGCGGGCGAAGCACTGGCCGTGGGCGATGAATTCCGCCAGCCCTTCCGACCACCAGGTGGTGCGGTTGAGCGGGTAGTGGCCGAAGCTGTCGTACTGGTTGAAGCGGCCGTCCAGGTAGTGCACGTACTCGTGGCGCAGGCTCCACACCTGGAACGCAGGGCGCTTCCACTCCGCCTCGTAGGCGAAGAAGCGGGCCTGGTTGCCGGGGCGAGCCGGATCCCCTTCGAGGTAGATACCGCCGTTGTCGGTGGAGACGCCGCCGAACAGGGCACTGCCGTAGCGTTTCCAGTCGGCGGAGGAGTTGAAGACCACCAGTTCCAGCGCCTCGTTGTGATCATCCGCCACCGGCTGCCAGCCGGTCTCCATCTGCTGGTGGAACTGCTGCTCTTCGGCACCCAGTTCACGGCAGATCCCCTCGGCCTGGCTCATGGTCAGATCCTGGGCCCGCAGGCGCAGGGTCGGCGAGCAGGTATGCTCGAAGGGCAGCACGTCCTCCACCCGGACAGGGGTGCAGAGCCCGGCGAAGTCACCGCTAATGCAGGCTTCGCTGGTGCGGTCCGTGTAGGTCAGGTAGTAGGTGGAGAGGGTCAGTGACATGTCTTCCAGCAGATCCTGACTCTGCTGGCCACCGGGGATCAGGTCGTGGTGGCGAACCAGTACGATGACGGAGTCATCCAGCAGCTTGCGGTAGTCGTCGAGCTCGTCCGGGCGGGTATAGCGGGCGACCCGGTAGAGGCGGGTGTAGGCATCCAGCACGTTGTTGAGCAGGAACAGATCGGCGCCATCCCTTCCTTGCCACAACGCGAGCTCGCTCATGCCGAGGGCGTGCAGCTGCTGGCGCAGCTCGCCATCCTGCGCTCGGAAGTCGTTGGCGAAGGGGTCGCTGTAGTCGCTGGCGAAGTCGAGGAAGTTGAGCAGATCGAACAGGCCGGTTGCCCAGGCGTGCTGACCGTTGATCTCGCTGGCATGGCGGGTGCTGTAGGCCAGCATCTGGTTGAACTCGCCGAGCAGGGTGCCAAAGCGGTTCTGCACTGCCGGGCTCTTGAACTGACCGTGCAGGGCGATGCTCCAGGCACCGATCACGGAGCCCACCTCATCGGTGGGGTGCTCCGGGAAGAGCAGCGGATGGGCGCCGAGCGCGGTCAATGCCTCAGCCAGCGCCTCGGCGGCGGCCGGGCCGTCTTCCTTGTGCTTGCCGTAGTTGTGGTAGTTGTGGGCTCGCACGTATTCCAGCAGCAGCTTCATGGCCGGATGAGCCGGCTGATTGGCCGCCAGCAGGCTCTGGATACCGCGCGACACGGCCAGCAGCTTGGTGTCATCGTGACCATAGTTTTCCTGCCAGACCGGCGCGGGCTGGCCACTGGCATCCTGCACTATCCTGGCCGCTTCGGCGTCCAGCAGTTCGGTGCCCGGCAGATCCGGCTCGGAACAGGCGCGGCCGTCGGCACGGCGACAGTCGATCTGCTCTTCCTTGCTGGCCAGCACGATGGGGCGGTTGAGCACCCGGCTCTCCTGCCACTCGGTTGTTTCCGGCAGGTTCTGCCATTCGCTGCCCCCCACCGGGTATTGATAGCCGGTGTCCTTCAAGATCACCTGCACTTCGCTGCCGGCGGGCAGGGTCTGACGGCACACCCGATAGCTGATGGTCTTGTCCCCTTCCTGACGGGTCTGGGGTTCATCGCACTCCTGCTGGGCCTTGATCTCGTCCAGCAACCAGGTGTACTGGCGCCAGACGTGCAACTCGCTCACCTGCTTGGCGGCCTGGCTGCCCGCGATGGGCTGCAGGCGGAAGAAGATCTGCTCGAGGCGGCCATCCCGTTCATTGGGGGTCTCTTCCAGCACCTTCAATTGCTGCCAGTTTTGCGGCTGGTACTGCCATGCCTGCTCGGCGCAGCGACCTTCGGCGTTGAGCTCGCAGCGATCCAGATCCTGCTCGCTGTGACCCAGGATGACCCGCTCAGCCAGCGGCAGACGATCCTGACGCGGCGCGGTCGGGGTGCCCGCCAGCGGCTCCCAGCGGCCCTGCTTCATGCCGTAGCCATAGTCATAGCTGCTGGCCGGGACGGCCTTGCCGGCCGGCACCACCACTTCACAGCTGAGGTAGCGGATCTGCCAGCCCTGCTCGATCTTGAGTTGCGGCTCGCCGCACTGCTGCTCTGCCAGCGCAGCCAGGTTGGCATCGCGCCAGTCGAAGCGGCGATACACCCTCAACTGCTGATAAGGGGCGTCGCCGCTGCGGGCGCTCAGTTCAAAGGTCACTTCGGTGAGACGATCCCCCAGCTGACGGCTGGATTCGCCTTTGAGTTGATACTGTTGCCAGTCGGAGGGGGAGTAGTCGGCCAGCGCCGAAGTGGCGAGCAGGCTTGGGGCTGCCAGGAGCAGCAGCCGGGGAGAGAGGTGCTTCATCATGATCCTTTTGGTGGATGGAGAGGCGTGGGGACCAGAGAGGGTATTAGGCTCCAAAGGAATATCAATTGGCCAGATGGCGCAGCGGAATGATGCATTCGGGAGCAAACAACACAAAAACAGCCCCAAAAGGGGCTGTGTTGATAGCAAGGACTCCGCCCCATATGGGGGAGGCGTCACTCCTCTTGTCGCAAACTGCGGGCGAGCAGGGTGCGGGAGGGTTTCAGATTGCCGCCGAGATCCGGCCAGGGATGCCACTGGTCCGGCACCATGAAGCCGGGTAACGACACCCTGATCCAGGCGGCCAGTTCGGCAGGGGAGGCCGGTTCGCCATGCCAGTCGATGAAGGCGGCGGGCCTATGCCCCCACTCGTCGCTCGGCACCGGCACCACCAGGGCCTGGGCCACGGCGGGGTGATCCACCAGCCGCTGCTCTATGGTCTCGGGCTGGATGTTCTCCCCTCCCGAGATGAAGAGGTTGTCGAGCCGCCCCTCCACCACCAGATCGCCCCCCGGAGTGAGGCGGCCCTTGTCCCGGGTGTGGAACCAACCCTCTTCATCGAGGGGGCGCACCAGCTCGCCCTCCCTGAAATAGCCGGCAAACAGGGTCTCACCGCGCACGCAGATCTCCCCCTGGCGGATGCAGACCTCCCGCCCCGGCAGCGGGCGACCCACCACGCCGGCGGCGCAGGGTTGCCCGGTGCAGACCTGGCTGCCCATCTCGGAGAGGCCATAGCTCACCTTGGGCTCCAGCCCCAGAGCGGTCAGCCGGTTGACCAGGGGCGCCGGGATGGCGGCGCCACCGAGCAGCAGCTCTCGCACCCGGGTGCGGGATGGGTCGAACCCCTGTGCCAGCAGGCGCCAGAGCTGGGTCGGCACCAGCGAGAGGTGGGTGATGGGCTGATCCTCGAGCCGCGCCTTGAGGGGCCGGGTGCGATCGTCCAGCACCAGGGCGGCTCCCGCCAGGAAGACCCGAAACAGGATAGCGTAACCGCCGACGTGAAACAGTGGCAGGGAGAGCAGCCAGCCACAGGCTTCGTCCAGGGGGATCAGGGTGGCGGAACCCCGAGCCGAGGTGAGGTGGTTGGCGAGGCGGTGGACCACCGCCTTGGGGGTACCGCTGGATCCCGAGGTGAGGATCATGTTGTTCGGCTGGTCGGGTACCAGCGGGGACTCCCCATCTGCGGCCAGCTCGCCCGTGAAGTCGAGGCTGAGGGCTTGCCAGTCGCCCGCCGGGATCTCGCCTGCCGACCAGAATGCCCGGGCCTCGAGCTGGCTCGCCAGTTCGCTGTGTCTGGTTGCCGGAAAGGCGGGATTGAGGGGGCAGAAGACGATGCCGCTGCGCACGCAGGCCCAGGCCAGCAACACATCCTCCAGGGCGCCGCGCACCACGGCGGCGAGATGATCTCCTCGTTCCAGCCCGGCCCGGGCGAGCTGATTGCACAGGTTGTTGAGGCGCAGGTCGAGGCGCTGGTAGCTAAGAGGCTCCCCGCTGTGGATGGCAATGCGATGAGGGGCCAGTGTCGCCCAGCGTCGTACCGGGCAGGTTTCCTGCCGTGGGATCTGACGGGTCACCATGGGTCAGTCACGGTGAAACAGGGGGTCCATCCTGCCCGGATCGGGTTGCCCTTGCTTGTCCAGCAGATCCCTGGCCAGCCAGCGGCGGGTATCGAGGCCAGGGGCCTGATCCGGCGCCCACTCCCCTGCGAGGCGGGCGAGCTGGCCGAGGCCGAGACCGGACTCGAAACAGGAAGAGACGATCACCTTGAGCTTCAGTTCGCGAGCGCGGGCTACCAGGGCCTCGCTGTTGGCGAGGGCGCCGAGCAGGGTCGGCTTGAGCACCAGGGCGCGCAGTTGCGGGATGGGCTCCCAGGGTTTGCCCTGAGCCAGCAGTTCGTCCAGCGCCACCGGCATGCCGGTGTGGCTGGCGACGAAGGCGATGTCCTCGAAGTCGGCGCACAGATCTTCGAGGTATTCGATGCGATTAGGATCCAGGTGGCCGCAGAAGGCCCAGGCCTCCTCGCGGGTCCAGCCCTGGTTGGCGTCCAGGACCAGCTTGAGGTTGGGGCGCCGATCGAGCAGCAGCCGGATCAGCGCCAGCTCGTCGCGCATGGGGTAGCGGGCTACCTTCAGCTTGGCCTTGAGGGGTGTCTCGTGCAGCCACTGCTTCCAGTTCTTGAGCAGCTCCTGGGGGGAGCCCTGGATCAGCGGATAGGGCTCGGGCAGGGGGGCACCCTGCTCGGGCCAGCTACGACGGGCGCAGTCGAGCCCGAACTGCACCGAGGGCAGCTGTGGCGTCGGGGTCTGTCCCCGCGCCAGCTGCGCCAGACAGTCGAGGGCCTCGGCCTGGGCGTCGGCCAGGGTCTCTTTGGAAAATCCTGGCAGGGGGGCTATCTCCCCCCAGCCATCGTCGATGCGTACCAGCAGGCCCTCGCGCGCTACCTGCAACTGACCGTGAAAGGCCAGGGGCTGGGTAAAGGGCAGTTGGTAGCGGTAGAGGGCGAGTGTCATCAGGGATTCCGCTTGTATTTGGAGAAGTCGGGACGGCGTTTCTCGTTGAATGCGTTGCGCCCTTCCTGACCCTCTTCGGTCATGTAGAACAGCATGGTGGCATTGCCTGCCAGCTCCTGCAAACCGGCCTGGCCGTCGCAGTCGGCGTTGAGGGCCGCCTTCAGGCAGCGCAGAGCCATGGGGCTGTGTTGCAGCATCTCGCGGCACCAGCGCACGGTTTCACGCTCCAGCTCGGCCAGGGGCACGACGGTGTTGACCAGCCCCATGTCGAGGGCCTGTTTGGCGTCGTAGAGGCGGCAGAGGAACCAGATCTCCCGAGCCTTCTTCTGGCCGACGATGCGGGCCATGTAGGAGGCGCCCCAGCCGCCGTCGAAGGAGCCCACCTTGGGGCCGGTCTGGCCGAACTGGGCGTTGTCGGCGGCGATGGTCAGGTCGCACATCATGTGCAGCACGTGGCCGCCACCGACGGCGTAGCCAGCCACCATGGCCACCACGGGTTTGGGGCAGGTACGGATGTCACGCTGGAAGTCGAGCACGTTGAGGTGATGGGTGCCTTCATCGTCCTGGTAGCCACCGTAGTCGCCGCGGATCTTCTGGTCGCCGCCGGCGCAGAAGGCCTTCTCGCCGAAGCCGGTGAGGATGATGGAGCCGACCTTGTCGTCGTAGCGGGCATCGGCCAGGGCTTGCAGCATCTCTTTCAC
The DNA here is from genome assembly GCF_049860605.1 of Aeromonas sp. INTO2. NCBI lineage: Bacteria > Pseudomonadati > Pseudomonadota > Gammaproteobacteria > Aeromonadales > Aeromonadaceae > Aeromonas > Aeromonas sp. INTO2. The sequence goes on from NZ_CP187588.1 coordinate 4,697,180, forward strand.
GGTACGGGGGCGGAAGGCGTTGCGCACCTGGGGACGGTTGATGGTGATCTTGGCAATGCCCTCTGGGGACTTGTGATAGAGGATGTCCTCGTAACCGGCGGAGCAGTCGTGCCACTCGACAGGGGCATAGAGCTCGGCTTCCGTCATTGCTTCAATCATGGATCTTCTCTTCTGGTTGGTGAGCCCACTCCCGCAGGAGCCGGGCAAAGGTATCGGGCTGGCTTGTGTGCAGATTGTGTCCGCCATCCAGAGCCAAGTGTTTGATATTGCAGCCTTGCTTTACCAACTGGCAAGCGAGGGCATGGAATTTGTGATCCCGGTTGCCGGAGACCCACTGCACCGGCAGCCGGGTATCCCGAAGCCAGGGGGCGAGATCCGGCTGCCGCCCCAGGGACGTGGCCCTCAGCATGGCGGCCACGGCCTTGCCGTCGTTGCCAAGGCGGCGTGCGGCCTGGCGGATGCGGGCATCGTCGTCCAGGTCGGCGAAGACGCCCTGGCGGTACCAGTCGGCAAGCACCCGGGTCAGGGGCTCGCACTCGAAACGCCGGGCCCAGGCTTCATCGTGAGCGATGCGGGCCGGACGCTCACCGGCAGGCAGCCCGGGGTGGCAGTTCTCCAGCAGCAGGGCCTGCAACCCCGCCGGGGTGTGGCTGGCGTGATGAAGCGCGAGCCGCCCCCCCAGCGAATACCCCACCAGCCGGTAGTGGGCGATATCCCGTGCGGCCAGCTCGTCGCAGAGCCAGCGATGGGCCTCGTCAAAGCCGCTCACCCGCAGTGCCCGGTTGCGGCCGTGGCCCGGCAGATCCAGGGCATGGCACGGGACGTCGGGCAGGGTCTGGATGACAGGTCGCCAGTCGTCGGCGTCCCCCAGCAGGCCGTGCAGCAGCACCAGCGGCGCGGCGGGATCAGAGACCACGGATAGCGGCTCCCAGTGCTTTGAGATCCTCGGCGACTTCACTGCTCGGTACCTTGATTTCAATCAGGGTTACCCCGTTTTTCAGGGCTGCGGCATAGTCCTGCTCAAATGCGTCGAGGGTGGTGGGGGCCCGGTAGTGCAGGCCAAACATGGCGGCGGCGTGCTCGAAGTGCAGGCCGTGGGGCAGGCAGTAGTAGGTCTCCAGCAGGGCGTCCTGGGTGGGCACAGGCAGCATGCGGAAGATGCTGCCGCCGTCGTTGTTGAGCAGGATCACCACCAGGGGGCGGCTCCCCTTGCCGAGCAGCGCCAGGCTGTTGAGATCGTGCAGGGCGCTGAGATCCCCGAGCAGCAGGGTGGTGGGCTCGCGACTGTCAGGCGGGACCGACTGTGCGAAGCCGTATGCGGTGGCGATAAGGCCATCGATGCCGGAGGCGCCGCGGTTGGTCATCACCCGGCTGGGGCCCTTGCCCGCTTCGCCCAGCATGTCCATCAGCCGGGCCGGCATGCTGTTGCCGACGAACAACTGACCCTGGATGAGCTGATTCAGGCGGTGGCACACCCCGAGCTCCGAGAAGCGATCACAGGCGGTGCGGATCTGCTGGCTGATGGCCTGCTGGCGCGCGGCCAACTGGTGCCAGGGCTGCTGCGAATGGGGGATTGGATGGGCGGCCGCAAAGGCGGCGGGGTCGCACACCAGACGACGACGCAGCCGGTAGTCGGGGTCGAGGCGTGCCGGCTGCGGGTCCACCAGCCAGTAATCCTGCCAGGGGTGTTGTTTGATGAACTGGCCGAGGCGCTTGGAGATGAGGCGGGCGCCGAATTGCAGCAGTACCTCGGCGCGGGCCAGCTCGGCCACGAAGTCGCTGTGTTGCAGGGCGAGATCCGTGTGGACGAGGTTGCGATCATCGAAGCGGATCTGGCTTTGCAGATCCGCCAGCAGGGGCCAGCCGAGGCGGTCGGCCAGCTCGGCCACCGCCTTGCCTTGCCCCGGATCCTGGATGCGTCCGGCGACGATGACACCGCGCTTGCCCTTCAGCTCCTCCCAGTCCGGCTGGGCGGGGCAGCCTGGCTCGCCAGCCAGCCAGGGGCTCCAGGGCTTGGCCGAGTGCAGCCAGTCGCCGAGAGGCGCCAGGTAGTCGGCAAAGTCCAGGTAGTGGTCGCCGGGGTAGAGGGGCTCGGGGTACATGCAGTTGAAGTGCACCGGCCCCGGGGTGTGCGCCTGTCGGGCCAGGGCCTGATCCACCGAGCTCAGCACGAAGGCCGCCGGAATGGCGGGAGTGGGGCTCGGCAGATTTTGCTGATAGACGGGGTAGCGACCGAAGATCCCCGGCTGATCAATGGCCTGGTTGGCCCCGTTGTCGATGAGCTCGGGTGGCCTGTCGGCAGAGAGAATGATGAGCGGGACCCCGGTGAGCTGGGCTTCCGCCACCGCGGGCCAGAGGTTGGCCACCGCAGTGCCCGAGGTCATGATGACCGCCACCGGGCGGCCGCTCCCCTTGGCCAGCCCCAGCGCCATGAAGCCCAGACCCCGCTCGTCGAAGTGCAGATGGCGGCGAAAGCCCGGGTGGGCTGCGGCGGCCATGGTGAGCGGCGCCGAGCGGGATCCGGAGGCCAGGGCGATGTCACGCACGCCGAGGCGAAAGAGCTCTTCCAGCAAGAGGGAGGACCAGACATGATTGAAGGTGGCGTGATGGCTGGCAAAGGCGTGATGCGCGGACACGTGGCTGGCGGACATGAAGCTCTCGCAGTGAGGAGTCGGTGAGAAACGCTATCCCAGCAGGGAGAGCACGTTGGCGATCTTGTTGTCGAGTTCGGCCCACTCGGCGGCGGGCTCCGATCCCGCCACTATGCCGGCACCGGCGAACAGGCTGATGCGCGGGCCCCTGATCCGGGCGCTGCGAATGGCGACGGAGAACTCCGAGGTCTCCCGGCTCAGCATGCCACAGGCACCGGCATACCAGCCGCGATCATGGGGCTCGCATTCACGGATGAAGGCGAGCGCCGCCTCGCGGGGGGCGCCCCCCACGGCGGGAGTGGGGTGCAGGGCAGCCAGCAGTTGCCAGTCGCAGACGCCGGGTTTGAGCTCGGCTTCGATGTCGCACTTGAGGTGTTGCAGCAGCCGCAATTTCAGAATGCGCGGCTCGGTCAGGGTGGCATCGGTCGTGAGGGGGGCCAGGCGGCTGAGAATGTCGGCATGAACCAGCCGGTTCTCCAGCCGGTTCTTGCTGTCGGCCAGCAGCTCGGCGGCCAGGGCCGCGTCGGTCGCCTCATCCCCGGAACGGCGAATGGTGCCTGCCAGCGCCTCGGTAAAGAGGTGGCCCTTCTCCCGGCGGTAGAGGCGCTCGGGGGAGCAGGAGATGAAGCTCTGCTCGGGGGAGAACTGAAAGCCGAAGTGGAAGCACTCCTGGGCGTGGCGGGCCCACTGTGTCAGCAGGGACCAGGGGCAGAGGGGCGCATCGTGCGCCTCGCTCTGGAGCAGGCTCTCCCGCGACAGCACCACCTTGGGGGTGCGGGCCTGGAAGTCGGGGGCCGTGACCTGCTCCACCAGGGTCTGCCACTGGGCAGGGCCCGGCAGGTCCTGGCGCTGCCATGGCCGCTTCTGCAGGGCGGGCAGAGGGGCCTCGGGTTGCAGGGCATCGAGCGCCGCCTCGGCGGCGCAGAGTTCGGCTTCGAATGCGTGACCCTCTTCCCGAGCGGGCAGCCAGAGATTGAGGCAGAGGCTGGTGCACTCCCCCCGGCGTACCAGCTCGATACGGGGCAGCACGAAGCGGCAGGGGCCAAACCCCTGCCAGCCGGGCAGATCCGGGTCGAACGCCAGGCCACCGTAGTAGCGAGGGCTGTCTTCACTGGCCGTGCCGGCAAGGTCGCAGACCCGCTGGATATCCTCCGGCCGGGTCAGCTCGTGAATGGCGCCAAGCGCCACGTACTCGGGGCTCTGTTGCCCTCTGGCGTGCCAATAGATGCGGGGGTAGAGCGTCTGGGCCGCCAACCAGCCGGGAAAGACGTCGACGTGAGCGGCCACGCGCAGTCGCACGAAACCGCTGACAGTGCTGTGACGCAGGGCGTCCAGTTGTTGTTTGAGGTGGGTCTGAGCCAACATGGATGTCTAGTCTGAGCCGGATAATCGCGATCGCTCCGGGGGAGGATGGCGCAGGTTGATGCCAAAGGGCGACGATTTCCTATATATTATCTGCCCATTCGTCCATGTAAATTGCCCGGGGGAGCCGACGCCCCCGCGCAGCCAAGTATACCTAAATCCGGTTCGATAACCCTTAACACGATCAATATCTGATTGTTTGGCCATCACAATATGACAAATACCTTCTCTGTTTGGTTGCTGGCGGCGCGTTTGCGAACTCTGCCCCTGGCGTGCTCCTCCATCTTGCTGGGCTCGGGGCTGGCAGCCAGCCGGGGAGCGTTCGACGGCACCATCATGGGGCTCTCCCTGCTGACCGCCATCTTGCTGCAAATTCTCTCCAATCTGGCCAACGACTATGGCGATGCGGTCTCCGGTGCCGACAACGGGGAGCGGATCGGTCCCCAGCGCGCCGTGGTTTCCGGCCTCATCACCCGGCACCAGATGTGTGTGGCCATGGGGCTGACCGCCCTGGCGGCCGTGGTGAGCGGCCTCTCCCTGCTGGTCTGCGCCTTCGGGGAGGCGTGGCAGCAGATCCTGACGTTCATCCTGCTGGGGGGAGCGGCCATCGTCGCGGCCATCACCTACACGGTGGGCAAGAGCCCCTACGGCTATCGCGGCTTCGGGGACATCTCGGTGTTCCTGTTCTTCGGCCTGCTGGGGGTGCTCGGCTCCTACTACCTCTTCACCCATCGCCTGGAGTGGGACCTGTTGCTGCCCGCCACCGCCTGCGGCCTGCTGGCGACTGCCGTGCTCAACATCAACAACGTGCGGGACATCGAGACCGATGCCGCCAGCGGCAAGATCACCCTGGCGGTACGCCTTGGCCGCAACCGGGCCATCGCCTATCACTGGGTCTTGCTGGGGGCTGCGCTGCTGGCGACCATCGCCTTCCTGCTGACCCAGCCTGCGAGCCTCTGGCCCTGGATCTTCCTGCCCGCCATGAAGCCCCTCACCGATGCCGCCCGTACCCTGCGAGAGAGTTTCGATGGCGAGGTGCTGACCGGCGCCCTCAAGAAGACCGCCATCAGCGCATTTCTGTTCAGCCTGCTGCTCTCCGCCGGGCTGGCGCTCACCTGAGGCCGACGCGTTTGGCAATGAAAAGGGCTCCCGAACGGGAGCCCTTTTTGCTGATGTGTCGACACGTTGTTGTTTCATCAGACCGATGTGATGAGCGCCAGGGGAGGCGCATGCCGCCAGGCGAAGGATGATGACAGGTGATGCAGACGACGAGGGCCCCCGACAGGGTGCCCTCGTGTGCATGAGGCGGGCTTGCCCCTGACGGGTCAGCTTGCCTGGGCCACGGCCGTGCGGCGAGAGAAGAAGAGACTGTCCAGCAGCCAGATGGCAACCATGGAGGCCCCCACCAGCGGGAAGCAGATCCCGAGCACGACCAGCACCGCGATGGCACCGCCCATGGGAGGCAACTTGGCGGGCAGGGGCGGGGCGGCGAGGCGACCACTGGGACGGCGGCTCCACCAGATCCAGAGCCCGCTCACCGAGCTTGCCAGAATCATCAGGCAGACGAGCAGCATGACGAGCTGGTGCGGCCAGCCGTAGAGCTTGCCCATGTGCAGCATGACGCCGGTTTCCACCGTCTTGGCGACCGGGCCGTAATCCTGCCAACGCACGTCGACCAGCACCTTGCCGCTGTATTGGTCGATGTGCAGGGTGGCGTCGTTGCGGGGATCATCGGCAAAGATGGCGATGGTATAGGCGCCGGTTTCACCGACCGGGGGGGTGATGCTGTAACCCGGGTTGACCCCCCGCTCGCTGGCGATGTCGACCACCTGTTGCAGCGGAATGCGATGGCTGGCCATGACCCTGCCCTCGTGTCCGCCGCCATGGGTCATGGCGCTGTGATCATGGCTCTCTGCCGTGGGTTGGGAGCTCGGCATGGGCAGGGTCTCGGCCCCCCAGGAGACGGTCTGTTCGTGAGCCTGGTTGAGGCTGCGGGTGAGGGGGGCCGACTTGGGCACCTCGTTCCACATGGCCGCAGGGAAGCGGTTCCAGACATCGGCGAACTGGCCGCCCCAGAAACCGGTCCAGGTCATGCCCGTCAGCAGCAGCAGCAGCAGGAAACCTGCGCCCCAGAAGCCGACCACGGCGTGCAGATCACGCCACCAGAGACGGCCGCGCTGGTGCATTCTCGGCCAGAGGATGCCCCCCACACCCGGTCCCTTGCGGGGCCACCAGAGATAGAGTCCGCTGACGAGGAGCACGATTCCCCAGCCTGCGGCCAGCTCGATCAGGCGATCTCCCGTGGTGCCAAGCATCAGCTCCGCATGGAGAGCACGCGCCACCGCCTGCAGGTTCCACTTGTTGTCCATGGTGCCGAGCAGGGCGCCGTTCGCGGGATCCATGAAGAGGGTCAGCTCCTGCCCTTCACGCATCACGACTATCTGGGCGCTCGCGTCCGCTGCCACCGGGGGCAGGTATTTGCGCAGGCTGGCGTCCGGCATGGCGATGGTTGCCTTGGCCAGCAGCTGGTCGGCACTCAGGGTCTGGGTGGCGGGCGTCACCTTCATCAGCTCGGGGTAGAGCAGGTTGTCCAGCTGCGGTTTGAACAGATAGACGATGCCGGTGAGGGAGAGCAGGATCAGGAAGGGGGCGACGAAGAGACCGGCATAGAAATGCCAGCGCCAGATCCGTTGGTAATAACTTGCGTCTTGTTGCTTCATCGTTGATCCCTGGGTGAACGCCAAAAGGTTTCAGTAGGTGGAATGTTTTGAATGGCGCGGATAATAGCAGCAACGTTTTGTTAACTGCAACAGAACATGTCGAGGAAATGTACATTCCGCCACCGGGGTAAAAGCGGGGGTTGAATGGCGCTTTCCGTTCACAATGCGGGGAGCTTCATGGACTTTTCGGGGATAAATTCTTACTTTGTGGCAACACAGGGCATATCAGCCGCAGCGAAGGACTCAAGGCAGGAGGTGAACGTGCAAGCACACGGCCATTTTGAGATGCAGCGACAAGGGCAACTGCTGATCTGTCGGCCGAGCGGCCCTTTCAACCTGGCAGGCGCCATGGCCTATGAGGGCAAGTTCAGCCAGCAGATAAGCCGTTTGCAGGGAGCCCCCTGGGGCATCGTCGAGGTCGCGACCGAGTTCGAGGCCGCCGGCCCCGAGGTGCTGGCCCGTTTTCGTCGCCAGTTCAACTGGTGCGCCACCCATGGCTGCGCCTTTCTGGCGGTGGTCATGATCGGGGATTTCAAACGTTATCTGGCGGATCACGTTTTCAGCGAGCTTCCCTTTCAGGAGGTGCGCTATTTCGAGGAGGAAGCGCAGGCCATCCACTGGCTGACACAGCGCCTCGAGGGGCTGCAAGGCAAGGAGAGCCACGTCAGCACGGGTTGAACACCCCGGTTACTCCAGCCTGATGAACCACTTGTCCCGCTCGTCGAGGCAGTCGGGCTCCCCCATCTCGAATTCACGGCAGATCAGCGGCCGCACCTCGTAGATGCGACACATCATGGTGTTGCGGTCGAGGGCGGCGCACCAGCCATCTTCCAGTCTGTGCATCACGGGCACTTCTCCTTCCCGCTCCTCGATATAGCGGTCCGGCACGCCGGTGTCGGTGAAGAGCATCACCTCGAGGCGGCAGCAGCAGGCTTCGCAGTTCTGGCAGCTCACATCGCTCTGGATTGCTTGGGTCATGTCACCTGTCTTGCCGCATGGCGGCGAATGATATGAAACAGGCGCCTGTCAGGCGCCTGTGGTCTGGCCGGGCGTGTGAAATACCTTAGCCCAGTTTGCGGGCACGGTAGCTGCGCCCCTTGATCTTGCCTTCCTGCAACCGCTTGAGGGCGGCGCTCGCCACCTGGCGCTTCACCGCCACGTAGGAGTACTGCTCGGAAATCTGGATCTTGCCCACATCGGCCCCGGCAATGCCGCCTTCGCCGGTCAGGGCGCCGAGGATGTCACCGGCACGCACCTTGCTCTTGCGGCCCGCATCGATGGAGAGGGTCACCATCTGCGGCGCGATCGGCTTGATGTCGCGGCCGATCCCGGCCAGGTCGCCCTGGGGAATGGGGGCCTGCTGGTACTCCTCGATGAAGTTGACGCGCTGGGCCTCGTTCGGCTGGTAGAGGCTCAGGGCCAGGCCCTGCTGGCCGGCGCGGCCGGTACGGCCGATGCGGTGCACATGCACCTCGGGGTCGTAGGTCAGCTCGTAGTTGATGACGGCCCCCAGCTCCTTGATGTCGAGGCCGCGGGCCGCCACGTCGGTGGCGACCAGTATGGTGGCGCTGCCGTTGGCGAAGCGCACCAGCACCTGATCCCGCTCACGCTGCTCCAGGTCGCCGTTCAGCGCCAGCGCCGAGAAGCCCTTGGCAGCCAGGTGATCGGCCACGTCGTTGCAGGCGCGCTTGGTGTTGCAGAACACCACGCAGGAGCCCGGTTGGTAGTGGCTGAGCAGCCAGGTGAGGGCATCGAGGCGCTGGCCGGCCGGCACTTCATACAGCTTCTGTTCGATGGCGCTCTCTTCATGCAGGGACTCCACGCTCACCTCCACCGGGTTGCGCTGCACGCCGCGGCTCATCTGGGCGATCCCTTCCGGATAGGTGGCGGAGAACAGCAGGGTTTGCCGGTCCCGCGGGGCGTGGCTGATGACGCGGTTGATGTCTTCGCCAAAGCCCATGTCCAGCATGCGATCCGCTTCGTCCAGTACCAGCGTCTTGAGGTCGTCGAGCTCAAGGGTGCCCTGCTCCAGGTGCTTGAGGATCCGGCCCGGGGTGCCGACGGCGATGTGGGCGCCAAAGCCCAGGGTGGCGGATTGCGGTGCGGTCGGGGTGCCGCCGCACAGGGTCACCAGCTTGACGTTGGGCAGGGTACGGGCAAGACGGCGGATCTCGGTGGCCACCTGATCCGCCAGCTCGCGGGTCGGACAGAGCACCAGCGCCTGCACGGCCAGCCGGTTGACGTCCAGCTTGGCCAGCAGACCCAGGCCGAAGGCCGCGGTCTTGCCGCTGCCGGTTTTCGCCTTGGCGATCAAATCTTTGCCGTCGAGCACCAGGGGCAGGCTCTGGGCCTGGATCGGGGTCATCTGCAGATAGCCCAGGCTGGCGAGGTTGTCCTGCAGGGCGGAGGAGAGGTTCAGGCTGCTAAATTCGCTGTTGTTCACAAAAGGACTCTATGTCGGAAAACCAGAAATGGGGGGGCGCGGTGCGCAAGGGGGCGCATCATACCAGAATGTGCCGCCGGATGCGGTGAATATTTGAACGGTTGGTGTCATGGGTTGCCGATGGAGGCTTCTGTCTGCGTTGGCGGGCTTGCGGTATGTAAAAAGAGTACAATGGAACAGGGTGGTCATGGCCAGATCATGATGAATGGCGAGAAAACGTTTTTAATTAAACATGTCCTGGTGAAGATGAGTCATCGGAGGATGCCATATGGGGTATGGCCGTTATTCAATCTATATACGAATGAGGAATGAAATTAACAAATGAGCATAACTTATTGTTTTTGATTTATTTTTAACCTCATCCATTAACGATTAATAATCGTGTGCCATGGCAATTAATTTAAAAACGTTTGTATTATTTCGCATGCATATTTTTACCGCGGATTGTGATGATTCTCTGATTTTTAAATATGCAGTTCTTTATGATGGCGCCGGTCAAAAATAACAATTCAATGGGTGCTACTGGTATGGAATCTTAACCATCCCCTCGTATGAGCGAGGCGTGGCGCGGCTTCTGAGGTATGATCGCCATCCTTGACCAGCTAATACCCGACAGATAATCGCCATGTTTAACCACGATCTAATCCTCAACCACATCAACGAGATATTTGGACAGGACATGCATGCCAAGCGTGTTCTTTCCCTGGCCAATGCAACCCTCGGGGTTATCGAATCCGGTTCGCTGGCCATCCACGCCATCGGGAATGGTCTCTCCTTGGCCAATGGTCTCGAGCGCAAACATGCGGTGAAACAGGTGGACCGCCTGCTCACTAACACCAAGCTCAACGTCTGGAGCCTCTTTGACGATTGGGTTCCCTATGTGGTCGGTGAACGCACCGAGATCGTGGTATCCATGGACTGGACCGAATTCGATGCCGATGATCACAGCACCTTGGTTATCAGCCTGCAAACCAACCATGGCCGCAGTACTCCGCTGCTGTGGAAAACCCATCGAAAATCGTTGCTCAAAGGGCAACGCAATGCCCATGAGAAAGAGCTGCTCACCAAACTCAAGCAGACCCTGCCAGAAGGTATCTTCGTGACGGTAGTCGCTGACCGTGGGTTTGGTTACATGGAGCTGTTCGAGCGCCTGGAACAAGAGCTAGGCTTTGCCTATATCATTAGATTTAAAGGAAATATTTTGGTTGGTTACTCTGGTGGAGAGCAGGTTCCCGCCCGCGACTGGCTAACGCCGACCGGGCGCACCCGAACCCTCAAGGAGGTGGAGCTCACTGGGCAACGACAGCCTGTCGAGCGGGTCTATTGTTGTCACAAGAGTGGCATGAAAGACGCGTGGTTTCTGGCCAGTAACCGGACCGATCTGAGTGCCGCCAAGGCGTTGCAACTATACGGCCAGCGCTGGGGTATCGAGACCAGTTTTCGGGATATCAAAGATTACAAATTCGGCATGGGTATGGGAGATGTGCACATCAGTAATCCGGTCCGGCGTGACCGACTGTTTTTGTTCAGTGCCTTGGCCATCGTCTTGCTGACGCTGCTGGGTAAGGCTGGAGACAGTGTCGGTCTAGAGAGAACGATCAAGGTCAATACCAGCAAGAGCCGAACCTATTCGTTCTTTCGGCAAGGGGTCATCTATTACCAGTTGCTGCCTAAAATGAAAGAAGCCAATGCGGTCTTGTTGATGGATAAATTTATCTACTACCTGAAGCAACACCGCTTATATACCCGCACACTTGGAATTATTTGAGTCTCTAAAAATGAGGGGATCTCTGAGGTATGGAATACGTTCATTTCGTGCTCGGACTCGTGATGGTCCTGGCATTGGCGTTGCTGGCAAACCGCCGCAACTGGAAACAGATCAAGCTGCGTTACATCGGCCAGCTGCTGGTGGTGGAAGTGGCGCTCGCCTGGTTCATGCTCAACTCCGAAGTGGGTCTGGCGGTGGTGGGTGGCTTTGCCGCCGGCTTCACCAAGCTGATGGAGTTTGCCAAGCAGGGGACCGACTTCGTGTTCGGCGGTCTGGTCAACGAAGGGGCCTTCTCCTTCTTCCTGATGGTGCTGATGCCCATCGTCTTCATCTCCGTGTTGATCGGCATTTTGCAGTACATCCGTCTGCTGCCCATCGTCATTCGTGGCATCGGCACCGTGCTGGCCAGGATCAACGGCATGGGCAAGCTGGAGTCCTTCAACGCCATCAGCTCCATGATCGTCGGTCAGTCCGAGAACTTCATCGCCCTCAAGAACATACTGCCGCACCTGAACGAGAAGCAGATGTACACCCTGGCGGCGACGGCCATGTCCACCGTCTCCATGTCCATCGTCGGTGCCTACATGCAGCTGATCGAGCCGCGCTACGTGGTGGCCGCGCTGGTACTCAACATGTTCAGCACCTTCGTGGTGCTCTCCCTCATCAACCCCTACGAGCCCGACAACACCGTGACCGATGCCAAGGCGCTGGCCGAGGGTGACGAGCACCATACCCCGAAGAAGGAGAACTTCTTCGAGATGCTGGGGGAATACATCATGGCCGGTTTCACCGTGGCGGTGATCGTCGGTGCCATGCTGGTGGGCTTCATCGCCCTGATCGCCCTCATCAACTACCTGTTCGAGGCGGCGTTTGGCGTCAACTTCCAGCACGTCATGGGCTACATCTTCTATCCCGTTGCCTGGATCCTGGGCATCCCGGGCAGTGAAGCGCTGCAGGCCGGCTCCATCATGGCGACCAAGCTGGTGACCAACGAGTTTGTGGCCATGATGGATCTGGGCAAGATTACCGCCGAGCTCTCCCCGCGCACCGTCGGCATCCTCTCCATCTTCATGGTGTCGTTCGCCAACTTCAGCTCCATCGGCATCATTGCCGGTGCGGTGAAGGCGCTCAACGAAGAGAAGGGCAACATGGTTTCCCGCTTCGGTTTGAAGCTGGTCTATGGCTCCACCCTGGTGAGCCTGCTCTCCGCCGTTATCGCCGGTGTGATGATCTAGGTCCTCCCCCCGCGCTGCTCATGACGACCCCCTGCCTTGGCAGGGGGTCTTTTTTGGGCAGATGAGCGGGTGAGCAGAGGAGGGGACTGGTCGGCAGCCCGGCCATCAAGCGCGGGGGTCTTCCACCTTGATGTTGGCGGGGACCCGCTTTTTGCCCAGCACCATGGCGCGGACCAAATCGCTGCGGGTGAGGCGATCGGTCAGGAGTACCACGGCCGCATGGATGCTAACGGCGGCCATCAGGGTGTTGGCGATGATGCCGTGCAGCTCCTCCAGCCACTCCTCGCCCCAGAAGGCATCCCAGGTGGTGAGCCAGCCGGTGACGACGGTCCCGACCAGGGACAACAGCAGCAACCAGATCATCAGGGAGCCGACCGGATTGTGGCCGAGGTAGTAGGGGTGGCGCCCCTGGGCGAGCTGGCGCAGGTAGTAGCGGACCCGGGCAGGGGTTGGCCACCACTGGCCGAAGCGGGCGTAATGGGGGCCGACCAGTCCCCACAGCAGGCGGATGATGAGCAGGATGCCCACCGCGTAGCCAGCATATCTGTGGGGTTTGCTGCCCTCTTCCAGCACGAAGAAGTTGAGCAGGCAGAGGGTGACGGTCGCCCAGTGAAATACCCGGATGAGGGGATCCCAGACTTTCACTTCAGAGGCAGGTGTCATGGCAAGGCTCCATGGTGGGGGCCGGGGGAAGACCGGCCCGGGGCGGCGTTACTCGTCGATCTCTTCTTTCACCTTTTTCAGGTCAGTCGGGTCGAAGTAGATCTCAACCTTGCGCTTCTCCTTGTCCCAGCCGTAGATCTCGTAGCAGCCGGTCTTGGTGGCCTTGAACTTCTTGATGTCGTAGCCCATCGCCTTGATCTGCTGCTGGGCGTCGGCTTCGCTCATCCACTTGCTCTTGTCGGCCTGGGTGCATTGGGGGTCGGCCAGGGCTGCGCCGCTCAACAGGGGGATCAGTAACAACAGGGGGGTCAGTTTCATTGCTTGCTCCTTGCGGGTGGTTGGGTCAACAGTCGCAAGGCTAATCAAGGAGCATTAAGGAAGAATTAAGGGAAAAGGGAAATGAATGGCTCTCCCCGGCAGGGGGCCGGGGAGAGGGTGATCAGCTCAGCTTGCCCCTGACCAGCCACTTGTCCAGCGCATTGGCGAAGCGCTGCTTGTCGGCGGCGTTGAAGGGCGCAGGGCCACCGGTCTGGACGCCGGCAGAGCGCAGCTCCTCCATGAAGTTGCGCATCCCGAGCCGTGCCTGGATGGTCTCCCGGGTGTAGATCTCGCCCCGGGGATTGAGCGCCTCGCCCCCGGCGTCGATGACCCAGGAGGCGAGGGGAATGTCGCCGGTGATCACCAGGTCGCCGGGCTTGACCTGCTGGGCGATGACATGATCTGCCACATCGAAGCCCTTCTCCACCTGCTGGGTCTTGATGAAGGGGGAGGGGGGGACTCTGAGCCCCTGGTTGGCCACTAGCGTGGTCACCACCTGGGCGCGGTGAGCGGCGCGGTAGAGGATCTCCTTGACCGGGATGGGGCAGGCATCGGCATCAACCCAGATGGGCATGGCATGGCTTCCTGTGTCTGGAACGGGTGGCGCATCTTAGCATGGCTGGCGCGGGGCGGCTGCCCCGGGGCTGAGTCGTCCCCGCCTTTGGTGTAAGCTGGGGCCTGCACATGAAACGAGAAGGAGACGAGATGGATCGGGTGCCCGGTGACGTGATTTATGGCCTGACCCTGGACGGCAAGGGGGGCATGACCCCGCTGGCCGAAGGTAGCGAGATCCCCTGTGCCCAGCCCGGCTGGCTGCATCTGGACTACGGCAACCCGGAGTCGGCGCGCTGGCTGCTGCAGACGCCGCTGCTGGGGGAGGCGGCCCGGGAGGCCCTGCTCGGCCAGAGCAATCGTCCCAAGCTGGTGCGGATGGGAGAGACGGTGCTGCTGATCCTGCGCGGCATCAACCACAACAAGGATCACAGGCCTGAAGAAATGGTGGCCCTGCGGATCTTCATCACGCCGGATCTCATCATCAGTAGCCGACGTCGTCCGCTGCTCTCCGAGAAAGATGTGTTCGAGCAGCTGTCGTTGGGGGGCGGTGCCGACACACCCGCCGACTGGCTGGTGGAGATATGCGACGCCCTGACCGACCGGGCCGGGGAGTTCGTCGAGGAGCTGCACGACCAGATCCTGGATCTGGAGGAGATGGTGCTGATGCGCGACCTGCCCGCCAACGGTCGGCTTGCGCGCATCCGCAAGCAGCTCATCATGATCCGTCGCTACCTCTCCCCTCAGCGGGATCTGGTGGCGCGCCTGGCCAACGAGAAGATCAGCTGGCTGGACGAAGATGACAGGCGACGCCTGCTCGACATCGCCGACCGCTTGCGGCGCTGGCTCGACGATCTGGATGCCGGGGTGGCGCGCACCGCCGTGCTGGCGGACGAGATCAACAACCTGATGGCGGAGGCGACCAACCGCCGTGCCTACCAGATGTCGGTGATGGCGCTGCTGTTCCTGCCCGCCAGCTTCCTGACCGGCCTGTTCGGCATCAACCTGGGGGGGATCCCCGGGGCCGAGAGTCCGACCGCCTTCTGGGTGTTCTGTGGCTTCCTGCTGGTGCTGGCGACCGGACTGGCGGTCTGGCTCAAGCACAGGCGCTGGTGGTAAGGAGTGAACATGACGACATGGGAATCTTTTGGCGTGACCCTGCTGCTGTTGCTGGGGCACACCCTGGTGCGCGGCCTCATTCACAAGAGCCTGATGGCCCTTGGCCAGAGCCGGCAGGTGAGCGAGAACCGGGTACTCTACGTGGAGCACGTATTCCACTTCCTGCTGGGCTGCGCCACCCTGCTGATCCTGGCCGGGGTCTGGGGGCTCGACTTCTCCCGGCTGGTGGTGCTTGCCTCCTCCTTCTTCGCGGTACTGGGGGTCGCCATGGTGGCCCAGTGGTCGATCCTCTCCAACATCACCGCCAGCATCACCATCTTCTTCGCCTTCCCCTACAAGATTGGCGATCGCATCCGCATCCTCGACAAGGATGACTCCGTCACCGGCATCATCACCGAGATCGGCCTCTTCTACGTGCGGGTGCGGGATGACAACGGCGATCTGGTCACCTATCCGGCCAACCTTATTCTGCAAAAGCCGGTGAGGCGGCTGGAGGGAAAGGAGGCTGAGCCTACGCAGCCGGAATGAGAAAAGGCTCCCTCGGGAGCCTTTTTCGATGGCTGTTCAGCGTTCGAAGAAGCGGTAGAGGTGCTCGACCTGGACGGGGCAGTCGGCCACCAGGTGGATGTGGTCCCGTGCCTCCTCGGTGGACGAGAAACTCATGGGGCACCCCAGGGTGTCCGTCATCACGTAGAGGTGGCCGTCCTGCCCCCTGAACTCCACGATCCAGCCGGGGGAGACGATGTCGTGCATGATCTCCGCCTCCTTGAACCTGTGCTGCTGGTGAAGCGCGCGCAATTCACTGACTGTCATGACATCCTCCTATGACTCATGGCGCCACCCTCAAGTCTAGTTCTCCTTCCCGGTGGCGCCGTCATCGGATCAGGGCGCCGTCGCCCCCTCCCGGGGTGGTTGCAGGGCGATCAGCAGCTCCCCGGGCAGCGGCGTGACAGGGCCGGTGACCACCCTGGGTCTGGCCTTGGCATCCAGCACGAACAGAGGAATGGCGCCGGGATTAGCCTCCTGATACTGGTCCCAGTCGAAGGTGTCGCTCAGGCGGGTCGCCTTGATCTGCCCGCCCCGGCTCAGCAGGCCGCTCAGCCTGGCGAAGTTGATGTCGGCGCCGAACAGGTTCTGGCGGGCACGGAAGGTGGCGCTCTCCCGGTTGGCCTTGCCGTGCTGTTCGCTGGAACGCAGGGAGTGGACCTTCTCCTCCCCGTAGAGGTGGGCGAAGTGCAGTACCCCGAGGGCGTTGTTGTGGCGGCTGGGAGAGAGCGCCAGCACGGTGCTGATGCTGGTGAGGGGCAGGTGCCGCTCGGCGTGCTCCGACTGGGGGTTGCCGAAGTAGCAGGGCAGGCCGCTCATGCGGGCCAGCTTGCAGTGTTCCCAGGCAGGATCGGAGAGCTGCACCGGGATCCCCTGGTCCGCCAGCGCCTTGCCGATGGCCCGGGCCACCGAGTTGGCGCCGATGAGTAGCCAGACATTGGGGGCGCTCTGGCGCATGTCGAGCAATCTGGCCAATGGCGTGGCCGTCAGGCTCTGCAGCACCACGGTGAAGATGATGACCGCAAACACCAGGGGCACCAGCTTGTCGGCATCCTCGATGCCGGCCTCGTGCATGCTGATGGCGAAGGAGGCGCTGACCGCCGCCGCCACTATGCCCCGGGGGGCTATCCAGGCGAGCAGGGCGCGGGCGCGCCAGGGCAGGTCCGACCCCCGGGTCGAGACCAGGATGCAGAGCGGGCGGGCCACGAACTGCACCACGCACAGCAGGGCCAGCACCATGGGGCCGAGCTGCCAGAGCTGTGCCAGATCGAGGCGGGCCGCCAGCAGGATGAAGAGGGAGGAGATGAGAATGACGGCGAGATCCTCCTTGAAGGCCAGCACCTCCTCCAGATCCAGCCCCTCCTGGTTGGCGAGCCAGATGCCGAACACGGTCACCGCCAGCAGGCCGGATTCGTGACTGAGCCAGTCAGACAGGGTGAAGGTCACCAGCACCAGCGCCAGTACCCCGAACTTGTGCAGGCTGACCGGCAGCCAGTCCTTGCGGATGAGCAGGGTGGTGAGCCAGCCGGCACCGACCCCGATGAGCGACCCCACTCCCACCGTCTTGGCCAGGGCCAGCAGGGTATGACCGACCAGATCTCCCTGGCTGCCGAGGCGCACCGCCTCGAACACCAGTACCGCGAACAGGGCGCCGATGGGGTCGATGACGATCCCCTCCCAGCGCAGGATCTTGTCCACCTCCCGGACCGGGCGGATCACGTTGAGCATGGGGGCGATCACCGTGGGGCCGGTCACTACCAGCACGGCGCCGAGCACCATGGCGACCCGCCAGTCCAGCCCAAGCAGGAAGTAGCTGGCGGCGCCGATGACGGCAAAGCTGGTCACCATGCCGGTGGAGCAGAGGTTGCGTACCACCTTGCCGATCCCCTTGAGTTCGGTCAGGTGCAGGGTCAGCGCTCCTTCAAACAGGATGATGGCGACCGAGAGGGAGACCAGGGGAAACAGCAGATCCCCCAGCAACTGATCGGGATCGAGCAGACCGGTCACCGGGCCGAGCAAGAGGCCGCTCAGCAGCAGGAACAAAATGGCGGGAACGCGCACGGACCAGGCAAGCCATTGGGCGAGCAGGGAGATGAGGGCTATTCCGGCGAGGGAGAGAGCAATCATGCCAACCTCGTACAGGTGATGGGGTTGGACCTAGTGTAGCGGGGAAGGGGGGCAAGATGACACCCGCCAGGCGTGCAGGGGAGAGCCGCTCAGATCAGATGGGGCTCTCTTTGTGGAGTTCGGTGACGCAATCGGTCACCGCCAGCACCAGGGCGGAGCGCACCATCTGATCGAGCCGGTTGAGCTGCATCTGGTAGAGGGGCCAGTCCTCCTCGTTGGCCGGGGGATCCTGCGGCATCATGCTGCCCTGCTGGATGGCATTCAGGCGCTCGAGCAGATCGCGGACCGGCTTGTCGCTGAAGCGGTAATCCTTGGGGTCGCGTACCAGAAAGTCGCGGATCTTCAGGTATGCCTCGAGATCCTGATAGCGCTCGAGGGAGATGAGGCCGAGGGCGAAGATGAGCTTGAGGCGCACCTCCAGCTGGCCGAGGGGGCCGCTCTGGTTGAGCAGGGGTTCGATGGCGTATTTGACGGCATACTCCTCCTGACGAAAGGCTCGCCGCATCAAGGAGTCGACCGCCTCTTCCAGGATGGTCACGACCTCGAGAAAGAAGCCGCGGGGGCCATCCTGCTCGTTCAGTCGCTCCAGTACTTCATCTTCCTGGTGTGTGGTCATAAGTGCTTCGGGTCCGGCTGACAGGGGGAGGGCAGGCCCTCCCCCGGTTTGTATCGTATGGGGTCCGTCACGGGCGGTGTGACGCCACCCCATCAGGTCACTTCAAGTTGTTGTAACGGGCGACGATGGTGCGAACCACATCGCTGTGCTCATCCAGGCCGGTGACGCGGGCCAGTGTCCGTGCCGGACCAAGTTCCGCCAGCATGGCCTGCAGCTCCACCGCCTGGGGATCGTCCTCATTGCGGTAATGCAGTGCGGCGGCGATGCCCTCCTGCAGGTGATCGCTCGGCAGGCCGTACTCCAGGGTGCCGAGCAGCGGCTTCACCAGCCTGTCCCCCGCCGCCAGCTTGCGCAGCGGCTGGCGACCGACCCGGTCAATCTCGTCCACCAGATAGGGGTTGGCGAAGCGGGAGAGGATCTTCTCGATGTAGGCGGCGTGCAGGCGCGGGTCGAAGCCGTAACGTTTCACCAGCACGGCCCCGCTCTCCTCCATGGCGCGGCGCACCTTGCTGCGGATCAGCGGATCCTCGATCGCCTCGCGCACGGTGCGATATCCCCTGAGCTTGCCGAGATAGGCGGTGACGATGTGGCCGGTGTTGAGGGTGAACAGCTTGCGCTCGACGAAGGCCATCAGGTTGTCGGTGGGCTCCATGCCCGCGACCTGGGGCATCTCCCCCTTGAACTGGGTCCGATCGACGATCCACTCGCTGAAGCTCTCCACCGTCACCTCCAGGGGATCGTCGTTCGCCGCGGCGGGCGGAACGATGCGATCCACCGCCGAGTCGACGAAGCCGACGCACTGCTCGAGGGTGGCATGATACGCGACCGGCAGGTACTTGAGTACCTCCTCCTTGAGGTGGCTGGTGCCGCGCACCATGTTCTCGCAGGCGATGACGTTGAGGGGAGTCAGGTTGCCGGCATCGAAGCGGGCCTGCAGCCCCTTGGCCAGGGTGCTGGCAATCTTGTCCAGGATGTTGGGGCCGACCGCCGTGGTGACCAGATCGGCGGTGATGATACGGGCGATCACCTCGTGTCCGGCCGAGCTGACGGCGGCAACGTTGCGCACCACGTCCAGCTTCTGATCCGTGCCCACCACGTGCACCTTGTACTCCTGGCGGTGGTTGAGCTGGTCGATCAGGGTCTCGTTGACGTCGGCGAAGGTGACCTGATGGCTGGCGTCAGCCAGCAGTTTGCCGATGAAGCCCCGACCGATGTTGCCGGCACCAAAATGCAATGTTTTCATGATATTAACCTCTACAACCAAAGACGATGACGGATGATTACGCGGCCTGCTCGGCCCCCAGCAGATCCAGGAACTCCTGGGGATCCTGGGTGCTGGCCAGACGGTCGACGAGACCGGGCTCATCCAGTGCATTGGTCAGGCGGGTTATGACCTGTATGTGTTCATCGTTGCGGGCGGCAATGCCGATGACCAGGCGCGCTACCTCATCGGCGCCCTCGCCGAAGGCGACTCCGGCCGGGTACTGGCAGATGACGATGCCGGTACGCTTCACGTGCTCCTTGGCGGCGATGGTGCCGTGGGGCACGGCGATGGATTCGCCGAGGTAGGTGGAGACCAGCTGTTCGCGCTCCAGCATGGCGTCGACGTAGTCCGGTGCCACATAGCCTCGCTCGGCCAGCAGCTTGCCGGCGGTCACGATGGCCGCTTCCTTGCTCTCGGCCTTGAGGCCCAGGTGCACGTCCTGCAGGCTCAGGGTGAAGACTTCCGGCTCCTGCGGCTCGTAGCTGTCGTCGTTGGCCGCCACCAGCAGTTGCGGGTTGGCGACGTCATCGTTGGCCGCGTTGGCCAGGCTGAGGCTCTGCACCAGCTCCTGATAGAGGGCGTTGTCGAGGAAGTTGGTCAGCGAAATGTGCTGTGCATGCGGCGCATGGCGACGGGCACGGTCGGTGAGATCCTTGTGGGTGATGACCAGATCCACCTGATCGTCCAGGTTGTTGATGGCACGGTTGGTGACGCTGATGTCGAGACCGGCAGCCTGCACCCGCTTGCGCAGCATGCCGGCGCCCATGGCGCTGGAGCCCATGCCCGCATCGCAGGCGACGACGATGTTGCGCACTGCGGTCAGCTCGGTTTCCGGCTTCTTGGCGGCGGTGGTCTCCGGCTTGGCACCCTTCATGGCCTTCATCTTGCGGGTGGCTTCACCCAGGACATCGGCCTCGTCGGCTTCCGGCTGCTGGGCACGGACGAACACGGCGGCGACCAGGAAGGAGACGGTGGCGGAGGCGATGATGGAGAGCAGCACCCCGATGAGGGAGGCTTTCGGCGTCATCAGCAGCACGGCGAAGATGGAGCCCGGGGAGGCGGGGGAGACCAGACCGGCGTTGAACAGGGTCAGGGTGAAGACCCCGGTCATGCCGCCTGCGATCACCGCCAGGATGAGGCGCGGGTTCATCAGCACGTACGGGAAGTAGATTTCGTGGATGCCGCCGAAGAAGTGGATGATGGACGCACCGGCTGCGGACTGCTTGGCGGCGCCACGGCCGAACACCATGTAGGCCAGCAGCACGCCCATGCCCGGACCCGGGTTCGCTTCGATCAGGAAGAAAATGGAGCGGCCCTGTTCGGTGGCTTGCTGGATCCCGAGCGGCGAGAAGATGCCGTGGTTGATGGCGTTGTTCAGGAACAGGATCTTGGCCGGCTCGACGAAGATGGAGGTGAGGGGCAGCATGTGGTTGTCCACCAGGAAGCCGACACCGCTCGCCAGCACGCCGGAGAGCACCTTGACGAAGGGACCGATGACAAAGAAGGCGAGAATGGCGAGCAACATGCCGATGATGCCAGCGGAGAAGTTGTTCACCAGCATCTCGAAGCCGCTCTTGACGCGACCTTCCATCGCCTTGTCGAAGCGCTTGATGGCCCAGCCACCCAGCGGGCCGACCATCATGGCGCCCATGAACATGGGGATGTCGGTCCCCACGATGACGCCCATGGTGGTGATGGCACCGACCACGGCACCCCGGTCCCCCCCGATCAGCTTGCCGCCGGTATAGCCGATGAGCAGCGGCAGCAGGTAGGTGATCATGGGACCGACCAGCTTGGCCAAGGTTTCATTGGGCAGCCAGCCAGTGGGGATGAAGAGGGCGGTGATGAAGCCCCAGGCGATGAAGGCGCCTATGTTGGGCATGACCATATTGGACAGGAAGCGTCCAAAATTCTGTATCTTGACTTTGGTATCCGGTGATAACATGTCGGGACCCCGTTTTAAGCCTGTGTGATTAAAAGTGGTAGTCGGGATGACGAGTTTTGCCGAACTCCCATCCCAGTCGTCTAAGCAACTTCAATCTACCAGCTTGTGATCAAATTAGGCTGAAAACGGGGTGTCTTGTGACCTGGATCTCAAATACCCCGACCTCCCCCCTCCCGACATAGTGATGACGATCACAGTCAGTCGCTGTATTTCGGCTACATTTCGATCTTCTCGCCTCTGGGTGTCAATTTTTTGTGATTGATGTCTCGTTTTGTGGTTTGCGCAAACACGGTGTCAACGTGACTGTCGTCACAAAACCAAATTTTGCACTCAAATGAGTCATGATTTGTCGCCTCGTATTCGCAAGTAATGACGATGGATATGCCGTAGTTCATCGTTAATCACCAATGAATCATTTATTTTGTAACCCACTTTCAGTTTTTCCCCCGAGAGGATCGGTTCCGAAAAGGCCTCTTGTGACGCCCGGGTGGCGGATCCTGATCCGCTCCCGTCTCGCTCCTCCCTGCCGGTAGCGACGCAGGCAGGGGCCTGCGAGCGGGTCTCCCATCCCGCCTGCCCGCGGAGCGCAGCCATAAAAAAAGCCCGCAGGATGCGGGCTTTTGCAGAGCAGACAAGCAGGGGGATCACTGCGCCTTGGGGGCCTCGTCGGCAGGCGCGGCATCGGCCTCGCTGGTCGGTGCCACCGGCGCCGGACCCGGCACCAGATCCACCGCCGGCTTGGCGATGAGGGAGCGGGTCTCTTCCACTGCTTCGGTCAGCTTCACCTCGATGATCTGGCCGAGCTCGTAGACCACCTCGGTCTTGTCCAGATAGACGCGGCCGTTGTCCCAGTTGCACTCCAGCCGATCCTTGTTGTCCAGGATATGGCGGGCGGGCATGAAGACCACGGCGCCGTTTTCCTGCAGGCGCAGCTTGAGGCCGGCGCGCATCACGTCGATGATCTCGGCGTTGAACACCTTGTCGGTGCCCGCATCGGCCTTGAGGTAGCGCACATAGAGCCAGTCGCCGATGTCGCGCTCCACCATGCGGTGCAGGCGGCGGCAGGCAGTCAGGTGCTCGGTCAGCTCCAGGCTGGGGCGCTCACCCGGGGTCTTGCCGGCGATGACCGCCTTGAGCAGGCGATGGTTGACCATGTCGCCGTATTTGCGGATGGGGGAGGTCCAGGTGGCGTAGGCATCCAGACCCAGGCCGTAGTGGGCACCCGGTTCGGCGGACATCAGGGCATAGCTCTGGAAGCGGCGGATCTTGCCGTCCAGCCAGCGGGTGTCCAGGTTGTCTATCCAGCGTCGCAGGGCGCAGAAGCCGGAGAGGCTGGCGATCTCTTCCTTCTCGAACGGGGCCTCGGCGGTCTTGAGCAGCTCGATGGCGCCGTCCAGGGACTCCTCGTCAAAGCCGGTGTGGACGTTGAAGATGCCGTAGCCGACTTGCTTGCCCAGCACGCGGCCGGCGCAGATGTTGGCGGCGATCATCGACTCTTCCACCATGCGGTTGGCGATGCGGCGCGGCTCCACGTGGATGGCCAGCACTTCGCCGTCTTCACCCAGCTCGAAGTCGTAGTCGGGTCTGTCCGGGAACACCAGGGCATGCTCGGTGCGCCACTTGATGCGGGCCTCCGTCATCGCCTTCATCAGGGGCAGCTGGGCCAGGACGCCGGCGTCGATATCCAGCGCTTTGCCGTGCTCGGCCCAGTCGGAGACGTCGTCATAGGTGAGGCGGGCGTGGGAGCTGATGCGGGCGGCGAAGAACTCGGTCTCCTCCAGCAGCAGGCCATCCTCGGCGATGAGCAGACGGGCGCACAGGGTGTTGCGCTCCTCGCCCTCTTTCAGGGAGCAGAGCTCGTCGGAGAGGGTGCGCGGGATCATGGGCACGTTGCGCCCCGGCATGTAGACGGTGAAGGCGCGCTGGGCGGCCTCCTTGTCCAGCTCGCTTCCCTCGGCCACATAGGCGGTCGGGTCGGCGATGGCTACCAGCAGCTCCCAGCCGTTCTCCAGCTTGGTGATGGCCAGGGCATCGTCCATGTCCTTGGTCTTGGCACCGTCGATGGTGAAGAAGGGAACCTGGGTCAGATCCCGGCGGGGCAGCTCTTCCTCTTCGATCACCTTCCACTCCGGCAGGTCCGCCGGTTCAATCTGGGCCAGGTTGTGGCGTGCCAGCACCACCCACCAGGGCACGTTGTGGTCTTCCTGGGTGGCGATGAGCTGGGTGATCTCGGCGGAGAAGTTGCCGTCCGCCAGGGCGTGGCGCTTGAGGGTGGCAACCACCCAGTCCCCTTCCTTGAAGGATTTCTCGTCCAGACCCTTCTTGGCGCGGGCCTTGATGGCGTCCTTGATGAGAGGATGGTCCGGCACCACGTTGAGGCGGTCGCGGAACATCTTGACGCGGCCGACGAAGCGGGTGACGGCCTGCTCCAGCAGGGCATCCGGCTCGGCCACTTCCTTCTCTTTCTCGGTACGGATCAGGGCGCTCACCCGGTCACCGTGCATCACCTTCTTCATATAGGGAGGCGGCACGAAATAGCTGGTCTTCTCATCGACCTCCAGGAAGCCGAAGCCCCGATCGGAGGCGCGGATCACACCCTCTTTCTTGGGGATGTTTTCGCGGATTTGTTGCTTGAGCTGGGCCAGCAGCGGATTGTCTTGGAACATAAATGGGGAACCTGAGTGGAGACCTGATGGTTAATCGCCCAGCACTATACGTTTTTACCCCCCCAAAGCCAAGGTGAATGGCCCCCTCAACGGGGTTGCAGTGCCCGTCGCCCCTGCTGGATCAGGCGCTGGGATATCTGCTTGTGCAGCCCCCGCTCCAGCACCCAGCGGTGCCAGTAGAGCTGCTCGACCAGGTGGTGATCCGGGTTGAGATCGAGCAGGCGCCCCTCTTCCAGTTGCTGGCGGATCTGCAATTCCGGGATGAGGCAGCAGGCCAGCCCCTGCTCCGCCATGGCGACGAAGGCCTCGGAGGATCGCACCGTGTGGCAGGGGTAGCCACCGGGGGGGAGGGCGAAATGACGGGCCATGTAGCTGATGTGCATGTCGTCGCGCTGATCGAAGGCCACCGCCGGCGCCTTGGCCAGGGCCGCCGCCGTGAGGCCGTTCGGGAAGTGGCGGGCGACGAAGGCGGGGCTGGCGGTGAGCAGATAGCGCATCTCGCCGAGTTCGTCGACGCAGCAGCCCGCCAGCGGCTGGGGTTGCAGGCTGACGGCGCCGAACGCCTGCCCCTCGCGCACCCGGTCCAGGGTGCGGCTCTCGTCATCCACCAGCAGGTTCAGCTCGATGGGGTATTGCTCCAGCAGTGGCGCCAGGGCGGGCAGGAACCAGGTAGCCAGGCTGTCGGCATTGACGGCGATGCTGACCCGGATGGGGGCCCTGGGCTCGTCGGGGGAGAGCTCGCCGGCCAGCTCCAGCTCCAGCTGGCGCACCTGGCGATAGTGGGCCAGCAGCTTCTGGCCGAGCTCCGTGGCCTGCAGGGGCTGGCTGCGAATGATGAGCGGCTCCGCAAACTGCTGCTCCAGCTGCTTGATGCGCTGGGAGATGGCGGACTGGGTGATGTGCAAGCGCTGGGCGGCACGCTCGAAGTTTTGCTCCCGGATCACCGCGTCCAGGGCCAGCAGCAGCTTGTAGTCCAGCGTTTTCATCAGCATTCCTTATGAAAAAAGGGAGTTCAGCAAGAATGCTACTCAAGGGAGCGCCAGAGGACAACCTGACCGCCCCCATGGAGGGGGCCCGTGCCCGGGGCTGCCCCTGTGAGATGTGACAGTAGTCCTGACATGAGATTCATAAGATACTCACCCGGTCCGTTTTTGCATGGGGTGGAAACGGACCATAGCGAGCGTCTTGAATCCCGGGCCGGTCCCGGGACTTTTTTTGCTCAGATGACGGCGAGCAGAGCATCCCCCGCCGGCCGGTAATGGCCCTGCAGGGGGCGATGGACGGCGCGGTCGAAACGCTCGTCCAGGTGGAAGCGGATACCGACCCCGCGCACGGCCCCCAGATCAACCGCCTGGCGATAGCCGAGGCGCTCGATGGGCAGGCCGAGGCGGCGGAAGATGCGCTCCACCGGCAGGCTGACCACGGCCACCAGCTCGCGGATCCCCTGCTCCCTGGCGAAGGCCAGCACCTCGCGGAAGATGACGCAGGTGAGTTCGCTGATGCCGTTCTCCAGGCGAGGGGCCCGGTCGGCGTCGATGGCGAGGCGGGTCAGCTCCCACACGTCGTTGCCGCGCGGCGGGGCTTCGCCAGCGAGGGCGGTGGGGAAGATGCTGGGCAGCATGTAATCCTGGGCGCAACTGAGCAGGCGGATGCAGCCGCACAGCCCCTGCTTGTCTTCAATCAGCACCCAGTGGGTGTCGGGCTTGTCGAAGTTGTCCCGCTCCAGGCCACGGCGGGATTCCACGTCCCAACCGAGTCGATCGGAGAAGACGCGGTTGCGAAATCGGTAGAGCTCGTTTTCGACCTCCCATCTGGGGTGTTCTTTCAATTTTCCTTTGAAAACAAGCATTCATGTCTCTCCATTTCATGGTTAGGCGCTATAATCCAAGGCCTTGGCCAGGGGAGGCTTGCCTATGACACGCGACCAACTGCTTGAGTACCTGGAACATTTCACGCTGGTGACCGATGGCAACCGGCTGTCCGAGCTCATCGGCCGCTTCACCCTGGGAATGGGTTACGACTACTACCGCTTCGCCCTCATCCTGCCCATGTCGATGCAAAGGCCCAAGGTGGTGCTGTTCAACCAGTGCCCCGACTCCTGGGTACAGGCCTACACCCTGAACAACATGCTGGCCTGCGATCCCATCATCCAGCTCGCCCGCAGGCAGACCCTGCCCATCTACTGGAACCGGCTGGACGAGAAGGCGCGCTTCCTGCAAGAGGGGAGCATGGATGTGATGGGGCTGGCGGCGGAATTCGGGTTGCGCAACGGCATCTCGTTCCCGCTGCACGGGGCGGCGGGGGAGAACGGCATACTCTCTTTCATCACTCGGGAGCGGGCATCGAGTGATCTGATGCTGGAGTCCTCGCCCATCCTCTCCTGGATGTCCAACTACATCTTCGAGGCGGCGATCCGGATCGTGCGCCAGAGCATGAGGGAGGACGATCCCCAGGAGCCCCTGACGGAGCGGGAGACCGAGTGCCTGTTCTGGGCCAGCGAAGGGAAGACATCGGGGGAGATCGCCTGCATCCTCGGCATCACGGAGCGCACCGTGAACTACCACCTCAATCAGGTCACCCGCAAGACGGGGTCGATGAACCGCTACCAGGCCATCGCCAAGGGGGTGAGCAGCGGCATCCTGCTGCCGAACCTGGAGCAGGTGGTGGTCACCAACTTCCCCTCCCTGCTGCAGTGAATACAGGCCCGGCGGCACCGGCTCGTCGCCTGGCATCCCCTCTGTCGCCATCACCGCTGTCCTGCGCCGTCCCATCCTGCCGCCGATTCTCGGGGCGGGGCTGTGACCCCACAATTGTCAGATCCTGCAATTGACAACCTTCTTTGTGTGGTTTCGGCCCGGTTTTCATCAGTTTTATGAATGCATCAGAAAATGAATGAATTTCTCTGATTACCCGCGCCCCCTTATAGTGCGTTTCTCTCTTTCACAGGAACGCATCCCCATGTTCGCCACCACCCTGCAAGGCTTTACCCTCGGCCTTGCCATGATCATCCCCATCGGGGCCCAGAATGCCTTCGTGCTGAGCCGGGGCATTCACCGCAATCACCACCTGCTGACGGCGACCCTCTGCTGCCTGTGCGACCTCGTGCTGATCGGCATCGGGGTGTTCGGCGGGGCCAACCTGCTGGCGGCCAGCCCGATCGGCCTGGCCCTGCTGACCTGGGGCGGCGTGCTCTTCCTCGGCTGGTTCGGTATCCGTTCCCTGCGCAGTGCCTGGCGCGGCCAGGAGGCGGCCCTGGCGGACTCGCCCCGGTTGATGGGGGTGAAGAGCGTGCTGGCCATGACCCTCGGAGTGACCCTGCTCAATCCCCACGTCTACCTGGATACCCTGATGCTGCTTGGTTCCTTCGGCAGCCAGTTTGCCGAGGAGCTCAGACCCGCCTTCGCGGCGGGGGCCATGCTGGCTTCTCTGGTCTGGTTCTACGGACTGGCGTTCGGGGCGGCGGCACTCTCCCCCTGGCTTGCCAGGGGCCGGGTGCAGCAAGCCATTGATCTTGTTGTAGGTCTCATCATGCTGGTGCTGGCGGCCAAGTTGGCACTGGGTGCCATACAGGCCTCATGAGGCTATTTTTGTGCCGGGCTTCATAAAAATGAGTCCCGGTGCCATCTGCTGACATATTCGTCTGTTAAATTCCCGGCGCTGGTAAAGCGTTACTCATAATAAAAGGGAAAAAACAGTGAATAACACCATGAAGCTGGGGGCTATTGCCGCCATCGTGCTGCTGTCTGCCTGCAGCAACGAGAATGACAGCAAGGCGCAGCCGGGGACCGTCTCCCTGCGCCTGATCCAGACCTCCGACATCCACTCCAACGTGCTGGGGTACGACTACTACCAGAACAAGGAGGATCGCAAGTTCGGCCTCTCCCGGACCGCCCTGCTGATCCGCGCCGCCCGCGCCGAGAACCCCAACAACCTGCTGCTCGACAACGGTGACCTCATTCAGGGCACGCCGCTGGCGGACTACATCTTCGAGCAGTCCGGTGCCGGCTACCTCGAGAAACAGGCGCACCCGGTGTTCAAGGCGATGAACGAGCTGGGCTACGACGCGGGCAACCTGGGCAACCACGAGTTCAACTACGGCCTGGACTACCTTGGCAAGGTGCTGGCGGGAGCCGACTTCCCCTATGTGAACGCCAACGTGTTCGAGGCGGGGGCCTTCAAGCGCGATGCCAAGGGACAGATTGACTGGAGCGGCAACAAGTTCACCCCCTATCTGCTGCTGGAGCGCGAGGTGACCGATGACAAGGGCCAGCGCCAGCGCGTCAAGGTGGGCATCCTGGGGCTGACGCCACCCCAGGTGTTGCAGTGGGACAAGCGCCATCTGGAGGGCAAGGTGGTGGTGGCCGACATGGTCGAGACCGCCAATCACTATGTGCCCGAGCTGCGCGCCAAGGGCGCCGACATCGTGGTGGTGGTGGCCCACACCGGCATCAATGCCAGCAGCTACGAGGCCATGATGGAGAACTCCGCCTGGCATCTGGCCAAGGTGAAGGGGGTGGACGCCCTGATGCTGGGCCACGCCCACAAGAACTTCCCCGGGGACTTCCCGGATCTGCCGGAGGTGGACAACCAGGCTGGCACCCTGAGCGGCATCCCCACCGTGATGCCCGGTTACTGGGGCAACCACCTCGGCATCATCGACCTCAAGCTGGAGCAGGTGGACGGCAAGTGGCAGGTGAAGCAGAGCCAGGCCAGCCTGCGCAAGATAGACGCCAGCGAGGGCAGTGCGGTGGATCAGCGGGTGGTGGACCTGGTGCAGGCGGATCACGACGCCACCAACCAGTGGCTGGACGAGCCGCTCGGCAAGATCACCTCCCCCATCCACAGCTTCTTCGCCCTGGTGCAGGACGACCCCTCGGTGCAGCTGGTGAGCGATGCCCAGCGCCGCCACGCGGAGCAGTTGCAACAAGACGGCCTGCTCAAGGAGTCCTACCCCATCCTGTCGGTGGCGGCCCCCTTCCGTGGCGGTCGCAACGGCATCAACGACTTCACCTACGTGGCCCAGGGTGACATCTCCCTGCGCAACGTCTCCGACCTTTACATCTATCCGAACACCCTGCAGGTGGTCGAGGTGAACGGGGCCACCGTCAAGGAGTGGCTGGAGATGAGCGCTGGCCAGTTCAACCAGATCGACACCGGCAAGACAGAGGTGCAGTGGCTGGTGAACGAGAGCTTCCCCACCTACAACTTCGATGTGATTGACGGGGTCAACTACGAGGTGGACATCACCCAGCCGGCCCGCTACAGCAAGGACGGGGTCAAGGTGAGCGACGGCCAGCGCATCAGCGGCCTCACCTTCAACGGCCAGCCCGTGGACCCGGCCCAGAAGTTCTACGTGGTGACCAACAACTACCGCGCCAGCGGCGGCGGCCACTTCCCCGGCATCGACGGCAGCAACATCGTCCATGAAGATCCCTTCGAGACGCGGGAGATCATCGCCCAGTACCTGAAGGCCCAGTCTGCGGACAACCCGGCCGGCTTCAGCCCGGCGGCCAACAACAACTGGCACATGAAGGCCCTGCCCGCCAACGTGGACGTGCGCCTCTACTCCTCGCCGACCGACGAGGCCAAGGCCCTGGCGGGGGCGGATCTGTCGTACCAGTCCACCCTGCCGATGGATGATGCCAAGCACCCCGGCTACGCCATCTACCGCCTGATCCGCCAGTAAGGCAGACGCTGGCAGCCACCAAAAAAGCCCTCGCAGTGCGAGGGCTTTTTCATGGGGCGCGGTACCATCCTGTCCTGTCGTCTGGACTTGCCCGGTCGACGGGGCGGGAGGGCATCAGTAGTAGCCGGGATCGTCCGGATTGGGGCGGGTCTTGAAGCGGCGGTGCAGCCACATGTACTGCTCCGGCGCCTTGCGCACGGCGGCTTCAATCTCGCGGTTGGCGCGGCTGGCATCCGCCAGGTCGTCACCGCTCGGGTAGTCCGCGAGCGGGGCCCCGATATGCAGGGTGTAGCCCTCCCGGGTGCGGATGTTGTAGCAGGGCAGGGTGACGGTGTTCTTCACCCGGGCCAGGGTGGCGGTACCCGTGATGGTGGCGGCCTGCTCCACCGCGAAGTAGGGCACGAAGACGCTGGCATGGCTGCCGTAGTCGTGATCCGGTGCATACCAGAGGGCGTCGCCGTTGCGCAGCGCCTTGATCATCCCCTTCACGTCCATCCGGTCCACCAGGTATTTGTTGGAGGCGCAGCGACCGTGGTACTGGGCGTACTCCAGCACCGGATTGGTGTTGGGGCGATAGACGCCGACCCCGGGGCGCACCAGGCCGAAGCAGCGGGCATTGAGCTCAAGGGTGAGGAAGTGGCAGGAGAGCAGCAGCATCCCCTGGCCCTTCTCCATGGCGTTGATGACGTGCTCTTCCCCTTCCACCTTCATCAGGCGGCGCATCCGCCAGTCTGGCCAGAACCAGGCCATGCCTACCTCGAAGATGGCGCAGCCCACGCTCTCGAAGTTCTGCACCAGGAGGGCTTCGCGCTCATCCCGGCTGAGCTCGGGCATCGCCAGCTCCAGGTTGCGGCGGGCAATCTTGACGCGGGATTTCAGCAGCTTGCGGGCCAGGGTGCCGAGCTGGCGGCCCAGCCACATCTGGCTGCGCCAGGGCAGCAACACCAGCAGCCAGAGCAGGGAGAGGCCCAGCCAGCTCCCCCAGTAACGGGGATGGAACAGACGGGGTTCGAGGCGGGGAGCGTGTTCTTGGGCCATGAAGAGTCTCTTGTTCGCAAAGGCAAAGGGGGGAGTCCGACCGAACCGGGGGGCCTGTGTGGGGTGGCCCGGCGCGGATGCGGTCACTCGCATGTCGAGGATTCTATCCGAAAAGCGGGGGCGGGCGCGAATCGCCGTCATCTGGTCAGAGGGGGCGTCAGGGGGCAGGGCCGTGCTTTTTTCACGCCCCGGAAAAGAGTGTGATAAAATCGGCCGCTGAATTTTTCAGGTTTTGAGAGCCGATACAGATGAAAATCACCCTGCCCGAGTTTGAAAAAGCCCGCATCCTGGTCGTTGGCGATGTCATGTTGGATCGCTACTGGCATGGCCCTACCGGCCGGATCTCCCCCGAGGCACCGGTCCCCGTGGTCAAGGTCGAGCACATCGAGGAGCGCCCGGGTGGCGCCGCCAACGTGGCGCTCAACTCCGCCGCCCTCGGCGCCCAGGCCGTGCTGCTGGGCCTGACCGGTCAGGATGAAGCCGCCGATGCCCTCGCCAGCCAGATGGCCGGTGTCAAGGTGGCCTGTGATTTCGTGCGCCTGACCGACTATCCGACCATCACCAAGCTGCGGGTGCTGTCCCGCAACCAGCAACTGCTGCGCCTCGACTTCGAAGAGGCCTTCCACGACGTGGATGCCAGCCTGCTGATGGGCAAGGTGGAGCAGGCGCTGCCCCAGGCGGACGTGATGATCCTCTCCGACTACGGCAAGGGCGCCCTCAACGATGTGCCCGGCATGATCCGGCGTGCCCGCGCCGCCGGCATCCCCGTGCTGGTCGACCCCAAGGGGACCGATTTCGAGAAGTACCGTGGTGCCACCCTGCTGACCCCCAACATGTCCGAGTTCGAGGCCGTGGTGGGTAAGGTGAAGGGGGAGGAAGACCTGGTCGCCAGGGGGCTGGAGCTGGTCAAGCGCTTCGAGCTGGACGCCCTGCTGGTCACCCGTTCCGAGAACGGCATGACCCTGATCCGCGAAGGGCAGCCCGAGCTGCACCTGCCGGCCCAGGCCCACGAGGTCTATGACGTCACCGGTGCCGGTGACACCGTCATCTCCACCCTGGCGACTTCCCTTGCCGCAGGCAAGAGTCTGGATGAGGCCTGCGCCCTGGCCAACACCGCCGCCGGCATCGTGGTCGGCAAGCTGGGGACCTCCACCGTGAGCCCGGTGGAACTGGCCAACGCCCTCTACACCGAGCAGGAGACCGGCTTTGGCGTCATGTCCGAGGCCCAGCTCAAGGTGGCCGTCCAGGCCGCCCGTCTGCGCGGCGAGAAGGTGGTGATGACCAACGGCTGCTTCGACATTCTGCACGCGGGTCATGTCTCCTATCTGGCCAATGCGGGCAAGCTGGGGGATCGCCTGATCGTGGCGGTGAACACCGACGAGTCCGTGCGTCGCCTCAAGGGGCCGGGTCGCCCGGTCAACCCGACCGAGCGCCGTATGACTGTGCTGGCGGCCCTGGGTGCCGTGGACTGGGTGGTCCCCTTCAGCGAAGACACTCCCCAGCGTCTGATCGCCGAGATCCTGCCAGACCTCCTGGTCAAGGGGGGCGACTACAAGCCCGAAGAGATCGCCGGTTACGCCGAGGTGACCGCCAATGGCGGCGAGGTGCGGGTGCTGAACTTCGAGGACGGCTGCTCCACCACCGACATCATCAAGACCATCCGCGAACGCGGATAAGCGTAAAACCCGGCCAAGGCCGGGTTTTTTGATGGGGCTGCCGGGTCGGTGACATGGCCGCTGCCTGGCAGGCCCCGACCAACGCACTTCCAGCGGCGAACTGAGATGAAAAAGGCGACCCCGGGGTCGCCTTTTCTCATGGTGTGCGCCTGGCTCAGGACTTCTTGGTGACCTGGGCGGCGGGCATCAGACCCTGGTTCACCTCTTCCAGATCCTTCTGCTCCAGGATGCCGGCGGCCTGCTTGAGGGAGAGGATGCTGAGGATGTAGTTGTAGCGGGCCTCGGAGAGCTTCTGCTTGGCCTGATACAGCTTGCGGGTGGAGTCCAGCACGTCGACGATGGTGCGGGTGCCCACCTCGTAACCGGCCTCGGTCGCCTTCAGGGCGCTGTCGGCGGAGATGACGGACTGGCTGTAGGCGCGGACTGAGCCGATGCTGGCGTTCACGTTGTTGTAGGAGGAGCGGACCGTGCTCTGCACCGAGCGGAAGCTGCGCTCGAGCTGTTCGCTGGCGGCCACGTAGTTGAACTGTGCCTGCTTGACCTGGGAGGTGGTGGCCCCGCCGGTGTAGATGGGCAGCTTGAAGTTCAGGCCGATGTTGCCCTGATTGCTGTTGCTCTCGGGGTTGCGGATCTCGTCCTTGTAATCGTTGTAACCGGCGTTCAGGCCGGCGCCCAGATCCAGGGTCGGTTCATGACCGGTCTTGGCCAGATCGATCTGCTCCTTGGCGATGTCCTTGCCGATGCGGGCGCTGTGCAGCTCCAGGTTCTTGTCCAGGGCCAGTTCCAGCCACTTGTCGGAGTTGAACGCGGTCTTCTGCGGGCTGAAGCGATCGGTGTTGAGCACGTCCAGTTGACGGTGGTCGATACCGGTCAGCTCGCGCAGGCTCTCGTAGCTGTTGTCCAGGGTGTTCTCGGCATTGATCTCGTCCGCCAGCGCCTGATCGCGCTCGGCCTCGGCCTCATGCACGTCGGTGATGGCGGTCAGGCCCACTTCAAAGCGCTGCTGGGTCTGTTCAAGCTGACGCTCGACCGCGGTCTTGTTGGCACGCACGAATTCCAGGGTATCCATGGCCTTGAGCACGTCGAAGTAGGCCTGGGCGGTACGCAGCATCAGGTTCTGGTACTCGAGGTTGTAGGCCACGTCGGACTGGGTGGCGCTCTTCTCGGTCAGATCCAGGTTGACCCAGTTGCTGCGACGGTAGATGGATTGATCCAGGGTCACGGAGCCGGTAGCGCCCGTGTTGGTCATGGTGTCGTTCTTGTTTTGCAGGTAGTTCAGGCCGGCGCCCAGGTTGATCTGGGGCAGCAGGGCTGCACGGGATTCGTTGATCTTCTCGAAGGCCTGGTCCCGCTTGGCCTTGGATTCCAGCAGCTGGGTGTCCTTGATCTGGGCCTGTTGGTAAATATCGAGCAGGTTTTCGGCATGAGCGGCGCCGCTCACACCCAGCATCACCATGACTGACAAGAGTGTTCTTTTCATATGATAGTTTTAACCTTTTGTATCAACCCAAAGCTGTCCGCTGGATGAAGGGGGGATTGTCACCGACCAAGCTTGATTTCAGCTTAACCACTCTACTATAAGCAGATTCCATTGCGAACTGTCTCTTTTCCAGCTGCGGAAACGTCAAGGTCCGGGGCGAGTTTTCTCGGCAACGCGCCTAGCCAAATGCCCTGTGGCTGCTAAAATCCTTCCCTCATCGTCGGCGAGAGCGAGTGAATGAATGTTCATTCATGCCCCCGAATATTATGGTCAAACCAAGCCAAGTCAAGCTGGCAGGAGTCTCGAATGTCACAGCAAGCCTTGCCTCAAACCTGCCACTACTCCAGCGATGATGTGAAAATCATTGAAAAATCAGCTGGATATAATGGCTTCTTCAAGGTGAATGTCTACCGCCTGCAACACAGGCTGTTTGCCGGTGGCTGGAACGCCCCCATCGTCCGGGAACTGTTCGAACGTGGCCATGCCGCCGCCCTGCTGCCTTATGATCCGGTGCGGGACGAGATCGTGCTGGTGGAGCAGTTTCGCATCGGCGCCATGGAGACCAGCGCCACCCCCTGGCTGCTGGAGCTGGTGGCCGGCATCATCGATGAAGGGGAGACCGCCGAGGCTGTGGTGCGGCGCGAAGCGGTGGAAGAGGCAGGGATCGAGGTGGGACGCTGCGAACACGCCATCAGCTATCTGGTGAGCCCGGGTGGCAGCACCGAGCGCATCGAGGTGTTCGTGGGCGAGGTGGATGCCAGTCAGGCCAAGGGGATCCACGGTCTGGCGGAAGAGGGGGAAGACATCCGGGTCCACGTGGTGAGCCGCGAGCAGGCCTATGCCTGGCTCAAAGAGGGGCGCATCGACAATGCCGCCTCCGTCATCGCCCTGCAGTGGCTGGCCCTGAATCACGGCGAGCTGCGGGCACGCTGGCTGGCGGGGCGCTGAGGTGACGCTCGTTCAGACCCGGGTCAGGTGCCCTGTGTCCGACTGGAACACTGTGCAGTGGGTCCACCCTTCATGGACCCTGATTGAGGGAGCCGCGACATGTCATTAGTCCAGAGCCCGATGAAGCGCTATGTGCCTGATTTGATGTCCTTGCAGCGTACCTGCGAGGTCAATTACATGGCGCTGATGAAACTGTTGCCGCCCGGCGGCAGCGTAGGTGCCGAGCGCCGCTATCAGGTCGGCAACGGCCTGCAGTTCCAGCTCACGGTGACCGAGGAGAGCCGCTTCACCAGCCAGGTGATCCTGGCCCAGCACAACCCCGAATTGCCGAGCTACTTGCAAGCCCGGATAGAGATTCGTTTGTATCATGATGTGCGAATGGCGGAAGTGTGTGCGGCGCAACAGATTTCAATGTTGCAACCACGTTATGATTATCCCAATCAAAAAATGCATCACAGGGATGAAAAGGAGCAGGTAAATCTATTCTTGGCCGATTGGTTGAGATTTTGTCTCAAACACGGCACCAGCCTGATTAACATCCTCTAGTCGAACCCATAAAAAAGAAGCGTGATTTTGGAAACAGAGCTACCTCAGGCGCCGGACGGCAGTGTGCGCCTGTTACAGATTACCGATACCCATCTCTTCGCCAGTGCCGAGGGGCGGCTGCTGGCCGTGCCCACGGCGCAGAGTCTGGCCGCCGTGCTGGAGCGGGTGCAGGCCAACGAGCACCCGTTCGATCTCATCCTCGCCACCGGGGATCTCTCCCAGGATCACAGCCCGGAGTCGTACCAGCGCTTCGCCTCCATGATGGCGCCCCTGGCTCGCCCCATCTACTGGTTGCCCGGCAACCACGACGACGGCCCCCTGATGACCGAATACCTCCATGCGGCCGGCATCAGCGAGGCCAAGCAACTGGTAGGCGAGCACTGGCAGGTGATCCTGCTGGATACCCAGGTGCGCGGCAAACCCCACGGGGTGCTGGGGGATCACCAGCTGGCGGCCCTGGATCAGGCCCTGCGCCAGCATCCCGAGCGCCACGCCCTCATCGCCCTGCACCATCAGGCGGTGCCGGTGGGCTGCGCCTGGCTGGATCAGCACAACCTCAAGAATGCCGACGACCTGTTCGCCGTGCTGGCCCGCCACCCGCAGCAGAAGACCATACTGTTCGGCCACGTCCATCAGGAGTTTGACGAGGTGCACCACGGAGTGCGGCTCATCGCCAGCCCCTCTACCTGCATCCAGTTCAAGCCGCTCTCCGACGGTTTCGCACTGGACGAATCCGGCCCGGGCTGGCGCTACCTCACCCTGCACCCGGATGGCCGGGTTGCGAGCCAGGTGTGGCGCCTGCCGCTGGGGCAGTTCGTGCCCGACCCCAATGCCACCGGTTACTGAGGGGTTGCCATGAAGCCCGTCCTGCTCTATCTGCACGGTTTCAATTCATCCCCCGGCTCGGCCAAGGCGCAGCAGATGGCGGCCTGGGTGGCAGAGAACAGGCCCGATATCGAGGTGGTGATCCCGGCCCAGCCCAACACCCCTGCGGCCGCCTGGGCTGCCATCGAGCAGGCCATCGCCGACCTGAAGGTCCGCCACGGCAGCGCCCTGCGACTGGGCGCCGTGGGCAGCTCCCTCGGTGGCTTCATGGCCACGCGAGTGAGCGAGATGTACGGTTGCCGCGCCGCCCTCATCAACCCGGCGGTGCGCCCCCACGAGCTGCTCTGCGACTACCTCGGCCCCCAGACCAACCCCTACAGCGGCGAACGCTATGAACTGTTGCCCGGACACATGGACGAGCTCAGAGCGCTGGCGGTGCCGGTGACTGCTCCCGAGCGGCTCTGGGTGCTGCAACAGCAGGAGGACGAGGTGCTCGACTATCGCAAGGCGCTGGACGAATACCGCTTTGCCCGTCTCTCCCTGGAGTGCGGCGGCGGTCACGCCTTCACAGGCTTCGAGCGCTACCCCGCCCAGATCGTCCGTTTCCTCGGGCTCTAGCCGTGCAGCCGCCGTTGGCCGCCTTCCTCGAACAGGTGCAGGCCACGGCCCAGGCGGGGCTCACCTATTCCCGCGATCCCTTCGACATCGCCCGCTTCGAGGCGCTGCGAGCGGCCACGGTGACGCTCATCGCCAGCCAGAGCGAGCTGGCCCCCGACGCCATCGACGACTGGATTGCCCTCGACAGCGGCTATCCCACCCCCAAGCTCGATGTGCGGGCCTTCATTCAGAACGATGCGGGCCATGTCCTGCTGGTGCAGGAGCGCAGTGACGGTTGCTGGACTCTGCCGGGGGGCTGGTGCGACATCGGCGATTCGCCTGCGGACGCCGTGGTGCGGGAAGTGAGCGAGGAGACCGGCCTCGCCTGTCGGGCGGTGCAACTGCTGGCCCTGTTCGACAAGCTCAAGCATCCCCATCCACCTCAGCTGCCCCACGCCCACAAGGCGTTCTTCCTGTGCGAGGTGACGGGGGGCGCTCTGCTTACCGACACCGATGAAACCAAAGGGGCGGGGTACTTCCCCATTGACGCCTTGCCCGAACTCTCCCGCCACCGGGTGGTGGCGTCCCAGCTACGCACCCTGCATGACCATCTTTTACAAGGGCGGCGGGATACCCTGTTCGATTAACCGGTTCGCAGCCTGACACTGCGGCAAGGAGGCAGCATGATCACACGCATCGGCAATACCCCCATCCAGAAGAAACACAAGGCGAGCTGCCACTGCGGCGCCGTGGTGCTGGAGCTGACCCTGCCGGATGGCGTGGTGGATCCGCGCCGCTGCGACTGCTCCTTCTGTCGGCGGCGTGGGGCCATCGTCGCCTCGGTGCCGCTCTCCGGCATCCGCATCCTGCAAGGGGAGGCGGCGCTTCGCTGCTACCAGTTCAACACCCGCACCGCGAAACACTACTTCTGCAGCGTCTGCGGCATCTACACCCATCACCAGCGCCGATCCAATCCGGCGGAATATGGCTACAACCTCGCCTGTCTGGAGGGGGTCAACCCGTTCGATCTGGGAGAGGTGCCGACCCGGGACGGGGTGCATCACCCGGCAGATACCGTGGCCGATTGAACGCGAGGTGACTGCACCGACGGGTGGCGGGGAGGACGGGCGAGGCGTTGTCGTGCCACTCCCGTGACGACACCTCAGGGGGTCATCTGCTTGTGTAGCCCCCGCCACGGCTGTGTTAACCTTGCCCTGTCCGTCTCCCGGCGGACCCCGGCCTCTCTCTTCATTCCATCTCTGCCAACAGGGGGCACACCCGTGACGACTGCTTCAGCGCTGCCGGATCTGATCCTCGGGGCCTCGCTCTACTTTCCGCCCCTGTTCAAGGCTGTGCTGCTCGGCCTGCTGGGCTGGCTGCCGCTGCACCATCTGCTGCGGGACTGGCTCTACGGCGGCGAGGTCTGGCACCCCCTGCTGATGGATCTCTCCCTCTTCATCCTCGCCGTCAGCGGCGCCCTATGGATATTGCTACATGGCTAAATCACCCCTTGCGACCCTCAAATACTTCTCCACCCTGCTGGTCTTTGCCCTGGCGCTGGTGTCGCTCTGGTGGCTGTGGAACGACTACATGCAGGGCCCCTGGACCCGGGATGGCAAGGTGCGGGCCGAGCTGGTCAGCATCACGCCCCAGGTGTCGGGCAAGATCGT
Source organism: Aeromonas sp. INTO2 (assembly GCF_049860605.1). Classification (NCBI taxonomy): domain Bacteria; kingdom Pseudomonadati; phylum Pseudomonadota; class Gammaproteobacteria; order Aeromonadales; family Aeromonadaceae; genus Aeromonas; species Aeromonas sp. INTO2. The sequence continues at coordinate 4,735,641 of NZ_CP187588.1, forward strand.
CAGGATAGGGGTCAAGGACAACCAGCTGGTGAAGGCGGGGGAGCTGCTCTTCACCCTGGATCCCGAGCCCTATCGCATCGCGCTGGACAACGCCAGCGCGGCCCTGGCCAAGGCCAGGTCGGATCTCGACAAGGCGGAGCACGAGGCGAACCGTCGCCAGAGCCTCTCCCGCACCGTTATCTCCGCCGAGGCGGTGGATGAATCCAGGCTCAATGCCCAGGCGATGAAGGCGGCCTATGAGGTGGCCCAGGCCAATCTGGAGCAGGCCAGATGGTCCCTTGCCCGGACCGAGGTCCATGCCGCGAGCGACGGCTACATCACCAACCTGCAGGCCAGGGTCGGCAACTACGCCACCGCCGGGGTGCCCCTGGTGGCCCTGATAGACACCCACTCCTTCTATGTGCAGGGCTATTTCGAAGAGACCAAGCTCAGGCACATCGCCCCCGGCAAACCGGCCGAGGTGGTGCTCTACAGCGGGGATCGGGTACTCAGGGGGGAGGTGGAAAGCATAGGGCGCGCCATTCACGATCAGAGCCTGGAAGGCAGCGAGGGGCTGCTGCTCGACGTCAAGCCGAACGTGCCCTGGGTGCGCCTGGCCCAGCGGGTGCCGGTGCGGATCAGGCTGCTGGCGATTCCCCCGGATCTGGTCTTGATCGCGGGCACGACCTGTACCATCACCATAGGGGACTAGGGTGATCCCCTCGCTCTGGCGCCAGACCCCCTGGGGCAAGGCCAACGGCGGCCAGTGGCGTTATGCCCTGCGCAATGCCCTGGCCATGTGCCTGTCGCTCTGGTTGGCGTTCGTGCTGCAACTCGACTCTCCCTACTGGGCCATGACCTCCGCCGCCGTGGTGAGCTTTCCCACCGTGGGGGGCGTCATCAGCAAGAGCCTGGGGCGGGTGGTGGGCAGCCTCATCGGCGCCATGGCGGCGGTGATGATCACCGGCCTTGGCATCGGTGATCCCTGGCTCTTCAGCCTGCTTATCGCCCTCTGGCTGGGGGGTTGCACCTACATCTCCAACCACCATCAGAACAACGTCTCCTACGGTTTCGCCCTGGCGGGCTATACCGCCGCCATCATCGCCTTCTCCTGCGTCAACCTGACCGACCCGCAACATATCTTCGACATCGCCCAGGCCCGGGTGAGCGAGGTGATCGTCGGCATCCTCTGCGGCGGCCTGATGATGATGATCCTGCCGAGTTTCTCCGATGGCGAGACCCTGCTGGACTCCCTTGGCAAGAGCCAGACCCGGCTGCTGGAACATGCCCAACTGCTCTGGCTCGGGGAGACGGGCGCCGATGTGCGCACCGCCCACGAGGGGGTGATCGGTCAGATCCTCACCCTGAACGTGCTGCGCATCCAGGCAGTCTGGAGCCACCACCGCCTGCTTCGCCACAACCAGTTGCTGAACTATCTGCTCCATCGCCAGCTGAGGATGGTCAGCCTCATCTCGGGGCTGCGCCGCATGCTGCAACACTGGCCAGAGGACGCCGTCGACCCGGCCCCCATGCTGGCCGCCGTGCTGCGGGAGCTGGGACAGGGGGGCTGCGACAAGCTGCGCATTGCCCGCCTGATGGCGCCCTTCGTGGCCCGCTCGGGGGATGATTATCGCTGTCAGGCCTTCTGGCTGCGGCTGCGCCACTTCTGCTGGAGCTACCTGGAGTGTCAGCGCTGGCTGGAAAGGCTGGCCCGCCACGATGGCCAGGAGTGGCCGGCGCCGCCGCGCCACAGCTCTCTGACCAGCCACACCGACGGCCTGGAGGCGGCCTACAACGGGGGGCGTACCTTCCTCTGCGTGATGCTGGGTTGCACCTTCTGGATCCACACCCAGTGGGATGCGGGCGCCGCGGCCCTGACCCTGCTCTCCATCTGCTGCGTGCTCTATTCCGCCACCCCGGCCCCGGCCAAGGGGGCCCAGACCATGCTCAAGGCCATCGTGCTGCTCAGCTTTATCTGCTTCGGGGTCAAGTTCGGGCTGATGATCCGCATCGACGACTTCTGGATCTTCTGTGCCCTGCTGTTCCCCGCCCTCATCACCCTGCAACTGCTGAAATTGCAGCGCCCCCAGGGGGCGGCGCTCTGGGGCCAGCTCATCGTGCTGCTCGGCTCCTTCCTCGCCATCACCAATCCGCCGAGCTACGACTACCTCGCCTTCGTCAACAGCAGCCTCGCGCAGGCATTGGGGGTGATGAGCGCAGGGCTGGCGTTCCAGCTCCTGAGGCCCAGCTCGGATCGGCGCAAGAGCCGCCGCCTGATGCATCGTCTGCGGCGGGATTTCGTGGACCAGCTGGCCCCGGCCCCGCATCAGAGCGAGGGGGAGTTTGAATCCCGGGTCTATCACGCGGTGAGCCAGCTCAGCCAGAGTCAGGATCAGGGGGCCCGGCTCTGGGTGCTGCGCTGGGGCGTGGTGCTGCTCAATTGCAGCCACATCGTCTGGCAGCTCAGGCTCTGGCGCAGCCGGGATCCGGCCCTCTATCTGGTGCGGGACGGCTGTCTGCGCTGCCTGAAAGGCATTCTGACCGAAGGGGGCGTGCAGCACGAGACCCTGGGGCGCACCCTGGCGGAGCTGGACCGCATCAGCCTGGGGCTGGGAGAACATGCAGACCCGGCGGCCCGGGCACTGGCGGGGCTGGTGTGGCGACTCCACTGCTCCCTCTCCCAGCTTGTGCAGGCCCTGCCCGGGGAACCCGCCTGATCCCGGGCGGGGAGGCCGGAGCCCCTCTGGATCACCCTTTACGAGCGCCCCATTTGTCCCGGGCCCTCCCAGCGAGTAAGATTCCCCCCAAACGTCAATTCGCAAGGCCCTCCATGTCCACTCAATACAATGCGGATGCCATTGAGGTCCTCAATGGCCTTGAACCGGTGCGTCGCCGCCCCGGCATGTACACCGACACCACCCGGCCCAATCACCTCGGCCAGGAGGTCATCGACAACAGCGTCGACGAGGCGCTGGCGGGTCACGCCCGCAATCTGGAGGTGATCCTGCACGAGGATCAGTCCCTCGAGGTGATCGACGACGGTCGCGGCATGCCGGTGGACATCCACCCGGAGGAAGGGGTCTCCGGCGTGGAGCTGATCCTCTGCAAGCTGCACGCGGGGGGCAAGTTCTCCAACAAGAACTATCAGTTCTCCGGCGGCTTGCACGGGGTGGGGATCTCCGTGGTGAACGCCCTCTCCGATCGGGTAGAGGTGACGGTGCGCCGCGACGGCCAGGTCTATGACATCGCCTTCGAGCGTGGCGAGAAAGTGCAGGAGCTGACCATCACCGGCACCTGCGGACGCCGCAACACCGGCACCCGGGTGCGCTTCTGGCCAGAGGCGCGCTACTTCGATTCGCCGCGCTTCTCGGTCTCCAAGCTCGAGCACCTGCTCAAAGCGAAAGCCGTGCTCTGCCCGGGCCTCACCATCAAGTTCCTCGACAAGAACACCGGCATCAAGTTGGAGTGGTGCTACGAAGACGGCCTCAAGGATTACCTCATCGATGCGGTCAAGCAGTTCACCTGCCTGCCGGAGCAGCCCTTCGTCGGCTCTTTCAGCTCCGAGCAGTCGGCGGTGGACTGGGCCCTGTGCTGGTTGCCGGAAGGGGGCGAATGCCTCGCCGAATCCTATGTGAACCTCATTCCCACCGCGCTCGGTGGCACCCATGTCAACGGCCTGCGCCAGGGGTTGCTCGACGCCATGCGCGAGTTCTGCGAGTTCCGCAACCTCTTGCCCCGCGGGGTCAAGCTCACCCCGGAAGACATCTGGGATCGCTGCGCCTACATCCTCTCCATCAAGATGCAGGACCCGCAGTTTGCCGGCCAGACCAAGGAGCGTCTGTCGTCCCGCCAGAGCTCGGCCTTCGTGTCGGGCGTGGTGAAGGATGCCTTCAGCCTTTACTTGAACAGCAACACCGAGCTGGCCGAACAGCTGGCGGAGCTCTGCATCTCCAGCGCCCAGCGCCGGATGCGCGCCGCCAAGACGGTGGTGCGCAAGAAGATAACCCAGGGCCCGGCCCTGCCCGGCAAGCTCACCGACTGCGGCTGCGCCGATCCCATGCAGGGGGAGCTCTTCCTGGTGGAGGGTGACTCCGCGGGCGGCAGTGCCAAGCAGGCGCGGGATCGCGAGTTTCAGGCCATCATGCCGCTGCGCGGCAAGATCCTGAACACCTGGGAGGTGGAGGCCGGTCAGGTGCTCGCCTCGCAAGAAGTACACGACATCTCGGTGGCGATCGGGCTCGACCCGGATTCCGACGACCTCAGTGGCCTGCGCTACGGCAAGGTGTGCATCCTCGCGGATGCGGACTCGGACGGTCTGCACATCGCCACCCTGCTCTGCGCCCTCTTTGTGAAGCACTTCCGCACGCTGGTGGAAAAGGGCCATGTCTATGTGGCCATGCCGCCCCTCTATCGTATCGACATCGGCAAGGAGGTCTTCTACGCCCTCGACGAGGACGAGAAGAACGGCGTGCTGCAACGGGTCGAGGCCGAGAAGAAGAAGGGCAAGGTGATGGTGACCCGATTCAAGGGGCTGGGTGAGATGAACCCCAAGCAGTTGCGGGAAACCACCATGGATCCCAACACCCGCCGCCTGGTGCAGCTCACCATGGGCGCGGAAGGAGGGGCAGAAGGGGAAGATGGGGACGAGACCCTGCAACTGATGGACATGCTGCTGGCCAAGAAGCGCGCCGGTGATCGCCGCGAATGGCTGGAAGAGAAGGGCAACCTCGCCATCATCTAAAGCGAGTCGCAAGTACCCCGGCCCTCCCCTTCGCAAGGGGAGGGGGCCAAGCCTCTCCTCCCCCTCATGGAGGGGGAGGTTGGGAGGGGGTCTTGTGATTCACCGTCGGCCCCCTGCCGACCCGCATTTCCGGCGTGCCCTCTGAGGGCGCGCCATAGCAAGAGAACAACCTTATGAGTGATGCTATCGAGCTCAGTCTGTTGGATGAAGTAGAGCGCCAACCAGCTCCCGAACCGAAAGAGAAAATCACATGAGTGATGCTATCGAGCTCAGTCTGGACGGGGTAGAGCGCCAGCCAATGCGCACCTTTACCGAACAGGCTTACTTGAACTACTCCATGTACGTCATCATGGATCGGGCCCTGCCGCATATCGGCGACGGCCTCAAGCCCGTGCAGCGGCGCATCATCTACGCCATGAGCGAGCTGGGTCTGTCGGCGCTGTCCAAGCACAAGAAGTCAGCCCGTACCGTGGGTGACGTGCTGGGTAAGTACCACCCCCATGGCGACATCGCCTGTTATGAAGCCATGGTGCTGATGGCCCAGCCCTTCTCCTACCGCTACCCGCTGGTGGATGGTCAGGGCAACTGGGGGGCGCCGGACGATCCCAAATCCTTCGCCGCCATGCGATATACCGAGGCGCGGCTGTCGCGCTTCTCCGAACTGCTGCTCTCCGAGCTCGGCCAGGGCACGGTGGAGTGGACGCCGAACTTCGACGGCACCATGAAGGAGCCGGTGGTGCTGCCCGCCCGCCTGCCGCACATCCTGCTCAACGGGGTGACCGGCATCGCAGTGGGGATGGCGACCGATATCCCGCCCCACAACGCGCGGGAAGTGGCCCACGCCTGCGTGGAGCTCTTGGACAACCCCAATGCCGGCCTGGATGCCCTGATGGCCCATGTGCAGGGGCCGGACTATCCGACCAACGCCGAGATCATCACGCCCCGCGACGACATCCGCAAAATCTACGAGACCGGCAAGGGCTCCATCAAGCAGCGGGCGGTCTGGAGCGAAGAAGATGGCGACATCGTCATCACGGCGCTGCCCCATCAGGCCTCAGGCGCCAAGATCATGGAGCAGATTGCCGCCCAGATGGTGGCCAAGAAGCTGCCCATGGTCACCGATCTGCGCGATGAGTCGGACCACGAAAACCCGACCCGTCTGGTGATAGTGCCGCGCTCCAACCGGGTGGACGTGGAGGGGCTGATGGCCCACCTGTTCGCCACCACGGATCTGGAGAAGAACTACCGGGTCAACCTCAACATCCTGGGTCTGGACAACCGGCCCCAGGTGAAAGACCTCAAGACCATCCTCACCGAGTGGCTGAGCTTCCGTCGCGAGACGGTGCGCCGCCGCCTGCAGTATCGCCTCGACAAGGTGCTGGCTCGCCTGCACATCCTCGAAGGTTTGCTCATTGCCTACCTCAATATCGACGAGGTGATCGAGATCATCCGTACCGAGGAGGAGCCGGGCCGGGTGATGATGGAGCGTTTCAACATCAGCGAGACCCAGGCCGAAGCGATCCTCGAGCTGAAACTGCGCCACTTGGCCAAGCTCGAAGAGTTCAAGCTGCGCGCCGAGCAGAATGAATTGGCGGAAGAGCGCGACAAGCTGGAACTGATCCTGGGTTCCGAGCGCCGTCTCAGCACCCTGCTGAAAAAAGAGATCCAGGCGGATGCCGAGAAGTACGGCGACGATCGCCGTACCCCGCTGGTGGAACGTGCCACCGCCGTGGCGCTGACCGAGAAGGAGCTCACCCCGAGCGAGCCGGTCACCGTGATCCTCTCTGACAAGGGCTGGGTGCGCGCCGCCAAGGGCCACGACGTGGATGTGGAGGGCCTCTCCTACAAGGCGGGGGACGGTTATCTGGCCCACGCCCATGGCCGCAGCAACCAGCAGGCGGTGTTCCTCTCCACCCTGGGGAGAACCTACTCCCTGGAGGCCCACACTCTGCCCTCCGCCCGCAGTCAGGGCGAGCCGCTCACCGGCCGCTTCGCGCTGGGGGCCGGGGAAGAGGTGCGCCATCTGGTGATGGGTAACGAGGGCGAGCCGTATCTCATCTGTTCTGACGCCGGCTACGGCTTCGTCTGCAAATACGACGACCTGATTGGCAAGAACAAGAACGGCAAGGCGCTGCTCACAGTGCCGGAAGGGGGCATCGTCATGGCGCCCCAGAAGATAGGCGCGCCGGACACCGATCTCTGCATGGCCATCTCCAACGAAGGGCGCATGCTGCTGTTCCCGCTCAATACCCTGCCGGTACTCGGCAAGGGCAAGGGCAACAAGCTCATCAGCATCCCCTCTGCGCGCGTGAAGGCGCGGGAGGAGTTTGTGGTGATGGCCGCCGTCATCCCCCAGGGCCAGTCGGTGACCCTGTTTGCCGGCAAGCGCAAGCTCACCCTCAAGCCATCTGACCTTGACTACTACCGCGGCGAGCGCGGCCGCCGTGGCGCCAAGCTGCCCCGCGGCTTGCAGCGAGTCGATCGCATCGAGATTGAACCCGTCGCCGGCGCCGAGCCGGTAGCCGGGGAAAATCAGGAAGGGTAATTAATATAGAAGGGCGCGAAAGCGCCCTTTCTATTTAAATCAAAATGTACTTTGGTGGATATATGTACGATTTCATTAAGGATTTCTCCCCCATTATTGTAGCTATAATTGCTTTGTTTGTGCCGATATACCAAGCGCAACGAGAGAGAAAGGAAAACTTCAAAAAGGAACATCAAATAAAAATCTTTGAAAAATTGCTTGCAGTATCTAGTACATTAAATATTGTTTGTGATGAATTGTCATTAAAGGCTCTCATCTGGCGTATTAATGATGTGGATGAAAAAACAGTTGATGTTGCACTGAGAATGGATGTTGCAGTGAAACTGGAGCATGAAACTTTATTATTTTGTAACGAATTGGAATGTCACGAAATTTTAAATCCATTGTTATTTCGTACTACTCGCTACATGATACAAGCAAGGCTTTACGAATTATCAAGAGAGCAGCCTTACCTTGAGCTAAGTAATTACCTTGGCAAACTAGAGTGGGTTTCTAGGGAGATAGCCTGTTTTTCTAGAGATCTAGTTTCATGTTTACAGAATGAAATCTATGGCGAGCTATTTAAGACGAATGTTTCACCACGAGAAACCACGAACAATGCCTTGAAGGTAATAAGAAATGAGCCTAGGGGATTATATGAGCTTTTAGAATATGTACAGTGTGAAACCGCATATGGTAAGGAAGTATTGAAGGTGAGTTAACATTGATGGGTAATGGGTCTGTTGGTTTGATTTTAGTTGTGTTTTATTCTCGTAAAGGAATTAGACATTAGCGAAAATCGGTTGCCTCTGTCCTGCTGTAACCCCTCCTCTCTTCCCGTTTTCCAAACGCCACTGGGCCAATGGCACGGACGATTACGCTTCGCTAATCGACCCTACTCGTCCCCGCTCGCTAAGCTTGAAGGGGAGTGTACAAAGCCAGGAGGCCAATCATGGAGATCGACAAAGCCATCGGGCTGATCGAGGCCCACGGAGTCTTTCACGGGGATCACTACAGCTTCAACAGCGACGAGTTCGTGCAGTGGTGCCAGGAAGATACTCACCAGCCCCTCAGCCTGGAGCAGGCCAATCACGATCTGGCGCCCTTCTGCATCCGGATCGGTTTCGCCGAGCCGGTCCGGTCGTGGCGTTACTATCTCACCTGAACTACTTCACCTGAGAGGTGACGCAGAGGGCGGGAGGAGCCGCGCGATGCGGTGAATCAGTGAAAAAGGAGCCGGCAAGGCTCCTTTCTTGTGATGGGCAGGGCGCTGGGCGAGGGCCCTAGGCTGTGTTCTCAAAATGCTGGTTTTCTGTCCACACATAACTCGCGCAAGTAGCGAAGGCAGAAAGCCAGTTTGATAAAGGCTGCAAAACTCTTGGCTAGCTTTTCATATCTCGTTGAAAACCGGCGAAACTTCTTCAACCAACCGAAGCACCGCTCCACGACATTGCGCCTGCGGTAATGCACCTTGTCCAGTACCAATGGACGCCCCTTATGGCGCCGTTGCTGGTCGCTGCGTTGCGGAATGACCGCTTTTATCCTTCTCCGCCGTAGCTCGGCTCGAAAGGCTTTGCTGCTATAGGCCTTGTCTGCGGCAAGATGCGCTGGCCGTGTTCGGTAGCGACCTGATGACGTTGGTATCCTCGCCATGGCCAACGCACTTGTCGCATATCTGATTTCCGCTGATTGCCCCGGCGAAAGGCAGAACCCCAGCGGTAAACCATTACCATCAGTGACCAAGTGAATTTTGCTGCCAAAACCACCACGAGAGCGACCAAGTGCTTGATTCACCGGAGTGTTTTTTTACGCGCTCCGGCAGCATCTTTGGATGCTCTGACATTGGAGCCGTCCAGGCACCACAGGTCGAAATCGATGAGCCCTTCTTCATTGAGCTTGAGTTGCAGCGCTTCCAGAATGGCATCAATCCGGCCTGTATCCTGCCAACGCCGGAAGGTGTTGTAGACCGAATTCCATGGTCCGAAACGTTCTGGAAGGTCTCGCCAAGGAGCTCCGGTGTGGAGTATCCAGAGAATGCCATCGAGCACTTGGCGCGGTTCACGGGTAGGGCGCCCGATCAGGCTTCGAGAAGGAAACTGGGGCTCGATAAGCCCCCATTGTGCATCAGTCAGCTGATAACGGCGGGACACGGAATGGATCTTAAGCTGTTGAGAAGATGTGAGATTATATCTTCATCACTTTAAGAACACAGCCTAGTTGTCGAAGTTCCAGGCGATGGGCTGCTCAAAGTCGAAGACAAGCGCATCCCCGTCGAGGGTGAAGGCCACGCTGGTCTGGTGCTGGTCGTATTCGTCGATAAGGCGGCAGCTCTCGGAAAAGTTGGATTCGTAGCCGAGGCGAGCAGTGCCGCCGGTGCGAGCCTCGTCGAGTTCCACCCCCAGCACCCGCAGGGGATCCTTCTGGCTGAGCTTGACCCGGCTGTCACCCACATCCACCAGCCGCTCCAGCAGGGGGAAGAAGTCCTGCTTGTTGGCCTCGATGGCCTGGGCGATGGCTTGCTCCAGCTCGGTGGCGCTGGCAAGGGCGGGATCCAGCGTGTAGCGGGTCTGGATGCTTTCCTGAGTCATATTGTGCTCCTTGGGGCAATGAACCTGCGTCGGCCATCAGCACGATAGGCGGTGAACAAGGTGTGCCTAGCCATTAAATAAGGTGGTGATTCATTCTGGTGGATAAAACCATCATAAAAAACCGATGAAGGCAGCATATTGCTTCTCGTCAGGCGGGAATGCGGCCATTGCGCACCAGGGCCCGGCGGATATTTTTGCACATCTTGCCGAAGCGGTTGAGCTCGTCGAAGCTGGGCGGGATGCCGCGATCGATCTGATATTGCCAGTAGCAGAGGTCCGTATCCACCAGCTCCATCAGCTTCTTGGGGCAGCCGATGCAGGTGTTGTCCGGCCCGCATTTGAAGGTATCCGGTTGATAGAGCGGAAATTCCGCCTTCACGGCGTCGATGATCTGCTGCATGGCGGTCATGCGGTCCGGCTTTCTGCTCACGGTCTGGCTCCCCGGCGGCTTGTATGGGGGAGTCATTATATCCCTGACAAAATGTGGGCCAATGACGCTTAGGAGGTAGTCCGACTTGCGTGCACGCCACCGCACCCCGGATCCTGCGCCTGCTTCCCCCCTGGTAGCCTCTTCTGTCTGGCGCCGTTTCGGGTCATGATGAAAGCTCCGAACGAATCACTTTTTGACTGACCCCTCTGGAGGTGTGATGAGACCCTGTGCCCTGCTGTTGCTTTTTCCCCTGGTGTGCCAGGCCGAGGCCAGCCCGAGTGAACCCGTGCAGGAAGGTACCCTGGCCAATCAGCAGTTGATCCGGGATGCCATGGTGGGGGTCGCATCCTGGGTGGCCACCAAGGGGTGTGACGCGCCGGAGCGCTTCGTGCCCGTGGTGTTGCAACTTCCCGAGGGGGAGCCGGGCAGTCGCCACTGGCAGGAGCGCTGGACGGTGACGGGCTGTGGCAACGACTATCCCGTGGTGATCGATTTTCGGGAGACCGGGATGCAGAGCGCCATGTGGACCATTGCCCGATAGGGTCGGCGCCGCCATCTGCGAGCTGCAAAGATGACAACGCCCGGCAAGCCGGGCGTTGTGGGAGGAGAGGCAAGTGCCGTCCTGCAAGGGTGCATGGCCCCTTAGAAGTCGTGGTAGAGGGGCCAGCCGAGCAGGGGGTGGCGGATCCCGGCGCGCATCTCCATGTTGTCGAGCTTCTCCGGCGAGGCGTCCTCTTTTTGCAACTGCTGGTACTGACGCACAAACCCCAGGGTATGCAGCAGGTTCGGCACAAAGCCCGGGCTCAGCTCCTGACGCAGGGCGGCGGCCATGTCGGCGGGCAGCGCGCTCAGCATCAGGGCAAGCTGGGCAGCGAGGTAGTCAGTGTCGTACCAGCCCTCGTCGAGCTCAATCTCCCGCGCCAGTTTGCGCTTGAGATCCTGCTTCACCTTGAGCGGGGCGGCGCCACTGCCCTTGCCGCAGAGGATGCGGTAGAGCAGCGCTTCGGCCAGCTTGTCCTCCATGGTGGGGTGGTCGCTCTCGCAGGCGAAGAAGTGCTGGTCGATGAGCTCCATCAGGCGGCTCTTGTTGTGCTCGGTCAGCGCCTTCTCGTACTCCTGCCACCCTTGCCACTCCTCCACATCGGGGGGGCTGGAGATCTTGTCCAGCAGGCGGGCATCCACGTCACCGTAGAGGCTGTTGCCAGCCTGCTTGGGGCTGACGGTGATGAGCATGGACCAGCCCTTCTGGAACGGCTTGATGGGGCCTTCCGGCGCCTGCAACAGGGCCAGGGCCTTGGCCGGGTCCCGTTGGGATAGCTCCTGCAGGCCGAGGCTCACCACGCCGATGACGTCGTGGGCGGCCTGCTCCAGCAGGTGCATCTTGTACTTGTTGTAGTACTTGTCGGCGAATTTGAGGCTCATCAGCACCGCCTTGCCTTTGATGGCGGCCAGCTGCTGCTGACTCAAGAGTTCGTTGTCGCGGCCAAAGCGCAGCACCTGGGTCAGAAAGGGGCCCTGGTTGGCATCGCGAATGACTAACTGCATGAATGGGCTCCTTAATCCAGAAAGCTGAACATGTCGTCGACGTCACCGTACTCGTCTTCCTCGACCTTGTTCTTCTCTTTGGCCTGCATCACCAGCTCGGCGGCAAACTTGTTGATGATGCCGTCCCAGGTGGAGTGTTCGTTGCGCAGCAGCGACTTGATGGATTTTTCCACCTCGGGGGCCAGCTCGCGAATGAGCATCAAGAGGCTGCGCGGGTCGTCCAGCGCGTAGTCGTGGCTGTCTTCGGCCTGCTGGCGCTCGCTGTAGCGCAGGGACTCTTCGAGATCTTCCTCTTCGGCGTGCAGCACGTCGCGATAGCCCTCGTCCTCTTCATAGCGATCGCCGCGATAGAACTCGATAAAGGGGATGGCGAGGTAGAAGAGACCGGCCGGATCTTCGGCCACGCACTCGAGGATCTCCCGCTGCTTGGCTTCGCTCTCCTGGGTGCGGATCAAGTAGTTGAGGAAGTCGAAGGTGTGCTGTTGCAGCTCGTCGGCGTTGTTCTTGATCGCCTCTTCCCAGTAGAGGGGCTGCTGGCAGACGATGTCGCGGATCCGCTCCGGGGTCATCAGCTCGGAGATGATGGAGGGGAAGGAGATGTCGTGCTGGCCGTTGATCTGGGTCAGGGTAACGATATCAATGTTTTCAATCACTTCTGCCAGCTGGTCGTCAGACATGGTCTTGGCGATCAGCTCGAACTTCTCGCTGGCCTGCTTCGGCTCGATGACGGCCAGCTCTTTGATCTCGATGGCGGTAATTTCTATCAGACTGTTGCTCATGCCTTGCCCCAATTAGAAACGGACTTCGTCGTACATATCCTGATCGCCGTCGTCATCACCATAGCGGTCACTGCCGCCGTGGTAGTCGGCGTCGGCATCTTCCCCGTCTTCCTCTTCTTCGTCCCGCAGCTCGTAATCGTCATCAGCGCGGTGGCTGCCGCGTGGCAGCGGGTTGTCCAGCAGGAACAGCACGGCGCAGGCTTCCATCAGCTGATCTTCGCTCTGTGCCCGCACCGCCTTGACCAGCGGCAGGACGGCGTTGCTGAAGCCGACGCTCACCTTGAACTCGTCCCAGGAGGGCTGCTCGCCGCTGGCGAGCCACTTGTTCCACTGCGACTTGGCCTTGGGCGGGAACTGCACCCGGCCATAGAGGGCGAGCGGCAGGTATTCGGGCATAAACTCCAGCATGCTCATGTCGGCCAGCAGCAGGGCCTTCATCTGGTCGGTGAACTGCTCGAGCCCCTTGGGGTCATCCTGATCCCGGTAGGATTCGATGTTCTCGCTGGCATCGCTTTGCAGGGCCTTGAGCCGTGCCTGGTCCCATTTTTTTTGCATAGTCGCTCTTCTTGCCTGGTGGCTCAGGGGTAGAACTGGTCCCACATCTCCTGCATGGCAGCAGCGGGATCGGTCACGATGACGTTGTTGAAATCCTTGATAAAGGCGGCCCGCTGTTTCGGATCGGACAGCACTTCATAAGCCTGCTTTACCTGGTGCAGCCGGGCGGCTGCCTGCTCTTTCTCTTCTTCGCTCGCCCCGTGCAGCTTGTCGGGGTGGTACTGGTTCGACAGCCGTCGATAGGCTTTCTTGATGTCGTTTTCACTGGCGTTGGACTTGACGCCCAGCACCCGGAAGTAGTTGTTCATGACGGATCCTGCCTCACTGGCATGGTGGAATTCATCCTGTGTCGGCCTGGTGGCGGAACGTCGGCAAACCAGGCTCGGCAAAAACCGGAGATTTTAACGGAAAGCCGGCGCCTCTGCCATGAAAGTGCGGTCTTTCTGTACGAAAAGAGCGGGCGGTGCGAGATGGCGGCGGGGCTACACTGGCAGAGGGGGGCGGCAGGCCCCGGCGTTGCCCGGCCCCCTCTTGTCCGAACCATCCGGATTCTGCCGTCACAAGGAGTCATCGCCATGGTCAAGTCCGCGTTTTTCGTGCTCGCGCTGGCAGGCAGTGCCGCCTCTGCAAGCGACATATTGCCCGCCTCGCCGCTGATGGGGGATGTCACCAGGGCCCAGTTCATGGAGCGCGCCGCCCAGCGCTTCGCCCTGCAGGACAAAAACGGTGACGGCGTGCTGTCGGTTGCCGAGAAAGAGGCCAACCTGGCAAAGCTGGCTGGCGTAATGCAACAGGCTGGCAAGCCGGTCCCGGAGCGGATGAGCCAGCTCAAGCCGTCGCGGGAGACCACCAGGGCCCAGTTCATGGCGCGGCAGGAGGCGCTCTTCACTCGCCTGGACAAGAACGGTGACGGAGTGATCGGGGAGTCTGAGCGTCTCGACATCAAGGCCAATCTGGAGAAGCGGGCGATGGAGGCCGCCCAATAGGACGGGTTGTCAGCCCTCTGATGAAAAAGAGCCCGGTAGCGATACCGGGCTCTTTGCATCTCTGGCATGAAGGGGGCTACCAGCTTGCCCAGAGCAGCCGCAACCTGAGCCCCCAGGCGCTGCTCCAGCCGGTGGTGCTGCTCACCAGAGCCCCATCCTTGATGACGAGGAAGGTTGGCGTCACCCCCACCTGCCAGCGGGCGGCCAGATCCCCGGACTCGTCGTTGTGGGTGGGGAAGGTCAGCCCCTTCTTCGCCATCCCGGCGCGCAACGGCTCATCGCTGCCGGAGCGCAGGGCCACCGTCAGCACATTTTCACCCTCCTGCCAGAGCTGCTCCACCGTGGGAGTGGTGAAGCGGCACACCCCGCACCAGCTGGCCCAGTAGTAGACCAGCAGGGGCTTGCCGCGGCTCTGCTCGGCCAGAGTGGTGGTGGTGCCGTCCTGCAGGGTGAAGGGGGCCTCCATGGCACCCGCCGGCAGGGTGGGGCTGCGCCACAGATCCACCAGGGTGGTGATGACGAGCGCCATCAGCAGCAGCCAGAGCGCCTCCTTGCCCCAGCGGCGCCAGCGGGGGGCCTTTATGCCTGCATCCTCGGCCATGGCTTAGCTCCGCTTGGCCAGCTCGGCTTTGACCAGCTGCTCCAGCTCGTCATAGGGAATGGCACCCGGCACCAGCTGGTTGCCGATAAGGGTCGCCGGGGTGCCTTGCACGCCGAGCAGGGTGCCGATGCGCAGTCGGTGTGGCCGCAGCTCCATCAATGGCCTCCTCATGCTCGCTTGGCCAGCTCGGCTTTGACCAGCTGCTCCAGCTCGTCATAGGGCACGGCGCCCGGCACCAGCTGGTTGCCGATCAGCATCGCCGGGGTGCCCTGCACGCCAAGGAGGGTGCCAATGCGAAGGCTGTTGCGCAGCTCTTCGGTGGCCTTGCCTGCGGGCTTGAGGGTCAGGTTGTCGGTGGCGGCCAGCGCCTTGTTGATGTCCGTCTCGGTCAGCATCCCCTGCTTGCTCATGAGCTTGTCGTGCAGGGAGAGGAAGCGGGCAGGATCCTGTTGCCACAGGGTCAGGCTGTACTGGGCCGCCTTGGCGGAGGTCTGCCCCTTGAACGGCAGCAACTTGATCACCAGCCCCAGATCGTCCGGATAGGCCGCGAGCAGCTTGGCGACCGCCGGGTCGAACTGCTTGCAGTAGGGGCAGTTGTAGTCGGTGAACAGCACCAGGGTCAGCTTGGGATGCTTGGCACCGAGGCGCGGGCTGGTGGGGCTGTTGAACAGCACATCCTGGTTGCCCTTGATGAAGTCACCCATCTGGGCTTGCTGGGTCGCGGCGTTCTGCTTCTCCCAGGATTCGGCTGCCTCGTCGAGGATCCCGGGGTTGGCGATCAGGGTCTCGCGAATGAGCTCCTTGATGCGGGCCTCCTGCTCCGGGGTGAAGGGGGCGGCGTGCAGCGTGGGGGTGCCCAGGGTGGCGGCTACCAGGGCGGTGCAGAGGGTCAGGGTTCGCAGTCTCATGGCATTCTCCTTAGAAATGGGTGGCATCGGCCTGAACGAGGCCGGCCTTGTGCAAGCTGTCGAGCAAGTCGGCCTTGTCCAGCAGGGGAGAGAGGATCTCCCCTTCCGGCAGGCCGGGCCCGTAGATCTGGTTGAAGGGAACGGCGGCGGCGCCGCGCTGGCGCAGGAAGACGGAGATAGCATCGCTCGGCCGGCTCCAATCGCCGCGAAGGGCCACCACGCCCGGGGCCGACAGGGCGCGCTGCACCTCGTCACGCAGCAGCACGTTGTATTTGTTGGCCTTGCAGGTGACGCACCAGTCGGCGGTGACATCCACGAAGACCCGCTTGTTCTGGGCCAGGGCGTCGGCGATGGCCTGTTCGGAGAGCGGCTGCCAGGCGATGCGATCGACGCTGCCACTCCCTTTCACCGTGAGGGCGCCCCCCAGCAGCAGGGCGCCGCCGATGAGTGCCGAGAGAGAGAGGGCCAGGGTGAAACCGCGCAGACCATAACGCCAGAGGATGCCCATCAGCAGCGCCAGCACCATGGCGGCCATCAGCCAGCCGGTGGCCGTGGTGCCCAGATGGTTGCCAAGCAGGCTCGCCAGCCAGAGGCTGGAGCCCAGCATCATCAGCCCGAGCAGGATGCGCAGTCGCCCCATCCAGCGCCCCGGTTTGGGCAGCCAGAGGGCAAGGCGCGGCAGGGCCGCCACCAGCAGCCAGGGCAGGCTCATGCCAAGGCCGAGGGCCGTGAAGATGAGCCAGAGCTGGCCGAGCGGCGCCGCCAGGGCAAAGGCCACTGCGGTGCCGAGGAAGGGGGCTGAGCAGGGGGTCGCGAGCAGGGTGGCGAAACTCCCCTGCAGGAAGTGACCGCCGAGCCCCTCGCCGCCGCGGGTGGCGAGGCGAGTGCTGAGATTGCTGGGCAACCTTATCTCGAACAAGCCCAGCAGGTTGGCGCAAAACAGCAGGGTGACCAGCACCATGAAGCCGATGAAACCGGCGCTCTGGAACTGGATCCCCCAGCCGACCGCCCCTTGTGTGGCGCGCAGCAGGCTGCTCATGGCCGCCAGCACCCAGAATGAGGCAATGATCCCGGCGCTGGCGGCGAGGAACTGCTTGCGCACGCCTCCTTGTTCGCGCTCCTGCTGCTGCAGCACGGTGCCGAGTTTCAGGGCCAGCACCGGCAGCACGCAGGGCATCAGGTTGAGGATGAGACCGCCGAGCAGCGCTGCCCCCAGCAGCCAGAGGAGTGGCTGCCCCGGGGCCGGCAGGGCGAGGGGATCGGCGATGGTGGCGCGGGTCTGCCAGGCCTGCTCGCCGCTGGTGAGCAGCAGGCCGAGGGATTGGCCACGCAAGTCAGGGGCATCCCCCTGCCAGCCGTCGCTGACCGGCACCCGGGCAATCAGGGTGGTGCCGCTTACCTCGAGCGTGGGCTTGCCGAACTCGGCCCCCTCCAGCGCATCGATGAAGAGCGCAGGCGCCTGCCAGCCCTCGACCCGCTCGGCCCGCAGTTGCAGCTGGTTGTGCTGGTAGCCGAGCTCGACCCGGGTGTCGGCGGGCAGCGTCTGTGGCAGGGTGCTCATGGCCCGGGCCCAGGCGAAGTCGAAACCGGCCGGCGCCTGCCCATCCACCGCCAGGGTGAAGGGGTAGTCGGTCAGGATGCAGACATTGCTGCAGGTGGAGAGGCGCAAGGTGCCCTTGAGCGGCTGCCCGGCCGGGTAGCCCAGGCTCAGGGGGAAGCGTACCTGCTCCTGATAGCCCTGGGTGCTGAGCCCGGCCACCTCGAAGGGACGCGGCGTGGGCCAGTGCCACTGGAAGTCGCCGACCGGCTCATCCCACAGAATCTGGGGCGCTATGCCCCCTTCACCCGGGCTGTGCCAGTAGGTCTTCCAGCCTGACGTCAGCTGGACATCGAGCAGGATGCGGGTCTGATCCGGGACGCTGCGGTCGGCTTGCAGCCTGACCTTGGCGTGACTGTTCTGGGGGCGGGTGAGCCACCCCGTATCGCTGGCCAATCCGCTGGATTGCCACAGCAGGCTGCCCAGTAGCAGGGCCGCCTTGAAGAGATTCGACATGTGTGGGTCTCGCAAAAAAATGAGTGACAGCAGGCTGAAAAAGCGCGGCTGAACTCATTCCCGCCAGACGCAGAGGGTAAGGTGCAGTCGCCGCTCCGGCGGCGAGACATTGATGGGGGGAGGCAGTGCCGGCGCGCGCCGTGACAGGGGCACCAGCAGGGCAATCACGAAGGCGATGGCGAAGAAGAGTTGCTCCACGCACAGCAGACTGGCGGCGCTCAGCCACTTGCCGTTGAGCTGGCAGCTGTTGGGCTGCACACTGGCGGGCGTGCCCTTGTCGGCCTGGTCGTCGGCTGAGGCGAACTGGGGCAGGGTCTGGCAACTCACGGCGTGATCGAGCAGGGCGAGGCGGGCCAGCGGCTGGGCCGCGCAATTAAGCACCAGCAGGCAGACCAGCAGCAGGAGTCGTGTCGCCGCGCGTTGTTGCAAAATCATGCTCGCCCCGTTCATCAAGATGGCCACATCCTAGCGGGCAATGGCGGGTGGGGCAAGCCGGGGTGGCCGGTGACGTCCGGGGCTGGTCGGTTCTGTCTGGCGAACGCTTGTTCGCTAAAAGGGGGACCAGTATACTGCGCCGAGTCAAATTCCGAGGTGTTCGATGCTCAAACTTGCCCGTGTGCTGCTGCTGGCACTGCTGCTCGTCTTCTGGTTCCTGTTCGGCCTGTTGCTTTGTCTGGTGCGCCCGCGCCACCCGAACAACGTCTATGTCTTCGCCCGCATGTATCATGCGGTCTGCCCGCTGATCGGCCTCAAGGTCCGGGTGACGGTGGCCGACGAGGTCAAATCGGTGGGACCTGCGGTCTACGTCTGCAATCACCAGAGCAACTACGACATCTTCACCGTGACCGGCGCCGTGCAGCCCGGCGTGGTGGCGGTGGGCAAGAAGAGCCTGTTGTGGCTCCCCTTCTTCGGTCTCATCTTCTGGCTCTCCGGCAACGTGCTGATCGACCGCTCCAACCGCTCCCGCGCCATCGGCACCATCGGCCAGGTGGTGGATCGCATCAAGCATCGCGGCACCTCCATCTGGATGTTCCCGGAGGGGACCCGCTCCCAGGGGCGTGGTCTGCTGCCGTTCAAGGCGGGGGCCTTCCACACAGCCGTCCAGGCTGAGGTGCCCGTGGTGCCCATCGTCTGCTCCAGCTACTTCGGTCAGGTCGATCTCAACCGCTGGGACAACGGCGAGGTGCTGCTGGAAGTGATGGCCCCGGTGTGCAGCAAGGAGCACGGCGCCGCCGGCATCCGCGAGCTCTCCGACACCTGCCGGGAGAAGATGGAAGCCAAGCTGGCGGAGCTGGATGGCAAGCTTGGCCATCGGCCGGCGGCCTGAGCCCGGTTGCAGAGAAGAGAGGGAGCCGCTGGCTCCCTTTTTTTATGGCTATGTCCCAATTACGTGTTGCATCGGGTGCCCTAGCGCCTCATGCAAACACATCTTGGTATTTACCTCCCTGCCGTAACGTTCCAGCATCCTGCGCCAGCCCAGATAATTCCTCAGGTAGTGGGTTGCGACTCCATGGAATCGTTCCATCCACTCCTTCAACCGCCGGTGATATCCGTTCACATGCTGGATGTGGTATGCCCCAATGACTCGCTCACCTCGACGGTTGTACACCACCTGATGTGTTATGCCCCGCGCTTGGCTGAAACTGGCATACACCCCTGCACCATCACTGCAGAGCACTGCATCGGGCGCGATGAGTGGCTGCAACACCGCTTTCACCGTCTGCGCATCCAGTCTTTCCAGCTGAAAGTCGGCTTGATGGCCCGCCCTGTCCTGCACCACCATCACCGGGATGTAATCCCGCCCGGTCCCCCGGGTACGCCCTTTCCCGCCACGATGTCTTGCCGGACGAGGCAACCCTCGCTGCCCCTTGAACGATTCGAGGAAGAAGGTTTCATCCACTTCCACAATGCCTTCTTCCCGTGTTGCCTGGTGGTTTGCCATCGCCTTCAGGAAGCGGTGACGCCACAAGAAGGCGGTGTTCTTGCAAACACCGCAGCGGACGGCGGCCTGGCGGACAGTAAGCCCGTCGATGAGAGCCTGGGCGTAGTCCTCCCAATGCTCAGCCTTACGTAATCTGGCCAAAGGCGTCTTGGTGAGGAGGGAGCTGGTTCGCCGACACTGCTTACAACGGTAACGACGCAGCCCACGGCTCCAGCCCCAGGGGGCCAGCTGGGTGGCATCCGCCTGGCAGTGGGGACAGCCGCAGCATGTGGGTAACTGGGCATGGAGGGACGTAATCGGGTGTGGAGCGGCGAGCTCATGCTGAGCGACACGGCGCTGACGCAGAGTAAGTAATGGAAAGAGGGACAACAGGTGTTGGAAGGCTGGCGTATCCATGATGAAGGTCCTTGCGGTGATGACCTACTTCCAGATTAGCCTTCCAACACATAATTGGGACAGCGCCTTTTTTATTGGTGAAAATCACCATCTTGTTGGTTTTTTTCACCAAACCGTATCCAATGAACATCCATCGTCAACTTTCATCTTATTGTAAATAAAGGAAAAAATATTCTGGCACGGCTCTTGTAATGTCATGGGAAGAGAGTGACACCCCATCAACAAGGAGCCAGACCATGAGCGTATTCAGCCGCCTGACCGACGTGATCAATGCCAACCTGCACAGCCTGCTCGACAAGAGCGAAGAGCCGGAGAAGATGCTGCGCCTGATGATCGAGGAGATGGAGCAGGTCCAGGTCGAGATGAGAACCCAGGCCGCCCGCGTCATCGCCGAACAGAAACAGCTGGAGCGCCATCAGCAGGCGCTGCGCAACCAGATCCAGGAGTGGGCAGCCAAGGCCGAACTCGCCATCCAGAAGGGCCGCGAAGATCTGGCCCGTGCCGCCCTCACCGAGAAGCTGGCGGAGATGAAGCAGTGCGAGCGGCTGGAAGAGGACAAGGCGCGGGTGGCCGAGGTGCTGGCCCAGCTCACCGCCGACAGCGAGCGACTGGCGGCCAAGCTGACCGAGGCGCGGGAGAAGCAGAAGATGCTGACCCTGCGCGAGCAGACCGCCCACAGCCGCATCCGCGCCCGTGCCCAGGTGGACAACCAGCGCATGCACGAGCTGGTGGCCCGCTTCGACGGCTTCCAGAACCGGGTCGATCAGCTGGAGGCCCAGCTGGAGGCGGCGACCCTGGGGCAGAATCCGTCCCTCGAGGCCCAGTTCCGCGAGCTGGAGCTGAACGACGAGATTGAGCGGGAGCTGGCCCGGCTCAAAGGTCAGAAGGTGGAGGCATAACCATGACACCCTGGCCCAAGGATCTCGCCCATCGCAAGCTGACCGGCGTCTGCGCCGGTCTTGCCAGAGGGCTGGGGGTGTCCAGAGTGACGGTGCGGGTGGTGGCCCTGCTCGCCCTGATCCTGATGCCACCGCTGGCCCTGGCGCTCTATCTGGTGGGGGTGCTCGTCATGCCTCCCCGCCGTGAACTTCAACGCTGGCTGGGGTGATCTCCGGATCGCCCCGTCGGCAAGTGCAAGCCCGTGAGGAGCACAACATGCTGGAATTTATCGTCTTGATCCTGGTGCTGATCGGCATGGCGCTGACCGGATTCACCGTGCTGGCCATGCTGCTGGTGAGCGGGGTCTTCGTGCTGTTTGGCGCCCTGGCCGGCATGTTTGCCCTCATCATCAAGCTGGCGCCCTGGTTGCTGGTGGTGTTGGTGGTGTGCTGGCTACTCAGCAACAGGCGCAAGCAGTCGAACACCTACCGTTAAGCCTCCCTGATTTCGCATCCTTCCTTGGCCACTGCTTGCAGTGGCCCTTTTTATGGGGGCGACACTGGGTCGGTGTGCGGGGTGGCAAGCCAGGAAAGGCTCCAGCCGTGCCACAGCGCCGGCTCGTGCACCAGGCGCTCCTTGAACGCCTTGCTCTGCTGCTTGAGGCGGTACTCGAGGCGCAGCGCCTCGCGTTTGCCGGGGACCTCCTGCTGCCATACCAGGGAGAGGAGCCCCTTGCCGCGCAGGGCTCTGGCCCCCTTGCCGCTCTGGTGCTGACGCAGTCGCCGCTCGGGATCCGTGCTGATCCCCGCATAGAGTGCCCCGGTTCTGGTGCGCACCAGATAGACAAACCAGCGGGAGGGAGTGGTGGTGGCGAGGGTCACGAGGTTCGCCACCTGGCCCGCTGGCGCCCAAGCCGGAGCAGGGGCAGCAGGCTCACCAGCAGGCCGGCCCAGACGAAAGCAAAGCCCACGGATTTCACCGGATCCGGGATCTCGCCAAACCAGAAGAGGGCGAGCAGGAAGGCGAGGCTCGGCTCTATGTATTGCAACAGCCCCACCGTGCTCATGGGCGTGCGCGCCACCGCATAGCAGAACAGCCCCACCGGCAGCAGGGTGGCGGGGGCACTGCCCATCAGCAGCAGGCGATCGGTCCAGTCACCGGCCATAAACTGGCTGGTGCCCTGCAAGGTCAGCCAGCCGATGATGAGAAGGGCGACGGGCAACTGCACCAGGGACTCCAGATAGAGGCTGGTTCCGGCGTCCAGTCTCACCTTTTTCTTGATGAGGCCGTAGAGGGCGAAGTTGGCCCCCATCACGAGGGAGAACCAGGGCAGCTGGCCGTAGGAGAAGAGCATATAGGCGAGCCCCGCCAGGGCGAGCGCCACCGCCAGGTGTTTTTGCGGGGTGAGCTTCTCTTTGAGGAAGAGCACCGCAAAGGCGATGTTGAACAGCGGGGTCATGAAGAAGGCGAGGCTGGTGGCCAGCACCTGGCCCGTGGTCAGGCACCAGGTGAACATGCACCAGCTGATGGACATCACGGGGCCCGCCAGCAGCACAAGGCCGAGCTGCCGGGGATCGCCGCGCAGGGCCCCCCAGGGTACCCGATGGCCGAGGAGCAGAAGCAGGCCTCCCAGCAGCACCACGGACCAGAGCACCCGGTGGGAGAGCAGTTCCCACATGTTGATCTCGGGCATGAACTGGTAATAGAGGGGCAGCATGCCCCACAGCACGAATGAGAGGGCCGCGCTGCCGGTGCCCATCCAGTTCTTCATCTCTCTCCGTTTATTAAACTAAACAATGGCGGCTGCATGATAAGTATCCGCCGCTCCTTTCACAAGCGGGAGCGGGGAGAAAACTCTGGTACTATCGGGCCCATGAACCGACTCGATCCCCTGTTTGAACAGATCCGGGCCTGCCGCCTGTGCGAGGCCCACCTGCCGCTCGGCCCAAGGCCGGTGATCCGCGGCAACGAGCGCGCCCGTCTGCTCATCATCGGCCAGGCCCCCGGCACCCGGGTACACGCCAGCGGCATCCCCTGGGACGATCCCTCCGGCGATCGGCTGCGCTTGTGGCTCGGGGTGGACAAGGCCACCTTTTACGATGAATCCCGCATCGCCATCATGCCCATGGGGCTCTGTTACCCCGGCAGGGGCAAGTCGGGGGATCTGCCGCCGCGCCCGGAATGTGCCCCCACCTGGCACGACAAGGTTCTGATGCTGCTGCCCAACATCGAGCTGACCCTGCTCATCGGCCAGTATGCGCAGGCTTACTACCTGAGGGCGGCGGCGAAAGGATCGCTCACCGAGACGGTGCGACACTGGGCGGACTATGGCCCGGCCTGGTTGCCGCTTCCGCATCCGTCCCCGCGCAACACCCTCTGGCTCAGGAAGAACCCCTGGTTCGAGCAGGGGGTGATCCCCCATCTGCAGCAGCGGGTCGCCCCCCTGCTTGACCCGGCAGGCTAGAGCGCCGGCTCGGCCTGGGGTTTGGGCTTGCTGCGGGCCATGGCGACCAGCGGCAGTATGATGCACAGGCACCCCAGCAGCAGCGGCAGCCCCGGCTGTTCGTCAAACAGCCAGACCCCGATGGCGACCGCCATCAGCAGCCCGGTGTACTCCGCCGAGGCGATCTTGCTCGCCTCCGCCTTGCGATAGGCCATCACGCACAGCCCCGCGTAGACCATGATGAGCGCCGAGGAGCCGAAGGCGGGCCACCACATCTGCCATTGCCACTCGCCCCCTTCCCACCAGGCCAGCGCCAGGATGAAGGGCATGCTCAGCACATTGGTGAAAAACAGGGTCTGGGCGATGGGCTGCTGGAGCGGGATGCGCTTGATCAGCAGGTTGTTGACCGCCAGGGAGAGCGCCACCCCGAGCGCCGCCAGGGCGGCCCAGTTTACCTCGGTCGGGCGCAGCACGATGAGCACCCCGACGAAGCCGAGCAGCGCCGTCAGCACCTTCTGGCGCGAGAGTGCCTCCCCCGCCAGCCAGACCGCGAGCGGCACCATCAGCAGCGGGGCGGCATAGAAGAGGGCGTTGGCGGTGGCGAGCGGCAGCCGGGTGAGGGCGACCACCATCAGGCAGACGCCGACGGCCCAGATGTGGGCCCGCAGCAGGTGCCACTTGAGGGCTACCGGCGGGTTGCGCCGCCAGGACCAGAGCAGCCAGGGGGCGAGCAGCAGGGCCGCGGAGAGCTGGCGGAAAAAGACAAACTGGAAAATGGGCTGGTCCGGCTCCAGCACCTTGACCAGGGCATCGGAGAAGACCGCCACCATGTTGCCGAGCACCAGATAGAGGATGCCTATCCCGACTGCATTCATACCACCTCCAGATTCAGATGAGGGGAGGGTAGCCCGCGGTCTGTTATCCAGTAAAATGATAAAAAATCATCACGCATGAGAAATTTGGATAATGAAGCTACCCCCCCTGCGCGCCGTTCAATATTTCGAGGTGGTTGCCCGCCTGCTGAGTTTTTCCCGCGCCGCCCTGGAGCTCAATGTCAGCCAGAGTGCGGTCAGTCACCAGATCCGTCTGCTGGAGGATTTTCTGGGGGAGCGGCTGCTGCTGCGCCAGGGGCGGCTGCTCTCCCTGACGCCCCAGGGGGAGATCTATTTCGAGGGGATCGCCGCCGGGCTGGTCCAGATTGCCCAGAGCAGCGAGCAGTTGCGCGGCGGCGGCGAGCTGCGGGTGCGGCTCGCGGTCTACAGCTCCTTTGCGGTGAAGTGGCTGATCCCGCGCCTGGCCGGGCTGCGCCAGCTCTATCCCGAGCTGGATCTCAGCCTGGAGATGGTGGCGGAAGATCCCGAGCTCTCCGACAGGGTGGCGGACGGTTTCATCACCGTCTCCCCCGAAGGGCCGGGTTACATGCACGATCTGCTCTATCGGGAGCGGCTGATGCCGGTGTGCAGTCGCCGGATGTGGCAGCAGGTGGAAGGGGAGTGGCCCGCCACCCTGTGGCAGCTGCCGCTGCTCTCCATCCAGGCTATCTACCGCGAGAAGGGGGAAGATTGGCGGCGCTGGGCCGAAATGGGGGGGCTGACCATTCCCCCCGAGGCGAGGGTGCACCATTTCAGCCATATTCTGCTCGCGCTGGAGGCGGCGAACTGGGATCAGGGAATGGCGCTCATCAATGACTACATGTTGCAGCCGGAGGATCCGCGTCTGGTGCGGTTGCCCCTGCACGCCCTCGAGACCGGCGACAACTTCTATTTCGTCTTCAAGCGCTCGCGCGCCCATGAACCCGCCATCAGCCGGTTGCGTCAGTGGCTGTGGCAGGAGTCGCAGGCGAGCCTGAGACCCGGGGAAAACGAGCCTCTCAGGCGCGTCTGAACGGGCTGGATGCCCTATGCAGAATGGATGGCGCAGCCCACGACGGAGGAGTCTGATTCGAGAGGCCTGATGGCACTGGCGAGACCAGGGCCATCAGGAGCGGGTCAGGTGCGCTTGAACTGGCTCAGTACAAAGAGGGTGGTGGCGCAGACTACGACCGAGGGACCGGCCGGGGTGTCTTGATACCAGGAGAGGGCAAGGCCCCCCAGCACGGCGAGACAGCCTGTCAGGGCGGCAAAGCCGGCCATCTGCTCCGGGGTCTGGCTGAAGCGGCGGGCGGTGGCGGCGGGAATGATCAGCAAGGAGGTGATGATGAGCGCCCCGACGAACTTCATGGCCACGGCGATGACCAGGCCTATCAGCAGCATCAGCACGCAGCGCAGCACATCCACCCGCACCCCTTCCACCCGGGCCAGCTCTTCCGAGATGGTCATGGAGAGCAGGGGATCCCAGAGCCGCCACAGGGTGAGCAGCACCAGGGCGCCGCCGCCGTAGATCCAGAGCAGGTCCATGGGCTGCACCGAGAGCAGGTCTCCAAACAGGTAGGCCATCAGATCCACCCGCACGTTGTCCATGAAGCTCAGGGTGACCAGACCCAGCGACAGGGCGCTGTGGGCCAGAATGCCGAGCAGGGTGTCGGTGGCCACCTGCTGGTTGCGGCTCATGATGACCAGCAGCATCGCCATGGCGAGGCAGCAGACCACGACCGCCAGGGTGAGGTCCACCTGCAGCAGGATGCCGAGGGCGATGCCGAAGAGGCAGGCATGGGAGAGGGTGTCGCCAAAATAGGCCATCTTGCGCCACACCACGAAGCTGCCAAGCGGCCCGGCCAGCAGGGCGATGCCGAGTCCGGCCGCGAGGGCGTATAACAGAAAGCTGTCCACGTGAAGATCCTAGTTGTTGCGAGAGGGCAGGCGGATGACGGGAGCCTGCGGTTCATGATGATGGTGTTCGCCATCGCAGTGGTGATGGTGGGTATAGACCGCCAGCACCTCCCGCTCCGGTCGCCCGAACAGGCGGGCAAATTCCGGGTGGCGGGCCACGCTCTGTGGCTCGCCGTGGCAGCAGACGTGGCGATTGAGGCAGATCACCTCGTGAGTGCTGGCCATCACCAGGTGCAGATCGTGGGAGACCATCAGCACGGCGCAGTGGAACTCGGCGGCCAGCTGGCTGATGAGGGCATAGAGCTCGATCTGGCCCGTGATATCTACCCCTTGCACCGGTTCGTCCAGCACCAGCAGCTCGGGCTTGACCAGCAGGGCGCGGGCCAGCAGTACCCGCTGCATCTCGCCACCGGAGAGCTTCTGCATCCGGTTGTCCAGCAGATCCTGGGCGCCGACCCGATTGAGCGCCTCCTCGATGGAGAGGCGGCTGTTCTTGCCAAGCTGCAGGAAGCGGCGCACCGTCAGGGGGAGGGTGGGGTCCAGATAGAGGCGCTGGGGTACATAGCCGACCCGCAGATCGCGGCGGCGGACGATGTCCCCCGAATCTGGGCGGAGCAAACCCAGCACCAGCTTGCTCAGGGTGCTCTTGCCCGCCCCGTTGGGGCCGACCAGGGTGGTGATTTTGCCTTTATTCAGGGTAAAGGAGACCTTGTCGAGCACGAGTCGTCCGTCAAATGAGAGACAGACCTCTTTCAGCTCCACCAGTTGGGTCATGACAGCTCCGGGGTTTACAGCCTGTGAGAGTTATAATATAACAGCGATGTTGGTTTGTTATATTATCACACACATACTCCCTGACGAGACCTCTATGCGAATTCTTGCTCTGATCACTGCCCTGATGGCGGTGAGTCTGCCTGTCCGTGCCCTTGAGGTGCTGACCACCATCAAACCCCTGGGCTTCATCGCGGCGGCGATCACCGATGGCGTGAGCGAGCCCGGGGTGCTGCTGCCCACCGGCGCGTCGCCCCACGATTTTTCCCTGCGCCCTTCCGATATTCGCAGCATCAACGAGGCCGATCTGGTGGTGTGGGTCGGTCCGGAGCTGGAAGGCTTCATGGCCAAACCCCTTGCCCGGCATCCTCATGTTTTGACCCTGACCCAGGTTCCCGGCATGTCGCTGTACAACTATGCGACCCAGGGGGAGCATGACGATCATCACCATGATGACAAGGATCATGACCATGCCGCCCATGACCACGGCTCGCACGACGAGGGCCATGAAGGGCACCACCACGAAGGGGTGGATCCCCACATCTGGCTGGGTCCAACCCAGGCCAAGGTGATTGCCAAGGCGATTGCAACCGAACTGGGCAAGCTGGACCCTGCCAACCAGGCGCGCTATGCCGCCAATCTCGCGGCCTTCGAGGGCAAGGTGAACGCCCTGGACAAGGTGATCGCCGTGCAGATGGAGGCGGTGGATCAGAAGGGCTACTTCGTGTTCCACGAAGCCTATGGATACTGGGAGCGTCACTACGGCATGAGCTCCAAGGGACACTTCACCGTGAGCCCGGAGCGTCGCCCGGGAGCCAAGACGCTGATTGATATCCGCAAGGCGCTGGAAGAGAAAAAGGCGAGCTGCATCTACGCCGAGCCGCAGTTCTCCCCGGCGGTGATCGAGTCGGTTGCCCGCAATACCGGGGCCAAGGTGCTGCTGCTGGACGAAGTCGGCGAGCAGGTGGCGCTCGGTCCGGACGGTTATCCGCAATTCATGCAGCAATTGGCGGACGCCTTCGCCCAGTGCCGCTAGGCCTTGCCCGACATTGACGATAGAGGCGGCGCGGCCAACTATACTGACCTCCAGCATCTGATATGGAGTGTCAGTCATGAAATGGTTGCTCGTCTCTGCCTGCACGCTGACCCTGCTGGGATCCGGCATACAGGCATCCGGTCTTTCCGAACACATCGCCAGCCCGGAACTCAGGGCAAAAATGCAGGCGGTCTATGGCGCCAGAGCGATCCAGCGGTCCGAGGCCTTCTCTCGTCTGCTGACGCCAAGGGCCGGAACGACGGACCAGCAGAAGCTGGAGCTGGTGAATAACTACTTCAACAACCTGACCTATAGCGAGGATCCCAGACTGTGGGGGGATGATGATTATTGGGCCAATCCGCTGGAGTTCATCGGGGCGAGAGGAGGGGATTGCGAGGACTACAGCATCGCCAAGTACTATACCCTGATGGAGCTGGGGGTCGACGAGAAGAAGCTGCGGCTGGCCTATGTGAAGGCAATTCGTTACAACCAGTTCCACATGGTGACGTTGTACTTCCCGACCATCAAGTCAGATCCCTTGGTGCTGGACAACATCAATGGCCGCATCCTGCCGGGGAGCAAGCGCAATGATCTGCAGCCGGTTTACAGTTTCGATGCCAAAAGCATCTGGATCATGAAATCCCGCCGCGAGGGAACCCTGGCGGGGAGTGCCGATCGCCTGGCCCAGTGGACCTCGATGCAGAGCCGGTTCTCCAGCGAGCATCTGCGCTCCCCCCGTCGCCAGCTATAACTTGCCCGCCGCCTTCAACTCCTCGAAATATTTTCCCGCGCCCGGATGCTGTTCGACACTCAGCACCGGGCCTATTTTGTTGCGCGCCTTGTGAAACAGGTTCGCATAGCCATAGGTCTGTTCGTTGAAACTGGTTTGCTGGCTCAGCATGGCCCGGGTCAGCCGATAGACCTCGTCATCGGGAGTGGCGGCATTGGTCACCAGGGTGGCGGCGATGGCGAAGGTGGGGGTTGCCTTGAGGTTGCCCGGGTAGATGCGTGCCGGCACCTGGCTGCGCTGGTAATACCTGACCCCTTTGAGCAGCTGGTCCCTTACGGGCCCCTCGATCGCCAGGAAGCGCACGGCGCAGCGCTTGGCGGTGTCCAGCACGATGCGGTTGGGATGACCCATGACAAGGCCATAGGCATCGATCTGTTTATTGCACAACGCTTCGGAGAGATTGGCGACGCTCTTCAAATCGAGATCCTGCTCCTTTGCGCCCAGAACATTGAACAGGGCCAATGCCGTTTGACGAGTCCCTGAACTCTTCAGGCCCATGTCGATGGGGGCCAGCTTGAGCTGCTCCAGGGTGGTGATATCCCCATCGGCTCGCACCACTATGGTGAAAGGTTCGGCGTGGGTGGCAAAGAGCGCCCTCAGCTCGGGTTGTGGCTGGGCAGCGAAAGGCCCGGTGCCCTGGCTGGCCTGATAGAGCCAGTCGGACTGGACGAGCGCATAGGGTACCTCTCCCGTTTTCAGCTGGCGGAGATTTTCGATGGACCCGGAGCTGGCCTGTAGTTTGCAAGGCATCGTGGGGTCACTTTTTTTGGCCAGTCTGCAGAACTCCTTGATGACCTGGTAATAGATGCCTTGCTCCCCCCCTGTGCCTATGGTCATGGTGGTCGCGTGCAGGGTCGGTTGCCACAGCAGGGCGAGCAGCAGCAGCGGGATCCTCATGATGCATTCTCCTGAGTGGCATAACCATCGATGCCCCAACTGCGCAGCATGTCCACATCGCTTACGTCGCCGGCTTCCGCCAGCAAGGTGTAGCCGGAAGCATGGAGGCATTGGGAGAGCAGGTTCCAATAAAGGGGGGACTGGGTGAGCTGGCAACTGATGAAGACAGGTCTGATGGGGTCGAGCCTGGCCAGATTGTCGTTGTTCATCGGGATGTTGCTGAATGCCAGCTCAATCCCCTGGGACTGGAGTGCGGTCAGTCGTTCCTCGGCCAGGGGGGGGAAGATCGCCAGATCCCAGCGCCAGTCCAGCGTCTTGCCACGAGCGCTGGTCAGCACGGGGGCAAACTGCGCCCAGTCTGGGTGGCCGAGCAGGCTGAGAGGCAGCTGGAGCCCTTCCGCCTTCTGAGTCAGCCAGTCGTTGAGCAGCCCCCGAATTTCATCCGGCGAACTGTCCGTGGTGGGGGGGGGCTTGGGTAGCAGGCGGCTGTAGAGCCTGATACTCCCCTGAGTGGAGAAGAAATGCTGCTGATAGGTGTTGCCATCGGTGTCGACCAGCCCAACGAGCTTCTGGTGGGTCGGGAGAGCGTCGTGCTTGCCAAGCTGGGTGATCTTGAGCCGCTGTTGCAGCAGGTCCCGCTTGCGTTCAGAGACCAGCTGGTTGATGGAGACAACGACTTCCTGCAATTCGCGAAGCCACGGGGTTGGCAGGTTGCCGCTGAACTGGCGTTTGCGGATCCGGGCCAGTTGCAGACTGATCTGTTCGAGGGGGCGCAGCAGGCGGCGGCACACCCAGGTGATCACCAGGCTGAACACCAGCAGGCCGGCGAGCAGCGCAAGTCCGGTACGACTGATGGCGTTCCACAGATGCTGGTAGGCGTAACCCTTGTGTCCCTCGAGCGTGAGGGTACCGAGAATGCGCCAGCCGTCGGTCAACTCCTGCTCAATCTTGACCGGTGGCATGTCGATAACTGAGGGGAGCCAGCCTGGAACATTTTGCTGTGCGGTGTGGAACACCTTCTGGAACAGCACCTGGCCATCCGGATCCAGCAGGACGACGGAGTTGACGAAACCTCCGTCGAACATGGCGTTCACTATGGTCTCGGCAAGGACCTTGTCATCGTTGAGCAAGGTACCCTGCAGCACCAGCCCCAGCGCGGTGATGGCGGTTTCAAGGTTGGCCGACATCTGGTCGAGAATAGACTGTCGTACCGTGGTGATCTCCAGCACGAGCAGCAGCGCGGCGCCGATGGTGAAGAGGATCAGAATGATTATATTTAACAATTTTGCCAATAACATACCCACTCCATGGAGATGTTTTTGCAACATTTTCTGGGCCGGAGAGCACCACAACCGGACTTGGTTCTTAAAAATAGAAAAAAATGGCTGAAAATGACGATCATTTCTGCCCATGCTGGAAGGTTATGCATAAAATGTGAGTTTCGTGCATGGAGCTATGAACTTTTTGTAAGTATTTAGGTCTAAAAGCCAGATATTCGGTTTTCATAATAAAAACTCATAAAAACAGACCCACAACCACCACCCTTAGATCTAATAACAGGATAGCGGATGAAACGTCTCCGTCCCTTGGTAGCCCAGGCTGCCAATTGGGAACCCCCGGTTCCCCGCAAGCATTTCTATGCCATGCTATTGCTCACGGCCATGACGCTGTCAGCGGTAGCCGTATTGCCAGCTCCCGGTGACATCCTGGAGCGGCCACTGCGTCTGGAGTTGCCGATCGCCACCACGGGCACCGCAACCAACGAAGACAACACCGACTTCAACGACATTCCGGATCACGAGCTGGTCGAGTCAGCTGCTCCCGAAGACGACATCCCGGCGGATGCCACGCCTCAATGGCAGGATTACCGGGTGCGCAACGGCGAGAACCTGACCACCATCTTCAACAACCTGGGGCTGTCCACCACCACCCTCTACAAGGTGCTGGATGCGGATGCCAAGAACAACCTGGCGCGTCTCAAACCCGGTCAGACCATCGAGTTGCTGATCGATCAGGACAACATTCTGCAGCAGCTGAAGATCCGCCTGAACATCAAGCAGACCCTGGTGCTGGAGCGTACCGACGACACCTATAGCGCCAACATGCTCAATGAAGAGGTGGAGTGGCAGCAGAAGAGCTATGACGGTGTCATCAACGGCAGCTTCTACGTCAGCGCCCGCAATGCCGGGATCCCGGCCAACCACATCCAGAAAATTGCCAACCTGTTCCAGTGGCGCCTCAACTTCGCCAAGGATTTGAAAAAGGGTGACAAGTTCAAGGTGCTGGTCCGCCAGGAGACGGTCGACGGCAAGAGTACGGGCAATACCCAGTTGCTGGGGGTCGAGGTGTTCAGCCAGGGCAAGGCCGTGTCAGCCTGGTTGTCGGAAGATGGCAACTATTATGACGGTCAGGCAAACAGCCTGGAGCGCGGCTTCCGCCGTTATCCGACTCACAGCCGTTACCGGGTCAGCTCCAGTTTCAACCCGAATCGCCGTCATCCCATTACCGGGCAGGTCCGGCCCCATGAGGGGACCGACTTTGCCCTGCCGGTAGGCACGCCCATCATGGCGACCGGTGACGGTGTGGTCCTCAAGGCAACCAGCCACCCGCTGGCAGGCACCTATGTCGTGATCAAGCACGGTCGTACCCTGATGACCCGTTACCTGCACCTGAGCAAGCTGCTGGTGAAACCCGGGCAGAAGGTGAAAATGGGCGACAAGATAGCCCTCTCCGGCAATACGGGCCGTTCCACCGGTGCTCACCTGCACTACGAAGTACGCATCAACAACCGGCCGGTGGATCCCATGAAGATCAAGCTGCCGATGGCGGAGCCGCTCTCCGGCAAGGACAAGCGTCAGTTCCTCGCCAAGGTGAAGAGCTACCGCAAAGAGATGGAGGCGGGCTGAACGGCTCCCTCCTGACGAAAAAGGCCCCGCCAACTGGCGGGGCCTTTTCATTGCAGAACGGCTTCAATAACCCTTGTCAAAGTCGATCCGGCCGTCCAGCTGCTGACCATCGATGAAGCGGATGTAGTTGCGGATGAAGATCTGGGCTACATCTTCCGGGAAGCTGTAGGCGCTGTTGTGGGGCGTCACGATGAGATTGGGTTGGTGCCAGAGCGGGCTGTCAGCGGGCAGGGGTTCCTGCTCGAACACATCGAGCACCGCCATGGCGGGCTTGCCGGCTTGCAGTGCCGCCAGCAGCTCCCCCTCATGGACGGCATTGCCCCTGCCGACGTTGAAGAAGATGGCGCCCGATTTGCAGTGGCTGAAGCGTTCGGCGGTGAAGAGATGGCGTGTCTCGCGGGTGGCGGGCAGCACGCTGACGATGACATCGGCCTGGGCCAGCATCTTGTTGAGTGCCGGCAACTGGTACACCTGATCGAACCCGGCGCGCTCACGGCCACTGTGGCTGATGCCGAGCACCCTCATGCCAAAATGCTTGCCGGTGTGGGCGATATGCTGCCCTATGCTGCCGGTGCCGAGCAGCAGCAGCGTCTTTCCCTTCAAGCCCTGGTAGGGATGGCTCTGCCAGACGCCCTGTTGCTGCTGCTCGCGATAGAGTGGCAACTGGCGGGTCAGGCTGAGCAGATGGCCGAACACATACTCGCTCATCAAGGGGCCGAAGATGCCGCGGACATTGGTGAGCAGGTAGTCGCGGCGGCAACTGGCGTCCAGCAGCACGTCGACTCCGGCATAAGTCGACTGGAGCCAGCTTAGCTTGCCGGCCTTGGCCAGCAGCGGCTTGGCCCGGGCAGGCTCGGCCATCAGGATATGAGCGTCACCGATAAGCTGTTCGGCCTCGGCCTGATTGTCGGCCCGAAGAATGTGCAGATGGGGAAGGTGGGCCGCCTTGAGCAGGCGTTCATAGTGGCTGTTGTCCTGACTCAACAGCAGCAGGGTACGTTGGCTCATACTCTTGTTCCTTATCGTGTTTATGGCAAGGCGAGAGGGATGCTGTCTCCATCTTACCCCAGTTGATCGGGCAAGATAGTCGAGCAGGGCGCTTTTTCATTTTTAGACGGGGCCCTCGTGGGCTACAATCTGCCCCACATTTTGCAAAGGATCCGACTCCAGTGTTTGGTGACAAGTTTTATAAGCGACTGGCCGAGCTGCAGCCCTGGCAGCAAACCGTCTATACCCTGGCGCTGGCAGAGCGCATGTACCCCAACTATGTGCTCTTTACCCAGGCTTCCGGTTTCGGGGATGCGAGGGCATTCCGTCACGCGCTGGATCAGATG
The DNA here is from genome assembly GCF_049860605.1 of Aeromonas sp. INTO2. Lineage (NCBI taxonomy): Bacteria > Pseudomonadati > Pseudomonadota > Gammaproteobacteria > Aeromonadales > Aeromonadaceae > Aeromonas > Aeromonas sp. INTO2. The sequence goes on from NZ_CP187588.1 coordinate 4,769,492, forward strand.
TGGAACTACCTGACGGTCAAGGGATCCCGCGTCAATCTTGGTGCCATTCTGGAAGCGTTTGAAGTCTACATTCCCGATCCCCGCAAGTTTGAATCCTACGGCGCCTATCCGGCACTGGACGCTTGCGTGGCGCTGGGTTGTGCCTACAACTCGGTGATCTGCCGGGTGGGGGAAGAGGCCACCGACGCCAGCCATGCGTCTGTCGGCACGGTCGCCGGCTTCATCGAGATGCTGGAAGAGCGGGATCTCAGCGATGATGAGCTCTATGAGCACGAGTACATGGAGGCGGAGCTGGAGTTCCAGGTCGAACTGCTCAAACGGGTGGCCCATGAACGGGACAGCGACCGCATCCTTGCCATCCGCGCCTTCGCGGCCCAGGACGGCGTCTCCAACATCGGCATCAGCCTGGAGGCGTAACGCCATCGCGTACTGCCCATAAAAAAAGCTCCCGGTCGGGAGCTTTTTTTATGGCTGCGGTTCAGGCCCGCTCTTCGGTCAGGGGGCTGACACTCAGCACGGGGGCGGCATCGATGCCGTCGGCATTCATCATGGCGGAGATGCGTTGCAGGGATGAGAGCAACAACCCCTGCTCCCAGTTCTCCAGTGCCTGAAAGCGTTGAATGAAACTCTCCTGCAAGGGGGTCGGAGCCTGGGCAAGCAGGGCGCGTCCCGCGTCAGTGAGCGTCGCATGCACCTTGCGTTTGTCGGTTTCGCTGCGAATGCGCTGCACCAGCTGGCGGCTCTCCAGCCGGTCCATGATGGTGGTCGCGGTGGCCTGGCTCATGTTGGTGTGATCCGCCAGCTGGCGCATGGAGATCTGGCCAAGCTCGTCGATCCCCTTGAGCAGCAGGAGCTGGGGCGAGGTCAGGCCGGCCTCCTTGATCAAGCGCTTGGAGTGCATGTCGATGGCACGGATGATCTGGCGCAGGGCGATCAGCACTTCATCATGTTTTTCCATGGGGTCTGGGTCATCGCAGGGCTGTGGAGAGGCGCGAAATTCTCCGCCTAATCCATAACAAGGTCAATATGGTTTTTGATGTAATGGTTTTAGCTCTAATGAATATTGTGTTAGGTTATCGGACAATTGCCCCATTCCAACCCGATATTTGAGGAGTGAAATCATGCATGACGACCTGGATATCAAGTCCCTGGTTGCCGATCTGCGCGTGGTCAGAGTTCGCTATGAACTGCCTGATACCGCGGCATTTGTGCGTTATCAACCTGCTTATGACGAGGACCCCAACAACCTCAAGGTACACCACTACGATGGCGAGCTGCCGCTCTCTTGCAGTAACACAGGTTCTTTCAGTCTAAAGGAGTTGGTCAATGAGCTGCGCTATGCCTATGTGCTGGTTCACCTCTTCCCCGACGAGAGTGCCATGAACTTTTATCTGGCGGGTCTGGACAATGGGCTGGCACAGTTGGAGTTCATCGGTGGCTCCTATGACTTCAACCGCCTCTGGATCACCAGCGGTGTCTCCAATCTGGGGGTGCCCATGGCTATCTTCCTCGGCAAACGCCACGCAGTGAACGGCCAGCCGTCGGTGACCCTGGTGGATCACCGTGAGCAGGTGGCTGGTCGTCTGGCCTATCGCGCCATCGGCGGTGCCGGCGATCACGTGGGTGAAGACTTTTTCAACAACGACTAAGGAGGCCCGATGCGAGCAACCAAAGGGCTTTTGAAAGGCCTCAATCCCACCATGGCCATGACGGCCCTCACCGTCGTGACCCTCTTCCTGCTGTTCGGCGTCTTTGATCCGGATACCGCAGGCACCTGGTTTACCGGGGCCAAGGACACCATCATTGCTGGCTTCAAGTGGTATTACATCCTGGTGGTCGCCCTGTTCCTGTTCTTCGCCGTCTACCTGATGTTCAGCCGCTTTGGCAGCATCCGGCTGGGCGACGACGACCAGGTACCGGAGTTTGGCTACTTTGCATGGTTCTCCATGCTGTTCAGCGCAGGCATGGGCATAGGCCTGGTGTTCTGGAGCATCGCCGAGCCCATGTATCACCTGCAGGGCAACCCCTTCATCACCGAAGGCATGACGCCGGAAGCGGCCCAGATCGCCATGCGCCTCACCTTCTTCCACTGGGGTCTGCACCCCTGGGCCATCTATGTGATCGTCGGCCTGTCGCTGGCCTTCTTCAGCTACCGGCGCAAGTTGCCGCTGGCCATCCGCTCCGTGCTCTATCCCATTCTTGGCGATCGCATCTACGGATTCTGGGGCCATGCCGCCGATGTGCTGGCGGTGTTCGGTACCGTGTTCGGGGTGGCGACCTCCCTTGGGCTGGGCGTCTCCCAGATGAACACCGGCCTCAACCAGATGTTCGGCATGGGCGTGTCACAAGCGAACCAGCTCTGGCTCATCGGTGGCATCAGCCTGATTGCCACCCTGTCGGCCATCTCCGGTGTCGGGCGCGGGGTGAAGATCCTCTCCGAACTCAATATCTGGTTAAGCGTGTTCGTGCTGGGCCTCTTCCTGGTGCTGGGGCCGACCACCTACATCCTCAACGCCTATGTGCAGAACATCGGTGATTACCTGCAGAACATCGTCAAGCTGAGCTTCTGGACCAATACCGAAGCCAACGGTACCTCGGCCTGGCAGTCTAGCTGGACCGCGTTCTACTGGGGCTGGTGGATTGCGTGGGCACCCTTTGTCGGCATGTTCATCGCCCGCATCTCCAAGGGCCGCACGATTCGTGAATTCGTGCTCGGTGTCCTGCTGGTGCCCTCCCTGCTCGGCATGCTCTGGCTCACCGTGTTCGGCGGGACAGCCATGAACCTGGAGCTGTTCGGTGGCGGCGGCGTAGTGGAAGCGGTCAATCAGGATGTCACCATGGCGCTCTACAAGACGGTGGAACTGCTGCACTGGGAGACCTTCGGCTGGATTGCCAAGGGGGTGCTGACCCTGCTTATCTGCACCTACTTCATCACCTCCAGCGATTCGGGCACGCTCGTGATTACGACGCTGCTCTCCATCGGCGATCAGGATCCCCCGGTGCTGCACCGCGCCATCTGGGGGCTGGGCCAGGGGCTGGTCGCGGCCATTCTGCTGGTCTCCGGCGGGCTTGCCGCCCTGCAGGCCGCCAGCATCATCGCCGCGCTGCCCTTCTCGGTCATCATGCTGGCCATGTGCTATTCCCTGATGCAGGGGCTCAAACAGGAGAGCCAGCACCAGTTCGAATACAGGCAGAAGCTCAAGCGCCATCCGGGGTCGGTCAATCTGAGCCTGATGGATCGCATCGGTCCGGGCTGATGACATGACAGGTTCGGTCAAACGAAAGGGGAACCTCGCGGTTCCCCTTTTTCATGCCTGTTCGGCGGTCGTTAGCTACAGCATCTGCTTGAGTCGATAGAGCAGGTCAAGGGCCTGTCGCGGGGTCAGCTCGTCCGGGCGTACTGCTGCCAGCTCCTCCACCACAGGATGGGGTTGCGGGGCGAGAGTGACCGGAGCCGGACGGCTTTCGCCGGCGGCCACCGGAGTGGCACTCTCCAGCTCATGCAGCTTGTGGCGGGCCTGGTGGATCACCGATTTCGGCACCCCGGCCAGCGCCGCTACCTGCAGGCCGTAGGAGCGGCTGGCCGCACCTTCCTGTACTGCGTGCATGAAGGCGATGGTGTCGCCGTGCTCCACCGCATCAAGGTGGACGTTGGCCAGCCCGCTCATCAGCTCGGGCAGGCGGGTCAGCTCGAAGTAGTGGGTGGCGAACAGGGTGTAGGCGCCAATCTTGCTTGCCAGCTGCTCGGCGCAGGCCCAGGCCAGCGAGAGGCCGTCGTAGGTGCTGGTGCCGCGGCCAATCTCGTCCATCAGCACCAGACTGCGGGCGGTGGCGTTGTTGAGGATGTTGGCAGTCTCGGTCATCTCCACCATAAAGGTGGAGCGGCCGGAGGCGAGATCATCCGACGCCCCGATGCGGGTGAAGATGCGGTCGATGGGGCCGATGCGGGCGCTGTCGGCGGGCACGAAGGCGCCGATATGGGCCAGCAGCACGATGAGCGCGGTCTGGCGCATGTAAGTGGATTTACCACCCATGTTGGGGCCGGTGATGATCAGCATCCGCCGCTCCCGCTCCAGCCGGATGGGGTTGGCGATAAAGGGGTCGGTCATCACCTGCTCCACCACCGGATGGCGGCCCGCCTCGATGAGGATCTGATCCTCATCGATAAGCGTCGGGCAGCGGTAGTCGAGGGTCTCTGCCCGCTCCGCCAGGTTGGCCAGCACGTCCAGCTCCGCCAGTGCGGCAGCAGACTCCTGCAGATCGCCGAGGTGCGGCAGCAGGGCGTCGAGCAGCTCTTCGTAGAGACGTTTTTCCAGCGCCAGCGCCTGGGCCTGGGCGGTGAGCACCTTGTCCTCGTACTTCTTCAGCTCGTCGATGATGTAGCGCTCGTTGTTTTTCAGCGTCTGGCGGCGGATGTAGTGGGCCGGCACCAGGTGGCTGTTGGCGCGGCTCACCTCGATGTAGAAGCCGTGCACCTTGTTGTAGCCCACCTTGAGGGTGTTGATGCCGGTGAGCGCCTTCTCCCGCTCCTCGATGCGGGCCAGGCTGGCGGTGGCGCCATTGGCCAGATCCCGCAGCTCGTCCAGCTCCTGATTGAACCCTTCGCGGATGACGCCACCATCGCGGATCAGCACCGGCGGCACCTCCATCACGGCTCGCTCCAGCAGGTCGAAGAGCTCGGGGAAGGTACTTGCCCGCTCGCGCAGCTGCTGCACCGCCTCGTGCTCGCTCTCCGCCAGCAGACGCTGCAACTCGGGCAGCTGAGCGAAAGCCTGCCGCAGCCGGGTCAGATCGCGCGGGCGGGCCGAGCGCAGGGCGAGGCGCGCCAGCACCCGCTCCACATCGCCGACCTGGCGCAGCAATCCGCCCAGCTCGTCGTAAAGGTTCTGCTCGATGAGCTCCTTGATGGTGCTCTGGCGACCTTTGAGGATCACCCGATCGCGGATCGGCTGGTGGATCCAGCGCTTGAGCAGGCGGCTGCCCATCGGCGTGGCGGTGCAATCGAGCACGGCGGAGAGGGTGTTGTCGTGACCGCCGGCCAGATTCTGGGTCAGCTCCAGATTGCGGCGGGTGGCGGCATCCATGATGACCGCATGATCGGGCTGCTCCAGGCGCACGCTGCGAATGTGGGGCAGGGCGGTGCGCTGGGTGTCTTTCACGTACTGCATCAGGCAGCCGGCGGCGCACAGGGCGGTCTCGCTCTGCTCGACCCCAAAGCCCACCAGATCCTGGGTGCCGAACTGCTGGCACAAGAGCTTGCGGGCGGTGCCGAGCTCGAACTCCCACTCCGGGCGGCGGCGCAGACCGCGGCGACCCTCGATATGGTGCAGGAAGGCGAACGATTCGGGGTAGAGCAGCTCCGCCGGATTGGTGCGTTGCAGCTCCGCCAGCAGGGTCTCTTCTTTCTCGAACTGGTTGATGAAGAAGCGACCGGAGCCGATGTCCATGGTGCCGTAACCGAAGCGGCGGCCATCGTGGTAGACGGCGGCGATCAGGTTGTCCTGCCGCTCGCTGAGCAGCGCCTCGTCGGAGACGGTACCCGGGGTGATGATGCGAATAACCTTGCGCTCCACCGGCCCCTTGCTGGTGGCGGGATCCCCCACCTGCTCGCAGATGGCGGCCGATTCGCCGAGCTGTACCAGCTTGGCGAGATACCCCTCGATGGCGTGATAGGGCACCCCGGCCATCGGGATGGGGCTGCCGGCCGACTGGCCGCGCTTGGTCAGGGAGATGTCGAGCAGCTGGGAGGCCTTGCGGGCGTCGTCGTAGAAGAGCTCGTAGAAGTCACCCATGCGATAGAACAGCAGGATCTCCGGGTTTTCGGCCTTGAGAGTCAGATACTGCTGCATCATGGGGGTGTGGGCGCTCAAGTTGGCGCCTGGCGCTTGGTATTGTGCTGTCATGTGCTATTCCAGAAGGTGCTCTTGCGGGCAAACGTCTGCCGTCATGGGTCTGAATCTGGGGGCCATTCTACATGCTCGAGGCAAGATGGTGAGGAGGAATCTCCGTCTTGGGGGCAAAGCCGGCATCCCGTCGCGGATCTGTGCATCCGGATGATGCTGACCAGAGTGGCCTGGGGGGAGCCTGGCCGAAAAGAGGCATGGGGGAGGAGAAATAGCATCCCCGCACGGATGCGGGGATGGGAGAGACGGGGAGAGTGTCGCCCTTAGTACATGGCCTCGCCGCCACTCAGCATCTCGTGCAGCTTGGCTTTCTGCTCGGGCGTCAGCACCCGGCTCACCTCGAAGAGGTAGTGGGCGCGATGGTAGCGGGCCTCGGCCTGTACGTCGCTGATGGTCTGCAACTGCTTCCTCGCCGCCACTTCATCCCATTTGCCGGACTTGATCATGTTGACGATGACGTCCTGGCCGATGGCATCGAGCTTGATTGAGCCCAGCTCCCTGGTGGCCTGCTCGCGCAGCCCCTTGATCTGCTCCACCTGGGCGCTGGAGAGGTTCAGCTCCTGGGCCAGGGTGGTCTCGCTCTGCAGCTCGGCGGTGCCCTCGGTGGCAAAGGCATGGGTGGCGATACACATTGCGAGGGCTGTCATGGCGACGTTGAACGGATGCATCATCCGGCTTTCTCCTTGGTCTGATGGGATGGAAACCGCATGCATGGCGGTGTTGGAACATGATAACGAGCAGCCATGTACTGGAGCTTAAGCGACGACAACTTGCTGACGCAGTGGCCCTGGGGTCGGTTGCCCGAGGAGCGGGGCAACTGCATAATGAGCGCCATATTTCGCCTGGAAGAGGCCGGAAGAGGACGCGATGATGGGACTTGAAGCAGAGATCTCCCGCTTATCCCGGGAACTGGGCGAGGCACTGCTGGCCAGAGGCTGGCTGGCCGCCACGGCGGAATCCTGTACCGGCGGCGGGGTTGCCACTGCCATCACGGATACTGCCGGCAGCTCTGCCTGGTTCGATCGCGGTTTCGTGACCTACACCAACGAAGCCAAACAGCAGATGCTCGGCGTCAGCATCGACAGCCTGTTGCGCCACGGCGCCGTCAGCGAACCCGTGGTGCTGGAGATGACCCGGGGCTGCCTGGCTCGCTCCGATGCGGGTATCTGCGTGGCCATCAGCGGTATCGCCGGGCCTGGTGGTGGCAGCGAGGAGAAACCGGTCGGCACTGTCTGGTTTGCCTGGGCAGATCGTACCGGTCGTCACCACTCCCTGCTCGCCCGTTTCGATGGGGATCGCCATCAGGTGCGCCAGCAGGCGGTCAGACAGGCCTTGTCCGGACTCCTGGCACTGCTCAAATAAATTGGGCTTGATACTGTATGCATAAACAGTATACTTAGCCCAACTTCACTTCTTACTCACGATTCCCAGCGGAGATTGGCATGGATCAGAACAAACAGAAGGCACTGGCGGCTGCGCTGGGCCAGATCGAAAAGCAGTTTGGCAAAGGCTCCATCATGCGTCTGGGCGACAGCAAGACCATGGATATCGAAGCCATCTCCACCGGCTCTCTCTCTCTGGACGTGGCGCTGGGGATCGGTGGTCTGCCGTGCGGTCGTATCGTCGAGATCTACGGTCCGGAATCGTCCGGTAAAACTACGCTGACCCTGCAGGTGATCGCCGAAGCCCAGAAGAAGGGCAAGACCTGTGCCTTCGTCGATGCGGAGCACGCACTGGATCCTATCTATGCCGCCAAGCTGGGCGTCAACGTCGACGACCTGCTCATCTCCCAGCCGGATACCGGTGAACAGGCACTGGAGATTTGCGACATGCTGGTGCGCTCCAATGCCGTCGACGTCATCATCGTCGACTCCGTGGCTGCCCTGACTCCGAAAGCGGAAATCGAAGGGGAGATGGGTGACTCCCACGTCGGCCTGCAGGCCCGACTGATGTCCCAGGCGCTGCGTAAATTGACCGCCAACATCAAGAACGCCAACTGCCTGTGCATCTTCATCAACCAGATCCGGATGAAGATCGGTGTCATGTTCGGCAGCCCGGAGACCACTACCGGTGGTAACGCTCTGAAGTTCTACGCCTCTGTGCGCCTGGACATCCGTCGTACCGGCGCCATCAAGGAAGGTGACGAAGTGGTCGGTAACGAGACCCGCGTCAAGGTCGTCAAGAACAAGGTGGCGCCACCCTTCAAGCAGGCTGAATTCCAGATCTTCTATGGTGCCGGCATCTCCAAGGAGGGCGAGCTGGTGGATCTCGGCGTCAAGCACAAGCTGATCGACAAGGCGGGGGCCTGGTACAGCTACAACGGCGAGAAGATCGGTCAGGGCAAAGCCAACGTGATGAAGCTCTTCTCCGAAAACAAGGCACTGGCTGCCGAGGTGGAAGTGAAGCTGCGCGAGCTGCTGCTCTCCGGCGCCGCGCCGGTGGAGGAGAAGGCCACGGCTGCCGAATACGACGAGTTTGAAGCTGAAAACGAACAAGAGTTCGAATAAGGAATGAGGAAAGGCCGGGTTGATACCCGGCCTTGTTGTTTATGGCGGATGAATCTGTGAACGGAACGGGTGAGCCCGTCGAATTGACCTTTGAAGAGCAGCTGGCGGCCGCCCGTGCCTACGCCATGCGCAGTCTGGCCCGTCGCGAGAGTGCCGAGTCGGAGCTGGCCAGACGCCTGCGTCAGAAGGGATTCGAGGAGGAGGTGGTCGCCGTTGTACTCGACCATTGCCGTGGCTATGGCTGGGTCAATGACGATCGTTACGGTGCCATGGCGGTGCGGGCCGGTGCGGCCAAAGGCCATGGTCCGCTCAGGATCCGCTTCGACCTGCGCCGCAAGGGGCTGGATGACACCCAGATCGAGGCTGCCCTGGATCAACCCGAGCTCGACTGGTTCGAACTGGCGCTTGCGTTGTTGTCGCGTCGGGCAGAGGCGACCGACCTTGCCGACTTCAAACTGCGCATGAAGTGGCTCAAATATCTGATGGGGCGTGGTTTTACCCAGGAACAAGCCCGTTACGCCCTCTCAGCCATGCAAGGTGAGCAATAGTGGCGCGCCGAGGCTGGACCTATGGGCAGGATTCCCCTTGGTGTGCGGTGCGGCTGGTGGGGAATATCAGCCCTTCGCCAGGTCTGTCGATGGCGGCCCTGTGGTCGAGCGAGGCATCCCGAAGCCCCCCTGTTGCGACGTGCTTGTGGGTGCTGCTGTCAAACGCTGGCCCCTTGCGGGCTATTTCACCCGTCAAGGGTCCCCACGTTTTACTTTACCCTGCAGAAAACTTACATTAATGCGGTTAAAAGTCCGTATTCGAATCAAGCAGGATTTTCCATGTACATGTCCACGTCAGAGATTCGCGCTGCGTTTCTCGAGTATTTCCGCACTCAGGGACACCAGGTTGTCTCTTCCAGCTCGCTGGTACCGCACAACGATCCGACCCTGCTGTTCACCAACGCAGGGATGAACCAGTTCAAGGACGTGTTCCTTGGCGCCGACAAGCGTGCCTATCACCGTGCCACCACGGCCCAGCGTTGCGTGCGGGCTGGCGGCAAGCACAATGACCTGGAAAACGTCGGCTATACCGCCCGTCACCATACCTTCTTCGAGATGCTGGGCAACTTCAGCTTCGGTGACTACTTCAAACAGGACGCCATCCGGTTTGCATGGGAATTCCTGACCGGTACCCTCAAGCTGCCCAAAGAGCGCCTGCTGGTGACCGTCTACGCGACTGATGACGAAGCCTTCGACATCTGGGAAAAAGAGGTCGGCGTGCCGGCCGATCGCATCGTGCGCATCGGTGACAACAAGGGTGCTCCTTATGCATCCGACAACTTCTGGGCCATGGGCGATACCGGCCCATGCGGTCCCTGCACCGAGATCTTCTACGACCACGGCGATCACATCTGGGGTGGCCCTCCCGGTTCACCGGAAGAGGATGGCGACCGCTTCATCGAGATCTGGAACGTGGTCTTCATGCAGTTCAACCGTCAGGCTGACGGCACCATGGAGCCGCTGCCCCGTCCGTCCGTGGATACCGGCATGGGTCTGGAGCGTATCTCCGCCATCATGCAGGGGGTGCACTCCAACTATGAGATCGACATCTTCCAGGCGTTGATCAAGAAGGCGGCCGAGATCGTCGGCACCACGGATCTGAGCAACCAGTCCCTGCGCGTCATCGCGGACCACATCCGTTCCTGCGCTTTCCTGGTGGCTGACGGAGTCATGCCCTCCAATGAAGGTCGCGGCTACGTGCTGCGCCGCATCATCCGCCGCGCCGTGCGTCACGGCCGCAAGCTGGGTGCTACCGACGTCTTCTTCTACAAGCTGGCTGCCGAGCTGGCCGTGCAGATGAAGGATGTGGCGGCGGAACTGATCGCCCAGTTGCCGCTGGTCGAGCGAGTGTTGCGTATCGAGGAGGAGCAGTTCGTCCGCACGCTGGACAGAGGTCTGCTGCTGCTGGAAGACGCCCTGGCCAACCTCGGTGATGCCAAGGTGATCCCGGGTGAAGTGGTGTTCAAGCTCTATGACACATACGGCTTCCCGGCCGACCTGACCGCCGACGTGGTGCGCGAGCGCGAGATCGGCATCGACGAAGAGGGCTTCAAGGCCGAGATGGAGAAGCAGCGCGCCCGCGCGAAAGAGGCTTCCAGTTTCGGCGTGAACTACAACGACGTGCTGAAGCTCGATTTCGAGACTCCCTTTACCGGTTACAAGCAACTGAGCCAGAACACCCAGGTGGTCGGTATCTACAAGGATGGTGTTGAGGTCAATGGCCTCATCGCCGGTGAAGAGGCCGTGATCGTGCTGGCGGAAACCCCCTTCTATGCGGAGTCCGGCGGTCAGGTGGGTGACAGCGGAATCCTCAAGGTGGATGACGGCATCTTCGCCGTCACCGACACCCAGAAAGCGGGCAAGGCGATCATCCACAAGGGCTATCTGGAACTGGGTACCCTGGAGAAGGGAGCCGAGGTCGAGGCCGTGGTCGATGGCGACCGTCGTCAGGCCATCGCTCTTAACCACTCCGTGACTCACCTGCTGCACGCGGCCTTGCGCCAGGCGCTGGGTGAGCACGTGACCCAGAAAGGATCCCTGGTGGGCGCCGAGCGCATGCGCTTCGACTTCTCCCACTTCGAAGGGCTGACCATGGCGACCATTCGCCGGATCGAGGAGCTCGTCAACGCCCAGATCCGTGCCAACCACGAGGTGGCCACCCAGCTGATGGGGCTGGAAGAGGCCAAGTCAGCCGGTGCCATGGCGCTGTTTGGCGAGAAATATGAAGACGATGTGCGCGTGGTACGCATGGGCGACTACTCCACCGAGCTGTGCGGCGGTACTCACGCCAAGCGCACCGGTGATATCGGCTTCTTCAAGATCATTGCCGAGAGCGGCATTGCGGCTGGCGTGCGTCGTATCGAAGCGGTCACCGGCAAGAGCGCCATCGATCTGATGCACCAGCTGGGTGAACAGATCGAAGAGGCCGCCGCGCTGGTGAAGGGCGATCAGTTCTCCATCGCCGACAAGGTTCGCCAGGTACTGGACAAGGCCAAGATGATGGAGCGCGAGCTGGAACAGCTCAAGGCGAAGCTGGCGGCGCAGGCGGGTAACGACCTGCTGAGTCAGGTCATCAACATCAATGGCCAGAAGGTGCTGGTTGCCGCCCTGGAAGGGGTTGACCCCAAATCCCTGCGCGGCATGCTGGACGAGCTGAAGAACCAGATGAAATCCGGTGTCGTGCTGCTGGCAACCAGCAGTGATGGCAAGGTCAACCTGATCGCGGGCGTGACCAATGACCTGACCGGCAAGGTCAAAGCTGGTGAGCTGGTCAATCTGGTGGCCCAGCAGGTGGGTGGCAAGGGCGGTGGTCGTCCCGACATGGCACAGGCGGGTGGTACCCAGCCTGAGGCGGTGCCGGCGGCGCTGCAATCCGTTCACTCCTGGCTGGAAGAGCGCCTGTAAGCGGGCGAGGTGATCTGTGGCACTCTATGTACAGAAGTACGGTGGCACCTCGGTCGGCACGCTGGAGCGGATCGAGGCAGTTGCTGAGCGGGTTCAACTGACCCGTGCCCAGGGACATGACGTGGTGGTGGTGGTCTCCGCCATGTCGGGCGAAACCAACCGGTTGCTGGGCATGGCCCAGCAGCTGGACCAGGATGCCAACCGGCGCGAGATGGATGTGCTGATCTCCACCGGTGAGCAGGTCACCATAGCGCTGCTGGCCATCGCGTTGAACAAACGGGGTTGTCCGGCGGTCTCGATGACCGGTGATCAGGTTCGCATCCACACCGATTCCGCCCATGGCAAGGCGCGCATCACCCACATCGACACCGAGCAGGTTCAGGCCGAGCTGGGTGCGGGCAGGGTGGTGGTGATTGCCGGTTTCCAGGGGCGCGATGAGCACAATGCCATCACGACCTTGGGCCGAGGGGGTTCGGATACCACCGCGGTGGCCGTGGCTGCGGCCATCAAGGCCGATGAGTGCCAGATCTTTACCGATGTGGACGGGGTGTATACCACGGATCCGCGCATCGAGCCCAAGGCGCGTCGCCTCGATACCATCACCTTCGAGGAGATGCTCGAGATGGCGAGTCTCGGAGCCAAGGTGTTGCAGATCCGTTCGGTCGAGTTCGCGGGCAAGTACCGCGTGCCGCTAAGGGTGCTGTCGAGTTTCGTCGACGGAGAGGGAACCTTAATCACATATGGAGGTGAGAGGATGGAAGCACCCCTGGTATCCGGCATTGCGTTCAACCGCAACGAGGCCAGCCTGACCATTCTGGGTGTGCCGGACAGGCCGACCGTGGCCGCGCAGATCCTGAATCCGATCAGCGACGCCAACATAGATGTCGACATGATAGTGCAGAACACCATGGGGGATGGCACCGCCGATTTCACCTTCACGGTGAATCGCGATGATTATCGCCGGGCCCGCGCCTTGCTGGAGGAGACCGCCAGCGAGCTGGGGGCCGCCTGCGTGCAGGGCAACGGAGAGATCGCCAAGGTCTCCATCGTCGGGGTCGGCATGTGGAATCATCCTGGTGTAGCGCGCACCATGTTCAAGGTATTGGGTGAGGAAGGGATCAACATGCAGCTGATCTCCACCTCTGAAATCAAGATATCCGTGGTGATTGACGAGAAGTACCTGGAGCTGGCCGTGCGTTCGTTGCACTCGGCGTTCGGGTTGGATCAAGAGCCTCATGAGCAGCCCTTGGGAAACAATCCCTGATTGATTTAGTTTCAACCATTTACCATATCGGTATCTTTGTAAGATAATGGCGCATATCGATATAAATACAAAACAGGATACAGGAGCAAGCGAATGCTTATTTTGACTCGTCGTGTAGGGGAAACCCTGATGATTGGTGACGAAGTAACCGTTACCGTACTGGGCGTAAAAGGGAACCAGGTTCGTATCGGTGTGAATGCACCGAAAGAGGTTTCCGTACACCGCGAAGAGATCTACATGCGGATACAGGCCGAGAAAGTCCCGGGCCAACCGAATTTCTAAGCCATTTCATGGCTGCCTGAAGGCGACATCCCGGATGTCGCCTTTTGTTTTTCAGGGGCCTGCAAATCGGCCTGCAGAGCGCGAAACTACTGGGTAAGTGTCGATATTGCTTGAATATTCCACTCTTTGGCCAAATGCTGAGCGAACGCTCTGTTTTCTCCAAAAAAGTGTTTGACTAAAAATCCCTGTGAAGTATTATCAGCCCCGCAAACGGAGAGGTGGCCGAGAGGCTGAAGGCGCTCCCCTGCTAAGGGAGTATGCGGCTTATACCCGCATCGGGGGTTCGAATCCCCCCTTCTCCGCCATTTTGCGCCCGTAGCTCAGCTGGATAGAGTACCTGGCTACGAACCAGGTGGTCAGAGGTTCGAATCCTCTCGGGCGCACCATATTTGACTCTTGGATTCATGTGTTGACCATCAGTAAGTCGGCACTAAAGAAGGCTTACTGTTGAGTAAGCTTTTTTTATCGTTTGAAAACAGGGCGCCCGTAGCTCAGCTGGATAGAGTACCTGGCTACGAACCAGGTGGTCAGAGGTTCGAATCCTCTCGGGCGCACCATTTCAAGCAATACAATGATTTATGAGCGCCCGTAGCTCAGCTGGATAGAGTACCTGGCTACGAACCAGGTGGTCAGAGGTTCGAATCCTCTCGGGCGCACCATGTTTCAAGCAGTGCAACAATTTATGAGCGCCCGTAGCTCAGCTGGATAGAGTACCTGGCTACGAACCAGGTGGTCAGAGGTTCGAATCCTCTCGGGCGCACCATATTTCAAGCAGTGCAACAAGTTGTGAGCGCCCGTAGCTCAGCTGGATAGAGTACCTGGCTACGAACCAGGTGGTCAGAGGTTCGAATCCTCTCGGGCGCACCATACAGACAGCCTCGACGTCAGTCGGGGCTGTTTTTTTATGGGCGATTTCCTCCTCCCCATCATGGGGTTGTCTCTCTCGTGTCCTTCTCCCTGACGCCCCCACGGGGGACGGTTCCCCCCGGCTGCACGTGCCCCCGGGTAACCACTCTCGACGTATCTTGTCTGGCAGGCTGCTGACACATCCCGTGGCCGTGCCTGTGGACCTGGGTGCCCTTACCATAACGCACTATGCTGTGCGGGGCTGGCGCCCTCTGGCGGCCTGCTGAGGCGTTTGGCGGGCAATAAAAAAGGATGCCGCGGCATCCTTTCATGTCTTCGTTGAGAGAATCAGCTTTTCAGCCACTTGCGGATGCGGTTGGCATCCCCGACAGGGGTGCGTTTGCCCACCGAGTTGAGCAGTACGATGGCGAGCTCCTGACGATCCGGTTTGGCACGCATCAGCAGGCAGCGGCCCGCTTCGTCGGTATAGCCTGTCTTGGAGAGGCGTACATCCCAGTCCGGGTTCTTCACCAGCGGGTTGGTATTGTTGAACATCAGGCTGTAGGCCGGCTTGCGAAAGCGCATCTCCCTGCTGGTGTCCTGGGTGAATTCACGGATCAGCGGCTGTCGATAGGCCGCAGAGAGAAGCTTGGCCAGATCCTGGGCGGTGGAGACGTTGCGGGTGGAGAGACCGGTGGAGTCATAGTAGCGGGTGTTGCGCATGCCGAGCTGTCTGGCCTTGTTGTTCATGGCGCGGATGAAGGCCTGGCGACCCCCCGGGTAGTGGCGGGCAAGCGCCGAGGCCATGCGGTTCTCGGAGGACATCAGCGCCAGATGCAGGGCGTCGCGGCGGCTGACCTGGGTGCCCATGCGCACCCGTGAATAGGTGTGCTTGATGTTGTCTCTGTCGTTCTGATCGATGGTCAGGGTCTGATTGAGGTTCTGGCGGGCATCCAGCACCACCAGCGCCGTCATCAGCTTGGTGAGGGAGGCGATGGGGCGCACCCGGGTGGGGTTTTTCTGATACAGGGTCTTGCCGGTGTTGACGTCCATCACCAGGGCACTGCCCGATTTGAGCTGCAGCTTGGCCGGGTCGGGGGTCGCCAGGGCTGTCTGCGAACCCAGCAGTCCCATCAATCCACCTACCAGCGCGATTGCGCGAATCCAACACCCCATACAACCAACTCCATCCACAGCGAAAAAAGGCGCTAGATTCACTCATTTTTGTCCCTGCTTTACAAGAGCGAGCTGGGGGAATTCGCCACTATTTTCCATAAAAAAGGGCCGCCTGTGGGCGACCCTATGGTTTGTCTCACTCTCTGGAGATGCGGGGCTTGCGTCTGCTCCACCAGCGCCAGACCAGAGCGATGAGGCCGCCCACCAGCAGCACGACCGGCAGGTAGATAATGACGCTGAGAAATTGGGACTCATACTGCGCGGCCAGCTTGGTGTGGCTCAGGTAGTAACCCAGCCCGACCAGGGGGCAGATCCACATGATGGAGCTGATCAGGTTGACCACCAGGAAGCGCCCCTGGGGGATCTCGTTGGCGCCGACGATATAGGGGTAGGCGGTACGCACGAAGGCGATGTAGCGGGCGGTGATCAGGGTGATGATGCCGTACTTGTTGAGCAGGTAGTGTACCTTCTCCTTGTGCTTGTCATCGAGGTGGGACATCAGCCTGTGATACATCCGGGTGTGGCCGAGGAAACGCCCCTGCATGTAGCCAAGCCAGGTACCGACGAAGGTCGCCATGATCAGCAGCGGGACCACCGCCATCGGCAACACCCCCTGATAGATCAGCACGCCGGTCAGGATCAGCAGGGTATCCCCTGGCAGGAAGGCGGTGGGGATAAAACCATTCTCGAGCACCAGGAAGGTCAGCAGGACGACATAGACCATGAAGACCATCTTGGGATCAGAGAGTGTCGCCAGATCCTGATGCATAAAGGCGTGAGCCAGGTGGTAAAACTGCTCCATACATGCAAACTCCGCAGGTTAGCTGGGTTGGTCGGTCAAGGGCATGGCAAGTACCTTGTCGATGCGCAGGCCGTCCATATCCACGATTTCCAGTTGCCACTGTTCCAGGGTGACCAGGTCTCCGGTCTGGGGAAGGCGGCCAAGGAGCAGCATGATAAGCCCTCCAAGGGTGTGATAGTGATGTTTTTCTTCTTCCGGCAGACGAACCAGCTCCAGACAGTCCTTCAATTCTGGCAGCGGAATGAGGCCGTCGAGCAGCCAGCTGCCGTCGGCACGCTGGAAGGCCCAGTTGTCCTCCCCATCTTCCTGCTGGAAGTCGCCGGCTAGGGTTTCCAGCAGATCCTGCTGGGTGACCAGCCCCTGCAGCTCGCCATATTCGTCCACCACCAGCACCATGTGCTCGGAGTGGGTACGGAAGTGGTTGAGCAGCTCCAGGCCATTGAGGGTCTCCGGCAGCAGGCTGCCGTCCTGGGTCAGCGCCGCCAGATCGATGGGCTCTCCCTTGATGTAGGCGTGCAGCACCTTGCTGACGTTGAGGATGCCGACGAGATCCGACAGGCTGCCGTCACAGACAGGGAAGAAGCTGTGGCGATACTCCACCAGACGTTGGAGGTTCACTTCCAGCGGCAGTGACAGGTCCAGATAGCGGATGTCGCTGCGCGGCACCATCAGGGAGGCCAGGCTGCGTTCGTCGAGGCGGAACACGTTGCGCAACATAGTGTGCTCATGGTCCTCGATCACCCCCGCTTCGGAGCCCTCCACCAGCATGGCGTGGATCTCCTCCTGAGTGACGTTGTTGCTGCTGCGCTGATCGACCCGCAGCAGCCGCAGGCTGGCGTTGGTGGAGGCGGAGAGCAACCAGACGAAGGGACGGGTCAGGGTCGCCAGCCAGAGCATGGGGCGGGCTACCAGACAGGCGATGCGCTCGGCGCTGAGCTGTCCGAGGCGTTTGGGCACGAGCTCCCCTACCACGATAGAGAGATAGGTGACCAGCACGACCACGATGACGGTGGCGAGCAGGCTGCTGCTCTTGGGGGAGAGCCCCCACTCCTGCAGCCAGAGGGCGAAGGGCTGGGCCAGCAGGGACTCGCCATAGATACCGTTGAGCAGACCGATGCTGGTGATGCCGATCTGCACGGCGGAGAGGAAATGGGTCGGATCTTCCCCGAGCTTGAGGGCGATGGTGGCGGAGCGGCTCCCTTCGCTCGCCATTTTGGCGAGACGTGCCTTGCGTGCCGTCACGATGGCGATTTCCGACATGGCGAAGACGCCATTGAGCAAAATCAATCCAAACAGGATCAATATTTCCATACTGCAGCAGCACTCCCGATAGAAAAGACCGCTGGCAGTGTAATGAATTTGCGGGCTCTGCGCTTGTGAAAGGAGGTGATTTGGCTCGTGAATTTTTGAATATCGCCCCGGCGGGAGGGATAAAACCGCGGGGCAGGAAAGGGGGCACTGAGCCCCTGACATGAAAAAGCCCCCGATAAACGGGGGCTTGTCATGTTGCGCTGTGGCTTAGAGCGCGGCGATCTCGGCCTGCTGGGCTTCCAGCTTGGTCAACTGGAGGCGGTAATCTTCCAGCTTCTCGCGCTCCTTGATGATGACCGCTTCCGGCGCCTTGGCGACGAAGGCTTCGTTGCCGAGCTTGCCTTCGATGCGGCCGCACTCGCCCACCAGACGGGCCACCTCTTTGGCCAGACGGGCCAGCTCGGCTTCCTTGTCGATGAGACCGGCCATGGGGATCATCAGCTCGGTGGCACCGATCAATTTCTTGACCGACAGCGGGGCGGTTTCACCTGCGCCAAGCACGCGAATGGATTCCAGACGGGCCAGCGACTTGAGGAAGGCCTCGTTGTCAGCGGCGCGCTGGGCATCCTTGGCATCGCACTGGAGCAGCACGTTGAGGGGCACGCTCGGGGCCACGTTCATCTCGGCGCGGATGTTGCGGATGCTGACGATGAACTCCTTCACCCACTCCTGATCCGCCATCGCGGCGTCGTCCACCTTGGCGGCGTCGAATTCCGGGAAAGCCTGAATCATGATGGTGTCGGCGTGTACGCCGGCCAGCGGGGCGACCGATTTCCAGATGGTCTCGGTGATGAACGGGATGATCGGGTGAGCCAGGCGCAGCAGGGTTTCCAGCACGGTCACCAGGGTGTGGCGGGCAGCGCGCTGCTCGGCCTCGGAACCCTTGGTCAGCACCGGCTTGGTCAGCTCCAGATACCAGTCACAGAATTGGTTCCAGATAAATTCGTACAAGACGCCTGCCGCGATGTCGAAGCGGTAGGTATCGAGGGCGGTACGGAAGTCACGGATGGCCACTTGCAGCTGGGACTGGATCCAGCGATCCGCCAGGCTGAACTGCATCTCGCCACCGGCAAAGCCGCAATCCTGATCTTCGGTGTTCATCAGCACATAGCGGGAGGCGTTCCACAGCTTGTTGCAGAAGTTGTTGTAGCCATCCAGGCGCTTCATGTCCCAGTTGATGTCACGACCGGTGGAGGCGAGCGCCGCCAGGGTGAAGCGCATGGCGTCGGTGCCGTGGGCCTCGATCCCTTCCGGGAACTGCTTGGCGGTGCGCTTGGCGATCTTCTCGGCCATCTGCGGCCGCATCATGTTGCCGGTGCGCTTCTCCAGCAGGTCTTCCAGGGAGATGCCGTCGATCATGTCGAGGGGGTCCAGCACGTTGCCCTTGGACTTGGACATCTTCTGGCCTTCTTCGTCACGGATGAGGCCGGTGATGTAGACGGTCTTGAACGGGACTTGCGGCTGGCCGTTCTCGTCCTTGATGAAGTGCATGGTCATCATGATCATCCGGGCAATCCAGAAGAAGATGATGTCGAAGCCGCTCATCAGTACGTCGGTCGGGTGGAAGGTCTTGAGCGCCTCGGTGTTGTTCGGCCAGCCCAGGGTGGAGAAGGTCCACAGGGCGGAGCTGAACCAGGTGTCGAGCACGTCTTCGTCCTGACGCAGCAGGGTCACGGACGGGATGCTGTGCTTGGCGCGCACTTCCTCTTCGTTGCGGCCCACGTAGACGTTGCCGGCATCGTCATACCAGGCCGGGATGCGGTGACCCCACCACAGCTGACGGGAGACGCACCAGTCCTGAATGTCCCGCATCCAGGAGAAGTACATGTTTTCGTACTGCTTCGGTACGAACTGGATGCGGCCATCTTCCACCGCCTCGATGGCGGTCTTGGCCATGGGGGCCACGCGCACGTACCACTGGTCGGTCAGCATGGGCTCGATGGGCACGCCGCCGCGATCGCCGTAAGGCTGTTGCAGCACGTGATCCTTGATCTCGGCCAGGAGGCCCAGCTCGTCCAGCTTGGCGACGATGGCCTTGCGGGCGGCGAAGCGCTCCATCCCGGCGAACTCGGTCGGCAGGGCGGCGTCATAGGCGGTGCTCGGGTTGCCATTGGTATCGACCACTTCGGCCTCGGCACGCACGTGGGCGTCCAGGGTGAAGATGTTGATCATCGGCAGGTTGTGGCGCTTGCCCACTTCGTTGTCGTTGAAGTCGTGGGCCGGGGTGATTTTCACGCAGCCGGTGCCCTTCTCCATGTCGGCGTGTTCGTCGGCAACGATGGGTATCAGACGGTTCACCAGCGGCAGCAGGATGTGCTGGCCGATCAGCGCCTTGTAGCGGGGGTCTTCCGGGTTCACGGCCACGGCGGTATCACCCAGCATGGTTTCCGGACGGGTGGTGGCGACGATCAGGTGATCCTGGCCTTCGGCGGTCTTGGCGCCGTTGGCCAGCGGGTAGCGAAGGTGCCACATGTGGCCCTTGATCTCGCGGTTTTCCACTTCCAGGTCGGAGATGGCGGTGTTGAGCTTGGGATCCCAGTTCACCAGACGCTTGCCGCGGTACATCAGGCCGTCTTCGTACAGGCGCACGAACACTTCCTGGACGGCGGCGGAGAGGCCCTCATCCATGGTGAAGCGCTCGCGCTCCCAATCCACGGAGTCACCCAGACGGCGCATTTGACGGGTGATGGTGCCACCGGACTCTTCCTTCCACTGCCAGATCTTGTCGATGAAGGCTTCCCGGCCGTAATCGTGGCGGGTCTTGCCCTCTTCTGCGGCGATCTTGCGCTCAACCACCATCTGGGTGGCGATACCGGCGTGGTCGGTACCCGCCTGCCACAGGGTGTTCTTGCCCTGCATGCGGTTGTAGCGGATCAGGGTGTCCATCAGGGTCTGCTGGAAGGCGTGACCCATGTGCAGGCTGCCGGTGACGTTCGGCGGCGGGATCATGATGCAGAAGGAGTCTTTGCTGGTGTCGCCGTGGGGCTTGAAGTAGCCCTGGGCTTCCCAGTGCTGGTAGAGCGCCTGTTCGATGGCGTTGTGATTAAAAGTCTTTTCCATGGTCTCGCCGTATTCTGGATGGATGGATTCTGGTGTTGATTCGTCGTGGATCGAGGGTGGCACAGTCAGGGCTGCGCCGGATCCGGTGCGGCAAGGACGGGCTGATCCCTCATCTCGAGGGTATGGCCCGCCTGGCGATAGTGCTTGTAGCGCTCGCGGGCTTGCTGCTTTTGCGTTTCGTCAGTGGGGACAAAATCTACCACTTGAGCGAAGTGTCCTGCAAACAAAGGTGTCTGCCGGGCCAGGTTGATGAGGCAGGCATAGCGCCGCCGTGGCGGCTGATGGCCTATCTCCACCGGAGCCTGACCGCTCTCCCCCTGCAACTGGTGCGGCACGAAGCGATCGGGCGGCAACTGCCACAACAGCTCGTCCAGACGCAGGGCCTGGGCCTCGTCCTCGCACAGCAGATAGAGGTGGCCTGCGCTCCAGCCATCGGCCGCAAGCTGGCAGGCGAGGCGCTCGACGGCGGAGGCATCCGCATCATCGGGCTGGCTCATCAGGTAAAAGGTCACTTGGCTCATCAGGTCGGTCCCGTTTGGCTGTGACGGACAGCGATTGGCCGTCTTCGGGAGCCGCGTCTGGCACGGACTTCCCGGATTCTCTCAATGAAACAAGGAAGAGGCAGGCCTCTTCCTTGTGATACAGGGTAACGCCTTCTCGCATCGCTCTTCGAGTCGATGGGGAAGGGGATCACTCCTTGTCTTCGACGTCCGCCACGCCGGCCCGGTTGAGCAGGAACTGGGTCAGCAGGGGCACAGGACGGCCGGTGGAGCCCTTCTCCTTGCCGCTCTTCCAGGCGGTTCCTGCGATATCCAGGTGGGCCCAGTTGTACTTCTTGGTGAAGCGCGACAGGAAGGCGGCGGCGGTGATGGTACCGGCCGGACGGCCACCGATGTTGGCCATGTCCGCGAACGGGCTTTCCAGCTGCTCCTGATACTCGTCGAACAGGGGCAGGCGCCAGGCGCGATCGCCGGCCTGTTCGGAGGCGTTGAGCAGCTCGTGGGCCAGGGGGTTGTGGTTCGCCAAGAGGCCAGAGGTATGGTGGCCCAGGGCGATGATGCAGGCACCGGTCAGGGTCGCCACATCGATCACGGTCTCGGGATCGTAGCGGTCCACATAGGTGAGGGCATCGCACAGCACCAGGCGGCCTTCGGCGTCGGTGTTGAGTACCTCGACGGTCTGGCCGGACATGGTAGTGAGGATGTCACCGGGGCGGTAGGCGTTGCCCCCCGGCATGTTCTCGCAGCCCGCCAGCACGCCGATGACGTTGATGGGCAGCTGCAACTGGGCCAGGGCGTGCATGGTGCCGAGCACGGAGGCGGCGCCACCCATGTCGTACTTCATCTCGTCCATGCCGTCTGCCGGCTTGATGGAGATGCCGCCGGAGTCGAAGGTCAGCCCCTTGCCCACCAGCACGATGGGCTTGGCGTCGGCGTTGCCCTTGTACTCGATGATGGCCATCATGGCTTCGTTCTCGGAGCCGCGGGCCACTGCCAGGTAGGAGTTCATACCGAGCTCGGCCATCTCCTGCTCCCCCACCACCCTGGTGGTGATGTTGTCATAGGCATCCGCCAGACGGCGGGCCTGGGAGGCGAGGTAGGCGGGATTGCAGACGTTGGGCGGCATGTTCGCCACGTCGCGGCAGATGCGCACCCCTTTCGCCACGGCCAGGCCGTGGTTGATGGCGCGCTCGCCTATGGTCAGTTCCCGACGCGTCGGCACGTTGAAGACCAGCTTGCGCAACGGACGGCGCGGTTCGGCCTTGTTGGTCTTGAACTGATCGAAGCTGTAGAGGCCCGCCTTGGTGGTTTCCACCGCCTGACGCACCTTCCAGTAGGTATCTCGACCCTTGACGTGCAGCTCGGTCAGGAAGCAGACCGCTTCCATGGAGCCGGTCTCGTTCAGGGTGGTGATGGTCTTGTTGATGATCTGCTTGTACTGGCGCTCGTCGAGTTCGCGCTCCTTGCCGCACCCGACCAGCAGTACGCGCTCGCTGAGCACGCCCGGTACTTGATGCAGCAGCAGCATCTGGCCCGGTTTCCCTTCCAGGTCGCCACGGCGCAGCAGCGAGCTGAGGTAGCCGTCGCTGATCTTGTCCAGCTGTTCGGCAACCGGAGAGAGGCGGCGGGGCTCAAAAACGCCGACCACGACGCAGGCACTGCGTTGCTTCTCAGGACTGCCACTCTTTACACTGAACTCCATGGAATCTCCTACATCCTAAAGACAAAAGGCACCATTTATTGAATAATGCGGTGCTTGTTGGGGTATCAGAGGCGGAGCGAACAGTCACAGGCTCCGCAGTTCAAACTGGTAAAAATCCAATATAGGGCCCTATTTTTCAGGCATTCGACTAAAAACACAAGTTTACTTGGGAATGACTGTGATCGTTTTCCGATATTTGTTCAGGGAGACCCTGAAAACCCAGCTGGCGGTGCTGTTCGTGCTGCTGCTTATCTTCGTCAGCCAGCAATTTATCCAGATCATTGGCGATGCCGCCGATGGTGAGGTGCCGACGCGCCTGGTATCCACCCTCCTGCTGCTCAACCTGCCGAATATGGCGTTGTTGATGCTGCCTATCAGTCTGTTTTTAGCCATTCTGTTTGCTCACGGCCGTTTGTACGCGGAAAGCGAGATGACGGTGATGCATGCGGTGGGTTTCAGTCACCGTTTCATCATGGGCAGCGCCCTGGTGCTGGCCCTGCTGACAGCCGCCGTCGCGGCGTTCAACACCGGCTGGGTCGCCCCCCAGGCCAAGGAGCGGGAGTACCAGGTGATCGACGAGTTCAAGGCCGATCCCGGTATCTCTTTCCTGCAGGCCGGCCGCTTCATGGAGCTCGACAAGGGGCGCCTGGTGGCTTACATCCAGGATCTGAACGACAAGGGGTCGGAGTTGCAGAAAATCTTCGTGCTGCAACGGGCCGAGGGGGGCTCACCCCCGTCAGTGGTGGTGGCCAACGAGGGGCAGGTGACCGCCGACAGCAACGGCTTGCAGTGGCTGACCCTGAAGGATGGCTCGCGCTACGAGGGGCATTTCACCGGCAAGCAGTTCCAGGTCTCGGAGTTCCGTGAATACAGCCTGGTGATCCGCCAGCAGGAGATGGAGCGATCCAACCGCAAGGCGGCGGCCAAGCCGACCCTGGCATTGCTCGGCACCCAGGACAATCAGCTGATGGCCGAATTGCAGTGGCGCCTGTCGCTGCCCCTCTCCATCCTGGTGCTCACCTTCCTGGTGGTGCCGATGGCGCGGGTCAATCCCCGTCAGGGGCGTTACGCCAAGCTGCTGCCGGCCATCCTGCTCTATCTCTCCTATTTCCTGCTGCTCAGCGCCGCCCGGTCGGCCATCGACAGCGGGCGTCTGCCCCACTGGCCCGGGATGTTCCTGGTGCCCCTGGTCTATCTGCTTCTGATAGGGTTGCCTCTCAACCTGCAGGGCACCAGCTGGTGGAACGGGGTCAAAGGGCAATTGTTCAAGAGAAAGTCAGCATGATGCTGCAACCTGGGAGTCTCTGCTGATGTTCGGCATTCTCGATAGATACATAGGCAGGGTCATCTTCATGTCGATCCTGCTGTGCGAGCTGACCCTGGTCGGGCTCGCCGCGCTCATCAAGTACGTGGAGCAGTTGAAGGCGGTCGGGGAAGGCAACTACGACATGCTCAACGCCCTCTACTACGTGCTGCTCTCCATGCCCAAGGAGGCGGTGCTCTTCTTCCCCCTGGCGGCCCTGCTCGGTGGCCTCATCGGCCTGGGCCAGCTCGCGACCAGCTCCGAGCTGGTGGTGATGCAGGCGGCGGGACGCTCCAAGATCAGCATCGTCATGGCGGCGCTCAAGACCGCCATTCCCCTGATGCTGCTGGTGGGGCTGATGGGCGAGTACGTCGCACCGGCCGCCAAGCGGATGGCGGATGACATCAAGGCGGGGGCCATGTCGGAAGGGCGGCTCACGGTCTCGGCCTACGGGGTCTGGGCACGGGATGGCAACAACTTCGTCAACATCAACGGGGTGCGCAACGATGGCGCCCTGACCGGCATCACCCTCTACCGCTTCACTCCGTCCCGCAACCTGATCGACGTGGTGCAGGCGAAGGAGGGGGTGTTCGAGGATCACCACTGGCTGCTGAAACAGGTGCACATCACCCGGTTTGACGATCCCACCCGGATCCAGGACGAACAGCATGCCCAGATAGCCTGGCAATCCGAGCTGACCCCCAAGCAGCTCGGGGTGGTCAGCATCGATCCCGAGAACCTGCCCATCTCGGGGCTGCGGGACTACATCGGTTATCTGGATGCCAACAAGCAGGATGCTGGACGCTACAAGCTGGAGATGTGGCGCAAGCTGCTCTCACCGCTCTCCGTGGTGGCCATGATACTGCTCGCCTCCTCCTTCATCTTCGGCCCGCTGCGTTCGGTGAGCATGGGGGCGCGGATGCTGATGGGGATCATGACCGGCTTCGCGGTCTATGTGAGCGACAGGGTGTTCGGCCCGGTCAGCCTGGTCTATGCGGTCCCGCCCATCCTCGCGGCCATCGCACCCAGCCTGCTGTTTGGCGGCATCTCCTTCTATATCCTGAGCCGCAAGCAGTAGCGGCCTGAAGGAGGCGGGCTGCTGACAAAAGGCGGCCATTGCTCTCGATGCACCGTTTCCGTCAAGGTTCTGGGCTGCAAGCACTCAGTTCTGGTCAACAAAAAGGGCACCTCGGGGTGCCCTTTTGCGTTGCCGCCTGGGATCAGCGATTGAGCTGCTCCAGGTTTTCTGCCTTGCCGAGTACCACCACCTCGCACTCGGCCCAGATGTCCTGGAAGGCGCGGGGGCGGGCGCGATTGAACACACACAGCAGGTTGCCCAGGCCAAAGGCCGAGGTAGCGAGCCGGATCAGGGCCTGGGTGACGCGAATGTTGCTGCCGTCCAGGTTCTGGATGCGCAGGCGCCAGGCCCGCATGCCGATGGTCTGGCCGGCGCGGACCCAGAACCAGGTGTAGAAACCGCAGATGACGAAGGCCAGCCAGGCGCTGTAGAGGGGGCTGGTGAGCAGCCAGGCGGCATCCTTGCCCTCGGGGACGTGCGCCATGCCGGTGGCCAGCAGCAGGTGGGCCACACCCATCCCGATGAAGCCGGCGATGATCAGCAGGGCAATCACCACCAGATAGTCATAGAGCAGGGCGCCGAGACGGCGCAGCAGACCGGCGGACGGATGCCGGGGAGCAGGCTGGAGAGGGGAGGGGGTCTTGCGCTTGGCCATGATGATTATTCCATTAATATGATGCGGGCATTCTATGTAACTGGCCTGGCATCGGCAAGGCGTTGAATAAATGAGCAAACAACGGTGGGCGCAAGAAAAACACCTTGCATGGCCAAGCGCCATTCGTATAATCCCTCGCAGCTGCCCGGGTGGCGAAATCGGTAGACGCAGCGGATTCAAAATCCGCCGTAGCAATACGTGTCGGTTCGAGTCCGACCCCGGGCACCATTAACTAATTCAATGACTTAAGGCCACCCACGCGGGTGGCCTTAAGTTTATCTGGCTCCTGACAAAGGCCATGCGTCCATATCGTGTCCACCAAGGTTTAGGTGATCGGCTCAATGCTGTGTCCACTTCCCTCTATGAAATGGCTGGTGTGACCGGACACACTTCACAGAAAACCTATTTTCCGTGGGGCAGGCCTGCTAGCGCACCAAGGTCGCAGCGCCGTTTCAAAGTTTCAGTTATCAAATCGGCTCTCATTACACCTAACCGATTGAAACAAAACGCCTTCTAGCTGTTCTCTCGCGGCAAACCGGATCCTTCCTGATTATTAAAATCCCCACGGAAAGCACAACCATCCCAATATATTCAACGACTTACGTTTTCGACGCCGCTAGTCAGACCCCTTTAAAACTGTAAAGCCCTGCAATTTCTTTCGATCCTTTCAGATCCTCACCTCGCCCGGGATCCTTTATCTGGTGCGGTCTGGGCATATGGTTTTGCGGTAATCCACTTTTGCAAAAAATTTTATTGGTGCGGCGCGCAGGCGGGAGCGGATGAGCGCGGATTCCGTGACGCAGACGCGGCGGTGGGCGTTGCCGCCATGCGCTGGGAGGCTGTGAGCGTGCGTAGGCTTCACGTATGATGCAGCGCTGCCCGATGGCTGCCTCTTCATGCGGCGCCATTCCCTGGCCATGCTCAGGCGCTGTCAGGCAGATAGAAGAAGGCCCCACACTGTGGGGCCTTCTTCGCTTGGTGGTTTACTCGATGATGGGGGATAGCTGGCCGGCCAACTGCTTGGCCTGTTGGCCATGTCCTGTCATGGCTGCGCTGTTACCTGGCACTGGCCCACTGTCGTGGGTGTGGCTGGCAGTGGCAGCGGCCAGCTGCTCCACCACGTTCATCAACTGCAGCAGCAGCCGGAAGATGTTCACATCCTCTGTCCCCATCCACGAACGCGGCGCCTCCAGGTGTTGCAGCTCGCCGGCAACTGCCCGGCGCAGTTGCCCCACCACCTCGATCAGATCTCCCGCCGTGGTCTGACTCATGTTGCCCAGACTTGCTAGGGTGAGATCATCCCCGGCCAGCAGCTCGACGGCGCCCAGCGCCTCGATGAGCTTGAGCCCGCCGACCTCCTCGATGCTGTGCTGGGCCACCTGCAGCCGATGCTGGCCATGTTCTCCCTGGTAGTCGTCACTTTGGTGGTGCATCTGCAAGGCACGGTCGTGCTGGCGCCGGTCGGTGTGGCGGGAGAGGTTGCCCACGGTGTCGGTGCGGCTAAACACTTCGGCCCGTTGCTGCTGCAGCTGCTCGCCCGGGGCGATGTCCGGCAGGGGCCAGCCACTGCCGAGCACGGTGCGGATAAAGGGCCGGTCAGCCCGCCCGAAAGCGAACCCCAGTTCAACCAGCGTTCCCTCGATAGGGAACTGCAGCAGGCCCTGTTCAGGCCCGCCGAACTGCACCGGCAACGGCACGGCCCGATAGAGCGGGGCCGCCTTGTCCGGTTGGCCATCCTCGCCGAGCAGCTGCACGTCCACCGCATAGCGTGGGCGAAAAGGATCATTGAGCTGGCCAGCGGTCGCGCTGTCGCTGATGGCCTCGACCCGTCCGAACTTGGGCAGGTGCATGTTGTCGGCGAGCTCCGGGAACTCCCCCTCTATCTTGCGCCGTTCTGGCGACTTGGTGACCTTGCCAGGGGTGGCCGTGGTCAGGGTCATCTCGTCCCCCTTGAGGCGGACCCGCATCACCCGCTTACCGTTGATGATGGCGCCGGGCCGGATGGACGGCACCGGCGACAGGGTCAGGGTGTCGCCTGCCTGGCGACCTGACCAGGCGGGATCAAGTGTCACCTCCTTGTCATGCCAGCGGCTGTCGGCATGGCTGCCCACGAAGATGGCGCCATTGGGTTGCTGGTACCAGACAAAGTCGGGCACCTGAAAGGCACGGCCGGCGTTATCGAGCAACTGGTACCCGGTACCGGCGCTGGTGAAGTTGGGGATCGGCCGGTCGGTATAGTCTGCCCCCTTGGGTAGCAGAAAGGTCAGCCCGGTCTGGTCTGTCAGCCAGGCCAGCAGACCGCGCAAGGTTGCGTGTTGTTGGCTGACCGGTAGGCGAGTACCCAAGGCGCCGGCCAGTTCCCGGCACAATAGCTTACTGGCGCCATTGGCGGCGGGCTGTACGTCGTACACGTAGCCGGTGAACCAGCGGCGCAGATTGCCGCTGTAGCCAGTGTCCAGGGTAAAGGTCTGCCCCTTGTTGGCGCTTCCCTCGATGGTGAGCGCGGCGCGCCCGCCAGCATTGAGATCCAGCACCAGGTCGTGATCGATGAGGTGCACCGGCTGGCCGGCGATGGTCAGTGAGGTGGAGAGTTTCATGCCAGCATGTCATTCATCGGTTTGAGCACGTAACGCTCGAAGCTGCTCAGGTCCTGTTCTTCTTCACCGCTCCCCTTGTTGCCTGGCTTGGCGGCGCTGGTGTTGGCGGTACTCTGGCCCACGGTGGGGGCGTTCTTTGGCAAGCGTTGTTCGCGCTTCTCCGGTACCGAGTTGAATTCCTTCAAGGTGAACTGCACCTGCCAGGCCAGCAGCCCCTCCTGTTCGCTGGCGGTGATGCGGCCGGCAAACTTGGCCTGGCGCACCTTTACCGACTTAGCGAGCAGCGACCCGACCCGGTAGACGTGGCGCTTGCCGCCGTTGCCCTTGGCATCGGCCAGCTCAAACAGCCGACTCAGCATCTGCTCATCCTTGAATGGGATAAGGCCGGAGACATCGAGCTCCTTGGCCTTGGCGCCCTGTTCGGCGCTGCTGGTCGAGCTGGTCTGGCCGCTCTGGTCCTTGTCCTGAAACTGCATCGATGCGGACACCCGCATCGACTTCATGATGATGGGCTCGCCATCAAGGGTCAGCATGGCTTGGCTCATGGGGTTAACTCCTGCCAGAAGGTGAGCGGGGACGGGGAGAGCAGCAGGGCGCCGACCGTCATGCTCTGGCTGTGGTCGGGTGGCGCGCTCTGTCCGAGCTGGGTGGCGAGGCTGGCCACATCCCCCTGGCCTTGCCAGTGCCAGAGGGTGCCGGAGAGGGTACCCAGCGCGGCCAAGGCCTCGGCTAGGGTGGTCAGACGATCGGCACGACGTGTCGCCAGCCCCTGCAGCTTGGCGATCGGGGTCTGGCTGTCCCGGGCCAGGCTCTCCAACTGGGCCAGCTCTGCCCCCAGCGCCTGGCGGGCAGGGCGTAGCGGTGCCCAGCTCAGCGGCTCATCGGCGCGCCAGCGCGGCACCTTGGCCGCGGTGGGTTGGTTCATGGGGTCGTTGCTGGCAGTGAGCCGGCGCAGGGTGGCGCACCACTCCGGCAACGGCAGCAGGGCGCAGAGGATAGCCAGCTGGCGGGCCAGTGCGTCGCCGCTGTTGCCGGTGACCAGCCAGGCGAGGGCATGCAGTTGCCCGGTGGGCAGCAGGGGATCGGCCCCGTCCTGCAGCTTGGCGGCCAGGGTGGCCACCGCATTGGGGGCGGCCAGGCTGAACTGCTGGCCCTGCTGTTGGCCGACTCCGTGCTGGTAGGGGGTGACCGTCAGGCCGCGGCCGGTGACCAGCAGGCGGTCGAGCTCGCTGCGCAGACCTGCCAGCGCGGCGGCGGCCTCGCTGAGCGGATGGGGCCGGTACTGGGCCCGCTCTGCCAGGCCCTGCAGGCACGCCATGGCGCTGTCCTGGGTGGCCGGGAGCTGACCCAGTACGCCCTGGGCGCGGGTGTGCAGGCTGCCGGCACTGGCGGGCCAGCGCAGTGGTCCCTGTGTCCAGCTCATCGCGGCGCCTCCGGCCAGCTGACCTCGGTCGGCCAGCCATCGTCTTGCGGGAGACGGTAGAGGGCAACCCGGTAGCGCTGCCAGGCGGTGAGCTGTTCGCGCTCGGCCTCGCTGATGATGCCAAGCGCCTCGGCGTCGAGCAGCGGGGCCATGGCGTTGGCGGCCTGCTTGAGCAGCGCATCGAGGCGGGCCTGCTGCTCGGCCTCGGTCGGTGGTGGCAACGGGATCACCTCGATATCGCCAAACTCACCGAACACCGCCCGGCTGTAGAGCTCGCGGCCGTGTGCTTCCAGGTCATCTTTGCGGGCTGCAAACTGCACTGAGTCGGGCAGATGGGCAAAGCGCACATCCAGGGTGATGCTGTCGGGGTCGCCAGCATAATGGCGCGGGCGGGCCGCGCTGAGTACTTCAATTCGTTCCATCCGATTCTCCTGTGCTTATGCGATGCGCAGCCACAAGGTGGTGCGGTCTTCCCAACGGTCATCGCTGTTATCCGTGACGAATCCCAGGCATTTCCAAGTCCCCGGCAGTGCCCAGTCGCGGTTCTGGCCCCACTCCGAGCAGTTGGCGGGGCGCAGGGATGAACCGGCGATGGTGGCGGTGGGGTTCATGGCGCCAGAGTGGCCCGGGATCACGGCGGCCATCATGTAGGTGCCGATCTGCCCCCAGCCGCTGGCGACGATGTCCTGGTTGCCCTGGGCGGCAGTGTGGTTGTGGGTGTAGTGGGGTTGGTTGCCCGGGCTGTAGCAGCGGCCAGAGCCATCATTCACCGTGCCTGCAAAGGTGACATTGGCCCCGGTGTCGATGGTCATGCGGGTGAAGGTCGCGCCTCCGACACCGTTCGAGGAAGCAATTCGAAACGCGCCATCGCTAGCAAGGTAGGTCATCACTGCCCACTTGCCCGGGATGTTGTATTCGGTCATTGCGTAGTTATGATCATAGATCCCTAAACGCCAGCCCACCTCCCAGCCAGTGGCTGCCTGGTTGAGCCACTGACGAAACGCTGCTTGGCTACTGCAGTAGCGCAGATAGCTGTCGTTGCCGTAGTCGACCCGAAAGGCCACGGCGCCGACCATGCGCTGTTCATCGACCAGGTTGCTGCGCAAGGTGCGAGCATAAAGGTCACCGGATTGGTCTCGCACAGCGTAAGTATCTGCTACCGCCTGAGTGTTCCAGCCTTTGTTGACAACTAATCCCAGACCGACGTCATCTGCGCTTGGCTTGTTTTGGGTGTTGTAATCCCGGGCCCAAGGAGTAAAGGCCCCGGTGTTGTACTGGGCGCGGGTGTAAATCCGGCTGGTGTTGTAGACGTGGTAACGCTGCTGCACCCCGGCGCCGCCGGTCACAATGAGGGAACCTGATTTCGCTTCTGGGTAGTTGAGCACCAAGGCCGCATTGGCGTCGGAGTCCTGGCGATACACGCCGGGGCTGATAATTGTGTTCAGGTCTTCCTTGGATAGCGGGATCGCGTTGGTCATGGTGCCCTGGTGGCTGTGGTTGGCCGGCGCCAGATCCGGTTTGTTGGTCACCTCGGCGTAGCTGGGCCAGCGGCTGGCGGTGGCCGGCACCTGGTCAAGCTCCCCCCACTGGTGGCGGTGGCTGCCATCTTTGATCTCCACTGCGATGGTGACGCCCTGGGCGTCTTCCAGGATGCCCTTGCCGGCCACGTCCCCGGTCAGCTCGATGGTGCGCTTGCGGCGCACGTCGGTGACGCTGCCGTCCGCATTGACGATGGCCACCTTGGCCACATGGTGCTGATGGCCGTTGCTGTCCAGGTAGTCGGTGAGCTCCGGCACGCTTAAGGTCAGGGTGAAGTGATTCACCCAGGCATCAAGCAGGGAGCCCGCCCGGTAGATATCGAGCCAGAGCCCCACTGGCTTGGCGCTCGGGGTTACCTTCTTGACCTCGTTCAGTTCCGCCCGCAGGCCGCCCACGTAGGCCACCCCGGGCTGCACCTTGTAGACCCCGGACTCGTTGACCAGCTTGAAGCCGTCGCCGTAGAAGGTGGCCGGCCCGAAGAACTGCAGCGCCTGCAGGCGCAGGTCGTCGTCCATCCCGCGCAGGCGGGCGGCATAGTCAATCTGCCAGGTGCTGGCGTCCACGTGGGTGGCAGTGGCCTCTGCCGCCCGGTCGTACTCCATCAGCATGGATTTGACCAAGCTGTTACCGGTCTGGCCGGTGGCCTCATTGGTCTTGAGTTTGGTTTCCAGCCCCTTGTGCACAATCATCCCCACCACGCCGGTGGCCTTGTTGATGAGGTACATGGCGTTGAAGCTGAAATCGCCGACCGTGGTGTCCATCACGATGGTGTAAGCCACCGCATCGTTGTTGATGCGCCCACGCTGGTCGACCGCGTGGCGGTGCACAATCTGGCCCGCCGGCGGCAGCCCGCTGTCCGGGTTGATGGCCGCATCGGGATCGAGCCCCGGCACGTTGGCCAGCACGAACTCATCGAGCACCACCGGCGTCTGGTTGGTCAGGCACTCCTGCCAGTAGCGGGAGAAAGCGTTGGTAATGATCTGGCTCATGCGTTCCTCTTAAGTGATGCGCCAAACACCTGCTGGCTCATGTCGATGCGGCCGAACTGCAGGATGCCGGTGACCGGATAAACCACCTGAAAGCGATAGCGGCGGCAGGTGCGGCCATAGTGTTGAATCAAGGTTTCCATCAGTTTCTGGTTGGCCGCGATGGCGCCATCGGTCACCTCGATGGTGATGACGTCCCAGGGGGCGCCGGCCTGGCGTTCGTGGATGTCACACCAGCCGATGCCCAGGCGCTCAAAGATGCGCTTAAAGCCGGCCACCTCGCCGGCGTCCCGGGCGTTCACAAAGGCGAACTTGACCCGTTTGCGAAAGAGCGGCAGCGGCTCGCCGTTGAAACGGCTGATTTCCCGTTCCCAAGCCAGCAGCGCCAGCAGGGACTCCGAGCAGGTCAGCGGGTCTTGCTGGGCCAGCGGCAGCAACAGCCAACCTTTGACCCGTTGCCAGAAGGCATTGATCCCCTTGGCCAGAAACCCGGGCTCGGCGTGGGCCGAGCTGATGGTGTAACCGTCTTCCCACCAGGGGGCGCTGGCATCGGGTAGCACCGGCGCCTGCAGGTCGTGTTCAAGCGGGGTCGGGTCAGTCATGCAGGGTCACCTCCAGCGTGCTCAGGCGCGGGATGGCGAGCCCCGACACGATGTCATCTTGCGCAAACTTGAGGCTCTGCAGCTGTGGGAACTGGCTGTGCAGCTCGCGGGCCAGCTGGGAGAGCGAGAAGCGCGAGCGCGGCCAGGTGCGGGTGACGTTTGGGAAATCCGCCGACTGGCGAAACGCCGCCTTGACCAGACTTTCGGCGCCCGCCTTGAGCGCGGTTTTCTGCTCGTCGGTGAGGTTGGGTTGAGGCCAGATCGTCAGCGTCAGGCTGTGCTGGGTCTCGGGGATGCTCATCACGAACAGGTCATCGCCGTGGCCATGGTTGCCCTGGCGGCCCACGTAGTCATTAAGCTGGTTGATGAGGCTGGCCGGGGTGGCGCCCACTTCCAGCAGTATGTAAGCGTTGGCGGTCCCCGGGCCGCGGGGCCCCTCATGCTCAAAGAAGATGTGATCGGCCCGGATCCCCGCCACGCTCGCCAGCATGGAGCGGTAAATCGCGTCGATATGGTAGCGCCCCACCGCCGAGAACTGGTTCTGGATGCGCAGGCCGAGCGCGTCGTTGCCCTCGGCATCGGCGCCCTGGGTGGTGATCCACTCCTTGTCATCGTTGCGGGCCGAGAGAATACCGGTCACCGGTTCACTCAGCAGGTTGTAATAACCCGGGGCCAGATTCCAGGCGCTGCCGGCGAACTCGGCCTCGCAGACCACCTTGGCCACCGCCTCGCCGGCGGGACTGACCACCGCCAGCAGCGGCCTCACCCGGTAGATGGTGCCGTTGATGCGCTCGGTGGTGACCCAGATATCGGCCGGGATGGTGACCGCCTCGCCAGGGTTCACCTTGACGAAGTGGATCACCCCTCGGGTCTTCTGGGCGGCCTTGCGGGTCAGGTCCACATCCCAGGCCTTGAGATCGAGATAGGCATCGGTGGCGGTGGCCGCAAAGGTGTTGGGCAGCACATGGCCCGCCAGCAGGGTGCGGATAAGCCAGAGCGCCGGGGTAATGACCACCCCGCGCACCAGCCGCCAGAAGGGGCTCACATCGCTGTCGTTGGTGATGAGGGAGCCGGCGGCGACCACCTCCTTTTTGAGCTCAGCCTCCATGGCCTGCTCGGTGGTCGGCACACCGGCCTCGGCCAGCAGGGCCATAAAGTCTACGTTCGGGCGCAGGTTCACAGGGTTACCTCCAGATCGCCGAATTCATAGGTGCGAGCGGTGACCAGCACCCGGTCGGGGGCCTCTTCACGGATCACGATGGTGCCGGGTACCAGCCGCTCGTCGTCTTCTACCAGCAGTTCAATCTCGGTCATCACATCGGCGCGCAGGGTAGGGCTGCGCTCGCCGATGAGCTTGCGGGCCAGCCCCGACTCCATGATGCGGTGCTTGATGTCCTGACCGATGCTGTGGCGGTCCTGGGTGTAACGGGGCTGGCCGCCGGCATCGAGTTGCCAGGCGCCGTTCACCACCAGGAGATCGATGTATTTGGGGTCATGGGTAATGGGTTCGCTCATTACGGGGTCTCCAGCCAGGCGTTCTCGGCCAACTGCTCCGGGCTCATCGGGTTCTGGTTGGTGATATGTACCTCGCCGATGTGCAGGGACTTGGCGGGTTTCTGGTTGGCCGTGGTCGCCGCCGCGTTGGCCTGGATCAGCTGCTGGCCAAGGCCACCGGATGGCACCTTGCTCTGGTCCTGCTGGCGATAGCGGGCGAGGGGCGCATTGATTACCTCTTGTTGCCGCTCAGGCGCCTGAAGGTTCATTGCCCCCGGCATGGCCGGCATGGTGAGGTCCGGCATACTACCGAGCTCTATGTTGACGCCCGGGATCATATTGAGCTTATCGATCAGCCAATCCACTGCTTTGCCAAGCAGTTGAAATGGGCTGAGGTTACTCATGAATGCCATGAAGTCGGCCCACCCAGCAGAGATCATCGCGATAGCTTTATCGATGGCGTCGAATACCCCTAAGTCAGCCAGCACAGCTTTGATTTCATCCCAGTAGTAAATGACAGCGCCAACCAAGGCGATGATGCCTGCCACAATCAACACAATGGGGTTGGCAGACATCACAGCAAATAGCGTCACCATGATTGCCCTTAGCACGGTAAAGGCACCGCCCAGGATCGTAACGGCAGCCTTCACAACCCACAGAGACGCAGCGAATGCAAAGGCGACTACCTTGGCAACCATGCAAATTGCCACCCATGCAGCATTGGCAAACATGCTGAGGATGGTGCTGGTTCGTAAGGCAATAAATCCTGCTCTTAACAACTTGAGAGGAGACATGATCACCGACCAGGCAATACCCAGCCCCAGCGTGGCCAGACGGGCGATCCCGGCAACCAGCATCCATGTTCCTGTAACCATGCTCAAACCCACGATGGCCAGCGCGGCATAGCTGATCACCTTGGTCAGGTTCGGGAACAGGTGCGTCCATCGCAGCACATCGTTGGCACCATCGGCAAAGGCGCCCACCACGGCATTGATGGCGGGCAGCACTACCCCGAACGCGGCGGCGCGGATGGCAAACCAGGCTTGTTCGACCCGCTGCCACTGGTCGGTCATGGCGGCGGCCATCTGTTCGGCCTTGCCCATGCCGTGGGTGTTGGCCAGCGCGTTGATATTGGTGGCCAGTCCCTTGGTGTTGGTCATCAACAGCTTGATCATGGCCACCGCTTCGTCCGAGCCGAAGGCCTTCTTGAGCTCATCCCCCTCGGCCACGCTCATGGTCTCGCCATACTTGGCCTTGAGCTTGTCCATGATGGTGAGCACCGGCAGCATGTTGCCCGCGGCGTCGGTGAACTGGAGGCCGAGCGCCTTCTGGGCACCCCCGACTCCGGCCAGGAAGGCCTTGAACTTGGTGCCCGCCTCGCCGCCGCTCATGGTGGCCTGCAGCTGGCCGAGCACGGCGAACTGCTCATCCATCGAGATCCCGGCGGCGGTGGCGTTGGCCCCGATCGCCCCAAAGGCATCAGCCATGCCCTGACCGGTAGTTTTGAACAGCTGTACCGCCAGTGCTGTCTTGCCGGCCACATCCTCGACCCAGTTGGCCTTGCCCATCTGCTTGGCCTGCTGCTCGAAAATGCCGTACATGGTGCCCATGTAGTTGGTGATGGTGGCGGTGTCGGCCTTGGTGGCTTTGGCCAGGGTGGTGGATGCGCGGGTGAAGGCGGGCAGTTCGTTGCCCTCCAGCCCGGCGATCGCGGATTGGATATCGTAGGAGGAGCGCACGATCTCAGTGGCCGACGCACCATACTGGATGGAGAGTTTCAGGGCCTCGCGACCGAGCGCGCCGAGCACCTCCTTTTGCACATCGAGTGAGGCCACCTCGGCCAAGGCCCGGTCCATCTCGATGGCCGGGCCCAGGGCACCCTGGATCGCCATGACGCCGCCGGCCACGGTGGTGGCCCCCATCGCCATGTTGCTCCAGCCCTGGCGGCCTGACTTGGTGACCTTGTCCATCTGGGCATTGATGCCGGCAAGGGGCTTGGTGACCTGGTCAACCAATGCCACCTGCATCATCAACTTTTCCATCCAGGCCATAGGGGTCTCTTATCCGTTCAGTGCTTTGGCAATGCCCTCGGCCACGGCGGCGGCGTTGGACTCTCGGTGCTGTTTGTCTAACCAGATGGCGCGTGCCAGGCTGTCGAGGTCGTCCTCTTCGTGGGGCAGGTAGTAACGCCGCAGCGCCAGCACCTGCTCCAGTTGATTGCGCTCGATGGCCTCGGCGCGCGCCGTCAGTTTTTTACGGTGATTTCCAGGGTGGGGGCGAACTGCTCGTTGATGGCCCCCGCCAGCTGCAGGGCTGCACCCGGCTGTTTGAGCAGCTCGTCCAGTGCGGCCTTGCTGACCTCGTCCTGGCTGACGATTTTCTTCAGGTAGTTGTGGGCCGGCGCCACCTTGTCGTTCGGCATCATGTCGTTGATGAAGCCGTTGTAGGCGGTCATGGTCGGTTCGAAGCTGATGTCGGTACCGGCGATGGTCAGGATGATTTTCTTGCTCATGGGGTGGCTTCCTCTTGTTCAATCCAGTTGGTCAGGGTGGTGATCTGGGTTTGGCAGCGGCGCAACGCCGTCTGCAAGGTGGGGATAAACCGCACGGCGTCGCCGTAGGTGCTCCCCGTGAAATCAGGCGCCGGGCAGTTGGGTACCAGCCCCGGCGGTGGCAGCCGCTTCACCACGCGGGTTTGCACCACGGTCGTGGGTTGGCTGGAGCAGGCGCAGAGCGCCAGCAGGCAGAGGCTCGCGAGCGCAGTCCGGGCGGCCTGCCGGCGGCGTGGCCAGAGCTTGTTGCAGTTCATCGGCTGTTTTCCTGTTTTGGTTGTCGAGCTCGGCCAAGGCGGCGTTCTGGTTGGCGAGCAATTGGCGCATGGCAGCATCGTCTCGCCGCCGCGTCTTGAGCTCACTGTCCATCTGGTCGTTGGCCTCTCTCAGGGTTGCAATGGTCTCGTTGGCGCTGGCCAGCTCTTTGGTGCGCTGGGTGAGTCGCTCCCCCTGAGCAAACAGCAGGGTGCCGATTACCAACCCGATCAGGGTCGGCAGCAGCCGAAGGAAGACGCTCATGCTTCCCCCATCGACAGCTGGGCCGGAGTACCAACAGGCAGATCGCCCACCGGCAGCGGCTCATTGAGGGGCCAGCGGTACCCGGTGACACGGGTCAACGGGAACTCGCGGATATTCACTTCATCCCCCTGGTTGCCGCCCAGCACTAACAGGTTGCCGGAGGTGGACTTGCCCACCACGAACCCCACATGACCACCACCGTCACGGGTGAACACCACCACACAGCCCAGCACGGGGCGATCCAGCTTCTCACCCCAGCTCAGATAGCTTTTGGCACTCTCGAAGCGGGTAGACAGAATGCCGACCCGTTCCAGACAAGCGCCGACAAAGGCGGCACACCACGGGGTCTCATCATCACGGATGCCGCCCCGCTTGATCGCCTTCCACATGTCGAGAATGGCCTGGGCATGTTTGGGCCCCTTAATCTCTTTCAGGCCCAAGTGCTTTCGAGCCTCGTCAAGCCAGCGCAGAGCCATATCAGCCCTCCTTCTTGTTGAATATCAGGGCCGCTCGGTCCCGGATGATGTCGATCCCAAGCAGACCCACCACGCCGCCCAGGAACGGGGTGGCCTCCTGGGGGATCCCGAGCAGGTGGGTCCCGGTGGCGGCCGCCAGGGTGATGAGGCCGCACAGTAGGGATTCGATCAGCCGACGGCGACCCCGCCCACCGGCGTAGGTGATGCGCAGGAAAGCGATGGCAAGCGCCAGCAGGGCCCCATAGACGGCGGGCCAGTTGTCCATCAGCCAGGCCAGCAAGGCCGTGGCGAGGGTTGGGTCTTTATGAGGCATGTGGTTCATGTCCGTGGCTCTGGTTAGCGGGCCAACCGTTCAAGGCGGGTCTGACAGGGGACGCACAGGCGCACCCCCGGTACATGGCGGCGTCGCCCCTCGGGGATATCTGCATCGCACTCTTCGCACTGATGCCGGCTCTCTCCCTGGTAGTGCCCCTTGCCCACCTGATTGGCCAGTTGGGCCGCCAGCATGCTGGCGGCGTGATGGTTGGCGCGGTCGATAGCGTCCAATCGTCC
The DNA here is from genome assembly GCF_049860605.1 of Aeromonas sp. INTO2. Taxonomy (NCBI): domain Bacteria; kingdom Pseudomonadati; phylum Pseudomonadota; class Gammaproteobacteria; order Aeromonadales; family Aeromonadaceae; genus Aeromonas; species Aeromonas sp. INTO2. Next base: position 4,808,072 of record NZ_CP187588.1, read on the forward strand.
CCCTTAACCCAGCAGGTGGCGGGTGTCTTCCTGGGAGAGGTAAGGCACGCCGTTGATATGGACGAAGTCGGGGGAGGTGACGAACCCCTTGACCTTGTGAACCCCCTTGCTGCCGCCCTTGGGATCGACGTCGAGCAGGTCAGAGATCTGCAGCTTCACGCCGAAGGCCTCCACCTTCATGGTTTCGTCGCCGGTGTCGGCGTAGAACAGCACGTCGTCCGGTGCCATGCCGCGCCAGCTACCAGCCCGTTTGGCTGCATCGCTCAGCAGGGTAAAGTTCTTGGCATCGAGCTCGAACTCGCACTCGGCCGCCACGTCACCATCCACATAGCCGTCAGGGATGCCGCGGGTCTGGGCCACGGCACTGTTGTCAGTGATGGAGAGGCTGGCCTTCTCGACATGGACCATGGTGCCCATCAGCGTGGTGTCAAAGCTCTGGCCTGAAATGCGTCTGGTCATGGGTTAGCCCTCCCCGTTATTGAGGCTCAAATCGAGCATGATGTTGACGGTGATCCCCTTGGGGCAGTCCACGGTGCGCACCACTACGTAGACGGAGACCAGGTTCTTGGCGATCCACTGGATCTTGATGTCGCCATCCTGAGGGGAGGCAATGTCGCCCGGGAACGGCTGGCCGTTGATGGTGGTGGCCTTGGCCATCTCGCGCAGGTCTTTACCGAAGTACGTGATGGCGGCGGCAGTGCTGCCCGGGGTGGAGTTGAACGAGCGGTCCCCGATGCGGGCGATGGCCCGCAGGCGCATCCGGCGAGCTACTTTGTAGGCCACCCGCAGGTTTTCGATCACCTGGTAGTCGCCGCCCTCGGCGTCCAGGGTACGGCCATCTGCCCAATAGGTGCCGTCATAGTCCGGGTACCACATCGGTACCGAGTAGCGGTTCTGCTCCAGGGTCTGCAGGGTGGCGAGCGGCAGCGGGATCCCGGCCTTGTCCTTCGGCTTGTTGCCAAGGCCCACCACGGCACCAGTCTTCACCCGGCAGGGGCTGTCTGCGATACTCACCGCCCGGTTGCACAGGCGACCGGCATAGACACCGGCGAGGTTGGGCCACAGTTGCGGCACCAGAGAAACCGAGCTCGCGGCGATACTGTCTTGCAGGGCAGCCAGTGTGGCTTCGTATTCGCTCCAGTCTTGGCCTCCCTCGGCAGTGGAGACGATGCCCGGTACCGCCAGCAGCATGAACTGCCAGCGCCCCAGTGTGGCGATCAGCTCCTGGTTGAGCGCATGGGCGGCGTTGATGCCTGCCTGGTCCCACTCCTGACCCAGCACCACGACCCCTTCGAACGACTGGGTTTGCTGTGCCTCGCGCACCGCCTCTTTCCAGTCCATATCGGTGGGCAGCACAAAGGCGGCTGCCGTCCAGTTCTGACCAGCGTTGACCATGGCGGCTTGCAGGTTGGCTTTCAGCTCGCTGTTGTCTTCACCCAGCAGGGTGTCGAAGTCGCTCTGGGTGTTGAGCGAAAGCAGCTTGCCGGTGTTGGTCGGCGCTGTGCCGATGAACAGCAGGTGACTCTCGACCTCGGTCACGGGCCCCTGCATCTGGTTCAAGTTGTTGATCTGTACATAAGGCCACATGGCGTTATTTCCCCTTCATCTCTTGCTTGTTGACGTCCCAGCCGTAGTTGATGCTCTGCAGGGCGCGGGCAAAGGCTTGTTCTCGTTGCTTGTTGTTGGCGCCCAGGAACGGACGGGCAGGGAGTTCGATTTCCCAGCTTTCTTTCACCGGTTCGTCCTTGAGCTTCTTGATCAGCAACCCCGCTTGCGCATAGTTGAGGTTGGCGGTGATCCAGCCCAGCGAGGCAGAGCGGTATGCCCGCTTGCGCTTGCCTGGACGCTTGAACCCGAGCTCGCGCAGCTTGCGGGCCTGTGCCTTGCTGGCCTGCTTGTTCTTGCCCCCATCGCTGGGGGCAATGCGGCGCCGACTGGCGGCCGTCATCTTGTAGGTGTGCCCCTTCTGGTGGGTGTTGGCGATCACCCCGGCGTGAACGTTCATCGCCCCCTTTTTGAACCCGAGTTCAGCCATATCCTGACTTGGCTCTCGGATCTGCAGCAGCTTGGGCAGGCCGCGCAACATCTTGCGCTTGCCCCGCTTGCGCGGTGCCCAGGCATTGCCATTGGGATCTTGCTGCTGGCGCACGTTGCGGGCCGCCAGCTTTTTCATCTCGTTGGCGGCTCGCCACACCAGCCGCTGTCGCTTCTTGGGCGGCAGGGCCAGCAGGTTGAGCTGGTCTTTGCCGCGACGGGTGTCCAGGGTGATGGTGATCATGCTGGGCCCCCGACCTGATGCTGGCCGGTATCACCCACGTTCAGGTCGATGTGCTCGGCCACCCAGATGTCATAGGGGGCCACGTTCCAGTGTTTGCCGAGCCAGTTGATGGGCCCTTGCAGGTGCTCGATAAGGCGCAGCGGTTCGGCGAAGGGGAGCTGGATCTCGAGGTCCGCGGTCTGCTCGTCGTTTGGGGTGACGGCGTACTCTGGATCGGGCAGCTCGAACTGCTCGCGAAAGGGGTCGTGTTCCTGCACCCAGGCGGCGACGGCCGCCAGCAGAATGGCCGGATCTAGCTCGCGAAATGGCAGTAGCTCGATGGTGAACACCGCCTGGTAGGTGAGCCAGGCCACATCCACCCCGGTGGGCCCCATGTTCCTGGGTTCGAGCTTGATGGTGCCGTTCTCCATCCAGCTATCCAGGCGCTTGTGGCACTTGGCCGGCAGCACCCGCAACAGCTCGGCGTGGAGCGCCTGCAGGAAGTAGCCCTGGGCCTGCTGCTCGTTCATGGCAGCGCTCATATCAGCGAGACCCCCGCTCGGTGTTTGCCCTTGATGCTGCGCACCCGTTGCTGACTCTCGGCCAGCAGTTGGGCGCGCTGGTCCGGGGATCGCTCCACCTGGTTGTTGGCGGTGGCCCGCTCGGTGACGCTGGCGAACTCCGGCAGCAAGGCGGCCTTTGCCCTGGCAAAGACGGCGGCCAGGTACTGCTCTGTCAGGGCATTGGTGCCGCCCTCAAGGCTCGGCCCCGGCACATCGGCGGCGCTGGCGTAGCCCTCGGCCATCAGCGCGGCCTGACGCATGGCCAGTTGCAGGTTGATTTCAGAGACGGCAGCCAGCAGAGCGGCGCCGGTGGTCTGTTGGTCCAGATCGGCAGGCAGGGCGCGGCGGCGCTCGAAGTCGGCGACGGCCACATCCGGCCAGAACCCGTCATTGCGGATAGTGGCGGCGCTGTAGTCGATGTCCTTGCCTGCAAACATGGCTTGCCTCGCTGGTTGAAAAGGTGCACCCCTGTAGCCACGGATCGCAGGATTCGGCGCGAGCCTTGCGGCTGGCCTATCCTCCCCGCCGGGGTGCGACGGCGCGGAGAGTCGGTTACTCCGGATTCAGCGCCCGCAGGCGCATGGCAATCTTCTGGCGCAAGGTGCCGACGCCCACCTTACCGTGCAGTTTGTCGGCCTGGGCCAGCCAGTGGTCTGCCTGCTCCAGGGTGGCGCTATCCCCCACGGCGCTGGGGCGGGGCTGGCCGTCGTGGTCGCGCAGCAGCAGGCAACCCGCAGCCTTGAACCACTTGGCGGTTAGCCGTTCGTTGAGGCGCCACTCGTTGCGCACCTTGTCGAACACCCGGGAGAACCAGGGCTCGACGGCGTGCCCCTCGGCCGCCTGCTTCTCGGCCCACTCCAACACGGTGTCGGCCACGAAGTGGGCCCAGTCCCGCTTGATGTTGGCCGGGGTGCGCTGGCCCTGGGCAATGGCGAGATCCGCCCAGGCGATGCCGGCGTCGAAGTCGCCCACATCGAAAGCCCAGATGATGAGGCGCTGAAACAGCTCGTTCTGATAGGGCTGGCCCGACTCGCTGACGGCGGCCAGATAGCGCTCCACATAGGGGCGGTACTTGGGCATCAGCTCATCGCGTTTCATGTTCACCCGATCCCCGATGCGGGCCAGCTTGCGCAAGCGGGCAATGTCCTGTTCCAGGGCAACCAGTTGCAGGTGCAGGCTGTCTGCCACTGCGCCAGTGGCCATGCCAGAGCAGGCGGTCTGTTCGGCCCCCTGCATGGCGAGTACACGCTGCTTGTGGCGTTGACCGGGTGAGCTCATGGGTTAGCCTTGGGCCGCTTGAGCGGCGGCTTCGGCAGCGACAACAGCCGGATCAGCGCCGATCTCGATGTCGGCCTCTTCAAAGCCGCCATAGGCCTTGTGCTCGCCGAGGGCATAGCCCTCCATGCGCCAGTACTGGTTGTCGAAACACTTGCCGTCCTGGTTGTCGTCCGCCTTGCGCTTGCGGGTGCCGCGCTGGGTGTAGCAGTGCAGGTTGTCCAGGGTGGTGACCACCATCCGCTTGCCCGGGAAGAAGGGCGGGATATAGGCCTTGCGACCAGCGATGGACTTGGCCAGCTGCTGGGCGGCGATCTGCTCGCTCGGCTTGGTGGCTTCGCTGTAGAGCTTGGCCTGGGCGGCGGCCACCAGATCGGTGCCTACCAGCACCACCAGACGGGGGTCTTGCTGGAACAGGGGGTCGATGGTGGTGTTGATGAGGTCGGAGGCCATCTCGTCCAGGGTCTTGTACTCGCCCTTGCCGTCCGGGTCGAAGTAGATCTTCTCGCCAGGCGCTGCCTTGATGATCTGGCTACCACCTTTCCACTCGCGGGCGATCTGGTGCCAACCCTTGTTGACGTCTTGACCCAGCGGGTTCTGCGTCGGATCGGTGTCATCGGCTGCAGACACGCCATTCCAGCCGACCCGCAGCATGTCGAGCGCAAACGCCTTGTTGACGAACTCGCCGACCAGCTTGATGAACTCGCCCTCGCTACCGGCGTTGGCCCAGGTGCAGAGGGTGGCCCAATCCAGCGAGGCGCAGGAGTCGGTCTCGGTCAGTTCGTAGGTGTTGCCATCCACACCGACTTTGCCCTTGAAGCGACCACCTTTTTTACGACCGGTGTAGAGCTGACCCACGCCAACCTGCACGACTTGGCCCTTGATCTGATCCACATCCAGGCAGGTGATGAGGCCAAGGAACTCGACGGAGGCGAGCAGGGCAGATCGCAGGGTGGTTTCCACCGGGCCTGTGACACTGAACTGCTTGTCCAGCTTGCTGATGTCGATGCCGTAGGCTTTGGCCAGGGCATCGCAGTATTTGTTCAGGCGCTGTTCGGCCTGAACGGTCAGGGTTTGGCTCACTGAATGCTCCTTAGCAAACTTGGTAGGTGGTGTCGTCACCGCCGATGGCGCCCGGGCGCTGGCCCGGCTTCTCTGCAGAGAACTGGTCGATCTGGCCTTTCAGCTCGCCGACGGTGCTGGCCAGACCGGCCAGGGTCTCTTCCAGCTTGCTGAACTGCTCGGCGCTGATGCCGGTCTTCTCTTCTTTTGCCGGGTCGGTCACCTGGGCGGTGGTTTCCGGTTTGGCTTCCAGCTTGGTGCTGAAGCCATCGATCTTGGTGCCAAGGCCATTGAGGGCCCCCAGCATCTGATCGAACTGCTCTTTGGTCATTTCCTCATCCTCGGGTTGGCTGGGGGTAGGTTGGAGGGCTGGCTCGCCGTGGCTGGCCAGGAAGCTGAAAAACTTGGATATCAGGCCGTCTGCCTTCTCGTGCTTGGGCAGTTTGAAGGTGGAGAGATCCAGCGGTTCGCTGGTACCGATCAGGCGAGACTCGCCCTTCTTCTTGAACTTGAGGTGGGTGGTGCCGGTGCTGGCTGGCTGGTCGGTGACGCCCAGGCCGCGCAGATAGGTGCGGCCCAGATCGGCAAACTGCTCTTGTGGCTCGATGGAACAGAACTGGTACTGGCCAACCTGGTTGTAATAAACCAGATCCCGGGTCGGACTCAGGATGGCGAACAGCTTGAGCTTGCCATCTACGACGTCGGTCTTGAGCTCCTGCACATAGCCGAAGTTTGCCCAGCGGTCGTGCTCGGGCCATATCAGTGCTGTGTAGTATTCCGGGTCGTAGGTCTCGGCCATATCAGTCAGCCAAGCAGCGGTGATCTCCCTGCCATCGACGGTGGTCCCTTCGGTGGCGATACAGACCCAGCCAGTTCTCAAGGTTGATGTGTTCATGCCTACTCCCAAGTGATGCGGGCTCAGGCTATCGGGTCGGCAAGGGGGTTTCACGCTATGGTGTTCTGCTGGATTCGGATCCAGCAGGAAATCCGAATTGCTCAGAACATCAGTGAGATAAGTGGGTGGAGGGGGCTGGCTATGATGGCGCCATCATTCACCGGATGGAGGCGCC
>NZ_CP187589.1:0-42544 GCF_049860605.1 Aeromonas sp. INTO2
ATGGCCGCCAACGATCAAGAGATTTGGGTATCAGCGTTCGATGTTCTCATCGCCCAGCTTGATGAAGCTCTCATTGAGTTGCGCCGGTCGCTTGCCAGCGTAGCCATAGAGCACGGTGTCGATAGCCCACAGGTTGCGGGAGTCCGGGCGCAGATCGACGAAGCCACCGCGAAGCGCGAGAAGGCGCAGGCCGAGCGGCAGCGCGTCATGGCCCAGCTTGCCGCCGGTGTGTCTGTTGCCGTCACTACCGAAAAGCCCAAGGCGACACCCAAGCGCAAACAGCCGGGCATCCTGACACAATCCGACCTCAAGCTGATTGAGGCATCGGCGGAGATCATGAGCACGCCGCCCGATGGTGAGGACATGGCCTTTACCCATTCGGTGCTGTGCCAAGTCGGCCTGCCGCGCTCCAAATTCGATGGCCGCGAGTTCATGCGCCAATCCGGCGCAGCTTGGATCAACGTGCAGGCGGGGTGGCTGGATGAGGGCAAGGGGCCTGTGCAGCAGCCCGTCCCCTATGGCCCTTTGCCACGCTTGGCGCTGGCGTGGATCTCCACGCAGGCCGTGCGAACCAAAGACCGCGAAATTGCCATCGGCAGCAGCGCAAGCGAGTTTCTGCGACTGTTGGGTAAGCCCACCACTGGCGGGGTGCGCGGATCGTTCACCACTCTGCGGAAGCAGATGCACGCCCTTGCAGCCTGCCGCCTGCAACTAGGCTTCAAGGGTCGCACGTTCAACGGGCAGCCGGTGGAGCAGTTCGACGCTTGGCTGGCGAACAGGGAAACGGGCCAGCAGGCGCTTTGGCCGGGCCTGTTGGTGTTGTCTGATGGTTACTTCAACTCACTGGTAGAGAACGCCGTCCCGCTCGATAACCGCGCCCTCATGGCCTTGTCTGATTCCGCGCTGGCTTTGGACGTGTACACATGGCTTGCCCACCGGCTACATCGCATTGAGGGGCGAGGCGTCACCCTTCACTGGAAGGCCATCCGCGAACAGTTCGCGCAGGAGTACAAGGGGAAAGACCCCGACAAGGACTTCAAAAAGGAGTTTGTGCCCGCGATCAAGAAGGTGTTAGCCGTCTATCCGCAGGCCAAGGTCAAGCCCGTCACGGGCGGCGTGCTGCTGCTGGGGTCGCCCCCCCCCATCGCATACAAGGGCTGAGGGGCCGGGGTGGGGATAAACCCTGTGGATGAAGCAAGTTATCCACGCTGAATCGCCCCCCCCCTAAACCGGTACGGTTATGCCTTTAATGTTTTAACCTATAAATATTTACCGATAATTGGCTGCGCCTATCGGTGGATAACTCAAGCCACCACGCAAAATCGACGCTGAAAGCGGCCTAAAGGCCGGGGCACCCCTGCGGGGTTCCCCCACCCTTCGGGCGGCTCCCCCTCCGGCTGAAAATGTGGCCGCAAGCGGCCAGCCGTTCACCAAGCGCGGACAAGCCGCGCACGCAGCCCCACCGCCTCAGCCTGGACAAACAGCAGTTGGCACCCAAAGGCCGCAAAAGCGGTTTTTCAGAAAGGCAGGCCAACGGCCAGCACTCCGAACAAGCCCCGAGACTGGCCGACACTCTCCCATCCCCCCCGCCCCTTCCCGCTGGGAAGGGGAGCACTGCATTGCCCGTGGGGGCTAGCCGGGAGGATGTGCGCCTTCGGCTTCTTCCTCCCGTCTGCCGATAGGCTTGGGTCGTTCCAAGGGCGTCAAGGGCCGGGCCTGCGGCCCTCTCCGGGCCGCCCCGGAGACCCTTGACCCCCCTTTCCACTCGAAAAGGGGGTTTGGGGAGCAATGGAACCAAAAACCAACGTAAGCCCTACCAACGCTTTTCGGTGTCTTCTTCCCAGGCGCCCATCTCGACAAAACAGTTGCGCATGTCGGCCTCCTGGCTGATCTCGGTCAGCAGGTCATGCACGCTCTTGTCCAGCTCATCGTCGCTCCGATACGGAATGGTCAACTCATAGTGGCCGGCATCCAGCCGCTTCATGCCATAGGGCTCCAGGCAGTAGCGCTCAATGTTCTCCGTGGCCCGCTTCCGGCCGCGCACGAACTTGCTGTTATTCACCACCGCGAGGCGCAGGGTGACGGTGGCCACCCGCTCGGCGGCGGGCGGCTCTGCCGGCGACGCGGCCGAAGGCTGCTGGTCGCGTGACCTGGCGCTCTTCTGGTACGCGCCGATCTCGACACCACGGTGGCGCAGGTAGCTGTACAGCGTGCTCTTGGAGATGTGCAGCTTCTCGCCGATCGCGCTGACGCTCAGGCGACCTTCGCGGTAGAGGGTTTCGGCCGCCATGGCGGTGGCCTCAGCCTTGGCTGGCAGGCCCTTGGGACGGCCACCGATCCGGCCACGCGCCCGTGCGGCCGACAGACCCGCCTGAGTCCGCTCGCGGATCAGCTCGCGCTCGAACTCCGCCAGCGAGGCGAACAGGTTGAACACCAGGCGGCCTTGGGCGTGGGTGGTGTCGATGGGGTCATTCAGGCTCTGTAAGCCGACCTTGCGCTCTGCCAGCTCGCCGACCAACTCGACCAGGTGCTTGAGGGAACGCCCAAGGCGATCCAGCTTCCAGATCACCACGGCATCACCCGGCCGCACGTTGGCCAGCAGTTTGTCCAACTCCGGCCGGGCGCTTTTCGCGCCGCTGGCGATGTCTTGGTAGATGCGTTCGCACCCGGCCTGTTTCAGGGCATCGACTTGTAGGTCGGCTTTCTGATCCCGAGTGCTCACTCGCGCATAACCGATCTTCATCAAAAGTACTGTTTACTCGACTACGTTAGTAATAGTTGAACTTTGATTAAGCGTACCAGTTATTTGAACCGTAGCGCGGGGAGCTTAACGAACCGAGCCATTCCTCGATAGAGTTCGGCAAAACCTTCGTTTTGTCGAACCATTGCATCGCCCTTTGTGATTGGCGTATAAACACACAAACACCTATTAGCGGAGAACGCTATGAATACCATTCGCTGGAATGTCGCCGTCTCGGCCGACACCGACCAGTCGCTTCGGATGTTTCTGGCCAGCCAGGGCGGCGGCCGTAAGGGCGACCTGTCGCGCTTCATCGAAGAAGCGGTACGGGCACACATCCTGGAGCTGAGCGCTGAGCAGGCCAAGGCCGCTAACGCCCATCTGAGTGAGGCAGAATTGACCAACGCGGTTGACGAAGCGCTCGACTGGGCACGTAAGCGCTGATGCGGGTCGTGTTGGATACCAACATCCTGTTCAGCGCCCTGATCTCGCCACATGGCGCGCCCGATGCGATCTACCGTGCCTGGCGGGCGGCGCGTTTCGAGGTGGTGACCTCGCGGATGCAACTCGATGAAATTCGTCGAGCCAGCCGCTATCCCAAGCTTCAGGCCATCCTACAGCCCGCCAAGGTGGGCGCCATGATCAATAACCTGCAACGGGCTGTGGTACTGGAGCGCCTGACCATCGAGGTCGAAGCCGATGATCCGGATGACTCGTTTTTGCTGGCCATGGCCTTGGCGGGCGATGCGGACTACCTGGTAACCGGTGATCGCCGCGCCGGCCTGCTGCAACGCGGGCACATCGAACGCACGCGGATCGTCACGCCCGCCGTGTTCTGCGTCGAGGTGCTGTGATCAATGCCGGTCGGTTTTCTGACTCAAGAGCAACGCGACGGTTTTGGCCGCTATGTTGATTCGCCCAGCCGTGAAGAGCTGGAACGTTACTTCCACCTGAGCGATGAAGACCGTGAAGCCATCCAGGTGCTGCGGGGTAACCATAACCGTCTGGGTTATGCCGTTCTGCTGACCACCGTCCGCTTCGTTGGCGTTCTGCCGGACAAGCCCGCCGCCGTGCCGGTGGAAGTCCTGCAGGTGCTTTGCCGACAACTGGCGATTCCAGACCCCGACTGCCTCCAGCGCTATAGCGATCATCGCCGCTGGATACATGCCACCGATATTCAGAACCGCTTTGGCTATCGTCATTTCACCGATCCGGGCATCGGCTTTCGCTTGAGCCGCTGGCTGTATGCCCTCTGCTGGACGGGCACCGACCGGCCGGGAGTGCTGTTTGAGCGAGCCACCTCGTGGCTGTTCACACAGAAAGTCCTCCTGCCTGGTGTGTCTCAACTAGAGCGCTTTATCGCCCAGTTGCGCAGTCGGGTCGAAGAACGCCTCTGGTTTACGCTGGGCCGCAGCGTGACTGAGGAACAGCGATTGCAACTGCAAGACTTGCTGACGGTGGCCGAAGGCAACCGCAGCTCCCGGCTGGATCAATTGCGCTCCGGCCCGGTCATGGTCAGTGGCCCCGCGTTGATTCGGGCACTGCGCCGGCTCGATGACGTGCGCGGCATCGGCATCACCTTGCCGGCGGCGGCGCACATCCCTCCCAGCCGTATCGCCGCCCTGGCCCGCTTCGCCAACACGGCCAAGGTCACCGCGATTAATCGGCTGCCGGCGTCGCGGCGGATGGCGACACTGGTGGCCTTCGCACTCTGCCTGGAGGCGACTGCGCACGACGACGCACTGGAAGTCCTGGAGGCCTTGCTGCGCGACCTGTTCAGCAACGCGGAGAAGGCCGACAAGAAAGCCCGCATGCGCAGCCTGAAAGACCTGGATCGGTCGGCCGCGACGCTCGCCGCCGCGTGCAAGGTCGTGCTGGACAGCTCGATCAGCGATGACAACGTGCGCGCCCGGCTGTTCAACGACCTGCCGAGGACCACCCTGGAAAAGGCCCTGGAAGAGGTCAACGCGCTGATCCGCCCGGTAGATGACGTCTATTTTCTTGCATTGGAAGCGCGCTACCGCAGCGTGCGCCGCTTCCTGCCCGACCTGCTCAAGCACATCCGCTTCGGCTTCAGCCCGGCCGGCAAGGGCGTGGCGGCTAGTCTGGAGTGGCTGCAACTGAACCTGCCGCGCCGGAAGCCAGAGGATGACGCGCCGCAGGAGATCGTGGCCAAGGCTTGGCAGAAGCACATCACCCGCGAAGATGGCTCCCTCGACATGGGTGCCTATGTGTTCTGCACGCTCGATGCGCTGCGCACGGCCCTGCGCCGCCACGATGTCTTCGTCTCGCCCAGTTGGCGCTATGCCGACCCGCGTCTTGGCCTGCTCGACGGTGCCGAATGGCTGGCGGCGCGACCGATCATCTGCCGGTCACTGGGCCTGACCATCGACGCCAAAACCACCCTGGACGCCTTGTCCGTCGAGCTGGATGCAACCTGGCTGGCAGTAGCCGCGCGCCTGCCCGACAACCCGGCGATTCAACTGAGCGAGAACACCGAGGGCAAGACCGAACTGTCGCTCGGGGCGCTGGACAAGCTGGACGAGCCCTGCTCGTTGCTGCAACTGCGGGCGGCCGTGTCTGACCTGATGCCGCGTGTCGATCTGCCGGAAATCCTCTTGGAAATCGCCGCCCGCACTGGCTTTTCCGAGGCCTTCACCCATGTCTCCGAACGCAATGCACGCGCCGACAACCTGGTCACCAGCCTCTGCGCGGTGCTGTTGGGCGGGGCCTGCAACACCGGCCTGGAGCCCTTGATCCGCACCGACAACCCGGCGCTGCGCCGTGACCGGCTGTCCTGGGTCAGCCAGAATTATATCCGCGACGACACCCTGTCAGCGGCTAACGCCATCCTGGTCGGAGCGCAAAGCCAACTGGAACTGGCCCAAGTCTGGGGTGGCGGCGAGGTCGCCTCCGCCGATGGCATGCGCTTCGTCGTACCGGTGCGCACCGTGCATGCCGGCCCCAATCCGAAGTATTTCGGCACCGGCCGGGGTGTCACCTGGTACAACCTGATTTCCGACCAATTCTCCGGCCTCAACGCCATCACCGTGCCCGGCACGCTGCGCGACAGCCTGGTGTTGCTGGCGGTCGTGCTGGAACAGCAGACCGAGTTGCAGCCGACGCAAATCATGACCGACACCGGGGCCTACAGCGATGTGGTGTTCGGGCTCTTCCGCCTACTTGGCTACCACTTCAGTCCGCGGCTGGCCGATGTCGGCGGTACCCGCTTCTGGCGCACGCGCCCGGACGCGGACTACGGCAAGCTCAACGGGCTGGCCCGCCAGTCGGTCAAACTCGACCTGATCGCCGAGCACTGGGACGACCTGCTGCGCCTGGCCGGCTCGCTCAAACTCGGCCGGGTGCCGGCGACTGGCATCATGCGCACGCTGCAAACGGGAGATAGACCCACCCGGCTGGCCCAGGCGCTGGCCGAATTCGGGCGGATCGAAAAGACTCTGCACACGTTGACCTATATCGACGACGAGTCCAAGCGCCGCGCCACCCTGACCCAGTTGAACCGAGGCGAAGGCCGGCACAGCCTGGCCCGCGCCGTGTTCCACGGCAAACGCGGCGAGCTCCGCCAGCGCTACCGCGAAGGCCAGGAAGACCAGCTCGGTGCTCTGGGCCTGGTGGTGAACATCATCGTGCTGTGGAACACCCTCTACATGACGGCGGCCGTGGAACGGCTCAAGCAGCACGGCTATCCAGTGCTGGAAGAGGATTTGGCCCGGCTATCGCCGCTGATCTACGAGCACATCAACATGCTCGGGCGGTATTCCTTTGCGGTACCGGAAGAAGTTGCGCGCGGCGAGCTGCGGCCACTGCGTAATCCAGACGACGACCTGTGATCCCCCTAAACGCTATGAGCAACACCCAAGCTGCTGCTGGATCGGCGGGCACTTCACCGAGCCGAACGAACAGAAAACGCAGCAATCCCCTGGGTTGGGGCGCAGCAGCGCCTTGCAGTTGCTGCACTCGTAATAGAACTGGCAGGCGTCCGTGGGCATGGTTTCCGGCTTGGCGAAGCCGCAGCGCGGGCAAGTCAGCACGGACTCAAGGACAATGGCGCTCATCGTGACCTCACTTCTGCACTGTGGAGGGGTATCCCGCGTTCGCGGTCGCCTCAGTCAGTGCCTCGGGCTGGGCCTTATCGGGATCGTAGGTGACGGTCGCCGTCTTCTGGTCGAAATTGACCTGGACGTCACTCACGCCGGACACCTTCTCCAGCGACTTCTTGACCGTGATCGGACAGAGTCCGCACGTCATGTTCTGCACGTCGAGCGTGACGGTTTTCGGGGGAGCCGCCAGCGCCACGAAGGGCAAGGCGAAAAGCACGGCGATCAGCAGTTTGCGCATGGTTAATCTCCTTCAGTAGAACAGCGGGGCGAGCCACGGCACGGCCAATAGGCCGAGCAGCAGCACGCTGACGATCCAGAACACGAGTCGCTGTCGCACGAGCGTGCGCGGATCGGCGCAGGGTGTACCTGGCGTACAAACCTGTGGCACCAGGTAGAGCTTGCGGAATGCCAATCCCAGGAACAGTAGAGTCAACCCGATGAAGAGGGGGCGTAGTGGCTCCATCATGGGGTCACCTCAGAAAACGGAAAAAATCGTACGGTAAGCCGCTGGCATGGTCTAGCTTCTCGCAAACGATCGTTTTTGAGAGGCTTCAATGAGAATCAGATCCGCGCTAGTGCTGGTATGGCATGTTGCTTTCTCGAAAACCACTCTCATATTGCACGGCTGAAACAGCCGAGTTTCGAGAACCACGAAAATGCTGTTTCTAGGGGTTGGCAGCTTGCGCAAAGCCGCGCAGTTGCTGGGTATCGGATCTCTTAACGTGCTTTAATTTCCGAATTCTGAAGCGACCCCATCATGGTCAGAGCGCCCACCCACGTACCGCCGACACCGAGTGCCAACAGCACCAGTGGCCCGACACAGCACACCGACGCACCGATGGCGGTCAGCGAACTCGCGACCAGCGAGCCTTTCCCGGTGAGTTGCATCCCCATTCCCATCTCCTGAGCCTGATTGCCTAGGTGCTATTCTAAACTCCGTACCAAAGTACGGAATCAAGGAGAAAGTGATGGCCACAGAGCTGACCATTGGCAAGCTGGCAGACGCCGCCGGGGTGAACGTCGAGACGATCCGCTACTACCAGCGACGCGGGCTGCTGGATGAACCAGCCAAACCCTTGGGTGGCCATCGGCGCTATCCGGTGGACATGGTGAAGCGACTGCGTTTCATCAAGCGGGCTCAGGCGCTGGGTTTCACGCTCTCGGAAGTCGGTGGACTGCTGACGCTGGATGAGTCGTGCGCCTGTGCCGAAACGCGAGCACGGGCTGCACGCAAGCTCGCGTTGATCGAGCAGAAGATGGCCGACTTGGTCGTCATGCAGCAACTGTTAGGCGAACTGGTGCAGCAATGTGATGCGGGAGACGGCGGAACGATCTGCCCGATCATCGAGGCACTGATCAGAGAGTAATGCCTGGCGGGTGAGCTGGAGATCGGAAAGCCCCTTTACGGTGGGATTCAGAGCTTACGTTGGTTTTTGGTTCCATTGCTCCCCAAACCCCAAAAGCGATCAGGAAGCGCCACAGCGGCCCGTAGGGCCGTTTTAGGGGTCTGGCATAACCCAGGCCACCCCAAGACCGGAAAACGCGCTGTAGGCCCGTTTCTGGCCGCTTTGCCCAAGTGGAGCCGGGCGGCGGGCGGAAAGCTCCGCTTTTCGTTCGACGGCTGGCCGACAACGAGCCGAAGGCGAGGCGTCAGCACGGTGTTTCACCAAAAACGAGCAGCCGACCGGGCAGCGGTACGTTACGAAAACCGCTTGTGTATCGTACTGTATAGCTGTATGGTATCGTATCAATACGAAATACAGTAATACGATACGAAAGGAGAAAGGATCATGGCACGTCAAGGCATCACTCGGGATCAAGTTTTCACCGCCGCTGACGCCCTCGTGGGCGACGGGCAACAGCCCACCATCAATGCGATCCGGGAGCGTTTGGGCGGCACCGGGTCGCCAAACACGATCCACAAGCATCTTGTGCAATGGCGTGAGGCCCGCCCGGTGGCTGCCGTTGCGGCCCCGGAGTTGCCGCAGGCGCTGACTGCCGCCATTGCTGGCGAGATCGAGAAGGCCGCAGCGAAGGCGCGGGCCGAGAAAGAGCAAGAACTCCAGCAAGCGCAGGCCGAGGCCGCCGAACTTGGGGCCGCAGGCGAGGCGCTGGAGGCCGAGCGCGACGAGCTGGCCGAGCAGGTGGCCGTCCTCACCACTGAGCGCGACACGCTGGCAGGCAAAGCCGCCCAGCAGGCCGCCGACTTGGCCGAGGCGCAGCAGCGCATCGAGCGCGAGCAGCAGGCGGCAGAGGCCGCCCGCGTGGAGGTGGCAACGGCACGGCTCAAGATCGAAGCGCAGACCGAGCGCCAGACGGAGCAGGCCGCAGAGATAGAGCGCCTACGCGCCGCACTGGCCGAGGCACAGCAGGGCCGCACCGCCGCCGAGCAGCAGGCCGCCGTGCTGGCCGCCAAGCTGGAGGCGTGCGCCGACCGCGCCGAGCAGATCGAGCAGCAGGCCGCCAAGGCTGCACAGGCCCACGACACCGCCCGCGCAGCAGCGGCGCAGGAAATCCGGCAGGCGCAGGCCGAGCGTGACGAGGCCCGCAAGGTGGCAGCAGAGGCCCGCGAGCAGGCCGCACGACTTGCCGGGCAGCTTGAGGCGCTGCAACGGCAGCAGGACAAGGCCGAGGCCGCCGAGAAGGCCACCAAGGCACCGAAAGGGAAAGGGGGGGAGTGATGCCAGCCGCCGCCCAGTTCGGCGGGGCGGGGGTCGATGGCATAGCCGTAGTCCGTCATCGCCGCGCCCTCTCGGCCATCAGGGCATCGCCTTTGGCCTTCCAAGCTGCCCTCTTGGCGTCATCGACCTGGGCCTCGGCCAGCGACACCAGAGCGCCCAGCAGTTCGCCCCGGTCGCGGGTCGGCTTGCCGGTCTTGGTATCGATCAGCCCGGCCAGGATCATCAGGCCCGCCGACTCGTACAGCTCATGGTCGCGGGCCTTCCTCTCGGCGGACTTCTCGGCGTTGATGATGCGGGCGGCGTCGGCGCGGGCCTTCTGGGCGCGTTCGGCGGCCTTCTCGGCGCGTACCAGGGCGGCCAGTTTGCGGCCATCGTCGGCGGTGCGGTCGGGCTTGTCGGCCAGCATCAGCAGCAGGCGCTGTTGATCGCTGGGAGCCTTCAAGCCGCGCAGGTATGCCAGCCGTTCGGCCAGCCACTTATCTTGTGTCATGGGTGCGTCTCCCTCTGTGATGGAGGCTCCCATTTTACGCGGAAGGTGGCCGGGGCGCGACGGCTGCGGTATCCTTCCGTTTTACGGAAGGCGCGCTTAGTTGTTTCTCGGCAAGCCGAGAAACGCGCGGCAGGGGAAGCCCCTGCACCCCAGCGCCTACGGCGCAAAAAACACGAGGAGCGGCGGCGGTGGCAATCGGGCGATTGAGCATGAAGGTAGGCAAGGCCGGTAAGGCCGGGCCTCATGCCGCCTACATCGCCCGCGAAGGCCAGTACGCCAACCGCCTAGAGCGCGGCGAAAAGTTGGAAGCGACCGAGGCGGGCAACATGCCCGCCTGGGCGCAGTCCAACCCGCTTGCCTTCTGGCAGGCCGCCGACGCCTACGAGCGCAAGAACGGCACGACCTACCGGGAGATGGAAATTGCCCTGCCGCGCGAGCTGAGCGCCGCGCAGCGGATCGAGCTGGTGCGCGAGTTTGTACGCCAGGAGATAGGCGACCGGCACGCCTACCAGTGGGCCCTCCATGTACCGACCGCCGCCGATGGTGGCGAGCAGCCGCACTTCCACCTGATGTTTTCGGAGCGACAGGTGGATGGCATCGACCGCGACCCGGAGCAGTACTTCAAGCGGTACAACGCCAAGGCCCCGGAGAAGGGCGGCGCACGCAAGGGCTACGGCCCGAGCGCGGGCCAGACCTTGACCAAGGCCGAGCGGGCCGCCGAGCTGAAAGAGCTGCGCGGGCGCTGGGAGGCCATGTGCAATGCGCACCTGGAGCGGGCCGGGGTGGAGCAGCGCATCGACATGCGCAGCCACGCCGAGCGCGGCACCGGCCTGGAGCCGGAGCGCAAGCAGTTGCCGAGCGCCTGGCGCGGCGAAGGTCGCGCCCAGGTGATCGAGTTTCGCGCCGCCCGCGCCGAGGTGGCCCAGGCCGCCGCCGAGCTGCGGCGCGCGGTGCCGGATACCGGCGCCGAAATCATCCACCTGGAAGCCGAGCGGCAGCGCCGCGAACAGGCCCAGCGGGAGGCCCGAGAGCGGGCCGAGCGGGAGAAGGCGCAGCAGGAGCGCCAGCGCCTGGAGCGCATGAGCAGCCGCGAGCTGGCCCAGGAGATTGCCCGCCTGCGCCCGCCGCGAGTGATCGACCTGGTAGAGCGCGACCGCGCTGTACTACAGGCCGAGGCCGAGCGGCAGGCGCTACAGAACCAGCACACCGAGGCGGGCAGCGCCGCAGCCCGCGCCCGCGACCAGGCGCAGGCATGGCGGGAGGCGCACAAAGTGCAGGCGTGGTTCCACGACAAGGGCATTGGTCATGCGCCCAAGCTGCGCGAGCTGGAACAGCAGCGCGAGGAACACCGCGCCGAGTGGCAGCGACTTGGGCAGCGCATCGAGGAGGCCAGCTTGCGCGTGCAGCACGTGCGCCAGCAGGCGCACCAGCGCATCACCGCCGAGCAGGAGCCGACGCTGGCGAAGCTGGCCGAGCTGGAAGCCTTGCAGAAGGAGAAGGCCCGCCAGGAGCGCGAGGCCGAGGCGAAGCGGCTACAGCAGCAGCGCATCGAGCGCGAGCGCGAGGAAGAGTCGATGGCCGCGCAAGAGGCTGACGCCACTCAGCCGGAGCCCAGCGATGATGATCCTCGCTGGGCGGCGTTTGAACGCACCTTCATGCACGCAGCCCAGTTCGAGCACTACCTCAGCTTGACCGTTCTGGCCGCACCGCTTGCCGGACTCAAAGCACGTTTCGCGGCGTACATGGATACCGCTGCGGAGCAAGGCATGACGCCGGAAATGTTCGCTCAGGCCTGCGCAAAAGGCATGGCCGAACAGGAGCGGCGGGCTATGCAGGAACAGGCGGCGAGGGATGCCGATCCCAAACAGCCACAAGAGGACTCCCCTGTTTCTACTCCCACCCCATGATGCCACCGGCAATGGTGGGAACAGTGTGGAAAGACGGTGGCGGCATGGTGTCAATGATGACGGTAACAAGGTGGTGACATGGTGGAACGATGGTGGCGGGATATTGGTAAGACAGTGGCGACACTGTGGCGGCTGTGTGTGCATACGGTGGCAATAGCGTGGCACTTCACCACAATGCAGCCACATTCCTGCCACCATCTGATGTCGATTCGGGAGGGTTGCGCATGAAAGTCTGGGCATTCGATGAGAACCGGGCCGATTTCGTAGATGCTGCGCCGGAGCGGATGAACGCTGATGCGACCGGGTACTACATCATCCGGCGCGGCGATGACGTGTTAGTCCGCGAGCACGGCCAGGAACGGCCCATGCCTGAGCGGCTGACCGTAGCCGGGGTGCCATTTGACCGGGAGCAGTTCGAGCACACCCACCCCCTGCCTCTGCGAGCGGAGATGAAACGAGACGGCCAATGGGCGCGGGCGCAATTGCAGGCCCGCGACCGGGCCGAAATCGCCCTGCCGCTGGAATTGCCCATTTGGGTGACGAAAACGCCGCTGACCGAGGGCAAGGCGTGATCCTGTCGCCCGTCTGCGGGGTCTGAAGGCCAATAGAACGAAAACGTACGTTAGTGAAGTAACTGTCTGATATATCGAAACATAATGTACATTGGAAAACGCCATCAAAACGGTGTCTTTTTAATCGAAAATTGGCACTTAACGGACTTTCTTGTCTACTAATCGATTTTTCAGACGATAATTTTCCTCTTACCGTACGTTTTCGTACGGTTGGACCTCAAACCCCTTTGAGCGTGGCAAGCTGCACAAAGGGATAGGGCGGCACCAGAGAAAAATCACTCAGGGTCAATGCCAGCGCTTCGTTAATACAGATGTAGGTGTTCCACAGGGTAGCCAGCAGCATCCTGCGATGCAGATCCGGAACATAATGGTGCAGGGCGCTGACTTCCGGTGCCAGCAGATATTTTGGCAGTTTGCCTTGGATCAGAGCCATCTGACGCAGGGCTAGTGCAGCCGGATAGTCAATAGCTACCGGCAGCGGTGCGGACTGTTGTAACTCAGAATAAGAAATGAGGCCGCTCATGGCGTTGACTCTCAGTCATAGTATCGTGGTATCACCGGTTGGTTCCACTCTCTGTTGCGGGCAACTTCAGCAGCACGTAGGGGACTTCCGCGTTTCCAGACTTTACGAAACACGGAAACCGAAGACCATTCATGTTGTTGCTCAGGTCGCAGACGTTTTGCAGCAGCAGTCGCTTCACGTTCGCTCGCGTATCGGTGATTCATTCTGCTAACCAGTAAGGCAACCCCGCCAGCCTAGCCGGGTCCTCAACGACAGGAGCACGATCATGCGCACCCGTGGCCAGGACCCAACGCTGCCCGAGATGCGCCGCGTGCGGCTGCTGGAGATGGCGGACGCGATGGATATGTTCTGCCAAGGGTTGGTTTGCGCATTCACAGTTCTCCGCAAGAATTGATTGGCTCCAATTCTTGGAGTGGTGAATCCGTTAGCGAGGTGCCGCCGGCTTCCATTCAGGTCGAGGTGGCCCGGCTCCATGCACCGCGACGCAACGCGGGGAGGCAGACAAGGTATAGGGCGGCGCCTACAATCCATGCCAACCCGTTCCATGTGCTCGCCGAGGCGGCATAAATCGCCGTGACGATCAGCGGTCCAATGATCGAAGTTAGGCTGGTAAGAGCCGCGAGCGATCCTTGAAGCTGTCCCTGATGGTCGTCATCTACCTGCCTGGACAGCATGGCCTGCAACGCGGGCATCCCGATGCCGCCGGAAGCGAGAAGAATCATAATGGGGAAGGCCTTATATCCAAGCATAAAACAAGGTTGTCTAGACTTCTTTTAACAGTAAAGTTATCATAAAACTGAATTTTATTTTTTAGGTAAGTTTATGCATTCTATCCGCATTCGTTAAGACACAACTATTTGCATAGTGACACTATTTTATAATGGTGGGCTTTTGTTGTGTCTTTAAGAATATATGCGGATATATAAAGTAAAAGTATGCTTAATTTATAAGTATGCTTTTAGTGCATAGTTTCCAGTTATAACTTAATTGACTAGCTATTTGTCCACCCTGTGGATGAATAGCTTTTTTTTTGGGAGGACACTGTGATGCTAGCTTTTGTTTTCACCTAAATCCTGTTTGCTGCATAAAAAATTTCAAGAGCTAAACAGGAGTAAATAAAAATGAGTTTAATTATTAAAGCGAGAAACATACGCTTGGATTATGCTGGGCGTGATGTTTTGGATATTGATGAATTGGAAATTCACTCTTATGACCGTATTGGTCTTGTGGGTGATAACGGAGCAGGAAAGAGTAGTTTACTCAAAGTACTTAATGGCGAAATTGTTTTAGCCGAAGCGACATTACAGCGTTTTGGTGATTTTGCACATATCAGCCAACTGGGCGGAATCGAAATAGAAACGGTCGAAGACCGGGCAATGTTATCTCGCCTTGGTGTTTCCAATGTACAAAACGACACAATGAGTGGCGGAGAGGAAACTCGTGCAAAAATTGCTGCCGCATTTTCCCAACAAGTACATGGCATTCTAGCGGATGAACCAACCAGCCACCTTGATCTCAATGGAATAGATCTACTTATTGGTCAACTTAAAGCATTTGATGGAGCATTACTTGTTATCAGTCATGACCGATATTTTCTTGATATGGTTGTAGACAAGATATGGGAGTTAAAAGACGGTAAAATTACGGAATATTGGGGTGGTTACTCGGATTACTTGCGTCAAAAAGAAGAAGAGCGACAACACCAAGCCGTAGAATATGAGCTGATGATGAAGGAACGGGAGCGATTAGAATCTGCTGTGCAAGAAAAACGCCAGCAAGCTAATCGATTAGACAATAAGAAAAAAGGAGAAAAATCCAAAAACTCTACCGAAAGTGCTGGACGACTTGGGCATGCAAAAATGACTGGCACCAAGCAAAGAAAACTGTATCAGGCAGCTAAGAGTATGGAAAAGCGTTTGGCTGCATTAGAAGATATTCAAGCACCAGAGCATTTGCGTTCTATTCGTTTTCGTCAAAGTTCAGCCCTAGAACTGCACAATAAGTTCCCGATTACGGCAGATGGTCTGAGCTTAAAATTTGGTAGCCGTACTATCTTTGATGACGCTAACTTTATAATACCGCTTGGCGCTAAAGTCGCTATAACTGGATCGAATGGAACAGGGAAAACGTCCTTGTTAAAAATGATATCAGAACGTGCTGATGGATTAACCATATCTCCAAAAGCTGAAATTGGCTACTTTACACAAACAGGATATAAATTTAACACGCATAAATCTGTGCTCTCCTTTATGCAGGAAGAGTGCGAGTACACAGTTGCGGAAATTCGTGCAGTATTGGCTTCAATGGGGATCGGAGCGAATGATATTCAAAAAAACTTATCCGACTTATCGGGAGGTGAAATCATCAAACTGCTTTTATCCAAAATGCTTTTAGGAAAATATAATATTTTGCTTATGGATGAACCAGGAAACTATCTTGACCTAAAAAGTATTGCCGCATTAGAAACAATGATGAAGTCCTATGCAGGAACTATTATCTTCGTATCTCATGACAAGCAATTGGTCGATAATATTGCTGACATTATCTACGAGATCAAAGACCACAAAATCATCAAGACTTTTGAGAGAGATTGTTAATGATAGCCAATCTAATCCGAACATTAATTATTGAACTCTTTAAAGGAAATTAAAAATGACAATTCAAGATATTCAATCACTTGCTGAAGCACACGGCTTGTTGCTTACGGACAAAATGAATTTCAATGAAATGGGCATTGATTTTAAGGTCGTTTTTGCTCTTGATACAAAGGGGCAACAATGGTTGCTGCGTATTCCTCGTCGTGATGGCATGAGGGAACAAATCAAGAAAGAAAAACGCATTTTAGAATTGGTAAAAAAACATCTTTCTGTAGAGGTTCCTGATTGGAGAATTTCATCTACAGAATTAGTGGCTTATCCCATACTTAAAGATAATCCTGTTTTAAATTTGGATGCTGAAACCTATGAAATAATTTGGAATATGGACAAAGATAGCCCGAAATACATAACATCTTTGGCAAAAACCTTATTTGAAATCCATAGTATTCCTGAAAAAGAAGTTCGGGAAAATGATTTGAAAATTATGAAACCTTCAGATTTAAGACCTGAAATAGCAAACAATTTGCAGTTAGTAAAATCTGAAATTGGTATAAGTGAGCAATTGGAAACCCGCTACAGAAAATGGTTGGATAATGATGTTCTATGGGCAGATTTCACCCAATTTATACATGGCGATTTATATGCTGGGCATGTACTAGCTTCAAAGGATGGAGCTGTTTCAGGCGTTATTGATTGGTCAACAGCCCATATAGATGACCCAGCGATTGATTTTGCTGGGCATGTAACTTTGTTTGGAGAAGAAAGCCTCAAAACTCTAATCATCGAGTATGAAAAACTAGGGGGTAAAGTTTGGAATAAACTATATGAACAGACTTTAGAAAGAGCAGCGGCCTCTCCTTTGATGTATGGTTTATTTGCCTTAGAAACTCAAAATGAAAGCCTTATCGTTGGAGCAAAAGCTCAGTTGGGAGTTATATAATTTAAAAATATGATTGCTGAGAACTGCCTTGTTTTGAAACTTGGTTGGCTTTAATTAGTTTTTAGTATTCTTTATAGAAAATGCCTCGATCAAGGGGCATTTCTAACAATCATTTAACATAAAATTTCTTATACGAAATGCTTGATATTTCTCTTTAAATATCATTATATTAACGTAAGCCGTTCTGGAGTATAGGGCACCAGAACGGCTTTTTATTGATTATTCATGTTCCACGATCACTAATTGAGCGATGTTCCACGGTTTTATTCAGTTTTAATAAACATCATCCGGTTTTTTGAGGAGTCATTATTTCAAGTGCTTGCACTGAAATTGGCTCTTCAAAAAACTGGAGTCTTGGCTAACCATATGGAAGGAAAAAGCGGCTTAGGAAGCCTCTCTTCTTCTGTTCTGGTTCAACATGCTCCGGGATAGGAATACGCTTATTGTCTTGCTGAGGAGTAGTCAATTCGTCATAGTTCGTTGCTAGTTCCGACCGAGGATCCGTTGCTATATCCTGTTTAAAGCTCTGATCGGTAAAGGTAGTCATATTGGCTTTTGGTGCTTCTAGTAAGCGCTGCATAGCTTCAATCTGTTCTTGATAAAACGATTCACGTTCTAAAGATTGATTTTCTCTCTGTATTGCCTGATTTAATTGTTTTTCCAGTATGTCAACTTGACGTTTTAGTAAGTCAACTTCTGTCAAGTTTTGACTGTTAATTGATTGACTTTGATTGACTGTATCCTCTTTTTTTTGTGGTTCCCCAAAAACTCTTAGGGCCTCTGAAAAGTCAATTAATCCATCAGATCCTTTAGATAAATTTCCTTTGTTTATATGTGCATATATGGCTTGTCTTGAATATCCATAAAGCTTAGCTAACTCTGAAACTGACAGTTTTTTCATTATGTAAACCAGTTTCTAACTTGTGTTAATACCTGACTGTTAACTTAACAATTTCAATTAACAATGTCATTGAAATCCTAATTTTCTGAGTAAAGGAAGTAATTCCTTAAATTTCTCTGCATCTTGCAGCATGGCAGCTATACGTACAGCAAACTGCTGATAGCTTTCTGTGCCTTGTGAATATTTACTCATCTCAGGAAGCTCTGAGAGCTTGTTGGCGAATAGATGGCGTTGTTTATCTGTTATTTTTGAAAAGAGGTCTAATGTATTCGGATCTCTTTTAGATTCGACTGAATGCGTGGCTGATTTTTTCTGTTTAAAGCTAAATGAAAAACCAGTAATAGATCTACCTGTTTTATGCTGTTCAACTTTGACAATAATATCGGTATGTTCATTTACTTGTTTTAATGCAATGTCTAAAACATATTTTTTAAAATCATACATTCGTTTGTATTCAGTCTCGAGTACACCTATTTTTTGTCTAAAATCATACATAGTTATGAGAGGCGTTTTTCCAGTACTACGCCATGCAATCAATATTTCATATAAACGAACAGCATAAGCACTTGTTAAATTACTTATTTGTTGTATTTCATACTTTGTAAATTGTTCTTCTAACCTAGTAATTAAAGGCACAATAGCAGGGGCAAAAATAAGTCTAACGACAGCTTCATTATCAATATAAGCCACCTCGCTCACCCATCTTGATTTGTGATTAATAGTGTTACCTTTTTCACTAAGACTCTGATAACTGAATTGTCTTGCAAACAAGTCATCGCAAGCATCTTTTAACGCCTGATAAGCCGTATTTCGATGTACACGGCACTGTTGCAAATAGGGCACTGTTGCAAATAGTCGGTGGTGATAAACTTATCATCCCCTTTTGCTGATGGAGCTGCACATGAACCCATTCAAAGGCCGGCATTTTCAGCGTGACATCATTCTGTGGGCCGTACGCTGGTACTGCAAATACGGCATCAGTTACCGTGAGCTGCAGGAGATGCTGGCTGAACGCGGAGTGAATGTCGATCACTCCACGATTTACCGCTGGGTTCAGCGTTATGCGCCTGAAATGGAAAAACGGCTGCGCTGGTACTGGCGTAACCCTTCCGATCTTTGCCCGTGGCACATGGATGAAACCTACGTGAAGGTCAATGGCCGCTGGGCGTATCTGTACCGGGCCGTCGACAGCCGGGGCCGCACTGTCGATTTTTATCTCTCCTCCCGTCGTAACAGCAAAGCTGCATACCGGTTTCTGGGTAAAATCCTCAACAACGTGAAGAAGTGGCAGATCCCGCGATTCATCAACACGGATAAAGCGCCCGCCTATGGTCGCGCGCTTGCTCTGCTCAAACGCGAAGGCCGGTGCCCGTCTGACGTTGAACACCGACAGATTAAGTACCGGAACAACGTGATTGAATGCGATCATGGCAAACTGAAACGGATAATCGGCGCCACGCTGGGATTTAAATCCATGAAGACGGCTTACGCCACCATCAAAGGTATTGAGGTGATGCGTGCACTACGCAAAGGCCAGGCCTCAGCATTTTATTATGGTGATCCCCTGGGCGAAATGCGCCTGGTAAGCAGAGTTTTTGAAATGTAAGGCCTTTGAATAAGACAAAAGGCTGCCTCATCGCTAACTTTGCAACAGTGCCGGTGATCGAACTCATCCGCAGCCCATCCATGCTGTCGTCGCCTGCAGCGCTGTCTGCCAGGAAGGCCGATTCGCCCTCCCCTTCGAGCCAGCCTTTGCGCGTCAGGTGCCGACACACCCGGTGCGCGATGGTAGCTGCCAGCTGGGTCAACTGCGCGGTGGTGGGCGCACGGGCGCGGTGCAGGCGCAGTTCGCGCCGCGGCAGCTCGGTGGCTTCCACGTACACGCCGTCGAGCCACAGCATGTGGAAGTGGATGTTCAGGTTCAGCGCGCTGCCGAAACGCTGGATCAGCGTCACCGCGCCGCACTGGGCGCTGGCGCGGTCGATGCCGGCTTGATCGGCCAACCAGCCGGCGATCACGCGCTGCACGATGCCCAGCACCGGGCCAATGGCTTCTGGCTTGCTGGCGAACAGGAAACGCAAGGGGTACGGAAAGCTCAGCACCCATTGCCGCACAGGCCGCGGGCCGAACACCTCCTCGACCAGGTGCCGCGCACTCTCGGCCATGCGTCGCGCGCCGCAACTCGGGCAGAACCCGCGCTTCTTGCAGGAGAAGGCCACCAGCCTCTCTGCACGGCAGTGCTCGCACACCACCCGCAGGAAGCCGTGCTCGAGCACGCCGCAACGCAGGTAGGCATCGAACGCCTCGCGGACATACCCGGGCAGCGAGCGGCCCTCCGCTTCGATCCGTGCAATGAAGTCCGGGTAGTGCGCCTCTACCAACGCGTACAGCAGCGTGCGCTCGGGCGCGTGGCGCGCGTACCGCGAACCGGTGTGGGCGGACGGCAGTGGCGCGCATCCCGCGGCTTGCCGCCGGGATGTGGCGAGGCGCGGCACGCAGCGCTCCGGTGCGGGGACGGCTGCTCAGTGTTGCGCCTGTGTTCGCACGTTCGTATCGGTGCGTTCTGATCTTCGCGTCAGACATTGCCGCGGCGCGGGCACAACAAAAAGCCCGGCATCGCTGCCGGGCTCCGGCCCCGTCCTTGGGGCCTTGATGTCGGGTCGTTGCCGGGATCGGACCGCGCTGGCGCGGTCCGGTTCCCTGACGACCGGGCCAACCGGATCAGAAATCCATCCCGCCCATGCCACCCATGCCGCCGCCGGCGGGCATGGCAGGTTCGTCCTTCTTCGGGGCTTCGGCCACCATGGCTTCGGTGGTGATCATCAGGCCCGCGATCGAAGCGGCGTTCTGCAAGGCGGTGCGGGTGACCTTGGTCGGGTCGAGGATGCCGAAGGCCACCATGTCGCCGTATTCGCCGTTGGCAGCGTTGTAGCCGTAGTTGCCCTTGCCGGCCGCCACTTGATTGAGCACCACGCTCGGCTCTTCACCGGCATTGGCGACGATCTCGCGCAGCGGGGCTTCCATGGCGCGCAGGGCGATGAGGATGCCGTGGTTCTGGTCTTCGTTGGCGCCCTTGAGGCCTTCCACGGCCGACTTGGCACGGATCAAGGCCACGCCGCCGCCTGGCACCACGCCTTCTTCCACCGCCGCACGCGTGGCGTGCAGGGCGTCTTCGACGCGCGCCTTCTTCTCCTTCATCTCGACTTCGGTGGCCGCACCGACCTTGACCACGGCGACACCGCCGGACAGTTTGGCAGCGCGCTCCTGCAGCTTCTCGCGGTCGTAATCAGAGGAGGTTTCCTCGATCTGCGCCTTGATCTGCTTGATGCGGGCCTGGATACGCTCGGCATCGCCAGCACCGTCGATGATGGTGCTGTTTTCCTTGGTGACGACGACGCGCTTGGCGCGGCCCAGATCGTTGATCGTGGCCTTCTCCAGCGACAGGCCGACTTCCTCGGAAATCACCGTGCCGTTGGTGAGCACGGCCAGGTCTTCCAGAATGGCCTTGCGGCGGTCACCGAAGCCCGGGGCCTTGACGGCGCACACCTTGACGATGCCGCGAATGGTGTTGACCACCAGGGTCGCCAGCGCCTCGCCTTCCACTTCCTCGGCCACGATCAGCAAGGGCTTGCCGGCCTTGGCCACGCCTTCCAGCACGGGCAGGAGGTCGCGCACGTTGGCGATCTTCTTGTCGTGGATCAGGATGAAGGGGTCATCCATTTCCACCTGCTGATTCTGCTGGTTGTTGATGAAGTACGGCGACAGGTAGCCGCGGTCGAACTGCATGCCTTCCACGACATCCAGCTCGTTTTCCAGACCCGAGCCTTCCTCGACCGTGATCACGCCTTCCTTGCCGACCTTCTTCATCGCCTCGGCAATGATGTTGCCGATCGACTCATCGGAGTTGGCCGAGATGGTGCCGACCTGGGCGATGGCCTTGTCGTCGGCGGTGGGCTTGGAGAGGTTCTTCAGCTCGGCGACGGCGGCCTTGACGGCCTGATCGATGCCGCGCTTCAGGTCCATCGGATTCATGCCGGCGGCAACCGCCTTGGCGCCCTCGCGGATGAAGGCCTGGGCCAGCACGGTGGCGGTGGTGGTGCCGTCACCGGCGGTGTCGGAGGTCTTGGAGGCGACTTCCTTCACCATCTGCGCGCCCATGTTCTCGAACTTGATTACGCGCAAACCGATCACGGCAAGCGAGAAAGAGCTTGCGGAGAACCCGCGCGCGCGAAGCGCGAGCCTGCGCGTTGCCGAAAAGCTGGAGGAAACATGAAGTATTTGGATACCGCCGCGGGCAGCTTGCCGCTTCCGGCGTTTTTCCCGGATGCGACGTACGGCGCGATTCGTGCGGGCACGTTTGAGGACGTTTACCGCGCGGAGCTGTACGGCTGCGAGATGAACAGCTATCATCTGATGAACAAACCGGGGGCGAAGCTGATCAAATCGCTGGGCGGCTTGCACGGCTTTACCGGCTATAAAGGCGCAATTCTTACCGATTCCGGCGGCTTTCAGCTGTATTCGCTGATTCGCGAAAACGCGGAATACGGCGAGATCCGCGACAAAGAGATCATCTTCCGCCCCGACCGCGGCAAGGAAAAGATCACGTTTACGCCGGAAAAGTGCATTCAGGTGCAGTTCCAGTATGGCTCGGACATCATGATGGCGCTGGATATGTGCACGCACCCGGGCGACCCGATTGACGTTCAGCGCCGCAGCGTCGAGCTGACCGTGCGCTGGGGAGAGCGCTGCAAGGCGGAGTTTGAAAAGCTGATCAAGCAGACGAAGCCGGAAAAGCGGCCGCTGCTGTTCGGTATCGTGCAGGGCGGTGCGGATCCTGAATTGCGAATGGAATGCGGGCGGCGGCTGGAGGAGATCGGCTTCGATGGCTACGGCTTCGGCGGCTGGCCTTTGGATGCAGACGGTTCGTTCCGCGCGGACATTCTGAAAATGGCAGCGGACGCGATGCCCGACCACAAAATCAAATATGCGATGGGTCTTGGCAAGCCCGAGGAAATCGTCGAGTGCGTGAAGATGGGTTACGGCTTGTTCGACTGCGTAATTCCCACGCGCGAGGCACGGCATCAGCGGCTGTATGTGTTTGCGGACGGCATGGAAACGCCGGAGGGCGTGCGTTCGGGTGCGAAATTCTATCGTTTCCATTATGCGATGGACGAAAAGAATGTCCGCGACCCGCGTCCGGTGGATGAGCATTGCAATTGCGAGCTCTGCAAAAACCATTCGCGCGCGTATCTGCACCATTTGTTCCGCGTCAACGATCCGCAGGCGATGCATCTGGCGACCGCACACAATCTGCGCTTTTTCGGGCGATTGATGCAGCTTTTGCAGGAAAAGTAAGCGCTTCTGGAGGAAAACATGAGCGAACTGAAGGAAAAACTGCTCGCTTCGAAAAAATATCGCGACGTTTGCCCGGACACGATCGAGCGCATATGGCGTGAATGCAGCGCGAAATTCAAAAAGGAAAAGGACGTGGACAAGGCGGCGCGCGAAGCGCTTCACGGCGTGACCGGCGCGTTCATGACCGAGCGCGAATACAAACGCGCAATGGAAATGGCGGCGGCACGCGATTGGGAAGCGCTGCTTGGAATGCACGCGTCCACGCGCGAACGGCTGCCTGTGGAATCGATGGATCGCGTGTTCGATCAGCTGTTTGAAGCCAGCGGAACGCCGGCGCGAATCCTCGATCTCGCGTGCGGGCTGAATCCTGTCTACCTCGCGCATCGATTGCCAAATGCGGCGATTACCGGCGTGGATATCAGCGGTCAGTGCGTAAACGTAATTCGTGCGTTTGGCGGCGCGGAAGCGCGTTTGGGCGATTTGCTGTGCGAAATCCCGGAAGACGAGGCGAATGCGGCGCTGCTGTTTAAGGTGCTGCCGCTTTTGGAGCGCCAGCGTGCGGGCGCGGCGATGGATGCGCTAATGCGCGTGAATGCGGAATGGATCGTCGCATCGTTTCCGACGCGTTCGCTCGGCGGGCGCAACGTCGGCATGGAAAAGCACTATTCCGAATGGATGGAGGCGCACGTGCCGGAAAATCGCGCGATTGCCGCGCGGCTGACCGGCGAAAACGAGCTGTTTTACGTGCTGAAACGAAAATGAAGGTGGAAGATTTCCGGTTCGAACTGTTCGAGCTGCGCGATTTGGCGCGCGCGAAAGGCGTCGATCGCCTGAAACGGGTGGGCAGATTGCTCCGCAAACATCCGGATACAGGGAAAAGCGCGCTGATTTGGGCGGGCGTGGCGATTCTTCTGTGCGTCTGTACGATCGCGCAAGGGCGAAGCGGCAGCCTTCGCGCATGGGAGCGCTGGCTCGATGCTATTGTGTGCATTTGCTACATGGTGCCGATCGTTAGTGCATACATATGCAGCAGGATTGGCAGCCTGATCGCCGCGTCCAAACGGCTGAACGAGCGCGCGGAAATACTGGGCGAGAACGAATTCAAGCGCGTTTCGGAATCGTTGGAGTATGTGCGCGTATAGGAAGTTCAAACGCCCTTTTCGGGCAGTCTGCTGGGTAGGCGGCGGTCGCGCAAGCCCCGTTTTGGGCACGGATCGGACGTCTGTGAGTGGGATTTCGGCATCGCGGGGCCACGCAGCGGCGTTGTCAGCAGCCATGCTTCGCTGATTCCCGACAGCGGGCCGAGCGCCGCCCTGCGGATCGTGGCCGCATCGGCTCGGATTCCGGTTTCGCCGTCGGCTGTGCAGCCGGCAGATCGTCACGCGGCTTGCACTGGCGGTGCGCGCGCTGCGGGCCTGTAGTGCGCTTCTTCCCGCGCGCCCTGCTTCACGAAGTGGCCAAGGATGGCGCGGATGGCGGCAGGTTCCTCGATGCTGGCGACGATCCGCACGGTGCCACCGCAGTGGACGCAGGCGGTGACGTCGATGGAAAAGACCCGCTTGAGGCGTTGCGCCCAGCTCATCGAACGGCGCTTCTCCTCGGGGCTGCGCGGCGCGTCGTTCGCGCTTGCGTCCGCCGGCTCCACAGCGGCGTCATGCCGCCTGCCGCGCCCCGATGGCGTCAACTGTGCGCGCAGGGCGGCGTTCGGGGCAAACACCCCGTGGAAGCGGGTCAGGTGGGCGCGCGGTGGCGGGACCAGCGCCGCCAGCTTGGCGATGAAATCCACCGGATCCCATTCCACATGCGTGGTGCCATTGCGCCACGGGGTCTTGAGCTGGTAACGCACCCTGCCCTGGAGCGCTATCGACAGCCGCTTCTCGCTGATCGCCGGGCGCGTGATGTAGCGGCACAGCTTTTCCAGCTTGTGGCTTTCGTGTGCTTCGGCCGCCACGCCGGCATGCAGTGAGAAGCCGCCGACCTTGCCGGCTTCGCCCTCCAGCGAACCGGCGTCACCGGGCAGCGTTTGCAGCGTGACGACCTTGCAGCCAGCGTCGCGGCCGGTGGCGATGCGGTAGGTGATCGGGCACTGTTGCAAATAGTCGGTGGTGATAAACTTATCATCCCCTTTTGCTGATGGAGCTGCACATGAACCCATTCAAAGGCCGGCATTTTCAGCGTGACATCATTCTGTGGGCCGTACGCTGGTACTGCAAATACGGCATCAGTTACCGTGAGCTGCAGGAGATGCTGGCTGAACGCGGAGTGAATGTCGATCACTCCACGATTTACCGCTGGGTTCAGCGTTATGCGCCTGAAATGGAAAAACGGCTGCGCTGGTACTGGCGTAACCCTTCCGATCTTTGCCCGTGGCACATGGATGAAACCTACGTGAAGGTCAATGGCCGCTGGGCGTATCTGTACCGGGCCGTCGACAGCCGGGGCCGCACTGTCGATTTTTATCTCTCCTCCCGTCGTAACAGCAAAGCTGCATACCGGTTTCTGGGTAAAATCCTCAACAACGTGAAGAAGTGGCAGATCCCGCGATTCATCAACACGGATAAAGCGCCCGCCTATGGTCGCGCGCTTGCTCTGCTCAAACGCGAAGGCCGGTGCCCGTCTGACGTTGAACACCGACAGATTAAGTACCGGAACAACGTGATTGAATGCGATCATGGCAAACTGAAACGGATAATCGGCGCCACGCTGGGATTTAAATCCATGAAGACGGCTTACGCCACCATCAAAGGTATTGAGGTGATGCGTGCACTACGCAAAGGCCAGGCCTCAGCATTTTATTATGGTGATCCCCTGGGCGAAATGCGCCTGGTAAGCAGAGTTTTTGAAATGTAAGGCCTTTGAATAAGACAAAAGGCTGCCTCATCGCTAACTTTGCAACAGTGCCAGTGGAGGATATCGACAACCTCTCGCGCAACCAAGACATCGCGGTCGGACTGCAAGTGATCTTGAAGCCACGGGCCCGTCCCACCCCGACATGGACCTCGATGCCCGAACGGACGTTAGATTTCGAGTTCTAGGCGTTCTGCGATGAAGGTTGGATCCCAGCCGGGATTGAAAGTGTCGACGTGGGTGAATCCGAGCCGCTCGTATAGGCCACGCAGGTTCGGGTGGCAGTCGAGCCGCAGCTTGGCG
Organism: Aeromonas sp. INTO2; assembly: GCF_049860605.1. Lineage (NCBI taxonomy): Bacteria > Pseudomonadati > Pseudomonadota > Gammaproteobacteria > Aeromonadales > Aeromonadaceae > Aeromonas > Aeromonas sp. INTO2. The sequence goes on from NZ_CP187589.1 coordinate 25,978, forward strand.
CACCCCTGCGTTCGCGCGGCATGGCGGCAAGCCTCGATCAGCGCGGAGCTGACACCCCGGCCCGCATGTGTCCGTCGCACCGCGAGCTTGTGCAGATATGCGGCCTCCCCCTTGAGGGCGTCGGGCCAGAACTCGGGATCCTCGGCCGACAAGGTGCAACAGCCGACGATGCCGTCGCTGCAACTCGCGACTAGGAGCTCGGATCTCAGGACGAAGGTCTCCGCGAATGTCCGGTCGATCCGCGCGACGTCCCAGGCGGGCGTTCCCTTGGCGGACATCCACGCCGCAGCGTCGTGCATCAGCCGCACAACCTCGTCGATATCACCCGAGCAGGCGACCCGAACGTTCGGAGGCTCCTCGCTGTCCATTCGCTCCCCTGGCGCGGTATGAACCGCCGCCTCATAGTGCAGTTTGATCCTGACGAGCCCAGCATGTCTGCGCCCACCTTCGCGGAACCTGACCAGGGTCCGCTAGCGGGCGGCCGGAAGGTGAATGCTAGGCATGATCTAACCCTCGGTCTCTGGCGTCGCGACTGCGAAATTTCGCGAGGGTTTCCGAGAAGGTGATTGCGCTTCGCAGATCTCCAGGCGCGTGGGTGCGGACGTAGTCAGCGCCATTGCCGATCGCGTGAAGTTCCGCCGCAAGGCTCGCTGGACCCAGATCCTTTACAGGAAGGCCAACGGTGGCGCCCAAGAAGGATTTCCGCGACACCGAGACCAATAGCGGAAGCCCCAACGCCGACTTCAGCTTTTGAAGGTTCGACAGCACGTGCAGCGATGTTTCCGGTGCGGGGCTCAAGAAAAATCCCATCCCCGGATCGAGGATGAGCCGGTCGGCAGCGACCCCGCTCCGTCGCAAGGCGGAAACCCGCGCCTCGAAGAACCGCACAATCTCGTCGAGCGCGTCTTCGGGTCGAAGGTGACCGGTGCGGGTGGCGATGCCATCCCGCTGCGCTGAGTGCATAACCACCAGCCTGCAGTCCGCCTCAGCAATATCGGGATAGAGCGCAGGGTCAGGAAATCCTTGGATATCGTTCAGGTAGCCCACGCCGCGCTTGAGCGCATAGCGCTGGGTTTCCGGTTGGAAGCTGTCGATTGAAACACGGTGCATCTGATCGGACAGGGCGTCTAAGAGCGGCGCAATACGTCTGATCTCATCGGCCGGCGATACAGGCCTCGCGTCCGGATGGCTGGCGGCCGGTCCGACATCCACGACGTCTGATCCGACTCGCAGCATTTCGATCGCCGCGGTGACAGCGCCGGCGGGGTCTAGCCGCCGGCTCTCATCGAAGAAGGAGTCCTCGGTGAGATTCAGAATGCCGAACACCGTCACCATGGCGTCGGCCTCCGCAGCGACTTCCACGATGGGGATCGGGCGAGCAAAAAGGCAGCAATTATGAGCCCCATACCTACAAAGCCCCACGCATCAAGCTTTTGCCCATGAAGCAACCAGGCAATGGCTGTAATTATGACGACGCCGAGTCCCGACCAGACTGCATAAGCAACACCGACAGGGATGGATTTCAGAACCAGAGAAAGAAAATAAAATGCGATGCCATAACCGATTATGACAACGGCGGAAGGGGCAAGCTTAGTAAAGCCCTCGCTAGATTTTAATGCGGATGTTGCGATTACTTCGCCAACTATTGCGATAACAAGAAAAAGCCAGCCTTTCATGATATATCTCCCAATTTGTGTAGGGCTTATTATGCACGCTTAAAAATAATAAAAGCAGACTTGACCTGATAGTTTGGCTGTGAGCAATTATGTGCTTAGTGCATCTAACGTTTGACATGAGGGGCGGCCAAGGGCGCCAGCCCTTGGACGTCCCCCTCGATGGAAGGGTTAGGCAACACTGCGTGTTCGCTCGAATGCCTGGCGTGTTTGAACCATGTACACGGCTGGACCATCTGGGGTGGTTACGGTACCTTGCCTCTCAAACCCCGCTTTCTCGTAGCATCGGATCGCTCGCAAGTTGCTCGGCGACGGGTCCGTTTGGATCTTGGTGACCTCGGGATCATTGAACAGCAACTCAACCAGAGCTCGAACCAGCTTGGTTCCCAAGCCTTTGCCCAGTTGTGATGCATTCGCCAGTGACTGGTCTATTCCGCGTACTCCTGGATCGGTTTCTTCTTCCCACCATCCGTCCCCGCTTCCAAGAGCAACGTACGACTGGGCATACCCAATCGGCTCTCCATTCAGCATTGCAATGTATGGAGTGACGGACTCTTGCGCTAAAACGCTTGGCAAGTACTGTTCCTGTACGTCAGCAAGTGTCGGGCGTGCTTCTTCTCCGCCCCACCACTCGACGATATGAGATCGATTTAGCCACTCATAGAGCATCGCAAGGTCATGCTCAGTCATGAGGCGCAGTGTGACGGAATCGTTGCTGTTGGTCACGATGCTGTACTTTGTGATGCCTAACTTTGTTTTAGCCACCAATGATGCCCTCACTTTCCATGATTTTGGTGGGAATGGATTTTCTTAGCGGCAACTTACTTTCGTTGTCTATATCCATGTTAAAGGCGAAAAAGTAAACCTCTGTCTCCTTCTCAACCCACCCAACCCACCATGCGACACCAGGATTTGACTCAGTTCCCACACCAGAAAAACCAGTTTTTGAATGCACTAGATATTCAGGTGCCGCCTCCGTTACCAAAGCCTCTTTTACTATTAGCTGGTTTTCTTTAGATGCTGACAATTTATTTAAATATAGAGACTCTAGAAACTCCACTTGATTAACTGCGGAAATTCTAAGCTGGCCTTCCAACCAGAATTTGTCAATGCCACCACTGATATTCTGGTTGCCATAGGAAAATTTTTTAAGGTATTTCTGCATTCTTACTTCGCCAACTTCTCTGGCGATTTGTTGAAATACGGGAACAGCTGAAACTTGTATTGCCCCTCTTAAGGTCAAGTCTCTTTCCCATTGCTTCATGGCTCTTGGCTTTCCGTCCCATTTGAAAACCTGATGCTCATTCTTTATGACACCAGTTTCTAGGCCGATAATTGCGTTGGGGATCTTAAATGTTGATGCTGGAAGATATTCCTTTGATGCACGAGCTAAGTCATTGGTAGCGCAGGATTTACTGCTACTTTTACAAAGCACGAAGACACCATTGACGGCTTCGGCAGAGAACTCTTTGTTCCAAGACGTATTTTCTGTAATTGAACCAGCTAATGCCGTACTCGAAAGACACGCGATAATTACATATGCGGCAAATGTTTTCATGGCACCTTCTTGGTGGCTAACGTTAATTCGGCCTCAGATGCGTTTAAGTCAAAAAGCGTCTGACGCCTAACATGATTTATAAAAATCTGATTTATCAACAAAATCAGAAAGATAGACGCCAAACTTTAAAACAAAGGCGTCAACACTTCAAGTGGCAAACCTTCGCTTCGGCGAGGCCTAACGCCGAGTTCAGCCGCAGGCTGTAAGTTGGTTTTTTGTGGAATACTTTTGCGTAGCAAAACCACAAAAAGGCAACTTACAGGCTGTCGAGTGCGCGAAGCGCACGCTGCTGGAACGATTTGTTAGGCAGGCTCCGCTTAATCATATATGACATGAAGTCCATTGCGCTTTAGATTCTCCAAGGAATCCAGCATCGCTTTCAGGGCTTCAGCGGAGTGTCCCTCCCACTCTTCAACGACCCCCACAATCTGGAGAGGCTCAGAAGTTCGATAGGACATTGTTGGATTTCCTGGAAATTTTTTATTGGTAAGATTCGGGTCATCCTCGAAAGGTCCAGTTGGTTCAACTAAGTATATGTATCCCCGGCCATCTAGACCAGACAGTGAAACAGCGAGTTCAGCCCCCCAAATTGCTGGCTCAAGCATAGCTGAAAAATAAACGTGCTTGAGTGTGCGACCCTCTTCAAAATGAGTGTTGAACCCAGTTGTTAGGAGTTCACCTACCGATAATTTAGCTTTGGTGCCATGATAAAACGGTCCCTGCATATTTTTACAATTTTCATGTGTGGTTGGAATCCAATCTTTAATCATTCTTCACTCCGAAGGTTGGGAAAAGGTTTGACAGCCTAACTTTGTTTTAGGGCGACTGCCCTGCTGCGTAACATCGTTGCTGCTCCATAACATCAAACATCGACCCACGGCGTAACGCGCTTGCTGCTTGGATGCCCGAGGCATAGACTGTACAAAAAAACAGTCATAACAAGCCATGAAAACCGCCACTGCGCCGTTACCACCGCTGCGTTCGGTCAAGGTTCTGGACCAGTTGCGTGAGCGCATACGCTACTTGCATTACAGCTTACGAACCGAACAGGCTTATGTCCACTGGGTTCGTGCCTTCATCCGTTTCCACGGTGTGCGTCACCCGGCAACCTTGGGCAGCAGCGAAGTCGAGGCATTTCTGTCCTGGCTGGCGAACGAGCGCAAGGTTTCGGTCTCCACGCATCGTCAGGCATTGGCGGCCTTGCTGTTCTTCTACGGCAAGGTGCTGTGCACGGATCTGCCCTGGCTTCAGGAGATCGGAAGACCTCGGCCGTCGCGGCGCTTGCCGGTGGTGCTGACCCCGGATGAAGTGGTTCGCATCCTCGGTTTTCTGGAAGGCGAGCATCGTTTGTTCGCCCAGCTTCTGTATGGAACGGGCATGCGGATCAGTGAGGGTTTGCAACTGCGGGTCAAGGATCTGGATTTCGATCACGGCACGATCATCGTGCGGGAGGGCAAGGGCTCCAAGGATCGGGCCTTGATGTTACCCGAGAGCTTGGCACCCAGCCTGCGCGAGCAGCTGTCGCGTGCACGGGCATGGTGGCTGAAGGACCAGGCCGAGGGCCGCAGCGGCGTTGCGCTTCCCGACGCCCTTGAGCGGAAGTATCCGCGCGCCGGGCATTCCTGGCCGTGGTTCTGGGTTTTTGCGCAGCACACGCATTCGACCGATCCACGGAGCGGTGTCGTGCGTCGCCATCACATGTATGACCAGACCTTTCAGCGCGCCTTCAAACGTGCCGTAGAACAAGCAGGCATCACGAAGCCCGCCACACCGCACACCCTCCGCCACTCGTTCGCGACGGCCTTGCTCCGCAGCGGTTACGACATTCGAACCGTGCAGGATCTGCTCGGCCATTCCGACGTCTCTACGACGATGATTTACACGCATGTGCTGAAAGTTGGCGGTGCCGGAGTGCGCTCACCGCTTGATGCGCTGCCGCCCCTCACTAGTGAGAGGTAGGGCAGCGCAAGTCAATCCTGGCGGATTCACTACCCCTGCGCGAAGGCCATCGGTGCCGCATCGAACGGCCGGTTGTCATTTTCAGAAGACGACTGCACCAGACAACGCGGTTTGAAGGCTGTTGTGCAGTCGTCTATTGAACGAACAGTATCAGGAGTCCGCTGCACGAATGATGACCTCAAGCCGGTTCTGGTCGCGCTGGCGACCGATCAGCCCCTGGATGTGCGATACCGCGACCACGATCTTTCCGGCGATTGGGCGGGCTACCGCGAATGCCACATCAAGCCCGACCTGCTGCTGATCTACCGCAAGTCCGACGCCGACACCCTGCGACTGGCGCGGCTTGGCTCCCATAGCGAGCTGTTCGGCTGATGCCAGTCGCCTTGTCCGCCAAACGATCATTAGGCGGCCAAACCGGACCCTGTCCGAAAACATCTTGCGCAACGGGATGACGGACAATAAGATAGGCGGACGGTATAACGGACAAATGGGCGGAAATGGCACTCATCGGCTATGCGCGGGTATCGACGGCGGAACAGGACACCGCCTTGCAGACGGATGCGCTACGCAATGCAGGCTGCGAACGGGTTTTCGAGGACACGGCATCCGGGGCCAAGGCAGACCGGCCCGGCTTGGCCGATGCGCTGGCTTATCTGCGCGATGGCGATGTGCTGGCCGTCTGGCGGCTGGATCGGCTTGGCCGCTCCCTGCCGCACCTGATTGAGACGGTCGGCAAGCTGGAAGCACGGGGCGTCGGCTTCCGCTCGTTGACTGAAAACATCGACACCACCACGCCGGGCGGACGGCTCATCTTCCATGTGTTCGGTGCGCTGGGCCAGTTCGAGCGCGACCTGATCCGCGAGCGCACCAAGGCCGGGTTGACCGCTGCCGCCGCACGCGGGCGCAAAGGCGGACGCAAGCCGGTTGTCACTGCCGACAAGTTGCAACGAGCGCGGGAGCTTGTCGCCAACGGCTTGAATGTCCGCGAGGCCGCCGCACGCCTCAAGGTAGGAAAAACCGCTCTCTACGCTGCCTTGCAGGCGGCCAGTTCTGGCAGTGCAGCCGACTCCTGATATTTCGTGCAGTCGCCTTCTGAAAACGACAGAACGCCCTGATCACCAAGCTGTCGCGGGCGGAGATTCGCACCACCCATATCACCGGCATCGTCACCGATATCGGCATCGAGCTGGGCAAGCTGCTGTACTGGAACCGCCACGGCGAACAGTTCGGCCGGGTCCAGGTCGACCGCCAGCGTCTACAGGTGCTTAGCCTGCTGGCCCTGTATTTCTTTATGGGCGGGATTGCCGGGGCCTTTGGCTTTAACCGCCTGGGCTATGTGTCCACGCTACCGCTGGCCTTGCTGCTGATCAGCCTGGCCCTGGTGCCGATGCTGGATGACCTGCGCTCGGGCTGGCGGCGCTTTAGGCGCGCCCGCCAGATTTAGCAGGGAATAACAGCGGGTGGACAAGCTGCGCGTTGTCCACCCTACGCCACGTCACGCCAGCATAGGGTGGACAACCGCCCCTCAGACTTCTGCCTTGGTCTGCGCCTTGATCCCGTAGAACACGCAATAGAGCACCGGCAGCACCACCAGGGTGAGCAGGGTGGCGAAGCCCAGGCCGAACATGATCACCACCGCCATGCTCTGGAAGAAGGCGTCGGTCAACAGCGGGCTCATGCCCAGGATGGTGGTCAGGGCAGCCATGGATACCGGGCGTACGCGGCTGATGGAGGCCTCTTCCACGGCCTGCAGGGCGTCCTTGCCGCTGGCCAGCTGCAGCTGGATTTCATCCACCAGAACGATGCCGTTCTTCACCAGCATGCCGCTCAGGCTGAGCAGGCCGAGCAGGGCCATAAAGCCGAAGGGAATGCCGGTGAGCAGAAAGCCCAGGGTTACGCCGATCATCGCCAGGGGCACGGTCAGCCAGATCACGGTGGCGCGCTTGAACGAGTCGAACAGCAGGATGGTGATCATAAACATCACCAGATAGCCCAGAGGCAGACTGCCGAACACCGCGCCCTGGGCATTGCGCGAACTTTCGTATTCGCCGCCCCATTCCAGGTGATACCCCTCGGGCAGGGGGATGGCTTCGATCTCGGGCTTGATACGCTGGAGCAGCTGGGCTGCTGTTTCGCCGCTGAGCAGGGCTGGATCGGCCTGCACGGTGAGGGTGCGTTTGCGATCCAGACGCATGATCAGCGGGTCTTCCCACTCGGTGGAAAAGCCCTGCAGCACCTGCTCGATGGGCAGGTAGATGCCACGCACGCTGCTCCAGATCTGCAGGTCACTGAGGCTGTCGGCATTCAGCCGCTCGTTGTCCGGGGTGCGCGCGACAATCGGCAGCAGGCGGGTGCCGTCGCGGTACAGGCCCACGTTCATGCCGGAGAAGCTCATGCGCAACAGGTCATCCAGTGCACTCTTGTCCACCCCCAGTTCACGGGCGCGGGCCTCGGCAAATTGTGGACGAACCAGCTTGGTGCGCTCATGCCAGTCGTGCATCACTGCATTGGCTACCGGATCCTGGCGCATCAGGCGGCTGACTTCGCCACCCAGGCGGCGCAGTTCGTCGGGGTCGGGGCCGCTGAAGCGCGCCTCGATCTTGCTGTCGTTGCCGGGGCCGAGCATCAGCTGCTTGAACTTGGGTTTGACCTGCGGGTACTGCTCGGCCACGTATTGTTCGAGCTGATTGATCAGCGGTTCGATGCGTTCCAGGTTGTCGGTGCGTACCAGCAGCTGGGCGTAGTTGGGGTACTGCTTCTGTGGTGCGTAGGTGAGGATAAAACGCAGGGCGCCCTGGCCAATGCTGCTGCTGACCGTGGTCACCCCTTCCTGCTCAAGCACGTGACGATCCAGTTCGGCCACCAGCTGCTCGGTGTAGCGGATATCGGTGCCTTGGGGCAACCACAGGTCGATAAAGAACATCGGTGTGTTGGACGGTGGGAAAAAGCTCTGGCGCACCTTGCCGAAGCCGGCGATGGCCACCACCAGCAGCACCGCCAGCAGCCCGAGGGTGAGGCCACGGCGATTGAGGGCGAAGTCCAGCAGGGCACGGTAGGCAGTGAAGATCACGCCACCGTATGGATCGCCCTGATCCTGGTTGGTCAGGGTCTGGCTATCGCGGAAGAACAGGCTGGCGAAGAAGGGCGTCAGGGTGATGGCGGTGACCCAGCTGAGCAGCAGGGAGATCATCAATACCTGGAACAGCGACAGGCAGTATTCGCCGGTGGAGTCGTCGGACAGGCCGATGGGAGCGAAGGCGATGATGGCGATCAAGGTGGCGCCCAGCAGCGGCAGGTTGGTCTGCTTGACGATGGCCCGCGCCGATTCCAGAGTGCTCTGGCCACGCTGGCGGCCGACCAGAATGCCTTCGACAATGACAATGGCGTTGTCCACCAGCATGCCCAGGGCGATCACCAGGGCGCCAAGGGAGATGCGCTGCAGTTCGATGCCCAGCAGGCGCATAAAGATAAAGCTGCCCAGCACCGTCAGGGCCAGGATCAGGCCGATCAGCAGGCCGCTGCGCAGGCCCATAAAGATCAGCAGCACGACGATCACGATGGCCACCGAGGCGACGAAGTTGATCACGAAACCCTGCACCGAGGCCTGCACTTCGGCGGCCTGATCGTAGAACACCTGCAGCTGCATACCGGCGGGGCGCTGGTTGTCCAGCTCGGCCAGACGTGCATTGATCGCCGCGCCCACGTCCACCACGTTGACCTTGGGTGCGAAGGACACGCCCAGGGTCAGGGCCGGCTGGCCGTTCATGCGGTAGAGGTTGCCCGGGGTTTCGCTGAAGCCACGGCTGACCTGGGCGATATCGCCCAAGGTGATCTGCTGCGGGCTGCCCGGATCACTGATGACCAGGCGTTCAAGTTCGCGTACGTCCTGCAGTTCTCCCGTGGGGTGCAGGCGGATCGATTCGCTGCCGGCGAGAATACGCCCGGCGTTGGACACCACGTTCTGCTGGCTGAGCACCTGAGCCAGACGCTGCGGGGCGATGCCCAGGCTGCTCATCTTGCTGCGCGAGATTTCCACCTGCACCTGTTCCTGGCGCACGCCGGCCAGGCTGACCTTGCCCACCCCCGGCAGCAGCACCAGCTCACGGCGCAGGTAGTCGGCGAAATCGCGCAGTTCCTGGGCGCTGTAGCCCTCGCCGGTGAGCAGCAGGAAGAAGCCGAATACATCGCTGAAATCATCCCGCACCTGCGGCGGGTTGACCCCCGGTGGCAGGTTGGGCTGCAAGTCGTTGATCTTGCGCCGCAGTTCATCCCAGATCTGCGGGATCTGCTCGGCCTTGTATTGGCTGTGCAGTTCCAGGCTGATCTGCGACAGCCCGGCACTGGAGATGGAGGTGACCTTCTTGATCGAGGGCAGCTGCTGGATGGCGTTCTCCAGCGGGTAGCTGACCTCTTCTTCCACCTGCTGCGGCGAGGCGCCGGGGTAGCTGGTGATGACCATGGCGTTTTTCAGGGTGAAGGAGGGGTCTTCCAGACGGCCGATGCCGAGAAAAGCCAGTAGCCCACCGATGCCCAGCACCAGGGTGACCAGCCAGCTGGTAACGCGGCGCTGGATAAAGTAGCCGGCGATATCCATTTACAGCCCTCGCTCGCGTACCCAGGGCCTTACCGCCTGGCCTTCCTCCAGCTCGGCGCCACCCACGGCAACGATCTGCTCGCCGGGTTCGATGCCGCTGAGTACTTCGATGCTGTTGCGGCTCAGCTGGCCCACCTCGACCTGGCGGGCCGTCAGACGTAGCACGCCGTCCTGCTCGCGAGCCACCCACACCTGCTTGACCTCGGGGCCGCTGTCGTCCGGACTGAACACCGCCTCCACCGGCACCAGCAGGCGGCTACCCAGGTCACGGCTGACCTGGGCCAAGTCAACCTTGACCGTGGCACTCATCCCCGGTAACAGGTTGAGACCCTCGGGACGCGGCATGGACAGGGTCACCTGATAGGTCAGGGTCTTGGGATCAGGCTGGGTGCTGTGCTCCTTATAGACCGCCTCGAATTCGCGGCCGGGCAGGCTGTCGAGAATCACGCTGGGGTGATAGTCGCGGTTCTCTTCACGGCTGCGCAGGTTGATCAGCAGGTTTTCCGGCATCTGAAACAGCACATCCAGCTGATTGCCGCTCTGCAGGGTGACCACGGGCTGCTTGGCCTGCACCACCTGGAAGTTGTCCACATGGGTGCTGGCCACCACTGCATCGAAGGGCGCGAGAATGCTGGTGTATTCCAGCTCCTGACGGGCCAGGCTGAGCGCTGCGCTGGCCGAATCCAGGGTGGCCTTGCGCTGGTCATACTCAGCGCGGGAGATCATCTGCCGCTCCAGCAACTGGGCAATACGCTTGAACTGGGCGTTGGCCAGGTCATAGCTGGCCTGGCGATCACGCAGGCGTAGGCGCTGGTCGGCGTCATCCAGGCTGGCAATCAGCTGACCGCGTTTCACCGGCTGTCCCTGCAGCACGTTGAGGGTCTTCAGCTGGCCGCCGATACGGAACGACAGCTCGGCCTCCTCGGTGGCCTTCAGGCGCGCGGGGAATTCGCGCAGGCGCGCCCCGGCCGGGTCTTCCACGGTAAAGAGTTTGACCAGGCGCGGGGCCTGTTCTTGGGGGGCTGGTGCCTGGTCGCAGGCACTCAGCAACAGGGCGGCCGGCAGGCACAGAAAAAGCAGGGGACGAAGGTTCAAGGCGGCTATCCCTAATCTGGCGAGATCAATAAAAAGGCAGCCCGTTACGGGCCTGTGGCCGAGAGTTTAGGCGTTAATTGCGGCTTGCGCCATGTAGCTGGCAGCCGCGCCTGGCGATGAAATGCCATTGGCCCTGAACCCTGGCTTACGCTGCCTTGCAGGCGGCCAGTTCTGGCAGTGCAGCCGACTCCTGATATTTCGTGCAGTCGCCTTCTGAAAACGACAGGTTTTGCCTGTCCAAAGTGCTCCCTGGCTGTTAAAATTGCCGTCAACTTATCAACGTCCAGCAAACACACCTTTGCTGGACATTTTTTGTGCCTTGAGGGCGGGGATGGCCAATGGAGCAGCGCATCGGATACGCGCGTGTCTCGACAAGCGACCAGAACCCGGACTTGCAGAGGGATGCTCTCAGGCAAGCCGGGTGCGACGACGTGTACGAGGAAACGGCCAGCGGCAAGAGCGCTGACCGGCCTCAGCTCGCCGAGTGCCTGAGGCGCTTGCGGCGTGGAGACACCTTGGTGGTCTGGAAGCTCGACCGGCTGGGACGTTCTCTCTCCGACCTTGTGCAGATCGCCGACAGGCTGCGTGCTGCTGGCGTGTACATCGAGCTATTGCAGCCGCGAGTCGTGTTCGACGACTCGACGATGGGCAAGGCCATGTACGCGATGTTCGGCATGTTCGCGGAGATGGAACGTGACCTGATCCGCGAGCGCACCCGTGCAGGCCTTGCCGCAGCCCGAGCCAGAGGCCGCGCCGGCGGGAGGAAGCCAAAGCTCACCGAGGCCCAGATCAAAGAGATCAACGAGATGGTGGACGCGCAGAAGCTCCCCATCGGTCGAATCGCCGAGCTGTACGGTGTCTCGCGAACCACAATTTACAAGGTAGCTCCTATTGGGCGGCCCGAGCCGAAGCGGCAGAACTGAAAACAGAAGGACAACAATGGACACCAATACCAAGAAGGGCTACGACCTCATCAATCGCCGCCGCAAGCAGTGGGTCAACGAGGAAGAAGTACGCCACGCATGGATGAAGGGGCTTGAAGAGGCTTTGCAGATCGACTTGGACGCGGAGAGAGCCAAACGCGACTCCAGCTACAACAACGTCGTCATCGAGTTCAAAGGCCCCGGCCTCTTCAAGGGGAGTGAGACAAGTCCGAAGTTCATCGAGGCGACCGATGGTCGTCTCTTGAAATACATCCCCTGCTTGGCTGCTGAGCAAGGGCTGGATGAGAAGGACTACATCGGTATTGCCATCGACGGCGATCATGTGGGCTTTGCCCAAGTCCAAGACGGCAAGATCGTTCACCAGCCACTGATGCCGTTCTCGACCATTGCCTTCCAGATGGTGGTCGATGCGTTGAGAGCAAATTTCCGGCGAGCCATCACATCGGAGAACCTAGCCGAGGACTTTGGGCATCTATCCGAGACAGGCCGCGAGTTCATGCAGGAACTGTCCAATGCTCTTGCTGACGCTCTTGGGCAGCCCGGCAACCGCAAAATCAAGATGCTCTTCGAGGAATGGGCAACCTTGTATGGGCAGGCTGCTGACCTCAGCATTCAACAGCGCAAGAAGATCAATGGGTCATTGGGATTTGACTTCGCAGGCCCGGCCGCCATTGACTTGCCTGCCAAGCTTTTCGTCACCCACACCTTTCATTCTCTGCTGATGAAGCTGATCGCGGCCGAGATCGTGGCTGCACATGGCATGGCGTCAAGCACTTCCCTGATCTATGAGCTACTGGCTCTCGGATCGGACGAAGCCCTGATTGAGGCCCTACGCTCGGATGTCGAGAACGGCGGGTTCTTCAACGCAGTCGGCTTGCATGGCTTCGTCGAAGAAGCCATCTTTAGTTGGTATCTGGATGCCACAACCAAGAAGGCGATCCGCACGTCGATGTGCTTGGCGATTCGCACCTTGTTGGCCCAGCTTTCGGTCTATCGCTTCGATACCATCAAGAAGACCGGCCGCTCGCGCGATGTTCTGCGTGACTTCTATCAGGACTTGGTTCCGGAGGAATTGCGCAAGAGCCTTGGCGAGTTCTACACGCCGGACTGGTTGGTCGAGCACTCTGTGGCCAAGCTTGGCTACAAGCGAGACAAGTGGCTTGCTGCTCGGCTACTTGACCCGACATGCGGGTCTGGTTCGTTCTTGCTGGAGGCTATTGAGCAGAAGCGCCGAGCAGCGCTGACGGCGGGATGGACTGCTGAGCAGACCGTGGACATGCTGACCACGACGGTCTGGGGCTTCGACCTCAACCCACTTGCTGTGCAATCCTCTCGCGTCAACTTCCTGATCGCTATCGCAGACCTGTTGCAGCAGTGCAAGGGTAAAGACGTTGAGATTCCCGTTCTCTTAGCTGATGCGGTGTACTCCCCTGCCCCCCACCCTGACGGCGATCAAAAGGTGGTCGAGTACAGCATTGGCAGCCAGCAAGCAAATCTGCAAGTTGTTCTACCTGCCGACTTGGCGCGTGATCGCGTGTTGCTCGACAAAGTATTCCAGCTCATGGGAGAAGAGGTTGAAAACGACACTGAATTCCCGCCCGTCTCTAAGGCGCTGGTGAAAGCCAAGATACTGAGCAAGGCGCAGGCCGATGAGTGGAATGACCACCTCAAGACGACCTATGACCAAGTGCTCGCACTGCATCGGCAGAACTGGAACGGTATTTGGTTCAGGATCGTGCGCAACTTTTTTTGGTCAGCTACTGCTGGACAGTTTGATGCCATTGTTGGTAATCCGCCTTGGGTACGATGGTCGAATCTCCCAGAGGCATACCGGAACCGAGCTAAGCCCACCTGCGAAAAGTACGCCATCTTCTCGGACACCAAGTTCCATGGTGGCAACGAATTAGACATTTCCGCCATCATCACCTACACGACGGCTGACAAGTGGCTGGTCGAAGATGGACGGTTGGTGTTTGTCATCACGCAGACGGTGTTCCAGTCGCCTTCGTCGCAAGGCTTCCGGCGCTTCCGCATCAATGCAACCGACCGCTTGGTGCCTATCTCCATCGATGACATGAAGGAGCTAAAGCCGTTTCCAGACGCGGCGAATAAAACGGCTGTCGCCATGTTCACGAAGAAGATAGGGGGTACGACCCGCTATCCGTTGGACTACCGTGTCTGGCTTGGCAAGCCCAAGACCGACAATGCAGGCAATCCGAAGAAGGGACGCGGCGGTCAAGTGGCTCGCTTGAAGGCAATCGACCCACGTCTACATCGTGCAGAGGTGGCTGATCTTGTGGATGTGATTCAGATGGAAGCCAATCCCGTCTCGCAGACTATGGAGGGGGCTCCTTGGGCCATCATGAAGCCGGGGCACTTCGCCGCATGTCAGCCGATGTTTGGCCCCTCTACTTGGGTCAACGGCCGTAAGGGCATCACGACTGACCTGAATGGCGTCTATTTTGTGGATGTCATTGACTCGAACCCTGCAACAAAGACGGTCAAGGTGCGAACTCGGCCACATGAAGGCAAAACCGACTTGGGGCAGCCGCGCGAATTCTGGGTTGAGGCTGAGAGCTTGTTTCCCCTGGCAAAGGGCGCAGGCGACCTCCATCCATGCTATTTCCTGCCGGAGAACACGCTCTATGCGTTTGTGCCGAATAAGGGCATTGACCGGGCATCATTGGACAGCGCTGCGGCGCGCTACAGCAGTCACACGAATCCCAAGACATTCAAGTTCTTCAAAGCCTACAAGTCGTTTTTGGAGTTGCGTTCCACCTTCAGGACGCGCATGAAGGGTGCGCCCTTCTTCGCAATCTACAACGTGGGCGACTACACCTTTGCACCCTATAAGGTCATTTGGGCCGAGATGACCGGCGATTTTTCAGCGGCCGTCGTGGCGTCTGGGTCTGTGCCGGGCTACGGGCCGCGTGTTTATGTCCCTGACCACAAGCTCTACTTTGCCGACTTCGACCAGCCGGAGCCAGCCTTTTACTTGTGCGGATTGCTGCACTCGGAGATCGTCAAGGAGATGATCGAGGCGCACAACGTGGCAACCAATATGGGCGACATCTTCAAGCATGTGAGTCTGCCTGAGTATGACGCCAGTTTGGCCGAGCACAAGGCGCTTGCTGAGCTAGTGAAGCAGGCCCATCAAGAGCATGACTCTAAGAAGCGGGCCAATATCGTCGCCAAGGTCAGGGCTGCTGCTGCTGAGATCATTGAAGCTGAAATCGCACTTCGCCAGTAATGAGTTCGATGACGGAAAACTAATAGCAGGTGCAGCCGATAGTCCTGTAGCGCGTCGCCATGCATCGCAACTGTAGAAATCAGGGAGGAATATGAGCGATCAATACACCTACCGAATGAGCACAGGAGGCCCGATCATGACCACAACCACCACCGAGACAGCAAAAGAGGTGCTGCGCGGCTACGGACGCGCCAACGAGGCCGCGCTGGCGTCCCTGATGGACGTGCAAGACTGGCAGCGCATCGCCCGGCAGGAGCTTGAGCGCCGGGCTACCAGCATCGTGCAGGCGCTGGATGATGCGACCCTTGAGGCCATCGCAGCGGGCACGCTCGACATGCGGGCCATGTGCCGACAGGTGGCCGACGAGATCCACCAGATCGCCTAAGCCCTCCCCTGCCCTGCCACCGAACCCCGCTGCGTGCGGGGTTTTTTATGCCTGCGGCAAGCATTGACAAGCATCCTTTTTTCACTACAATAGCAACTGTTTTTAATATTAAGTTGAGGTGACAAGGCGATGATTATCACCGTTGGAAACACAAAGGGCGGCGTGGGGAAAACCACCATTGCCGTGAATCTGGCAATCGCCCGCGCATTGGCCGGGCGTGATGTGTGGCTGATCGACGGTGATCGTCAGGGCACCGCGCAGACAGCAATCAGCATTCGTGCCGAGGCCGGGCACACGCCGGGCATTGCCTGCGCGACCTACCCGGACGGCCCGACCCTGCGGGCACAGGTGCAGCAGCAAGCGGCCAAGTTCGATGACGTGGTGATCGACGCAGGCGGGCGCGACTCGACCGCGCTACGCGCAGCCCTCGTGCTGTCTGACGTGCTGCTGGTGCCGTTCCAGCCGCGCAGCTATGACGTGTGGGCGCTCAACGACATTGCGGCGCTGGTCGATGAGGCCCGCAGTGTGCGCGACGGTTTGCGCTGCTTTGCTGTCCTCAACTGCGCCGATCCGGGCGAGCACTCCACCGACAACGCCGAGGCCGCCGCCGCCGTGGCCGAGGTGCCCCAGTTCGAGTACCTGCCGACCCCGCTACGCCGCCGCAAGGCGTTTTCCAACGCCGCAGGGGCGGGGCAGTGTGTGCTTGAAATCAAGCCGCAAGACGGCAAAGCAAGCGCGGAACTTGATGCACTTATCAGCGCATTGTTTTAATATCAAATCAATATGCTTTAAGTGTGGAGATAGATTCAATGGCGATTACAAAGAAACCGACGAAGCCCGCGCAAGACGCTACCGCAGCGGCGGCGGATGCCTTCATTTCCGGTGCGCCGGATGCTGCCGCAGCCACCCCGGAAGCTCCGCGCCGGGTGCGCAAGGGTCGCAAGGTGCAAATCACGCTGACCATTGCCGAGCCGCTGCTGGATCGTGTCGATGAACTGGCTGGCCAGATTGGGCAGAGCCGGGCGGCTGTCATCAATCTGGCAGTGATGCAGATGCTCCAGAGCGGGCTACGCATCGAGGGCGAGGAACGATAAAGAGGGGAGGGGGCT
>NZ_CP187590.1:0-38944 GCF_049860605.1 Aeromonas sp. INTO2
ATGGGACAGGCACAGCTACGACTTTTCAGCCCAGCCGATGAGGCGGGTTGCTATCACGACACAGCCCGGCAGGGCTTTTTCTCGTTGCTCATGGCGACGTGCGAGGGCAGCGGCAAGAAGCAGGACAGTTACCGGCTGTCACAGATGCCCGTGGTGCTCTCCATGCTCGACCACAGCCGGGATACCTGGCTGTCTCAGGCTGAGTTCATCAAGCCCAATCGCCGCGTGGTCAACTTGGCCCGCATCGGCTTGCTGTTCGCCGATCTGGACACCTACCGCGAGCCGTGGGCGCAGGGGCGCAGCCCCGAGCAACTGGCCGCCGCTGTCATGTTCCGCTGCTACGACGAAGGCGTGCCGCCGCCGTCGATCCTCGTTTTCTCTGGCCGTGGCGTGCAAGCAAAGTGGCTGCTGGATGGCACCTTGCCGCGTCAGGCGCTGCCACGCTGGAATGCCTGCCAGCGTTACCTGATCGACCGTCTGGCCGGGCTGGGCGCTGATCCAGCGGCCAAGGATGCAAGCCGCGTGCTGCGGCTGGTCAATACGGTGAACAGCAAGAGCGGCGAGGTTTGCCGCGTCATCCACGTTGAGCAAGGCCCGGACGGCGAGCCGATCCGGTACAACTTCGAGTATCTGGCCGAGGCGCTACTGCCGGTGGCCCGCTGGGACATCGAGGCCGACCGCAAGGCCCGCGCCGACCGTCGCCAGTTCAAGCTGCTGCCGGGCGGCCAAACCGGCAACCTGCGCACGCTCAACGGGCGGCAACTGGCGTGGGATCGTCTGGAGGACTTGCGCACGCTGGCCGCGCTGCGCGGCGGCGTGGCCGAGGGCGAGCGGATGCAGCACCTGTTTTGGCGGCTGAATTTCCTGCTGCTGTCAGGTGCGACGCACACCGGCCAGATGTACCACGAGGCCGCCGCGCTGGCCCGTGAGCTTGACCCACGGTGGAACTACCGCAGCGCCGAGCTTATGACGCTGTACGCCAAGGCCAAGGCCCACGAAGCCGGGGAAAAGGTGGAGTTCGGCGGCAAGCAGTTTGCGCCGCTCTACACGCCCAAGAACGACACGCTTATCAGCCTGTTTCACATCACCGACGACGAGCAGCGCAAGCTGCGCACGCTCATCAGCCGGGACATGGCCGCAGAGCGCCACAGCGAGCGCGAGAAAGCCCGCAGACGTGCCGCTGGGGCTGTCGATCGTGCTTCCTATCTGGAAGCAGCCAGCGCCAAGCAGGCGCAGGCTTTGGCCCTCAAGGCGCAGGGTCTGAGCGTGCGGGCCATTGCTGCACAGATGGGCATTAGCAAGACCGCTGCCGGGCGCTACATCGCAGAGCCGGGAGAGTGTCCCAAGTCCATGCGTATTACAGGCGGGGAGGGCTGATCGTGAGGTGTTCAAAGTCCGTCCGTATTACTAATGGCGGAGCCTTCCGGGCGGGTGTCCCAAGTCCATGCGTATTACTAATGGCGAAGCCTACGCCCGGCGCGTAGCGCCTGCCTTTGAGTAGCGCCTGCCTTTGAGTAGCGCCTGCCTTTGAGTAGCGCCTGCCTTTGAGTAGCGCCTGCCTTTGAGTAGCGCCTGCCTTTGAGTAGCGCCTGAACGGCGCGGCCCCCTCGTCCAGTTCATCGGGTGGCTGTCATGAGTCGCGCCCGTCGATCCTTTCCGCCCGCGCTGCTGGATTCGTTGCGGGCAATGACGGTGCAGGAAACGCTAGACCGGCTGGGCCTGTACTGGAAACGTGAACCTGGCTTTGTGCCGGTGAAGGAGGGGTTTGGGGAGCAATGGAACCAAAAACCAACGTAAGCCCTACCAACGCTTTTCGGTGTCTTCTTCCCAGGCGCCCATCTCGACAAAACAGTTGCGCATGTCGGCCTCCTGGCTGATCTCGGTCAGCAGGTCATGCACGCTCTTGTCCAGCTCATCGTCGCTCCGATACGGAATGGTCAACTCATAGTGGCCGGCATCCAGCCGCTTCATGCCATAGGGCTCCAGGCAGTAGCGCTCAATGTTCTCCGTGGCCCGCTTCCGGCCGCGCACGAACTTGCTGTTATTCACCACCGCGAGGCGCAGGGTGACGGTGGCCACCCGCTCGGCGGCGGGCGGCTCTGCCGGCGACGCGGCCGAAGGCTGCTGGTCGCGTGACCTGGCGCTCTTCTGGTACGCGCCGATCTCGACACCACGGTGGCGCAGGTAGCTGTACAGCGTGCTCTTGGAGATGTGCAGCTTCTCGCCGATCGCGCTGACGCTCAGGCGACCTTCGCGGTAGAGGGTTTCGGCCGCCATGGCGGTGGCCTCAGCCTTGGCTGGCAGGCCCTTGGGACGGCCACCGATCCGGCCACGCGCCCGTGCGGCCGACAGACCCGCCTGAGTCCGCTCGCGGATCAGCTCGCGCTCGAACTCCGCCAGCGAGGCGAACAGGTTGAACACCAGGCGGCCTTGGGCGTGGGTGGTGTCGATGGGGTCATTCAGGCTCTGTAAGCCGACCTTGCGCTCTGCCAGCTCGCCGACCAACTCGACCAGGTGCTTGAGGGAACGCCCAAGGCGATCCAGCTTCCAGATCACCACGGCATCACCCGGCCGCACGTTGGCCAGCAGTTTGTCCAACTCCGGCCGGGCGCTTTTCGCGCCGCTGGCGATGTCTTGGTAGATGCGTTCGCACCCGGCCTGTTTCAGGGCATCGACTTGTAGGTCGGCTTTCTGATCCCGAGTGCTCACTCGCGCATAACCGATCTTCATCAAAAGTACTGTTTACTCGACTACGTTAGTAATAGTTGAACTTTGATTAAGCGTACCAGTTATTTGAACCGTAGCGCGGGGAGCTTAACGAACCGAGCCATTCCTCGATAGAGTTCGGCAAAACCTTCGTTTTGTCGAACCATTGCATCGCCCTTTGTGATTGGCGTATAAACACACAAACACCTATTAGCGGAGAACGCTATGAATACCATTCGCTGGAATGTCGCCGTCTCGGCCGACACCGACCAGTCGCTTCGGATGTTTCTGGCCAGCCAGGGCGGCGGCCGTAAGGGCGACCTGTCGCGCTTCATCGAAGAAGCGGTACGGGCACACATCCTGGAGCTGAGCGCTGAGCAGGCCAAGGCCGCTAACGCCCATCTGAGTGAGGCAGAATTGACCAACGCGGTTGACGAAGCGCTCGACTGGGCACGTAAGCGCTGATGCGGGTCGTGTTGGATACCAACATCCTGTTCAGCGCCCTGATCTCGCCACATGGCGCGCCCGATGCGATCTACCGTGCCTGGCGGGCGGCGCGTTTCGAGGTGGTGACCTCGCGGATGCAACTCGATGAAATTCGTCGAGCCAGCCGCTATCCCAAGCTTCAGGCCATCCTACAGCCCGCCAAGGTGGGCGCCATGATCAATAACCTGCAACGGGCTGTGGTACTGGAGCGCCTGACCATCGAGGTCGAAGCCGATGATCCGGATGACTCGTTTTTGCTGGCCATGGCCTTGGCGGGCGATGCGGACTACCTGGTAACCGGTGATCGCCGCGCCGGCCTGCTGCAACGCGGGCACATCGAACGCACGCGGATCGTCACGCCCGCCGTGTTCTGCGTCGAGGTGCTGTGATCAATGCCGGTCGGTTTTCTGACTCAAGAGCAACGCGACGGTTTTGGCCGCTATGTTGATTCGCCCAGCCGTGAAGAGCTGGAACGTTACTTCCACCTGAGCGATGAAGACCGTGAAGCCATCCAGGTGCTGCGGGGTAACCATAACCGTCTGGGTTATGCCGTTCTGCTGACCACCGTCCGCTTCGTTGGCGTTCTGCCGGACAAGCCCGCCGCCGTGCCGGTGGAAGTCCTGCAGGTGCTTTGCCGACAACTGGCGATTCCAGACCCCGACTGCCTCCAGCGCTATAGCGATCATCGCCGCTGGATACATGCCACCGATATTCAGAACCGCTTTGGCTATCGTCATTTCACCGATCCGGGCATCGGCTTTCGCTTGAGCCGCTGGCTGTATGCCCTCTGCTGGACGGGCACCGACCGGCCGGGAGTGCTGTTTGAGCGAGCCACCTCGTGGCTGTTCACACAGAAAGTCCTCCTGCCTGGTGTGTCTCAACTAGAGCGCTTTATCGCCCAGTTGCGCAGTCGGGTCGAAGAACGCCTCTGGTTTACGCTGGGCCGCAGCGTGACTGAGGAACAGCGATTGCAACTGCAAGACTTGCTGACGGTGGCCGAAGGCAACCGCAGCTCCCGGCTGGATCAATTGCGCTCCGGCCCGGTCATGGTCAGTGGCCCCGCGTTGATTCGGGCACTGCGCCGGCTCGATGACGTGCGCGGCATCGGCATCACCTTGCCGGCGGCGGCGCACATCCCTCCCAGCCGTA
The DNA here is from genome assembly GCF_049860605.1 of Aeromonas sp. INTO2. Classification (NCBI taxonomy): domain Bacteria; kingdom Pseudomonadati; phylum Pseudomonadota; class Gammaproteobacteria; order Aeromonadales; family Aeromonadaceae; genus Aeromonas; species Aeromonas sp. INTO2. Next base: position 4,342 of record NZ_CP187590.1, read on the forward strand.
TCGCCGCCCTGGCCCGCTTCGCCAACACGGCCAAGGTCACCGCGATTAATCGGCTGCCGGCGTCGCGGCGGATGGCGACACTGGTGGCCTTCGCACTCTGCCTGGAGGCGACTGCGCACGACGACGCACTGGAAGTCCTGGAGGCCTTGCTGCGCGACCTGTTCAGCAACGCGGAGAAGGCCGACAAGAAAGCCCGCATGCGCAGCCTGAAAGACCTGGATCGGTCGGCCGCGACGCTCGCCGCCGCGTGCAAGGTCGTGCTGGACAGCTCGATCAGCGATGACAACGTGCGCGCCCGGCTGTTCAACGACCTGCCGAGGACCACCCTGGAAAAGGCCCTGGAAGAGGTCAACGCGCTGATCCGCCCGGTAGATGACGTCTATTTTCTTGCATTGGAAGCGCGCTACCGCAGCGTGCGCCGCTTCCTGCCCGACCTGCTCAAGCACATCCGCTTCGGCTTCAGCCCGGCCGGCAAGGGCGTGGCGGCTAGTCTGGAGTGGCTGCAACTGAACCTGCCGCGCCGGAAGCCAGAGGATGACGCGCCGCAGGAGATCGTGGCCAAGGCTTGGCAGAAGCACATCACCCGCGAAGATGGCTCCCTCGACATGGGTGCCTATGTGTTCTGCACGCTCGATGCGCTGCGCACGGCCCTGCGCCGCCACGATGTCTTCGTCTCGCCCAGTTGGCGCTATGCCGACCCGCGTCTTGGCCTGCTCGACGGTGCCGAATGGCTGGCGGCGCGACCGATCATCTGCCGGTCACTGGGCCTGACCATCGACGCCAAAACCACCCTGGACGCCTTGTCCGTCGAGCTGGATGCAACCTGGCTGGCAGTAGCCGCGCGCCTGCCCGACAACCCGGCGATTCAACTGAGCGAGAACACCGAGGGCAAGACCGAACTGTCGCTCGGGGCGCTGGACAAGCTGGACGAGCCCTGCTCGTTGCTGCAACTGCGGGCGGCCGTGTCTGACCTGATGCCGCGTGTCGATCTGCCGGAAATCCTCTTGGAAATCGCCGCCCGCACTGGCTTTTCCGAGGCCTTCACCCATGTCTCCGAACGCAATGCACGCGCCGACAACCTGGTCACCAGCCTCTGCGCGGTGCTGTTGGGCGGGGCCTGCAACACCGGCCTGGAGCCCTTGATCCGCACCGACAACCCGGCGCTGCGCCGTGACCGGCTGTCCTGGGTCAGCCAGAATTATATCCGCGACGACACCCTGTCAGCGGCTAACGCCATCCTGGTCGGAGCGCAAAGCCAACTGGAACTGGCCCAAGTCTGGGGTGGCGGCGAGGTCGCCTCCGCCGATGGCATGCGCTTCGTCGTACCGGTGCGCACCGTGCATGCCGGCCCCAATCCGAAGTATTTCGGCACCGGCCGGGGTGTCACCTGGTACAACCTGATTTCCGACCAATTCTCCGGCCTCAACGCCATCACCGTGCCCGGCACGCTGCGCGACAGCCTGGTGTTGCTGGCGGTCGTGCTGGAACAGCAGACCGAGTTGCAGCCGACGCAAATCATGACCGACACCGGGGCCTACAGCGATGTGGTGTTCGGGCTCTTCCGCCTACTTGGCTACCACTTCAGTCCGCGGCTGGCCGATGTCGGCGGTACCCGCTTCTGGCGCACGCGCCCGGACGCGGACTACGGCAAGCTCAACGGGCTGGCCCGCCAGTCGGTCAAACTCGACCTGATCGCCGAGCACTGGGACGACCTGCTGCGCCTGGCCGGCTCGCTCAAACTCGGCCGGGTGCCGGCGACTGGCATCATGCGCACGCTGCAAACGGGAGATAGACCCACCCGGCTGGCCCAGGCGCTGGCCGAATTCGGGCGGATCGAAAAGACTCTGCACACGTTGACCTATATCGACGACGAGTCCAAGCGCCGCGCCACCCTGACCCAGTTGAACCGAGGCGAAGGCCGGCACAGCCTGGCCCGCGCCGTGTTCCACGGCAAACGCGGCGAGCTCCGCCAGCGCTACCGCGAAGGCCAGGAAGACCAGCTCGGTGCTCTGGGCCTGGTGGTGAACATCATCGTGCTGTGGAACACCCTCTACATGACGGCGGCCGTGGAACGGCTCAAGCAGCACGGCTATCCAGTGCTGGAAGAGGATTTGGCCCGGCTATCGCCGCTGATCTACGAGCACATCAACATGCTCGGGCGGTATTCCTTTGCGGTACCGGAAGAAGTTGCGCGCGGCGAGCTGCGGCCACTGCGTAATCCAGACGACGACCTGTGATCCCCCTAAACGCTATGAGCAACACCCAAGCTGCTGCTGGATCGGCGGGCACTTCACCGAGCCGAACGAACAGAAAACGCAGCAATCCCCTGGGTTGGGGCGCAGCAGCGCCTTGCAGTTGCTGCACTCGTAATAGAACTGGCAGGCGTCCGTGGGCATGGTTTCCGGCTTGGCGAAGCCGCAGCGCGGGCAAGTCAGCACGGACTCAAGGACAATGGCGCTCATCGTGACCTCACTTCTGCACTGTGGAGGGGTATCCCGCGTTCGCGGTCGCCTCAGTCAGTGCCTCGGGCTGGGCCTTATCGGGATCGTAGGTGACGGTCGCCGTCTTCTGGTCGAAATTGACCTGGACGTCACTCACGCCGGACACCTTCTCCAGCGACTTCTTGACCGTGATCGGACAGAGTCCGCACGTCATGTTCTGCACGTCGAGCGTGACGGTTTTCGGGGGAGCCGCCAGCGCCACGAAGGGCAAGGCGAAAAGCACGGCGATCAGCAGTTTGCGCATGGTTAATCTCCTTCAGTAGAACAGCGGGGCGAGCCACGGCACGGCCAATAGGCCGAGCAGCAGCACGCTGACGATCCAGAACACGAGTCGCTGTCGCACGAGCGTGCGCGGATCGGCGCAGGGTGTACCTGGCGTACAAACCTGTGGCACCAGGTAGAGCTTGCGGAATGCCAATCCCAGGAACAGTAGAGTCAACCCGATGAAGAGGGGGCGTAGTGGCTCCATCATGGGGTCACCTCAGAAAACGGAAAAAATCGTACGGTAAGCCGCTGGCATGGTCTAGCTTCTCGCAAACGATCGTTTTTGAGAGGCTTCAATGAGAATCAGATCCGCGCTAGTGCTGGTATGGCATGTTGCTTTCTCGAAAACCACTCTCATATTGCACGGCTGAAACAGCCGAGTTTCGAGAACCACGAAAATGCTGTTTCTAGGGGTTGGCAGCTTGCGCAAAGCCGCGCAGTTGCTGGGTATCGGATCTCTTAACGTGCTTTAATTTCCGAATTCTGAAGCGACCCCATCATGGTCAGAGCGCCCACCCACGTACCGCCGACACCGAGTGCCAACAGCACCAGTGGCCCGACACAGCACACCGACGCACCGATGGCGGTCAGCGAACTCGCGACCAGCGAGCCTTTCCCGGTGAGTTGCATCCCCATTCCCATCTCCTGAGCCTGATTGCCTAGGTGCTATTCTAAACTCCGTACCAAAGTACGGAATCAAGGAGAAAGTGATGGCCACAGAGCTGACCATTGGCAAGCTGGCAGACGCCGCCGGGGTGAACGTCGAGACGATCCGCTACTACCAGCGACGCGGGCTGCTGGATGAACCAGCCAAACCCTTGGGTGGCCATCGGCGCTATCCGGTGGACATGGTGAAGCGACTGCGTTTCATCAAGCGGGCTCAGGCGCTGGGTTTCACGCTCTCGGAAGTCGGTGGACTGCTGACGCTGGATGAGTCGTGCGCCTGTGCCGAAACGCGAGCACGGGCTGCACGCAAGCTCGCGTTGATCGAGCAGAAGATGGCCGACTTGGTCGTCATGCAGCAACTGTTAGGCGAACTGGTGCAGCAATGTGATGCGGGAGACGGCGGAACGATCTGCCCGATCATCGAGGCACTGATCAGAGAGTAATGCCTGGCGGGTGAGCTGGAGATCGGAAAGCCCCTTTACGGTGGGATTCAGAGCTTACGTTGGTTTTTGGTTCCATTGCTCCCCAAACCCCAAGGACAAAGCTACGGTGCGGCTGAATGTGTCCATTGGTGGCGGCGGTGTTGAGCTACTGGCGACCGGGCCGAAGTGGTACGACACGCGGAAAGAGCAGGGCGGCGGTGCCATCGACCTGACCATGCACCTGTTCAGATTGTCATTTGTGGATGCGGTCAAACGGCTGTCGCCTTGATCGTGTTTGCAAGATGCCCCCGGCAGGGCCGCCGGAGGCCACTCGCCGCCGTGAGGCTCTGGGGGCAGGGTAGCGGTCTTCGCCCTTCGTCCTGCCCCCTTTCTTACCCTCTCAAAACGCGCTGTAGGCCCGTTTCTGGCCGACAACGAGCCGAAGGCGAGGCGTCAGCACGGTGTTTCACCAAAAACGAGCAGCCGACCGGGCAGCGGTACGTTACGAAAACCGCTCGCATATCGTATCTGTATTGCGTATCATATCTGTATTGGTACGATTTACGCTGATATGGTACGAAAGGAGCAACGATCATGGCACGTCAGGGCATCACTTTTGAGCAGGTCGCCGCCGTCGCTGATGCGCTGGCAGGCGAGGGTCAGCAGCCGACCATCCGGGCGGTGCGGGAGAAGCTGGGCGACACCGGCAGCCCGAACACTATTCACAAGCACTTGACCGCGTGGCGCGAGGCCCGCCCGGTGGCCGCAGCCGCTGCGCCGGAACTGCCGCAGGCGCTGACCGCTGCCATTGCCGCCGAGATCGAGCGGGCCGCATCGCGGGCACGCGGCGAGATCGAGGGCCGTCTGGTGCAGGCGCAGGCGGAGGCCGCCGAACTGGCCGCCGCTGGCGAGGTGCTGGAAGGCGAACGCGACGAGCTGGCCGAGCAGGTGGCCGTGCTGACCACTGAGCGCGACACGCTGGCAGGCAAAGCCGCCCAGCAGGCCGCCGACTTGGCCGAGGCGCAGCAGCGCATCGAGCGCGAGCAGCAGGCGGCAGAGTCTGCCCGGCTGGAGGTGGCAACCGCCCGGCACAAGATCGAGGCGCAGGCCGAGCGCGTGAGCGAGCAGGCCGCCGAGCTTGAGCGCCTACGCGCCGCACTGGCCGAGGCACAGCAGGGCCGCACCGCCACCGAACAACAGGCCGCCGTGCTGGCCGCCAAGCTGGAGGCGTGCGCCGACCGTGTGAGCCGCGCAGAGGCCCGCGCCGAGCAGATCGAGCAGCAGGCCGCCAAGGCTGCACAGGCCCACGACACCGCCCGCGCCGCAGCAGCGCAGGAAACCCGGCAGACGCAGGCCGAGCGTGACGAGGCTCGCAAGGTGGCAGCAGAGGCCCGCGAGCAGGCCGCACGACTTACCGGGCAGCTTGAGGCGCTGCAACGGCAGCAGGACAAAGCCGAGGCCGCCGAGAAGGCCACGAAGGCACCGAAAGGGAAGGGGGGCGAGTGATGCCAAGCGCCGCAGAATTTCAGGCGCTGTCCGATGAGTTGCGGCAGCTTGGGGCGGTGATCGTGCAGGCTGCGAACCTGGGCGATCAGGAGCTTGCATTGTGGGCCGTGGGGGCGCTGTCATCCGCAGCCGCCCGGCCTGCATGGTGGGCGAGAGAGGCCGCAGACAGCGAAGCTGTGGGATGCAAATAAAGTCCCATCCTAAGCTACGCCAATTTTCAGGACTGTTTTGAAAGACTCAGGCTTGGCAGGCGGGTAAAGTGTCATTCTGAAAGGATCGCGTGGCATTGGGCGCGGCCTGAATCGTGAAAATAAAGTCTCATACTTTCGAGCGTCTGAATCGTCGCCCACTACCGCCGGGACTGAGACACCAACAAGGGGGGCGTATGCCCAAAACCCGAAAACACCTCACCCCGACCGAAGCAGAGGCCAAGGGGCTTCTATGCCGTAAGCACCTCAAGGAACGCCTCCGCCTCATGCCGGGACTAAACACCAAGCCCGCTGGCAGTGTCTGGCAAGGTCAGGGGGCTTATGATGTGTACAACCCAGCCGAGTGCGTGCCGTGGCGCTGGATGCCTGGGCGTGCCCAAGTCCGTCGCCAGCACGTCGCAGCGCAGGCAAAAGACCTGATCGCCGCAGGCTGCATTGTGCTCGACACCGAAACCACCGGCCTCGGTGATGACGCCGAGATTTGCGAGATAACCATACTCGACGTGACCGGCGCACCGATCCTCGACACGCTGGTACGCCCGACCCGGCCAATCCCGGTCGAGGCGACAGCGATTCACAAAATCACCGACGCCATGGTGGCCAGTGCGCCGAGCTGGCCCGAGGTGGCCGAGCAGTACGCCGCCGCCGTTGCTGGCCGAACCGTCGTTGCCTACAACGTCGCTTTTGATGCGCGCTTGCTGCGGCAGACCTATCAGATACACGGAATCACCGCGCCAGTGTTGACGACCGCTTGCGCGATGCTGATGTATGCCGAGTGGCATGGAGAGTACGACCGGAGCCGCGACCGCTGGCGATGGTTGAAGCTGATCGAGGCTGCGACCGACTGCGGCGTGGCAGAAGACGGCGCACACCGCGCCCTTGCCGACGCCCGCATGACGCTGGGTGTGCTGCGATACTTGCAGCGCCGCACGAACGGACGGCGACCGGCAGGGCCGAAAGTGGCCACCGTCCCGCAGGAGGCTTTGCCCTCTGTTTTAGGATGAAACTCTATTTCAAAGAATGAGACTTTATTTGTACGGATGAATCTTTATTCGCATCCCACACATGGCTTCTAACCACGCTTCGTGCATCCAGAATGGGGCTATTTTTCCGTGCTGAAGTGTGCAAAGCGGATTGAGCACCCGGCGTGGGTTCTTCCATGTCTCGACGGAGAGCAACAGGCCGTCCGCATGGACGGAAAAGACTGGTAGTGCTTTCGGCTGGCCCTTCTTCTTGCCTTGCGTTTCGGTTGGCTTGAGGTCGTCCCAAACGCCTTGCACGGTTTTGTTCAGTTCGTCGATGAAGCGTTCCGGCATGGTTTTCAAGAGTTCGGCAGTGATTGCGTTCGCGTCCTCAAATTGCTTTCTTGCTTCGGCTTCCTTTTTCCGTCGTTTTTGCCGCTCCTGTTCGTATTCGTCTAAGGTTTGCCTGTGTCTGCGCTGTGCTTCAGCTTCCGCTTCTTCAGCTTGCCTTCGTGCTTCCTCTTTGGCTTTCTGTCGGCGTGCTTCACCCTCTGCTGTGAGTGCTGGTTTTACCAGTTCGCCAGACTTGGCCTCGATGGTGATCGAAAGCGGTTCGCCGCGATGGTCTACCAGATCGAAAGGCAGACCATCCGCATCGAATGCCGTGAGGTAAAGATTGGCCCCATAGACCTTGTGCCCCGGCCTCACAGCTTCGTATTTTTCTGCTGCTGCGTGCAGTGCTTCCGCTAGGCGTTCTGCCGTGATTTCTCCTTTGATCTTGATTCTCATGGCAACCTCCATCCGTAGGTGCCATCCGATGCGGGCTTGACGTAGCACACGCCTTTTTCGACGTACCACCCCGGCCTATCGCACTTCGCCAAGCTGGCGAGGCTTCCCGTTTGAGCGAAGCGGTAGGCCAAGCGCCCCTCTGGCGTGTTGGCCCATGCCGCCGCCGCTTTCTCGTCCTTGGCTTCGGTGTATCCCGCGCCGTATCCGGCGCCGTATCCGGCCTGATAGCCCGAATCCTTGCCGCTGCTGTGCATGTACCAGCCGAACAGGCCGACGCACAGGAAGGCCACGGCGATGCAGCCCGCCGCCCACTGCCACATCTGCTTTGCTGATGTGTTGTGCGCGACCTCTTGCGCTGCTGCTGCTACCGCTTGCGCCAAATCCGCCTTGGCTGCTTCCGCTGATGCTTTCACGGTTGCATCCGCCGTTACCTTGAAATTGACCAAGGTATCTTTGGCTGCTTGTGCTATCGCTTGCGGGAACTTCTCATACTGGCCTTGGTAGTGTTGCAAGGCCATGAGCACCAGCCACAGCGCATCATTGTTTTTCAGGCCGAGTGCATCCCGAACCCGGTAAAGACTTTGCCGCTCCGCGTCACTAGGTTGCCTGCCGAGCAGCTTTGCAAAGCTGTCGTCTAGGTCACTCATGGACTACGGCCTCCAATACCTTTTTGGCCTCGTTGCGCCACCGCGTAAGCTCCGCACGGTTGCCAATGGGCAATTCCTTGAGTGCTACCGCAATGCTCATGCGCTTGCTGTAAATGTCATCGCTCACACGGTCGGCCATGTCCGGGAATGTCACCGATTTCCCGCCGCGTTCCTCTACCGCCGTGCGCAGCTTGGAGCCGTTGTAAAGCTCGAACTTATTTTCTTCCCCGAAGTGTCCATTGCGTACCACATGAACATCCGCATTCGGAATTGCGTCCATGTATTCCTTGAGCAGTTCGAGGCTATCCCGTTGGCGGTTAATCACCCACAGCGTGACCAGCTTCCGCTTGAGTTCTTCAAGCGTGCTATTCAGTGTTTCACCGTAGGCGCTCACGCCCTTGTTATTCCGTGCTGCCGTGTTGATTACCACGACGCTATCCGGCTTGCTATCGCACAAGTTCACTAGCTGAATCCATCCGTCCGCCTCATCCAGATTGATAAGCTCCGTTTCCGTGCTTTCTTTATAGGCTTTCCATACGTCCGGGTTAGAGGTGTCAGACTCAATCAGCAAGACGCTTTCGCCGCGCTCTTGCAGGTAATCAACCGTTGCCATCGTGACAAGCGACTTGCCAACGCCGCCCTTGCTGCCACCGATCAGGTAAATGCTTTTCGCCATGTTGCTTACTCCTTAAATGTCGTCGCTGTCAGGTTTCGGGGTGAATGTCGCCTTTGATGTATCCGCAGGCTTCTTGACGGCGGGGCGGGGGCGGGGTGTGTCTCCCGGTGCGTGCACCGGAGCTTTTTTCGCTGGCTTTGCTCTCTGCAAGTAGCTCTTGAGTGTTGGAGTTGCGATGCTCAGACCTTCACCGCGCAGCGTCTCGGAAATCTGGTCAAGCGTGTATCCACGCTTTTGCAACAAGGCGATTTCCTTCGAGAGTATGCGCACGGCATCTTGCTTGCTGTGCTCTTGCTTCTTTTTCTCGACTGGCGGCATCTCTCGCAGCTTTGCAGCGATAGCCTCTAGCTGTTCTGTCGTATGCTTCATCGTGCTAACTCCTTTGCTTACTTGTTGCGGAGTTGACAGCATAGCGCCATTTGTGCTTGTTGCAAAGTGCGTCCCGTGCACCTAAACTGCTGATACGATAGTAGAGCGGATGAGCAATACAGGATGACCGTTGTAACACACATGGCTTCGCCACGTGGTTCCAACGGACGCCTGCCCATTCGGCGCTTCGCTTCTCACGGTCTGGCTTATCCTGCAAGGGGTATCCCCTTGACCCCGGACAGTGCGGCGCTCTCGCTTCTTACTGTCCAAGACACACCCCGCCCCCCGCCCCGGCGAGAAGGAGACACGATGCCATTTGAAACGCAGGGGCCGGAACCGCTGGACGCCGTTATCAATGTACGGCTGACCGCAGCGGAGAAGGCCCGCTTGAAAGAGGATGCCGACCTTGCCGGGTTGAGCATGTCCGAGCTTGTCCGCCGCCGCTACTTCGGCAGGCCGATCATTGCCAACGCTGACGCTGTGATGCTCAAGGAGCTGCGGCGCATCGGTGGATTGCTCAAGCACATCCACAACGAAAGCGGAGGCATTTACAACAAGGACACAGCCGGGGCACTTGTGGCCCTGAAAGCCTACATCGGGAAACTGAGCCGTGATCGTCAAGAAGGTTAAGAACCCGCAGAAGGCAGCAAGCAAGGCGGTTCGCGTTTCTCGCCTAACCGACTACATCCGCGAGCCGGAGCGTGAGAACTCGCAGGAGAAGTGCATCCATGCCGGGGCGCGTGGATTCATCACCGATGAACCACAGAGCCAGACGGCAGAAATGATTGCCTTGTCACAAGAGGCAGTGCGAAGCAAGGACACGATCAATCACTATGTCCTGAGTTGGCGAGAAGGCGAGCAGCCCAGCCCGGAGCAGGTCGAAGAAGCGGTAAGCATTTTCATGGATGAGCTAGGTGTTAAAGACCATCAAGCCATCTATGGTTTGCACGCCGACACGGACAACTTGCACCTGCACCTTGCCATCAACCGCGTGCATCCTGAAACGCTCAAGGTGGTGAAGATCAATAACGGCTTCGACATTGAGGCAGCGCACAAGGCGATAGCACGAATCGAGAACGCACAAGGCTGGCAGCGTGAGCAGAACGGGCGTTATCAGGTGTTGGAGAATGGTGAGTTAGGCCGGGAGCACATCGACAAGGACAAGCCGCGCCAGCCAGCCCAGCCGAAGCGCGACATGGAAAACCGCACCGGGGAGAAATCCGCCGAACGCATCGCCATTGAGGACGGCGCACCGATCATCAAAAAGGCGCAGACGTGGGAGCAGTTGCACCGCGAGTTAGCAGCCAAGGGGATGCGCTACGAGAAAACAGGCAGCGGGGCGACGCTCTTTGTCGGTGATGTTGGCGTGAAGGCCAGCAGCGCAGACCGGGACGCGAGCCTATCCAAGTTACAAAAGCGACTCGGAGCTTACCAGCCGCCGCCGCAGCGTCAGCAGGTAGCACAGCGCGAGCCAGAGCCGATCAAGCCAGACGTGCCGGGATGGAAGGATTACATCACCGGGCGCAAGGCGCACTACGCGGAAAAGAACGCGGCCAAGCTGGCACTGGACAAGCGGCAGGAGCAGGAGCGCAAGCAGATTGCCGAGCAGCAGAAAGCCCGCCGCGATGAACTCATGCGCGGCAACTGGAAGGGTAAGGGCGAAGTGCTCAACGCCATGCGCAGCGTGATTGCCGCCGAGCAGGCCGCAGAGAAAGCAGCCTTGAAAGAGAAGCACCAGAAGCAGCGCGAGCAGCACCGGCAGCAGTTCCGGCCCTATCCCGACCTGGAGCAGTGGCAGCGGATGCAGAAAAGCCCGGAGCTTGCCGAGCAGTGGCGGCACCGCGCCAGCGAGCCGCAGCGCATCGAGGGCGCGAGCGGCGAGCCGCCGACGCCGCGAGACATCCGCGCCTATCAGCCTGAAATCGTGGGCCAGCAGGTGCATTACAGCCGGAAGGAAGAAGCGGGGGCGGGCGGGGGTGTGTCTTTCGTGGACAAGGGAAAAAGCATCGATATTCACGACTGGCGCAACCGGGACAGCACGCTTGCCGCCTTGCAGCTATCGGCGCAGAAGTGGGGCAGCTTCACCGTAACCGGGAACGACGAATACAAGGCCATGTGCGCGAAGTTAGCAGCAGAGCACGGTTTCAAGATCACGAATCCTGAGCTTCAGGAGCGCATCCAGCAGGAGCGGCAGCGGATACAGCAGGAGAGGGCGCAGGCGATGAAATCGGAGCAGCTAAAGCAGTTTGAGCTGTACGCGGAAGCGGTAGGCGCGGAGCGCTACCGGGTAACGTCCATCAAGATGCAGGCAGACGGAAGGAAGCAAACCTTCATCCTCGACAAGAAGGACGGCATCACGCGGGGCTTCACGCCGCAGGAGATCGAGCAGCGCACGCCGGAGATGCTGCGCCTACAGCGCCGGGGCGAAAACCTCTACTACACGCCACTATCGGACAAGAAGCATCACATCCTCATCGACGACATGAACCGGGAGAAGCTGGAGCGGCTTATCCGTGACGGCTACCGGCCCGCCGTTGTGCTGGAATCAAGCCCCGGCAACTATCAGGCCATCATCACCGTGCCGAAGCTGGGGACGGCCCACGACAAGGACGTGGGCAACCGGCTGAGCGATGCCCTGAACCGTGAATACGGCGACCCGAAGCTATCGGGAGCCATCCACCCGCACCGCGCACCCGGCTACGAGAATCGCAAGCCCAAGCACCAGCGCGAGGACGGCAGCTATCCCGAAGTGCGCTTGCTCAAGGCCGAGCGCCGCGAGTGCGTCAAGGCGCTGGCCCTGTCCAGCCAGATCGACGCCGAGTATCAGCGTCAGGCCGCCTTGAAGGCGCAGCAGCCAGAACGCAGCAAAGCCAAGCCCGCCTTGGAGCTTGCAGCGGCCAGCGGCAGCGCGATCGACGCTTACCAGCGGCATTACCGCGACGTGATCAAGCGGCAGCGTGGCGGCGAGGTGGACTTGTCCCGCGTGGATTCCATGATTGCCGTGCGGATGCGCGTTACCGGCCACGATCAAGCCGCCATCGAGGGCGCTATCCGCCAGTGCGCCCCGGCCACCCGGCAGAAGGACGAGGGGCGCGACTGGAACGACTACGCGCAGCGCACCGCCCGCTATGCCTACAGCGCCGCAGGCGACCGGCAAGCCGCCGAGCTTGGGAAGTACCGCCAGCAGTGGGAGAAGCTGGAAGGGCGCGAGCCTGTACGCCAGCAGGAGCAGGCCAAGGCGCAGAAGATCGAGCGCGACAACTCACCCGGCATGAGTCGATAAGACTTGATGTAACTACAAAAAGACGCTACAATAAGAACACAATGGAACTTGAATGGGACGCCGATAAAGCGGCACGAAACCTGAAAAAGCACGGCGTTTCCTTCGAGGATGCCGAGCTTGTTTTTTACGACTCCGGGCGGGTTGAAGCCTACGACGGACGCGAGGACTACGGGGAAGATCGTTGGGCAACGATTGGGCTTGCCTACTCGGCTGTCCTGTATGTGGTCTACACCGTCCGACACGAGGAAACCATCCGCCTTATCTCTGCGAGGAAAGCAAATGCCGACGAAAGAAAGCAATATCGTGAAGCGAACTCTTGACCTCAAGAAGCCGCCACAGTTGAGCGCCGAGCAGAAGGCGCGACTGGATGCCGTGGCCTCGATGCCGGATGAGCAGATCGACTATAGCGATGCACCCTATCTGCCTGATGCTGTCTGGATGAAGGCAGCGGAGCAATTGCCCCACACCAAGAAGCAAATCACGCTGCGCATTGATGCCGAAGTGTTGGAGTTCTTCAAGCACACCGGCAAGCGTTATCAGTCGCGCATGAATGCTGTTTTGCGCTCCTACGTTGAGGCGCACAAGGCGCACGCGAAATGAGCGGCGACGACAAGCAGCTTGAGCTTGAAGCCCTCGCCGCCGTGGGCGAAATGCTCTTGTTCGACCAAGCCAGAGGCAACCCGGAAGAAGCCGCCCGCATCCTGCGATGTGCGCGGCTTTTTGCTCGTTCAGAGGATGCCGCGCAGCGTCTCAGCGAGCTATGCAACGAGGCGGGCAGTGATGCGACTTGGCGCGAAAACATCGTGGAGGAACTGCAAGACCGAGAGGACTTGCAAGCCGCCGAGGCAGCGATGGAAGCCCGCCGACAGGCCCAACTTGTTGCGCAAGCGGATAGTGCCGACACGGCCTTGCAGACCCTAATGGACGAGGTAGCGGCGGACACCTTCGGCAGTCTCGATGAAGGATATGCGGCACAGGCGCAGGCCGAGGCCGTGAAGGCGTGGCAGGGCAGGCAGTGAGCGGCATTTGTTGGTGTTTCATCGTAACCCGGCAAGTGTTCAGCAAACGGTGGTTTGTTGGACAGTTGCCGCAAGGGGCGGTTTTTGTCATTTTCAGAAGACGACTGCACCAGACAACGCGGTTTGAAGGCTGTTGTGCAGTCGTCTATTGAACGAACAGTATCAGGAGTCCGCTGCACGAATGATAACCTCAAGCCGGTTCTGGTCGCGCTGGCGACCGATCAGCCCCTGGATGGGGACGGTAGAGAAAACGGACAAAATCGTACGCTAAGCATGCGGCCTGTCAGGTTGAGGCCATAGAGTTTGACGTTTAGGCGTCAGATAATGCAGAAAGCGGCCCTAGTCTGACGCGATGCCAGTGAGCCGACTGACGCCCAGTTGAGGTATAGCCTAGATTGACATGCGCGATGCAACCCTTAACTTGCTTGCACCTATCGTTTCCATGCTAGCTTTATCGTAACGCTAAGGAAGCTCTGAAAAAGCCCATGTTTCGCGAAATCACCGCTCTGTAACCCGCATGGTTGCTGGGATGCATTTCTCGAGCGGGGGCTTTTTCAGACCTTCCTTAGCTTAGCGTACGATTTTTTCCGAATTCTGCGGTTCCCCCTGGAAGACCTACGCAAGTTGGGCCAGCTCAGAGGTGGAATCAACGAAGGCGAGCGAATGAGGCATCTTTTCTGGCGTCTTAACTTTCTCCTTCTCTCCGGGGCAACAAACAGCGCCCAGATGTACCATGAGGCCGCCGCTCTTTCCTCCGAGCTGGATACTCGTTGGTCTTACCGCTCCAAAGAGCTTATGACGCTCTACAGCAAGGCGAAATCCTATGAGGCTGGGGAACGTGTCGAGTTCGGCGGAAAGTCGTTTGCACCGCTATACACGCCCAAAAACGACACGCTGATCAACCTATTCCAGATCTCACAGCAAGAACAAGAGCAACTGAAGACGATTATCAGCACTGACGAGGCTCAGAAGCGCCGCAGAGAGCGCGATAGACTGCGTGATGAAGAACGTCGCCGCGCCGCTGGCCAGCTTGAGCGTGAAGCCTATGAAGCCAACTCATTGAGCAGGCAAAAGCCCTGGGAAGCTATGGGCATGAGCCGGGCTAAATGGTATCGCCTGGGCAAGCCTTCACCTCAACAAAACAGTGAGACAAGTCCCTCCCCTATTACTAATGGCGAAGCCTCAGCGGTTGCCCTTCAGGCGGCCAGGTGTAAAGCCGTTTAGATGGCTATTTCAAAGTGAGTGAGATTTCGTAACGGATGGCAGCCCTAGAGGCTGCTTTCTTTTGAGGGGTTAGCAGGCGTATAGCCATGCTGGATCTCAGTCTATCACTACCTGCTTAATATTCCACCTTTAGATCCGGCAGCAGTTCGACCAGGTGGCCAACTTACCAGGCACCGGCAGCAGCTCGACCGGGTGGCCAAGTTCAGATCTGGACGCCAGAAGGAAATCAACCAGGTGGCCAACTTACCAGGCACCGGCAGCAGCTCGACCAGGTGGCCAAGTTCAGATCTGGACGCCAGAAGGAAATCAACCAGGTGGCCAACTCACCAGGCATCGGCAGCAGCTCGACCAGGTGGCCCATTTCGTACGTACGAAATCAGGCGACGCTATGCGAAATCTTGGCGGCAATCCCCCGCGACTACGTGATTTTTTTAACGTAGAGCGCGCTTTTTCTTGCCATAGTAGGCCATTTTGGCCTATAATCTTAATTAAGAAGACCGGGCACCCGCCACGGTCAATACCGGAGAACTCCGATGATCCACACAGCTAACCGCACCTTTCACCAACTCTATCGAGAATGGATACGCGAACGCCGCGAGCATATGCACAACGTTTTGACCTGGGAGCGTGATCGTTACGGTGCTCGCCTCGTCGGTCTGTTTTATCGTTACTGCAAGGTGGCCAACCCCTTTCCCCGTTGCACTCTGAATACTCGGATCAACTACCGCGCCCATGCGGTGAATCTGCCAGATTGGCCAGCCCGCAGCCTGGAGCTGAATAAAATGTGGCTCAGTTGGAGAGAAAAAAAGTAGGCCGATTTGGCCTATTTTTTATTGTACCCGCTTGACACAATAGGCCAAAATGGCCTATTATATATCTCAGAAGGCCGGGCACCCGCCACGGTCAATACCGGAGAACTCCGATGATGCAAACAGAACTTAATCCCCTGATCTGCTCCCTGGTCGCCACCCCTCGCCGTATGGCTGCAATGCCCCGCTATGTAGGCCGTTTCTATGTGGTTTTCGAGTCGATGCTTTACCAGCAAATGAAAGGGCTCTGCCGCGAGTATCGCGGGGCTTATTGGCTTATGTGGGAGCTGTCGAACGGCGGCTTTTATATGGCTCCTGGGCGTCGTGATGAAATGCTGAACATCGAGGCCATGAACTACTTTAGTGGCCAAATGAGCGCCGATGCTGCCGGGATTACCGCTTGCCTCTACCTCTATAGCCATCTGTCATTTCACACAGAAGGCGCTGACCAGGAGCGGTTTTCAAGGCTGTATCACAGCTTGCGGGATTGGGCTTGTGAGCATGACGAAAAAGAGGCCATCTTGGCCGCAATAGACTAGCAACAGAAAGCCCCGGTGATGGCCGGGGCTCTTAAAGGAGGTGCATAGGTAGAAAAAGAAATGGTGCCCCTGGTATGGCTGCAACCAATCACAGGGGCTTTCACCGGTCAATTTGAGGATAAACGCGATGAATACGGATATTGTATCACTTGCAAAACACATTGGCGACGCTCTGACGGCCCGCCGCCCCGTTCATATGCCGCGCATGAAGATGCGGGAGCTTGGCTTGCTCTTGATTGAACTGAAGGCGTATCGGGAGGCCGCCGCGACCGTTACCCATTGATAAAAAAGCCCCGGCATTGACCGGGGCTATTTGAGGATTTATCGCATGATTAGACCTGAAACGCTTAGGCCGTTCGCTGAAGATTGGCAGGCTCCAACCGCCGATGAAATCAAAGAGGTGTTGGAGCTGATTAGGCAACGAAAAGGGCTTAGTAAGCCTCTCAGTGGCGTTGATGTCGCTGATCTCGTTGGTTTGCCTGGTGAGAGAGGCAGCGGAAAGGGAACCCGAACCTTCAGGCGTTGGGTGAGCAAAACCAACCCTAGCCCTATTGCTTATGGTGCCTGGTCTATCTTGGCCCACCTGGCAGGTTTCGGGGCTATATGGGACGCTGACCGGGATTGAAACCATGACCGAACATAAGGCCGAACGTGCTCCCTGGGGAGACTTCCCGGCAGTAGTGAGGAACGGCGATCTAAAGGATCTCTCTAAAGAACCTGAATACGAAGCCGCCAAACATGGCGACCACAAGGCGATGAGCTATAAGCGCATGAAGCCGGCCGAGGACGAATTGCATTGCGAGATCAAGGCGCTGCTTGATCGCGCCAAGGCTACCGACGACCAGGAGCGTAACGAGCCGGAGCTGGACATTCCTGCCGAGATTTCTCGCCGCGAGAAGCGCCTGGAGGCGATCCAGGCGGCAAAGGCGCGCCTGGAAGCGCGCCAGCGTGAAGCGGACCAGGCCCGGGGGCGCAGCGAAGACGATGGCCGCCGGCCTCGCCATCCGGATGGCTCGGACAAGGGCGGTGGCTCGTACAAACGCGAGTTTGGTGTGCCGGATGACCGTGATCAGGAAAGCTTCACCGATCCGGACAGCCGGATCATGAAACACGCCGGTGGTGGCTCCGAGCAGAGCTACAACGGGTACACAGCGGTCGATGCCGAGCACCAGATCATCGTGGCGGCGGAGTTGACCAACTGCGCCGCGGACAGTCAGGCGCTGCTGGGCATGCTGGCAGCAGTTCAGGCCAACACCGGAGAAATGCCGGCCCAGACGCTGGCGGATGCGGGATTCCGTAGTGAGGCTGTTCTGGCAAAGGTCGCCGATCACCACGGCGATGTCATCGTTGCCCTCGGCCGCGAGGGACGTGAAGATGCCAAGGTCAATGCCAAGACCCATCCGCATACGGCGGCGATTGCGGCGAAATTGAAAACGGAGCAAGGCGATGCAGCTTACCGCCGGCGCAAGTCGATCGTGGAGGCTCCGAATGGTTGGATCAAGGCGGTGATGGGATTGCGTCAGTTCAGCATGAGGGGCCTGGACAAGGTGCAAGCCGAGTGGAAGCTCGTCTGCATGGCGCTAAATCTGAGGCGAATGGCGTATCTGTGAGGGCGAAGGTTAAATGGGGCGGCTCAAATGCACCCCAGTCGTCATAACACGCCGCGCGCCGCAAGATTGGTATCCTTGGCGCCGACGCCTTGCCAATTGCAGAGAGCGCCGCCGCCATCGTCAGTGCTCTACAGAAAACCGGTCACACGGCTCTGCCGCGCAGACTCCTAGCCTAAATGTGACAGTGGTTGGTAATCCATGCCGCCCGCAAGGGCGGCGGTGGTGGGCCAATAGATGATTTTCAGAGCCTTACTGCCCGTTGACGCCCAATCCCTCGAGCGCGAGTCTAGCCGCAGCGGCGATGACGGCCTCGCTGTGCTTGTCATCCTTGTTAGGCGCCCGGGTGTAGACGGCCAACACAATAGGTGCGCGCCCAGTGGGCCAGACGACGGCATAGTCATTTGCCGTGCCATACACTCCGCAGGTTCCGGTTTTGTCTCCGACTGCCCAGTCTGCCGGCACCGCCGCGCGGATGCGGTGGTTGCCGGTCGTGTTTCCCTTTAGCCAATCAACAAACTGCTGCCGCTGCGGCGCAGCCAGTGCAGAGCCCAGTGTCAGTTTTTGTAAGCTTTCCGTCACGGCGCGCGGCGATGAGGTATCGCGCGCATCGCCTGGGATGGCGGAGTTCAGCTCCAGCTCCCAGCGGTCCAGACGGAACGTGGTATCGCCGATAGAGCGCATGAAGGCCGTCAGCCCGGCCGGGCCGCCCAACTCCTTCAGCAACAAATTGGCGGCGGCGTTATCACTGTATTGCACGGCGGCCGCGGACAGCTCCGCCACCGTCATGCCTGTTGTCAGATATTTTTCCGAGATGGGTGACCACGGAACCAGCGCATTTTTGCCGTAACGGATGGGTGTGTCCAGCAAGCCGGCCTGCTGCTGGCTGCGAGCCAGCACAGCGGCAGCAAGAAAGCCCTTGAATGAGCTGCACAGTGGGAAGCGCTCCTCAGCGCGGTAACTTACAGTTGCGCCTGAGCCGGTATCCATCGCGTACACACCGATGGAGCCGCCAAAGTCCTGTTCGAGTTTAGCGAATGGTTCCGCGACGAGGTTGGTCAGCGCGGTGGCAGAAAAGCCAGCCAGCGGCCATGAGAGACAAGACAGCAGAACTAGACGGCGATACAGTGACATCAACGATATTCCTTGTTTGAAGGTGGAGCTAGGTGTAGCGGCCGGATGTAATCAGGCCGCTACAGCTGGGATTAGGGGTCTGACGCTCAGTGGAACGAAAACTCACGTTAAGGGATTTTGGTCATGAGATTATCAAAAAGGATCTTCACCTAGATCCTTTTAAATTAAAAATGAAGTTTTAAATCAATCTAAAGTATATATGAGTAAACTTGGTCTGACAGTTACCAATGCTTAATCAGTGAGGCACCTATCTCAGCGATCTGTCTATTTCGTTCATCCATAGTTGCCTGACTCCCCGTCGTGTAGATAACTACGATACGGGAGGGCTTACCATCTGGCCCCAGTGCTGCAATGATACCGCGAGACCCACGCTCACCGGCTCCAGATTTATCAGCAATAAACCAGCCAGCCGGAAGGGCCGAGCGCAGAAGTGGTCCTGTAACTTTATCCGCCTCCATCCAGTCTATTAATTGTTGCCGGGAAGCTAGAGTAAGTAGTTCGCCAGTTAATAGTTTGCGCAACGTTGTTGCCATTGCTGCAGGCATCGTGGTGTCACGCTCGTCGTTTGGTATGGCTTCATTCAGCTCCGGTTCCCAACGATCAAGGCGAGTTACATGATCCCCCATGTTGTGCAAAAAAGCGGTTAGCTCCTTCGGTCCTCCGATCGTTGTCAGAAGTAAGTTGGCCGCAGTGTTATCACTCATGGTTATGGCAGCACTGCATAATTCTCTTACTGTCATGCCATCCGTAAGATGCTTTTCTGTGACTGGTGAGTACTCAACCAAGTCATTTTTCAATATTATTGAAGCATTTATCAGGGTTATTGTCTCATGAGCGGATACATATTTGAATGTATTTAGAAAAATAAACAAATAGGGGTTCCGCGCACATTTCCCCGAAAAGTGCCACCTGACGTCTAAGAAACCATTATTATCATGACATTAACCTATATGTCAAGACCCGGCTGGTTATACACGCGTTTCCTGAACAATTCAGGGCGTTTTTCATGCCATTCCTTGAGCGCCTGAACGGGTGTTTTGTGTTGGAGCGCGCGTTGCGGAATGCTGTGGTTGTAGATCTTGACGTAATTGCGCAGCGTCGATTCCAGTTCGGCAGCTGAACCAAAACGGGTCTGGTTGACGATGTCGCTGATACGACCGTTGAAGCGCTCCACCATGCCGTTGGTCTGCGGATGACGAGGCGGGATGAGCCGGTGCTCGATGCCGAGCTGCTTGCACAGGCGGTCGAACACGTGTGTGCCGCTGGGTTCCTTCTTCTTGCCGCCAGCCGTGAAGCGGTCGGTGAACTGGCTGCCGTTGTCGGTCAGAAGCTTGACGATCTTGACGGGACAGGCTTGCTGGACTTTGTTGAGGAAGTCGCCACTGCTGCCATCGGTCTGGTCGGCATAGAGCTCGATGAAGACCCAGCGCGTAGCACGGTCGATGGCAACGAAGAGATAGCGCCTTGCCGTCTCGTCGGGCATCTGCGGCAGGTACTTGATGTCGATGTGCACAAAGCCCGGCTCGTAGTCCTTGAAGGTCTTTTTCGTGGCGGGCGCAGTGCCTTCCTGCTCGACCAGGTTACGTAGATCCGAGACACCGTGGCGGCGCAGGCAACGTCCCAGGCCGGCACGCGAGACGGCTGGATTGATGAACTCGCGCGTGACCGCCAGCAGGTCGTCCGTGGGCAGCAGCAACGTCTTGCGCAGCTCCACCACGATGAGCTCCTGCTCGGGCGTGAGCGTCGTGTACATCTTGTTCGGCGCATGCGACTTGTCTTCAGGAGACTCGCGGTTTTGCCACTTTCGGATGGTTTGGCGGGTGACGTTGTACATCCTGGCCAGTTCGGCCTGCGGGAGCGTCGAGTTCCTGATTTCCTCACGGATCAGGTGGGTAGTACGGGCTTGGCTGTGCAGTGCCTGGGTCATCGAGTTGCCAGTGAAGAGTCGGATTGGAACAGTGTACGCAAAACGTGTCTGGCCTTGAAGAGCGGCCAGCTACGCATGGGTACATGATCCCACGAGTCCAGACACCTATAAAAATAGGCGTATCACGAGGCCCTTTCGTCTTCAAGAATTTTATAAACCGTGGAGCGGGCAATACTGAGCTGATGAGCAATTTCCGTTGCACCAGTGCCCTTCTGATGAAGCGTCAGCACGACGTTCCTGTCCACGGTACGCCTGCGGCCAAATTTGATTCCTTTCAGCTTTGCTTCCTGTCGGCCCTCATTCGTGCGCTCTAGGATCCTCCGGCGTTCAGCTTGTGCCACAGCCGACAGGATGGTGACCACCATTTGCCCCATATCACCGTCGGTACTGATCCCGTCGTCAATAAACCGAACCGCGACACCCTGAGCATCAAACTCTTTTATCAGTTGGATCATGTCGGCGGTGTCGCGGCCAAGACGGTCGAGCTTCTTCACCAGAATGACATCACCTTCCTCCACCTTCATCCTCAGCAAATCCAGCCCTTCCCGATCTGTTGAACTGCCGGATGCCTTGTCGGTAAAGATGCGGTTAGCTTTTACCCCTGCATCTTTGAGCGCTCTGATCTGAATATCGAGGGACTGCTGGCTGGTTGAGACCCGCGCATAACCAAAAATTCGCATAAAATGTACCTTAAATCGAATATCAGACACGATGTGTCTATTATGCCAAAATGACGATTTAATGGACACTCAAACGAAGCCGTTTTACTATGTCTGATAATTTATAACATTTCGGACGGTTGCAAAAATGTTACTAAATGCCCGTCAGGCAGGGAGGCCGATATGCCCGTTGACTTTCTGACCACTGAGCAGACTGAAAGCTATGGCAGATTCACCGGTGAACCGGATGAGCTTCAGCTGGCACGATATTTTCATCTTGATGAAGCAGACAAGGAATTTATCGGAAAAAGCAGAGGTGATCACAACCGTCTGGGCATTGCCCTGCAAATTGGATGTGTCCGTTTTCTGGGCACCTTCCTCACCGATATGAATCATATTCCTTCCGGCGTCCGGCATTTTACCGCCAGACAGCTCGGGATTCGTGATATCACCGTTCTTGCAGAATACGGTCAGAGGGAAAATACCCGCCGTGAGCATGCAGCGCTGATACGTCAGCACTATCAGTATCGTGAATTTGCCTGGCCCTGGACATTTCGCCTTCATGTACAGAACCTTAAGCGGCAAGCGAATTAATAATACCGTCTAACGTGTTGTTTTGCTTGGATTTTCTCTGCCTACTCTTTTTGCCGTTTTTGGATAAATACACCATTGCCCACTCCAACTTCTCTGTTATTTCCTGCCACGCACCATGGATGATGCTCGCCAATATCGGCATTAACCAAAGCGCGCTGTTTTTGGCAATCTTCAGCATCGATAACTCCGCGCTGCCAATCAGCGTCAGCGCCAGCCGACGTTTGACCAGCAAGGCCAGCAAACTAGCCCAGATCAAGCCTTCCGCTATCGCTTTTTGTCGTGTCGCGAACGCCTTCAACCGGTTATGTGATTTCAGCTCTTTGAACAACAGTTCGATCTGCCAACGGCAACGATACAATGCCATCACCTTCTCGGCTGGCCATCGCTCACGCGGAAGATTGGTCATCCATATACAGAACCGTTTTTCCTCTGCAAACCAACGTCTTATGAGTCGATATTTATACTTTCCCGAACTCACATCCAGATCCAGAACCTCGGCTCTGCAGCTTCTCCGATCGATATCCTTGAGCTTTTTTCCGAGTAACTTGGGCATTTCCCTGCCGTCCTGTCGGTAAGCTGCCTGTACTTTGGGATTGAGATTTTGACTCCCTCTGACCAGATAGCTTCCTTTGGCTTTGGTCACATCAGCAAAGTACTCGCGGCTGATGTAACCGGCATCCGCCAATAACAGTTTGTTATTTAACGAATTTGCGGCCGGAAGATGCTTGCGCTCCGATTCGGTATCCGCCGTGATACTCATCGATATCGGCGACTGGTCCAGCAAGGACATGGTCATATGACACTCTACCGCAGCGGGGCTGTGCTTATTGAATCGGCCCGGGAAATGTTCTGCCAATTGCGGATGTAACGCGAATGACGACCCGTCCTGCAGCAGTACCTGCTCAAAGCCTGCCAGTCCGTGGGCGTCCGGTAGACACTCCTTGAGGCGTAAGGCGATGGCTCGTTCAACCAGTGCGCGCATGAACAAGGGAAAACCCTGCTTGCGTAACTGGTTGTGAAAGGGTTTATACGCTATTTGGTCAGTATCATGGAGCTGCAACGCATTGAAATGGCGATGCAAACCAGCAATACCATCCACCTTGTCGCAACCAAGCCCTGAGAGCAGAGCCGGGAGTAGTCTCGCAGGCTGGATATCCCGGAGTCGCTGACAAAAACCGGTAAATTTACCGATCCGGTTGAGTTCAGAAGAGCTAAGAAGTTGCTTGAGGTACTGGGTTGCATTGATAATAGTCATGGCTTCGGGCGTGTCGGTTTTTTTTTGCGATTAAATCAGATCACAAACGAAGCCTTTTTTCTATCTATTTCAATTGGTTGTAGCTAAAGATCCTGTACATGACAGGTCACTGCAGCGGCCAAACTGTTGCCACATCTCAGTTCAGGAGGAAACGCAATGACTCAGGAAAGGATCCAGACCCGCTACCCACTCGGCGGCCCCTTCGCCACCCAGGCTGAGCTGGAGCAGGCCATCACCCAGGCCATAACGACCCACAGACAAGATTTCTTCCCTCTGCTGGAACGGCTGGTGGACGTGGGGGACACCCGGGTCAACCTCAGTCAGGAGAACCCGCTGCGGGTGCTCAGCATCGAACTCGCTGACGGCCGTGAAGGAGTGGCCCATATCAACTACGAGTCCAACTTCGCCGAGAGCTGCCTGATTATCAACGAATACGACCAGCACCAGACCAGCCTGGCCTTTCGCCTCGACGGGGATGCACTTATCTTCGACGTCGAACTGCCGATCGCGTGGAATTTCAATAACTGAAGATTCAGCGGTGTAATGCCGCCTGGTTGCTACACCCGGTCAGCCAGCTCCCCTCACCCTAACCCTCTCCCAAAGGGAGAGGGGATCAGCCCGTGCCAACCTCCAGCCGTGGTAGTCACTCCATACTCTGCTGTTATTTCAGGCGCCTGTAATCTTCCCCATATGGCTGTCATCTGAATAGCAATATCCAGCATATAGCCACCATAACCCTCACTCATGTACAGGATCTTTAGCGGCAACCAATTGAAATAGATATAAAAAAGGCTTCGTTTGTGATCTGATTTTATCGCCAAACAAAATCAACACGCGCGAAGCCTATGACTATTATCAACGCTAATTACTATCTGGAGCAACTCTTGGCTCCCGCCGCACTCGAGCGCATTGCTCGGCTCTGCAAGTTTTGTCTGCGTCAGCGTGCCATTACCCCAGCCATGCTCGTACCTGCACTGCTGCGGGCCATGGGAGGCGACCAGGTCAATGACATTGCCGGTTTACACCGCCATTTCAATGCCTTGCAACTGGTAAACACCCATCAGGTTTCTTACAAACCGTTTCACAATCAGCTGCGCAAAGAGAGCTTTGCCCTGTTTATGAAAGCCCTGGTCGAGCGGGCCATCGCCTTGCGTATCGACCATCAACTCAAAGCAGCCTCCCTCGGCGCGTTCAAGCAGGTGTTACTGCACGATGGCACCTCCTTTGCGGTGCATCGGCGCCTTGCTGCTGATTTTCCCGGCCGGTTCAAGACCATCAGTCCGGCAGCTATCGAGTGCCATATGACCATGTCACTGTCGGAGCAGAGCCCGTTGTGCATGAGTGTGTCTGCCGATACCGCAGGGGAACGGCAATTTCTGCCTGAAGCCCACACGCTGACCAACTGCCTGCTGCTGGCTGACGCAGGTTACATTGACAGGGCTTGGTTTGAGCAGGTGAACGACGCTGGCGGATTTTATCTGGTGCGCGGCACGAAAAGCCTGAACCCCAAGATAATCCAAGCCTGGCGCGGTGATGGACGGGAAGTACCCAAGCTGGCGGGACTATCTCTGAGAGAGGCCGGACGGCGACGCTGTCGGGCCGAGGTACTGGATATGGTGGTGAAGTCCGGCCAGGTCGAGTACCGGTTGATCCGGCGCTGGTTTGCTGAGGAAAAGCGGTTCTGTCTGTGGATGACGAACCTACCGCGAGCAGCATGGTCAGCAGAGCAGGTGATGAGCCTGTATCGCTGCCGTTGGCAGGTGGAGTTGTTATTTAAAGAGTGGAAATCGCACAACCGGCTCAAGGGGTTTGTGACGGGCGAGAAAGCGATTGCCGAGGGGTTGGTGTGGACGAGCCTGCTGTCGCTGGTGATGAAGAGACGGGTCGCGCAGAGTGTGATGAGTGGGGCGCTATCGATGCTGAAAGCGTCGAAGAACAGTGCGACGTGGTGGCTACCGCTATTGGAAGCAGTGGCCCATAGGGCGCTGACAGAAATAAGGGAAAGATTGGAATGGGCTGCCGATTATTTGGCCAAGAACGCCTGCCGAACCAAGCAGAGAAAGTCGATACAGAACAGGACCTTGGAAGGCGTTTTAAATGGACTCGCCGCTTAAGGTCCTGTACATGATTTCGCCTTACCCGTCTTTTATATACCCGGAGCTGGATAAGCAACGAACGTCCTGGCCTGCTTTTCGATCTGGCGACAGGGTGGCTTATGCAACATCGTATTATTCTCCCCGGAGCCACTACGCTGACCCGGTTGATTTCAGAGGTAAGGGAAAAGGCGACGTTGCGCCTGTGGAACAAACTGGCACTGATACCGTCAGCCGAACAACGTTCACAGCTGGAGATGCTGCTGGGGCCAACTGATTGCAGCCGCCTGTCTTTACTGGAATCACTGAAAAAAGGCCCTGTGACCATCAGTGGTCCGGCGTTTAATGAAGCAATTGAACGCTGGAAAACTCTGAACGATTTTGGCTTGCATGCTGACAACCTGAGTACACTCCCGGCTGTGCGCCTGAAAAATCTCGCACGTTATGCTGGTATGACTTCGGTGTTCAATATTGCCAGGATGTCACCGCAGAAAAGGATGGCGGTTCTGGTTGCCTTTGTCCTTGCATGGGAAACGCTGGCGTTGGATGATGCACTGGACGTTCTGGACGCCATGCTGGCCGTTATCATCCGTGACGCCAGAAAGATTGGGCAGAAAAAACGGCTCCGCTCGCTGAAGGATCTGGATAAATCTGCATTGGCGCTCGCCAGCGCATGTTCGTACCTGCTGAAAGAAGAAACACCGGACGAATCGATTCGTGCTGAGGTGTTCAGCTACATCCCCAGGCAAAAGCTGGCTGAAATCATCACGCTTGTCCGTGAAATTTCCCGGCCCTCAGACGATAATTTTCATGAAGAAATGGTGGAGCAGTACGGGCGCGTTCGTCGTTTCCTGCCCCATCTGCTGAATACCGTTAAATTTTCATCCGCACCTGCCGGGGTTACCACTCTGAATGCCTGTGACTACCTCAGCCGGGAGTTCAGCTCACGGCGGCAGTTTTTTGACGACGCACCAACGGAAATTATCAGTCGGTCATGGAAACGGCTGGTGATTAACAAGGAAAAACATATCACCCGCAGGGGATACACGCTCTGCTTTCTCAGTAAACTGCAGGATAGTCTGAGGCGGAGGGATGTCTACGTTACCGGCAGTAACCGGTGGGGAGATCCCCGAGCAAGATTACTACAGGGTGCTGACTGGCAGGCAAACCGGATTAAGGTTTATCGTTCTCTGGGACACCCGACAGACCCGCAGGAAGCAATAAAATCTCTGGGTCATCAGCTTGATAGTCGTTACAGACAGGTTGCTGCACGTCTTGGCGAAAATGAGGCTGTCGAACTCGATGTTTCTGGCCCGAAGCCCCGGTTGACAATTTCTCCCCTCGCCAGTCTTGATGAGCCGGACAGTCTGAAACGACTGAGCAAAATGATCAGTGATCTGCTCCCTCCGGTGGATTTAACAGAGTTGCTGCTCGAAATTAACGCCCATACCGGATTTGCTGATGAGTTTTTCCATGCTAGTGAAGCCAGTGCCAGAGTTGATGATCTGCCCGTCAGCATCAGCGCCGTGCTGATGGCTGAAGCCTGCAATATCGGTCTGGAACCACTGATCAGATCAAATGTTCCTGCACTGACCCGACACCGGCTGAACTGGACAAAAGCGAACTATCTGCGGGCTGAAACTATCACCAGCGCTAATGCCAGACTGGTTGATTTTCAGGCAACGCTGCCACTGGCACAGATATGGGGTGGCGGAGAAGTGGCATCTGCAGATGGAATGCGCTTTGTTACGCCAGTCAGAACAATCAATGCCGGACCGAACCGCAAATACTTTGGTAATAACAGAGGGATCACCTGGTACAACTTTGTGTCCGATCAGTATTCCGGCTTTCATGGCATCGTTATACCGGGGACGCTGAGGGACTCTATCTTTGTGCTGGAAGGCCTTCTGGAACAGGAGACCGGGCTGAATCCAACCGAAATTATGACCGATACAGCAGGTACCAGCGAACTTGTCTTTGGCCTTTTCTGGCTGCTGGGATACCAGTTTTCTCCACGCCTGGCTGATGCCGGTGCTTCGGTTTTCTGGCGAATGGGCCATGATGCCAACTATGGCGTGCTGAATGATATTGCCAGAGGGCAATCAGATCCCCGAAAAATAGTCCTTCAGTGGGACGAAATGATCCGGACCGCTGGCTCCCTGAAACTGGGCAAAGTACAGGCTTCAGTGCTGGTCCGTTCATTGCTGAAAAGTGAACGTCCTTCCGGACTGACTCAGGCAATCATTGAAGTGGGGCGCATCAACAAAACGCTGTATCTGCTTAATTATATTGATGATGAAGATTACCGCCGGCGCATTCTGACCCAGCTTAATCGGGGAGAAAGCCGCCATGCCGTTGCCAGAGCCATCTGTCACGGTCAAAAAGGTGAGATAAGAAAACGATATACCGACGGTCAGGAAGATCAACTGGGCGCACTGGGGCTGGTCACTAACGCCGTCGTGTTATGGAACACTATGTATATGCAGGCAGCCCTGGATCATCTCCGGGCGCAAGGTGAAACACTGAATGATGAAGATATCGCACGCCTCTCCCCGCTTTGCCACGGACATATCAATATGCTCGGCCATTATTCCTTCACGCTGGCAGAACTGGTGACCAAAGGACATCTGAGACCATTAAAAGAGGCGTCAGAGGTAGAAAACGTTGCTTAACGTGAGTTTTCGTTCCACTGAGCGTCAGACCCCGATTAAGGTGGATATCCACTTCATCTTCATAAAATACCGGATGCTCTGCGCTGCATTCATCCAGCGCTTTGTGGATTACCGCCATCTTTTCATCTTTATGTGGGTCACGGATACGCAGAGTTGGCGCGGCCCTGCGCCATACAAGCCCCGCAGATGGCAACCAGCGGCGAACGGTTCCTGCATGTAACTGGCAACCGGTTATCTCATTGATTTTTAATGCCAGTAATTCGGTGCTCCAGCGTGAACGTTGATAACCAAAATCGCCGGGAGAATGCTTTATCAGCTCACGTAACAGGGTGCAGATATGTTCAAAAGGCCAGCGTCGGGAGCGCCCTGCGGGTAAGGATTTCAGGCCTTCAATACCTGAGTGCGTAAACCAGTTAATCCAGCGACCAACGGATGAACGAGCACAACAGAGAGTTCTGGCAACATCGCTGACCCGTTCACCCCGATGAAGCATCAGCATGGCCGTGAGTCTGCGGGCATGATTTTTATCGCGCGTTTTATGAATAGCTTTCTGCATCAGGCGTCGTTCGCCACGGGGTATTGGTGCTATGATCGGCATCGCTCAGTCCGGTTGGTGGTTTTGGTTGGTTTGGCGATTGATCAGATCGCACAATCCGGGCTGAGTTCCCTTTCAGTGATCTACTATTCCGCGCATCTATTTAGATTATTGGAGACTATCATGAAGTTTGAGAAGTCACAGGCAGCAGTTGACCGCCTGACCCCCGAGCAACGCCGGATTACCCAGGATTCGGGGACCGAAAGGCCCTTCACGGGCGAGTACAACGACAACAAGGAGCCTGGCATCTACGTCGACATAGTGTCGGGAGAGCCACTGTTCGCTTCGACGGACAAGTTCGATTCGGGTACTGGCTGGCCCAGCTTCACCAAGCCGATCGTTTCGGCAAACGTGAACGAGGTGCGGGACAGCGCACACGGCATGGTCCGGACGGAGGTCAGGTCAGTACACGCAGACAGTCATCTCGGCCATGTGTTCCCCGATGGTCCTTCCGACCGCGGCGGTCTGCGGTACTGCATCAACTCAGCGTCCCTTCGCTTCATCCCGCGCGACGAGATGGAGTCCGAGGGATACGGTGAATATCTCGATCAAGTAGAGGAGGCTTAACATGCATCAGCGCGCTGTTCTCGCAGGAGGATGTTTCTGGGGCATGCAGGATCTGATCCGCAAGCGGCCCGGCATCATCTCGACCCGTGTGGGTTACACGGGCGGCGATATTCCGAACGCCACGTATCGTAATCACGGCACGCATGCCGAGGGGATCGAGATTGTCTTCGACCCGACAGTGACGAGCTACCGGAACATCCTGGAATTCTTCTTCCAGATCCACGATCCGACGACGCTGAACCGCCAGGGCAATGATCGTGGGCTCTCCTACCGGTCGGGCATCTATTATGTCGACGAGGAGCAGAAGCGCGTCGCCGAGGATACGATCGCCGATGTGGATGCCTCGGGGCTGTGGGATGGCAAAGTGGTGACCGAGGTCCAGCCGGTCGGCGAGTTCTGGGAGGCCGAGCCCGATCACCAGGATTATCTGGAGAAGCACCCGGGCGGCTACACCTGCCACTTCGTCCGTCCCGGCTGGGTGCTTCCGAAGCGCCAAAAGGTTGACGACGTACAGCCAGCGGCCGGGACCGCGGCGGAATAGGCTTCGCTGCCGTTAGTGCCGCGCCGATCCGGTTCGCAACCTCCGACGACCGCGTCAATCGACGCGGTCGTCGAACCCGGCCTTGAAGCAGATCATTCCATTCAGCCGCCGTCGCAGTGCCAGGATCCAGATATGACAGACCTCTCCTCCTTTCCCATCACGCAGCGCTGGCCAGCATCTTATCCGGATCGCTTGCAACTATACGCGGCCCCCACGCCCAACGGCGTCAAGGTCTCGATGATGCTGGAGGAGACTGGCCTGCCGTATGAGCCCCACTTCGTCGACATCTCGAACAACGAGTCGAAGGATCCAGCGTTCGTGTCGTTGAATCCCAACGGCCGCATACCCGCGATCATCGATCCGGCTGGCCCTGACGGCCAGCCCATTGGCATATGGGAAACCGGTGCGATCCTCATCTATCTGGCCGACAAGACGGGGCAGCTCATCTCAACAACACCCGCCCAGCGGTACGAGACTCTGGCCTGGGTGTTCTTTCAGGTGTCGGGCGTTGGGCCGACCTTCGGACAGCTAGGCTTTTTCCTGCGATTTGCCGGCAAGGACTATGAGGACAAGCGACCTCGGCAGCGCTTTGTTGATGAATCCAGGCGTCTTCTCGGGGTCCTGGATCACCGGCTGGAGGGCCGCGAATGGATTGTCGATGATTACTCGATCGCGGACATTGCGACGTTTGGCTGGGTGAATGCGCTGGTCGAATTCTACGCAGCGGGCGACATCCTCGGCCTAAGCAGCTATTCGAACGTGCAGGCATGGCTCGAACGCGGGCTGGCGCGACCGGCTGTACAGCGTGGCCTGCGAATTCCTGCGAGGCCTGCATGACCATTATCGCCGCATATTATTACAACGAAGGTAAGCGAGTCCGTGAAATCAGGCTCGATGAGCACGTCGAACTAAACGAGAATCGCTCGGGCTTCTGCTGGATCGCGCTTAGCGAGCCCACCGCAGACGAACTCAGCGCGATCCAGACGACGTATAACCTCCATCCTTTGGCGATCGACAACGCCATGCACCCGCTGTGCCCGCCCAAGCTCGAGGTCTACAACGATGAGTTGTACGTCGTCGCCCAGACCGCCGAGCTGGTCGGCGACCGGATCAGCTACGGCAAGATGGCGATCTTCACCGGTCACAATCACCTTATCACCGTGCGGCACGGCAATGCCGGAGCGCTGGGCAAACTTCGGGAGCAACTCGAGGCATCGCCGACGCAGTTCGGCAAGGGTGTCGACTATGTGCTGCACGCGATCTTGCACCGAGTGGTCGACCAGTATCTGCCCATCTTCGAAATGATCGAGGACGACGTCCTGGCGATGGAGCGACGGTCGCTGCACGATTTCCTCGGGCCAGAAGAGGTGGCGCGAATCTTCGAACTAAGGTCCGAACTCACGCGGTTCAAGCGCACGCTCGGGGCTATGGCCGAGCTGGTGCGAAAGCTCGTTCGCGGCCACTTTCCCTGCCTCAGCGCCGAAATGACACCATATTTCCACGACGTCGCGGACCATGTCCACCGCGTGCAGTCCATGGTCGACGGCCTCCTGCTTGTCCTGTCCACGGTCTTCGAGGCCAGCAGCCTTCTGGAAGCGCAAAGGATCGGTGTGGTCACTCGCCAGCTCGCGGCCTGGGCGGCGATCTTGGCGGTCCCGACGGCGATCGCCGGAATATATGGCATGAACTTCAAGCACATGCCGGAACTGGACACGCCATATGGCTACTTCGTCGTGCTCGGAGTGATAGCGGTGTTCTGCCTTCTCCTGTTCATGCGCTTCAAGAAGGCCAAGTGGCTATGAGTAACGCACTTCGCGAGCTTCTCCGTCCGCCGAGTCACAGCGCGCTTTGTGCGCGAGCGTGTCCAATCCAGTTCAAGATGAAGGTGCTTCCATGACCTCCCAGGTGACCGACGTTCTAGAAGCAGTCCAGTCATTCATCGCCAAAGGCTATGACCGCGAATACCGCGTCAAGGACGGCAATCTCGTCGATCTCGAACTAGGGTCAACCCTCGATGCATGCAGCATTCGCGTCGATGCGGCGTTGCGCCTCGAGAGCGGGGACGACGGCGAAGATGCCTCCAACATCTACGCGATCACCGATCCGGCGACAGAGCATAAAGGCCTGTTGATCGACGCCTTCGACGTGTTCCACGAAATCTGCCCCCGCGACTTGTCCGAGCGCCTTGTGGCGCATCGGGAAACAGCACCGGCAGGTGACCAGGACGCGCCGAGCAAGCACGGACTACGGAAAGTCTACAAGAGCGAGTTTCACAGCGATCCCGAGCGTTACGTTCTGCGCGAGGGCTTTCCAGACTTCCCGCCATGCCCTTTCGGCCAATCCTTCAGCATCCTCGGCTTCGATACCGCCGAGCAGGAATATGTCTGGCTCGTCACGAGCATCATTCGAGATCCTCGGCTGATCAGGGTTCCATACCAGGGCGAAGACGTCATCAGCGACGAATAGCGGTGTCGCTTAGCCGGAAAGGCTGGCCTTCCTGGCCCACACATCTGCAGGCTGAACTTTAAGAACATCGAAAATTAGGAGGTGATTATGGACTGGAACAAGGACCACATACGAGAAACTATGCTCTTGCTGGAGACAGCAGCGTTGCACAGCGCTCGCGAAAACTACCTGGACCGAGATTCACCAGAATCGAGCGATGCTGACCCTGCCAGGCTACTTCCGCCCGACGAAGCTGTGGGATTTGTTGGTGATCTACAAGGGAGAGCTGATTGCTGCCATCGAGCTGAAAAGCCAGGTAGGTCCCTCGTTCGGTAACAACTTTAACAATCGAACAGAGGAATCTATCGGGACGGCCCATGATCTTTGGACGGCCTTTCGTGAAGAGGCGTTCGGCAAGCAGCCACGCCCTTTCGTCGGCTGGCTGATGATGGTCGAAGACGCGCCGGAGTCCCGCAGGCCGGTGCGTGACTCATCGCCGCACTTCCCGGTCTTCGAGGAGTTCAAGGGGGCGTCGTATCTCACGCGGTATGACTTGCTGTGTCAGCGATTGGTGCAGGAGCAGCTCTACACGACCGCTGCTGTCATTGCGGCAGAGCGCAGTGCGGTGAATACCGGCGACTTCACGGAGCAGTCGTCGATGACCAGCCTCAAGACATTCGTGTCTGCTTTGGCTGGGCACATCGCCGCAGAGGCGGCACGACTGGGCTGATTGGCCGCTTTCGATCATTCTGGCTTGGAGACCGGACGATGATGACAACCACAACTGAAGCGCTTTCAGAGGTTTTACGCGGGTATGGACGCGCCGATGAAACTGCATTGGCATCACTGCTGGAGGTCAGCGACTGGGAGCGCATCGCCCGGCAGGAGCTTGAGCGCCGGGCTACCAGCATCGTGCAGGCGCTGGATGATGCGACCCTTGAGGCCATCGCAGCGGGCACGCTCGACATGCTGGCCATGTGCCGACAGGTGGCCGACGAGATCCACCAGGCCGCCTAAGCCCTCCCCTGCCCTGCCACCGAACCCCGCCGCGTGCGGGGTTTTTTATGACTTCAAATCCTCAAAAGGTGCATTTACTCAAATCCTCAATATGCTATACTGCGCTTGAGTAATTCCTTTTTTCCTCAAACGCTCAATAGCTCAAGGAGCGCATATGCAAGTCATTGCTGTACTGAACCAGAAGGGCGGGGCGGGTAAAACCACCATCGCCACCCACCTTGCCCGCGCCCTGCAACTCGACGGCGCAGACGTGTTGCTGGTTGATTCTGACCCGCAGGGCAGCGCCCGCGATTGGGCCGCCGTCCGCGAGGATCAACCCGTGCCCGTGGTTGGCATCGACCGGCCCACCATCGAGCGCGATCTAAAGAGCGTGGCCCGGAAAGACTTTGTTGTGATCGACGGAGCGCCGCAGGCTCATGACTTGGCCGTGTCGGCAATGAAGTCCGCCGATTGCGTGCTGATCCCGGTGCAGCCGTCGCCCTACGACATTTGGGCAACCTCTGACCTCGTGGATTTGGTCAAGCAGCGCATCGAGCTGACCGACGGCAAGCTAAAAGCGGCTTTCGTGGTGTCCCGTGCGATCAAGGGCACCAAGATTGGTGCGGAAGTCTCCGAGGCGCTGGCCGGGTACGGCCTGCCGATCCTGCAAACGCGCATCACGCAGCGCGTCATCTACCCGAGCAGCGCGGCCAGCGGCACCACGGCCATTGACCAAGAGCCGACGAGCGAGGCCGCCGAGGAAATCCGGGCGCTGGCTGAGGAAGTGCGCCGTTTCCTCAATTGCACCATTTGAGTAATTAAGGAGTAGGTGAAAATGAGTAGCGGGAAACTTGGCATGAAAGCAGGCCGCCCGAGCGCCGCGAAGGCTGGCCCTACCTTGTCCGACCTTGCCGACAAGGCCGCCACCGTCCGGGTGAATTTCGACCTCGACCGGGCCGAGCACACGAAGCTGAAGATTTACGCCGCCAAGACCGGGCGCAGCATCACGGACATTCTGCGCGAACTGGTGCGCTCACTTGATGAAAAGAGTGATTGAGTAATCACTTAACCGGCTGGACGGGTCAAAAGCATGGACTATAGTCCATACATTTTTGATTTGGCGAAATTTAATAATGTTGATGAAATACGGCGCGTGGGGTATAAAGTGATGGTTGAAATGGAACCGTTGAGTCTGGAGGTACTGCCGCCCTCTCATTTCAAGGCGTTTGCGAAGAACGCACCGCATGAGATCAAGGGCGCTGTCATCGAGAACACAGAGCGCGGGCTGGTGATCGTGCTGCACGTTGGCAACGAGCGGCGCATTCTCGGCCAGTACCGGGGAGGCATCCGGTTTTTTCGCTCTTTCGATGGCGCGGCGGCAGTGCTGCGGCAGCATGGCGTGCTGCACTGGACGGCGAATGCAAAAGGCTGGATTCCGCGAACTTTGGAAGCGAAGGAGCGGAGTTCAGATGGATGAAAAAGCAAAGCCCCGCGTGGCAGCGGGGCTTGGCAGGGGGCGGGACTAGTCAGGTGGCACTGGCTAGAACCCAAAGGCGCAACCTATACAGGCAACACCCAGACATGGTTTGCATTGTAGCGCCCCACCTCTTGCCGCACAAGCGGAAAGAAGGTT
>NZ_CP187591.1:0-9762 GCF_049860605.1 Aeromonas sp. INTO2
GGTGGGCTCAACACTCGTGTCACCAGCTACCTTCTGGAGAATCGAGCTCGGCCATCCCTCCCTGGACGGGCATCGCTCGACGATGTTCAACGGCTCCCTCACGGGGCCGTCGTTTTGTGGGGGCTATTCCATCCACAAGTCGTCGAGGTTCTCGAAGTTCCAGAGCGTCGGGTCTTCGGGGCCAGTGATACTGTCCTTGCAACTCGTGGCCGCCAGGTCGATGGTCTGCATCGGGATCGGCTCTCTCGAGCGTAGCGAGAAGAACACGCGAACCTTGGGAGTCAGCAGTGATTCCATTCCCGGCTCAACGACAACGGCCAGACGCTGAGAGGACAGGCGAACCAAGGAGCCGACGGGGTAGATGCCCACGGCCTTGACGAAGGCGTGGAAGATGCGTTTGTCGAAATGGCCCTCCCACTTGGCCATCTGCCGCATCGCCGCGGACGGGTCCCACGGCTTTTTGTAGGCTCGCTCCGACGTCACGGCATCATAGACGTCGCAGATTGCGCCCATGCGGGCCAGGAGTGAAATGGCGTCACCGGCCAAGCGATCCGGGTAGCCGGTTCCGTCGATCTTCTCGTGATGGTGCAGGGCAATGTCCACCACCCCGGGCTCGGCCCCGCCTGCGCGCAGCATCTTTGCGCCCTCCACAGGGTGGCGCTTCATGATGGCGAACTCGGCATCGGTGAGCTTGCCTGGTTTGTTAAGCACTTCCAGCGGCATCGCGGCCTTGCCTAGGTCGTGCATCAGTCCGCCGATGCCAGCCAGGCGCGTTTGCTCCTCGTCTAGATCGAGATGCCGGGCCAGCGATAGCATCAGGGCGCAGACGGCAACCGAGTGAAGGTAGGTGTAATCGTCGTGCGTTTTGATGCGTGCGACGCTGATGAGGGCATGAGGTTGGCGCAGCACCGAGGCAGCGATTTCTCCGACCAGCGGCAACGTCGTGCTTGGGTCGACGACCTTGCCAAGCCGGGCTTCCTGGAACATGTCCATGACTTGGGGCTTGGCCGCAAGACAGAGTTTCCGTGCATAACACATTTCGCTCTCCATTGAGGTTGCGCCGTCACTTTTCTTGCTTAGTCGACTAGACGGCAGAGATTGCTCCTCCGACAATTCTCTGGGCTCTGGGCTCTGGGCTCTGGGCTCTGGGCTCTGGGCTCTGGGCTCTGGGCTCTGGGCTCTCTGGGCTCTCTGGGCTCTCTGGGTCGACTTGGCTTTTGGCCAGGTCGACCCAGACCTCCCCGACGCCACATTCTCGAATGGCAGAGAGATCCTGAGGCTCGGTCAGCAGGAAGCTGCCGCGCCAGAATGGGTGTCGAAACCAAGAGCCGGCGAGCTTGTGGATGTACATGCCGAGACGAAGCTCGGATACGGGAATGCGTTTTACCAACTTATTTTCCTTTCTGAGTTGGGTGGTTAGGCGTGCGCCGAGGCTGGCACCCAGCGGTAGAGCGGAGGTAAGGTCACGCCAAGATTCTTGGATCAGCCGGAACCGCCGAAATTTCCGTCAGCCGATCAGTGCCCAGCTCGATGCACTGGCGGCCGAGTTGCGTGCGCAATGGGTGGCGTTCAATCGCGAGCTGAAACAGGGCAAGCTGACGCACCTGGAATACGACAAGGACACGCAGAGACTGACCTGGCGCAAGCCCAAGGGGGAGAACCAGAAGGCGCGCGAGCAAGCTCTCTACGAGCAACTGCCATACTGCGATGTCGCCGACGTGTTTCGCTTCGTCAACGGCCAGTGCCAGTTCCTGTCGGCGCTGACACCATTGCAGCCACGCTATGCGAAGAAGGTAGCCGACGCCGACAGTCTGATGGCGGTGATCATTGCCCAAGCCATGAACCACGGCAACCAGGTTATGGCACGTACCAGCGACATCCCGTACCACGTCCTGGAGAGTACCTACCAGCAGTACCTGCGCCAGGCGACGCTACATGTGGCCAACGATTGCATCAGCAACGCCATCGCCGCACTGCCGATCTTCCCGCATTACTCGTTCGACCTCGATTCGTTGTACGGTGCCGTTGATGGGCAGAAATTCGGCGTCGAGCGACCAACTGTGAAGGCGCGCTACTCGCGCAAATATTTCGGCCGCGGCAAGGGCGTCGTCGCCTACACGCTGCTGTGCAATCACGTGCCGTTGAACGGCTACCTGATAGGCGCACACGAGTACGAGGCTCACCACGTGTTCGACATCTGGTACCGCAACACGTCGGACATCGTGCCGAGCGCGATCACCGGCGACATGCACAGCATCAACAAGGCCAACTTCGCCATCCTGCACTGGTTCGGACTTCGTTTCGAGCCGCGCTTCACCGACCTCGACGACCAGTTGCAGGAGCTGTATTGCGCCGATGATCTGGCATTGTACGAGAAATGCCTGATCCGGCCGGCTGGCCAGATCGACCGGCAACTCATCGTCGGTGAGAAGGCGAACATCGACCGAATCGTCGCCACACTGGGCCTGAAGGAAATGACGCAGGGCACGCTGATCCGCAAGCTGTGCACCTATACGGCGCCGAACCCGACGCGGCGCGCAATCTTCGAGTTCGACAAGCTCATCCGCAGTATCTACACACTGCGCTACCTGCGCGACCCGCAACTGGAGCGTAATGTTCACCGCTCGCAGAACCGCATTGAGTCCTATCACCAGCTACGCTCGACCATCGCCCAAGTCGGTGGGAAGAAGGAATTGACCGGCCGCACCGACATCGAAATCGAGATCAGCAACCAGTGCGCCAGGCTGATCGGCAACGCGATCATCTTCTACAACTCGGCGATCCTGTCCCTGCTGCTGACGAAGTACGAGGCAGCTGGCAATGCCAAGGCGCTGGCGTTGATCACGCAGATGTCGCCAGCGGCCTGGCGGCACATCCTGCTGAACGGGCATTACACCTTCCAGACTGACGGCAAGTTCATCGACCTGGATGCGCTCGTGGCGGGACTGGAGCTGGGCTGACGGAAATTTCTGGGATTCCGGCGTACAACCCCGAATTCTGCGGTTCCCCCTACCAAGCCACTGGTGAAGGGTGCTTGTAGGTAGGGCTGTATGCGTTTGCGTATGGAGGGGGTCGTGCGGTAACGTACTGCCTAGAAAAGACAAACCCCGAACTTCTGTTGATCAACTTGGCGGGAGATTACAGAGAGTTCGGGGCCGTACTTATGCAATAGGTGAAATATATCACATGGATCACACCAGACAACCCTTTAGCGCCGCCAATATGCGCGGTGGTCATTGAATCGAGCACAGCTTGACCTGTTCCGGGAGCGCCTGCCCCGGAAGCCCTACCACACCGACGAATTTACCACGGGTCTGTCCATTGCGGATGTCAGCCGTGCCCTTGGGGCTCGTTACATCCAGCCGAACGGGCCAACGCATCGGTATTGGCTCGTGTTTGACGTAGACCATGCTGCCGCTACGTTATCCTGGGATGACGTAGGCGCCCCGGCACCGAACATCACGGTGACGAACAGGGCCAACGGCCACGCCCACCTGATCTATGGATTGGAGACCCCGATCCGCACTGCCCCGGACGGCAAGGTGGCCCCACTGCGGTATGCCGCCGCCATCGAGGCCGCCCTCCGGGAGAGGCTGGGGGCCGATCTGGGGTACTCTGGGCTGATCTGCAAGAACCCCCTGCACACCCACTGGCTTGTCCAGGTATGGGAGCCCCACAGCTACGATCTCGGCTGGTTGTCCGACTACCTCGACCTGAGCCCCTACAATGGCCGCAAACAGCTTCCAGCCTACGGGCTAGGGCGTAACTGCACCCTATTCGAGAAAACGCGCCAATGGGCTTACAAGGCGATTCGACAGGGTTGGCCGGGGTTTGATGGCTGGCAGGCCGCTGTGATCGAGCGAGCGACCGGGTACAACGTCCAGTTTGAGCTGCCGCTGCCCGCCATCGAAGTCCGGCACACCGCTAAGTCCATTGCGAAGTGGACGCACCGTAACCTAACCCCCGCAGGGTTCAGCGCCGTACAGGCCGCCAGAGGGGCCAAGGGGGGGAAAGTATCCAAGGGGGGGGGCAGGCCCAGTAATAGCGGTAAGGCTCGTGCAGACCTCTTACCGGAGGTGCTCAGGCTTAAGGGTATGGGGTACAGCAACCGCGACATAGGTGAGGATCTTGGGATCTCGCCCAGTACGGTCAGCCTGTACCTGAAACGCGAATCTGAGTGATCGAAACAAGCCTTATCAGATAGTAGCCCCCGCAGGGGGTTCTTTGAGCCCTTAAAATCATTCCAGAGAGAGAACCGGTGCGAGGGGGGTAAGGCCGATCCCGAAGGGTTGTCCATCAGGCCGTGTGTTTGGCCTGTGGGCAATAGGTCTTATCCCCGGAGCTGTTTGTTGTCTGCTGTTCGTAGTGCCTGCAGGATCTCCCCGGCCTGTTCCGGGGTCAGAACCACCGCTGATCCTCGATCCCGGATAGCCTGCATCTGGGCACCCAACCCCTCCATCAGTGCCCTATTTATCGTCACAGTAACGTTATTTTCCTGCTGTTTGGCCCGGTAGGCGGCTTGTCGTTCTGCCCCGCTTTTGGCTGTTCCGGTCTTTGGTCTACCCCGTCCGCGCTTGATGCCAAACATGTCCCCAGTGCCCTGATCCTTGGCGTCCTTCATGGTGTCATTTCCTGTCACTGTAACGGTAATCTATTATGTGTCACTGTGACGATAATTAGCAAGTTGCCGACCCCCTATTTTTTTGCTGTACTGGTTATTAGCCAGCCGACCCCGTATTACATTCCATCCGCTTCGCGGTCTCCATGTATCCGGGGGCTGGTGAGGAGCTCCGCCCCTTCAAACCCCGCGCCGCAGCGCGGCTTGGAGAGCCAATGACAAAGCCAGAACGAAAGACCACAACGGCCAGCCTTCGCCTCGACCCAGCCACCCTGGCCAAGTGGCGCAAGGGTGCCAGTGACGAGGGTCAGACCCTCTCCGACTGGCTGAGATCCAAGGTGGATGCCGACCAGCAAACCCACATTGCCCCCGCCCGGTCACGGCGGGAACGAGACCCCCGCCACCTGGCAGACCCGGCGCTAATGCGCCAGCTCGCGGCGTTGGGATCGAACCTCAACCAGATCGCCAGGGCGGTGAACGAATGCCGCTTGGTAGGAAGCCCGGTTCACCTGGTGGAGCTGCTGACGTTGCTACGTAGCATCGAGGAGAGCGCCGGGAGACTACTGCCGCAGCTTCCGCCTCCGCCGAACCGGGAGGATGACGGGCATGATGATTAAGTTCCTGGCTCATGGCACCGGTAAGGCCAGCAGTGCGGCGACCTATTTGCTGGACAGTCACGACCACAAGGGCGAGGAACGTGCCGGGGTGGCGGTGTTGCGGGGTGATCCGCAGCAGTTCGCCGCCGTGGCGGACTCGCTCGATTTTCAGCATCGATACCGGAGTGCGGTGATCTCCTGGTCGGAGGAAGAGGCCCCCAGTGACGCGGAGATCGGCGCGGTGCTGGATGACTTCGAGGCGCTGTCCTTTGCCGGACTGGATAGGCAGGACGTGCACCTGACCGCCGTGCAGCATAGGGAGGCTGGGGGCGGTGTCCACGTCCACATTCTGGTGCCCCGTGTTCACCTGGGCACGGGAAAATCTCTGAACATTGCCCCGCCCGGACATAGAAAAGACTTTGACGCCCTGCGGGATAAATGGAACTACGGCAAGGGCTGGGCCAGACCAGACGACCCGCTCCGGGCACGGCTGATACAGCCCTCCTTTGACGCCTACAAGGGCCAGCAGGACAGGACTGCCATCAAGCGGCAGATAGGGGATCACCTGCTTGGGGCGGTGGCTCAGGGGCTGATCCGCGACCGGGGCGAATTACTCGAGTACCTGGGCGAGGTGCTCGAATTCGAGATCACCCGCCAGGGCAAGGACTACATCACGATCAGGCCGGAGGGATACCCGCAGGGCATCCGGCTCAAAGGAGAGCTGTATGGAGAAGGGTGGCGAGCTGAAAACACGCTTGAGCGAGAGACTAGCGCAGCGGCAAGCCGAGGAGCTGGCCGAGGTGGCCACGTTGACCGAGGCCAATCTGACACAGCTCAGCGAGCGTTTGACAAAGCATGTGAGCGCCGAGCTGAGTACAACCAGGGACGCTATTCGGCAGCAGAGCGAGCAGATCACCACGTTGTTAGGTTCACAGCAGAGCGCCTTGGAACAACAACAGGCGACCGTGGACGCGCTCAAATGCTTGAGCTTGACGGACTTGGAGCAGATCCAAAAGGGGTTAAACGACGCGATCACTCTCGCCCAGGGGAAGGCAATCGAGCAGGCGATCGATCCGCTCAGGACGGCCCTAGAGCAACTCAAGACGGACGGGGAGGCCCTGAGTCTGGTGACGTTCCGGGGATGGCTCAAACCGCTGCTGATATCGATGGCGGTGATCCTAGGGGCCGGGGGCAGTACCTGGGGGTTGGCAGCGTACCTGGCGAACGAGATCACTGGGCAACTGACCGAGCTTCAGCGCCTAAACCAGCAGATCAGCACAGCCCAACGGACCCTAGACAGTCTGCCCAAAGGGGTGACGTTCGTGCGCGATGGAAAGGGGCGGTACATCGTGGCGAGGCAGATCGATACGCCGTTCAAGATGGACGAAGGGAAGTACAAGGGCCTGATGGCCGTGGAGGTGAAGTAGATGACCGAGTTAGAGCGGCTGCTGACAGCTCAATTCGAGCGGATGGAGCAACGGCACCAGGACGAGACGAAAGCCTTGCGGGAGCAGCTCGACGCACAACAGCGTGCCTTGGAGAGCTTACAGGCGCAGTTGCAGAGCACCTTGGAAGGGTACGAGACGCACTGCGCCAACTTACACACCGCCTTCGTAGCCTTGGAGAAGAGTACCAGGAGCGAGCTAGCCAGCATGGGCCGGAGTTTGGACCAGACCAACCGGGCTACCGGAGCAGCACTTGGGTCATTGAACAGCAGTGTGAGCATAGTCAAAAGCTCGCTGGAGAGCTTGAACAAGGCGCAGAGTTGATCGTCGATAGGGCCGCGGTGCTGCGAAAAGAGCAGAGCCAGAGTAGCGGGTTGAGTATGTAATATAACGTCACAGTGACAATAATTAAGTAGATCGGGTATGAAATCAGGTCGGTTGGGTACTCCTGACACGGTGGCGCATATTCGCCAGTTCCCCCCGGTTGAGTACGAACTGGCGAGCTATCAAGGCTCCCCGTGGCTATGGGCCGATGGAAAGCCGCTGATCGACCTCCTCGGTGCGACCATCGACTGGCTGATCGATGACGACGGCAGCCGCTGGATCGTCATTGATACCGAATACCTGCGCCAGCATGTGGCCCACTATGCCCTGTTGTCCGCCGATACATGGCGGCAACGGTTACTCGATGCAGGCGTGGAGGTGGATTGAGGTGCGATTGAGTGATCGGTTTCCGGGGCTGATGTTGTGGCACTCGGTGGCGGTGATGGTGGCCGTCTTTGCAGCGAAAGCCCTGCTGTACTGGTTGGCACCGGGGCCTATCTACAGCGTCTTGGCGGGACCGTCGTGGGATATGGCGGCATGGATAGCGTTGTTGGCCCTGCTGCTGCGCTGGATGCGGGTCTAACTGCCTGCCGCGCTGCGCTTGGCGACTCCCGAAGGGGGCGCGACAGACAGCGCTAGTCGTCCCCGTTCAGGAGTGTGGATAGATCCAGAAACACCCTGCAGGATCCGGCCCTAAAACCGCCTCAGAAGCGTTGCAAACTTTCAGGCAGCAAATGCCCCGCCTTGGGAAGGTGCGAATAAGTCATATGGCACGAGAGCATTTACTGGTAACCCATTGATATTAAATGACTAAAATTTTAATTTTTTGTTCGTGGGATACTTGTTCGCACTTTCCTTAACTTGCTTGCACCTATGGGGTCAAATCCACTATCGTTTCCATGCTAGCTTTATCGTAACGCTAAAGAAATTGGGCTTAATGCCGAACACAATAAAATAAAACAGCCAACCCTTGAGGCTCTTATGCGCCAGAATTTACCAGTGACGGGTCGAAACTTAGAACTCCTAAAAGATGCCAATATTCTTTCGACTACCTCCCCTCAAAGCCATATCACGTACGTTAATCCTGACTTCATTAAAATCAGTGGTTTCACTGAGGAAGAACTATTAGGCCAGCCTCACAACATCGTAAGACACCCAGATATGCCGCCTGCTGCATTTGAGCATATGTGGAGTACATTAAAATCTGGCCGCTCATGGATGGGGCTAGTAAAAAATCGCTGTAAAAATGGCGACCACTATTGGGTAAGTGCTTATGTAACGCCAATAGTTAAGAATGGTTCGATTGTTGAATACCAGTCTGTAAGGACCAAGCCTGAACCTGAGCAGGTTTTGGCTGCGGAAAAATTATATGCTCAACTGAGAAGCGGGAAGGCCGCGAGGCCGAAATGGGCTGCTAGCTTTTCCGTGAAAATACTCTTGCTCATATGGGGTAGTATTATATCAAGCGCAATGGCTGCCGGCATGCTTATTGATACATCAATAAGCAGCTTATTGTTAGCTACTTTAATGTCAGGAAGCTTAAGCTCTGTTAGTGTTTTGGCTATTCTCTCTCCTCTTGGAAGACTGGTTGAAAGAGCCAGGAATATTTCCAATAACCCA
Organism: Aeromonas sp. INTO2; assembly: GCF_049860605.1. Taxonomy (NCBI): domain Bacteria; kingdom Pseudomonadati; phylum Pseudomonadota; class Gammaproteobacteria; order Aeromonadales; family Aeromonadaceae; genus Aeromonas; species Aeromonas sp. INTO2. Next base: position 8,604 of record NZ_CP187591.1, read on the forward strand.
TTAAGTCAATCCCTCTACACTGGGCGCACCGATGAGTTTGGCCAAATAGAGTTTGCTTTACGAATGATGCAAGCTGAAACAGGCGCCGTAGTAGGTCGCATAGGTGATGCATCAAATCGGCTTAGCGAACACACCCGAAGCCTACTAAAGGATATTGAGTCAAGCAATGTACTTACAGTTGAGCAGCAGGCAGAGACAGATCAAATAGCAACGGCAGTAAACCAAATGGCGGCAAGCATTCAAGAGGTTGCGAGCAATGCACAGCATGCTGCAGATGCGGCCGGAAGAGCAGACACTGAGACGGCATCTGGCCAGCGTCTGGTAGCCCACACAAGCCAGTCAATCACTGCCCTTGAAGGTGAAATTAGGCAAGCCGCTCAGGTTATTCATGAGCTTGAAGGTCAAAGTAACGAGATATCAAAAGTTCTTGACGTTATACGAGGGATCGCCGAGCAAACGAATTTGTTGGCACTCAACGCAGCAATTGAGGCCGCGCGTGCTGGTGAGCAGGGGCGTGGTTTTGCTGTTGTCGCCGATGAGGTTCGCAGTCTTGCTGCTCGCACACAGCAATCGACAACGGATATTCAAAGCATGATCAGCGCTCTACAAGAGCGAGCGCAATCCGCTGTTACAGTCATGGAGCAAAGTAGTCGGCAAGCGCACACGAGTGTAGCTCACGCAGAGGAAGCAGCTACAGCTCTTGATGGAATTGGCCAACGCGTTAACGAAATTACCGACATGAACACGCAAATAGCGACTGCGGTCGAGCAGCAGGGAGCAGTAAGTGAAGACATAAACCGCAGTATTATCAATATGCGCGATGCTGCTGATACCAATGTACAGACCGGGCAGAATAATTTGCAAAGTGCGAAATCTGTCGCTCAGTTAACTAGCGCTCTGAGCGAACTGGCAAAACAGTTTTGGGAAAAACGAGGATAACGCTTTTCAGTATCTCGACAGGGATAACTTATTTTACCATCGGTTATCCCTTTTAGCCGCACAAATTTTAGCCATGGCTTTTCAGGAAGTCAGGGCTATCAGTATGGCCTTAGAAAGCCTATTCAAAGAGCTGTCACGAGAACACCGTTAGCTTAGCGTACGATTTTTTCCGAATTGGGGATGTAAGCCGGAACCCCAGAAATTTCCGTCACCCTAGTTG
>NZ_CP187592.1:0-5723 GCF_049860605.1 Aeromonas sp. INTO2
TGCGGCCATTGTAGGGGCTTAAATCGAGGTAGTCGGCCAGCCAGCTCAGATCGTAGGAGGCGGGCTCCCATACCTGGACAAGCCAGTGGGTATGCAGGGGGTTCTTGCAGATCAGCCCGGAGTAGCCCAGATCCGCCCCCAGTTTCTCCCGGAGGGCGGCCTCGATGGCGGCGGCATACCGCAGTGGGGCCACCTTGCCGTCCGGGGCAGTGCGGATCGGGGTCTCCAGTCCGTAGATCAGGTGGGCGTGGCCGTTGGCCCTGTTCGTCACCGTGATGTTCGGTGCCGGGGCGCCTACGTCATCCCAGGATAACGTAGCGGCAGCATGGTCTACGTCAAACACGAGCCAATGCCGATGCGTTGGCCCGTTCGGCTGGATGTAACGAGCCCCAAGGGCACGGCTGACATCCGCAATGGACAGACCCGTGGTAAATTCGTCGGTGTGGTAGGGCTTCCGGGGCAGGCGCTCCCGGAACAGGTCAAGCTGTGCTCGATTCAATGACCACCGCGCATATTGGCGGCGCTAAAGGGTTGTCTGGTGTGATCCATGTGATATATTTCACCTATTGCATAAGTACGGCCCCGAATCCTCTGTTGTTCTTCCGCCAAGTCGATGAACAGAGATTCGGGGTTTGTCTTTTCTGGACAATACGTTACTGCATCACTCCGCTATAGAGCAATGTTCAAGATCCTCAACAGACACAATCCCACTACCGATGAGCTTTTGTGGGGGGGGGTAGGCTATCGCCACAATACAATAATTCGTGCTACCAACCCCCAGCCAATGAGACAATTAAAGCAACAAAAGGAGAGGGTTAATTATGTCGAACAAGTATTTTCCAAGTGTATGTTTTTGGATTTTCATTTCTGGTGATAAATTTATCGACCTATTCAATAATAATGTATTTATTATCATTAACGCCTGATTTGAATGCACTATCTGGGGCATCTGCAAGCTTTTCAAAAGTTTTAAACTGCCCGTGTTGGAGGTTGCAACCAAAAAGAGCCAACTCCCATGGAGTAGACTGTATGCCTATTGTTAGCGTTAAAAGTCCGTCATTGATCATTTTAAGGTACTTCATAACTTCTGGGTTTTCATTTTCATATGATAAGCAGGATGATTTAACCTTGCCGGATTGCTGTTGTTCGGTACATGCCTTATATACAGCCTCGCAAACTCTAAGCTCTGTTACACTTGGCTCAGCAAAAGCTGAATTGCAAACAAAATAAATAACAAGAAAAAAACAACTATATTTTCTACTCATAGGTACCTGCCAATTTTCAATTGTATATATCGCCACGATGACCAATCATCACAGCAACAATAACCATTTCGTTATCCCGGATCTCACACACAACACGATAATCACCAACTCGATATCGCCAGTAGGTACGCAGATTACCTGTTAACGCCTTGCCTGCATCCCTTGGGTCTTCCAGCATCATCACCCGCCGCAGGTACTTGGTGATCCGCTGAGCTTGGGTTTTATCCAGCCGTGCTAACTGCTTCGCTGCGGTGTCGGTCAGTTCAACTTTCCAAGCCAAGGTCGCGCTCCACATCATCCAGTGAGAACAGGCGCTCTTCGCCCTTACGAACTTTCTCCATAACCCGTTCAGCCAGATAGTAATCTTCCATCTCTTCCAGATGAGTCAAAATGGCCTCTCGTGCATAGAAGGTCTTCGTTCTCCCCGTCTCTTGCGCCAAATTTGCCAAGCGCTCTTCGATATCCGAAGGCAAGCGTATCGCTAACATGATCCACCTCAAACACCATTGATATACACGTATATCATACACTAAACACCAGCCCCAGCAACGAGAGTGACTAGCGAAGTCTGTCAATCTTGTTGTCGGGGCCGCCAAGCGGAGCGCGGCAGAACGGGCTAGACCTTCATCCACCGCAGCAGCAGGGCCAACAACGCTATCCATGCCGCCACGCCCCAAGAAGGCCCTGCTAAAGCGCTGTAGAGCGGCCAAGGCCCAACCAGTCCGCAACCCAGTACAGCAGGGCTTTCGCCGCGAACACGGCGGCCATTGCCGCCACCGTATGCCACAGCATCAACCCCGGAAACCGATCACTCAATCGCACCTCAATCCACCTCCACGCCTGCATCGAGTAACCGTTGCCGCCATGTATCGGCGGACAACAGGGCATAGTGGGCCACATGCTGGCGCAGGTATTCGGTATCAATGACGATCCAGCGGCTGCCGTCGTCATCGATCAGCCAGTCGATGGTCGCACCGAGGAGGTCGATCAGCGGCTTTCCATCGGCCCATAGCCACGGGGAGCCTTGATAGCTCGCCAGTTCGTACTCAACCGGGGGGAACTGGCGAATATGCGCCACCGTGTCAGGAGTACCCAACCGACCTGATTTCATACCCGATCTACTTAATTATTGTCACTGTGACGTTATATTACATACTCAACCCGCTACTCTGGCTCTGCTCTTTTCGCAGCACCGCGGCCCTATCGACGATCAACTCTGCGCCTTGTTCAAGCTCTCCAGCGAGCTTTTGACTATGCTCACACTGCTGTTCAATGACCCAAGTGCTGCTCCGGTAGCCCGGTTGGTCTGGTCCAAACTCCGGCCCATGCTGGCTAGCTCGCTCCTGGTACTCTTCTCCAAGGCCACGAAGGCGGTGTGTAAGCTGGCGCAATGCTTCTCGTACTCGCCCAATGTGCTCTGCAACTGCGCCTGCAAGCTCTCCAAAGCGCGCTGTTGCGCGTCGAGCTGCGCCCGCAAGTCCATCGTCTCGTCCTGGTGCCGTTGTTCCATCCGCTCGAATTGAGCTGTCAGCAGCCGCTCTAATTCGGTCATCTACTTCACCCCCACGGCCATCAGGCCCTTGTACGTCCCTTCGTCCATCTTGAACGGTGTATCGATCTGCCTCGCCACGATGTACTGCCCATCTCGGTCGCGCACGAACGTCACCCCTTTGGGCAAGCTGTCTAGGGTCCGTTGGGCTGTGCTGATCTGCTGGTTTAGGCTCTGAAGCTCGGTCAGTTGCCCGGTGATCTCGTTCGCCAGGTACGCTGCCACCCCCCAGGTACTGCCCCCGGCCCCTAGGATCACCGCCATCGATATCAGCAGCGGTTTGAGCCATCCCCGGAACGTCACCAGACTCAGGGCCTCCCCGTCCGTCTTGAGTTGCTCTAGGGCCGTCCTGAGCGGATCGATCGCCTGCTCGATTGCCTTCCCCTGGGCGAGAGTGATCGCGTCGTTTAACCCCTTTTGGATCTGCTCCAAGTCCGTCAAGCTCAAGCATTTGAGCGCGTCCACGGTCGCCTGTTGTTGTTCCAAGGCGCTCTGCTGTGAACCTAACAACGTGGTGATCTGCTCGCTCTGCTGCCGAATAGCGTCCCTGGTTGTACTCAGCTCGGCGCTCACATGCTTTGTCAAACGCTCGCTGAGCTGTGTCAGATTGGCCTCGGTCAACGTGGCCACCTCGGCCAGCTCCTCGGCTTGCCGCTGCGCTAGTCTCTCGCTCAAGCGTGTTTTCAGCTCGCCACCCTTCTCCATACAGCTCTCCTTTGAGCCGGATGCCCTGCGGGTATCCCTCCGGCCTGATCGTGATGTAGTCCTTGCCCTGGCGGGTGATCTCGAATTCGAGCACCTCGCCCAGGTACTCGAGTAATTCGCCCCGGTCGCGGATCAGCCCCTGAGCCACCGCCCCAAGCAGGTGATCCCCTATCTGCCGCTTGATGGCAGTCCTGTCCTGCTGGCCCTTGTAGGCGTCAAAGGAGGGCTGTATCAGCCGTGCCCGGAGCGGGTCGTCTGGTCTGGCCCAGCCCTTGCCGTAGTTCCATTTATCCCGCAGGGCGTCAAAGTCTTTTCTATGTCCGGGCGGGGCAATGTTCAGAGATTTTCCCGTGCCCAGGTGAACACGGGGCACCAGAATGTGGACGTGGACACCGCCCCCAGCCTCCCTATGCTGCACGGCGGTCAGGTGCACGTCCTGCCTATCCAGTCCGGCAAAGGACAGCGCCTCGAAGTCATCCAGCACCGCGCCGATCTCCGCGTCACTGGGGGCCTCTTCCTCCGACCAGGAGATCACCGCACTCCGGTATCGATGCTGAAAATCGAGCGAGTCCGCCACGGCGGCGAACTGCTGCGGATCACCCCGCAACACCGCCACCCCGGCACGTTCCTCGCCCTTGTGGTCGTGACTGTCCAGCAAATAGGTCGCCGCACTGCTGGCCTTACCGGTGCCATGAGCCAGGAACTTAATCATCATGCCCGTCATCCTCCCGGTTCGGCGGAGGCGGAAGCTGCGGCAGTAGTCTCCCGGCGCTCTCCTCGATGCTACGTAGCAACGTCAGCAGCTCCACCAGGTGAACCGAGCTCCCTACCAGGCGGCATTCGTTCACCGCCCTGGCGATCTGGTTGAGGTTCGATCCCAACGCCGCGAGCTGGCGCATTAGCGCAGGATCTGCCAGGTGGCGGGGGTCTCGTTCCCGCCGCGACCGGGCGGGGGATATATGGGTTTGCTGGTCGGCATCCACCTTGGCTCTCAGCCAGTCGGAGAGGGTCAGCCCCTCGTCGCTGGCCCCCTGGCGCCACTTGGCCAGGGTGGCAGGATCGAGGCGAAGGCTGGCCGTTGTTGTCTTTAGCTCTGGCTTTGTCATTGGCTCTCCAAGCGGCGTAGCAGCGTGGGGTTTGAAGGGGCGGAGCCCCTCACCAGCCCCCGGATACATGGAGACCGCGAAGCGGGCGTAATGTAATACGGGGTCGGCTGGCTTAATGTCAATACAGCAAAAAAACAGGGGGTCGGCAACTTGCCAATTATCGTCACAGTGACACATAATCAATTACCGTTACAGTGACAGGAAATAACACCATGAAGGACACCAAGGATCAGGGGACTGGGGACATGTTTGGCATCAAGCGCGGACGGGGTAGGCCAAAAACCGGATCAGCCAAAACAGGGGCAGAACGACAAGCAGCCTACCGTGCAAAGCAGCAGGACAATAACGTTACTGTGACGATAAATAGGGCACTGGTAGAGGGGCTGGATGCCCAGATGCAGGCTATCCGGGATGGAGGGTCGGCGGTGGTACTGACCCCGGAGCAGGCCGGGGAGATCCTGCGGGCACTGCGAACGGCAGAGAACAAACAGCTCCGGGGATAAGACCTACTGCCCACAGGCCAAACACATGGCCTGATGGACAGCCCTTCGGGATCGGCCTTACCCCCCTCGCACCAATCCTCTCTCTTAAATGATTTTAAGGGCTCAAGAACCCCCCTGCGGGGGCTACTATCTGATAAGGCTTGTTTTGATCACTCACGATCACGGCGAAGGTAATTGGACACACTGCCCGCCGAAATTTGCAGATCCTCGGCAATGTCACGGTTGCTGTAACCCTGAGCCTTGAGCCGTAGCACCTCCGGCAGCAGGTCTGCGAGGGCTTTACCGCTATTGCTGGGCCTACCGCCCCCCTTAGATAGCCTGCCTCCCTTGGCCCCTCTGGCGGTCTGTACGGCGCTGAACCCTGCGGGGGTTAGGTTGCGGTGCGTCCACTTCGCAATGGACTTGGCGGTGTGCCTGACCTCGTTGGCCGGGAGCGGCTGCTCGAACTGGACGTTGTACCCGATCGCCCGATCTATAACGGCAGAGAGCCAAGCCTCATACCCCGGCCACCCCTGCCTAATCGCCTTGTAAGCCCACTGGCGCGTTTTCTCGAACAAGGTGCAGTTACGCCCCAACCCGTAAGCTGGAAGCTGTT
>NZ_CP187593.1:0-4897 GCF_049860605.1 Aeromonas sp. INTO2
ACAAGGGCAATGCCCGCGCTTACCCCTATCTGCTGGATGTGCAAAGCGACATCATCGGCGAGCTGGCCACCAGAATAGTGATCCCACTGTTCCCGCTGGCGGCCTTCACCGGGCGGCCAGCGCAACGGCTGAATCCGGTAATTATCGTTGAGGGGGATAAGTATCTGGTGATGACGCAGGACATGGCAGCGGTGAGGCAGACGCAGCTTGGGGAAGAAGTCACAGGAGTGCAGGAGTCTCGTCAGCTCATCAAGGACGCAATAGATTTCCTGATGGATGGTGTTTGAGGCTTTAAAGGGAGGCAGATATTTCGGCGGTTCCGGCGTACAACCCCATAGACATTACCAACTAAACTCAGTAATGTTTGTGAAATTAGTAAACTTGATAATCTGGGGCTCGCTATGAACATTCCAACTCATTTGAAGCACAAGCCGGTACTGGAAGTTATTAACTATGACCAGATTGATGGTCCATATGCTAATGACTCTGATGCAATGGGACTGTCAATTGGCATCGCACAATGGAACTCACCTGGATGGACTGACCTCTCAGCCAAAGTATGGCGTCATACAGGCGAGAAATGGTCAAGACAGTCAGAAGAACTACCACTGCATCGTGTTATCGACTTAACGACATTGATATGTATCGCGATGGAATACTGTCGCAATGGTCGCTTGTCATCTAGCGACGATTTCCCGGTTAGCAGGTCTACTGATAACGCTGATTTGGGGCATCATGTTGAGCTAATGAAAAAAGAGCTCAAGAGCGGGAGTAAATATCTCGATGAAAGTCTAAAACGACTGTCTTTAGAGCTAAAAAGGCTGGGTTACTAACGGGGCTATGCGGTAACTTATTGCTCATAAAAAGACAAACCCCCGTTATCGCTGGAATCTTGGCGGATCTGCGAAAAACGGGGGCTGTGACGAATCACAAGAGAAGTCTACCACATGGATCACACCAAACAACCCTGCACCGCCAATAAGCGCGGTGATCGATGACAGAAAAAGCCTTTCTCAGGAATCTCCCCCATCGGCCCTATTGCACTGACGATAAATCGTCAGGGCTGCTCATTCGCCCGCAGGCTACCGCACTGGGCTATCGCCATATCCAGTACAACCCACCGCCGCATGTGGCGTCTTTGGTGTTCGACTTGGATAAACCGGACAGTTACCACGCTTGGCAGGATGCAGGCTTGCCAGCCCCGCACTGGATCAGCGTTAACCGCACGAACGGCCACGCCCATATTGGGTACATGCTGGCGACCCCAGTAGCCCGTACCAGCGCCGCCCGGCAAAAGCCGCTGCGATACCTAGCCGCCATAGAACACGTTCTAGCGAAGCGGCTGGGGGCCGACATGGGGTATGCGGGGCTGATCACCAAAAACCCCACCCATAGCGATTGGCTCACCATCTGGCACCAAATCGAGCCCTACAGCCTCGACTATCTCGCAGAGTTCTGCCCGGATGCCGATTTGGCGGCCTACAGCCGCCGCAGTCGCAAAGAGGCGACTGGGCTAGGCCGTAACGTCACTGTGTTCGACAACGTGCGGGAATGGGCCTACACGGCGATTAGAGCGCATTGGCGGCCTAATGGGTACGATGCATGGCTCTGTGCCGTGCAAGCTGCCTGTGAGTGCACCAACGTGTTTGGCTTGGAGCAGGGTGGCCCGTTGCCCCATAGCGAGATCAAGGCCACGGCCAAGAGCATCGCCCGTTGGACGTGGCGGAATCTAACCCCGTCCACGTTCGCGGATTATGTTGATCGGACGCATACACCAGAGATTCAGGCCGTCAGAGGGGCTAAGGGCGGGCGTATCGGTGGCAAGGTATCCAAGGGCGGAGGCAGGCCGAGCAAAGCTGCTTCTCTCCTACCTGTGGTGCTACAACTCAAGGCGCAGGGTTACAGCAATCGCGATATTGCGGAGGATCTGCAAATTTCGGCTGGCAGTGTGTCCAACTACCTCCGCCGTGATCGTGAGTGATCAAAAACAAAGCCTATATCAGATAACAGCGCCCGTAGGGCGTTCCTTGAGCCCTAAAAGCATTCAAGAGAGAGGATCTTGGCGAGGGGGGGTAACGGCGATCCCGTAGGGCTGTCCATCAGGCCATGTGTTCGGCCTGTGGGCAGTAGCTGTTATCCCCGGAGCTGTTTTTTCTCTGCTGTTCGTAGCGCCCGCAAGATCTCCCCGGCCTGTTCCGAGGTCAGCACCACCGCAGAACCCCCGTCTCTGATCGCCTGCATCTGGGCATCCAGTCCTTCCAATAGCCCTCTATTTATCGTCACAGTAACGTTATTCTCCTGCTGTTTTGTCCGGTAGGCCGCTTGTCGTTCTGCCCCTGTTTTGGCTGATCCGGTTTTGGGTCTACCCCGTCCGCGCTTGATGCCAAACATGTCTCCGGTTCCCTTATCAGCGTTGTCTTTCATCGTCCTAATTCCCGTCACAGTGACCATAAATATTATCTGTCACTGTGACACAAAAACCATTAATCCGCACCCTCAAAATCCAACCCATGTTAAAGTACTAAGCAAGGACACACAGGGGGCCCGCTTCGCGGTCTATCCCCTGTGGCCTTGTTCAGGGGGCAAGCCCCCCGAAACCCCCGAAAAAAACGGAGGCCATCGATGCCGACAGAGCAGCCAAAACGGCTCAAAACGATCAAGGTCAGAGTCACTGAAACCGAGTGGGCCAGCTTGCGGGCGGCCTGCCCCAAAGCCCAGTTGGCGGAGTGGATGCGCGAGTACTGCTTGGGGGTTGTTCCCCAGCAGCGGCGCACCCCACCGCCAACCATCGATCCGGCCTTGCTCCGGCAGGTGGCCGGGATCGGGAACAACCTCAACCAGATCGCCCGGCGCATCAATGCCAGCCCGCTGACCACGTTGGACAAGGTGGAATACCTTGCGGCGTTAGCCGCCGTGGCCCGAGAACTGGAGGGGCTACGCCGTGATCGTCAAAATCCATAGCCGGGGAGTCGGTCGGGGATCTGGCCCGGTGGAATACCTGCTTGGCAAAGACGGGAACCGGAGCGGGGCCACGCTGGATCGCGGCGACCCCGAGATGGTCAGGGAGTTGATAGACGGCAGCCGTTACGCCCAGCGGTACACCAGCGGCGTGCTGTCGTTCCATGAACCGGACTTGCCGAGGGAGACCAAGGATCGGTTGATGGACGAGTTCGAGCAAGCCCTGTTGCCCGGACTGGACGCCGATCAGTATGCGGTGCTGTGGGTCGAGCACCGAGACAAAGACCGCCTAGAGCTGAATTTCGTTGTGCCGAACGTCGAACTGTTGTCCGGCAAACGCCTTCAGCCGTATTTCCACGGGGCGGACGGCCACCGGATCAACGCATGGCGAACGGCCATCAATGGCGACTTGGGATTGCACGACCCAGACGACCCAATCAATCGGCAGGCCGTGACTACGGCCAAAGACCTACCCCGGAACAAGCTGGAAGCCGAACAAGCCATTACAGGCGGCTTGCTGGGCATGGCTGCGGCGGGGCTGGTTAAAAACCGGGAGGACGTGCTCAAGACCCTGACCGGGGCGGGGTTCGACGTTACCAGGACAACCAAGAACAGTATCAGCATTGCCGACCCTGAAGGGGGCCGGAATATCCGCCTAAAGGGGGCGATCTATGAGCAAGATTTTAGACATGGCAAAGACCTTCGAGCAGACATCGAAGCAGCAAGCCGACGATATAGAGAGCAGTCTGAAGCCAGAGTTCGAGAGGCACGAGCGAGCTATCAAAGAAGCGTTGGACTCAAGCAGGCAGAGCATCAACGACGCCATCCAAGACCAGCAGAAGCTGATCGGCTGGCTCCTGCTCAAGAGCTGGGGAGTGATGTTGATCTCGGGCTTGCTGTTGCTGGCCGCGACGAGCGGGACGCTGTGGTATCAGGGGAACCTGATCGCCGAGCGGCAGGCCACCTTGGAGGCGTTGGGCAAAAAGGGCGGGAAATTGATCTTCAACAAGTGCGAGGACGAGAACGGGAAGATCCGGCTTTGCATCAGGATGAACATGGACGAAGGGAAGTTCGGGGACGATTACATGATACCGAAGGGCTACTAAACGATGACCGAGCTAGAACGGCACTTATTGAACGCGCTAGAGACCTTGCAGAGCGAGCAAGATCGGCAATTGAGCGGCTTGCAAACAGCGTGCGAGAGCTTGCTACGGCAGTTCGAGACGACGAAAAAAGAAAACGCGAGCTTGCTGGGAGAAGTGAAAGTCTTGCGCCAGCAGTGCGAGCACTTGAACGAGCAGGTCAGCAGCTTGGCAACGCAGGTCGCCAGCTTGAAGGCATGATCGCGCAGCAGACGGCGCAGACGCAGGAGGGGTTATTGGACGAATACCAGCAGGCCCACGCAGAACGGGATCTCTATTTCAATCGGAAGCACGAGCAGAAAGAGATCTCCGGCTTGCCGATAGACAAGGCCAGAGAGTACCTACAGGAAGGACTGGAGGGGCGGATAGAGCGGCAGCAGGTCCGCGAACGGGGGCGTGGCTTTGAGATGTAGCTGCCGCGCTGCGCTTGGCGGCCCCTGCCCCGAGCGCGACAGACTTCGCTAGTCGCACCCGTCGCAAGGGCGTGATATTATCATACACGTGCTATCGCACGTGTTAATTTATTGGAGGTCATCATGGTCGCAGCAGCAATGCGCAGCAAGAGAACGGTCAGCGTCACGCTGGAGCCCAGCTTGCTGGAACGAGCCAGAGCGGCGGGGATCAACCTGTCCGCCACCCTTGCAGCCGCACTACAGCATGAAATCAGCGGATCAGAAGCAGAACGCTGGAAGCGTGAGAATAGTGCAGCCATACAGGAGCTTAACCGCATCACCGAGGAGCACGGTTTGCTTTCCGACGATTACAGGGCGTTCTGATGCAGTTCACGATCTACCGCA
>NZ_CP187594.1:0-1852 GCF_049860605.1 Aeromonas sp. INTO2
CCCAGCCTACAGGTGGGGGTGGGTTTAGGGCGCAGCCCGTTGCCCATCCCCCGCCTCGCGAAGGGCGGACAAACCCCCCTCAGGGGGGTGCGTCAGTGGGGTGGTTTTGGGGCGGTTTTCCGCCCCGTTTTCCTTGTATTTATACTTAAGGGATAATTAGCGGGTATGAAAAGAGGCTCTAGCCCAGTGGTGGCGCGGGTTTGCGGCGAATTTGACTGGTCAAAGAAAAACCCCGATGATTGTTAGCGACCAAGCAAACAACACAACCGGGGTTTTTCATGGAAGTTTTAGCGCCTTCCTGCGTGAAGGATACTAACAAAACCGCCTGTACGCCACACCAACCCGCCAGAGATGGCCTGACTGATTACAGCCCGAGCGATAAGCCGTGGGACACGCACAGGGCGCAATCCGATGACGTGGGGGGTATCTATGCCGGTGCCGTCGAATTCGAGCGTTACGCGGCCCGTATGGCCGAATGCAGCGGTGTTTTACGGTTCGGGTGGGCTGACCTGCCCGAGACCGGAGAAACGCGCCTACGGCTGCGAGAGGCCCGTTTCTGCCGTGTTCGGCATTGCCCTGTCTGCCAGTGGCGGCGCTCGCTGATGTGGCAGGCCCGTTTTTACCAGTCCCTGCCCAAGCTGGTGATCGAGCATCCGAAAGCCCGCTGGCTGTTCCTGACCCTGACCGTTCGCAACTGCCCGATCACCGAGCTGGGCGAAACCCTTACGGCCATGAACGCCGCTTGGCAGCGGCTGATCAAGCGGAAGGAGTTCAAGCCCGTTTTGGGATGGGTGCGTACCACCGAGGTGACACGGGGGAAAGACGGCAGCGCACACCCGCACTTTCACGCGCTGCTGATGGTGCCGCCGTCATGGTTCAAAGGGGCCAATTACGTCAAACACGCCAAATGGGTGGCGCTGTGGGGCGACTGCCTGCGGGTGGACTACCTGCCGAACGTGGACGTTCGCACGGTCAAGGCACGGGCGCCCAAGATCGGTCAGACCCCGCTGGACGCCACGGCGGCAGCGTTGCAGGGCGCGGTGGCCGAGACCCTGAAGTACTCCACCAAACCCGCCGACATGGTGGCCGATGAATCATGGTTCCTGGAGCTGACCAGGCAAACCCACAAGCGCCGGTTCGTGGCGGCAGGGGGTGCGCTGGCCGATGTGCTCAAGGTGGATCAGGAGACGGACGAGGATCTGACCATGGCCGACGGCCCCGCCGAATCCGAGGACGACGGTAGCCGAGTGGCGTTCAACTGGCGGGATGGTGAGCGCCGTTACCGCCGTGCCCCCAAGGCTGACAAGCCGGCGGGGGGTGGCGATGGGTAGCAGGGTGTCGGGGCGCAGCACCTGACCAAGTCACAGAGGGTACTCTGTGTAGCCTTGCTTTGTCTTTCGCACGGGGTATCTGACAGATACCGGTAAGTGCGCCCTGCCCCCTCTTAGGGAGCAAGGTGTAACCTGCGCCCTGCCCCCTCTTAGGGAGCAAGGTGTAACCTGCGCCCTGCCCCCTCTTAGGGAGCAAGGTGTAACCTGCGCTTCGCTTGGTTCTCACCCTCCGGCCTTCGGCCTACGCCCCCGCTCCCTTCGGTCGGGGGGTTGCTGCCGGACTGTCGGCGCACCTGAAAGCCGATAGACAGCCTCGGCGTAGCCGGTGCCTCCGAAACACCGCGAACCCTACCGCCTCGCTGCGCTCGTTGGTTGCTCATTTTCGGCAGGCGGTGGCAAGCCACCACCAGCCCAAAATCGAGCCTCGGGACGGAGCGGGAGTCAAGGGATCGTGGAATACCGCAGGCGCGGCTTTTTGCGCCGAGGATATGCCGCGAAAGCCCTTGATGCCCGTGCAGTCC